>NZ_UWYY01000008.1 GCF_900608595.1 Promicromonospora panici | reverse complement strand
CCGCGCCGTCCTCCCGCCCGCCTGGCCGCTCTCATGGTGGCGCTCGGCGCGGCACTGGGCACCTGGCTCGTCTGGTGGGCGATGGTCACCACCTGGCCCGGACAGCGAGTCGAGGAGCGTGTCTTCGAGACCGCCGACCGCTACCAGGACGTCGTCAACCACCTCGTGGAACCCATGCTGCTCCTCGGGTCGTTGCCGTGGCTCGCGGCGGGACTCCTCGTCGTCTGCGGGATCGGGTTGCTGCGCCGGAGCTGGGTGGCCACGGCCATGGCCGCCGTCGTGATCCTGGGAGCGAACCTGACCACCCAGGTGATCAAGGACGGAGTCTTCCACCGCGTCGGCCTCGTCGGTGAGTGGAACCAGGACGTCAACACCTTGCCGAGCGGCCACGTCACCGTGGTGGCGGCGGCCTGGGCCGCGCTCCTGCTCGTCACTCCACGCGGCTGGCGGCCCGTGACGGCGCTTGCCGGCGCCGCCGTCACCTGTGCCATGGGCCTGGCGACGCTCGCGGACCGCTGGCACCGCCCGTCCGACGTCGTCGCTGCGGTGCTCGTCGTCGTGGCCTGGACGGCCCTGACGTGCGCTCTCGCGCCGGCGGGCTGGGCGGGCCCGCCCGCCGCCGGGACCGCGAGGCGCGCCACCGCCGGGACCGCGAGGCGCGCCACCGCCGGGACCGCGCGGCGCGCCGCCGCAGGCGCAGCGCGGCGTGCCGACGCCGCGACGGGGCCGGTCACGATCCTCCTGGGAGTCATCGCGGTGCCGGCGGCCGCCGTCTCCGTACTGGCGGCTGCCGCGACGGAGGGCTACGCCTGGGCGACGCTCCCGTGGGGCGGGGGCCTGACGGCCTACACCGGCGGGCTGCTCGCCGCATGCGCGGTCTCAGCGGCGGCCTTCGCGGTCCTGCTACCGGTGTGTCAGGCGGCGGATCGTGCTCGGAGTGGCGCCCGCCAGGCGGGGTGAGGTTCGGACGCTCGTCCGGTGCCGGGCGTGCCTGCGCGCCGATGTCAGTGCCCCGACATAAGGTTTCGACTGAGCCGCCGTGACGCATCCGGTGGACAGAGCACGGGGGAGCCAGGACATGACCGACCAGCGCGTGAACCGACCGCGCACCGGTGCGACAGCATCGGTCGCCGGGAAGGGCGGGAAGACGACGTCGCCCGCGGTGTACCGGCGTCGTCGGCTCGTGGCGGTCGTGGGGTTGCTCGTGATCGTGCTCGCCCTGGTCCTCGTGGGGGGCTTCGCCTGGCCGGGTTTCTGGCGCAGCGAGGGGACGCCGCAGCCCGTTCCCACGGTGACGGTCACGGCGCCGGCACCGACCCCCACGGTCAAGGCGATGGAGCGCGCCGGTGACGAGACCGCCTTCCAGAAGGCCCTCCCGTCCACGGTGCTGCAGTTCGCGCTCGGCTCGCTCGCTGAGGCCAAGGAGCCCAAGGAGCAGGGTGCGCTGGAAGCCTGGAACGCGGAGTACGCCGACGGCGGCTCCGGCGAGGTGGCGCTCGTGGCGGGCCAGTGGGCGACGTCGGACGAGGCGGAAGCCGCGGCGACCGCCTGGACCCAGGCCGCCGGCGAGGCGGACCGCGAGGGCGACGTGAAGGTCGGCAAGAAGGTGGTCGGGCAGTACGCGATAGTGCCGGCCAAGGGGGGCAAGGCCGTCGTCGTCTGGCAGAACGGGACCGCGGTGATGCAGGCAACGGGCCCGGCCGACACCATGGAGGACTTCTACGCGGCCTTCCCGCTGTGAGGGCTCCCGTGCGGGGCGGGGGAGAATAGTGCCGTGAACCAGCGACTTGCAGTGCTCGGGGCCGGGAACATGGGCGAGGCCGTGCTCGCCGGCGCGCTCTCGGCGGGCTGGGCCGCGGCCGACATCGTCGCCACCGTGCGGACCGAGGCCAAGGCCCAGCACCTGCGCGAGACCTATCAGGTGGCCACGACCAGCGACAACGTGGCGGCGGTCCGGGGCGCGGGCCTCGTCCTCGTGGGAGTGAAGCCGAAGGACGTCGGTGCCCTCCTCGACGAGATTGCACCCGGGATCGACCCCGAAGCCGTGGTGGTCACCGTCGCGGCCGGACACCCCGCGTCCTTCTACGAGAAGGGGCTGCCCGCCGGTACCGCCGTCGTGCGGGCCGTGCCGAACACGCCTGCCGCGATCGGCGCGGGCATCACCGCTATCGCGCCGGGAGCGGCCGCCACGGAGGCCCACCTCGAGGTGGTGGAGCACCTGTTCGCGGGCACCGGCGCCGTCGTCCGCACGGCGGAGAAGGACCTCGACGCGGTCACCGCGATCTCCGGGTCCGGCCCCGCGTACATCTTCTACGTCGCCGACGCGCTCGCCGAGGCGGGTGTGCTGCTCGGCCTGACACGCGACGTCGCCCGCCGCCTCGCCACACAGACCCTGCTCGGCGCGTCCCGCCTCATGGACGAGTCGGGGGAGCACCCCGTGCTCCTGCGCGAGAAGGTCACCTCACCGGGCGGCACCACGGCGGCCGCCCTGCGCGCCCTCGACGACGGTGGCGTCCGGGCGTCGTTCCTGACCGCCGCGACCGCCGCGCGTGACCGCGCCCGCGAGCTGGGTGGATGATTCGTCCGTGACCATCTCTCGACCCGCGATGACGCGGCCGCCGGCCATGGCCGACGTCGCCGCGCTCGCCGGCGTCTCCCACCAGACCGTTTCGCGTGTGCTCAACGGCCATCGGAGCGTGCGCCCGGCCACCCGGGAGAAGGTGCTGGAGGCGATCGCGGAGCTCGGCTACCGCCGCAACAGCGCGGCGCGCGCCCTGGTCACGGCGCGGTCGACGACCGTGGGCGTGGTGACCACCGGATCGCCGTTGTTCGGCCCGTCGAGCACGTTGATCGCTGTCGAGGAGGCCGCTCGCGAGCAGGGCTGGTACGTGAGCGTCGCGACCCTCAGGCGGTACGACGCCGCCACCCTGCACAACGCCCTGGAGCACTTCCTGGACCAGGCGGTCGAGGGCATAGTCGTCATCGCGCCGCACAGCGACGTGGCCGACGCCGTGGAGTCGTTCCGGGCCCCCGTGCCCGTGGTGATCATCGCGGCGCGCGATGTGCAGCCCGACGTGCCGACCATCCCCCTGGCGGTGGACCAGCGGGCGGGCGCGCGGCTCGCCGTCGAGCACCTGATCGAGCTGGGGCACCAGCGGATCCTGCACGTCGCGGGCCCGCCGGACTGGCTGGACGCCGTCGAGCGTGAGGAGGCGTGGCGCGCGGTCCTCACCGAGCACCGTCTGCCCGTCCCCGAGCCGGTGGTCGCGAGCTGGACCGCGGACAGCGGCTACATGGTGGGGCTCGACCTGGCGCAGCGGGTCAAGGCGGGCGACGGCCCGACCGCGGTGTTCGCCGCCAACGACCAGCTCGCACTCGGCCTGCTGCGTGCCTTCTGGGAGTGCGGCGTCTCGGTGCCCCACGACGTGTCGGTGGTCGGGTTCGACGACGTCGACGGCTCCGGCCACTTCATCCCGCCGCTCACGACGGTGCGCCAGCCCTTCGTCGATCTGGGCAGGCGGAGCGTCGCACTGCTCCTCGCGGCGGTCGACGGCGGCAAGCCCGCGGCGGAGCTGATCGCCCCCGAGCTCGTGGTGCGGAGGAGCGCCGCGGCGCCGCGCACGTGAGTCCTCGCAGGTGAGGCCGCGCCTCAGATCGCGCGGACAAACCGGTGCGGATCGGAACCCAGCGGTTGCAGTTGTGCAACGTCGTAGTCCGTTAATGATCGAGTCGTTGACACATCCGCGGCGCGAGTGGCAGAGTCACCGCGCACGAGGATGTTTACGTTCACATTCCGTCGTCGGGCAGCATCGTTGCCCGGCGCGTGCCAAGGACATTGATGTCCAGGTGAGTCCGGACGCCGCTGTCCGGGGAAAGGGGTGCCGCCCGTGCCAGGTCGCCGCCCACCAAGTCTCAGCGTCCCCATCGAGGAAGGCCGCCCAGCCGTGGCGGGCACCGGCACGCCCGTGCTGGGCCGACGTCCACCCAGCCTCCGCGTCTCCGCGGCGGGCTGGAGCTTCGTGGCCCCGTTCCTCGTCGTCTTCGCCTTCGCGTTCATCGCCCCCGTGATCTATTCGCTGTACCTGAGCTTGTTCCGTGACCAACTCATGGGCGGAAACCAGTTCGTGGGGTTCGCGAACTACAGCGCGGCATTCACCGACCCGAAGTTCTGGGACGGCGCCGGTCGGGTGCTCCTGTTCCTGGCGGTGCAGGTGCCGATCATGCTCTTCGTCGCGCTGGTCGCCGCGCTCGCGATCGACAGCGGTCGTCTGTTCGGCAAGCGCTTCACCCGCATCGCGCTGTTCGTGCCCTACGCGGTGCCTGGCGTCGTGGCCGTGCTGATGTGGGGGTTCATGTACGGCGAACGGATCGGGATGGTCGGCTGGCTCAACGACGCCGTCGGCTCGCAGGTGCTCGCCCCGTTCACCAAGGAATGGATCCTTGTCGCGATCGGCAACATCGTGACGTGGGAATTCGTGGGCTACAACATGCTCATCCTCTACGCGGCGCTGCGTACGGTGCCGGGTGAGCTGTACGAGGCGGCCGCGCTCGACGGCGCGAACCAGTGGCGCGTGATCAGCGCGGTGAAGCTGCCGGCGCTGCGCGGGGCACTGATCATCGCGACCATCTTCTCGATCATCGGCAGCTTCCAGCTCTTCAACGAGCCGAGCATCCTCCAAAGCCTCGCGCCGACGCTCATCTCGTCGTCGTACACGCCCAACATGTACGCCTACAACCTGAGCTTCACCGGCCGGCAGATCAACTACGCGGCGACCGTCGCGATCGTCATGGGCGTGCTGACCGCGGTGATCGCCTACGTGGTCCAGCTCCGCGGCACGAGGAGGGAGGACTGATGGCGCACTCGTTCGCGAGACCACGCAAGTCCGTGACCCTGACCATCCTCATGGCAGGGCTGGTCGTCTACTCGCTGTTCCCGCTGTGGTGGCTGCTGATGAGCGCGACCAAGCCCCAGGAGCTGCTCAGCGGCTCGTTCGGCCTGCTGCCCGCAGGAGAGTTCGCGCTGTTCGCCAACATCTCGGAGGTCCTCACCCATCAGGACGGCATCTTCGTGCGCTGGTTCGGCAACACCGTGGTGTACGTCCTGGCGGGCGCAGGCGGAGCCACGCTGTTCGCGGCACTTGGCGGCTACGGCCTCGCGAAGTACCGGTTCCGCGGCCGCAACGCGGTCTTCGCGACCGTCCTCGGCGCGGTCGCCGTGCCAGGTGCGGCGCTCGCCGTGCCAACGTTCCTGATGTTCAGCGAGCTCGGGCTGACCAACACGATGTGGTCGGTCATCCTGCCGACCATGGTCTCCCCGTTCGGGCTGTACCTGATGTGGGTCTTCGCCTCGGAGGCGATCCCCACCGAGCTGTTGGAGGCTGCCCGGGTCGACGGGGCGGGCGAGTGGCGCACGTTCTTCACCATCTCGCTCAGGCTGCTCGCCCCGGGCATCGTCACGGTCGCCCTGTTCGTGATCGTCGCCACGTGGAACAACTACTTCCTGCCCCTGATCATGCTTTCCGACAAGAACCTGTTCCCGCTCGCCATCGGACTGGCGAGCTGGAACGCCGACGCGACCGGCGTCGGCGCTACCCCCGTGTTCCACCTGGTCATCACGGGTGCTGTGCTCACGATCCTGCCGATCGTGGCCGTATTCCTGCTGTTGCAGCGTTACTGGCAGTCCGGCCTCAGTGCCGGCGGTGTCAAGGGATGAACGACCTCAAGGAGGAGGCCCCCATGAGTATCAAGAGAAACCTCACACGCAGCCGCCGTGTCGCGGCGGCCGCCGCCGTCACGGTGCTGGCTACGACCCTGGCCGCATGCGGCGGGGGCGAGCCCGGAAGCGGAGAAGAGCCCGCCGAGGCCGCGAGCGCCGAGGAGATCGAGGCGGCCCTCGAGGAGGGCGGCACCATCGACTTCTGGACGTGGACGCCGCAGGCGCAGAAGCAGATCGATGCCTTCGAGAAGGCCTATCCGAACATGACCGTGAACCTCACGGACACGCAGGGCGCCGAGGACCACAACACGGCCTTGCAGAACGCGATTTCGGCGGGCAGCGGTATCCCTGACGTGGCCCAGCTCGAGTACCAGTCGGTGCCGCAGTTCCAGCTCCCCGGGCAGCTCACCGACCTCACGGCGTACGGCTTCGGCGACCACGAGGCCCTGTACACGCCGTCGACCTGGGGTGCTGTGTCCCAGAACGGCGGCATCTGGGGGCTGCCGCAGGACTCGGGTCCGATGGCGCTGTTCTACAACGCCGACGTCTTCGAGGAGCACGACCTCGTCGTGCCGGAGACGTGGGACGAGTACGTCGAGCAGGCACGCAAGCTGAAGGAGGCGGACCCCGACAAGGCCATGATCAACGACGACGGCAACGGCGCGGGTGGCGTCACGTCGATGATCTGGCAGGCCGGCGGCAAGCCGTTCCAGGTGGATGGTGACACCGTCACGGTGGACCTCGCCGACGAGGGGACGCAGAAGTGGGCCGAGATGTACCAGCAGTTCATCGACGAGGAGCTCGCGTCGGACATCCCCGGCTGGACCGACGAGTGGTACCAGGCTCTGGCTGACGGCACCATCGCCTCGATCGTGGTGGGTGCCTGGATGCCGGGCGTGCTGGAGTCTGGCGCACCTGACGGCTCCGGGAAGTGGCGCGTGGCGCCGATGCCGACCTATGACGGCACGCCCGTCAACGCGGAGAACGGTGGCTCGACCGAGGTGGTCCCGGAGGGCTCGGACGACAAGCTTCTCGCCGCCGGCTTCCTGCAGTGGCTCAACGCCGACCCGGAGAGCATCAAGGTGTTCATGGAGACCGGCGGGTTCCCCGCGACGGTCGCCGAGCTGGAGTCCGAGGAGTTCCTGGGCTTCGAGTCCGAGTACTTCGGTGGCCAGAAGATCAACGAGGTGCTCGCGGGTGGCGCCGAGAACGTGGTCGAGGGCTGGCAGTACCTGCCGTGGCAGTCCTACGCGAACAGCATCTTCTCGGACACGGTGGGCCAGGCCTACCTCGACAAGACGTCGCTCCTGGACGGGCTCGCGGCGTGGCAGGAGGAGAACGTCCGGTACGGAACGGAGCAGGGCTTCACCGTCAACGGCTAGCCGGCCTTCGCACGTGATGGAGGAGCGGGGATCCCGACGTACGGGATTCCCGCTCTGCGCGCCATGCACTGAGTCCTGAACTGCCCAGAATCCTGCACTGCGATGAAGGAGTGTGGTCCCGTGAGGCGTCTTTGTGCTGCCCTCGCTGCCCTGGCCTGTGTTCTGACGACCGCCGTCGGCGCGGTCTCCGCCCATGCCTCGCCCGAGACGGTGGCGAACGCCACCCAGTTCACCGATACGTCCGGCAACCCGCTGCACGCCCACGGCGGCGGGGTGGTCAAGGTGGGCGAGTACTACTACTGGTTCGGCGAGAACCGGAACTCGGACAACACGTTCCGGTATGTGTCGGCCTACCGGTCCACCGACCTCGTGCACTGGGAGTTCCGTAACCACGTGCTCACCGAGGCCAGCCACCCCGAGCTGGCGATGGCCAACATCGAACGCCCCAAGGTCATGTACAACCAGGCGACCGGCCAGTTCGTGATGTGGATGCACAAGGAGAACGGCACCGACTACTCGGAGGCGCGCGCGGCCGTGGCCGTGAGCGACGCCGTGGACGGCGACTACACCTACCAGCGCAGCTTCCGGCCGCTCGGGCACATGTCCCGCGACATCGGCGTGTTCGTCGACACCGACGGCACCGGGTACATGTACTCCTCCGCGCGGGAGAACTACGACCTGCACATCTACCGCCTCAACAGCGCCTTTACGGACGTCGCCGCACTCGTCGCCAACCCGTGGCCCGGCGGTCACCGCGAGGCGCCCGCGCTGTTCAAGCGGGGCAGCACCTACTTCATGCTGACCTCGGGCGCCACGGGCTGGAACCCGAACCAGCAGAAGTACGCGACGACCAGCAATCTGGCGTCCGGCTGGTCGGCGATGCAGAACGCCGGCGACTCAACGGGGTACGGCTCGCAGACGACGTTCGTGCTGCCTGTGCAGGGCACCTCGGGTACGTCCTACCTGTACATGGGCGACCGCTGGGGCAACTCGATCGGGAGCAACGTCAACGGGTCGAAGTACGTGTGGGCGCCGATCACGTTCCCCACGGCGACGTCCATGTCGTTCAGCTACTACCCGGAGCTCGTGATCGACGAGGCCGCGGGCACCGTCGTCGGCCGGGGCGGACCGTTCGAGTCGCTCACGGCGCGGCACTCCGGCAGGTGCGCCGACGTGACCAGCCAGTCCTCCGCCCCGGGCGCCCAGATCAAGCAGTACGACTGCAACGGCGGCGGAAACCAGCGGTTCTGGTTCCGGGTCGCGGGCAGCGGCTACTACAACCTCGTGGCCCGGCACAGCGCGCTGTGCGTGCAGGAGAACGCCACGACCGTCACGCAGGAGAACTGCGGGACGGGCGCCGCCCAGCAGTGGTCGGTGGTCGCGGCGTCCGGCAGCTACGTGACTATCCGGTCGCGGGCGACGGGCGAGTGCCTCGACGTCAACGGCGGCTCGACGGCGAACGGGGCGGCAGTGATCACCTACGCGTGCAACGGCGCGACCAACCAGCAGTGGACCCGAGGCTGACGAACCTGCCGAGGTAGGGCCCTGGCGAGGTAGAACCAGGGCGAAGTAGGACTGCAGCGCACCGACGATCAGTGCGGTGCAGTTCTTCTTCGCCAGAGTTCTACCTCGCCCTGGTTCTACTTCGCCCCAGTTCTACTTCGGCGAGGCCTGTCCGCGCCGCGGGGTTGGGTACCGAGTTGTCGTAACGTATCGTGTGAGCGCTAACATCGCCGTGGACGGTTTGCTGACGGCTTACCGTGACCAGCGACCGATGGTGACACGAACGACGCCTCGCGACGACGCGGGCAGGACGGAGCGGTCCACGATGGTGGAGCGGCAGGACGAAGGGGTGGGCCGGCGCACCGGTCTCCGGGAGGCGATCGAGCAGGGCCGGACGGCTCTCGGTATCGAGCTCGGCTCCACCAGGATCAAGGCGTGTCTGGTGGGCCCGGACAACGCGCCGATCGCGAGCGGCAGCCACGACTGGGAGAACCAGCTCGTCGACGGTATCTGGACCTACTCGCTGGACGCCGTGTGGTCTGGCCTGCAGGCCTCGGTGACAGCGCTGTTGGCCGACGTCGAGCGGCAGTACGGAGTGCGGCCGACGTCGTTCGGTGCGATCGGCGTCTCGGCGATGATGCACGGCTACCTGGCGTTCGACGACGCGGACGAGCTGCTCGTGCCGTTCCGCACCTGGCGCAACACCACCACGGAGCGCGCCTCGACCGAGCTGTCCCGCCTGTTCGGGCACAACATCCCGCTGCGCTGGTCGGTCGCCCACCTCTACCAGGCGGTCCTCGACGCCGAGCCGCACGTGCCGCAGGTGCGGCACGTCACCACGTTGGCCGGGTACGTGCACTGGCGCCTGACCGGCCAGCAGGTGCTCGGTGTCGGCGACGCGTCGGGCATGTTCCCGATCGACCCGGCGACCAGGGACTACGACCAGCGGATGCTGGCCCAGTTCGACGAGCTCGTGGCCGGCCGCGGGCCCGGCCCGGCTATCGCTGACCTGCTGCCGCGCGTCCTGCCGGCCGGCGCCGACTCCGGTGCGCTGACCGAGGAGGGCGCCGCGCTGCTGGACCCGACCGGCACCCTGCTGCCGGGGATCCCGCTCTGCCCGCCCGAGGGCGACGCCGGGACCGGCATGGTCGCCACCAACTCCGTGGCACCCCGCACCGGCAACGTCAGTGCCGGGACCAGCATCTTCGCGATGGTCGTCCTGGAGAAGGCGCTGGAGCGGGTGCACCCCGAGCTGGATCTCGTCACCACCCCGGCCGGCGACCTCGTCGCGATGGTGCACTGCAACAACGGGGCCAGCGAGCTCGGCGCCTGGGCGGAGATGTTCGGCCAGTTCGCCGCCGCGCTGGGGCAGCCGGTCGCGCCGGGCGCCGTCTTCGCGGCGCTGCTGCGTTCCGCCCTGGACGGCGACGCCGACGGCGGTGGCCTGCTCGCCTACAACTACCTGTCCGGCGAGCCGATCACCGGCCTGGAGGCCGGCCGGCCGCTGTTCACGCGCACGCCGGACAGCCGCCTCACTTTGGGCAACTTCGCACGCACGCAGGTCTACAGCGCGTTCGCCACGCTGAGCCTGGGCATGCGTGTCCTGGCGGAGGAGCAGGTCGAGCTGGACGCCATGTTCGCGCACGGCGGCCTGTTCAAGACCGAGGGTGTGGCCCAGCGGCTGCTGGCCGCCGCGCTCGGCGCGCCCGTCGCCGTCGGCCGGACGGCGGGGGAGGGCGGTGCCTGGGGCATCGCGGTGCTGGCCGCGTACCGGGCGTCCGCGCGCGGTACAGCCGCCCCCGAGCAGGACCTGGGCGCCTACCTGGGCGCCGAGGTGTTCGCGGACGCCGTGCTCGACGTCGTCGAGCCCGACGCCGGCGACGTGGCGGGCTACTCCGCCTTCCTGGAGCGCTACAGCGCGGGCCTCGCGATCGAGCGCGCCGCCGTCGCCGCACTCCGGAACCGAGACACGACGCAGGAGAGCGACTGATGAGCAAGGCACTGACCGACTACTCGCAGGCCGTCCAGGACGAGGTGGCGCGCGTGCGTGTCGTCGTCTCGGACCTGCATGCCGAGCTACCGCGCTGGGACCTCGTGGTCTGGACGGCGGGCAACGTGTCGCAGCGGGTGCCGAACCCCGACGTGCCGGACGGCAGCGCCGACCTGTTCGTCATCAAGCCGTCCGGCGTCTCCTACGACGACCTCACCCCGGAGGGCATGGTCGTGTGCGACCTCGACGGCGACCTGGTGGACGGGACGCGGTCGCCGTCGTCGGACACGGCCGCTGCCGCCTACGTATACCGGCACATGCCCGAGGTGGGCGGCGTCGTGCACACGCACTCCACGTACGCGACGGCCTGGGCCGCACGCGGCGAGGAGGTGCCGTGCGTGCTGACGATGATGGCCGACGAGTTCGGCGGCCCCGTGCCCGTGGGCCCGTTCGCGATCATCGGCGACGACTCGATCGGCCGGGGCATCGTCGAGACCCTGAGCGGCCACCGCAGCCCCGCCGTCCTGATGCGCAACCACGGCCCGTTCACGATCGGCAAGGACGCGCGGGCCGCGGTGAAGGCCGCGGTCATGGTCGAGGAGGTCGCCCGCACGGTGCACATCTCCCGCCAGCTCGGCGAGCCCGTGCCGATCGAGCAGCAGCACATCGACTCCCTCTACGACCGCTATCAGAACGTCTACGGCCAGCCCGCGACGTCGTCGGCCACCGCCGAACAGAACACGGAAGGACAGGCATGAGCACCAAGCCCTATGCGGACCGTGAGGTCTGGTTCCTCACCGGGAGCCAGGACCTCTACGGCGAGGAGACCCTGGCCCAGGTCGCGGAGCAGTCGCAGGAGGTCGCCCGCGCGCTGGACGCGTCGTCGGACGTGCCGGTCAAGATCGTGTGGAAGCCGGTCCTCAAGGACTCGGCGGCGATCCGCCGCGCGATGCTGGACGCCAACGGCGCCGACAACGTGCTGGGCGTCATCACCTGGATGCACACCTTCAGCCCTGCCAAGATGTGGATCGCGGGCCTGGATGCCCTGCGCAAGCCGCTGCTGCACCTGCACACGCAGGCGAATGTCGAGCTCCCCTGGGACGAGATCGACATGGACTTCATGAACCTCAACCAGGCAGCGCACGGCGACCGCGAATACGCGTACATCGCCACACGGCTCGGTGTCGCGCGGACCACGGTCGCGGGGCACGTCTCCAACCCCGCGGTCACGCGCCGCGTCGGGACCTGGGTACGTGGCGCGGCCGGCTGGGCGGCGACGCACGAGCTCAAGCTGGTCCGCTTCGGCGACAACATGCGCAACGTGGCCGTCACCGAGGGTGACAAGACCGAGGCCGAGCTGCGGTTCGGCGTCTCGGTGAACACCCACGGCGTGAACGACCTGGTCGCGGCGGTCGACGCCGTGGAGGAGTCCGCCATCGACAAGGTGGTCGCGGAGTACGAGGACAAGTACGACGTCGCTCCCGAGCTCCGGGCGGCCGGCGAGCGCCACGACTCGCTGCGGTACGCCGCGCGCCAGGAGATCGCGCTGCTCGGGTTCCTCGAGGCGGCCGGCGCCAAGGCGTTCACCACGAACTTCGAGGACCTGGGCGCCCTGCGCCAGCTCCCCGGCCTGGCGGTCCAGCGCCTCATGGAGATGGGCTACGGCTTCGGCGCCGAGGGCGACTGGAAGACGGCGGTGCTCGTCCGGGCCGCCAAGGTGATGGGCGAAGGCCTGCCCGGGGGTGCGAGCCTCATGGAGGACTACACCTACGACCTCACCCCGGGCTCCGAGCTCATCCTCGGCGCGCACATGCTGGAGGTCTGCCCGTCGCTGACCACCTCGACGCCGCGCATCGAGATCCACCCGCTCGGCATCGGCGGCAAGGAGGACCCGGTCCGCATGGTCTTCTCGGCGGACGCGGTCGAGGGTGCCGTCGTCGTGTCGCTCGCCGACATGCGCGACCGGTTCCGCCTGACGGCGAACGTGGTCGACGTCGTCACCCCGCCGCGTGACCTGCCGAACCTGCCCGTGGCGCGCGCGATGTGGGCGCCGCGACCGTCGTTCGACGTCTCCGCCGAGTCCTGGCTGACGGCGGGCGGCGCGCACCACACCGTCATGTCGACCGCGGCCGGGATCGAGGCGTTCGAGGTCTTCGCGAACATCGCGCGCACGGAGCTGCTGGTGATCGACGAGGACACGACGCGCCGCGGCTTCGCCGATCAGGTCCGGCACAACCAGGCCTACTACCGCCTGGCCCAGGGCCTCTGACGCGGGTCTTCGCGGAAGTCCGCCTCCATCACACGGTTACGCCTGGAAATCACGAGAGTTCCAGGCACAGCCGTGTGATGGAGGCGGACTTTCTGGTTCGTCGGTGCCGTCGCTAAGGGTCCGTCGTGCGGGGGTGGCGCGTCATCCCTGGGGCGGATCACACGGCGAGACCTGCCGTGATGTGCTGGAACTGACATACCAGCCGACATCCCAAGGAGACCGTGATGGATCTCAGTCTCGCCGAGGAGTACCTGTTGCTCGCGCTCGACGACACCTCCGGCCGACCGCTGCTCAGCGCGCAGCACGTGCAGTTCGCCCTGGCCGGGGCGTCGGTCGCCGACCTCACCCTGCGTGGTGCACTCGCGGTGTCCGACGGCGCGGACGGCGGCCGGGCCGGCCGGTTCCGGACGACCGGCCGGGCAACGCCGTCGGACCTGATGCAGCGCGAGGTGCTCGACCTGGCGCACGACCGCAAGCCCAAGGACGCGGTGCGGAAGGCGGGGCAGGGCAGCTTCGCCCGGAGACTGCGCGACTCGCTGCAGCAGGGGCTGGCGGCCCGGGGCGTGCTGCGCGAGGAGGAGATCAAGATCCTGGGGCTGTTCCCCAGCTCCACCTGGACCCCGCACGACCCGGCCCCCGAGACCGCCGTCCGCGAGCGGGTGCTGGCAGCATTGACCGGGCGCGCGGACGCGGACGAGCGGACGGCGGCCCTGGTCTCGCTGCTGCTCGCGACCGACCTGACCCGCAAGGTCTTTCCCGATCAGGACCGGCGTGCGCTGAAGCGCCGCGCCAAAGAGATCGCGGAGTCGGAGTGGGCAGGTGCCGCGGTCAAGCGCGCGATCGACGAGCTCAACGCGGCGATGGCCGCGGCGAGCGTGGCGGCGACGGGCGCGGCCACGGCAGGCAGCTGACCCCGACCCGCCGAGGTCGGGGCCTCGCGGATGTCCGCTCTCATCACACGGTTGTGCCTGGAAATCGCGAGAGCTCCAGGCACAACGGAGTGATGGAGGCGGACTCTCTGGTTCGTCTGTGAGGATGACGGCATGGAGACCTTGATCGCACGACACGTCGTCGTGAGCGGACGGGTACAGGGCGTCGGTTTCAGATATCTCCTCGAGCGGGAGGCAGCGGCCGTCGGCGTGGCGGGCTGGGTCCGGAACACCGCCGAAGGAACTGTTGAGGCGGTCGTCGAAGGGCCGCCCTCTGGGGTCGAAGAGGTTCTCGGGTGGATGCGGCGCGGCCCCCGGGGCGCCGCCGTCGCGTCGGTCGACGTGACCGCGACGACGCCGCAAGGCCACGCCGGCTTCACGATCCGGTAATCGCTGTGGGCGTGATCGTTGCGGCATCATGCCCCTTTTAGCCGCAACGATCACGCCCACAGCAAACGGGTCAGCGCACCAGCGGCCAGCCGGCCTTCCACGCCATCCGGTGCAGGCCGAGGGTCGGGAAGTACGGGATCTCCTCGTTCGCGCCGTCGTAGTAGTGGTACGCCAGGACGCCGTCGTGCACGGACTGTCCGCCTGGGCCGACCACCGGGCCGTTCGACTCCAGGAGCACCGTGCCCCCGCCGCCGACCATGTCGCGGCCCTCCTTGTCGAGGTACGGGCCGGTGACGGAACGGGACCGGCCGACGACGATCTTGTACGTGCTGTCCGCCCCGGCGCAGCAGGCGTCGAACGAGACGAACAGGTAGTACCAGCCGGCGCGCTCGTAGATGTACGGGGCCTCGACGCGGTTGCCGGGGGCGAACCGGTCGACCAGGTGGACGGCGTTCTCGAGCGCGCCGGCGACGGGCTTGCCGCTGGGCCAGGAGATCTCCACGAGGAAGATGCCGTACCAGTGCGAGCCGATCGCCATGTACGGCGTGCCGTCCTTGCCGGTGACGATACCGGCGTCGATCGCGTTGAACTCCTTGCCGTTCTCGATCGGGGCCGGGGAGGTGATGACCGGGCCCTGGTCCACCCACTCGTAGTCCGGGTCGTCCGGGTCGAGGGTGGTGTTCGTGGCGAGCGCCGTCACCGAGTTGTTGGTGCCGAAGCGAGACGCGGAGTAGTACAGGTAGTAGGTGCCGTCGTGCTCGTAGACCTCGGGGGCCCAGAGGTTGTCCGGCAGGGCGCCGTCCGAGAAGTGCTCGTCGATCCAGCCGGGGATCTCGTCCCAGACGGTGCCCTCGTAGGCCCAGGTGGTGCCGTCGTCGTGCGACGACCACATCTGGACGGTCCCGCCGTTCTCGCGGTTCAGGAGCCCGGTCGAGTAGACCCACCAGGTGCCGTCGTCGTCGACGGTGAGGGCGGGGTCGTGGATCGGCGAGGTGTCGCCGACGACGCTGATCTGGCCGGGTGGTCCCGCCGTCGTACCTGCTGCCGCGCCGGCGTCGGTGCCCGTAGCCGGTCCGGCGAGGGCCCCGGACGCCGGCGCGGCGACGGCCAGGGCCGCGGTCATGGCGAGCGCTCCGAGCGCCGCGAGTGGCTTGCGTGGTGACATCGTCGTCCTCCGTGTTCGTCGCCCTCGCTGCGTCTTCGCCGAGGGTTCTACAACGATGTAGAGTACATGGGTCCGCTTGTATTGACCACGATCCGTCGAAAGGGCGCGAACCATGCCGGTGACGATGCAGGACGTCGCGCAGCGCGCCGGCGTCTCGGTCAAGACGGTCTCGAACGTGGTGAACGGGTACCCGCACATTCGCGACTCCACCCGTCACCGGGTCGAGGAAGCCATCGATCACCTCGGCTACCGGATGAACGTCTCGGCCCGCAACCTGCGCATCCGCCGCACCGGGATGATCACCCTCAACGTGCCCGAGCTCTCGCTGCCGTACTTCGCGGAGCTCGCCGACTCGGTCATCCGCGCCGCCGACGAGTGCGGCTGGACGGTGCTCATCGAGCAGACCGGGGCGGAGCGCGCGCGTGAGCTCGAGGTGCTCGCGGGTGGCCGCCGCCACCTGACCGACGGCGTGCTCTTCTCACCCCTCGCACTGGGCCCCGACGACCTGGGCCGCTTCGACGTCGACTTCCCGCTCGTCGTCCTCGGCGAGCGCGTCTTCGGGGCGCCGGCCGACCACGTGACCATGAACAACGTGGAGGCGGCGCAGGCCGCCACGGCACACCTCATCGCCGCGGGCCGACGGCGCATAGCGGTCGTCGGCGCGCACCCGGGCGAGGTCATCGGCTCGGCCGCGCTGCGGCTGACCGGCTACGAGCGGGCGCTGGCCGACGCCGGCATCCCGCTCGACCTCGCGCTCGTGGGCGAGGCGGGCCTCTGGCACCGCGCGACCGGCGCGGAGACGATGGGCCGTCTGCTCGACTCGGGGGTCGAGATCGACGCCGTCTTCGCCCTGAACGACGCCATGGCGCTCGGCGCCCTGCATGCGCTGCACGCGCGGCGGATCGACGTCCCCGGAGACGTCGCCCTCATCGGGTTCGACGACGTCGACGACGTCCGCTACTCCGTGCCCACGATCTCGTCGGTAGACCCGGGCCGGGACGACATCGCGCGCACCGCCGTCGAGCTGCTGGTCGCGCGGATATCCGGCACCGAGGAACCGTACCGGCGCATCGTGCCCGGCACGCGGATCGTCGGCAGGGGGTCGACCGATGAGGCTGAGGGCGACGGCGAGAAGGTCGTGACCGTGCTGCCCGGTCGGGTGGAGGACATCGAGGCCAGCCCTCTGGCTGCGGGCCTCTGACCTGGGGCGCGGTCGCCTAGGCTACAGATCCGCAGAATCGTCCGTGTCGCCGTCGGCCAGCACCGTAGTTTGGTCGATGCGGTTCAACCGCTCGTCGACCATCCACCCGGTGAGCCACAGCGGCACCGAGATCCCGGCGAGCAGCCCGGCCAGCGGAAGAACGTACGACACCAGGCCGCACACCGCGAGCACCACCAAGGCGCCCACGGCAGTGCCAGGCCCCAGTGCGGGAGCCAGGAGCAGGAAGCGCCAGGTGTCGAGCGCGGACCGGTCGTAGCGCAGCACCACCCGGGGCCAGTAGGCCAGCACGACGGCGGTCCAGGTGCCGACCAGGACGAGCCCCACCTGCAGCGCCGCCCGGACTGCGCCGTCCAGCTGCGCCAGCACCAGCGCGTCGAGCCACAGCACCACGGCCGCGAACGTCACGGGCGCGCCCAGCAGGTTGGTGCGCCGCCAGCCGTCCCGCCACCCCCGCCAGAACGGGCGCCAGGGGGACCCGGCGGGATCGCCGTCGAGCAGCACGGCGCTCGCGGCCCGGACCGCCGGCCATGCCCCCAGCACGATGCCGCCGGCGAGCGTGCCGAGCAGGACCAGCACGTTGACCTCGACCAGCCGGGTGGCCCGCCGGAGCACTCGCATGACACCGCCGGTCCAGCCGATCTCGTCCTCGGCCGAGGTGTCGCGCACCGGCTCGTCCGGCTCGGGTTCGGTCACTCGTCGCTCACCTTGGTGCCGGTCACGACACGACCGGCGTCGTCCATCGCTGCCAGGCACAGCGTGGCACGGTCGCGCACGGCGTCCCAGCCGGGAAAGACGACGGCCGCCCAGACCCGGGCTGCGTCGGCATCGCTCTCCCAGGCGAACCGCCCCTCGCCGAGCGCGCGTGCTCGTCCGATGCCGGCGAGCACCCCGTCCAGCACGTCGCCGAGCCCTCCGATCGTGCCGTCGGCCACCTTGGCCGGCGCGGCACCGACGTCGAGCACCTCCCACGCGCCGCCCAGCGCACCAGCGTCGGCAGGCCAGGTCGCAACATCGTCGTTCTCGCGAGACGGACCCGCCCAGAGCTGCGGCGAGACCAGCGGCCAGCCGTCATGCGTCCACACCAGCCGGCGCACCTGGACGCGATGCTCGGTCGGTGCGTCGGCGTCGCGCACGTGATGCACCAGGAGCTGGCGGTCCGGTTCGGTGAGGACCGAGGCATGACCCGGCGCGAGGATCCCCGGCCCGCCGGCCAGGCGATGGCTCGCCAGGACCGGTACGCCGACCTGCCAGGGGTCCACGCCGGACGCCGCGTCCTGGGTCCCTGGCGCGCCGTCGGTCATCAGCCGGCCGGCGCGGTCCCGGAACGTGCCGGTGACGTCGTCCCCGACGCCGGAACGCACGTGGTACGTCCCGGCCAGGGAGTCGTACGAGACGAGGAGTGCCCAGCCGCCGTCGGGCCGGGGGAGGACGAACGCGCCCTCGACCGCGCCGTCGGCGAGCCGCGACCGGCGCGCCAGCAGCTTCCCCGGAGACCTGCGCAGCGCCCCCGCCGCCGGCGCGTCGACGACGAACCCGGTGGACGCGTCGACGGGCAGCGCGTAGATGCCTCCGAAGAACGAGCCATAGACGAGCCACTGCCGTCCGCCCTCGGCGGTGACCAGGTTCGCGTCGATCGCGTTGGGGTGCCCGAGCCCGTCCGGCCCGTGCACGTGATCGCTCGCGATGACGATGCCGCGGTCGGCCCAGGGCCCGGACGGGTGCGGTGCGATCGCGAGCCCGATCGCCGATCGCCGCGACCCGAACGTCGACGCGGAGTAGTACATGCGCCACTCCGCGGCGCCGGGCTCGCCCGCCCGGACGACGTCGGGCGCCCACAGGCCGCTCGCCCTGGACCACTCGGCGGCCGGCCCGGGGACGCCGTCGAGCGCCCAGCCGTGGAACGTCCAGGTCACCATGTCGCGCGAGGTGCGCACCTGGACACCGGCGCGTACGGGCCCGTCCGAGCGGGCGTCGGTGGAGAACATCCAGTAGGCGCCGTCGTCGTCCCGGACGACGGTGGGGTCGTGGACGTGCCGGCCACCCCACGCGGACGCCGTCATCCCTTGGTACCGGTGAGGGCGACGGACTCGATGATCTGCCGCTGGAAGATCAGGAAGATCGCGAGGATGGGCAGCAGCGCGATGAAGGACGCACCCATGATCAGCGGGTAGTCCCGCTGGGTCGCGTACTGCACGTTCATGTTGGCGATGACCACCTGGAGCGTCTGCCGCCCCGGTGTGTTCAGGTACAGGATGGGCGCCAGGTAGTCGTTCCAGATCGCCATGAACCAGAGGATGAACTGGGCGGCCACCGCGGGCCGGATGATCGGGAAGATCAGCCGCCAGAAGATCTGCCAGTAGTTCGCGCCGTCGATCTTGGCCGCCTCGATGATCGAGTTCGGCACGTTCTCCAGGTACTGCCGCAGGAAGAAGATCACGAGGATGTTGCCGAAGATCGCCGGGACGATCAGTGGCAGGAGCGTGTCCACCCAGCCGATCCGCGAGAACATCACGAACTGCGGGATCATCAGGGTGGGGTACGGGATCATGATCCCGGTCAGCAGGCCGATGAAGATGACGTTGCTGAACGGCAGCCGCATCTTCGCGATGGCGAACGCTGCCATCGAGCAGGTGATCGTGCCCAGCACCGTGACGGTGGCCGCCACGATGAAGCTGTTCTGGAACCCGGTGAGGATGCTGGAGTCCTGCCACATCCGGACGTAGGTGTCCCACTGCGGCACCTCGGGGATCCACACGGGGGGCAGGGCGAAGACCTCGGTCTTGGTCTTCAGGGACGTGGAGACCATCCAGGCCAGCGGAGCGACCATCACTATCGCACCGGCGGAGAGCAGGGCGAAGACCAGCCAGTCACCGATCCGGGTGCTCGTGGTCCGGCTCATCGGGCCGCGGCCCGGGGCCTTGCGGCTGGGGGTCGTGAAGCCGAGGGTGTTGCGGTTCTGGGGGTCGCGGCTCGGGGCCGTGGTGAGACTCATGATTCCTCCGCCTCCGCGTCAGTCGATGACGAAGCTGTTGCGCCGGTTCAGGCTGAATTGGATGAGGGTGATGATGAGGATGAGCAGGCCGAGGACGATCGCCATGGCCGTCGCATATCCCATCTGCTGGTACCGGAACGCCTGTCGCCAGATGTGCCAGACCGCCGACGCCGTGCTGTACTCGGGCCCGCCCGTCGGCGTCATGATGTTGATCTCGGTGAAGATCTGCGCGCCGCCGATCACGTTGGTCACCACCAGGAAGAACGTCACCGGGCGGACCAGGGGCAGCGTGATGGTGCGGAACCGCTGCCAGCCGTTGGCGCCGTCGAGCTGCGCGGCCTCGTGCAGCGAGCGCGGCACCGACTGGATGGCGGCCAGGTACAGGATCATCGAGTACCCCAGGCCCTTCCAGATGGCCATCAGGATGATCGCCGGCTTGGCCCAGAACGTGCTCGCCAGCCAGTTGGGGCCGTCGATGCCCACGAGGGCCAGGGCCTGGTTGACCAGGCCGAAGTCGCCGTTGTAGGCCCACTGCCACAGGATGGCGATCGCCGCCAGGGACGAGATCACCGGCACGTAGTAGATGGTGCGGAAGGCGGTGAGGCCCACGATCTTGCGGTTCATCGCGACGGCCAGGGCCAGTGACACGGCCAGACCGATCGGGATGCCGATCATGTAGAAGAACGTGTTGTAGACCGACTCGAGGAAGTTCGCGTCGGAGAGCAGCCGCACGTAGTTGTCGAGGCCGACGAACCGCATGACCCCGAGGCCGTTCCAGTTCGTCAGCGACGCGTAGATCGCGAAGCACACGGGGTACAGCGTGAACAGCAGGTAGCCGATCACCGGGGCCGCGACGAAGGCGAGAGCCCAGCGGTGCTCAGCCCGGTGCAGGCGCGAAGCTGTGCCAGCCATGGAGATCCCTCTCTGAGTGGCCCGGGGTTGCGGGCGTGATCGTTGCGCCTAAAACGGTCGTGCCGGCGCAACGATCACGCCCACAACCCAGGACGAGGACTAGTTGCCAGCGCTCGCGGCCGCGGCCTGCTCGGCCTGGGTGTTGGACTCATCCAGGAGGGCCTGCATGCGCGGCTGCACCTCGGCGAGGTACTCCTCGGCCGTCCGCTGGCCGTCCAGGACGGGCTGGATGTTGGTCCACATCTCGTCGTACCAGGCGGCACCGTAGGTCATCGCGGCCGGCATCGGGCGGCCGTAGTCCTCGACGATGTCGAGGAACTCCTGGCGGTTGGCCGGCTTCGAGTCCTTCTCGCCCGCCCACTCGGCGGCCATGTCCTTGAGGTTCGGGACCTGGATACCGGCGTCGACCAGGGTCTGCTGCGCGGTCTCGTCGGCGGACAGGTAGGTGACCAGCTCGGCCGCCTCCTCCGGCATGGCCGTCGTCGCGGAGACGCCGATGCCGAGCGAGCCGATCCACGTAGCGGGCTCACCCGTCGAGCCGGCGGGGAACGGGATGAGGTCATAGTCGAAGTCGAGCTCGTTGTAGACGCTCACGTCCCAGGGACCCACGGGGAAGAACGCGAGCTCTCCCTCCATCCAGCGCTGGTAGGTGTCCAGCGTGGCGGCCTGCTCGGCATTGGGGGTGACCTCGTCCACCGTGGTCAGGTCCGCGATGTACTGCAGCGACTCGGCCATCTCAGGGGTGTCCACGGTGACCTCGGTGCGGTCCTCGTTGGTCCAGTCGGCGCCGTTGCTCCAGGCGAAGCCCTGCATGTTCCACTGCACGTTGAGGCCGGTGCCCCACTGGTCGACCTCGTCGTCGCCGTCGGTGTCCTTGGTGACCTTCTTCAGCACGTCGAGCCACTCGTCCCAGGTGTAGGGCTCGTCGGGGCTCGGCAGCTCGATGCCCTCGGCCTCGAGCATCGTCTTGTTGTAGCCCATGGCGAACGGGCCGACGTCCTTCGGCAGCCCGTAGAGCGCGCCGTCGGGCGTGCCCTGGAGCGTGCCGTCGTAGCGGTAGGAGTTGACGCCGTACTCCCACAGGTTGTCCAGGTCGACGCCGGAGGCCTCGACGTGGTCGGTGATGTCGAGCAGCACGCCGGAGGTGACGTAGGACTGCAGGTTGGCCTGCTCGATGTAGAACACGTCGGGCACGTTGTTGCCCGAGATCGCCGCCTGGAGCTTGGTGGCGTACTGGTCGGCGTCGGTGACGATGACCTCGACCTCCACGCCGGACTCCTCGGAGAACCGGTCGATGGCCTCCTGGTAGGCGGCCTTCTCGTCCTCGCCGCCGCGGAACATGAAGGTGAGCTTGCCGTCGTCATCTGTTCCCGAACCACTGCCGCAGGCGGCGGTGGAGGCCAGGACCAGGGCGGCGACGATGCCGGTGGTCAGGCGTGACTTCCTCATCACGGGTTCCTCTCTTGAGCCGGGCTGCTGGCGCGGGCCGATCCGCCAGAAATGGCGGCGCAACGTGTCGCGGAGCGTACCGGGTTGTCTCTTCGGCTCTGAAGTTACATCGATGGAGAATCGATGACGCGCACGCTAGCATCCCTTCTACAACGATGTACAGCGGCCGATCGTGGCCGCTACAGAGAAAGAGGAACTCCATGCACTCCGCCACCGTCTCGCTCGACCCCGCGTTCGTCGTCGGGCCCGTGCGTCGCCGCACCTTCGGATCGTTCGTCGAGCATCTCGGGCGCTGTGTGTACACGGGCATCCACGACCCCGGGCATCCCTCCGCCGACGACGACGGCTTCCGCGGCGACGTCATCGGGCTCACCCGTGAGCTCGGTGTCTCGACGGTCCGGTACCCGGGCGGGAACTTCGTCTCGGGCTACCGGTGGGAGGACGGCGTCGGCCCGGTCGAGGACCGTCCGACCCGCCTGGACCTCGCCTGGCACTCCAGCGACCCCAACCTCGTGGGCGTCGACGAGTTCATGCGCTGGGCCGCCAAGGCCGGCGTCGAGCCCATGATGGCGGTCAACCTGGGCACACGCGGCGTGCAGGAGGCGCTCGACCTGCTCGAGTACTGCAACGTCCCCAGCGGCTCCTACTGGGCGGACCAGCGCCGCGCCAACGGTGCCGAGGACCCGTACCGGATCAAGATGTGGTGCCTGGGCAACGAGATGGACGGCCCGTGGCAGATCGGCCACAAGACCGCGCACGAGTACGGGCGGCTCGCAGCGGAGACCGCCCGCGCCATGCGGATGATCGACCCGGGGCTCGAGCTGGTGGTGTGCGGCTCCTCGAGCTCGGCCATGCCGACGTTCGGCGAGTGGGAGCGGACGGTCCTGACCGAGGCGTACGAGCACGTCGACCACATCTCCGCGCACGCGTACTACTGGGAGGAGGACGGCGACCTCGCCTCGTTCCTCGCCTCGGCGGTGGACACCGACCACTTCGTGGAGTCCGTCGCCGCGACGGCGGACGCCGTCCGCGCCGCGGGCAAGCACGCCAAGCAGATCAACATCTCGTTCGACGAGTGGAACGTCTGGTACCAGAAGCGCGCCGAGTCGAACCCGCCGTCGGGCGACGACTGGCCCGTGGCCCCCGTCCTCCTGGAGGACCGCTACAACGTGGCCGACGCCGTAGTGGTCGGCAACCTGCTCATCTCGCTGCTGCGGCACACCGACCGCGTGCACGCTGCGTCCCTGGCGCAGCTCGTCAACGTCATCGCGCCGATCATGACCGAGCCGGGCGGGCGCATCTGGAAGCAGACGATCTTCCACCCGTTCGCCCTCACCGCCCGGCACGCGGCCGGCGAGGTGCTGCGCCTCGCGATCGACTCGCCCGTGCACGAGACCGCCAAGTTCGGCGAGGTCGCGGTGCTCGACGCCGTGGCCACGCACGACGCCGAGTCCGGCGACGTCGTGGTGTTCGCCGTGAACCGGTCCTTGACCGAGCCGGTGGTGCTCGACGTCGACCTGCGCGGCTTCCCGGGCATGCGCGTGGCCGAGGCCCTGACGCTGTCGAACCCCGACCACACCTGGGCCGCGACCGCGGACGACGACACCAGCGTGCTGCCGCAGCCCAACACGTCGGCGAAGGTGGCCGACGATCGCGTGCGGGCCGAGCTGCCGCCGGTCTCCTGGTCGATGCTGCGCCTGGAGACCGAGTGAGCCGGCGTCGGACCGTCGTGTCGGCGTCCGTCGCGGTGGCCGTGGCCGTTGCCGCGGCCGCCGCGCTGGCGGTGACCAGGCCCTGGGAGCCGCGACCCCGGGTCCTGGACCTGGCCGGCGACCTGCGCGTGCACGACCCGGCCCTGGTCGCCGGGGCCGAGGGTGAACCGTGGTTCGTGTACTCGACCGGCGACGTCAAGGTCGGGTTCGGCGCGCCCCAGGTGCGCCGCTCCGACGACGGCGGGACGACCTGGGTGGATGCCGGCACCGCCTGGGACGCCGACACCGACCCGGAGTGGGTCCGGACAAGGATCGACGGCGTCGAGAACTTCTGGGCGCCCGAGCTCTACGAGCACGACGGCACCTGGTACCTCTACTACTCGGCGTCGACGTTCGGGTCGAACCGCTCGGCGATCGGCCTGCGCACGGCTGCGACACCCGATCCGGACGACCCCGCCTACGGCTGGACCGACCAGGGCATGGTCGTCGAGTCCGTGCCCGGCGAGGACAACTTCAACGCGATCGACCCCGGGATCGTCGAGGACGAGGACGGCAACCCGTGGCTGTTCTTCGGGTCGTTCTGGGGCGGCCTCCAGCTGCTCCCGCTCGAATGGCCCAGCGGGAAGCCGGTGGCAGGGGCCGAACCCGTCACGATCGCGAGCCGGGTCGGCGTGCCCGACAACCCGATCGAGGCGCCCTACGTCGTCGAGCGGGACGGCTGGTACTACCTGTTCTTCTCGCGCGACCTGTGCTGCCGCGGCACCGACTCGACCTACAACATCGCCGTCGGGCGCTCGCGGGAGGTGACCGGTCCGTACGTGGACGCGGACGGGAAGGATCTCGTGCTGGGCGGTGGCACGCCGGTGCTCGGCACCGAGGGGGCCATGGTCGGGCCCGGCGGCCAGTCGGTCTCCCGCGGGCACCTCGCCTTCCACTACTACGACGGCGCGTCCGGAGGAGACTTCCGGCTTGCGATCCAAGGGCTGGCCTGGTCCGACGACGGTTGGCCGGTTGCAGCGGCCGTGACCAATTAAGCCCTTTTCGTCCCTCGAATCCGCATGTTCCCCTATTGGATGAAACCCGGCAGACTCGTTACTGGACTGTGACGTGAGCGGCTATCTATCGCATCCATGTGAGCGCTAACATTCGACTCGGGCAATTTCGCCGCAAGCACCCCGCACGACGTCGCGCGGGATCTCAAGGAGGAGACATGGCACGCACTACCCTGACCCGCACCGTCCTGGCGGCGGTCGCGGCAACCTCGCTGTTCACGCTCGGCGCGTGCGCTTCGGACGCTGGTAACGAGCCCGCAGGTGGGGGCGAGACCACCGCCGCCGACGACGGCGTCATCACCCTCGGGTTCTCGCAGGTGGGCGCCGAGTCCGGGTGGCGGGCAGCGAACACCAAGTCCATCCAGGACACGCTCACCGCCGAGAACGGCTTCGACCTCAAGTTCTCCGACGCACAGCAGAAGCAGGAGAACCAGATCCAGGCCATCCGCACCTACATCACCCAGGGCGTGGACGTCATCGCGTTCTCCCCGGTGGTCGAGACCGGCTGGGACGCCGTGCTCCAGGAGGCCAAGGCGGCCGGGATCCCCGTGATCCTCACCGACCGCGCCGTCGACTCCGACGACGAGACCCTCTACGAGTCGTTCATCGGCTCCGACTTCGTCAAGGAGGGCACGACGGCAGGCGAGTGGGTCGTCGAGAACTTCGACGGGGACGGTCTCAAGGTCGTCGAGCTCCAGGGCACCACGGGCTCGGCCCCGGCGATCGACCGCAAGGAGGGCTTCGAGGCCGCCATCGACGGCTCGGACGTCGAGATCATCGACAGCCAGACCGGCAACTTCACGCGGGCCGAGGGCAAGACCGTCATGGAGGGCTTCCTCAACAAGCACGACGACATCGACCTCGTGTTCGCGCACAACGACGACATGGGGCTCGGCGCGATCGAGGCCATCGAGGCGGCCGGCATGGAGCCGGGCAAGGACATCCAGATCGTCACGATCGACGCCGTCAAGGACGGCATGCAGGCGCTCGCCGACGGCAAGATCAACTACATCGTCGAGTGCAACCCGCTCCTCGGGCCGGACCTGGCGAAGATCGCCCAGGCGGTCGTCGCCGGTGAAGAGGTCGAGAAGCGGATCGTCGTCAAGGACGAGGCGTTCGACCAGGCGGCAGCCAAGGAAGCGCTGCCCACCCGCGAGTACTGAGCCCCCCGTCGCCGAGGTAGAGCGCCTGTCCGGACACACGCTCTACCTCGGTGTGACTCGATCGCCGAAGTAGAGCGTGTGCCTGGACAGGCGCTCTATTTCGGCGACGTGGCGACGTAGCCCGGCGCCGCAGCAAACGCCAGACAAGAAGGTCGAGGATGACCCAGCAGACAGCACCACCCGTCGTCGAGATGACCGGCATCAGCGTCGAGTTCCCGCCGGTGAAGGCCCTCGACGGGGTCGATCTCCACCTGCGCCCCGGAGAGATCCACGCCCTCATGGGCGAGAACGGCGCGGGCAAGTCCACCCTGATCAAGGCCCTCACCGGGATCTATTCGCCGACGGCGGGGACGATCCTGGTCGACGGGGTCGAGCGTCGGTTCACCGGCCCCGCCGACGCCCGGGCACACGGCATCAGCACCGTGTACCAGGAGGTCAATCTCTGCGAGAACCTCACGGTCGCGGAGAACATCATGCTCGGCGCCGAGCCGCGCCTGCTGGGCGGCCTGAACTGGCGGGCGATGCGCCGTCAGGCGGCGGTCCACCTGGAGCACATGGGCCTGGACATCGACCCGGCGTCGTCCCTCGGGTCGCACTCGCTGGCGGTGCAGCAGCTCGTCGCGATCTGCCGCGCCACGGTGGGGGACTGCAAGGTCCTCATCCTCGACGAGCCCACCTCCAGCCTGGACACCGACGAGGTGGAGCACCTGTTCACCGTCATGCGCGCGCTGCGCGACGACGGTGTGGCGATCCTGTTCGTGAGCCACTTCCTGGACCAGATCTACGAGGTGTCCGACCGCATGACCGTGCTGCGCAACGGCGGGCTGGTGGGGGAGTTCGTCACCGCGGACCTGCCCGCCGCCGAGCTGGTGCAGCACATGATCGGCCGCTCCATGGAGGTGCTGGAGGCCGCTGAGGAGGTGGTCGAGCACGCCGAGCGTCCCGCCGGCGCCACCCCGCTGCTGCAGGTGGTCGGTCTGGGTCGCAAGGGCTCGGTACAGCCCTTCGACCTCGATCTCTACGAGGGTGAGGTGGTGGGCCTCGCCGGGCTGCTCGGCTCGGGTCGCACCGAGCTGGCGCGCCTGCTCACCGGTGCCGACCGGGCCGACGTCGGACAGGCCCGCGTGGCCGGGAAGCCGACCCGCCTGCGGACCCCGCGCGTGGCCATGGGCCACGGCATCGCCTACACGTCCGAGGACCGCAAGGGCGAGGGCGTCGTCGACGGCCTGACCGTGCGGGAGAACATCGTGCTCGCCCTGCAGGCGGAACGCGGCTGGATGCGGCCGCTGCCCCGCAAGCAGGTGGACGAGCTGGTCGCGAAGTACATCCAGCAGCTCGGCATCCGGCCGGCGAACCCGGAGGCGCTGCTGCGCAACCTCTCCGGCGGCAACCAGCAGAAGGTGCTGCTCGCGCGGTGGCTCGCCACTGCCCCCCGGCTGCTCGTCCTGGACGAGCCCACGCGCGGCATCGACGTCGGCGCCAAGGCCGAGATCCAGAAGCTCGTGGCCGACCTCGCCGCCGACGGCATGTCCGTCGTCTTCATCTCGGCCGAGCTCGAGGAAGTGCTGCGCATATCCCACCGCATCACCGTGATGCGGGACCGCCGCAAGGTGGCGGAGATCGACGGAGGAGGAGCCACGATGGACCAGGTGGTCGACCTCATCGCCGGAGGTGGGACGAAGTGACGAACCTGCTCCGCCACTACCTGTTCTGGCCGGTGGCCGCCCTGGTCGCCCTGCTGGTCGCCAACACGGTCGCCCGGCCCAGCTTCCTCGCCATCACCATCCGGGACGGCCACCTGTTCGGCGCCCCGATCGACATCCTGCGGACGACGGCGCCCCTGCTGCTCGTGGCCCTCGGCATGACGCTGGTCATCGCCACGCGCGGCATCGACCTGTCGGTTGGTGCGGTCGTCGCGGTCTCCGGGGCGGTGGCACTGTCGCACCTCGCGTCGTCGCCCAACCCGGAGTCGCCGGTCACGGTGCTCACCGCCGTCGGCCTGGCCCTGGCGTTGTGCCTGGTGCTGGGCGTCTGGAACGGGTTCCTGGTCTCGGCGCTCGGCATCCAGCCGATCATCGCGACGCTCATCCTGATGACGGCGGGCCGCGGTGTCGCCATGCTCATCACGGGCGGCATGATCACCACGGTCAACAGCGCGCCGTTCAAGGTGCTGGGCTCGGGCTTCTGGCTCGGCCTGCCCGTCGCGGCGGTCCTCGCGTTCGGGGTGTTCGCCGTCGTCGCGTTCGTGGTGCGGCGCACCGCGCTCGGCATGCTCCTGGAGGCCACGGGCATCAACCCGGCCGCCAGCCGCCTCTCCGGCGTGCGGTCCAAGACGCTGACCTGGACCGTGTACGCCGCGTCGGGCCTGTTCGCCGGCCTGGCGGGCCTGCTCATCAGCGCCGACACGATGGCGGCCGACGCCAACAACGCCGGCCTGTTCATCGAGCTCGACGCGATCCTCGCGGTGGTGATCGGCGGGACGGCGCTCTCGGGCGGCAAGTTCAACCTGTCGGGCACCCTGGTGGGCGCCCTCGTCATCGCGACGCTCGAGCGGACGGTGACCGTCCTCGGCATCTCGCCGCTGGTCACGCCCCTGTTCATGGCCCTGGTCGTCATCGCGGTGACGCTGTTGCAGTCGCCCAGGATGCGGGAGCGGCTCACCGCGGCGACCCGCCGCCCGGTCGCGACCACGCCCCCCGAGCCGCAGCCCGCCGCACGCCCCGACTCGACGGAGGTGAAGACCCGATGACGACGTCGGCTCCCGCCCGCACGCCCCGCAAGCTCGGCGGGGTGAAGATCCCGACCCGGCTCGACCGGCGCTACCTGCCGGTGGTGGGCACGTTCGTGGTGCTCGCGCTCATGCTGATCGTGGGCGGCTCGCGGTACGAGAACTTCCTGACGCCCGCCGTGGTGTCCAACCTGTTCATCAACAACGCGCACCTCATCGTGCTCGCGGTGGGCATGACCTTCGTGATCCTCACCGGCGGCATCGACCTGTCGGTGGGGTCGGTCCTGGCGCTGTCCACGGTGATCACCGCGGCCCTGCTCCAGGCCGGCTGGCCGCCCGCCGTCGTGATCCCGGTCGCGGTTGCGGCAGGGACGGTGATCGGCCTGGCGCACGGCGTGATGATCCACTACTTCCAGGTGCAGCCCTTCGTGGCGACCCTCGCGGGCATGTTCTTCGCGCGCGGGCTGTGCTTCCTCATCGCACCGGAGTCGATAGCCATCGACAACGCGTCGTTCGCCGAGCTGGCCACCTGGGTCCAGATCTTCGGCGAGTGGCGCATGACCTCCAGCGTGCTCATCGCGCTGATCGTGCTGGGCCTGGGCTTCGTGGTCCTGCACCTGACGCGGTTCGGCCGCACCGTGTACGCGATCGGCGGCGGCGAGCAGTCCGCGCTGCTGATGGGCCTGCCCGTAGCCCGCACCAAGGTGCTCGCCTACGTGGTGAGCGGCACGTGCGCCGGGCTCGGCGGCCTGCTGTTCGCGATGGCGCAGCGGTCCGGCTACTCGCTGACCGGCGTCGGCATGGAGCTCGACGCGATCGCCGCTGTCGTCATCGGTGGCACGCTGCTGACGGGCGGGACCGGCTTCGTGCTCGGCTCCGTGCTGGGCGTACTCGTGCTGGGCCTGATTCAGACCATCATCACGTTCGAGGGCACCCTTAGCTCGTGGTGGACCAGGATCGTGATCGGCGTGCTGCTGCTGATCTTCGTCCTGCTCCAGCGGGCCCTGACCCTCCGCCGAACCTGACCCCGCCGAGGTAGAACCCTGGCGAGGTAGAACCAGGGCGAGGTAGGACCGCAGCGCGCCAGAGTTCTACCTCGCCAGGGTTCTACCTCGGCGTCCTTGATCCAATAGCCACAACGATGTGACGGAAGGAATTACAACGATGAATAGATCCACGACCGCACCAGTGAGACGCCGGACCGCTCTCGTGGCGGCCGCGCTCACGCTGGGCCTCGCGGCCCCTGCGGCCGCAGCCCCGGCCCTGGCGCCCGACGCCGCCCCGGTCACCCTCGCGGCGGAGGCGCCCGCCCCGGCGTCGGCCACCGCGGCGGACGGCGAGTACGCCGCCTACTTCTTCCCCTACTTCACCGGCGAGTCCACGGCCGACGGCGAGACCATCTCGTTCGCCGTCTCGAACGGGCCGGACCCGCTGGAGTGGACCACGCTGAACGGCGGCGAGCCGGTGCTCAGCTCCACGCTCGGCACCAAGGGCCTGCGCGACCCGTTCCTGATCCGAGGCGGCGACGGCACGTACTACCTGCTCGCGACCGACCTGCAGATCTACGGCGGCGGCAACTTCGGCGACGCCCAGGAGACGGGCAGCCGCTCACTCATGGTCTGGGAGTCCACGGACCTGGTGAACTGGGGCGAGCAGCGCGAGATCGAGCTGGCCCCCGAGAACGCCGGCAACCTGTGGGCACCCGAGGCGTACTGGGACGAGGCAGCCGGCGAGTTCGTCGTCTACTGGGCCTCGGCCCTGTACCCGGCCGACGTCCCGCCCGCCGAGCGCGACATCCGCACGTCGTACCAGCGCATGATGTACGCGACCACAACGGACTTCGAGACCTTCTCGGAGCCGAAGCCGTGGATCGACGAGCCGCAGGGCGACGGCCTCGGCATGATCGACTCGACGGTCCAGGAGGAGGACGGCGTCTACTACCGCCTCACCAAGGACGAGTCGTACATGGGGATGCGGCAGGAGTCGTCCACCGACCTGCGCCGAACGCAGGGCGTGACCGAGGGCGACGGCTGGGACCTCATCGAGGAGCGCGTAGGGTTCGGCCAGCCGAACCCGTGGGGCGGCACGTTCACCGGCGGTGAGGGGCCCACGCTGTTCCCGTCGCTCACCGACGACCGCTGGTTCCTGCTGCAGGACCAGCCGAGCTACCACGGCGGCCAGGGCTACATGCTCTTCGAGTCCGACGACCTGAGCAGCGGCGAGTGGACGGCCAACCTCGACGCGGTCCTGCCGGCCAGCCCCCGGCACGGGACGGTCCTGCCGATCACCGCGGAGGAGCAGGCGGCGCTGCTCGCGGCGTTCCCGCCCGCGGAGACACCGGTGCAGGAGCACACGCTCGACGTCGACGCCGCCGCGGCCGGCACCGAGATGAGCGACGACCTCTACGGCGTCTTCTACGAGGACATCAACTACGCGGCCGACGGCGGCCTGTACGCCGAGCTGGTCCGCAACCGCTCCTTCGAGTTCGCGGCCACGGACAACCGGAACTTCACCGGCATGACGGGCTGGGACGTCGTGCAGCGGCGCGGGTCCACGGGCACCGCCCAGGTGCAGTCCGAGCGCGGCACGTGGCTCAACGACGCGAACCGCGCCTATCTGACAGTCGAGGCCGACGGCCCCGGCGTCGGCGTGCGGAACGCGAGCTACAACGAAGGCTTCGCGATCGAGAAGGGCAAGAAGTACGACTTCTCGGTGTTCGCGCGCAGCAACAGGGCGCAGCAGGTTCGGGTGAGCCTGGAGTCCCCGGACGGCGCCACGACATACGCGTCCACCACGGTGTCGGTGAACGGCTCCGACCGGTGGAAGAAGCACACGGCCAAGCTCACCGCGAGCGGCACGACCAACGACGCCCGGCTCGTGGTGACGGGCGGCGCGGCCGGCACGCTGCGGCTGGACATGGTCTCGCTGTTCCCCCGCGACACGTGGGAGGGCCCGGTCAACGGGCGCTCGCCGCTGCGTGCGGACCTTGCGCAGAAGGTCGCCGACCTCGAGCCGTCCTTCCTGCGGTTCCCCGGCGGGTGCGTCACCAACGTGGGTACGTTCGACACGTACCTGGAGTCGGACGGCGCCGACCGCCGTCGGACGTACCAGTGGAAGGAGACCATCGGGCCGGTCGAGGAGCGCCCGACCAACTGGAACTTCTGGGGCTACAACCAGACCTACGGCCTGGGCTACCTCGAGTACTTCGAGTTCGCCGAGGACCTCGGGGCGACTCCGCTGCCCGTGCTGTCGGTGGGTGCCAACGGCTGCGGCAGCAACATCCCCGAGATGACGGACGACGTCCGCATCGACCGTTGGGTGCAGGACACCGTCGACCTCATCGAGTTCGCCAACGGGTCCGTGGACACCGAGTGGGGCGCGAAGCGCGCCGCGCTGGGCCACCCCGACCCGTTCGGGCTGAAGTACATCGGGCTCGGCAACGAGGAGAACACCCGTACGTTCGAGGCGAACTTCCCGCGGTTCCGGGACGCCGTCGAGGCGGCCCACCCCGAGGTCACCGTGATCTCCAACTCCGGCCCGGACGACACCGGCGCCCGGTTCGACGAGCTCTGGGACTTCAACCGCGAGCAGGGCGTCGCGATGGTCGACGAGCACTACTACAACGACCCGTCGTGGTTCCTGTCGAACACGGAGCGGTACGACTCCTATGACCGCGAGGGCCCGCACGTGTTCCTCGGGGAGTACGCCTCGCGCGGCAACGCCTGGTCCAACGCGCTGTCCGAGGCCGCGTACATGACGGGCATCGAGCGCAACGCCGACCTCGTCGAGCTCGCCTCCTACGCGCCGATGTTCGCCAACGAGGACTACGTCCAGTGGTCCCCGGACATGATGTGGTTCGACAACGACGAGTCGTGGGGCTCGACGTCGTACTACACGCAGCAGATGTTCATGACGAACACCAGCGACCAGGTGGTCCCGTCCACGCACGACGGCCCTGAGGAGACGCCGGAGGACATCTCCGGCGGCGTCTTCCTGTCGACCTGGAACACCCAGGCCGCCTACGACGACGTGCGCGTCACCGACAACGCGTCCGGTGAGGTGCTGTTCTCCGACTCGTTCGACGACGGCGCCCAGTGGGAGCCGCAGGCCGGCACGTGGGGCGTAACCGGCGGCGAGTACGTGCAGTCGGCGGGCAACGTCACCGACGCCCGCTCGATCATCACCGACGCGTACACGAAGGACTGGGACAACTACACGCTGGAGCTCGACGCCCGGAAGCTGGGCGGCAGCGAGGCGTTCCTCGTCGGGTTCGCCGCGGGTGGCCGGGACGACTTCTACTGGTGGAACCTCGGCGGGTGGAACAACACCCGGCAGGCGCTGCAGCGGGCCGACGGCGGTGGCGCCGGCGAGGTGGCGGCCGTGGAGGGGCACCGCATGGAGACAGGCCGGGACTACCACGTGAAGGTCGTGGTCTCCGGGCGCACCATCAAGCTCTACCTCGACGGAGCGCTGCAGATGACGTACACCGAGCCGACCACCGAGTCGCTGTACCAGGTGGTCACGCGGGACGAGGAGACGGGCGAGCTGGTGCTCAAGGTCGTCAACCCGTACGAGTCCGTGGCGCGCACCGCGGTCTCGGTGGACGGGTACGCGGTGGACGGTGCGGCCGAGGTGATCGAGATGAGCGGGGCGCCGTCGGTCATGAACACCAAGACGCAGCCCGAGCGAATAGTGCCCGAGGAGGGCACGACCAGGCTCGACGTGGCGCCGTCGAATGACGGCTCGGCGTTCAGCTACGACTTCCCGCCCCACTCGATCACGTTCCTGCGCCTGTCGGAGGCCAACGGCAGCTGACGACCTGCCGAAGTAGAACTGTGGCGAGGTAGAACTGTGGCGAGGTAGGACTGTGGCGAGGTAGGACTGTGGCGAGGTAGAACGACAGCCCCGCCATGGTTCTACTTCGCTGTGGTTCTACCTCGCCACAGTCCTACCTCGCCACAGTCCTACCTCGACGATTGAGGCCCTCTTTCCGCCCGCGGCGACCCCGGCAACCCGTACGGTGGACTCCGTGAGCAAGCTGCCCGAGGATGTCCGGGAACACCCGATACCTGATCCTGCCGAGCTCCGGCAGCTGATCGGAGAGCTGCGCCGGCTGGTGCTGACCTACAAGTTCGGGATCGACGAGGTCATGACCAAGGTCTCGATCCTGCGCGACGAGTTCCGGCACATGCAGAACTACAACCCCGTGGAGCACGTGGGGTCGCGGCTCAAGTCGTTCGAGTCGATCGTCGCCAAGTGCCGGCGCAAGGGCATCCCGCTGACGCCGGAGGGCGTCCGGGCCCAGATGTTCGACATCGCCGGGGTGCGCGTCACCTGCAGCTTCGTCAACGACATCTACCTGGTCCGCGACATGCTGCTCGGGCAGTCGGACATGACGCTGCTGGAGGAGCGGGACTACATCAAGCACCCGAAGGCGACCGGGTACAAGTCGCTGCACCTCATCGTGAAGATCCCGGTGTTCCTGTCCGACCGGGTCGAGCACGTCATCGTCGAGATCCAGCTGCGCACGATCGCCATGGACTTCTGGGCCAGCCTCGAGCACAAGATCTACTACAAGTACGACGGCGACGTGCCCCGGCACCTCACGGACTCGCTCAAGCTCGCCGCCGACGTCGCCTGGTCGCTCGATACCTCGATGGAACGCATCCACGACGAGGTCAAGGCCATCTCGGGCGACGAGGAGCCCGTGGCGAGCCGGCACAACCTGCACACCCCTGAGGAGATGCTGCGCGACTTCTGGCGCGCCGCCGAGGCGGACGGCGGATTCGGCTTCGACACCGAGAACTGACCATCTTGGCTGTGGGCGTGATCGTTGCGCCTACGTGTCCGTTTTAGGCGCAACGATCACGCCCACAGCCAAGGGGGGTTAGAGGGTCGTGAGGGTGCCCGACAGGGCGGTCCAGGACTCCGGCGGCAGCGTCACCGTCGTCGTTGCGGCGCCTGCCGCGACGACCCGCCCGGCGACGTCGAAGGCGCCCCAGTGATCAGCAGCCACCTTCTCCGCGTGCTCGGGCCCGGCGATGGCGGGCGCGTGGTCGGCGGTCATGGTCCAGCCCTCGGTGACGTCGAGCGCGGCGCCCAGGTGCGCCAGCTCGACCTCTACGGGCTCGGCGGAGCGGTTGGTCAGGAACAGTGCCACCGCGCCGTCCGCCAGCGTCGCCGCCGCGGTCACCGCCGGCACCTCGCCGTGGGCCTTCGTCGTGATGGTGGGTGCCGAGACGCGCAGGTCCAGCGCCTTGCCCTGGGCGAGCCGCGCCGTCGTCGCGAAGGGGTGGAAGGTCGGCTGCCGCCAGGCCTCGCCGCCCGGCTCGGTCATGATCGGCGCGATCACGTTGACGAGCTGGGCGAGGCAGGCGACCGGCACACGGTCGGCGTGGTTCAGCAGCGTGACCAGGAGGTCGCCCACGACCACGGCGTCGAGCCCGGAGTAGACGTCCTCGATGATGCGCGGCGCGTCACGCTGGATCGGCAGGTTCGCCTCGCCCGGGAAGCGCGTGGTCAGGTACCAGACGTTCCACTCGTCGAACGAGATGGTGATGCGCTTGTCGGAGCGGCGCTGCGCGCCCACGGCGTCGGCCGACGCGACGACCCGCTCGATGAACCGGTCCATCGCGGTGCCCGACCCGAGGAACGACGCGCGGTCGCCGTCGACCTCCTCGTAGTAGGCGTGCATCGAGATGTGGTCCACGAGGTCGTACGTGTACTCCAGGACCGTGCGCTCCCACTCGCCGAAAGTATCCATCTGCATGGACGATGACCCGCACGCGACGAGCTCGATCGACGGGTCCACGAGCTTCATCGCGGCGCCGGCGTTCCGAGCGAGCTTGCCGTACTCGTGCGCGTCCTTGTGCCCGATCTGCCAGGGCCCGTCCATCTCGTTGCCCAGGCACCAGAGCTTGACGCCGTACGGCTTCTCGCGGCCGTTCTTGATGCGCAGGTCGGCCCAGCGGGTGCCGGCCTCGCCGTTGCAGTACTCCAGCAGGGCCACGGCTTCCTCGACGCCGCGCGTGCCGAGGTTGACGGCCATCATCGGCTCGATGCCCTCGCGCTCGGCCCACTGCAGGAACTCGTCGGTCCCCACGAGGTTGGGCTCGACGGTGCGCCAGGCGAGGTCGAGGAACGGCTTGCGCTGCTCCACGGGGCCGACGGCGTCCTCCCACCGGTAGTTCGACACGAAGTTGCCGCCCGGGTACCGGACCGTCGTGACGCCGAGCTCGCGGGTCAGGTCGGCGACGTCGCGGCGAAAGCCGTGGCTGTCCGACGTCGGATGGCCGGGCTCGTGGATGCCGGTGTACACGGCGCGTCCCAGGTGCTCCACGAAGGAGCCGAACAGGCGGCGGTCGACGGCGCCGACGGTGAAGTCGGGGTGCAGCAGGACGCGGGTGCGGGAGGTCGTCATTGTTCCTCGATGAATCGATCGGCGGTTCTACAACGTTGCACACTAGCGGATGGACGACGCGGTAGCGACGCTCGTCCTCTACTCTGTGGAAAAACTCGGACGGGGAGGCTGGCAGCGTGGCCGTGACCATGCACGATGTGGCGCAGCGCGCCGGTGTGTCCATCAAGACCGTGTCGAACGTGGTGAACGGCTACCCGTACATCCGCGCCGCCACGAAGGAGCGGGTCGAGGCCGCGATCGACGAGCTCGGCTATCGCGTCAACATGTCGGCCCGGAACCTGCGCACGCGGCGCACCGGGCTGATCACGCTGGCGGTCCCGGAGCTGTCGCTCCCGTACTTCGCCGAGCTGGCCGACGCCGTCATCTCCGCCGCCGACACCGCCGGCTGGACCGTGCTCATTGAGCAGACCAGCGCCAGCCGGGAGCGGGAGACCGAGGTGCTCTCGGGGCGGCGCAGGCACCTCACCGACGGGCTCATCTTCTCGCCGCTGGCGCTCGGCCCCGACGACCTCGGCCTGTTCACCGTGGAGTACCCGCTGGTGATCTTGGGCGAGCGGGTCTTCGGTGCGCCTGCCGACCACGTCACGATGAACAACGTGGCGGCGGCCAAGGCGGCGACCCTGCACTTGGCCTCGCTCGGCCGCCGTCGGATCGCCCTGATCGGGGCACACGAGGGGGAGCGGGTCGGCTCGGCCGCGCTGCGCACGACCGGCTACCTGGAGGGTCTCGCGGAGGCCGGGCTGCCCCAGGACCCGGCCCTGATCGGCGAGGCGGGCCTCTGGCACCGCTCCACCGGCGCGGAGGCGATGACCCGCATGCTCGACGACGGGGTGGAGATCGACGCCGTCTTCGCGCTCAACGACGCGCTGGCGCTCGGCGCGCTGCACGCCCTGCACGCGCACGGGATCGACGTCCCGGGGCAGGTTGCGCTGATCGGGTTCGACGACATCGACGACGCTCGCTATTCCGTTCCTGCGCTGTCGTCGGTGGACCCGGGCCGGGACCAGATCGCGCACACCGCGGTGGAGCTCCTGCTGGAGCGTATCGGCGCCGACGGCGACCCTGCGCCGTACCGGATGGTGGTGCCGGACTCGCGGATCGTGGGCCGGGAGTCCACCGGCGACGTCGCGCCCGGCGAGGCGGCCCGGATCGTCGGCGTCCAGCCGGGTGGTACCGACGTGGTGACGCCGGCCTGATATCCCCGCTCGCGACAACCGGCCCTCTTGCCATGTCGGCAGGTACCCGGTAGAACGGTGCCGGGCGTTCCTACAACGTTGAACGAACCCGGTGACGATGCCGGGGCACCTCGGCCTCCCCGGCCGTGGGCACCGAATCAAGGAGGACTCGGATGCGTACATCAGCCCGACGCCGAGGTGTGGCCGCCGCAGCCGCCATGGCCGTATCCGCCGTCGGCCTCGCGGCCTGCTCCGGCGGTAGCGGGGGTGCCGCAGAGGCGACCTGCACCAACGAGATCAAGCAGCCCGACGCCACCCAGGTGACGGTGTGGGCGTGGTACCCGTCGTTCGAGACGGTCGTGGACCACTTCAACGAGACCCACACCGACCTGCAGGTCTGCTGGACCAACGCGGGTCAGGGCGCGGACGAGTACAACAAGTTCCAGACCGCCATCGAGGCGGGCACCGGTGCGCCCGACGTGATCATGCTCGAGGCCGAGGTGCTGCCCACCTTCACGATCCTCGAGTCCCTCGTGGACCTGTCCGAGTACGGTGCCGCCGAGCTGGAGGACGACTACACGGCCGGCTCGTGGTCCGACGTCTCCAACGGCGACGCCGTCTACGCGATCCCGGTCGACGGCGGCCCGATGGGCATGCTGTACCGCGCCGACATCTTCGAGGAGTACGACGTCGAGGTGCCGACCACGTGGGACGAGTTCGCGAAGGCCGCCCAGGACCTGCGTGACGCCGGCTTCGAGGGCCACATCACCGACTTCCCGACGAACGGCGCCGCGTTCAACTACGCGCTGTTCGCGCAGAACGGCTGGGAGCCGTTCCAGTACGACGCCGAGCAGCCGACCGAGGTGGGCATCAACGTCGACAGCCCGGAGGCCGAGGAGGTCCTCAGCTACTGGAAGGGCCTGATCGACGACGACCTGGTGGCCACCGAGGACGCCTTCACCACCGACTACAACGCGGCGCTCGTGGACGGCACGTACGCCGTCTACCTCGCGGCGGCGTGGGGACCCGGCTACCTGCAGGGCCTGTCGGAGGCGGACGCCGACGCCGAGTGGCGCGCCGCACCGCTGCCGCAGTGGGACCCCGAGAACCCCGTCCAGGTGAACTGGGGCGGCTCCACCTTCGCGGTGACCACCCAGTCCGAGCAGCCGGAGGCCGCCGCGACCGTGGCCAAGGAGCTGTTCAACACCGACGAGGCGTGGAAGCTCGGCGTCGAGGAGGCGGCCCTGTGGCCGCAGTGGAAGCCCATGCTCGAGTCGGACTGGTTCACGGGTCTGGAGGCACCGTTCTTCGGCGGCCAGAAGATCAACGAGGAGGTGTTCCTCGACGCGGCGAACGGCTACGAGGGCTTCTCCTTCAGCCCGTTCCAGGTCTACGCGTACGACCAGCAGACGCAGGCCCTGTTCGACATGGTCGAGAACGACACCGACGCCGGAACCGCGCTGAGCACGGTCCAGGACGGGCTCGTGCGGTACGCCACCGAGCAGGGCTTCACGGTCACCGAATGAGCTCGGGCATGAGCGGGAGCAAGAGCGCCGTCCGGGCCGGCACGGCTCAGCCGACCAGCAAGATCGCCAGCCGGCGGCAGCGCTGGGGATACGTGTACGTGGCACCGTTCGCCGTGGTGTTCGCCGTGTTCCTGGTGCTGCCCCTGGGCTATGCGCTGTGGATGAGCCTGCACAACAAGGGCATCGCCACGGCTGGCCGCAACGTGTTCGTGGGCGCCGACAACTATGTCAAGGCGTTCACGGACCCGGTGTTCCTCGAGGGCCTGTGGCGGGTGGTCCGGTTCGTGCTGGTCATGGTGCCGGTCCAGATAGTCGTCGCACTCGTCGCGGCGCTCCTGCTCGACACTTTGGCCACGCGGTTGAGCCGTGTCTCGCGGCTGCTGATCTTCGTGCCGTACGCGATCCCGGCCGTGATCGGCGCCCTGATGTGGGGCTTCCTGTACAGCCCGCGGTTCGGCCCGGCGCAGGACGTGTTCGGGCTGGTGGGCCTGACGGCGCCGAACTTCCTCAGCTCGGCCAACATCTTCGGGTCGCTCGTCAACATCGTGACCTGGCAGTGGGTCGGCTACTACATGATCATCATCTACGCGGCCCTGAGGTCGATCGACCCGTCGATCTACGAGGCGGCCGTGCTCGACGGCGCCGGCCGCCGGCAGATCGCGCTGCGGATCAAGGTGCCGATGATCTCGTCGTCGATGGTGATGATCGTGGTCTTCGCGCTCATCGGCACCCTGCAGTTCTTCACGGAGCCGCAGGTGCTGCGGTCGTCGGCGCAGGGCGCCATCCCGTCCGACTACACGCCGAACATGTACGCGTTCGCCACGGCGTTCAACTACAGCCAGTTCAACTACGCCTCGACGCTGGCGTTCGCGCTCGGCTTCCTCGTGTTCGTGGGCTCGTACGTGTTCCTGTTCCTGACGCGCAAGCAGAGCGGGCTGAAGTGATGGCGAACTCGACACTTCTTTCTCGGACCCGCGCGGAGCGGGCCGCGGCCGAACGGACCACGGGGGAGCCGGTGGGCCAGGGCCGCCGCATCGGCTCCCACCTGGTGCTCGTGCTGCTCGCGATCTACTTCGTCGTGCCGCTGTGGTGGCTCGCCGTGGCGTCCACCAAGACCAACGCCGGCCTGTTCGGCGGGGCACCGCTCTGGTTCGGCTCGGACTTCGCGCTGGGCGACAACATCGCGACCCTCTTCAGCTACCAGGGCGGCATCTACTGGATCTGGTTCCGCAACTCGTTCGTGTACGCGATCGCGGGCGGCGTGGGCGCGACCGTCCTGTCGGTGCTGGCCGGCTACGGCCTCGCCAAGTACCGGTTCCGCGGCCGCGGCGCGTTCTTCGCGCTGCTGCTCGGCTCGGTGATGGTGCCGATGACGGCGCTCGTCATCCCCACCTTCGTGCTGCTGAGCGGCATGGGCCTGCTCAACACGATGTGGGCGGTGATCCTGCCGTCGCTGCTCAGCCCGGTCGGGGTCTATCTGGTGCGCGTCTACGCGCAGGACGCGGTCCCGGAGGAGGTGCTCGACGCCGGGCGGGTGGACGGAGCGGGCGAGATCCGGCTCTTCTTCCAGGTGGTACTGCCGCTGTTGCGGCCTGCGATCGTGACTGTGCTGCTCCTCACAACTGTCGCGACCTGGAACAACTTCTTCCTGCCGTTGGCCGTGCTGCGCGACCCGAATCTGCTGCCCGTCACTGTGGGGGTCTACAACTGGCAGGCCCTCTCCAATGCCGGCGCGGGCGGCGAGCAGGTCTGGAATCTCATCGTCACGGGGTCGTTCATCTCGGTGGTTCCGCTGGTCGCAGCGTTCCTCTCCCTGCAGAAGTACTGGCAGGGCGGGCTCTCGCTCGGGAGCGTCCGGTGAGGCGGGCCTCGTCCGGGACAGCGTTCGCAGGATTCAAGAGTTGACTGTATCGATGCCGTAACCATCCAGGAAGATCTCCTTACTTCCCCTCGACCACGGTTACGGTGGCTCCGTCAACGAACGATCGTGGCGGAGTTCAGCCGACACGGTTTTGACCAACAGGCGTGTGAGCGTTCACAATCTGTTGCGTTCACAATGTGAAGTCGGCCGGGTCGCAGAGAAGTGCCCGGGCAAACTCGAAGAGGAGACGTCATGGCAAGGAAGCTGTGGGCCAAGCGCGGTCTGGCCGCGCTGGCAACGGGCGCGATGGCCGTTTCACTCGCCGCGTGCGGCGGTGGCGGCGCGGGCGGTGGCGCCGGTGGTGGTGCCGGGGACGGCGAAGAGGGCGGCCTCGTGGGCGTCGCGATGCCCACCGAGACCTACGAGCGCTGGGTCGCTGACGGCGAGGCCGTCAAGACCGGGCTCGAGGAGGCCGGGTACGAGGTCGACATGCAGTTCGCCGGTGACGACATCCCGACCCAGCAGCAGCAGATCGACTCGATGATCAACAAGGGTGCCGAGGCGCTCATCATCGCCTCGATCGACGGCACCACGCTGGGCAGCCAGCTGGAGGCCGCCGGTGCCGCCGGGATCCCCGTGATCTCGTACGACCGCCTGATCCGGGACTCGGAGAACGTCGACTTCTACGTCACGTTCGACAACTTCGAGGTCGGCGTGCAGCAGGGCACCTCGCTGCTGACCGGTCTCGGCATCCTGGACGAGAACGGCGAGCCGGCCGCGGACGCGCCCGAGGGCCCGTTCAACATCGAGCTGTTCGCCGGTTCGCCGGACGACAACAACGCCGGGTTCTTCTTCGACGGCGCGATGTCGGTGCTGCAGCCGTACCTGGACGACGGCACCCTCGAGGTGCCCTCGAAGCAGGTCGAGTTCGGTAAGGTCGCCACCCAGCGCTGGGAGCAGGAGACTGCGCAGGAGCGCATGGAGAACCTGCTGACCTCCACCTACAGCAAGGGCGACACGACCGTCGACGGCGTGCTGGCCCCGGCCGACCCGCTGTCGCGCGGCATCATCACGGCGCTGGAGAACGTCGGCTACGGCGAGGGCGACCTCGAGATGCCGATCGTCACCGGGCAGGACGCCGAGGCGGCGTCGGCCAAGCTCATCGAGGACGGCAAGCAGTACTCGACGATCTTCAAGGACACCCGCCTCCTGGCCGAGCAGGCCGTGACCGCCACGACGGCCTACCTCGAGGGCAACGAGCCCGAGGCGAACGACACGGAGACGTACGACAACGGCGTGAAGGTCGTCCCGTCGTACCTGCTGGACACCGTGATCATCACCAAGGACAACATCCAGTCCGAGCTGATCGACTCCGGCTACCTCACCGCAGAAGAGGTCGCCTCCGGTCAGACCGACTAGGTCCGACGCCTCGGTAGCACCCGCCCGACACCGCCGAAGCTCTGGCGGGCCGATCGGCGTCGAGCATGCGGAGACCATGGTCTCGCGACATGCTCGACATCGATCGGCCCGCCGGGAGCGGGCGGGCGTCGGGCACCCGCACATCACTATTGGCGACAAGTACGCGACAAGGACTGGCATGGCCGATTCGGCGCCGACCGACATCCTCGAGATGCGCGGCATCACCAAGACATTTCCCGGGGTCAAGGCACTCCAGGACGTCAACCTCACCGTCCGTCGAGGCGAGATCCACGGGATCTGCGGCGAGAACGGGGCGGGCAAGTCCACCCTGATGAAGGTGCTGTCGGGTGTGTACCCGTTCGGCACCTACGAGGGCGACATCGTGCTCGACGGCGAGACCGCCCAGTTCGGCAACATCAACGACTCCGAGGCGCGAGGCGTGGTGATCATCCACCAGGAGCTCGCGCTCGTCCCCTACCTGTCGATCGCCGAGAACATCTTCCTCGGCAACGAGCGTCGGCGGGCCGGTGGCGGGATCGACTGGAACAAGACCAACGCCGAAGCGGCCGTGCTGCTCGAGCGGGTCGGGCTCAGCGAGTCGCCCACCACCCTGATCTCGGCCATCGGCGTGGGCAAGCAGCAGCTCGTCGAGATCGCCAAGGCGATCTCGAAGAACGTGAGCCTGCTCATCCTCGACGAGCCGACGGCGGCGCTGAACGACAACGACTCCGAGCACCTGCTCGATCTGCTCCGCCAGTTCAAGCAGCAGGGCATCACGTCGATCATGATCTCCCACAAGTTGGCCGAGATCGCCGAGATCGCCGACCGCACCACGATCATCCGGGACGGCCAGTCGATCGAGACGTTCGAGATGGCCGACGCCGGCGCATCGTCCGAAGCGATCCAGAACCGCATCATCCGCGGCATGGTGGGGCGTGACCTCGACAACCGCTACCCCGACCGCGATTCGCGCCCGGGCGAAGAGGTGCTGCGCGTCGAGGACTGGACGGTGTACCACCCGACCCAGCCGGGGCGCGTCGTCGTGGACAGCGCGAACCTCAATGTTCGCGCCGGCGAGGTGGTCGGCATCGCCGGCCTCATGGGCGCCGGGCGCACCGAGCTCGCGATGTCCTTGTTCGGCCGCTCCTACGGCCGCGACATCTCCGGCACTGCGTACGTGCACGGCAAGCAGGTCGACGTGCACAACGTGCCGGACGCGATCAAGGCCGGCATCGCCTACGTGTCGGAGGACCGGAAGCAGTACGGGCTGAACCTCATCGAGGACATCCGGCGCAACATCTCGGCGGCGGGCCTCGGCAAGCTGTCGAGGAACGGCTTCGTGGACGAGAACGAGGAGCTCAAGGTCGCGGGCGAGTACCGCGAGTCCATGAATATCCGCACCCCCAACGTGCTGATGGAGGTGGGCAAGCTCTCGGGCGGCAACCAGCAGAAGGTCGTGCTGTCCAAGTGGCTCTACACCGCGCCTGAGGTGCTGATCCTCGACGAGCCCACGCGCGGCATCGACGTCGGCGCCAAGTACGAGATCTACACCATCATCAACGAGCTGGTCGCGGCGGGGAAGGCCGTGCTGGTCATCTCCTCGGAGCTCCCCGAGCTCCTCGGGATCTGCGACCGCATCTACACCCTGGCCTTCGGCCGCATCACTGGCGAGGTCGACGTGGCCTCAGCCACCCAGGAAGGACTCATGGCTCTCATGACCCAGGAGAACACACAGGAGACGAAGGTATGACCGGCATCGCGAACCTCAGGGAGCTGTTCACCCGCAACCTGCGCCAGAGCGGTATCTACATCGCCTTCGTGCTGATCGTCGTGCTGTTCTCGGTGCTGACCGACGGGCTCCTGCTCAGCTCGCGGAACATGACCAGCCTCGTGCTGCAGTTCTCGTACATCCTGATCCTCGCCATCGGCATGGTGATCATCATCATCGGCGGGCATATCGACCTGTCGGTCGGGTCGGTGGTCGCGCTCACAGGTGCCGTGGCGGCCGTCATCGTGATCCGCGGTGGCATGCCGTGGTGGGTGGGTGTGATCGCCGCGATCGGCACCGGACTCCTGGTCGGAGCCTGGCAAGGGTTCTGGGTGGCCTACGTCGGGATTCCAGCGTTCATCGTGACGCTGGCGGGCATGCTGCTGTTCCGCGGTCTGACGCTCGAGGTGCTGAACAACGTCTCGCTCTCGCCGTTCCCGGCGGAGTACACGTCCATCGCCTCTGGCTTCCTCAACGGCCTGCTCGGTGGGTACGGATACGACACCTTCACGCTCGTCATCTTCGCGATCGGCGTGCTGGGCTTCGCCTACAACTCGTGGCGTACCCGCCGCGCTCGCATCGCCTACAAGCAGACCGTCGAGGCGCCGGTGCTGTTCGTGCTGAAGCTCGTGGTGGTCGCGGCCGTCGTGATGTGGTTCGCGTGGAACCTGGCCACCTACCGTGGCCTGCCGGCGGTGCTGATCATCCTGGCCGTGCTGGTCATGGTCTACACGCTGGTCACCAAGCACAGCGTGTTCGGCCGTCACGTCTACGCCATCGGTGGCAACCTCGCAGCGGCGCAGCTGTCCGGCGTCCGCGTGAGGCGCGTGAACTTCTGGATGTTCGTGAACATGGGCTTCCTCGCCTCGATCGCGGGCATCGTGTTCTCCGCCCGGTCGAGCGCTGCTCAGCCGGCGGCGGGCAACATGTTCGAGCTCGACGCGATCGCCGCGTGCTTCATCGGTGGCGCCGCCGTGACCGGCGGTATCGGCACCGTGACCGGCGCGATGGTCGGTGGCCTGATCATGGCCGTCATGTCGAACGGCATGCAGCTCATGGGCGTCGACCAGTCCACGCAGCAGGTGGTCAAGGGCATCGTGCTGCTCCTGGCCGTCGCGTTCGACGTCTGGAACAAGAAGCGGGCCGTGGCCGCCCGCTGACCCACCCTCACACCGCCGAGGTAGAACTCTGGCGAGGTAGAAGTGGGGCGAGGTAGAACTCTGGCGAGGTAGAACTGCAGCGCGAAGCTGACGTTGCTACCTCGCCAGAGTTCTACCTCGCCCCAGTTCTACCTCGGCGTCTTTTTGGGGTGGGCGAGAATGGCTGGATGGGTGAACCAGTTTCTGCGTCCCGCCGAGGGCGGCGTCCTGCCGGGCAGGATGCGCGTGCCGACATCCTCGCCGCCGCCCGCGAGGAGTTCGTCGAGCGGGGCTACGAGGCGTCATCCCTGCGTTCGGTCGCCCGCCGCGCCGGGGTCGACCCCGGTACCGTGCGGCACTGGTTCCCCGACAAGGCGCGGCTGCTGACGGCCACGCTCGGTGTCATCGAGATCGAGCCCGCCGTCGTCGTGCAGAAGGTCGCGGAGGGCCCGGTGGAGACGCTGGGGGAGCGCCTCGTCGAGGCGGTGCTCGGCCTCTGGGACTACGACGGCGGTGCCACCGTCCGGGTGGTCATGCCGGCGGTCATCGGCGACGCCGAGCTGCGCGCCCTCCTGCCCCAGTTCATCGGCGCGGCGATCCTCGCCCCGGTGGTGCGGGCGCTCGGAGTACCCGACGCACCGCTGCGCACCGCCCTCATGGCCTCGCAGCTGGCCGGGCTCATGATGACCCGGTTCCTGATCCCGGTGGAGCCGCTCGCCTCGCTGCCCCCGGCCGAGGTCGCCGCCCTCGCCGGGCCCACGCTGCAGCGGTATCTCACGGGAGATCTTGCGCCGGGCCGCGCGGCGGGAGCATAATTCCTCACATGAGGAAAAACGCGGTAGTCATCCGAGGTCTGCGGGTGGTTCGCGGCGGAAGACCGATCATCGACGGGCTGGACCTCGCCGTTCCGGCCGGTTCGGTCGTCGGGCTGTTGGGTCCGTCCGGCTCCGGCAAGACGACGCTGATGCGCGCGATCGTGGGCGTGCAGGACCGGGTGACCGGCTCGGTGGAGGTGCTGGGCAGCGCGGCAGGCACCCCAGCACTACGCCGCAGGGTCGGCTACATGACGCAGGACGCCAGCGTCTACACCGACCTCACCGTGGTGCAGAACCTCAGGTACTTCGCGGCGCTCGCCGGCGTCCCGGCGCCGGCCAAGGCGGTCGCGAACGCCGTCGCCACGGTCGACCTCGGCGGGCACGAGAAGCAGCACGTCGGCACGCTGTCGGGCGGCGAGCGGTCCCGTGTGTCGCTCGCCGCGGCCCTGGTGGGCGATCCCGAGCTGCTCGTCCTGGACGAACCCACGGTGGGGCTCGACCCCGTGCTGCGGCGCGACCTGTGGACGGTGTTCCGGAAGCTGGCGGCCGAGGGCCGCACACTCCTGGTCTCCAGCCACGTCATGGACGAGGCCACGCAGTGCGACCGCCTGCTCCTCATGCGCGCCGGCGGCCTCGTCGCGGACACCACACCCGACGAGCTGCTGACCAGCACCGGTGCGCCCGACGCCGAGCGCGCCTTCCTCGCCCTGATCGATGCGGCCGACGCCGCTGCAGCCCGGGCGGGGACCGGCGGGACCGACGTCGGCCAGGCAGGTGCCGGCACCGTGCCCACTGAGCCCACCGAGCCCACTGAGCCCACCGAGCCCACCGAGGAGTCGGCACGATGAACCTGACCTTCGCCACCGCCGGCCGCGTGCTGGCGCAGCTCCGTGTCGACCGCCGCACGGTTGCCCTCATCATCCTGCTGCCGTGCTTGCTGATCGGCCTCATCGCCTGGATGTTCAACGACCAGCCCGAGGTGCTCGACCGGTTCGGCCCGATGCTGGTGGGCATCTTCCCGCTCATCGTGATGTTCCTGGTCACGAGCGTGGCGACACTGCGCGAGCGCCAGTCGGGCACGCTCGAGCGGCTCATGACGACGCCGATCCACAAGGGCGACTTCGTGGCCGGCTACGGCCTGGCGTTCGCGACGCTCGCGTTGGTCCAGGCCCTGGTGGTGGTCGGCTTCGCCCTGCTCGTCGGGATGGACGTGGAGGGCCCGCTCTGGCTCGTCCTCGTGGTGGGCCTGCTCGACGCGATCCTGGGCTGCACCCTGGGCCTGGCCGCGTCGGCGTTGGCCCGCAGCGAGTTCCAGGCGGTCCAGATGATGCCAGCGATCCTGTTCCCGCAGCTCATCACCTGTGGCCTGCTCATGCCGCGCGACCAGATGCCGGAGGTGCTGGAGTGGCTGTCGCGCGTGTTCCCCCTCACGTACGCCGTCGAGGCGATGACGTCGCTGGCGGCCGGCGACGAATGGGCGGACATCCGCGGCGCGGTCGGGGTGATCGCCCTGTTCATCGTGGGTGCGGTGGTCCTCGGCGTGCTCACGCTCCGCCGCCGCACGGCGTGACGGGTCTTTGTTGTGGGCGTGATCGTTGCGCCTAAAACGGGCACATAGGCGCAACGATCACGCCCACAACAAAGGGACGGTCAGCGGAGGCGGAGGGCTTTCGTGACGTCGGCCCAGTGGACGTACGAGAAGCCCGTGCCGTCGCGGTCCGGGTCGGCGTCGGGCCCGGTCTCCGGCTCGTCGTGCGTGACGAGCAGGCCGGACCGGTACTCGCCGACGGGCGCGTTGGAGACCGCCAGGCCGTCCGAGCCGTTGACGTCGTCCACGCCGTCGCCGGCCACGCTGAAGGTGCCGAGCGAGCGGTTGCGGCCGCCCAGGTCGTAGACGCCGTAGGTGTCGTCACCCTGGCTGGACACGATCACGTAGCCCTTGCGGCCCGGGCCGTACCAGATGTCCACGCCCTCGGCGTCGGCGGTCAGGTTCCTGCCGCCGTACGACGGCGCCTGGGGGTCGACCGGGGCGCACTCCTCGGTCTCGGGGTCGTAGGCGTCGTGCACGCCGAAGTCCTTGACCCGGTCGATCAGGCGCGGCTCGCCCGAGCCCAGCGGGAGCGGCACGCGCCACAGCCCGACGTCCTCCTGCGCCGCGTACAGCGTGCCGGTGCGGCGGTCGACGGCGACCCCCTCGAGCTGGGGCTGCACGCCGGGCTCCTCGCAGGGCACCCAGGTGGTGCCGTCGGGCAGGGGGAACTCGCCCGGCATCGCCAGGTGCTCGACGTCGGTGTAGCCCACCCCGTCCGGGCCGGTCGTCAGCCGCGCCGTGGCGATGGTGGTGCTGCCCTCCTGCGTCACCACCGCATACGTCTCGCCGCCGCGCGGCTGGTAGACCGCCAGGCCGTACGCGGTCTGGTCCTCGGCGACCGTCTCCCGGTCCGGGCTGAACAGGAAGTCCAGCTCGGGCGCCGTCACCTCGGTGAGCGGCGCGTCGGCGTCGGCCCCGGCCGGGTCGATCGCGAAGAAGCGGATCTGGTCGTTGTACCGGTCCGAGACGACGGCGACGTCGGTCGCCGTGCCGTCCACGTCCAGGCCGAAGGCGATGTCCACGTTGTTGTACCGGCCCGGGACGCCGTCCTCACGCGGGGCCGCCGTTGCCGCGACCGACTGCAGCTCGGTCGCGGCAACGGAGTAGACGCGCAGGCCGCCTTCCTTGGCCGTCGCGACGACGAGCGAACGGTCGGAGTCGTCGGGGTGCACCCAGATCGCGGGGTCGTCGCCCGACGCGTTGCCGCCGTCCTCGTCGTCGTACAGCGGGGGAGTCTCGACCGAGGTGGTGACGGTGGCGGCGGGCCGTGGCCCGCCGTCTCCCGCGGCGACGGACGCCGGTGCGAGCAGGGGCAGGAGCAGCAGGGCGGCCGGCAGGGCGGCGAAGCGACGTCGCATGGGCCCGAGGCTCCCGCACCCCGGTGACGCACACCTGAACCCCGAGCGAACACCCTTGTTGTGGGCGTGATCGTTGCGACTACACGCCAGTTCCAGGCGCAACGATCGCGCCCACAACCACAGGGTTCAGTCCAGGAGGGGGTCCAGGCCCCAGTGGGGGAACACCGCTCTGCGGGTGGCCTGGATCGCCCGGTCGACGGCGTCGGCCGGGTCGAAGCCGTCGCGCCAGCTGCGGAACGGCACTGCGCCGGAGCCCAGCGTGTGCGCAGCCTCCAGGTCCAGGGCCTCGACCGCGGCGCGCCACGTGGCGGGCAGCTCGGACCCTGGTTCGAGGGGCGCGTGCGCCACCTCGGCGACGAGCGCCGCCCAGACGAGCGGGACGACGTCGGACACGGCGTAGCCGCCACCGCCCAGGGCGAGCCAGCGGCCGTCGGCATGCTCGTGCGCGAGCGCGTGCGCCCACTGCTGCGCGGTGATCTGCGCGTCGACCGACACGTTCAGGTTCGAGAGCGGGTCGCGGCCGTGGGCGTCACAGCCGTGCTGGGACACGATCGCCTGCGGGCGGTGCTCCCGGACCAGGGCGGGGACGACGGCGTCGATCGCCCGCAGCCACTCCGCGCCCGAGGTACGCGCCGGTACCGGGATGTTGACGGCGCCGCCCTCGGCCGGCCCGGTCAGGCCGACGTCGGCCGATGCGCCCGTGCCGGGGAACAGCGTGCGGCCGTCCTCGTGGATCGAGATCGTCAGCACGCGAGGGTCGTCCCAGAAGATCGCCTCGACGCCGTCGCCGTGGTGGGCGTCGAAGTCCAGGTAGGTGACTCGTTCGGCGCCCTGGTCCAGCAGGCGCCGGATCGCGGCGGCGGCGTCGTTGTAGACGCAGAAGCCCGACGCCGCACCGGGCATGGCGTGGTGCATGCCGCCCGCCACGTTCACGCCGTGCGCGATCTCGCCCTTCCACAGGGCCTCGGCGAGCGCTACGGACCCGCCGAGCTGACGCGCCGCGGCCTCGTGCATCCCGAGGAACAGCGGGTCGTCGTCGGTGCCCAGCCCGCGGGCCAGGTCCGGCTCCAGCGTGGTCCCGGCGCGCCGGACGGCGGCCACGTAGTCGGCGTCGTGCACGGTCTCGATCACGGCGTCGGTCGCGGGCTCGGCGTCGGCCACCTCGAGGGTGGGCCGGTCTAGCAGGCCGAGCGCCTCGATGAGCCGCATCGTGAGGTCGAGACGGGTGGGCGACATGGGATGCCCGGGTCCGAAGTCGTACTCGAGCAGTCGCGGACTCCAGACCAGCCGGGCGAGGTGCACCCGCCCACGGTAACGGACCCCCGCTGTGGCAGGTGCCGTGGCCCAGGATCAGAACGAGCCATCTGACGGGGAATGCTCCTCTTTCACCGATGGATCATCGCGCAGAAAACAAGAGCATGCCCGTTCAGTAGCCGTTGCGTATATGCAACAGCCACCTAAACACCAGGCGCCCGCCGCAGGGTTTCTGCCCAGAACGCCCTCCGCGACGTGGCAGAGTAGGGCGTCGATCGTCGGAGCTTGGTGAAGGGAGCGGGTCGGATGGCGTCGAGCTTTCGGCACCGCCTGTTCGGGCTCCGGGAACTGGTCGACGAGCTCGCCTTCCGTGCCCCGGCGCGACTGGCCGTCACGGTCTTCGCCTGCGTGGTGGCGCTGTTCGCGGCGCTCCTGACGGTGCCCTTCGCGACCGCCGACGGCGAGGGCGCGCGCTTCGTCGACGCCCTGTTCACCGCGGTCTCCGCCGTGTGCGTCACGGGGCTCGTGGTCCAGGACACCGCGACCTACTGGTCCCTGTACGGGCAGATCGTCATCCTCACGGGCATCAAGGTAGGGGGCTTCGGAATCATGACCGTCGCCTCGCTCCTCGGCATGATCGTGTCGCGCAAGATCGGGCTGACCCAGAAGCTGCTCACGGCATCCGAGACCAAGACGAGCCGACTGGGTGACGTCGGGTCCCTGGTGCGGGTCATCATCATCACCGCGACCACGCTCGAGCTGTCGATCGCCCTGCTGATCTTCCCCAGGCTGGTGGTGATCGAGGGCAACGTGGGAACCGCTGCCTGGCACGCGTTGTTCTACGGCATCTCCGCATTCAACAACGCGGGGTTCGTGCCCACCGCTGAAGGGCTGATGCCGCACGTCGGGGACTGGGCACTCCTGCTGCCGATCGCCCTCGGCGTGTTCGTCGGTGCGCTCGGGTTCCCTGTGATCCTCAACATCCAGCGGGCGCTGCCCCGCCTGGGCCAGCGCTGGCACGGCTGGACCAAGCGGCTCTCCTTGCACAGCAAGCTCACACTCGTGACCAGCGGTGTGCTGTTCGTCGTCGGTGCTCTGCTGCTCCTGGTCCTGGAGTGGTCCAACTCCGAGACGTTCGGGCCGCTGAGCTTCGGGGACAAGATCCTGGCGGCGGTCTTCGCCGGGATCATGCCGCGGTCCGGCGGGTTCAGCACCATCGACGTCGGCGCCATGAGCCAGTCGAGCTGGCTCATCCAGGACGCCCTGATGTTCGTGGGCGGTGGGTCGGCGTCGACCGCCGGCGGCATCAAGGTGACGACGCTCGCCGTCATGCTGCTCGCGATCGCCGCCGAGGCGCGCGGTGACCGGGACATCGACGCGTTCGGCCGCCGCATCCCGCGGGACGTGCTGCGGCTGTCCATCGCCGTCGTGTTCACGGGGGCGTCCATCGTCCTGGTCTCGTGCGTGGCGCTGCTGGAGCTCACCGACCATTCCCTGTCCCGCGTGCTGTTCGAGGTGCTGTCGGCGTTCGCCACCGTCGGCCTGTCCACAGGCATCACGCACGACTTGCCCGACGCCGCGAAGTACTGGCTGTCGGCGCTCATGTTCGTGGGACGCACCGGGGCGGTGACCGTCGTGGCCGTCCTGGCGCTGCGGGACCGGCGGCGCATCGTACGCTTCCCCGAGGAACGCCCGATCATCGGGTGACGGACAACGTGTCAGAAGCTGAGGTCACTAGGGTGACGCGTACGGCTGACAAGCGTCGAGAGAGGACTACCGTGCCGGAGAGAAAGCCCGAGCGGGACGCGGGTGTGCTGGTGATCGGACTGGGGCGGTTCGGGTCGGCGATCGGCGCGACCCTGGACCGGCTGGGCCAGGACGTGCTCGCCGTCGAGCAGGACCCGGTCCTGGTGGCCCAGTGGTCCGGGCGGCTGCCGCTGGTGGAGGCCGACGCGTCCAACCCCGAGGCGCTGGAGCAGCTCGGTGCGAAGGACTTCGGCGTCGCGGTGGTCGGTGTCGGTTCGTCGCTGGAGGCGTCCGTGCTGATCACGGGCAACCTGGTCGACCTGGGCACGCCCCAGATCTGGGCCAAGGCGATCTCGGCGGAGCACGGCCGCATCCTGACCCGCATCGGCGCCCACCACGTGGTCTTCCCCGAGGCCGACGCCGGATCGCGCGTGGCCCACCTCGTGAGCGGCAAGCTGCTCGACTACATCGAGGTCGAGGACGGGTTCACCATCGTGAAGATGCGCCCGCCGAAGGAGGCGCAGGGCTTCACGCTGGCGCAGTCGAACATCCGCAAGCGGTACGGGATCACCGTGATCGGCGTGAAGTCGCCGGGCGTGGAGTTCGTCTACGCGACGCCGGAGACGCGGATCTCTGCCAACGACCTGCTCGTGTGCTCTGGCCACGCCGAGCTGCTGGAGCGGTTCGCGGCGCGCCCCTGACCGCCCGTCCGGCCTGGCCACGACCGGCGGTCCGGGCCGGACCCGGCGCACCTCACACCTTCGTCGATTACGGGCCGCGCTGTTGAGCAGGTAGCCTAGGGTGCGGACTCCCTTTCGTGTTGGTCGGCCATCGTCACTATGGCGTCACTGTCCCGGACCAACCGTGGACCATTTCGCTGAGCGGCCCGTCGTCGGGCTGCCGCCGACCGAATCGAACATTGCGAGGACCTATGGGCTCCGTCATCAAGAAGCGCCGCAAGCGCATGGCGAAGAAGAAGCACCGCAAGCTGCTTCGTAAGACGCGCCACCAGCGCCGCAACAAGAAGTGACGCGCGCGCCGTCGGGCGCGTGACGAGCAGGCCCGGCCCCTGTGGGCCGGGCCTTCTTCGTGGCTCTAATATGCCTTGACAGGCATATGGCTCGGAGAGAATATAGACTCATGGTAGACGGCTTCACAGTGATCACCGACCCGTCGCGGCGGCGGATCCTCGACCTGCTCCTGGCAGGCGAGCGGGATGTCAACGAGCTGGTCGGGGAGCTCGGTGCGGCACAGCCCAACGTGTCCAAACACCTGCGGGTGCTGCGTGACGCCGGCCTGGTCGGCGCGCGAGTGGACGGCCCGCGCCGCGTCTATCACCTCACCAACACGCCGCTTGCCGACGTCGAGGCGTGGCTCGCCCCGCACCGTGCACGGTGGGCCCGCGCCTTCGACGCCCTCGAACGGCACCTCGACAGCACAGGCAGCACACCCAGCACCGAGGAGAACCAGCCATGATCAACAACCTGCCGGAGCACCCGTCTGCCGCGACCCTCGCGCCCGAGGGCGTCGAGTACACGCTCACCATGGAACGCGAGCTCGCTCATCCCGTCGAGAATGTGTGGCTCGCGCTCACGCGCGCGGACGACGTCGTGCACTGGGCGCCGTACCGGCCCGACCGCGACCTGACCGACGTCGGCCCGGTGGTGCTCGCACACAACGCGGACGGTCCCGACCCGCACGAAACCGAGTCCGGCCGGGTGCTCCGCGCGGAGCCGCCGCACCTGCTGGTCGTCGCCTGGGGCGACCAGGAGCTGACCTACCGGCTGTCTGCGACGGCGTCGGGCACGCTGCTGCACTTCACGCACCGGTTCGACGACAGCAACAGCGCGCCGGACTACGCCGCGGGCTGGCACCTGTGCTGGTCGGCGCTCATGGTCGTGCTCGAAGGGAGCACGCCGCCGCCGGTGCACGGCGAGAACGCCAAGCGGTACGGCTGGGACGAGCTGCGGGAGCGGTACGCGACGCTGCTCGGCTGAGCCGTCGGCTCAGGGGCACGTGCGGCGGGCGGCAGCCGGCGAAGCGTCGCTAGCGTTGGCCGCGCAGGCGGCGGCGGGCCGCGCGCAGCACGAGGCCGAGCACCCAGGCGGCGCCCGCCCACGAGGCGGTCCGCACCCCGCGCCCGGCCACGCGCTGCGACCGGCCGCGGAACTCCCGGATCGGCCAGCCCACCTCCTGCGCGTGCCGGCGCAGCCGCAGGTCGGGGTTGATGGGGCAGGGATGGCCCACTACCCGCATCATCGGCAGGTCGTTCAGCGAGTCCCCGTACGCGTAGCTCTCGTCGAGGTCGATGTCCTCGCTGTCCGAGAGCTCGACGATGGCATCGGCCTTGGCCTGACCGTGCATGAGGTCGCCGTTGAGCCGGCCCGTGTAGAAGCCGTCCTTGTGCTCGGCGATCGTGCCGAGCGCACCGGTGGCACCCAGCCGGCGGGCGATGAGTTGCGCGATCTCCACCGGCGTGGCCGTGATGAGCCACACCTGGTGTCCCGCCGCGATGTGCTCGTCCAGCAGCCGGCGTGTCCCAGGATAGATCCGCAGGGACAGGACGGCGTCCCACACCTCCTCACCGAGGGTGGCGATCTCCGCGACGCTGCGGCCCGCGATGAGCGACAGGGCGCGGTTGCGCACCTCGTCGATCTGCTCCTTGTTCTCGCCCCAGAGCAGGTACCGCGCCTGGATCAGGCCGAACCTGAGGATGTCCCGCGTGCCGAAGAACTTGCGCTGATACGCGGACTTGGCGAGGTGAAAGGCACTCGCGCCGCGGATGATCGTGTTGTCGACGTCGAAGAACGCCGCGGTGGCGGACGAGGGGTGCGTCGACGGCATGGAGGCCACTCTATCCGCGCGCCACGTCGCGCAAGTCACACCGTGCAGCCCGGCCCTACCGGTGATAGAACCAGGGCGTGACGCATGAGATCGGCGCTCCCGAGCGGGCCACCCTCGCGCGATTTCTCCACCTCCTGGTGGCCGTGCTGGCGCTCGGCGGGTTCGCGATCGAGCTCGTCACCGCGATCGTCGGTTCGCCGTCGTCGTCTGGCTGTGGGTCGGGCCGCGACCGCGCGTGACCGCACGGACCGTGTGGTGGTCGCTCGCGTACCCGATCGTGTGGCTCGTCTACACGTTCCTGCGCGGCGCCGCCACCGGGTGGTATCCGTACCCGTTCCTCGACGTGACCCTGCACGGTTATCGAGGTGCGCTGACCGGCGCCGCGCTCGTCGCCGTCGTCTTCCTGGTCCTGGCCTGGGGCGTGCGATGGGCGGACGGGCGGCTCCCGGGCACCGACCGTTCGGCGCCTCCCCTGTGACGTAACCTCTGTGCGTGACAACTCCCGTCGAAGCCCGCGTGGTCCTGTACACACGAGAGGCGTGCCACCTGTGCGAGGACGCACGCGCCGTCGTCGTGCGGGTGTGCGAGGGTGCGGGAGTCCAGTGGCGCGAGGTCGACATCGACAGCGCGCCCGCACTGCGGGAAAAGTACGGGGAATACGTCCCCGTGGTCGAGGTGGACGGGGTCCAGCAAGGTTTCTGGCGCGTGGACGGTGCGCGTCTGGCCCGCCTCCTGGCATGATCATCCCGGCAGTGTGTGCGTACGCCGGCGACACAGTGGTCGCAGGGAGGGGAGCAGCACGTGGTCGAACTCAGTGACGGGACAGTTCCGGCGGCAACCGTAGGGAGGCTTCCGTACTACCTGCGCGCATTGCGCGACCTCGCGGCCGAGGGGGTGGCCCTCACCTCCTCGACGGAGCTCGCCGAACGCTCGGGCGTGAGCTCGGCGCAGCTGCGCAAGGACTTGTCCTACCTGGGTTCGTTCGGCACACGCGGCGTCGGGTACGACGTCGAGTCGCTCGCCTCGTACATCACCGTCGCCCTGGGGCTCGAGACCGAGCACCGGCTCGCGATCGTCGGCATCGGCAACCTGGGGCACGCCCTCGCGAACTACTCGGGGTACGCGACGCGCGGCTTCCAGGTGGTCGCGCTGCTCGACGCGTCGCCCGACGTCGTCGGCACCCGCGTGGCCGGCGTGACCGTGGAGCACGTGCGCGGCGTGGCCGAGGTCATCCAGCGCGAGCGGGTGTCGATGGTCGTGCTCGCGCTGCCGGGCCACGTGGCGCAGGACGTGGCCGACTCGGTCGTCGGCGCGGGCGTCCGCGAGATCCTCAGCTTCGCGCCGGTGGCGCTCCAGGTCCCGGACGACGTCGTGGTGCGGTCGGTCGACGTCGGTGGCGAGCTGCAGATCCTGGCGTTCCACGCGGCGACGCGGGCCACTGCGCTCTGACCCTGGTTTGGTGACGGCTGCGCTGCTGATGCTCGTTCAGCAGGCCATCGGAGAGCCGTAACCCCTGGCGTTACGGCTGCCGGGAAGCCTGCTGAACGAGAGTCAGCGACGCTCGCCCGGGCGGCGCGGTGGCGGCGCGTACTCGTCGCGCTTGCTCGTGCCGACGTTCATGTGCACCATGCCCGACACCAGGCCGACGGCGGCTGCCACGCCGTCGATCACCGGAACCCCGGTGCGCTTCGTGAGGTCTGCGCACAGGTCGGTCATGCCGGCGCAGCCGAGCACCACGGTGTCTGCGCCGTCGTCGCGGACGGCGCGTTCGCAGAGCTCGGCGATGCGTTCCCGGGCGGCCGATCCGGCGTCCTCCAGCTCGAGGACCGGCACGTCCGCGGCGTACAGGGCGACGCACGCGTCCTCGAAGCCGTAGCGCCGCACCAGGTCGTGCGCGCGGCCCAGGGTGCGGGACAGCGTGGTGACCACCGCGAACGTGCGGCCCGACAGGGTGGCGACGTGCATGGCCGCCTCGGCGATCCCGATGACCGGGCCGGCGGTCAGCTCCCGGGCCGCGTCGAGGCCGGGGTCGCCGAAGCAGGCGATCACGTAGCCGTCGGCGGGGCCGCCGTCGCCCGCCTCCGCACACGCGACCTGTTGCGCCACGACGAGCGCCGCCCACGCCTCATCGGTGTGGCTCTCGACGGCGGCCGGGCCCGCGCCGGGCTCCGGGCAGGTGGCGACGACGGCGACGTCCGGTCCGGCGACCTCCCGGGCCGTGACCGCGATCTTGTCGGTCATGGCCCGGGAGGTGTTGGGGTTGATGAGGTGTATCCGCACTGTCAGGCCGCGGTGTCCGCGCCGTCGGCCACACCCTCGGTGACGCCGTCGAACGACGGGATCTGCGGGCTGAGCCGCTCCAGCCACCAGAAGGCGACGAAGCCGAGGCCGCACCCGATGAACCAGGTGTAGTTGCCGATCCAGGAGATGTCGAAGTACCCGAGGTCGGCGATCAGCTTGGGCAGGACGCCCAGGAGCACGGTGGGCACGCCGGCCAGGAAGACCGCGAGCACGCCGTTGCGGTTGTAGCCGTTCGTGTACCAGTAGGCGCCCTCGGGCGCCATGGTGAACATGTCGTCGACGAGCACCCGCTGCCTGGCGGCGACGTAGTAGCCCGCGATGAGGATGCCGAACAGCGGCCCGATGAGAGCGCCCAGCACGCCGAGCGTGTAGTGGATCGCGTCGGCGTTGTTGTACCAGTTCCAGGGCAGCAGGAGCACGGAGCCGACGGCGGCGATCATGCCGCCCATGCGCCAGCTGATCTTCTGCGGGGCCACGTTGGAGAAGTCGAAGGCGGGCGAGATGAAGTTCGCGACGATGTTGATACCCACTGTCGCCGTGACAAAGGTCAACCCACCGAGAAGGATCGCGAACGGGGTGTCGATGCGCTCGACGGTGTGGATCGGGTCGGTGATGAGCTCGCCGAACACGGGCATCGTTGCCGACGCGGTGATCACCGTCAGGAGCGAGAAGAACAGGAAGTTGATCGGCAGGCCCAGCAGGTTGCCGCGCTTCACCGCCTTGAAGGAGCGCCCGTACCGCGCGAAGTCGCCGAAGTTCAGCATGGGTCCGGAGAAGTAGGACACGACGATCGCGACCGCTGTGCAGAACACGCCCACCGATGCCCACCCCGTCAGCGGCTCACCCGCCGAGAGGTCCAGGCTGATGTTGGACCAGCCGGCCTCGGAGACCAGGTAGATGGCGAGCACGATCATCACGACGTAGACGGCGGGGCCGGCCCAGTCGATGAACTTGCGGATGGTCTCCATCCCGTTCCAGAACAGCGCCGCCTGCGCGAACCAGAGGATCGCGTACGAGATCCAGCCCAGGGCGCTCAGCCCGAGGAAGGTCGGCTCGACGAGGGCCGCGGAGGCGGGGATGAACTTGAGGAACACGATGTTCAGCGACTCCGCCGCGAGGAACGTCTGCACGCCGTACCAGGCGACGGCGATGAGCCCGCGGATGATCGCGGGGATGTTCGCGCCCTTGACTCCGAAGACCGCGCGGTTGATCACGGGGTACGGCACTCCGGTGCTCTGGCTGGGCTTCGCGACCAGGTTGGTGAACACCTGCACGATGACGATGCCCACGAGCAGAGCCAGGAGCACCTGCCAGCTCGCGATGCCGAGCGCGAAGAGGCTGCCCGCGGTGACGTAGCCGCCGACGCTGTGCACGTCGGACATCCAGAAGGCGAAGATGTTGTACGACGACCACTTCTGCTCCCGCAGCGGGGCGAGGTCCTCGTTGGCGAGCCGGGGGTCGTAGGACGGCTTGACGTTGCCGGACCCCACCGGTTGCCCTGCGGCCTCCACCAGGTCGGCCTCGCCGACGGGCAGCGCGCCGGGCGGGTTCTCGGGCGCGGCTGCCGTGGAGGCCGTCACCTCGGTGTTCTCGGTCATGAGCAGTGCCTTCCGAAGGGGGTCCGTAGATCCATATGAAGTTATGGGTTAACGCGGGTCGGCCGGTTTCCCTCGGGTAACCACGTCGTAAGGCTCGTGTTCAGTAATCACTTCATGCATGTTTCGGCGGGCGCCGTCACGTGTCGCGGAGGTGAATCAGGCGTGTCGCCCGGTGTGTCGCACCGCCCGGGGGCGCGCGGCGGGTCGGTGCGCTCGTACGATGCGGCGGTGCCATCCGAACCGCCCCTGGGTGCCCGGCTCCGCGCGCTCCGTGAAGCGCGGGGTGTCTCCGCGCGTAGTCTCGCCACGACGCTCGGCATCTCGGCCAGCGCCGTCTCGCAGATCGAGCGGGACGTCATGCGCCCGTCGGTCGTGCGCCTGCTAGCCATCACGGACGCGCTCGGGGTGTCCCTGTCCGACGTGTTCGAACCGGCGGACGCCGCAGCCGGACCGCGCGGCGGCGCGGCGGAGTTCGACCACGCCGGGATCGCGGTCACGCGGGGGTGGGAGGCGTCCCCGGTGACGCTCGACGGCGGGGTCACGTTCCGGCGGCTCTCGCCGAACCCCACCCGCGGTCTCGACTTCTTCGAGTCGGTCTACCCGCCCGGCGCCGCCGCCACGCTGGGTGACGTCGACCTGTTCAAGCACGAGGGCTACGAGATCGGCAACGTCGTGTCGGGGGAGCTCACCGTCGAGCTGGCCGACGACGAGGTGGTACTGGCGGCCGGCGACTCGATCAGCTATCCGTGCTCGGTGCCGCACCGCATCCGGAACGCCGGCGTGCGGCCGGCCGTGGCTACGTGGCTGATCGTGCACCCGTGAGCGCTCGGACCGGGCTGGTACCGCGGTGACCGTCTCACCGCCCGGCGCTTAGGGTCACCTCGTGGGATTCCTCGAACCGAACGACGCCGTCCTGATCACGGATGGCGGCCTGGCGACCGAGCTCGAGATGCGCGGGCACGACCTCTCGGACGACCTGTGGTCGGCCCGGTTGCTGGCCGATGCTCCCGACGAGATCAAGGCCGCTCACCTGGCGTTCTTCCGGGCTGGGGCGGTCATCGCGACGACGGCGAGCTATCAGGCGTCGTTCGACGGGTTCGAGGCGCGTGGGATCGGCCGGGACGACGCCGTGCGGTTGCTGCGGCGCAGTGTCGAGCTGGCACAGGCGGCTCGTGACGAGCTGGCACAGGCGGCTCGTGACGAGCTGGCAGGGGACGGGCGGGAACGCTGGGTGGCGGCGTCCGTCGGCCCCTATGGTGCGGCGCTGGCCGACGGATCGGAGTACCGGGGTCGGTACGGGCTGAGCGTGGCCGAGCTGGCGGCGTGGCACCGACCCCGCGTGGAGATGCTGGCCGACGCGGGGCCGGACGTACTGGCGCTCGAGACCATCCCGGACCTGGACGAGGCGGAGGCGCTGATGTCCGTGGTGGCCGGGACCGGCGTCCCGGTGTGGCTGACCTACAGCATCGACGGGGATCGCACGCGCGCCGGGCAGCCGCTGGCCGAGGCGTTCGCGCTCGCCCGGGACGTTCCCGAGGTCGTGGCAGTGGGTGTCAACTGCTGCGCGCCTTCCGACGTGTCGGCGGCGATCGCCATCGCGGGCGAAGTCACCGGGAAACCGGTGATCGTCTACCCGAACAGTGGCGAGGGCTGGGACGCACGGCGGCGCACCTGGGTGGGGTTGTCGCAGCACTCCGCACAGGAAGCGCGGCAGTGGGTCGCTGACGGTGCGCGGATCGTGGGCGGATGTTGTCGAGTGAGCTCGGCCGACATCGAGAACATCGCTCGTGCCGTGGTCGGCGCGGGGTAGTGCTTGGAGCGGGTCCGGAACACAGCAGAGTGCCTGAGTACCTGTGCGCCGCACAGGTACTCAGGCACTCTGCCGCTTCTCTCAGCCCTTGGCGATGGCGCTGACGTCCAGCGTGATCTTGACCTTGTCGCCCACCAGGAAGCCGCCGGTCTCCAGCGTGGCGTTCCAGGTCAGGCCGAAGTCCTTGCGGTTGACCTCCAGGTTGGCCTCGAAGCCGGCGCGGTCGTTGCCGAAGGGGTCCTTGGCAGTACCGGTGAACTCGGTCTCCAGCTCGACGCCCTTGGTGATGCCGTTGATCGTCAGGTCACCGGAGATGACGTAGTCGTCGCCGTCGGCCCGGATGTCGGTGGAGGAGAAGGTCCAGGTCGGCTTCTCGTCCGCGTGCCAGAAGTCGGCGCTCTTCAGGTGGCCGTCGCGGCCGGCGTCGCCCGTGCTGACCGAGGCCGCGTCCAGCTCTGCGGTGACGCTCGACGACTCGAGGTCCTCGCCGACCGTGATGGTGCCCGAGGTGACGGCGATGCTGCCGCGCACCTTCGCGATGCCCGCGTGGCGGACCGAGAACGAAGCAGCGGTGTGCGAGGGGTCGATGTCGTACGTGCCGGCGGTGAGGCCGGCGGGGAGCGGGGTGGCCATGAGGGAGGACTCCTTGTTGATGTGGCGATTTGGGTGGATAGTTGAGCGATCAACTACTCACGATGGAGTCCAACATAACGGGTCCACTAACGTATTCCTAGAGGCTCGGCGAGGACGAAGGCGGTGGGCGGCATGACGGCACAGACGGTCGAGGAACAGGACCTCTGGCTGACCGAGGAGCAACAGGGCTCCTGGCGGCACTACCTCGAGGGCACCGCGCGCTTCGTGGAGGCGCTCAGCGCCGTCCACGACCGCACCCTCGAACTCTCCCTCGGGGAGTACAGCCTGCTGGTCCAGCTCTCGGAGGCGCCCGAGTTCACGATGCGGATGTCGACGCTCGCCGACGGTCTGGTGCTGTCGCGCAGCCGGCTCACGCACACCGTGGCGCGGATGGAGGCGCGCGGGCTCGTCGAACGCCGCGCGGCCGAGGGCGACCGGCGCGGGGTGAACTGCACCATGACCGACGCCGGCCGCACGGCCCTGGAGGTCGCGGCGCCGGGCCACGTCGCGGCGGTGCGCCGGATCATGGTGGACGCGCTGGAGCCGGAGGAGTTCGAGATGCTGGGCCGGGTCATGGCCAAGGTCGCCGAGTCCTCGAAGGCCGCAGGCGGTACGGAGGAAGGCCTGTCGACCCTCTGCGACTGACCTCCGCAAGGGCATCATGACGTAATCCACACACCCAGGAGGTCACAGGCACCCAGGGTCGGGTGCGAGACTGGGCGCCATGGTTTCCACGACGGTTCACCTGCTACGTCACGGCGAGGTGTACAACCCCGACGGTGTCCTGTACGGCCGGCTGCCCGGTTACGGCCTCTCCGACCGTGGCCAGGCGATGGCGAAGATCGTCGCCGAGCACCTCACCAGCACCGGTCACGACGTGACCCGGGTGGTGGCCTCCCCGCTGCAGCGCGCGCAGGAGACGGCCGCCCCCGTGGCCCAGGGCTTCGGCCTGGAGCTGGCCACCGACGACCGCATCATCGAGGCCGGCAACCGGTTCGAGGGCCTGTCCGTCGGCAACGGCGGCGGCGCCCTCAAGAGCCCGCGGAACTGGCCCTACATGTGGAACCCGTTCCGCCCGTCGTGGGGCGAGCCGTACACGCGGCAGGTCGAGCGCATGCGCAGCGCCGTCGAGGACGCGCGCAAGGCCGCCGAGGGCCACGAGATCGTGCTGGTCAGCCACCAGCTCCCGGTGTGGCTCACCCGCCGGTCGTTCGAGGGCGGCCAGCTCTGGCACGACCCCCGCAACCGCCAGTGCAACCTGGCCTCCCTGACGTCCCTGCACTTCGAGGACGACCGCTTCGTAGGCCTGCACTACACGGAGCCCGCCGCGGAGCTCTACCCCGGCGCGAGCAAGGTTGCCGGCGCGTGATGCGAGGAAAGACCTTCAAGGTCGTGCAGTGGGTAGTGGCCGTCGGCATCGTCGTGGGCCTGGTGGCGGCGCTCGCGGCGTGCACGCCGGAGGAGTCCGGCGCCGGTGACGTCGTCGGGCAGGGGTACGTCTCGGGGGACGGGTCCGTGCAGACGTACGACGTCGGCGAGCGCAAGGGTCCCGTGGCGATCGTGGGCACCGACTTCGAGGGCAACGAGGTCGACAGCGCCGACTGGGCGGGTGACGTGATCGTCGTGAACACCTGGTACGCCTCGTGCGCGCCGTGCCGCGCCGAGGCGCCCGACCTCGTGGACCTCGCCGAGTCGAAGGACGGCGTGCGGTTCCTGGGCATCAACACCGAGGACGACGCCGGTGCCGCCCAGGCGTTCCAGCGCACCTTCGAGGTGCCCTACCCGAGCATCGAGGACCGCAGCGGCGCCGTGATCGCGGGCCTGTCCGGCGTCGTGCCGCTGCAGGCCGTGCCGTCCACAGTGGTGCTGGACCAGGAGGGCAACGTGGCCGCGCGGGTCATCGGCCAGGTGGAGGGCTCCACGCTCGAGGCCCTGATCGACGAGGCCCTGGCGGAGGCCGCCTGATGCTTTCCGGCACTGTCGCGACCGCCGTCGGTGACGGGCTCGCGAGCACGGCGTTCAGCGGGTCCCTGCTGCTGGCGGTGCCCGTGGCGATGCTGGCGGGCCTCGTGTCGTTCGCCTCGCCGTGCGTGCTGCCGCTCGTGCCGGGGTACATCGGCTACGTGAGCGGCATGGCCGCGGCCTCCATGAACGCGACAGCCGAGGCCGGTGCCGTGAAGACGCGCGTCAGGCCCGCCCGCTCCCGCGTCGTCGGGGGCGTCGCGCTGTTCGTGCTCGGCTTCACCGCCGTGTTCGTCTCCTTCGGGGCGGCGTTCGGCAGCCTCGGGACGTACCTGGTGCAGTGGGAGGACGTCATCACCCGCGTGCTCGGCGCCGTGGTGATCCTGCTCGGCCTCGGCTTCCTCGGCGCGGTCCCGTTCCTGCAGCGGGAGGCGCGGTTCCACCTGACGCCCCGCGCCGGTCTGTGGGGCGCCCCGCTGCTCGGTGTCGTGTTCGGCCTGGGCTGGACGCCCTGCATCGGTCCCACCCTCGGCGCCGTGCAGGTGCTCGCGATCGACGAGGCGTCCGCCAGCCGTGGCGCACTGCTCGGCGTCGCCTACTGCATAGGCCTGGGCGTGCCGTTCCTGCTGGTCGCCCTCGGGCTGGGGAGCTCCGAGCGGATGATGGACTTCCTGCGCCGGCACCGCCTCGCGGCGCTACGGCTCGGCGGCGGGCTGCTGGTGCTGGTCGGGCTGCTGCTGGTCACGGGGCTGTGGTCGCGGATCACCGGGGCCATGCAGCTCTGGATCGGCGGATTCGAGACGGTGATCTGATGGCCGGTCGTACGAGCAGGGAAGGTACCTACGTCCCCGAGGGCATCGCCGACGAGTTCACGCAGGGCGAGCCGGCGCAGGGCGCCCCGTCGTCGGACGAGAGGTCCGGCGACAAGCAGCAGAAGCCGGACCGCCCCAGCGCTCCCGCGCTGGGGCTGGTGGGAACGCTTCGCTGGATGTGGCGCCAACTCACCTCGATGCGCGTGGCGCTCATGCTGCTCATGCTGCTCGCCGTCGCGGCGGTGCCCGGGTCGGTGCTGCCGCAGCGCAACCAGGACGCGGCCGGCGTCATCGAGTACCTCGCCGACCACCCGACGGCGGGGGAGTGGCTCGACAAGGCCGGGTTCTTCGACGTCTACTCGTCGGTCTGGTTCTCCGCGATCTACATCCTGCTGTTCGTGTCGCTGGTGGGCTGCATCCTGCCGCGGTCGGCGGCGCACTACCGCGCGCTGCGCGGCCGCCCGCCTCGCGTGCCGTCCCGGTTCAACCGGTTCCCGGCCAAGGCCTCGGCGACCACCGACGCCTCGCCCGAGCAGGTGGCCGACGCCGTCGCCGCCCGCCTGCGCGGCAAGATCTCCTGGCTGCCCACGTTCCGCGTGGACCGGGGTGAGGAAGCCGCGCGCGGAAAGCGGCCGGCGTCCGCCACCGTGAGCGCCGAGCGCGGCTACCTGCGCGAGACAGGGAACCTGGTGTTCCACCTGGCCCTGGTGGGGCTGCTGGTCTCCGTGGCGACGGGGCAGCTCCTGCACTACCGCGGCCAGGCGATCGTCACCGAGGGCCGCGGGTTCGCGAACGCCGTCGTGGACTACGACACCTTCGAGAAGGGGTCCTGGTTCCGGCCCGAGTCGCTGGTGCCGTTCTCCATGACGCTCGACCGGTTCGAGTCGGAGTTCGCCAGCGACACCGTGGCCTTCGCGCAGGCGCGCGACTTCACGGCGCACGTGACCGTGACCGAGCCCTCCGGCGAGCAGCGGCCGGAGCAAATCAAGGTGAACCACCCGATCGTCGTCGACGGCGCCAAGGTCTACCTGCAGGGCAACGGCTTCGCGCCGGACATCACGGTGCGCGACGCCGAGGGCGAGGTCGCCTTCGCCGGGCGCGTCACGTTCATCCCGCAGGACACGATGTACACGTCCCGCGGCGTGGTGAAGGTGCCCGACGTGTCGCCGGGGCTCGACCAGATCGGGTTCGTGGGCTACTTCCTGCCGACGGCCGAGGTCGAGGCCGACGGGTCCGCCCGTTCGGCGTTCCCGCAGCCCGTCGACCCGCTGCTCGTGCTCGAGGTGTACACGGGCGACCTGGGGCTCGACGACGGCTCCCCGCAGAACGTGTACGAGCTCGACACGGCGTCGCTCACCCCCGCTCTCGACGAGAACGGCGACCGCGTCAAGGTGCTGGCGCGGCCCGGCGAGACCGTGGAGCTGCCGGACGGGCTCGGCACGCTGACCCTTGGCGACGAGCTGCCGCGCTACGTGGCGCTCGACCTGCGGCACGACCCGTCGCTCACCTTCGTGCTGGTGTTCGCGCTGCTCGCGCTCGGTGGGCTCACCGTCTCGCTCTTCACGCCGCGGCGCCGCGTCTGGGCGCGGGCGTACGCCGGGCAGGATGGGGCTACGGTGGTCGAGATCGCAGGGCTCGCCCGCGGGGACGACGCCGGCCTGCAGGCCGAGGTGGACCGCGCACTGGCGGCGGTGCCCGGGGAAGTGCAGCAGCCAGAAGCGGCGGACGCACCCGCCGAGACATCGGTGGTCACGCCCGACTCGGTGGTCGAGCCTGTCGAGACCAGATCGGAAAAGGACTGAACATGGAGCTGGCAAACCTGAGTGTGCTGCTCGTCTGGGGCGCCGCGACCGCACTCGCCGTCGCGCTCGTCGCGTTCGCGGTGGACCTGTCGCGCCTGTCGGGCGCGAAGGTCGACGCGCGGGACGCGGCCAGGGACCGGGCGAAGGTGGCGGTCGGCGCCGGGGCGCCCGTCGACGAGCCGGTCTCGCCGTACGGGCCGGACGCCGGAGCGACCGCGCCAGGACCGGTGAACCGAAAGCTCGCCGGGATCGGGATGTCCGTGACGTGGCTGGCCGTCATGCTGCTCTTCGTCGCGATCGTGCTGCGCGGCGTCGCCGCCGGCCGCACCCCCTGGGCCAACATGTACGAGTTCGCGCTGGTCGGCACCTTCGTCGCCGTCGCGGTGTTCGTGGGTGTCAACACCCGGCGCGACGTGCGCTTCCTCGGCGCCTTCGTGGCGGGTCTCGGCGTGCTGTTCCTCGTGCTGGCGCAGACCAGGTTCTTCGTCGAGGCCATGGGTGTGCAGCCCGCGCTGCAGAAGTACTGGCTCGTGATCCACGTGGGCGTCGCCATCGCCGCGACCGGCATCTTCACCGTCGCGTTCGTGACGTCGGTGCTGCAGCTCCTGCGGGACGGCCGGGACAACGGCTCCGTGCTGCTGGGCAGCAGGCGCTGGGGCTGGCTCGACCACACGCCGGCGCCGTCCGCCCTGGAGTCGCTCTCGTTCCGGCTGAACTCCGTCGCGTTCGTGCTCTGGACGTTCACGCTGATCGGCGGCGCGATCTGGGCCGAGGACGCCTGGGGTCGCTACTGGGGCTGGGACCCCAAGGAGGTCTGGAGCTTCATCGTCTGGGTGGTCTACGCGGCCTACCTGCACGCGCGCACCACGCGCGGCTGGTCCGGGACCCGCGCGGCGTGGTTCGTCGTGGCCGGTTACGCCTGCGTGCTGTTCAACTTCACCGGCGTGAACCTGATCTTCAACGGGAAGCACTCCTACTCGGGCCTGTGAGTGCGCTCAGACCGCGCCAAGGGCGACTTGGTTGTGAGCGCGATAGTTGCGCCTAAAACGGGCACGTAGTCGCAACGGTCACGCTCGCAACCAAGGTGTCAGTTGTTCTCGGCGTCGTCGTCCTTGGCGTCCCGGCGGCTGCGGGTCTCCCGCTCGCGCTTGCGCTTCTCCTGCTCCAGGCGCCACAGGAACTCGGGGTCGTCGTCAGGGGCGGCGGGACCGGACGGGCGACGCGGGCCCGGGCCGACGCGCGGGGGCGGGGTCGGGCGGCTGCCACCGGTGCCGGGACCTGATGCCGGGCCGGCGCCGGAACGGCGGGCGGTGGTGCGCACGATGATCCACGAGATGGAGCCCAGGAGGGGCAGGAACACGATCAGGATCACCCAGAGCCATCGGGGCAGGCCGCCGCGTTCGTCCTCTTCGGTACCCCAGACGTCGGCCAGGGCATACACCGTGAGCCCGACGATGAACAGCGGGACGATCACACGCAGGAACATGCTTCCAGCCTACGGCGGGTTGGCGGATATACGTCAGCCTTCGGCGTGACCTTCGCCGCGTTGCCGCTCGTCATAGCCTTCAGGACCGGCGTCCTCGGTGCGCCCGGCTCCCTCGCGGGCCTCTCGCTCGCGCTTGCGCTTCGCCTGCTCCATCAGCCAGATGAACTCGGGGTCGTCCTCGGGCGCCACGGGAGCGTCCTCCTGCTCCCAGGAGCGGACGCGCCGGGAGTACTGGGCGGGCGCCGGCTGGCTCGCCGGGAATCCGGTCACCTGTCCGCCGGAGCTCGCCCGGCGGCGTCGGGCGCCGTTGCTCACCACGATCCACGCGATGGAACCCGCCAGCGGGAGGAACACGATGGCGATGATCCAGAAGCCTTTCTGGATGCCGCCGAGGTCTTCCTCGTCCGCCTGGATCACGTCGACCAGCGCGTAGACGACGAGCGCGAGGTAGAGAAGGAAGAAGACGAGCTTGAACATGCGGGGGAGCCTAGCGGGGGAGGCGTCCGCGGCACCCGAGGGAGCGGGTGATTTCGTGGCCGGCTGTGACCCAGGCCCGGCCTACCATGGGTAGGTGCCCCTCTTGATCTACACCCTGCTTCGCCTCGCCGTGTTCGGCGCGGCCCTCGGCCTGCTCTACGTGGCCGGCCTGCGGGGCTGGTTGCTCCCGATCGTCGCGGTGGTGGTGGCGCTGGCCGTGTCGTACCTGACGCTGAGCAAGCCGCGGGACGCCGCGACGCGGTGGATGGCCGGCCGGTCGGAACGTCGCGCCGCCGAGCGCGCCGTCTTCCCGAAGGTCGACGCCGACGCGGCCCACGAGGACGCGCAGCTCGACGAGAAGTTCCGCACCGACCGCTAGCCGCCGTGGCGCCTTTGGCTGTGGGCGCGATCGTTGCGAATACTCGCCCGGTTTAGGCGCAAAGATCGCGCCCACAACCAATCGGGGGTCAGAGCGAGAGGCCGAACCAGAGCAGGAGCCCGTAGCCCAGCTCGTACAGGCCTGTCCCCGCCAGGACGGGGATCAGCAGCTTCCCGCGCGCCCCCGCGAGCACCGGGATGGTCAGCAGCGTCGCCGGGCCGAGCAGCAGCAGCACGACGAGCGACCACGGCGCCCAGAACGCGCACACCGCGGCCAGCAGCACAGGGACCCCGAGCATGGTGACGTACGCCCGGCGGGCCCGGTGGTCGCCGAGCCGCACGGCCAGGGTGCGCTTGCCGGCCAGCACGTCGGTGGGGATGTCGCGCAGGTTGTTCACCATGAGCAGCGCGCACGCGATGAGGCCGACGCCGATCGCGCCGAGCACCGCGGGCCACGTGATGCGGTCGGCCTGGGTGTACGTGGTGCCGAGCACCGCCACCAGGCCGAAGAAGACGAACACGGCGATCTCGCCGAGACCCCGGTACCCGTACGGCTGCTTGCCGCCCGTGTAGTACCAGGCGGCCGCGACGCACACTGCGCCGACGGCGATCAGCCACCAGTGGCCCGACACTGCGCACAGCGCCAGGCCCAGCAGGCTCGCGACGCCGAACGCCGCGAACGCCGCCCGCTTCACCGCGCCGGGAGCCGCCGCGCCCGACGCCGTGAGCCGCATCGGGCCCACCCGGTCGAGGTCGGTCCCGCGCACGCCGTCCGAGTAGTCGTTGGCGAAGTTGACGCCCACCTGCAGCGCGAGGGCAACACCCAGCGCGAGCAGTGCGGGCAGCCACGCGGAGGCGTCCACCTGCGCGGCCGCGCCGGTGCCGACCATCACCGGTGCCGCCGCCGCCGGCAGCGTGCGGGGCCGCGCCCCGGAGATCCACTCGGCGGCAGTCGCCATCAGCGTGTCCTTCTTTCGTGGGGTGTGCCTGGTTCGTCGAGACACCGGGTCCGGGCCGGTGCGCGGCCCTGGCGGAGGAACGAAGTCATGGTCGCACGGGTTCCCGGGCGGCCTCCCGCTCGGCCCGCACGACGGCGTCCCGCACCGCCCGGCGGTCCACCTTGCCCGGGCCCCGTGTCGGCAGGGCGGCGGTCACGTACACCCGGCGCGGCGCGGCCGGTGCCCCGAGGCGCTGCCCGACGGCGGTGCGCAGCCCGGCGAGCAGCTCGGCCCCGCCGTCGGCCAGGTCGTTGCGGCCCGTGGCCGCCCGGGCGGCGGGCACCCGGCTGGTGACCACCGCGACGACCGCCTGGCCCCACTCGGCGTCGGGCACGCCGACGACGCAGGCCTCGCCCGGGGTCCCGAGCTCGGCGAGATGCTCGGCGATCGTGTCCTCGACCACCGCCGGGGCGACGTTGACCCCGCCGGTGACGATGACGTCGTCCGCCCGGCCGAGGACGTCGAGCCGGCCTCCGTCCAGGCGGCCCAGGTCCGAGGTGCGGAACCAGCGGGTGCCGTCGGGATCGGTGCGGAACGCGTCGGCCGTCGCGGCCGGGTCGCCCACGTACCCCTCGGCGAGCACGGGGCCGGACAGCTCGATCATCCCGGTCCCGGCGTCGCTGGAGCCGGCGCGAGAGTCGGCGGCCGCGCCGGGACCCGTTCCGGCGTCGGCCGTCCGCACACGTACGCCGGTGAGCGGGACGCCGTCGTACACGCAGCCCCCGCTCGTCTCGGACATGCCGTACGTCGTGACGGCGCGGACCCCCGCCGCCCGGACCCGGGCCAGCAGTGGGGCGGCCGTCGCCGCGCCGCCGACGAGCACGGCGTCGAACCGGGCGAGGGCGTCGAGCCCTGTGGTGTCGCCGTCGTCGTCCGCCGCGGTGACCAGGCGGTGCAGCTGAGTGGGGACCAGCGACACGTACGCGCGCGACCCGCGCGCGAGGAACTCACCGGCGAGCGCCGCGAACCCCGCCGGCGTGAACCGGTCGGGTGCGCCGACACGCACCTCCGTCCCCGCGACGACTGACCGGTTGATGACCTGGACGCCGGCGACGTGCGTGGGCGGCAGCACGAGAAGCCAGCGGCCGGGGCCGCCGAGCCGTTCGTGCGTGGCGTCGGCGGACGCGCGCAGGGCCGCCGCGCTCAGCGCGACCTCGCGCGGATTTCCCGTGGAACCGGAGGTCCGCAGCACGAGCGCGGTGCCGGGCGGGAGCGCGGCGTCGGACAGGCGGGGCTGCGGCGCATACGCCGGTCCGCCGCCGAGAGCGTCCCGGATCGCGCGGACGACGTCGGTCGAGGTGCTGGTCGTGGCCACCTCATGAGAGTAAGCGTGCCTGGGGCATGCCGGACTACGGTGTCGGTAGGGTGTGCGCCACGCGGAACGCCCCGGTGAGGGCACAGGTACGGACGCTCGCGGAGGAGAACTGATGACTACCCGCTGGACGACGGCCGTATGTGCCACGGGCGCGGCGCTGGTGGTCGCGCTAGGGCTGTCCGGGTGCAGCCTCGGGGCGTCCGAGGAGCCCCTGCCCACGCCCACCACCACCGTCGACGGCCCGGTGCGGGGCGACCGGAACGGGCCGCCCAAGCCCGACGTGCCGGCGGTGTGGCCGCTCACCGGCGTCGAGACGGAGAAGGTGGCGCGGCGCCCGGCGGTGTCGGTGAAGATCGAGAACGCCGCGGCCGCGCGGCCGCAGGTCGGCCTCGTGGAGGCGGACATCGTGTGGGAGGAGGTCGTCGAGGGCGGCATCACGCGCTTCGTGGCGACCTATCACTCGAACATCCCGGACATCGTGGAGCCCGTGCGCTCCGTGCGGCCGATGGATCCCGCGATCGTGGCGCCGCTCGACGGCATCCTGGCGTTCTCCGGCGGGCAGGGCCCGTTCATCGCCGCGGTGGAGCGCTACGGCACACAGACCCTCATCAATGACGACGGCGACCCCGGCTTCTCGCGCGACCCCGGCCGGGTCGCGCCGCACAACGTGATCGGGAGCATGCCCACGTTCTTCGCGCAGGCAGATGGCAAGCGGACGAGCCCGCCGCCCCCGCAGTTCCAGTACGCGCGCAAGGTGGGCCAGGGGACGGCGCCGCGGAGCGGGAAGGTCGCGCGGGAGGTGGACGTGCGGCTGTCTCCCGCGCAGCGCACCGTCTGGACGTGGGACCCGGAGAACCGGCGCTACCTGCGCAGCGAGGGCTCGTCCGCGTCGGTCGCCGCCGACGGCCGACGGCACTCCGCCCGGAACGTGCTCGTGCTGTCCACCCACGTGTTCAACACCAAGTGGGTGGACCCGAGCGGCGCCCCGGTGCCGGAGCACCGGCTCGCCGGCCGCGGCGGCAGCGGCACGCTCTACTCCTCGGGGCGGGGCGTCCCGGTGCGCTGGTCCAAGAAGGACCACAACTCGCCGATAGTGCTCAAGACGAAGAAGGGTCGCGAGGTGCAGCTCGACCCGGGCAACACCTGGATCGAGCTGGTCCCGGCCGGGTCGGGGAGCTGGTCGCCGCGCTGATGGCGGAATCGCCGCAGCCAGATGAGAGAGCTTTCATCCCGGTCTCATGACGGGTTCATGGCGGCCTAGTTGAGTGACGGCTGTTGCACCTTGCGTCCCTCGACACGAAAGCGTGGCTGCCATGAGCATTCTCGACACGTCCCCGGACCTGCGCGGTCATGCCCCGCGTCCCGTCGCGGTACCGCTACGGGCCGCGGCCTCCGGTGCGGGGGTCGCCGCCGACGCCGCCGCCCGGCCCGCCACTGCCCGGCCGGCCGGGCCGTTCGCGCCCCGCCTGCTGCGGGCCAAGAAGGCCTACTCCACGCGGTTCGTCGCCGCGGCGATCGAGCAGGATCCGGCCGCGTTCGGCCTGATCACCGACCCGGCACGGGCGCCGCGACCGGGGGACGTCGTCCTGGCGCGGGTCGTGACGATCGGCCAGCACCGGCGGCTCGAGTCCCCCGTTTCCCGTCGGCAGATCCTGTTCGAGGGCGACGAGATCCTCGTCTCCTACGGGTCGCGCTACGCGGCGGACCAGTTCCTCGCAGTCCTCCCCGAGGACCTCGGGCCGTGCCACCTCGCCGCGGCCGGCGGGCTCGCCTCGCGCGTCGTGGACCAGCACGCGGACGTCGAGGACGCCACGGTGATCGAGCCGATCGGGCTGCTCTCGACGTCGGACGGGGTGGCGAACCTCGAGGCGTTCGCGCCCCACACGGTGCGACCGGCGCGCGCCGAGGTGCCGGGCGCGGGTGCCGCGTCGCGGGTGCCGGTCATCGCCGTGGTGGGCACGTCGATGAACTCCGGCAAGTCCACCACGCTGGCCTGCCTCGCCCACGGCCTGGCCGCCGCGGGCCTGACCGTCCACGCGGGCAAGGCAACGGGCACGGGCGCGGGAAACGACGCGCACCTGTTCACCGACGCGGGCGCCCACCGCGTCGTCGACTTCACGGACTTCGGCCGTCCCAGCACGTTCGGGCTCCCGTTCGAGGACGTCCGCGACGTCTTCGCGACCATGGTCGACGTCCTGGCATCGCCGGCCGAGCACGGCGCGCCCGACGTCGTCCTCGTCGAGATCGCCGACGGCCTCTACCAGGGCGACACGAGCCGACTCCTGACAGACGACGCGTTCCGGTCCGTCGTCGACCGGGTGGTGTTCGCCGCGGGCGACGCGCTCGGGGCGAGCGGCGGGATCCTGGCGCTGCGCGCGCTGGGCTGCGAGCCGTCGGTGGTCTCGGGAGTGCTCACGGCCTCGCCGCTGGCCACGGCCGAGGCCCGGGTGGCGCTCGATGTGGACGTCGTGCCGACCTACGACCTGTGCCTGCCGGCCATCGCGCTGGCGGCGGCGGACCTCGGCCCGGTCGCCGGGCGAGTGGGTGGCGGGCATGCGGTCGCGTGAGCTTGCCGTGCTGGAGCCGGGCGCGGGTGAAGCGGACGAGCCGGGCGCGGGTGAGCCCGGCGCGCTGCCGAAGGTCTTCACCGGGTCGCGGCGGGGCTGGCTGCTCGGCCTCGTCGCGATCGGGCTGGGCCAGGGCGCGCTCGGCGCGGTCAGCGCCTGGGCCCTGACGCAGCTCCGTGCCGGCAGCCCGTGGCCGATGGTCGTCGCGATCCTCAGTATCGTGGCGGCCGCCCTGGCGATCGGCGGACTGCGGGTCGAGGAGCGCATCGCCGCCGAGCGGCTCGGCCAGGACTACGTGCGTGAGGTCCGCCGCGACCTGATCGAGTCCGAGCTCACCCCGGGCAGCCGCACCCACCTCGGCATCACCGTCGCCCGGACCACCAACGACCTCGCCGGCGTGCGCAACTGGGTGTCCCAGGGCGTCGGCCCGCTCGCCGCCGGGATCCCGCTGATCGTCGGCTCCGCGATCGGGCTCGCGCTCATCGATCCGTTCCTCGGCGCCGGCTTTCTACTTCCGCTCGCTGCGCTCGCCGTCGCCATGGTGCCCTGGGCGCGGACCGCGTACACCAAGTCGCGCAGCCTCCGGCGGGCCCGCGGGCGCATGGCCACCCGTATCGCCGACACCGTCGGGGCCTCGCAGGGGATCATCGCGGCGCACGGGGCCGGGCGCGAGCTCGGCCACATCGACACCGCCTCCGACGTCGTCGTCGACCGTGCCGTGGACCGCTCCGTGACCGTCGGCACGATCCGGGCCGGCGGCACCGTGGCGGCCCTGCTGGCCACGCTCGCGGTCGCCGCGATCGGCGTCGTCAGGGGCCTCGACCCCGGCGTCACGATGGCCGCCATGGCCGTCGCGGGCATCGCGTCGACGCCGATCATCGACCTCGGCCGGATCGTCGAGTACCGCCAGACGTACCTCGCCGCGCGCGCGGTCCTCGTCCCGGCGCTCGCGGACGCCGCCCGACGGCGCGCGGAACACGAGCGCGTGAGTCTCGCCGCGGCGTCCGCCACGGTGCCGGACGGCGCGGACGGGCCTGACCGGGTGCACCTCGTGGCGCCGGGGCTCACCGACTCACCGTTGCGTGCCGGCGGAGGCGCCCGGATTCGCCTGACCAGCGACGATCCGGAGGCGCCGCTGCGCCTGATGCGCCGCGTGGTGGGCCTCGACCCGGCTTCGTCCGGCACGCCCGACGAGGTCTGGGTGGGCGGCGAGAACCTGCGCGCCGTCGCCCCGGCGCGGGGACGTGCGCTCGTCGGGCTCGTGACCAGGGGCGCCGTGTTCGAGCGCGGGCCGCTGCGGCGGGCGCTGCGCTACCGCCGTCCCGATCTCCCCGAGGAGACGGCGGCCGAGGTCTTCGAGACCGTGGGGCTGTCCGTTGATCGGTTCCCCGACGGGCTACGCACGGTGCTGCGCGCGGGCGGGGAGCCGTTGACCACGGACGAGCGGGCCCGGCTGGCGCTCGCCCGCGCGATCTACGGTGAACCACCGCTCCTCCTGGTCGCGGGTCTGGACAGGGACCTGGACGACGAGGGGCGGGTTCGGTTGGGGCGGATCCTGGCGGGCTACCCGGGGGTCGTGGTGTTCACCGGGCCCGACGAGCTGGCGTCGGCGCTTCACGCGGAGGAGGTGCGCGTCACCGCGGGACCGGTCTCAGTAGCTTGGGCGCCGGACAGGCAGAGGGTCGTGGTCGATCAGGAGTAGGCGCGTCAGTAGCGGCTCGCGATCGGGCAGGTGCAGAGGCTGATATGTGCGTGGCCTGTCAGCCGAGGTCGTCGGCGATCTGGACGAGGATGCGGCGGGCGTCGTGTCCGGTGGCTGCGGATCGCCAGAGTGTGTCGAAAACGGTGGTGTACGTCTCGGATTCGGCGCCGGTGTACCGGTGCTCGCGACCGAAGGTCTCCACGCAGACGAGGTCGTCGTACATCGCGAAGGTGTGCAGGGGGACGAGGTCGAGCGGGACACCGAGCGGCAGGATGCCGGGCCGGACATTGCCGAGTCCGATGACGCCGTGCAGGCGGTCGATCTGCTCGCGCATCACCTCAGGCGGGACGATGCCCCAGCGCAACGCCGGTTCGGCGACCAGCAGCTCGAATCGGCGGGGCTCGCCCTCGCGCATGCGGGAGATCGCTGATCACGTGAGGACAGCCGAGTCGCGGGCGAGGAACGTCGCGACCTGCTCTGCCACCTCTGCGGGCCGGACGAAGGGCGAGAAGTGGGTGGCGTCCTCCAGGTCGGTGTCCTCGCACTGCGAGAAGACGTCGTGCAGGAACTCCCGCCCGGCCGCAGCGAGCGGGTTCTTCTGGTCGGCCTTCCAGGAGAGGATCGGGCAGTCGATGACGGCCGCCTGCTCGGGGCCGAACTGCCACTCGCCCAGCCCCGCGAACTCGGTCTCGTAGAACGTCGCCCAGTTGGCCTTCGCCAACCCGCCCGGCGACGCCATCTCGATGTCGTCGCGCCAGTCCGGGATCGTCTCCGCGAAGATGACGTCGGTCGCACCCTCGGGGTCGCCGGCCAGGTAGCGACCGATCGAGGCCTCGGCGACCGCACCGAACGTCTCAAGGAGCTCATCAAAACCTTTCGCCGCGAGCCAGCCGGTCGGGGCGAGCGGTTCGAGGAGGCTGAGCGACCGCATCCGCTCGGGGCGAGCGGCCGCAAGCGCCAGCCCGATCATCGCGCCCTCGGAGTGACCCACCACGTGGGCGGCATCGACACCGAGGTGGTCGAGCAGCGCCACGGCGTCCGCCACCTGGGCGTCGAACCCACCCGCGGGTCCGCTGCTCTCGCCGTAGCCGCGCCGGTGGTACTGGATCCGGCGGTACCCGTCCAGTGCCGGCTGGCTAGCCAGTGGCCGCAGCACGTCTGCCCAGAAGGCGCCGTGGATGACCAGCATCGGCTCCCCCTCACCCTGCACGTCATAGGCCAGTCGGACGCCGTTCACGTCGATCTCGTTCATGGCAGTCTCCTCGATGCGTGGTCCCCGCCATCGGGGGCCATGACTCGAGACTGGTCCGAGCCGGCCACGTATCGGATCGGCACGCGCTGCCAACCTCTCTGGGCCGCGATGGGTATTTCTACCCACCGATCGGCCGTCTCGGTCATGCTGAAGGAATGGGATCCGTCGCAGCGACTCACTTGATCCGGGCGCGGGAGCTCCATCTGGCATCTCGCTGGGAGGAGGCGCGCGCGGAGTACGCCGCCGCGGACGCCGTCGAGCCGCTCGCCGTCGGCGACCTGGCGTCCTACGCCGAGGCGGCCCAGGTCACCGCCCGCGGAGATGAGGCTGTCGCCCTCCTCCACCGGGTCTTCGACCTCCGGGTCCAGGCGGACGAGCTCGACGAGGTGGCCGAGGTCGCCTTCTGGCTGTGGTGGGCCCTGCTCAACAGCAACCAGCTCGTCGAAGCCGACGGCTGGCTCCGGCAGACCACCCGCGTGCTCGGACCTGCAGCCGCCACCAGCCCCTGGCTGAGGTGTCCCGAAGCGATGCTGGAGGCAACGAGGGGCAACTACACTCGGGCCGGCGAACTGCTCGGCACGGTCGTCCAGGAGGGCCGGGGAGAGGTGGTCCCCTGGGCGCTGTGCATGTGGGGGCAGCTGCTGATCGAGGAGGGACGACTCAGCGAGGGGCTCGATCGTCTGGAGGAGGCGATGTCGATCCTTCGCCGGCGAGACCTGTCGCCCCGGGTGACCCCGTGGGTCTACTGCGCTGGGGTCAGAGGGTCCTGCTTGGCCTGGGACTTCAGCCGCGCCCGGGCGTGGAGCAGGTCGATGGCCGGATGGCTCGACTCGCTGAGCAGCCTGGGCGGTGCGTACCTCGGGAACTGTCGCATCTACCGGTCCCGGCTGATGTGCCTCAACGGTGCCTGGCCGGACGCTCTCGAGGAGATCGCCGAGGTCTGCGGTGACCTCGACGGCTACGCCGGATGGATCTGCGGGCACGCGTTCTACCAGCTCGGAGAGGTCCGGCGGCTCCGTGGCGAGCGGGAGGCCGCTGAAGCCGCGTACGTCCGGGCGGCCGAGCACGGCTGCCCCACGCAGCCCGGGCTTGCGCTCCTCAGGCTTGCCGACGGAGAGGTCGGCGCGGCATCGGCCGGCGTCCGACGGGCGCTCACCGAAGTGAGCTCGAAGGCCGACCGGCTGGATCTGCTGAGGGCGGCGGTCACGATCTACCTCGAAGCCGGGAAGGTCGAGGCGGCCCGAGAAGCCGTGGCCGAGTTCGAAGAGATCGCGGGCGAGCACGCCACGCCCGCCATCGAGGCCGGGAAGGCCACCATCAGGGGTGCGCTGGCGCTCGCCGAGGACGACCCCGGACGGGCACTGCCATTCCTGAGACGAGCAGTCGGCGCCTGGCAGGAGCAGGAGGTTCCGTACGAGGTGGCCACCCTGAACGTCCTGATCGGACAGGCTTGCCGGTTGCTCGACGACGAGGACGGCGCCCGGATCGAGTTCGCCGCGGCGAGGGAGACGTTCGCTCGGCTCGGTGCCCTCCCGGATCTCGCTCGGATCGATGCGCTCGTCTCTCCCGGTGATGCCACGTCGGGCACCCATGGCCTGAGCCCGCGGGAGATGGAGGTGCTGCGCCTCATCGCCAAGGGCCGGCCCAATCGTGCGATCGCGACCGAGCTGCACCTCAGCGAGCGCACGGTCCACCGCCACGTCGCCAACATCTTCACCGAGCTCGGCGTGGACTCACGGACCGCGGCGGTCACCTTTGCGATCAAGCACCACGTCATCGAGGTGGGGATGCTCTGACGATCGCCACGCCGGGCTGGTCATCGTCGAGTGGCGAGGTCGACGGCGGTCGCCAGCTCGGCGGCGTACCGCTCCAGGTCCAGATCCGGCCGGCTCTGCAGCAGCAGAGGCAGGCCTTCGAGCGGCTGCTGGACCATGGCAGCAAGCACGAGGGGGTCGAACGCCCGGAAGGCTCCGGCGGTCTGGCCGCGCCGCAGGATGTCCTGGAGGTGGCTCATCACCGGGCTGTGCGGATCGGCCTGGCCGACTGCTGGATTGCCCGGCTCGTCGTAGACGGCCGCGGAGATCGACCGGATGGCACGCATCCGCGATCGGTGGGCTCCGATGTAAGCGACGACGCCGGTGATGTAGGCGCGCAGCTCTGCCGATGCCGACTCGGGCGGCGGGAGATCCGGCCGGCCCGCCGGCCTGACGATCGGCCGGCTGGCAGGGTCGACGTCGACCCGGTCGAGCAGGAACTCGTTGATGGAGCGGTAGATGTCGTCGACCACTGCCTTCATCAGATCGGCCTTGCCCTGGAAGTGGTAAGAGATGAGCCGGGTGCTGCTCAGCCCGCCCCGGACGGCGATCCGGGCGAAGGTGGTCTGTGCGAACCCCAGCTCGGCGACCGTGTCGATGGTCGCGTCGATGATCTGCGCTCGCCGCGCCGCCGAGGCCGCCGAACCTTCCCCCGCCACTGCTGCCATCTGCTCCCCGTCTCTTGCCGTACGTGCGCTTGCCCCGCGGAGAATGCCAACCCTAAGGTATTACTTGGCTGAGTAAATCGGCACCAAGGGCCGGGAGCATCGGGCCTGGCGCCACGAGGTGAGCGGGGAGTGAGCGAAAGTGGACGATCCGGCAGGTGCGACGAAACCGCGACGACGGGGTGGCAAGGCCGCCTGGACCTTGATAGTGCTCGCCCCGATCTGCGGCGAGCTGATGTTCAGCGCCGTCGGGATGCCGATCATGTGGATCGTCTTCCCGTTCCTCGTGCCGATGTACGGCGCCGGCGTGCTGCTGGTCCGGGAGCTGACGGTCCGGGCGGGCGGGGCCTGGCCCACCCTCGTCGTGCTCGGGCTCGTGTACGAGCTCGCCGAGGACGGGTTCGGGCTCCAGGCTCTGACCAGCCCCGTGATGTACAACGCGGCCGAGTGGGGGCCGCGCGTCCTCGGCTTCAACCTGACCTACTGGGAGTCCCAGGTCGGCTACCACATCGTGTTCAGCGTGCTGATCCCGGTCCTGCTCACCGACCTGCTCTTTCCCGAGCTCCGCCGCGAGCCCTACCTCCGGCGTCGTGGGCTCGTCGGGATCGGGGCCACCACCGTCGTCGGTGTCGCCCTGCTCCGCGTGACGTTCCCTCCGTCTGTCGACCCCGGCTACCAGGCGCCGCTGCCGTTCCTCGCCGGACTGCTGGTGGTCATGCTCGGCCTGTCGTGGTTCGCCCTGCGGGTGGTCCCCCGGCGCTTCCCCGTGCCGCCGCCCGCCGCGGGTTCCGGCGCGTCCGTACCTCGCCCGCCGGTCGTCGGGCTCGTCGCGGTCGCTGCGACGCTGGTCTTCCTCGGGCTGCTGATGCCACGGGGCAATCCGCCGTCGGGTCCCGCTTTCGGGGAGGGCGACGTCGTCTACCTGCCGATGGCGGCAGCGGCCCTGCTCGCGATCGGGATGCTGCTGCTGTTCGGCCGCTGGTCCGGCTCGCCGGCGATGACCGACCAGCACACGATCTGGGCGGCCGGCGGTGCACTTGTCGGCCATACCCTCTTCATGGTCGTGATGGTGCTGCTCTACCCCGTCGACACGCTCACGACGACCGTCGCGCTCACCACTGGACCGGCCCTGATCCTGGCGACCGTCCTCCTGCTCGCGTTGCTCGCGCGGAGGGTGGCGGCTCGGCGCGGGCGGGCGGAGCGGTCAGTAGTAGTAGGGGAACCCTGACCAGTCCGGCTCGCGGCGCTCCAGGAACGCCTCCTTGCCCTCGACTGCCTCGTCGGTCATGTAGGCCAGCCGCGTCGCCTCGCCGGCGAAAACCTGCTGGCCGGCGATGCCGTCGTCGGCGGCGTTGAACGCGAACTTCAGCATCCGGATGGCCTGCGGCGACTTGGTGGCGATGATCCGCGCGTACTCGAGCGCCAGCCCTTCCAGGTCCTCGTGGGCGGCGACCTCGTTGACGGAGCCCCAGCGCTCGGCGTCGTCGGCGGAGTACTCGCGGGCGAGGAAGAAGACCTCGCGGGCACGCTTCTGCCCGATCTGGCGGGCGAAGTAGGCCGAGCCGTACCCGGCGTCGAACGAGCCGACGTCGGCGTCGGTCTGCTTGAACTTGCCGTGCTCGCGGCACGCGACCGTGAGGTCGGCGACGACGTGCAGCGAGTGCCCGCCGCCGGCGGCCCAGCCGTCCACCACCGCGACGACCACCTTGGGCATGGTCCGCATGAGGCGCTGCACCTCCAGGATGTGCAGGCGGCCGGCCTTGGCCGGATCGATCGAGTCGGCGTGCTCGCCCTCCGCGTAGCGGTAGCCGTCGCGGCCGCGGATGCGCTGGTCACCGCCGCTGCAGAAGGCCCAGCCGCCGTCCTTGGGAGAGGGTCCGTTGCCGGTGAGCAGGACCGTGCCGACGTCGGACGTCATGCGCGCGTGGTCCATGACCCGGTACAGCTCGTCCACCGTGTGCGGGCGGAACGCGTTGCGGACCTCCGGGCGGTCGAACGCGATGCGGACCACGGGCAGGTCGCGCGGCTCGGGCCCGCTGCGGTCGACGCCGCGGTGGTACGTGAGGTCGGTCAGGTCCTCGAAGCCTGCGACCGCGCGCCAGCGCTGGGGGTCGAACGTCTCGGAGACCTGCTGGGGAAGTTCGGTGCTCGTGCTCACGCGGGCAAGCCTAGTTCCGGCCGCGTCGGTGTCGGCCTCTATGGTGGCGGCGAGGAGAGGAAACCCCACATGCTGATCCGCCATCGCGGTCTCGAACCCACCATCGATCCCTCGGCGTACGTCGCGCCGTCGGCGACTGTCGTCGGCGATGTCCGCATCGCCGCCGGAGCCAGGATCCTGCACGGCGCCGTCCTCACGGCGGAGGACGGCGCCGTCTCCATCGGCGTGGACACCGTGGTGATGGAGAACGCCTTGGTCCGCGGACGCCGCGGGCGCCCCGCCGAGATCGGCTCAGCCGTGATGATCGGCCCGCACGCTCACGTCAACGGCAGCACCGTGGAGGACGAGGTGTTCATCGCTACCGGTGCCGCGCTGTTCCCGGGCAGCGTCGTCGGCGCGGGCGCGGAGGTCCGCATCAACGGGGTCGTGCAGGTCAACACCAAAGTTGCCCCGGGAGAGCTCGTGCCGATCGGCTGGGTGGCCGTGGGTGACCCGGCGACGATCCTGCCGCCGGACAGGCATGAGGAGATCTGGGCGATCCAACGAGAGCTCGACTTTCCCGGCACCGTGTACGGGGTGGGTCGGGACGAGTCGATGCGCGAGCTGATGCGCCGCCAGTCGGACTACTACGGCGCGCACCGCGACGACGCGCCGGTCGACGAGACCTAGTTCGGGCGGTCCAAGGGTTCGGCCGGCGCGAGGTCCTCCGGCTGGATCTTGGGGCGCGCGCCGCGCGTGGCACCCACCGAGGCGATGACCACGCACAGCACGGCGATCCACTGCGACCAGTGCAGCAGCTCCTGGAGCACGACGAGGCCGACGAGGGCTGCCATGGCCGGCTCGAGGCTCATCAGGATGCCGAAGACGCGCGGTGGCATCTTGCGCAGCGCCTCCAGGTCCAGCGAGTACGGGACCACCGACGACAACAAGCCGAGACCGAGCCCGGCGACCAGGACCCATGGCTGGACCAGCGCCGTTCCGCTGTCGGCCACGCCGAGGGGCACTGCCACCAGCGACGCGACGATCATGCCCAGAGCCAGGCCGTTGCCTTCCGTGGTGTGCCGGCCCAGCGCGGCGCTCACCACGATGTACAGGCCCCAGCACGCCGCCGCGGCGAGGGCGAACAGCAGGCCGACGAGGTTCACGTCGCCGCCACCGCCCATGAGCAGGGCCACGCCGGCTGCCGCGAGCACGGCCCAGAGCGCGTCCAGCCATCGCCTCGACCCGATGAGGGCCACCGTCAGCGGACCGAGGAACTCGACGGTGACCGCGATCCCCAGCGGGAGCCGGTCCAGCGCCAGGTAGAAGCACAGATTCATCAGGCCGAGGGTCAGGCCGTAAGCGACCACCGCGGTCCACGCACGACGACTCATACGCAGCGAGGGCCGCCACAGGAGCATCAGGATCGCCGCGGCGAAGAACAGGCGCAACGCGACGGTCCCGAAGCTGCCCACCTCGCTGAACAGCTGCTTGGCCAGCGCCGAGCCCAGCTGGACGCTGACGATGCCGAGCAGGACCAGGGCCGTCGGCGGCACCCCACCGAGGCCACGTCCGACCAGACCGGTCAACGACGGCCGGGCGGTCGGGCCGTGTCGGGTGCTGTCGTCGTTCATGGGGGCCACTTATGGAGTATCGACGACCACGGAGTCGGGAAACACGTCATTTCGCTGGGCCCCTGTGGATAACCCCCCAAAGGCGTCGGGGGCTCGACGTAGGTTGGTTCGTGGGTGCTCACCCGACAACCAGCTGCAGGAGGAACGATGACACTTGTGCTTGACAGTTCAGAACATATTCTGAACTATGGAACGATGGACGTTCGGCCCATTGCTCAGACTGTGCGGTTCTCGGATCTCTCGCGCGACTCCAAGAAGGTTGCGGCCGCAGCCGATCAGGGCCCGGTCATGATCACGCGTCGTGACGGTGAACCCCTGGTTTTGCAGCGGCAGAGTGTGTACGAGCAGAACCGGGCTGGTCTGGCGCTCGCGTCTCAGGTGATCGCTGCTGCGGTGGGCGAGGGCGCTGAGGCTTTCGCAGAGCGACTTGGCCAGTACTTCCCGTGGATGAGCTTCCTTCCCTCGGACGGGCGGCAGCAGTGCGCGAGCGAGCTCGCCGAAGTGGCGCGGGCCTGTGCGTCGGTGTCTGTCTTTGAGCCGCTCGAGGTCGCGGTCAGTGCGTGGCAATCGACGGCTGAGGCGTACGCGTCAGGCCATGGGCCCGACCGGGAGTACGACTGGCTGGACGAGCCAACCGCCGTTGAGCGGCCGTGATGGCCCGAGAGGCCTCGGTTCCTCGTCCCGTCAAGAAGAACGAGTACACGATCGTCTTCGCGAGCAAGCAGGCCCAGAAAGGCTGGCTCGACGTTGCGGCGACAAAGCGACGCGTGGGACTTCTCACGCGGACTCCGCATGCGTCATCACCGACCTGCCATCAGCTCAAGTTCGAGCTGGCGACCGTCGAACGCGCGGGACGGATGCACGACAGGTGGCAGTGCGAGCTGCCTGGAGGGGCACGGATCTGGTTCTACGTGACGAAGGTCGAGCCGACGGCCGGTGTTGTTCATATCCTCGACGTCCACACGCACCATCCGAACGAGACCAAGTAGCCGTGCAGGTCGTTAGCCTGGGCCTGTGCTGCTGATCGGTGAACCCGTCGTCTGGTCGACACCCCTGCGGACCCGCTTCCGCGGGATCGACGTGCGCGACGGCGTCCTGCTGCGCGGCGATGCCGGATGGGGCGAGCTGTCGCCCTTCTGGGACTACGACGACGAGGAGTCCTCGACCTGGCTGCGCGCGGCCTACGAAGCCGCGACGATCGGCTGGCCCGAACCCGTCCGGCGGAGCGTTCCGGTCAACGTCACGGTCCCCGCCGTCGGACCGGAACGGGCACGGGAGATAGTCCTGGCGTCGGGCGGCTGCCGCACCGCCAAGGTCAAGGTCGCCCAGCGGGGTCCCGACGGGACCCTCGAGTCCGTGGCCGCCGAGGCCGACCGCGTCGCGGCGGTCCGCGAGGCCCTCGGGCCCGACGGCGCGATCCGCGTGGACGCCAACGCCGCCTGGACCTCTGACGAAGCCCTGGCGCACCTGGCCGAGATCGACCGCGCGGCCGGCGGGCTCGAGTACGTGGAGCAGCCCTGCGCCGCCGTCGACGATCTGGCCCTGGTACGCCGCAAGCAGGACGTGCCCGTCGCCGCCGACGAGTCGATCCGCCGCGCCTCCGACCCGATGCGGGTGGTCCGCGAGGAGGCCGCCGACATCGTGGTCCTCAAGGTCCAGCCCCTCGGCGGCGTCCGGGCGTGCCTGGAGCTCGCCGAACAGGTCGGACTGCCCGTGGTCGTCTCGTCGGCGCTCGAGAGCTCCGTGGGGCTCGCCGCCGGCGTCGCCCTCGCCGCCGCGCTCCCCGAGCTGCCCTACGCCTGCGGGCTCGCCACGTCCCAGCTGCTGGTGCACGACGTCGTCGGCGAGCCGCTGCTGCCCGTCGACGGTGCGCTGCCGGTCCGCCGACCCCAACCGTCGCCCGCGGCGCTCGCGGCCGCGCCGGCCGACGGCCCGACCACGGAGCGCTGGCTCGTGCGGTACCACCGACTGACCCGGATCCTGGAGGACGTATGACTATCCCGCCCGCCGTGGCCGCCGCCCGCGCACTGATCGCAGACCTGGTCACCCGAGGCGTGCGGGACGTCGTGCTCGCGCCCGGCTCGCGCAGCGCCCCCCTCGCGTACGCGGTGGCGGAGGCGGCCGACGCCGGCCGGCTCAGGCTGCACGTGCGGATCGACGAGCGCGCGGCGGGGTTCCTCGCGCTCGGCCTGTCGAAGGGCGCGGAGGGCGCACCGGTCGCCGTCGTCACGACGTCGGGGACCGCCGTCGCGAACCTGCACCCGGCCGTGCTGGAGGCGAACCACACGGGCCTGCCGCTGATCCTGCTGACCGCAGACCGGCCGCACGAGCTGCGCGGCACCGGAGCGTCGCAGACCACCGACCAGGTGGGCATCTTCGGTTCGGCGGTGCGGTTCGCCGTCGACGTGCCGGCGCCATCGGGCGCCCTGGATCCGGCGGGGGAGCCGGGCGCCACGGGCGCGCCGGAGCTCCGCGACCTGCGGAGCGTCACCGGACGCGCGGTCAGCGCGGCCCTCGGGTTCCGGTCGGGGCATCCCGGCCCCGTGCATCTCAACCTGGCGTTCCGGGACCCGCTGGCGCCGTCGGTCCAGCTGCCAGGATTGCCCGCCGACACCGCGCAGGAGGGCTACCCCAAGCCCGACCCGCCGCTCGTCGTGCCCGCCGTGCTGCAGCACGTCGCGTCGCCCGCGCTGCCCGGTGACCCGGTGCGCACCGTCGTCGTCGCGGGCGACGGCGCGGGCACCGACGCACGGCAGCTCGCGGAGGTGCAGGGCTGGCCGCTGTTCGCGGAGCCGTCGTCCGGGGCAACCGGCGGCCCCAACGCGATAGCCGCGTACCGGGTGCTGCTCGGGTCGGAGGAGCTCGCCGCGAGCATCGAGCAGGTGGTCGTCCTCGGGCGGCCCACGCTCTCGCGGCCGGTGCAGCGCCTGCTCGCCCGGCCTGACGTGACGGTCACCGTGGTAGCGCCGGGCGCCGGTCCGTGGCCTGACGCCGCCCGTAACGCCGCCGTCGTGCTGCCCGGCGTGGCGCCCGCCTGGTTCGAGACGTCCACGCCACCGCCGTCGGCGTTCCTGGAGCGCTGGCGGGCCGCGAGCGCACAGGCTTCCCGCGTGCTCGACGATGTCACGTGCGACGACGCGGTCCTCGGCGGGCCGACGGCGCTCTCCGTGGCCCGGGCCGTTGCCGGGGTGCTCGGCCCCGACGACCTGCTCGTGGTGGGCTCGTCCAACCCCGTGCGGGACCTGGAGCTGGTGCTCGGGCTGGACGGTCCCGGCCCGGCGGTCCTGGCCAACCGGGGACTCGCCGGCATCGACGGCACCGTCTCGACGGCGGTCGGGGTGGCGCTCGCTACCGCTCGCCGGGGCCTGCGCACCCGCGCCCTCCTGGGCGACCTCACTTTCCTGCACGACGTCGGCGGCCTGCTGCGCGGGCCCGACGAGCCTCCCGTGGACCTGGAGATCGTCGTGGTGAACGACGACGGCGGCTCGATCTTCGCGACCCTGGAGCACGGTGCGCTCGCCGCGACCAGCAGTGCGGCGAGCGCCACGTTCGAGCGGGTGTTCGGGACGCCGCACGGGTCGAACCTCGCGCAGCTGTGCGCGGGGTACGGCGTCGACCACCAGCTCGTGAAGGATGTGCCGACCCTGCGACATGCGCTGCAGGCGCCGAGCCACGGCGTCCAGGTCATCGAGGTGCGGGTGCCGCGGCAGGACCGCCAGCAGGAGTCCCGCACGCTGGCGAACACGATCGTGGCCGCCGCCACCCCTCGTTGAGTGCTGGCTATTTGCCCTGTCTGCGGCGAACGGGGGGCGAATATCCCGCACTCAACGGGGTGGGAGGCGGGTTGACGAGTGTGCAGGGAACTCACAGACTCGTTTAAGGATGGGACAAGGAACGGGGTGTCAACTGGTGGTGACTTCAAGGAGGGTCACCGATGAACGACGAGAACAGCACTACTCCGCAGCCGGATCAGCAGCCGCCCGCGACGCAGCCCACCGAGCAGCTGCCGCCCGCGACGCAGCCGACTCAGCAGCTGCCGGTCAGCGGCCCGGCGCCGGCCCGGAACAAGGGGCCTGCCGAGAACCCGGCACCTGAGCAGTCCTCGGACGCCGCGCAGCCCTCGGACTCTGGACAGCCCTCGACCACCGCACAGTCCCCGGCGCCCGCGCCGGCCCCCACGCAGGCGCCCGGGTCCGTACCCCCGGCTGTCCCCGCGGGTGCGCAGGCCCAGCACGGCGTACCCGCCGAGCACGGTGCCCAGGCCCAGCATCCGGTGCCCGCGCACAACGCGGCACCCGCGACGAGCCACGCGTCGGGGTACGTCAACCCGTACGCGGCGCCCGCCTCGGCGTCGGACGGCGGAGCGGCGGGCGGCGCACAGACCAAGCCGCGGAACCGCACCTGGGTTCCCGTGGTCAGTGCCGCGGCGGCGGCCGCGCTGCTGGCCAGCCTGGGCACGGCGGGCGCCATCTCGCTCACGAACGACTCGGACAACCCCTCGTCCCTGGCCGACGTCGGACAGTCGTCCAGCGAGAACGTCCCGGTGAAGAGCTCGACCGTCCAGAACCCGGACTGGACGTCGGTCACCTCCGCGGTGCAGGAGTCCGTCGTGGCGATCCAGGTGGAGAGCCAGGCGGGCGGGGCCGAGGGGTCCGGCGTCGTGCTGGACTCCGAGGGCCGCATCCTGACCAACAACCACGTCGTTGCGGATGCCACGACGGTTCAGGTCACGCTGAGCGACGGTCGCGTGTACGAGGCCGAGATCGTCGGCACCGACCCGGCCACGGACCTCGCCGTCGTGCAGCTGTCCGACCCGCCGTCGGACCTCGAGCCCGCGAAGTTCGCCGACTCGTCCGACGTCGTGGTGGGCGAGCCCGTCATGGCGCTCGGCAACCCGCTGGGCCTGGCGAACACCGCCACGACGGGCATCGTCTCCGCCCTGGACCGCCCGGTCACGGCGAGCGCCGAGGACGGCTCGGACCAGGTGGTCACCAACGCCATCCAGATCGACGCCGCGGTGAACCCGGGTAACTCGGGCGGGCCGCTGTTCAACGCGTCGGGCGAGGTCATCGGCATCACGTCCTCGATCGCGACGCTGTCGGGCGGCATGCAGTCGGGCAGCTCCGGCTCGATCGGCCTGGGCTTCGCCATCCCGTCGAACCTGGCCACGCAGATCGGTGACCAGCTCAAGGCGGACGGCACCGCCGAGCACGCCTTCCTCGGCGTCTCGCTCGAGGACGCGACAGCCACGGCCGACGACGTCACCCGCCGCGGCGCGGGCGTCACGGAGGTGGTGGCGGACTCGCCGGCCGGCGACGCGGGTATCCAGCAGGGCGACGTGATCGTCGCGATCGACGGCGATGCCGTCAACGGCGCGGCGTCGCTCACGGCGTTCGTGCGGGAGAAGGAGGCCGGCGACGAGTCGGTGCTCACCGTGGTGCGCGACGGCAGCACGCAGGAGATCACGGTCACGCTCGCGGTCCGGGACGAGTCGGCGGTGCAGGACCAGGGCTCGCAGGACCAGCAGGCGCCCGGCCAGGAGGGCGGTTCGGGTTCGGGCTCTGACCAGAGCTCCCCGAACAACGTCCCGGACTGGCTCCAGGAGTGGTTCGGCAACCAGGGCTGACTGTCCCCCTCGTCCCGCCGAGGTAGAACTCTGGCGAGGTAGAACTGGGGCGAGGTAGAACTGGGGCGAAGTAGAACACCAGCTGGCGTTCTACTTCGCCCCAGTTCTACTTCGCCCCAGTTCTACCTCGGCGTATTCGCGTTCAGCGGGTGAAGCTGGGCCGTCAGGTTTAGGTTGGTCCGCGTGTCTGGGACGTTCACCGTGGTCAGGACCCTCGGCCGATCGGATGCCGCACACGACATCCTCGAGGAGCTGCCGGAGTGGTTCGGGATCGACAGGTTCACGCACGAGTACGTCGAGGCGGCGGCCAAGTTCCCCAACTATGTCGCGGTCGCCGTACCCGAGACTGCCGACTCCGCGGTCGGTCCCGGCGGCGGCGAGGTGCCCTTCGAGGACGTGCTCGGTGTGCTGCTCGTCGACCAGCGGTACCCGACGTCGGCGGAGGTGCACCTGCTCGCCGTCCGCCGGAAGCACCACCGCGCGGGGATCGGCCGCAGCCTCCTGGAGCGCGTGGAGGAAGACCTCCGCGCCCAGGGGGTGCGCGTGCTGAGCGTGAAGACGCTCGGCCCGTCGGCGTCCGACCCGGACTTCGACCGGACCCGCGCCTTCTACACCGCCTGCGGCTTCCACCCGGTGGAGGAGTTCCCCGACCTCTGGGCGGACAACCCCTGCCTGCTGATGGTCAAGGCGCTCTGACGGGCGAGCAAACCTGACCGGAGCGCCCGGCCGGACCGGCGCGCCGACCGGATCAGAGCGTCGACGGAACCCCGAACAGCGCCTCCGACGCACCCGGCACGACGGCGGCGACGACGCCGCCCAGGCTGCGCTCGAGGTAGCCGACGAGCATGTCGTCGTCCAGGTCGGAGTTGATCGCGCCGTCGACCAGGGCCTGCTCGGCGAGGGCCACCCAGGAGCGGACCGCGATGCGCAGGAGCTCGGTCTCGGGCACGCCCAGCTCCAGTAGCACGGCGAGGGCACGCTCAGTCTGCTCGCGCCGCGCGTCCTCGATGACCGCACGCACCTCTTCGTCGCCGCTGGCCGCGCCGCGAACGAGCGAGTAAAAGGTGGGGCCGTGCTCCCGCACGTATGCGACGAGCCTGGTCAGCGTGCTGACCAGGCGGTCCGACGGCGGTAGCTCCGGTTGCGGCTCGGACGCGTGCAGCATCGAGTCGCGCGCTCTACGGACGATCTCGTGGTGCAGGCCGTTCTTGGAGCCGAAGTAGTAGTAGACGAGACCTGTCGAGACGCCGGCTTCGGCGGCGATCTCCTCGACGGTCACTTCGGCCAGTGGACGGTCCGCAAGGGTCGCGACTCCCAGCGCCACGAGCTGGTTGCGGCGCTCCTCCGGGCGGAGTCGCGTACGTCGGGCTGTTGCCATGCGTCGAGCATATCGGGCATGCTTTGCGGCGCCGTCAGGGGGACAATTGACGGTCACTCAGTAATCGCGCTAACGTCGCGACGGGACGACGGCGTAGTCGTCCTCACCATTGGCATCGAGGGGAAACCAATGAAGCTCAGCAAGATCACGGGGTCGCGCAAGGGTCGAGTGGCCCTCGCCGTCATTCCGGTCACCATCGCCGCCAGCGTTCTGCTCGGTGGGGTTGCACAGGGCGCCGTGCCGGTCTCGTTCGCCATCTCCGGCAGCCAGTTCAAGATCGGCGCCGACCAGCTCGCGGGCACCGGCTTCTCGCAGTACGCGGGTGTCGCGACCGCCTCCGACGGCACGGAGCACCCCGCCGCCATCGCGAACATCAAGGACGCGCAGCTCTACAACCTGTGCCAGTCGGTAGTGCAGGACACGCCGCTGGGCAAGGTCGGCATCCTGATCTCGGCGGGCACGGGTGAGGAGCCCGCGAAGGCCACCGACCTGCAGATCGGCATGAACGACCTGTCGGGTACCGCGATCTTCAAGAACATCCGCATCGGCGTGGACGCCTCGACCGTGAACACGGCCAAGAAGGGCGACGCCGGCGACTTCGCCATGGACTCCGACTCGGTCGACATCTCGAACCTCGAGCAGGTCTCCTGGAGCACGCAGGCCGCCGTCTTCCAGCTGACGGACCTGAGCCTCAAGATCACGGACGGCACCGAGTGCTTCTGAGTCCGGGTGACGGCCAGGCGCACGCCGGCCGCCCCGGACTTCGCGCGAAGCTTGCTGACTGGCGCAGGGACTTCCGCCCCTGGCGCAAGCAGCGGCCGTTCGTCGGGGGTGTGCTGGTAGCGCTCGCTGGTCTGGAGATGCTCCTGTCCGGCCCGATCAAGCTGGACCAGCTCGGTATGAACATCGTGCTGCAGTTCGGGGTAGAGGGCGCGCAGGCGACGATCCTGCCGATCACCCTGATCCTGCTCGGGATCCTGTCGATCGCCCAGCCCGTGCACCGGATCTTCTACGGCGTGATCGCGCTCGCGATCTCCGTGTACTCGATCGCGGGCGTGAACCTCGGCGGCTGGGTCGTCGGGTTCCTGCTCGGCGTGATCGGCGGCATCGTCGTCGTGTCCTGGGGGCCTCCGGTCGAGGCCGCCGAGGCGGACGGCGCGGAACCGGCCACTGAGGCGGACGGCGCGGACGGCACCTCGGGTGACGACGCCGCCGCGCCGCGGGCCGACGTCGACCCACCCGCCGGCGCCGCGACGCCCGAGGCGGCCGACGCACCGGCGTCGGACACCGCTCCGGCGTCGGACACCGCCGAGGAAGGATCGGAGGCTTCGGAGACTCCGGAGGCCCCGGACGCGGACGACGACGCACCGCGCGAAGGCGATGAGCCCGCCGCGGACACGGCGGCGATCCCCAAGGTGGAAACGCTCAGCACCGCGCTGCGCGCCCTCTCCCAGAAGTCCGCTGCGGTGGTCGTGGCGAGCGCGATGGCGCTCGGCGGCATGAGCATGCCGGCGTCGACGTCGGGCGCGGAGACCCAGCAGGACGACTCGTTCTGGTGCGTGGTCTTCGGGGCCTGCGAGGACGACGGCGCGGCGGACCCCTCCGCCTCGCCGTCGGCGACGCCGTCGCCCAGCACGTCCGAGTCGGGCGAGGGCGAGGACCCGGTCGGGGACGCCGTCGACGACGTCACGGGTGGCGTGACCGACCCGGCAGACGGCTCGGCGGGCGACGGGACCGGCTCGGCAGACGGCGACGGCGCGGGTGACGGGACCACCGCCGACGACGAGCCCGAGTGCCAGGAGCCGACGCAGGACGGCGAGGTGCCCCCGGAGGCGGGGGACAGCGCGCCGTCGGACCCGTGCGGTGAGATCGACCCGCAGCAGACGATCGAGGAAGCGCTGCAGACGGAGCTCGGCACGTGCGTCAAGGTGAGCTTCGGCGGCAAGTACGACCTCAACATCGACCTGCCCGGCCAGTGCGGCGCCAGGGAGGACGGCTCGGTCTTCTCCCTGCCCGCCGACCTGGAGAGCACGGACCTGGAGATCCCGCTGACCGGCATCAACGGCATCGGCCTGGCGAACGTGCCCGTCAAGAACGACGGTAGCCGCCGGGACGCGATCAAGATTTCGGCCGACAAGGTCGTCGTCGACGGGTTCTGGCTCAAGTCGTACGCCTACGACCACGGCTCGACGGCGGGCACGGACACCCGGGCGAACTTCGTTTCGCTCGAAGGCGACGCGCAGATGTACGTGTCGTCGATCCACGCGGACCTGCCGGACGGGCAGGACCTCCTGGAAGTGGCCACCCAGGTGCTCGAGGGTGCTTCGCTCATCTCGATCCTGCTGACCGCCTCGGACGCCCGGATGGGCTTCATGGGCGCGACGTCCGACATCCAGGTGTGGGACAGCTTCCGGGAGCAGGTATGGGGCGACGAGACCGACCCGATCGGCAAGGGCCCGACGGCGGGCACCCCCTGATTTCGCCGAGGTAGAACTCTGGCGAGGTAGAACGGCAGCGAAGTAGAACCGGAGCTCTTGGCTCCGGTCCTACCTCGCCAGAGTCCTACCTCGCCAGAGTCCTACCTCGCCAGAGTCCTACCTCGCCAGAGTCCTACCTCGCCAGAGTTCTACCTCGGCACGGTGGTGCCCAGGGCGTAGCGCATCGGCTCCAGCTTGGCCTCGGACTCCGCCAGCTCCGCCTGCGGGTCCGACGCAGCGACGATGCCGCAGCCGGCGAACAGGCGGATGTGGCGCTGGTTCCGCGGCGAGATCTCGGCCGAGCGCAGGGCGATGCCCCACTCGCCGTCGCCGTCGGCGCCCACCCAGCCCACCGGACCGGCGTACCGCGCGCGGTCCAGGCCCTCGATCTCCCGGATGAGGCTCCGCGCGACGTTCGTCGGCGTGCCGCAGACGGCGGCGCTCGGGTGCAGCGCGGCGGCCAGCGAGAGCGACGACGGCGGACGCCGGCCCGACGCCGCGCCCTGGTCCGTCAGGACGCCCGTCACGTCCGTCGCCAGGTGCATCACGTTCGGCAGGTGCAGCACGAACGGCGCCTCGGGCACGTTCATCGACGAGCAGAACGGCTCGAGGGCCGCGGCGACGGAACGCACCGCGAACTCGTGCTCCTCGAGGTCCTTCGAGGAGCGGGCGAGCTGGGCGGCGTGCAGCAGGTCGGCGTCGTCCCCGGCCGGCACGGCGCCCTCGCCGCGGCCGTGCTCCCGGCGGATGGTGCCCGCCAGCACACGCGAGGCGACCAGGCCCTTCTCGCTGCGGACCAGGAGCTCCGGCGTCGCGCCGACCATGCCGTCCACGCTGAACGCCCAGCAGGCGTCGTAGGCGGACGCGAGGCGGCCGAGCAGGTGCCGGGTGTCCAGCGGGTGCTCCGCGGTCGCGACGACGTCGCGCGCGAGCACCACCTTCTCCAGCTCGCCGGTCTTGATCCGGGCCACGCCCTCCGCGACGACGGCGGGCCAGTCCGCGGCGCCCACGGCCCCGTCGGCCAGGACCACCTTGCCCGGGTTGATGACCGGCTGGTGCGGGTAGGCGGACAGCAGCTCGTCGCCCACAGGCGCGGACCGGTCGCCCACCAGGGAGATCGTGGTCATCCAGGCCCGGTCCCCGCGCCGGCCGACGACGACGCGCGGCACGATCAGCACGCCGCTCGCGCGCGCGGGGTCCTCGGCCTCGTCGCCGGGGGACACGTCGTCGAAGGCGAAGCTGCCGAACGCGACCAGGCCGCTGCCGGGCAGGGTCACGTCGTCGTGCACGACGGCGCGGTCGAGGACGTGGCGCCAGGCGTCGTCGGCGTCGGCGAAGCGGCCCGGGCCGAACGTCTCGAACCGCAGCGCCTCGCCCCAGCCCGCCAGCCCGTCGCCGTGTCGCACCCAGGCGAGCGCGTTGGTGTCGGGGAGCCGGTCGACGAGCGCGGTCGGGGTGTCGGGGAGATCGTCGATCGCGACGGTGCGGACGACGAGCTGCGGACCATGGGGTGCGCCCCGCGGTATGTCGTCAACCGGGGCGGGCGCGACGAGGGTCCAGGTGCTGGGTACGGCGGTGCCGGTCTGCGCACCGGGGGTGCGTCCGGCTGGTGAAGCGATCATCCATCCCAGAATAAGCGCGTGCCAACCTGCCGAACGCACCGGGCCGGGGGAAGGCGGTCGATCGGCAGTTCGTCAGGTGATCGGTAACCCGAGCTACCGATCACCTGACGAACTGCCGACCATTCGGATCCCGCCGCGGCCGGCCCGGTCCCGGGCCGTGAAACGATGGCGCCATGTCCCGCGCAAGCCTGGAAAAGAAGCCGGCCGAGGTCGCGTCGATGTTCGACGGGATCGCCGCCCGCTACGACCTGACCAACGACCTCATCTCCCTGGGTCAGGACCGGCGCTGGCGCCGCCTGACGGTCGAGGCGGTCGCCGCGATGCCGGGCGAGCGCGTGCTCGACCTCGCCGCGGGCACCGGCACCAGCAGCGAGCCCTTCGCCGCGGACGGCGCCTTCGTGGTCCCGTCCGACTTCTCGATCGGCATGCTGCAGGTCGGCAAGCAGCGCCGGCCGGACCTGCCGTTCGTCGCCGGCGACGCGACGCGGCTGCCGTTCGCCGACGAGTCGTTCGACGCCGTCACCATCAGCTTCGGCCTGCGCAACGTCGTGGACACGGACGCGGCGCTGCGCGAGATGCTGCGGGTGGTCCGGCCGGGCGGGCGCGTGGTGATCTGCGAGTTCTCCACCCCCACGTGGGGCCCGTTCCGGAAGGTCTACCAGGAGTACCTGATGCGGGCGCTGCCCGTGGTGGCGAACGTCGTGACGCGCGAGAAAGGCTCCTACGACTACCTGGCCGAGTCCATCCGGACCTGGCACACCCAGGTCGAGCTGGCCCGCCTGATGCTCGACGCCGGCTGGGAGCACGCGGCCTACCGCAACGTGAGTGGCGGGATCGTGGCCCTGCACCGGGCAGTCCGCCCGGCCTGACGCACCGCCAGCGTCCTTACCGAGCAGCGGTCTTGGCGACCCGCTCGGCGCGCTCCTTCTGCTTGCGCTCCTTGGCCACCTGCTCGCCCCTGAGTGTCGTGGATTCGAACCAGTCGAGGGCGCTCGCGGCTCTGGTCTCGCGGAACACCTGGCCGTACCGGATACGGCTGAACAGGTCCGGGAGACGGTTGGTCAGGTAGCCGATCGCGATCCGGCCGAGCAGCCACGCGGCGCCGAAGCCGTTGGCGAACCCGACGGCGACCGTGAGCGCCGCCAGCCACGCTGACGGTGCCGTCGCAAGGGCGACGACCATCCCGGCGGTGGGCACTACCGCGACCGAGATCAGCATCATCACGATCCACACGTGGATGGTGATGTTCCCGACCGCGTCGTTGGGGCCGACCCGCTGCCGTGGGTCGACACCGGGCGAGACACCCACGGCCGCCACGACCACGGCGGCGCCGGAGGCTGCCCCGAACAGTGCCGGGGTCGCGGCGAGCAGGATCGGCACTGCCCACCAGGCCCGGCTGAGCACCACGAACACCGCCGTCACCACCAGCACCTTGGGCAGGAATGCGAGCACGGCGCCCCATTGGCGGCCACGGACGTCCGCCCGGACCGACGTCTCGTCCTGGCCGACGACGTCGAGCCACACCGCGCTGCCGTCCTGGCCGTACATGGTGCAGGCCGAGAGGCCGAGCATGAACGCGACGATCAGGCCGGAGAACGCGGCGATGCCCCGGAGGTCTGCGCTGGTCAGTGCGAGCGCCCCGATGAGCACGCCGGTCCAGACCCCGGACTGCACCTCGAGCAGACGCCAGCCGTCCCGGCTCCACTGCCGTACTTCCTTGGTGATCACCGCGCCGGTCTGCGTGCGCGGCAGGAGCCCGCCGCCCGCGACGAGACCGGCGGAGCGCCGTCGGCCGCGGTGCCGCTGGACGTGCGGCCGGGTCGACGGGACCAGCAGCGGGATCGTCGCCGCTACGACCGCGCCGGCACACAGGGTGAGAGCGCCGAGCAGGACGAGCGCACCGGCCCAGTCGCCACGCGCCGCACGTTCCACGGCGAGCACCGACCACGACGTGGGGCTCATGTCCAGGCCCCGCGTTACGGCGGCATCGGTGATGCCGGTCGCCAGCAGGTCGGGCGTGCGCTCGATGGCGATGGTCACCGGGATCCAGCCGGCGAACATCCCGGCGAACATGAGCCCGAACTGGATCCCCGCGATCTCGATCCCGACGCGGGAGCCCATCGCGGCCCCGAGCAGGCCATACACCAGGCGGGACAGAGCGATCACGAGCACCCAGGTCAGTACCGCGCCGGAGATGGCCACGACGAGCGTGACGGGGTCCAGCAGCACGGCGTGCAGGCCGACTGCGAGCAGCGCGACGAGCACGATCGCGGCAGCGATACTCACGTACACGCTGACCAGGAGGCCTCGGCCGAGGGTCTGCCGGGGGATCGGCAGCAGGGCGAACCAGCCTGGACGGAGCGTGCCGGCTCCGCTCATCAGAACCGGACCGATGGCCGCGCCGACGCCCCAGAACAGCAGCGCCAGCGTGAGGATCGAGTGCCGGGCAGTGTCGCCGCCGGCGAGGAGAGCGGCGACCCAGGTCGCCGCGGCGAGGGCGCCACCGATCAGCCACCCCGCCGGGCGCGTTCCGGCGGCGGTGTGCCGCAGGGCGGTCTGCTTGAGCGAGATCAGCTCCCGATCCACGTCAGGTCCTCCTCTGCGAGGTCGGTTGAGCCCACGAGCTCGACGAACCGGTCTTCGAGGGTCCGCCCGCCGCGGACCTCGTCGAGAGAACCCTCGGCGAGCACCTGGCCTCGGGCGATGATCGCGACCCGGCTGCAGAGCTGTTCGACCAGGCTCATCACGTGGCTCGAGATGATGACCGAGCCGCCCGAGGACGTGAACCGGCGCAGGATGGCCGTGAGCACTCGGGCCGAGACCGGGTCGACCGCCTCGTACGGCTCGTCGAGCACCAGGAGGCGCGGTGGGTGCAGCAGCGCCGTCGCGAGGCCGATCTTCTTGCGCATGCCCGTGGAGTACTCGCCGACGAGCGTGCCGAGCTGCTCGGCCTCCTCGAGCTCGAGGATGCGCAGCAGCTCGGCGGTGCGGTCTGCGACGGTCCGCACGTGCATGCGGCGGAACCGCCCCCAGTACGTGAGGAGCTCACCACCGGTGAGCCGCTCAGGGAGGGCAAGCCCGTCGGGGAGCACTCCGAGCAGTCGTTTGGCAGCGATCGGATCGGCCCACACGTCGACGCCGTGGACCAGCGCGCGGCCGGCGCTCGGCCGCAGCAGGCCGACCGCCATGGACAGGGTGGTCGTCTTGCCCGCGCCGTTGGGGCCTACGAGGCCGAAGAACGACCCGGGCGGTACACGGAGATCGATGCTGTCCACAGCGACCTTGTCCGCGAACTCCCGACGGAGTCCGACGAGTTCGAGCGCAGGAACCGCCGCACCCGGTGGCGGGTCGTAGGAGATCGAGGGCTCTGAGGTCATGGCTCCAGCCTGGCGTGCGGAGAACGGGCTCGCATCGGCCGATCGGCCAGTCCCGAGGCCTGGCCGATCGGCCAGACCTGCGCCGAGCCATGGCCGCACCGCGCAGCGCGTACCTATTCTCGTGGCATGGTCACCGTGGCACTCCCGGTCGAGGGCGGACGGCGGTCCGTCCTCGACGGGCTGAGCCCGCTGCGAACGTCGCGGACCGGGGTCCAGTGGGTCGTGGACTCGGTGCTGTTCGTCCTCGCGCTGATGGTCTGGATGTCGTTCTGGGATCCGGCGCCGGGCGCGGTGGCCAGCTTTCCCGACTGGTTCTTGCCCTGGGACCTCGCCATGGGCGTCGTCGCGTGCTGCGCGCTGTGGTGGACCCGCAGCCACCCGCTGGCGGTCGCGCTGGTGGTCCTCGTGCCGGCGGCGTTGTCGGCGAGCTCGGGGTTCGCCGTCGTCGTGGTCATGTACCGCATGGGCGCCTACCTGCGCCCGCGCGTCTCGGTGCCGCTCGTCGCCGGCTACCTCGCGGCAGGCGTTCCTTACCACGCGCTGTTCCCGGTCCCGGGGGTCAGCTGGGGAACTTGGCTGATCGTGATGATGCTCCTGCACCTGCTGGCGCTCAGTTTCGGGCTGTTGACCCGCTCGCGGCGTCGCGTGCTGGAAGGCCTGCGCGCCGAAGCGACCCGCGAACGGGAGCTCGCCGCCGTCCGGCTCGAGGAGGTGCGCCGGGTGGAACGGGAGCGCATAGCCCGCGAGATGCACGATGTGCTGGCGCACCGCGTCTCGCTGCTCTCCGTGCATGCCGGTGCGCTGGAGTACCGGACCGCCGGGCCGGCCCCGCCCACGCTGGAGGAGGTGCGCGAAGCGGCTGCCGTGATTCGAGACAACGCCCATCTGGCGGTAGAGGAGCTGCGGCAGGTGCTCGTCGTGCTGCGAGACCCGGGAGCGAGCGACGGCAAGCCCGTGGTAGCGCCCGCTGCCCTGCCGGAGCGTCCGCAGCCGCTGCTCCGGGACGTCCCTCGCCTGGTGGACGAAGCACGGGACGCGGGCCAGCGGGTGATGGCACGGCTGGAGCTCGAACCACTCGTCGGCCTGCCGGAGAACGTGCAGCGCACCGTCTATCGGACGGTGCAGGAAGGGCTGACGAACGCGCGCAAGCACGCCGTGGGCGCTGTCGTGACCGTCGAGGTCCGTCCCGCGGAGGGGCAGGTGCACGTCGCCGTGACCAACCCGCTGCCCGTCGGGGTGACCGCGAGCGAGATCCCCGGAGCCGGCGCGGGGCTGATCGGGCTGACCGAGCGTGTGCGCCTGGACGGCGGCAGCTTCGAGTACGGCGTTCACGATGGTGAGTTCCGCCTGGTCGCAGATTTGCCGCAGAAGCGACCATGACGCCCGGCCCGTCCGAACCCGAGACTCAGCCACCGGTCCGGGTGGTTCTCGTCGACGACGACCCGCTCGTCCTCCAGGGGCTGCGCCTCATGCTCACCGGCGCTCTTGGTATCGACGTCGTGGCTGACGCCGACGACGGCGACGGGCTGGTCGACGTCGTGCGGGAGGTGGCGCCCGACGTCGTCCTCCTGGACATTCGCATGCCAAGGCTCGACGGTGTCGCCGCGCTGCGCGACCTCCGGGCGACCGTGGACGTCCAGCAGCCGGCAGTGATCGTCCTGACCACGTTCGACACCGAGCCGGTGGTGCTCGACGCGTTGCGGGCAGGGGCGTCGGGTTTCCTCCTCAAGCACACGCCGCCCGCGGACATCGTCCGGGCGATCCGTGCGGCGGCCGAGGGAGAGCCCACAGTCTCCTCGATCGCCCTGCGACGTCTGATCGACCACGTTGCGGGCGCTTCCGGCGGTGCCGGGCAGGACCAGATGATCTCCGGTGTCACGGCAGGTGTCGCGGAGGAGACCCGACGGGACAGCTCCACAGACGGTCTCGCCCAGCTCACCGACCGCGAGCGGCAGGTGGCAGTCGCCGTGGCGGAGGGTCTCGGCAATGCCGAGATCGCCCGGCGCATGTACCTGTCGCACGGTTCGGTCAAGGCCCATATCTCGAGTGCTCTGACCAAGCTCGGCCTGGAGAACCGCACGCAGCTTGCGATCGCCGTGCATACGGCGGGACTGCTCCGGACACCGCCTCAAAAGTAAGGGGAACCTTCCTACACAATCCCCCCTAAGTGTGGCTAGGGTGTCGGTGTTGTGACAGGGTTCACAAGGGCTTGTCACGAAGCCCGGCCGAACCCTGCACAGCGAGGTCAGAACCGACCAGCAGCGGGTTCCCAACGGGGGTGAACGTGCGAAGAGAGAGACGCGACGACGCAGATGTCATCGTGGTGGGCGCCGGTCCGGCCGGCTCGTCCACCGCGCACTGGTGCGCGGCCGCGGGACTCGACGTGCTGCTCCTGGAGAAGGGCGAGTTCCCGCGGGACAAGATCTGCGGCGACGGCCTGACGCCGCGCGCCGTGGCCGAGCTGGTCCGCATGGGTGTACCCACCCGCGAGGACGACGGCTGGATCCGTAACCGCGGCCTGCGGGTGCACGGCGGCGGCCGGTCCTACGAGCTCGACTGGCCCGCCCTCACGACCTACCCGGGCTACGGCATGGCCCGCTCCCGGATGACGCTGGACCAGACCCTCGCCCAGCACGCGCAGGCGAGCGGTGCCAAGCTCCTGCAGCGCACCAAGGTGACCGGCCCGCTGCGCGACGACGACGGCGGGCGCGTGGTCGGCGTGACCGCCCAGCCGCTCGACGCGCGCGGGCGCGCGGAGGGCCTCGTCAAGGAGCTGCGCGCCCCCGTGGTGGTCGCGGCCGACGGCGTCAGCTCGCGCTTCGCGCTCCGCGTCGGTCGGGAACGTCGCGACGACCGGCCCATGGGCACCGCCGTCCGCGCCTACTACCGCACCCCGCGGCACGACGACCCGTTCATGGAGTCGCACCTCGAGCTGTGGGACGGCGAGCCGGGCAAGAGCGACCTCCTGCCGGGCTACGGCTGGATCTTCCCGCTCGGCGACGGCACGGTGAACGTCGGCCTCGGCAGCGTGCACTCGACGCCCGCGCGCCAGTCGAAGGCGGGCATCGACTACCGGCGTCTGATGGAGACCTGGCTGACCAAGAGCGCACCGGAGGGCTGGGACCTGGTGCACGAGCCGGAACGCGGCCCGATCCGTGGCGCGGCCCTGCCCATGGGCTACAACCGCGGCCCGCTGTACGCGGACGGCGTGCTCCTGGCCGGCGACTCCGCCGGCATGGTGAGCCCGTTCAACGGCGAGGGCATCGCGTACGGGCTGCAGGCCGGCCGGGTCGCCGCCGAGGCGATCAGCCAGGCCCGCCACAAGACCACCGACGCCGCCCGCGAGGCCACACTCGGCACCTACGCGGACCGGATGCGCGACGACCTGGGCGGCTACTACACGCTGGGCCGCTGGTTCGTGCGGCTCATCGAGCACCCCGAGATCATGCGGATCTGCGTCCGGCACGGCCTGCCGCGCAAGGTGGTCATGCAGTTCACGCTCAAGCTCCTGTCGGACTGCTACGAGCCGCACGGCGGCGACTGGATCGATCGCGTCATCGCGGGCCTGACCAGGGTGGTCCCGCGCTCATGAACATCACGTCCGCGAAGGGCAAGTCGTCCACGAAGGGCACAGCATGAATCCCTACGTACCCATCCTGATCCTCATGGGGATCGGGGCCGTACTGGCGCTCGGTGGTGTCGCCGCGAGCGCGATCATCGGCCCCAAGCGCTACAACCGCGCCAAGCTCGACTCGTACGAGTGCGGCATCGAGCCGACGCCGCACGCGGTGGGCGGCGGGCGGCTCCCGATCAAGTACTACCTGGTGGCGATGACCTTCATCGTCTTCGACATCGAGGTCGTCTTTCTCTACCCGTGGGCCGTGGACTTCACGACGCTCGCGACGTTCGGGCTGGTGGCGATGCTGGCGTTCCTCGCCCTGATCACCGTGCCGTTCGTCTACGAATGGCGCCGCGGCGGTTTCGACTGGGTCTGAGACAGAACTTCATGCGCGGCGCCCCAGGGCGCGGCGCAGCGACGCCGGGCGGGTCCCGGCAGCTAGGAGGGGACATGGGTGTCGAGGAAGCGCCGTCGGGGTTCCTGCTGACGACGATCGAGGATCTCGCGGGGTACCTGCGCAAGGCCTCGCTGTGGCCGGTGACGTTCGGCCTGGCGTGCTGCGCCATCGAGATGATGGCGGCGGGGGCGTCGCGGTACGACCTGTCACGGTTCGGCATGGAGGTGTTCCGCGCCTCGCCGCGCCAGGCCGACCTGATGATCGTGGCCGGGCGGGTGAGCCAGAAGATGGCCCCGGTGGTGCGCCAGGTGTACGACCAGATGAGCGAGCCCAAGTGGGTGCTCTCCATGGGCGTGTGCGCGTCGTCGGGCGGGATGTTCAACAACTACGCGATCGTGCAGGGTGTGGACCACGTGATCCCGGTCGACATCTACCTGCCCGGCTGTCCGCCGCGCCCGGAGATGCTGATCAACGCGATCCTCGGGCTGCACGACCAGATCCAGAACGCGCCGCTCGGCGTGAACCGGATCGAGGCGGCGCGGGCGGCCGAGGCGGCCGCGATGGAGGCCACGCCGACCTTCGAGATGAAGGGTCTGCTGCGATGAGCGACGTCACGCCGGGCGGCGACACCCGCTCGACCGGCGAGGTCCAGGCGCCGGAGGACGCCACCAGGCTCGAGGTCGTCGAGGTCAAGCGCGGCATGTTCGGCGTGGGCGGCTCGGGCGACACGTCCGGCTACGGCGGCCTGGTCACGCCCATCGCGATGCCCGCGGCGTCGCCGCGGCCGTACGGGAGCTGGTTCGACCAGGTGGTCGACGTCCTGAGCGAGGTGCTGACCGAGGCGGGCGTGGCGCCCGAGGAGGCGATCGAGAAGGTCGTCGTGGACCTGCACGGCGCCGACAGCGCGGACGCGCAGCAGGCGGAGCTGACGATCGACGTCGCCCGCGAGCACCTGGTCGCCGTCTGCCAGGCGCTGCGCGACGACCAGGACTTGCGGTTCGAGCTGTCCCTCGGCGTGAGCGGCGTGCACTACCCGCACGACGCCGGCCGGGAGCTGCACGCCGTCTACCACCTGGCCTCCGTCACGCACTCGCGCCGGCTGCGGCTGGAGGTCGCCGCGCCCGACGACGACCCGCACATCCCGTCGACCACCTCCGTGTACCCGTCCAACGACTGGCACGAGCGCGAGACGTACGACTTCTTCGGGATCGTCTTCGACGGTCACCCCGCCCTGACCCGCATCGAGATGCCGGACGACTGGGTGGGCCACCCACAGCGCAAGGACTACCCGCTCGGCGGCATCCCCGTCGAGTACAAGGGGGCCACGGTGCCCCCGCCGGACACGAGGAGGAGCTACTCATGAGCGCTCCGACAGACCACCGGCCGCACGCCCCGCATGCGACCAGGCCCGCCGGGAACGAGGACATGTCGTCCACGGTGCGCGCGTTCGAGGCGTACGGCGACGGCGACTGGGACGACATCGCGCGCGAGGCGATCGGCGAGGAGCGGATCGTCGTCAACATGGGTCCGCAGCACCCGTCCACGCACGGCGTGCTGCGCCTGATGTTGGAGATCGACGGCGAGACCGTCACCGAGGCCCGCGCCGGCATCGGCTACCTGCACACGGGCATCGAGAAGAACATGGAGTTCCGGACGTGGACGCAGGGCACCACGTTCTGCACCCGCATGGACTACGTGGCGCCCTTCTTCCAGGAGGTCGGGTTCTGCCTCGCGGTCGAGAAGCTCCTCGGCATCACCGACGACGTGCCTGAGCGCGCCTCCGTGATCCGGGTCCTGATGATGGAGCTCAACCGGATCACGTCCCACCTGGTCTGCCTCGGCACCGGTGGCAACGAGATGGGCGCCACCACCGTGATGACCGTCGGGTTCACTGCCCGCGAGGAGATCCTGCGGCTCTTCGAGGCCGTGACCGGCCTGCGCATGAACCACGCGTACATCCGCCCGGGCGGCGTGGCGGTCGACACCCCCGAGGGCTTCACCACCCAGGCCCGCGCGGCCCTGGTGAAGGTGCGCGGCTACCTCAAGCAGATGAGCGACCTCATGCTCGCCAACCCGATCTTCAAGGCGCGGCTGACCGGCGTGGGGGTGCTGAACCTCTCCGGGTGCATGGCGCTCGCGATCACGGGGCCGGTGCTGCGCTCGACGGGCCTGCCGTACGACGTCCGCAAGGACAACCCGTACTGCGGCTACGAGACGTACGACTTCGACGTCCCCACGTCCAAGGGCGCCGACTGCTACGACCGCGCGGTGCTCCGCATCGAGGAGTGCTACCAGTCGCTCAAGATCATCGAGCAGGCCATGGAGCGGCTCGACCTGACCGAGGGCGAGCCCGTCATGGTGGCCGACAAGAAGATCGCCTGGCCCGCCCAGCTCGCGGTCGGCGGCGACGGCCAGGGCAACTCGCTGGAGCACATCAAGAAGATCATGGGCACCTCCATGGAGGCCCTGATCCACCACTTCAAGCTGGTCACCGAGGGCTTCCGCGTCCCCGTCGGCCAAGCCTGGCAGACCGTGGAGCACCCGCGCGGCGAGCTCGGCGTGCACGTCGTCTCCGACGGCGGCACCCGGCCCTACCGCGCGCACTTCCGCGACCCCTCGTTCAACAACCTCCAGGGCGTGTCCGTGATGTGCGAGGGCGGCCAGGTGGCCGACGTCGTCGTCGCCGTCGCGTCGCTGGACCCCGTGCTGGGAGGTGTGGACCGATGACGGCAGAACCGCTCGAGACCACGACGAAGACCCGCTACGACGCCGACACCCTGGCCGCGCTGACCGCCGACGCCACGGCCATCATGGAGCGCTACCCGGACCCCCGGTCCGGCCTGCTGCCGATGCTGCACCTCGTGCAGTCCGTCGACGGGTACGTGAGCCGGGACGGGATCCTGTTCTGCGCCGAGATGCTCGGTATCACGGCCGCCGAGGTCTCCGCCGTCGCCACCTTCTACACCCAGTACAAGCGCCACCCCAACGGCACCTACACCGTGGGCGTGTGCACCAACACGCTCTGCGCCGTCATGGGCGGCGACGCCATCTTCGACGAGCTGAGCGACCACCTCGGCGTCGGGCACGACGAGACCACGCCCGACGGCGCGATCACGCTCGAACGCGTCGAGTGCAACGCGGCCTGCGACTACGCACCCGTCGTGATGGTCAACTGGGAGTTCTTCGACAACCAGACGCCCGAGACGGCGACGGCGCTCGCGGACAAGCTGATCCTCGGCGAGGACGTCGTCCCGACGCGGGGCGCCGCATCGGTGTGCTCGTTCAAGCAGATGAGCCGGGTCCTGGCCGGGTTCCCCGACGGCCGCGCGGACGAGGGCGTGGGCGCCGGCGAGCCGACGCTCGCGGGGCTCAAGATCGCCCGCGAGCGCGGCTGGACGGCGCCGGACGCGGACACGGGCTCCGAGCCCGAGGGCACCGCCCCGTCGTCCACCCAGCCCGTCGGCAAGCCGGGCTCCTCCGCGGAGCGCAAGCCGGCGACGCCGTCGGACACCGAGGTCGGCAAGGACAAGAAGCCCGGAGAGGACGCGAAGTGACCCTCACACCGGTACTCACGGACACGTGGGACAAGGCCCGCTCCTGGCGGCTGGCCACCTATGAGCGCGCCGGCGGCTACGCCGGGCTCAAGAAGGCTCTGACGATGGATCCGGCCGACCTGGTGCAGACCGTCAAGGACTCCGGCCTGCGCGGCCGCGGCGGCGCGGGATTCCCCACGGGCATGAAGTGGGGCTTCCTGCCTCCGCCCGACGGCGGCCCGCGGTACCTGGTCGTCAACGCGGACGAGTCCGAGCCGGGCACCTGCAAGGACATCCCGCTGATGCTCGCCAGCCCCCAGCACCTCATCGAGGGCGTGGCGATCACGAGCTACGCGATCGGCTGCGACCACGCGTTCATCTACGTGCGCGGCGAGGTGCTGCACGTCTACCGGCGGCTGCTGAACGCCGTCGAGGAGGCGTACAAGGCCGGCTACCTGGGCAAGAACATCCAGGGCTCCGGCTTCGACCTGGACGTCACCGTGCACGCCGGGGCCGGCGCCTACATCTGCGGCGAGGAGACGGCGCTGCTCGACTCGCTGGAGGGCCTGCGCGGCCAGCCGCGGCTCAAGCCGCCGTTCCCCGCCGTCGCGGGCCTGTACGCGCGGCCCACCGTGGTGAACAACGTGGAGTCCATCGCGTCGGTCCCGGGGATCGTCGCCAAGGGCGCCGACTGGTTCTCCTCGATGGGCACGGAGAAGTCGCAGGGCCACGGCCTGTTCTCCCTGTCCGGGCACGTCACCAGGCCCGGCCAGTACGAGGCGCCGCTCGGCATCACGCTGCGCGAGCTGCTGGACATGGCGGGCGGCGTGCGCGCCGGGCACGAGCTGAAGTTCTGGACCCCGGGCGGCTCGTCGACGCCGATCTTCACGCAGGACCACCTGGACACCCCGCTCGACTACGAGTCCGTGGGCGCCGCCGGGTCGATGCTCGGCACGCGCGCGCTGCAGATCTTCGACGAGACGGTGTGCGTGGTCCGGGCGACGACCCGGTGGACCGACTTCTACGCGCACGAGTCGTGCGGCAAGTGCACGCCGTGCCGCGAGGGCACCTACTGGCTCAAGCAGGTGCTGCACCGCATCGAGGACGGCGCCGGCCAGGAGGGCGACCTCGAGCTGCTGCTCGACCTGTGCGACAACATCCTGGGCCGGGCGTTCTGCGCCCTGGGCGACGGCGCCGTCTCGCCGATCACCTCCAGCATCCAGCTGTTCCGCGAGGAGTACCAGGCGCACATCGACGGGCACGGCTGCCCGTTCGACCCGAGCGCGTCGGCCCTCTTCCCGTACACCCCCAAGACACGGACACCGGGCGCTCTGGCGGGCGCCGGCGCGGGAGGTCACTGATGACCGTCACGACGAACAAGCCATCGACCGAAGCCGCACCGGTCGAGCTGGTCACCTTCACCATCGACGGCACCGAGGTGAGCGTCCCCAAGGGCACGCTGATCATCCGGGCCGCCGAGCAGGCCGGGATCCAGATCCCGCGGTTCTGCGACCACCCGCTCCTGGCGCCGGCGGGTGCCTGCCGGCAGTGCCTCGTCGAGGTCGCCATGCCCGACCGCGAGGGCAACGTGCGGCCCATGCCGAAGCCGCAGGCGTCCTGCACCATGACCGTCGCACCGGGCATGGTCGTCAAGACGCAGCACACCTCCGCCGTCGCCGACAAGGCGCAGCAGGGGGTCATGGAGCTGCTGCTCATGAACCACCCGCTGGACTGCCCGGTCTGTGACAAGGGCGGCGAGTGCCCTCTGCAGAACCAGGCGATGTCCAACGGCCGGCCCGACACGCGGTTCGTCGACGTCAAGCGCACGTTCCCCAAGCCGATCGCCCTGTCCACGCAGATCCTGCTGGACCGTGAGCGCTGCGTCCTGTGCCAGCGCTGCACCCGGTTCAGCGAGGAGATTGCGGGCGACGCGTTCATCGCGCTGCAGGACCGCGGCGCGCACCAGCAGATCGGCCGGTACGACGAGGACGTGCTCGGGTTCGCCGACGGCTCCACCGCGAACGGGCCCGTGGACCGCCCGATCGGGGAGGCCACCACCGACACCTCCGGGCGGCCGTTCTCCTCCTACTACTCCGGCAACACCGTGCAGATCTGCCCGGTGGGCGCCCTCACCGGCGCGGGCTACCGGTTCCGGTCGCGCCCGTTCGACCTGGTCAGCACCGAGAGCATCGCGGAGCACGACTCGTGCGGCTCCGCGATCCGCATCGACCACCGCCGCGGCCAGGTGCTGCGCCGGCTGTCGGGCGAGGACCCGGTGGTCAATGAGGAGTGGATCACCGACAAGGACCGCTTCGCGTTCACCTGGCAGTCCGCGCCGGACCGCATCACCACGCCGCTGGTCCGGGAGGACGGCGAGCTCCGGCCCGCGTCCTGGGTCGAGGCGCTGGAGATCGCGGCGGCCGGCCTGGCCACGGCGCGGCAGAACGGCGGCGTCGGCGTCCTGCCGGGTGGCCGGCTCACCGTCGAGGACGCCTTCGCCTGGTCGCGGTTCTCTCGCACAGCATTGGCCACCAACGACGTCGACCAGCGCGCTCGCGTGCACTCCGCCGAGGAGGCCGCGTTCCTGGGCCACGTCGTGGCCGGTTCGGGCATCGGCGTCACGTTCGGCGACCTCGAGCAGGCGCCCGCCGTGCTGCTCGTCGGCCTGGAGGCCGAGGAGGAGGCGGGCATCACGTTCCTCCGCCTGCGCAAGGGATCGATGGGTGGCAGGGCGGGTGGAAAGGCTGGGACCAAGGTCTTCTCGATCGCCCCCTACGCGACCCGCGGTCTGACCCGCATGGCCGGCACCCTGCTGCCGGCCGCGCCGGGCACCGAAGCCGAGTGGCTGCACAGCCTGACCACGAGCCTGGCCGGCGGTCTGCTCCCGGCCGACGCGCCGACGTCGGACATCGACACCAGTGCCCTGGCCCAGCCGGGCGCCGTCATCCTCGTGGGTGAGCGCCTCGCGGGCTCGCCCGGAGCGTACGCGGCGGCCGTCGGCCTCGCCGAGGCGACGGGCGCGAGGCTCGCATGGATCCCGCGTCGTGCGGGCGAGCGCGGCGGCGTCGAGGCGGGTCTGCTGCCCGACCTGCTGCCGGGCGGGCGCCCGGTCGCGGATGCCGCGGCGCGGGCCCAGGTCGCCGAGGCCTGGGGCGCGGAGATCCCGGCGACCCCGGGCCGTGACACGGCCGGCATCCTCGACGCGCTGACGTCGGGCGCGCTGGGCGGTGCGCTGGTCGGCGGCGTCGAGCTCGCCGATCTGCCCGACCCGGACGCCGCACGCGCGGCGCTCGACGCCGCAGGGTTCGTGGTGAGCCTCGAGGTGCGCTTCTCGGAGGTGACCGAGCGGGCCGACGTCGTGCTGCCCGTCGCGCCGCCGGTGGAGCGCGCCGGCTCGTACTGGAACTGGGAGGGCCGCGTGCGGTCCTTCGGCGCGGCCCTCGACTCGAGCGCCCTGCCGGACCACCGCGTGCTGCACGTGCTGGCCCAGCAGCTCGGCGTGGACCTGCAGGCGGCGTCGCCGGCCGAGGCCCACCTTTCGATCGCGATGACCCAGCGTGACGCGTGGGACGGCGACCGGCTGACGGTCCAGGACTCGGGCCCGGCCGAGCCGCCCGCCGTCGGGCCCGGGCAGGCGGTGCTCGCGACGTGGCGGCTGCAGCTCGACGCGGGCCGCGGCCAGGACGGCGAGCAGTTCCTCGCGGGCACGGCCAAGCAGGCCGTGGCCCGCATGTCCGCCGCCACGGCGGACGGCTTCGGCGTGGCCGACGGCAACCGGGTCGCGATCAGCACACCGCGGGGCACCGTCGAGGTACCCGTCGCGGTGACCGACCGGATGGTCGACGGCGTCGTGTGGCTGCCGCTGAACAGCGCAGGCAGCCGCGTGCACGACACGCTCGGCGCGACGGCGGGCGACCTCGTCACCGTCACCGCGACGGAACGCACGGAAGGAAACGCCCGATGAACCCGGTGATCCTGGCCGCGGCCGCACCCGGCGTCGCCGCCGACTTCTCGCAGGAGACCATCTGGGCCTCCATCGTGAAGGCCGTGCTGATCGTGGTGTTCCTGCTGACCAGCGTGCTCTTCGCGATCTGGTTCGAGCGCAAGGTGGTCGCGCGCATGCAGGTGCGCCCCGGCCCCAACTGGCACGGGCCGTTCGGTCTGCTGCAGTCGCTCGCGGACGCCATGAAGCTCCTGCTCAAGGAGGACATGACGGTTACGCGGGCCGACCGGTTCGTGTACCTGCTGGCGCCGATGATCTCGGTGTTCTGCTCGCTGCTCGTTTTTGCCGTCATCCCGTTCGGGCCGAGCCTGCCGTTCCCCTGGACGGACTGGACCACCCCGGCGCAGCTCACCGACTTCCCGGTCGCCGTGCTGTACGTGCTGGCCGCGGCGTCGCTCGGCGTCTACGGTATCGTCCTGGGCGGCTGGGCCTCCGGCTCGACCTACCCGCTGCTCGGCTCGGTGCGTTCGACGGCGCAGGTGATCAGCTACGAGCTCGCGATGGGCCTGTCGCTGGTCAGCGTGTTCATCATGGCGGGGTCGATGTCGACGTCGCAGATCGTGTCCAGCCAGACGCAGATCTGGTGGTTCATCCCGCTGGCCCCCGCGTTCGTGATCTACGTGATCTCGATGATCGGCGAGACCAACCGCCTGCCGTTCGACCTTCCCGAGGCCGAGGGCGAGCTCGTCTCCGGTTATATGACCGAGTACTCGTCGATGAAGTTCGCCTGGTTCTTCCTGGCGGAGTACATCAACATGCTGAACGTGTCCGCCGTGGCGGTGACGCTCTTCCTCGGCGGCTGGCGTGCCCCGGTGCCCGACGGGTTCCTGGGCGGTGCCCTCAACGAGGGCTGGCTGCCCATCCTCTGGTTCCTCGTGAAGCTGTGGGCGGTCATGTTCGTCTTCGTGTGGGTCCGCGGCACACTGCTGCGCCTGCGCTACGACCAGTTCATGGTCTTCGGCTGGAAGGTGCTCATCCCGGTCGCGCTCGGCTGGGTCGTCGTGCTCTCCGTCGTGCAGTGGCTGCAGCGCGTGCAGGGCGTCACCTACCAGCAGTTCATCCCGGTGATCATCGGGGCAGCCGTCGTCTTCATAGCGGTCATGTGGTTCTGGCCCGAGAAGAAGGAAGCACCACCGGGCGCCGGCCAGGAGAAGGAGCCCGTCGACGCGTTCGCCGGCGGGTTCCCGGTGCCGCCGCTGCCCGGCGAGAAGCTGCCCCCGTCCAAGCGGTTCGGAAAGGAGGTCCACGGTGAGTGAGCGAGAGGCGAGCGAGTATCAGCCCCTGCGACCCCAGCCGGGGCCCATCGGGGAGATGTTTGCCCCCGTCGCGGGCTTCGGCGTGACGCTGTCGTCGATGTTCAAGCCCACGGTCACGGAGCAGTACCCACGGGAGAAGGTGCCCACTCAGCGCCGGTTCCACGGCCGTCACCAGCTCAACCGGTACGCCGACGGGCTGGAGAAGTGCATCGGCTGCGAGCTGTGCGCCTGGGCCTGCCCGGCCGACGCGATCTACGTGGAGGGCGCGTCCAACGCCGCCCTGCCGGAGAACGCCGGCCTCCAGGTGAACGCGGACGACTCGCAGGGGGCCCACATGAGCCCCGGCGAGCGGTACGGCGCCGTCTACCAGATCAACTATCTGCGGTGCATCTTCTGCGGGCTGTGCATCGAGGCGTGCCCCACGCGGGCGCTGACGATGACCAACGACTTCGAGCTGGCCGGCCGGACGCGCGCAGGCATGATCTACGAGAAGCAGGATCTGCTGGCCCCGCTCTCGGAGGGCATGCTTGCCGCGCCGCACCCCATGGTGGAGGGCACCACGGACACCGACTACTACAGCGGCGACGTCCTGGGCCCGACGGCGGCGCAGGTCGAGTGGGTCCGCGAGCAGCGGCCGGACGACCCGACGCTCGAGGCCGCGGAAGCCGTCGTGTCCGGCAAGGCGCCCGCCCCGACGCAGCGGCAGCACCAGGCACGCCCGGACGAGGGCCCCGGCGCCGCCGAGAAGTCCGCGGGCGCGGCCGCCGTCGGCTCGGTGCGGGTCTCGCCCAGTGCGACGAGCGCGACCAGCGTGTCGCGCTCGACCAGCGAGCCGGGCTCGGTCTCCGTGGACGACCTGACCGCCGGGGCCTCGACCGGCCCGGCCCGCGGGTCGGGGGTGACGGCATGACCCCCGGCGCGCTGGAGATCTCGGGCGGTGAGACCTTTCTGTTCTGGGTGATCGCCCCGCTCATGGTGCTCGCCGCGCTCGGCCTGCTGTTCGTGAAGCGTGCGGTGCACGCGGCGATGTGCCTCGTGTTCGTCATGGTCAGCATGGCGATCCTGTACATCGCGCAGGAGGCGCCGTTCCTCGGCGTCGTGCAGGTGGTCGTGTACACGGGCGCCGTGATGATGCTGTTCCTGTTCGTGCTGATGCTCGTCGGCGTCGACGCGTCCGACTCGCTCACCGAGACCATCCGGGGGCAGCGCTGGATCGGCCTGCTCATCGGCATCGGCCTCGCGGCCGTGCTCGGCGGTGTCGTGGGCCGCGCCGCGTTCCCGCCCGCCGTCGGCCTGAGCGGCGGCGACCCGGACGGCGTCGCCAACCCGCAGGCCCTGGCCCGCGTGCTGTTCGGCGACTACGTGCTGGCCATGGAGGCCGTCGGCGTGCTGCTCGTGACGGCGGCCGTCGGCGCGCTGGTGCTCACGCACCGCCGCCGGCTCGCCCCGAAGCAGACGCAGGCGTCGGTGGCGGACGCGCGTATCAAGGCGCTGCCCGACGGCGTGGTCCTCACGCCGCTGCCGTCGCCCGGCGTCTACGCCCGGTCCAACGCGATGGACACGCCGGCGCTCGGCCCGGACGGCGAACAGGTGCCGCAGTCGGTGTCGCGCGTGCTGCGCATCCGCGGGCAGGAGCGGCCGGCGCCGCACGGGGCAGTGGTGGTCTCGACAGGCTCGACCCGCGAGGGGACGGGCTCGGCCCGCGACGAGGAGGGCGACGCCTGATGGACATCACCAACTACGTGGTCCTGGCCGCCGTGCTCTTCGCCATCGGGGCGACGACCGTGCTGCTGCGCCGCAACGCGATAGTCGTGTTCATGGGCGTCGAGCTCATGCTCAACGCGACCAACCTCGCCTTCGTCACGTTCGCCCGGATGCACGGCGACGTGACGGGCCAGGTGCTCGCCTTCTTCGTCATGGTCGTGGCCGCCGCCGAGGTAGTCGTCGGCCTCGCGATCATCGTGACGATCTTCCGTACCCGCCGCTCGGCCTCGGTCGACGACGTCAACCTGCTCAAGGGCTGAGGGGGAGACAGTGAACGACGTGATCGGGCTCGCCCCCTGGCTGGTCGGCTTTCCGCTGATCGGCGCAGCGATACTGCTGCTGGGTGGCAAGGCCACCGACCGCTGGGGCCACTGGCTCGGGGTGCTGGCCTCGGCCGCCTCCGCTGTCGTGGGCTTCATCCTGATGTCCCGCATGATCGGCCAGGTGCCGGAGGAGCGCGCCATCGACCACCACCTGTGGACGTGGTTGTCCGCGGGCGGCCTGGACGTGGACCTCGGTCTGCGCCTGGACCCGTTGTCGATGACGTTCGTGATGCTCGTGACCTTCGTGGGCACGCTCATCCACGTGTACTCCGTGGCGTACATGGACCACGACCCGCACCGGCGCCGGTTCTTCGGCTACCTGAACCTGTTCGTCGCGGCCATGCTGACGCTGGTCCTCGCCGACTCCTATCTGTTGCTCTTCGTGGGCTGGGAGGGCGTCGGCCTGGCGTCCTACCTGCTCATCGGGTTCTGGGACACGGGGCGGCCGTCGGCCCGGGAGAACGCGGTGGCGGCCAAGAAGGCGTTCGTCATGAACCGCATCGGCGACATGGGCCTGATCGCGGCGATGGCGCTGATGTTCTCGGCGGTGGGCAGCGTCAGCTTCGCGGACGTGCTGCCCGCCGCGGCCGGGGACGGCGCCGAGGGGATCTCCCCGGCGATCGCCACCGCCATCGGCCTGTGCCTGCTGCTCGCCGCGTGCGGCAAGTCGGCGCAGTTCCCGCTGCAGGCCTGGCTGGGTGACGCCATGGCCGGCCCGACGCCGGTCTCCGCGCTCATCCACGCGGCCACGATGGTCACCGCCGGTGTGTACCTCATGGTGCGGTCCGGTCCGATCCTCGAGGCGGCGCCGACGGCGCAGCTCGTCGTGGTGATCGTCGGTGCGGTGACCCTGCTCTTCGGTGCGGTCGTCGGTACCGCGAAGGACGACATCAAGAAGGCGCTGGCCGCCTCCACGATGTCGCAGATCGGGTACATGATGCTCGCCGCGGGTCTCGGCCCGGCCGGGTACGCGTTCGCGATCTTCCACCTGCTCACGCACGGCTTCTTCAAGGCGGGGCTGTTCCTCGGCGCCGGCTCGGTGATGCACGCGATGGGGGACCAGACCGACATGCGGCGCTTCGGCGGCCTGTCGCGGTTCCTGCCCATCACATGGATCACCATGGGGCTCGGCTGGCTCGCGATCCTCGGGATCCCGCCGTTCTCCGGCTTCTGGTCGAAGGACGGGATCATCGAGGCCGCGTTCATGCCCGTGGAGGGTCAGCCGTGGCGGGCCTGGGTGTTCGGCTCGGTCGCGGTGCTCGGCGCCGCGATCACCGCCTTCTACATGACCCGTCTGTTCTTCATGACGTTCGGCGGACGCCGCCCGCGCTGGACCGAGAACCAGCACCCGCACGAGGGCTCGCCGCTGATGTGGTGGCCCCTGGTGTTCCTCGGCGTCGGCTCGGCCGCGCTGGGTGCGGTGCTCGGCATCGGCGGCACCTTCACCACCTGGCTGGAGCCGGTGGTCGGACACGCCGAGCACCACGAGCCGGTGCTCCCGGTGCCGGTGATCATCACGACCACCCTCGTGGTCGTGGTGCTCGGCGCGCTGATCGCGTTCCGGATGTACGCGGTCCAGCTCGTTCCCGAGGAGGCGCCGCGCGGCTCCGTCCTGACCCGGGCGGCTCGCAGGGACCTGTACCAGGACGCCGCCAACGAGACGCTCGTGATGAAGCCCGCCTTCGGCGTGGCCCGGCTGGTGCAGGTCGGCGACCGTGACGTCGTCGACCGCGGCTGGAGCGTGCTGCCCCAGGCCGTGTCGTGGTTCGGCGCGGTGTTCCGGAGAGCGCAGAGCGGGTACGTCCGCTCGTACGCGGCGGGCATGGCGGGCGGCGTCCTCGTGATCGCCGTCGTCGCCTGGCTCGTGGTCGGCCTCGGTGGTGCCCAGTGATCGGAGGAGAGATGTTTCCCTGGCTGACCGTGCTCATCGCATGGCCGCTGGTCGGCGCGGCCGTGGTGGGCCTGGGCGCGCTCGGCCGGTCCCGCACCGGCCCGGCGAGCGCCGGGATGGGCCTCGCCCGGCCGCTGGCGCTGCTGTTCTCGCTGGTCGAGGTGGTCCTGCTGGTCGGAGCGTTCGCCGCCTTCGACACCAGTGCGGCGGGTGACCACCAGCTCGGCTCGATCTACCCGTGGATCCCGCAGATCGGCGCGTCGTACGCGGTGGGCGTCAACGGCGTCGGCCTGCTGCTCGTGGCGCTGTCGGTGCTGCTGGTGCCGCTGGTGCTGCTCGCCGCGTGGCAGGAGCAGGGCCGGGACGAGGTGCGACTGCGCAAGTTCGTCGCCCTCGTGCTGCTGCTCGAGGCCTTCATGGTGGCGGTGTTCTCCGCCCGCGACGTGTTCCTGTTCTACGTGCTGTTCGAGGCCATGCTCATCCCGGCGTACTTCCTCATCGGCGGGTTCGGGCAGGGCGCCGGACGGCGCAGGGCCGCCGTGAAGTTCCTGATGTTCAGCCTGGGTGGCGGGCTGATCATGCTCGCCGCGGTGATCGCGCTGTACTTCCTCGCGGTCGGCGCCGGCGTGGACCCGAGCCAGGCGTTCCTGGTGCGCGAGCTCATCGAGGTCGATCTGGGCACCGCCGCCGAGCGCCTCATGTTCCTCGGCTTCTTCATCGCCTTCGCGATCAAGGCACCCATGGTGCCGGTGCACAGCTGGCTGCCCGACGTCGCGGGGAACGCCACCCCGGGCACGTCCACCCTGCTGATCTGTGTGCTGGACAAGGTGGGCACGTTCGGGATGCTGACCCTCTGCCTGCCGCTGTTCCCGGAGGCGTCCCGCTGGGCGGCGCCGTTCGTGATCGCGCTCGCCGTGATCTCGGTGCTCTACGGGGCGATCATGGCGATCATGCAGACCGACCTGCTGCGGCTGGTCGGCTGGACGTCGGTGAGCCACTTCGGCTTCATCATCCTGGGCATCTTCACGTTCACGCCGCTCGGGACCGCCGGGTCGAGCTTCATGATGCTCAACCACGGCCTGGCCACCGGGGCGCTGTTCCTGACAGCCGGGTTCCTCGTGTCCCGGCATCCGGAGAAGTCGCAGAAGATCGCGGCCTACAGCGGCCTGCGGTCGGTGACGCCGGTGCTCGCCGGGACGTTCCTCGTGGCCGGCCTGGCGACGCTGTCGCTGCCCGGCCTGGCCACGTTCGTCAGCGAGATCATGGTGCTGGTCGGCGCGTTTGGCGGTGCCCCCACCGGCTCGGCGGCCTGGGCGATCGCGGCCATCCCCGGCGTGGTGCTCGCGGCGGTCTACGTCCTGCTGACGTACCAGAAGATCTTCACGGGAGCGCCGGCGGCAGGGCTCGATGCCCTGCCCGACCTCAGGGTGCGTGAGCGCATTGTCGCGGCACCGCTGGTGGCCGGACTCCTGGTGCTCGGACTCGTGCCGGGCCTGGCCCTGACCTATGTGAACGAGCCGGCCGACCGGACGGCGACGTTCCTGACGGTCGACGAACCGGCGGACGCCGCCGCGCAGATGGGGAGCGACAAGTGACCGAGTTCGTGGCACCCGAGATCGACTGGCTCGCCCTCGCACCGCTGATCGTGGTGCTGGGCGCGGGCGTGGTCGGCGTGCTCGTCGAGGCGTTCGTGCCCGCCAAGGCGCGCCGCGTGACCCAGATTGTGCTGACCCTGGCCGCGCTGGCCGGCGGGTTCGGATTCATCGCCGTCCTGTGGCCGCAGATCGTGGCGCAGCCCGTGCAGGTGGTGGGCGGCAGCGTGACGCTGACGCCGTTCGCGCTCGGCGCGCAGGGCATCATCGCCGTGCTCGCCTTCCTGGGCGTGCTCGTCGTGGCGGACCGCACCAGCACCGGGCAGGACTCGTTCGCGCCGACGGCGTCCGCCGTGCCCGGCACCTCGTACGAGGACCTGGCCCGGCGCTCCGGCCTGGAGCAGACCGAGATCTACCCGCTGCTGCTGTTCGCGGCCGGCGGCATGATGCTGTTCGCCTCCACCGACGACCTGATCGTCATGTTCATCGCGCTGGAGGTGCTCTCGCTCCCGCTGTACGTCCTGTGCGCGACGGCGCGCCGGCGTCGGCTCCTGTCGCAGGAGGCGGCGGCCAAGTACTTCCTGCTCGGGGCCTTCGCCTCGGCGCTGTTCATCTTCGGCGTCGCGCTGATCTACGGGTTCGCGGGCACGGTGCGGCTCATCGGCACCCCGGACAAGCCCGGCGTCATCGGTGTCATCCAGTCCGGCACCGCACCCCTGGCAGGCATGTCTGTCCTGCTCGTGGCCGGCGTACTGCTGGTCACGGTCGGCCTGCTGTTCAAGGTCGGCGCGGTGCCGTTCCACGCCTGGACGCCCGACGTCTACACCGGGGCACCCACGCCGATCACCGGCTTCATGGCGGCGTGCACCAAGGTGGCGGCCGTCGCCGCGCTCGTCGAGGTGCTCTACCGCATCTCCATTGGCGTGCAGGCGGTCGATCCCGAGATCATGCGACAGCTGCAGATCGTGATCGTCGTGGTCGCCGTCCTGACGATGGCGGTCGGTACCGTGATCGGCTCCGTCCAGACCGACGTGAAGCGGCTGCTGGCCTACTCGTCGATCGCGCACGCCGGCTTCCTGCTGGTGGGCGTCGCGGGCTTCAACCCGCAGGTGCAGTCGTCCACGCTCTTCTACCTGCTCGCCTACGGCATCGCCACGATCGGCGCGTTCGGTGTGGTCACCCTGGTGCGGGAGCGCCGGATCACGCCGGGCTCCGGCGAGGACAACGGCCCGGTGGGCGACGACGGCGTGGTGCTCGGCGAGGCGACGGAGATCGCGCAATGGGCGGGCCTGGGCCGCAAGGCGCCGTGGCTGACCGGCGCGTTCGCGCTGTTCCTGCTGTCGATGGCGGGCATCCCGCTCACGGCCGGGTTCATCGCCAAGTTCGGCGCGTTCTCCGGGGCGGTGTCCGGCGGCCTGTGGTGGCTCGCGGTGCTCGGTGTGCTCGCGTCGGTGGTCGCCGTCGCGTTCTACCTGCGGCTGCTGGTGGTCATGGTGTTCCAGCGGGCGCAGGACGAGCCGGAGACCTCGCAGGTCGAGCCTGTCGAGACCGGCGGCTCGACCACCGGGGGAGGCTCGACCAGCGAGGGCGCGACCGCCACCCTGACCAAGACGCAGGTCACGACCGCACAGCGGGTGGTGGTGACCGTGGTGCGTTCCCGCGGGCCGGCCGCCGTCGCCATCGCCGTCTGCGCGATCGCTACAGTGATTCTTGGCGTTTTCCCGTCTCCGGTTCTCGATCTGGTGGAACAGGCAAGTAAGTTCGTGCCGTGACCTCCGCACCGCTGCCGCCCCAGACGACGACGGGTACGTCCGCGTCGGCCCCTCCGGCCGCTTCGTCGAACCCGCCGGACCCGACCGCGCTCGGTATGCCGATCACCGACCCGGAGCTGGCGTCCCGCCTCGCGGACCGGCTGACGGTCGTCGACGAGGCGCTCCTGGAGGCCGTCGCCAGTGCCGACAAGCTGGCGGACGGCGCCTCCCGGCACCTCATCGACGCGGGCGGCAAGCGGTTCCGTCCGCTGCTCACCCTGCTGACGGGTGAGCTCGGCGACGGCGCGGCCCCCGGCGTCGTCGACGCCGCGGTGGTGGTGGAGCTGACGCAGGTCGCCTCGCTGTACCACGACGACGTGATGGACTCCGCGCCGATGCGGCGCGGGGCGCCGTCGGCCCACATGGTGTGGGGCAACTCGGTGGCGATCCTGGTGGGCGACATGCTGTTCGCACGGGCGTCCGCGCGCGTGGCGGAGCTGGGGCCGGAGGCCGTGATCCTGCAGTCCAGGACGTTCGAGCGGATGTGCCTCGGCCAGCTGCACGAGACGATGGGCCCGGACAACGGCGAGGACCAGGTGGCCCACTACCTGCAGGTGCTGTCGGACAAGACGGCGTCCCTGCTGTCGGCGTCGGCCCGCTTGGGTGCGATGCTCGCCGGCGCGCCGAAGGCCCAGATCGAGGCCGTGGGCGCGTTCGGCGAGAAGGTGGGCGTCGCGTTCCAGCTCGCCGACGACGTCCTCGACGTCGCGTCGTCCGGCGCGACCTCGGGCAAGACGCCGGGCACGGACCTGCGCGAGCACGTCCCGACCATGCCCGTGCTGCTGCTGCGCCAGCACGTCGCCTCGGACGCCGCCACCGACGAGGACCGCGACCTGCTCGCGACGCTCGACGGCGACCTGTCCTCGGACGAGGCGCTGAACGCCGCGCTGGAGCGGCTGCGGGCGCACGCGGTGCTTGCCGAGACACGGAACCTTGCGGTGCAGTGGGCGCGGGCCGCCTCGGCCGAGCTGGTGCCGCTGCCGGAGGGGCCGGTCAAGGAGTCCCTGGAGCAGTTCGCGCAGGTATTGGCGGACCGGGCGGCCTGACCCGCTGCCTCACTGCAGAATTTGCCGCGCCCGGATCTGGCCCGGTACCGCGTGGCGATCCGGCTTCTGACGCGCTCGTGTGACCTAGACCTCGTCTGGGACACACCCGTACAATCTGGACGAGTCCTGCAGGGCCGCATGGGTAGTACTACCCACCAAAACTCCAGGACGATTCACCCTCTGCCCCGGTAGGGTGCTCCCGTTACGCCCGTGTGTGTAGACCCGGCGAACAGACTTCGGTGGAGTGATGAAAGAGGAGGACGCATGAGCTTTGTCTCACGCGTGTACGAAAATCGCCGGTCAGCGGCATCGATCGGTGCGGTCACCCTCTTCGGCGCGGGCCTGGTGGGCTTCGCGCTGCTCTACGACGGCGAGGCGACGGCGGAGGTCGAGCTCAACGACTCCGGCGTCTGGGTCACGCAGACGGCGTCAGGCAAGCTGGGCCGGTTCAACTACGAGGCCAAGGCCCTGGACGGCACTCTGCTGGCCAACTCGACGAGCTTCGACGTCGAGCAGGACGCGCAGCGGGTACTGCTGGACAGCAGCGGCGACTCGTCCGCCAGCCCGGTCAACCCCGCACTGCTCTCGCTGGAAGGCACCTTGAAGTTCCCCGCGGGCGCGCAGGCCGCCGCGGGCGGTGCTACGACCGCCGTCTACGACGGTGAGACGGGTAGGACCTGGGTCCTCCCGTTTGACGGCGCCGTTGCCTTCGACGAGAAGGAGCTCAAGCCGACGCTCGAGGCCGGCACCGGCGGCAAGCTGACGGTGAGCAAGGGCGGCACGGTGTTCCTCGCCGTCCCCTCCGAGGGCAAGCTGCACACGATTCCCACCGGCGCGCAGGGCGTCGCCGAGGACCCCGAGGAAGCGGACCTTCCCGTCGAGCCCGACGCCGAGGTGCAGGTCTCCGCGGTCGGTGACGAGCCGGTGGTGCTGGACCAGTCCACGGGCACGCTGGTGCTCCCCGGCGGTGACACGGTCGAGGTCGAGGACGGCGCTCAGGCCATGCTGCAGCAACCGTCCGACGACTCGGACAACGTGGTGCTCGCCACCACCAAGGGTCTCGTCTCCCAGCCGCTCGGCGGCGGGGACGCGACCACGCGGACCGCGTCGGGCCGACCGTCGGCGCCCGTGCAGCTGGGCGAATGCACCTACGGTGCGTGGTCCGAGTCCGGCCAGGTCGTGCGTGACTGCCCCGGCCCGGACAACGACGTGGACCAGGTGCTGGAGGGCGTCGACGCCGCGGCGACGCTGGTCTACCGCGTGAACCGGAACGTGATCGTGCTGAACGACGTCAACGACGGCACGCTGTGGATGGCCGCCGACGAGTTCGAGAAGGTCGATGACTGGGACCTGAAGATGCCCGAGGACGCCGAGGGCGAGAAGACCGAGTCCGAGGACACCACCCCGGAGCAGGTCGACCAGTTCGTGGCCGAGCGCGACAAGGCGAACCGCCCGCCCCAGCCCAAGGACGACGCGATCGGCGTGCGGCCCGGCCGTACCACGGTGCTGAACGTGCTGGGCAACGACGTCGATCCCGACGGTGACGTGATGACCGTCTCGGTGCAGGGCGACGTGGACGGCGACGCCACCGTCGACAGGGTGCTCGACGGCGCGGCCCTGCAGGCCAACGTGCCGGCCGATGCGACCGGCACCACCACGTTCGACTACGAGGTGGACGACGGCCGAGAGAACGGCAAGGCCACCGCGTCCGTCGAGGTCAAGGTGGTGCCGCTCGAGGAGAACAACGCGCCGACGCAGACCGGCGAGCCCGTGCTCCGCGTGGGACAGGGTGGTCTGGCGAGCATCAAGGTGCTGCCGTACTTCAAGGACCCGGACGGCGACGACCTGTTCCTGTCCAGCGCGAGCACCGCGGATCCGCTCGACGAGGTGCGCTTCCGTCCGGACGGAACCATCGAGTTCCGGGACGGCGGTACCGCGATCGGCCGCAAGATCGTGGACGTCGCGGTCTCGGACGCGGCGGGCCTGCCCGTCGAGGGCAAGCTGCACGTCGACGTCGTGGCGAGCAACGTGCCGCCCGTGGCGGTGCAGGATCACGTCACCGTGCTCGCCGGCGAGCCGATCACCGTGAGCCCGCTGAAGAACGACTACGACCCGAACGGCGACAAGGTGCGCCTGACGACCGTCGCGGAGTCGGCGCCGGCGACGATCACGCCGAACGCGACCGCGGGCACGTTCAAGTTCGAGAGCGACGAGCCGGGCACGCACGACATCACCTACCAGATCAGCGACGGCCCCAACCCGGCGATGGGCCTGGTGCGCGTGGACGTCGTCGCCCCGTCGGACGAGGCGGGTCTACCCGTAGCGGTCTCCGACCAGGTGCTCCTCCCGACCGGCGGCACGGCGCTGGTGGATGTTCTCGCGAACGACACCGACCCCGCGGGCGGCGTCCTCGTCGTGCAGGGCGTGGACGTGCCGTCCGACTCGCCGGTCAAGGTGGCAGTGCTGAACCACCAGATCCTCAAGGTGTCGGAGATCAAGCGGCTCAACGAATCGGTGATCATCGACTACAAGGTGGGCAACGGCAGCGGGACGACAACCGGTCAGGTACGAGTGGTGCCCATCCCCGCGCCCGCCCAGCTCCGCCCGCCGGAGGCCGGACCCGACGAGGCGACCGTCCACGCGGGTGACGTGGTGACCATCCCGGTGCTGAAGAACGACTCCCACCCCGACGGTCTGAAGATGACCGTGACCGACGAGCTGCAGGAGCAGCCCCCGGCGTCGGCGGGCGAGGCGTTCGTCTCCGAGGACACCGTGCGCTTCCGCGCGGGCAACGAGGTCGGCACGGTGCACGCCGTCTACGAGGTGGTGGACACGAACGGGCAGAAGGACTCTGCTCAGGTGACCATCAACATCGTGGACGAGGAGTCGAACACGGCCCCGCAGCTGCCCGACATCGAGGCGCGTGTGCTGGCCGACGGCATCGTCCGGATCCCGCTGCCGCTGGACGGGACCGACCCGGACGGCGACTACGTGACGCTGAGTTCGATCTCCGGCGCCCCGTCGCAGGGCACGGCCACGATCGTGGACGGCTTCATCGACTACAAGGCGTCGCCCGACGCCGCCGGGCTGGACTCCTTCACCTACCAGGTGATGGACACGCGCGGGGCGCCCGGCGAGGGCCTGGTCCGGGTCGGTATCGCGCCCGCCCCGGCCACCAACCAGCCGCCGCAGGCCGAGGACGACGAGACCACGGTTCGTCCGGGCCGCACGGTGGCGATCCAGGCGCTGGAGAACGACACCGATCCGGACGGCGACCAGATCGGCCTGTTCGCGAAGGGCTTCGAGGGCACCGAGGAAGCGGGTCTCGACCCCAGGGCCGTGGAGGACGACGTCGTCGTCAAGGCCCCGGGCGACAAGGGCGCGTACTCCTTCTACTACGGCATCCAGGACACGTACAAGGCCCGCGCGAGCGGCGCGATCACGGTGAACGTAGACCCGGACGCGCCACTGCTCCGCCCCATCGCGGAGGACGACGTCGTGACGGCGGACGATGTCGAGGGCTCGTCCAGCGTCACCGTGAACGTGCTGGCCAACGACGTGGACCCGGACGGCGTGGCCGCCGACCTGGAGGTGTCCACGGACCCCTCGCTGGAAGGCGTGCGGATCACCGAGGAGAACCAGCTCGAGGTGGAGCTCACCGAGAGCGCACGGGTGATCACCTACACCGTGACGGACATGGACGGCCTGGAGGCCAAGGCGTTCGTGCGCGTGCCGGGCGACCAGTCCCGGCCGCACGTCAAGCCGGGTCTGGAGCCACTCAAGGCGACCAGCGGCGACCCGCTCACCATCGACCTCGCCGACTACGTGGTGGTCCGCGAGGGCCGCGAGCCGCGGATCACCATGGAGGACACGGTCAAGGCCCTGGAGGGCCAGGTCTCGGTCGAGGACCACGACACCGTCGTGTACACGTCCGCGGAGGACTACGCGGGCGCGGCGTCGGTCAGCTTCGAGGTGACCGACGGCGACGGGCCGGACGACGCCGAGGGCCTGACCTCGGTGCTCACCCTGCCGATCGACGTGGCTCCCTCGAAGAACCTGCCGCCCAAGGTCACGGGCTCCGCCCTGCTGGAGGTCTCGGCCGGCGACCCGGCCTCGGTCGATCTGTCGCGGTACGTCAAGGATCCGGACAAGGACCCGCTGACCTTCGACGTCGAGCCGCGCGAAGGCATCACCGCCACGGTGGATGGCACTACGATCTCGGCGCAGATCGACCCGTCGATCCCGAAGGGGACCAGCACGCTGCTGCCCTTCAAGGTGTCCGACGGCCGGAACCCGCCGGTCGAGGGCCAGCTCACCGTCCAGGTGGTCGGCTCGACCCGGCCGCTGATCCAGACCACGCCCGATGAGGTGCCGGACGCGCACCAGGGCGAGGCGGCGACGGTTCCCGTGCTCGCCAACGACGTCAACCCGTTCCCGGGCGAGCCGATGACCCTGGTGGACGCCGCGGTCGAGACGGGCTCGGGCGAGGTGTCGTTCACCGACACCGAGATCGTGGCGACCCCGTCCGAGGACTTCAACGGCGTCATGACCGTGCGCTACAAGGTGCAGGACGTGACGAAGGACCCCGACCGGCAGGTCGACGGCATCCTCAAGATGACGGTCCTCGGCAAGCCTGAGGCGCCCCGCGCCCCGCGGGTCGAGGAGGTGCGCTCCGAGACCGTCGTGCTGAGCTGGGACCAGCCCAACAACAACGGCGCCGACATCACGGGCTACACCCTGAAGACCAACACCGGCCAGGAGCACGACTGCACGACGACCACCTGCACGTTCGACGGTCTGCAGAACAACGTGAAGTACACGTTCACCGTCGTCGCGACGAACGAGGTGGGTGACTCGGAGCCGTCCCCGGCGTCCCGCGAGGTGCGGCCGGACGAGAAGCCGGACAAGCCGGAGCCGCCGACGCTGAAGTTCGGCGACAAGAAGCTGACGGTGACCTGGAAGAACCGGACCTACACGGACCGGTCGCCCATCGAGTGCGTGAACCTGGAGATCAGCCCGGCCCCGGCCGACAGCGTGACCCAGAAGACCTGTGTCACGGGCAACCAGGTGGTCTGGACGGGGCTGGAGAACGGTACGGCCTACACGGTCCGGGTCCAGGCCAAGAACGCCGCCCCCGACCCGTCGGACTGGAGCGACCCGTCGGCGCCGGAGACCCCGGCCGCTCCGCCGTCCGCCCCGGCCGCGCCGACCGCCACCCGGGTGAACACCGCCGTCGGCGGACAGATCACCGTCAAGTGGAACGCGCCGGCGAACAACGGCGACGCGATCGACAAGTACTGGCTGGGCGTCTACACGGACGGTCAGCTCGTCAAGGCCATCGACACCACGCAGACCGAGGAGACGGTCCAGGATCTCTCGACCGACTCGACGTACACGTTCCGGGTCCGAGCTACGAACAAGGCCGGCAACGGGCCCGCGAGCCCGTTCTCGAACGAGGTGGTGCCGTACGGCACACCGGACACCCCGGGCAGGCCGACGGCGTCCCTCGGGTCCAATACGAGCGGCCAGGCTGACGTGCGGTGGAACGCCATCAACGCCTTCCGTGGCACGGGCCCGCGGTACGAGGTGCAGGCGAACGGCGCGGGTGCGAAGAGCGCGGGCAACGCGACGTCGTACACGTACACGGGTCTGAGCAACGGAACGTCGTACACGTTCCAGGTGCGAGCCTGCAACGAGTACACGTGCTCGGAGTGGTCCAGCTCGTCGAACGCGGTCACTCCGTATGGCGCGCCCCCGACGCCGTCGATCAGCGCCTCCGGTGGGAACCAGCAGGTCACGTTCACGTGGGACGGGCGCGCCACGAACGGCCGGCCAACCACCGTGAGGGTGACCGGCGCGATCACCAGTACGGCCGCGAGCGGCACCCAGTCGGCGTCCGCGGGTTACAGCGACCTGAAGGAGGCGTGCGTGACGGTGACCGACTCCGAGGGCCAGGAGGCCAGCAGGTGCGCCTCGGCGAGGTCCGACGCAAGGCCGGATCCGAAGGCCTGGGTTACTCACGGCGGGTCGGTCAACAACGGTGACTGCGACCATTCCTCGTGCGCGTACTTCCTTGTCAACTGGCAGGACTTCTCGACCGGTGACCACAGCGTCGAGTGCTGGTCGGGCACCAACCCGGACGAGTCCGGCTGGCACAACATCCTGACGCCTGACCGTGCCTACACCGTGAACTTCGGGTCAGCCACCGGCAGCCGCCAGCTCAACTGCTTCTACGGTTACCCGGGTACCGAGGTCGCCGTACGGATCGACGGCAAGCTGTACGAGGCACGCAATTGGTAGAACCGATCGCGCCCGGCCGCCGCGCAGGCGGCGGCCGGACCCGCCATGATCGACACACAATTTCACCCACAGACCGAACGAGCTGTAACGAGCAGTAGGGAACACGAGATGACCACGATGACCCCCGAGCAGGCGGCCTGGTTCGCCCAGACCTTCGACCGGCTCGTCGGTAACGTCGGCCAGGCGGTCCTGGGCAAGGCCCCGGTAGTGCGTCTGGCGCTCACCTGCATGCTTGCCGAGGGCCACCTGTTGCTGGAGGACGCCCCCGGCACCGGCAAGACGATGCTCGCCCGGTCCATCGCGGCGTCGGTCCAGGGCACGCACAACCGCATCCAGTTCACGCCGGACCTGCTGCCGTCCGACGTCACCGGTGTGACCATCTACGACCAGAACACCGGCAGGTTCGACTTCCACCCCGGCCCGATCTTCAACTCGATCGTGCTGGCGGACGAGATCAACCGTGCCTCGCCGAAGACCCAGTCCGCGCTGCTGGAGGTCATGGAGGAGGGGCGGGTCACGGTCGATGGCATCGCGCACGAGACCGGCCGCCCGTTCATGGTGCTCGCCACCCAGAACCCGATCGAGCAGGCCGGTACCTACCGCCTGCCCGAGGCCCAGCTCGACCGCTTCCTCATGAAGACGTCGGTGGGCTACCCGGACCACGCGTCCACGGTGGAGATCCTGTCCGGCGCCTCCGTGAAGGACCGCAGCAAGTCGCTGCAGCCGATCATCACCACGAAGGCCGTCACGGAGATGGCCGACGTCGCGATGACCGTGCACACCGACACCGCGGTGCTCGAGTACGTCAGCCGGCTCAGCGAGGAGACGCGCAACGCGGCCGAGGTGCGCGTCGGGGTGTCGGTCCGTGGCGCGCTGGCCCTGGTGCGCTGCGCCAAGGTGTGGGCCGCGGCGCACGGCCGCAACTACGTGCTGCCCGACGACATCAAGGAGCTGGCCCAGCCGGTCTGGGGCCACCGCTTCGTGCTGGACCCGGAGGCCGAGTTCGCGGGCTCCCGCCCCGACGTCATCCTCGCCCGGATCATGGCGGACGTCGCGGCGCCGCAGGAGCGGGCCTCGGCATGACCGCGACGGGTGTCTCGTCCGGCCGGCTGTCACCTGCCGCGTACGGGAAACGGCAGGAGAAGGCCGGCGGCCTCGGCGGAGCCGTGGCCGCAGGCCGCGCGCAGGTGCTGCGCGGCCAGCGTGGCTGGGTGACCCTCGCCGCCGCCACCCGTTCGCGGGTGGCGGCGGTCGGTCGCGTTCTGGCACCCGTGCGCCGCACGTTCAGCACGTTCGGCATAGCGGTGACGCTCATGGCCGCCGGCGCCTGGGTGGCCGGCCTGATGCTCGGCTGGCTCGAGGTGCTGGTCGCCGCGATCGTGCTCTCCGTGACGCTTGCGTGCGCGATCGTTTTCGTGCTCGGCCGGTTCAAGTACGACGTGGTGCTGGATCTGGCGCAGGCTCGCGTGACGGTCGGCGACCGCGCCGTCGGGCGGCTCGACGTGCGCAACGCGTCGAGCCGTGCGCTGCTCCCGTCGGTCATGGAGCTTCCCGTGGGTACCGGCACCGCCGCGTTCCCGGTGCCGCGCCTGCCCGGCGGCGGCTCGCACGAGGAGATCTTCACCATCCCGACGCGCCGCCGCAGCGTGATCACCGTCGGCCCGGTGAAGTCCGTGCGCGCCGACCCGCTGGGTCTGCTCCGCCGCGAGATGACGTGGACGAACGAGCAGGAGGTCTTCGTGCACCCGCGCGTCAAGAACCTCACGGGCTCCTCGACCGGTTTCCTCAAGGACCTCGAGGGCCGTGTCACCAACGACATCACCAACTCGGACGTGAACTTCCACGCCCTGCGTGACTACGTGCCCGGCGACGACCGGCGGCACATCCACTGGAAGACGACGGCGCGCACCGGGCAGCTCATGGTGCGCCAGTTCGAGGAGACCCGGCGTTCGCACCTCGCGGTGCTGCTTTCCACGCGCGCCGAGGACTACGCGAACGAGGAGGAGTTCGAGCTCGCCGTGAGCGTGTGCGGTTCCCTGGGCCTGCAGGCCATCAAGGAGGACCGCGGCGTCACCGTGCTCGTCAACGAGGCCACGCTGCGCGGCGACCACCGCACCCGCCTCATGGACGACCTGTCCCGCATCGAGCTCGAGTCCCGCAAGTCCAAGCTGGTGGACCTGGCGCGGTCGGCCGCCATGGCCGCGGCGGACTTCTCGGTGATCGCGTTCGTCATCGGCAGCCGCGTCACGCCCACCGAGCTGCGCTCGGCGTCGGCCCGCGTCCCCGCCGGGGTGCAGGTCATGGCCATCCAGTGCGTGCCCGGCGCGTCCCTCGGCCGGCACGCCATCGCTGAGCTGGGCGTGCTCACCCTGGGCCGTCTCGCAGACCTGCCCCTTGCGCTGAAGAAGATGAGCGACGGATGAGCGACGAGAACACGCGCGGGAACGTCCCGCTCGGGGCGGGCGGATCCGGTTCGGGCCGGCCCTCGTCCCGCACGCGCGGTACGGGCACCGGGTACCGGACCGGTACGGGCCGGGGGACCACGCGCCGCAAGGAGGCGGAGCGCCCACGGGCGCTGACCTGGTTCGCCCTGGTCGACGTCGCGGCGCTGGGCGTGATGCTCGGCGCCGTCGCCATCGGCTTCGGGCCCGTCTGGGGCTCCCTCGGGTACGTGGTGCCGACGGTCGGCGGCGCCGTCGTCGGCCTTCTCGTGGCCTGGGTGGGCGCCTGGCGCCGGTTCCCGGCCGTGACCGTGACCGCGCTCGCCGTGCTGGGCTACCTCCTCTTCGGCGGCGCGCTCGCGCTGCCGCACACGACGATCGCCGGTGTGGTGCCCACCCTGGACACGCTGCGCGAGCTGCTGCTCGGTTCGGTGGAGGGCTGGAAGCAGTTCGTCACCACCGTGCCGCCCATGCGGTCGTTCCCCGACATCGCCGTGGTCCCGTACCTGCTCATGCTGCTCACAGCACTGATCTCGGGCACCATCTCCTGGCGTGCGAAGCACGCCGTGTGGGCCGTGGTGCCGGTCGTCGCCGGCCTGGTCGGCGTGATCCTCCTGGGTACCCTCGACGCCGCGATGCCGGTGGTGCAGGGTCTCGTGGTCGCCATAGTCGCGCTCCTCTGGGGCGCCGTGCGCGTCATGGAGGCGCGCGTCGGCACGCACTCGATCAGCACCGAGTCCAGCCGGGAGGCCACGCGGCGCCTGCGCTGGTACCGGGTCCGCACGGGCGCCACGATCCTGGGCGTCGCGGCCCTCGCCGCCGGCTTCACCGCGCCGATCCTGATGCCGGACCAGCCGCGTACCGTCCTGCGCGAGACCATCGTGCCGCCGTTCGACGTCCACCAGTTCACGAGCCCGCTCGTGGCGTTCCGGCACTACGCCAAGGACGCCCGTGAGGACGAGCTGTTCACGGTCAGCGAGCTGCCCGAGGGCAGCCGGATCCGGCTCGCTACGCTCGACCGGTACGACGGCGTCGTCTTCGACGCGTCCGGCGACGGCGGCGACACCGGCTTCTACACGCGCGCCGGCGAGGAGATCGCGACGGCTCAGAAGGGCACCCCGACGCCGATCGAGGTCAGCGTGACGGGTTACAACGGCGTCTGGGTCCCGGAGATCGGCAACCTCACCGGCGTGCAGTGGTCCGGCCCGAACGCCGAGGCCCAGACGGACGGCACGTACTACAACTCGACTACCAGCACCGCCATCACCACGGCGGGCATCAAGCCGGGTGACACGTACACGCTGCAGACGCTGGTGGCCCCGGAGCCGGACGAGGACACCCTGAAGAAGGGGACGATCCTCCCGGCCGACCTGCCGGAGACCGAGCCGAGCGCGCTGCCGCCGGGCCTGGCGGCCAAGGCAGCGCAGTTCACCGGCGAGGAGACCGACCCCGCAACGAAGCTGTTCCAGATCCGGGACCTGCTGATCGCGGACGGCCACCTGTCCAGCGGGCTCGACGGCCAGCCGCCGTCCCGCCCCGGTCACTCCGCGGAGCGCATCGACACGCTCGTCGAGCAGGAGGAGATGATCGGCGACGACGAGCAGTTCGCCGTCGCGCTCGCCCTCATGGCGCGGCAGTCGGGCATCCCCGCCCGCGTCGTCATGGGCTTCTACCCGGACAAGGACAGCACGTACGAGGAGGGCGAGCCCTGGACGGTGCTCGGCAGCGACGTGCACGCCTGGATCGAGGTGCCCTTCGAGGGCTACGGCTGGGTGCCGGTCGAAGCCGTCCCGGAGGAGAAGCCGCAGATCCAGCCAGAGCCGAAGAGCGAACAGGTGCCGAAGCCGCCGGTGCTGCAGGACCCAGAGCCGCCGGAGGAGCCGGACAAGGCGAAGGCCGGCAGCGTCGAGGACGACGAGAAGGACGACGCGGAGAACGACCTCTTCGACTGGGGCCTGCTCGGCGTGATCCTGCTGGCGGTGGGCATCCCGCTGCTGCTGATCGCCGGTCCGATCGTGGCGATCCTGGCCTACAAGGCCCGGCGCCGGGCGCTGCGGCGCAGTGCTGACCAGCTCGCGGACCGGATCAGCGGCGGCTGGCACGAGGTCGTCGACGTCGTGACGGACCTCGGCACCACGGTGCCGCGCGGGTCGACCAGGCGCGAGAGCGCCGGGGTCATCGCCGGCGTGCACCAGGTCCCGTCGACGCTCATGCTCGCGCACCGCGCCGACGCGACCGTGTTCGGTCGGGGAGAACCCACCCAGGCCGACGTCGAGGCCTACTGGATGGAGGTGGACGAGCTGGTCGGCGGGCTACGCTCCACCGTGAGCACGCGACGGAGGGTGCGGGCAGCGTTGTCGCTCCGCTCCGTCTGGGCACGAATCGGTGGTCGCCGCGGGATCCTCGCGGCACTCGGGGGACTCGGGTCCCGTCGGACGAAGGAGAGTCGATGACGGACGTGGTCTGTGCTGGATGTGGTTCTACACAGGATGGGAGCGTGCCGTACTGCGGCGTGTGCGGACGCCCGTTCCCGCGCGCCCAGACAGGTGACGTGGGGACCACGGTGCCCGAGTCGCTCTCGCACACACGGGTAGGTGTCTCGGCGGTGCAGCCGGTGCCGGTCGCGTACGCCGGTACCGGGCGCCGGTTCCTCGCCGCGCTCGTCGACGGCGCGGTGGTCGGCGTCGTGGCCTGGATCATCATGATGATCGGGCTGGCCAGCGCCGGTGGCACCAGCGCGCTGCTCATGACGCCGGACGTCATCGCGTCGTCGATGCTCGTGCCGCAGCTGATCAGCGGCGTGCTGATGCTGGGCTACTGGCTGGGCGTCTCCGCCTGGGAGGGCAAGACCGGAAAGACGGTCGGCAACCTCGTCTGCAAGATCCGCACGGTCGACGCGGCGGGGCACGGCCCGATCGGGTTCGGCCGCGCGTTCGTGCGCTGGCTCCTCGTGGGGCTCGGCTCCGTCGTCTGCCTGGTCGGGCAGATCCTGGTGCTGGTGTCCCCGGCGTTCGACGGCGGCGGCAAGCGGCAGGGCTGGCACGACAAGGCCGCCCGCGCGGTGGTCCTGATGGCGTCCGACGTCGCGGCTGCGCCGTCGGGCGTCGCCCCGAGCCCGGCGACGAGCTCGACCACGGGCGCGGGTGCGAAGGCGCCGGCCGGCACCTCCCAGGTGTGGACCGGTGCGGCGAACGGCGGCCAGGCCGCCGCCCAGCCGACGGCGCACCAGGCCCAGCCCGTCACGCCCGCCCAGGGCGCGGACCCGTGGGCGTTCCCGGACTCCTCGGCTGGTGCGGGCGCCGGCGGCGTCATCACGGGTATCCCCGGACAGGCACCGGGCGGCGCGGGTGCGCTGCCCGCGCAGGAGGAGCCGGCGACGGTCCGCAGGCCCCATCCGGGCTCCGGCGGGACGCCGCACCCGGGCCAGCCGGTGCAGCAGCCCGTACAGCAGCAGCCGGTGCAGCAGCCCGTGCGTCCGACGCCGCCGCCCGTGGCGCCCGTCGAGCCGACTCCCGCCCGGCAGCTGCAGCAGCCGGTGCAGCACGTGCGGCAGCCGGAGCCCGAGCAGCGCGACTCGGCCCCGATCGACATGACGCGGACCCACATGAGCCGCCCCATGACGCCGGCGGCAGTGACGACCGTCGTCCTGGAGGTGGAGAGCGGCGAGCGGTTCGTCGTCGACACCAAGGCGCTGGTCGGCCGCAACCCGCAGGCGCCCGACGGCTCCGGCTGGATCCTGATCAAGGTGGAGGACCCGACCCGGTCGGTGTCCAAGACGCATGCCGAGCTCGGCGTGGACACCGCCGGTCTGTGGCTCACGGACCGCGGCTCCACGAACGGCACGGTCGTCTCGGCGCCGGGCCTGCCGCCGCGCGTGGCGGAGCCGGGCGCCCGGGTGCGCGTGCCGGTGGGTTCGACGATCCACGTGGGCGACCGCCGCGTCGTCGTGCACCCGCAGGCGGCGGCATGACGGATCAAGAGGCGCTGACGCTCGCCTGGGGGGCCGCCTCCGACCGTGGCCTGCGCCGCCAGCTCAACGAGGACGGTTACTTCGCCGGTGGCGGGGCGTTCTTCGTGGCCGACGGCATGGGCGGGCACGCGGCAGGGGAGGTGGCGAGCGCCACTGCGCTGGACGCGCTGCGCGGGCTCTCGGACATCGAGCGGGTGGAGCCGCACCACGTGGAGGCGCTGCTGGAGACCGCGCAGGAGCGGGTCCGGGCCATCGACACCGCCGGCCTGGGCCGTGGTGCCGGCACGACGCTGACCGGTGCCGTGGTCGCCTACCTCGACGACATGCCGTACTGGCTGTTCGTGAACGTGGGCGACTCCCGCACCTATCTGCTGTCCAGGGGCGTGCTGGACCAGGTGAGCGTGGACCACTCCGAGGTCCAGGAGATGGTCGACGCCGGTACGCTGACCGCCGAGGAAGCGCGGAACCACCCGCGCCGGCACGTGATCACGAGGGCGCTGGGCGGGCGGGACGAGGCGCGGGCCGACTTCCGGTACATCCCGATCGGTGCGCACGACCGGATCCTGGTCTGTTCGGACGGGCTGACGGGCGAGCTCACCGACGCGCAGATCACCGAGATCATGCTGGGCCATCCCGACCCGCAGGTGGCCGCGGGGCGACTGGTCGAGGCGGCCATCGCGGCGGGGGGCCGGGACAACATCACCGTGATCGTGGTGGATGCGACAGGGGTGGCGCAGGAGACGGCGGGGTCGAGCACCGGTCCGCGGGGTGGGTTCGCGGCGGACGAGGACACGCTGCCGCGTGAGTGAGGTGACCCACGCGGGGACCACGATGTCGGACAGGGTCAATAGAGTCTGACGCGGGCGCCGGCAGGGGCGGGACACGAGCAAGGTAACAACAGGGAGGCGACCATGAGCACCTCGGACGCTGGACAGCGAACCGGGATCCGGTACACGACGGGGAAGGCGCGCGTCGTCGTGCGCGGCGACGCCGTCGTCGTGCTGCCCGGTGAAGGCGGCGGAGCGGACGGGCTCGACCCGGCAGGCCGCCTCTGGGCCGATCTCGGCGCGCCCGGGGCAGGCGTCGCGGAGGTGCTGGGCGCGTTGACGACGTCGGCGGTGGGCGGCCTGAAGGGCGTCCCGCCGTTCGCGGTGGTGGTGCTCACGGGCGCGGGCGAGGGTGAGCCCGCGAGCGCGCACGTCGTCGCGCGCGGTGACGGGCTGACCGTCACCATCGAGACGGGTGACGGCTCCCAGACCGTGTCGGGCGCGGGCGTTATCTCGTGGACCGAGCGGGTGGTCGAGGGCGTCACGGCCGTCGAGGTGGCGACGGGCGTGTCGGGCTTCGGCAGCTTCGCGGAGGGGCTGCCCGTCGAGTCGGGCGTCGTCCTGGCCGGCGTTGTGCGCCACCAGGTGGTGGAGCCTGCCGCGGCGCAGTCCGAGCCGCCGTCGTCGCTGGTCGAGCCGGTCGAGACTCCGGTTCCGACGAGCTCAACCCCTGAACCGTCCCCGCTGGTCCAGCCCGCCCCGTCGCCGGCCGAGCCGGTCCCGCCGCTGGTCGAGCCGGTCGAGTCCCCGGTTCCGACGAGCTCGACCCCGGAGCCGGCCGAGACGGCGGCCTCGATGGGCACCGTCACGATGGTCCCCGCCTCGGAGGAGACGATCACACCCGCCGAGGACAACGGCGGCGAGGCGCCGACCCCGGCCCCGGTGCCGGAGGCCGAGCCCGTCGCGGACGAGGGCCCGGACGACGACTACATGCACCTGTGGGGTGTCACGGTGGCCCACGGCGTCGAGGCCGCGGCCGTGCGGCCCGAGAGCACGGAGGAGGGCGAGGACGACGAGCCGGCCCCGGCGTCCGGACCGGTGCCCCCGGCTCCGCCGCCCCCTCGACGAGATCCTGACGAACGAGGGCAGCGGGGCCGCCAACGCACCCGAGCCGCAGATCTCGGTCCCGGCAGCGCTGTCCGCGCCGGGTGACTCCGTGGAGACGACCATCGGCGACTCGCCCGTGGTCATCCGGCAGAAGCTCCACCACGCCGACCCGATGACACTCGACGACGCCGTCTACGAGATGGAGATGGTGGGCCACGACTTCTACCTGTTCATCGACAAGGAGACGTCGCGTCCGTCGGTGCTCTACAAGCGCAAGGGCTGGTCGTTCGGTGTGATCCAGCTCGACAACCCGTGCGGCGCAGCCCCGGTCACCGACCTGACGTGACCTGATATCGCCGAGGTAGGACTGTGGCGAGGTAGGACCGCGCTTTGCGCTGCGGTCCTACCTCGCCAGAGTCCTACCTCGCCAGAGTCCTACCTCGGCGTGGGACCGGTGGTCAGCCCGGGAAGGCCACGAGTTCGACGTCCTCGTCGAACGGCTGCCAGACGCCGGTCTCCTCGTGCTCCAGGTGGCCGCCCTCGGTGATCACCAGCATCCCCGGGTCGGCCACCCCGGCCGCGAGCTGCTCGACGTCGGTGAGCCCCGGCAGCTGACGGGCCGCTCCACCGGCACCGGCCAGCCCGCCCACGCCCGCCGTCCAGACGCCGGTCACGCCGTCGTTGTCCTCCGTCAGCAGCGCCAGCGTCGTGATCCCGGCCCAGCGGGCCTCGACGATGTCGTCGATCGGCGCGGCCACCGAGAGCGGTGCCGCGAGCGCCACCGGGACGTCGTCGTGGTTCCGCACGACGCCCGCCACGTGCACCTGCGTGCCCGTCGGCGCCTCGCTCACTATCGCGACGCGCGAGCCCTCCGGGGCCACCGACACGCTGATCACCTTGCGCCCGCTGAGCCATTCGGGCTTCAGGGTGACCTCCTCCATCTCGGAGCCCACCTCGGGGGCCACGCGCAGCTCGCCGCTGCCGCCACTGGTCCACGTGGCGGCGAACTTGTCGACCGACGGTGCGGCCAGGTCCGGGCCCTCGAACAGCGACACCGGGCCGTCCTCCGCGGTCAGGTCCCAGATCTGGTCGTCGCCGTCCCGCAGCACTATCGGCTCGGTAGCGGGGCTGATCGCGAGCGCGGTCGGGTTCATGCCGGACAGGTCGAGGGGCTCCCCCGCATCCTGCCCCCAGGGCTCGAGGGCGCCGTCGGCGACGAGGTAGAGGGCATCGTCCTTCAGCGCCATCGGCTCGGTGAGGGTGGCCGGCAGGTTGACGTCGGCCGTATCGACGGAGAGCCGGTTCTGACCGCTGTACAGGTCGACGGGCACTACCCGCCCTGCGCCTTCGGACAGGGTCGCCGAGAGCTGTGCCGCGATCACGGCGCGCTCCTCGGCGGGGGCCGTGCTGATCTGCTCGCTGAGCCGCACCGCGACGGCCTCCTCGCCGTCCGTGTCGCGGACCGACGGCGAGGAGAGCTGCGTACCCTCCGGCACCAGGGACCGGGCGGCGCCCTGCAGCCACTCGGGCGGCCCGGCGAGCAGCTCCTCCACCGCGACGTTGCGCCAGGTGCGGCGCGGGAACCAGCGCAGGTCGGGGACCAGGCTCGTCGGGTCCGACTCGGCCGGGAAGAAGAGGCGGGTCGCGCGGTACTGGTTCGCGAACAGGTTGGCGGGCACCAGCACTCCGTCGTCCAGCGCGGAGATGCGCCACTCGCCGCCCGACTTCACGAGGGTGAACCGGTAGCCGAGCTCGCGCGGGTCGCCCACCTCCGTGTAGGCGCCGGCGCTGTCGACGGTGGCGATGGTCGTCGCGCGGACGACTACCTCGACGGTGTCGGTGTCCTTCAGCTCCACGCCGCGCTCGACCGGCGCCGGCACCGGCGCCTCGCGGACCACCCGCACCGATGCCTCGGGGTCCCACTTGGCGGCGACGTCGTCGGTCAGGAACTCACGGGCGGTCTGGAACTCCTTGGGGGATGTCGTCGCGGCCACCACCGCGCCGAGGAAGCCGGCCACGATGACCTGCGGGTCCGCACCGAGGGAAGGGCCTTGCGGCAGCATCGCGATATCGACCTGCGTGTCGATGTCGGCGTTCCCCACCCGCACCGGCCCGGACGTCGGGATCTGGGCGCATGCCCCGAGCCCGGCCACGCTGGACAGCGTGACGACGGCGGCGACGGCGACGGTCGCGGCTCTACGCATCAGTGCACCTCGACATCGGTTGTGGCGGTCTGCCCCACGCGGTCGCTGTCGCCGCGGTCACCGTCGCCCGAGTCGCCCTCGCCCGGATCGCCCTCGCCCGGATCGGACAGGTCAGGGATGGCGGTCGGCGTCGGCCCGGTGGGCGGGCCTACCACGGGGATCTGCCCGGTGCGGACCCCGGGCTCGTGCGACGCGGGAGCCATCGTGATGGGCGGCTCCACCACCTGGACGCCGGCACTGCGCGGCAGCGTGAGCCGGAAGCTCGCGCCCTGCCCCGGCCGGCCCCACGCGTCGAGGCGCCCGGCGTGCAGGTGCGCGTCCTCGAGTGCGATCGCCAGCCCGAGGCCGGAGCCACCGGTGGTGCGGGCGCGCGCCGGGTCGGCCCGCCAGAAGCGGTCGAAGACGTGCTCGACCTCCTGCTTCGTCATCCCGACGCCGTAGTCGCGCACCACGACCGCGACCGCGCGGTCGTCCTCGGCGACGGTCACCTCGACGGGCCGCTCCTCGGCGTGCTCGATCGCGTTGACCACGAGGTTGCGCAGGATGCGCTCGATGCGGCGCGGGTCGAAGTCGGCAGCCGCGTCGGCGTCCGGCAGCCGCACCGAGACGCGGACGTCCTTGGACTCCGCGAGCGGGGCCGCCTGTTCCACCACCGACATGACGAGGTCACGCAGGTCACGGCGCTCGGCGTCGAGCACGGCGGCGCCCGCGTCGAAGCGGCTGATCTCCAGCAGGTCCGCGAGCAGCGCCTCGAACCGGTCGATCTGGCCGAGCAGCAGCTCGGCCGAGCGGGCCGTGTCCTCGTCCATCTGGTCGCGGGACTCGTGGATGATCTCGCTGGCCATGCGGATGGTGGTGAGCGGGGTCCGCAGCTCGTGCGACACGTCGGAGACGAACCGGCGCTGCATGGCGGACAGCTCTTCCATGCGCCGAATCTGGTCCTGCAGGCTCTCGGCCATCTCGTTGAAGGAGCGCGCGAGGCTCGCCATCTCATCCGTGCCCCGGGCACCTGGCATGCGCTCGGACAGGTGGCCCTCCGCGAGGCGCTCCGCGACGGTGGCGGCCCTGGTCACCGGCGTCACCGTCTGCCGCGCCATGGTCCAGGTGACGACGCCGAGCAGCGCCAGCATCCCGAACCCGCCGGCGAGCAGCACACGATGCACGAACGACAGCGTCTCCTGCTCGGGCTGCAAGGAGTAGAGGTAGTAGATCTCGTACTCGGCGTCGGGCGAGGCCTGGACCGTGGAGCCCACGATGACGCCGGGTCCGACCATGCCCGGGTCGTCCCGCGACGGGATGCCCACCGCCTGCAGCACCTGGTCGTCCTCGGAGGCGATGTTCGCCTCGCGCAGCTCACGGGAGATCAGCACGTCCGTCAGGTCGGGCCGGGTGGTGACGTCGTTCACCTGGGAGGTGGTGCCGAGCTCGTGCATGAGGAAGTACTCCTCCGCCGTCGAACCGCTCGTGACCCCCAGTGTCGCGATCGTGTCCAGCAGCAGGGTCTGCAGCTCGCCGTTCGACGTCGTCGCCGTCTCGGAGAAGTTCTGCGACACCTGCGCGGTCAGCCGCGCGGCCTCCCGGTCGATCGCAGCGAGCCGCTGGTCGTAGATGCCGTCCCGGACCGACGTCGACAGGTACAGCCCCAGCACCGCGATCGCCGCGAAGCCGATGGCGAGCGCCGTCGTGACGACGCGCAGCTGCAGCGATGCGCGCCACTGGGCGATCCCCCGTCGGGTGGACCGCACAGCGACCACCCGAGCCCGGGACACCATCCGGCGCAGCCGCGTGACCAGGCCGTGCGGCATCAGCGTGTCGCGCCCGCCTTGTAACCGACGCCGCGCACCGTGAGTACGATCTCCGGGTTCTCCGGGTCACGTTCGATCTTGGAGCGCAGGCGCTGGACATGGACGTTGACCAGGCGCGTGTCGGCGCTGTGCCGGTAGCCCCAGACCCGCTCCAGCAGCACCTCGCGCGTGAACACCTGCCACGGCTTCCGGGCGAGCGCCACGAGCAGGTCGAACTCCAACGGGGTGAGCGCTATGCGCTCGCCGTCGCGCATGACGGTGTGGCCGGTGACGTCGATCTCGACGTCACCCACGACGAGGCGCTCCGGGCCCGGGTCCTCGCTGCGGCGCATGCGTGCCTTGATCCGGGCCACGAGCTCCTTGGGCTTGAACGGCTTGGAGACGTAGTCGTCGGCGCCGGACTCCAGGCCCACCACGACGTCGAGCGTGTCCGACTTGGCCGTCAGCATGATGATCGGCACGCCGGACTCGGCGCGGATCTCGCGGCAGACCTGCACGCCGTCCTTGCCCGGCAGCATGAGATCGAGCAGCACGAGGTCCGGCTGGTGGGTCCGGAACATCCCCAGCGCGGAGTCGCCATCGGCACAGAAAACGGTCTCGATCCCCTCGCCCTTGAGGACGATGCCGATCATTTCCGCCAGTGCGGTGTCGTCGTCGACGACGAGAACTCGTACCTTCATACCCTCCAGTGTGCCAGGCTGGTCCACTAAACCCGGCTCAACCGGCCGCGCCGCGGCTTCTTCACCCCGTCGCGCCCCGCCGCCGTGCTCCCGGAGACCGGACCGCCGGGCGGGGGAAAACCCCCGTTCAAGAGGGCGGCCGGCACCCTGTCGCGCCCCGCGCGCGAGGGGCGAACCTGGCAGCATGACAACCATGACCGTCGAGCCGCGCGCGGCCGGCCCCGCCGCACGGGGCCCTACGGCCCACCCGAACTTCCTCACCGCCCCGTTCGCGAGCCGCACGTGGCGGGAGCAGGGCTACCTGGCCCTCATGCTCCTGCTCGCCCCGTTCGCCTTCGCCTACGCGGTCTTCACCGTGAGCCTCACGGCCGTCGTCGCCGTCACGGTGGTCGGGCTGTTCGTGTCCGGCACCGTCCTGCTCGGCGCGCGCGGCTGGGGCAGCAGCTACCGCGGCCTCGCCCGCAGCCTGCTCGACGTCGATGTGGCGGTCCCCGCCCCGTACACCCGGCCGCGCGGGTTCTGGCGCACGCTCGGCTCCCTGCTCGGCGACGCCACGGCGTGGCGTGCGCTGCTCTTCATGTTCGTCACGTTCCCGCTGACCCTGCTGTCCTTCGTCACGAGCGTCGTGTTCCTCGTGGTCGGGCTGGGCGCCATCACCTACGGGATCTGGTACCGGTTCCTTCCGCCGCAGCTGGGGACCGACGGCGAGATGCACGTCGGCGCGCAGTTCGGCCCGTCGTACTACGTGGACACGCCCCCGCGCATCGCGCTGGCCGCGCTGGCCGGCCTGCTGGTGTTCTTCTGCTGGCCGTGGATACTGCGGATGTTCACGCTGCTGTTCCGGGTACTGACGGTCGCCCTGCTGAGTCCCACCCGGGCGAGCCTGCGCGTGGCCGAGCTGGAGCGCTCCCGCACCGGCGCGGTGGACGACGCCGACGCCCGCCTGCGCAGCATCGAGCGGGACCTGCACGACGGTACGCAGGCCCGCCTGGTCGCCGTCGCCATGCAGCTCGGAGAGGCGCGCGAGCACCTGGCCGACGGCGGCGACGTGGCCCAGGCGGCCGAGCTCCTCGACACCGCCCACACCTCGACCAAGGACGCTCTCACGGAGCTGCGCGAGCTGGCCCGCGGCATCCACCCGCCGGCCCTCGACAGCGGGCTCACCGTCGCGCTGGAGACCCTCGCCGCGCGGTCGGCTCTGCCGGTCACCGTGGACGTCGACCCTGCGGTGGAGGCGGGCGGCCGCCTGGCCCCGGCCCTCGAGTCGATCGCGTACTTCACGGTCGCCGAGCTGGTCACCAACGCGGCCAAGCACGCCCGGGCGACGGGCGTCTGGGTCCTCGTCGAGCCCCTGGAGGGCGCCCGCGCGAGCGGCACCGTCCGGATCCGGGTGCGCGACGACGGCCGCGGTGGCGCCCGGGTCGTGCCGCCCGACGGCTCGGGCCTGCGCTCCGGCCTGGCCGGCCTGGCCGAGCGCGTCCGCTCCGTCGACGGCACGTTCGACCTGTCCAGCCCCGCCGGTGGGCCTACGGTGGTGACCGTGATCCTGCCGACCACCAGTCTGTCGGGCCGCCCATGACCGGGCCGAACGATCCGTCGAACCTGCGCGTACTGCTCGCCGAGGACTCGGCGATCCTCCGGGACGGCCTCGCCGCCCTCCTGACGCGGCGCGGGCACACCGTGACCGCCGTCGGGGACGGCGTGGCCCTCGAGCACGAGGTCGCCCGCCTCGTGCGAGAGGAGTCGCTGCCCGACGTCGTCGTCGCGGACATCCGCATGCCACCCACCTTCACCGACGAGGGACTGCGGGCGGTGCTGAGCCTGCGGTCGCGACACCCGGACCTGCCCGTGCTGCTCTTCTCGCAGTACGTGGAGACGCGGTACGCGAGCCGCCTGCTGGCCGGCGACGCGCGCGGCGTCGGCTATCTGCTCAAGGACCGGGTGGCCGACGTGCGGGACTTCGTCGACGCCCTCGGGCGCGTGTCGCGCGGCGCGACGGTGCTGGACCCCGAGGTGGTCTCGCAGCTCATGGGCTCCGCCCGGCAGGACGACGCCCTGGAGCGCCTGTCGGCCCGGGAGCGCGAGGTGCTGGGCCTGATGGCCCAGGGCCGGTCGAACGGGGCGATCGCGGAGCTGCTGCACCTGTCGTACGGGGCCGTCGAGAAGAACGTGGCGGCCATCTTCACCAAGCTCGACCTGCCGCAGGACGCCGCGGACCACCGCCGCGTCCTGGCGGTGCTGCGCCACCTCGGGGCGTGATCGCCGGTCGGCCGTAAACCGGGACCCCTCCCGGCCGATCTTTACTACGATCTCCCAGATTGCTATCAGATCGGATAAACCGGTCAAGGCTGACAGGGAGATCAAGTGGGCAGAACTCAGAGGTTGCGCCTCGTGGCGATGGCGGCCGCCGTGGCCGCCACAGCCACGGTGACCTGCATCCCGGCCTGGGGCGCGGGCGACACCGGCAGGTCGGCCGTGCCAGCCGCGTCCACGGCAGCGGCCGCGGCCGCCGACGCCGAGATCGTCTCGACCGTCGCGCCGGTACTGAGGCCGAACGGCACCTCATCCCGCAAGTACTCGACGAACGAGATGCAGCGGGTCGACGCGGAGGGTGGAGACCCTGCCGTGCTGGCGTACTGGACGCCGGAGCGGATGGCCGCGGCCAAGCCGCTCGATGCTCCGGGGGATCCCGCGCTCGTGAAGAAGATGGCGCAGGACCTCGCGGCAGACCTAACTCCGGCTCCGGGCACGACGGCGGGCCAGGCGAGCACCCTGCGGAGCGCCCCGGCCGGCAGCTCCACCGATGGCGGCACGATCGTCACCCACCCGGCGGAGCCCGAGGACACCGGCGGCGCGAGCACCAACGCGATCAACCGGTGGCCGATCAGCACCGGCAAGCTCTTCATCGGCGGCTACGGGAGCGGGAGCTACTGCTCGGCCTCGGCGCTCAACACCAGGTCCAAGCGGGTGGTCATCACCGCCGGGCACTGCGTGCACAGCGGGCGGGGTGGTAGCTGGCACAGCAACCTGGTCTTCGTGCCGAAGTTCAACGGCGAGGCGGAGAACAAGTCGCCGTACGGGAGGTTCCAGGCCCGCACGCTGCACACCTTCCGGACCTGGATCGAGAAGGGCGGCACGAACCAGGGCTGGTCCCGCGACGTCGGGATGATCACGACGTTCGCGAACGGGCAGGGCCAGCGCGTGGTCAGCGCGGTCGGCGGCAACGGGCTGAAGACCGACAAGTACTACGCCTGGCCGACGACGACGTTCGGCTATCCGCACAACCTGGACAACGGTCGCGTGATGTGGGGCTGCCAGGGCTGGACCCGCAAGAGCGGCGTCGCGCCACGCACCTCGCTGATCAGCGGGTGCAACTTCGGCGAGGGCTCCTCCGGCGGCCCGTGGGTGTGGCACTACAGCAACACCACCCGGCTGGGATACGTCCGGGGCGTCACCTCGTACGGGACCCCGAAGAACCGGTCCATAGGGTCGCCGCACTTCGACAGCGCGGTCCGCCGGCTCGCGGTACAGACCAACAACTGAGCCACCTGACGCGAGGCCCGGTCTTGCCGAGGTAGTCATCTGGCGAGGTAGTCGCGTACGTGACCACCTCGCCAGATGACTAGTTCGGCAGATCCAGGCGCGGCCGCTCCCGTCAGAGGCGGCCCGCCGCCTTCAGGGCCAGGTACTCGTCCGCCAGGCGGGGCGCCAGGTCGTCCGGCAGCGCCTCGACGACGTCGGCCCCGTAGCGGCGCAGCATAGTGGTGACCGCCGTGCGCTCCAGGTCGCCGCGTGCAGCCGCTGCGGCGTCGTACACCTCGGCCACGGTCTCGCGGCCGGCGCGCAGGCCGGCCACCTCCTCGTCCGCGACGGAGGCGACGACGACGGTGTGGTCGCGGGCGAGCTGGTCCACCACGGGCAGGAGGCCGTTCTCCACCGCAGCCGGGTCGAGAGTGGTGAGCAGCACCACGAGGGCGCGCTGCGTCATCCGGGTGCGCACCTGCGTCACCACACCGGGCCAGTCCGTCTCCAGGAGCACCGGGTCGACGGTCGCCAGGGACTCCGCCATCGCGGGCATGAGCCTGGGCCCGGCCGCGCCGACCACACGGGAGCGCACGGTGCGGTCGAAGGCCACGAGCTCCACCCGGTCGCCCGCATGCCCGGCCAGGGCCGCGAGCAGCAGCGCGGCCTCGATGCTGGCGTCCAGCCGGGGTGCGCCCGTCGAGTCCGCGGCGCCTACCCGAGCGGCGGACGTGCGCCCGGTGTCCAGCACGATGAGCACCCGCCGGTCGCGCTCGGGGCGCCAGGTACGCACCACCACCTCGCGGCGCCGGGCGGTGGCGCGCCAGTCGATCGAGCGGACGTCGTCGCCCACCACGTACTCCCGCAGCGAGTCGAACTCCGTGCCCTCGCCGCGGATCTGCACCGCCGCGCGGCCGTCCATCTCCCGCAGCCGGGCCAGCCGTGAGGGCAGGTGCTTGCGGCTCGCGAACTCCGGAAGCACCCGCAGGCGGCCGGGCACCGGCAGTGTCACCTGGCGGCCCGCCAGGCCCAGCGGGCCGAGGCTGCGGATCGTCACCCCGCCCGCCGTCCGGTCACCGCGCCGCGTCGGCACGAGCGTCGTGGGCAGGCGCGCGGCCTCGCCGTCCGGCAGGTTCACGAGATGACGCCCCGCCCCGCCGGGCGCCGGCCGCACGCGCTCGCTGCGCCCCCGCCCCGGACCTGCTCCGGCCGACGGCCCCCACGCGTCCCGGACCACCGCGCGCAGCCGCCGTCCGGAGGCGTTGCGGACCACCAGCTCGCTGGTGGCCTCGGAGCGCAGCCGCACCGAGGCCGGCACCAGCCGCTGCACCGCCACGCGCCGCGGCGACGCGGCCAGCACGATGTCGACGACGCACGCCACGACCACCACAGTCGCCCACACCAGCACCGTTCCGTTCGCCGGCAGCAGCAGCACGGGCACCACACCGAGCCCCATCAGGGCGGCGGCCCGCCACGTCACGACCATGCGGGCCTCAGCGCGGCACGGGCACGGAGGCCAGCACCGTGTCCAGCACGCCCTCGGCGGTGACGCCCTCGAGCTCGGCCTCCGCGCGCAGCTGCACGCGGTGCCGCAGCGTCGGGTGGGCGAGCGCCTTGATGTCGTCGGGCGTCACGAACGACCGTCCGGACAGCCACGCCCAGGCCCGCGCCGTGCGTAGGAGCGCGGTGGCGCCACGCGGCGAGACGCCGAGCGAGAGCGACGGCGAGAAGCGGGTGGCGCGGCAGACGTCCACGGCGTACCCGAGCACCTCGCGCGACACCTGGACGCGAGCCACCTCGGCGCGCGCCCGCTCGAGAATCCCGGCGTCGGCCACGGGGGTCACGCCGGCCGCTGCCAGGTTGCGCGGGTCGAAGCCGGCGGCGTGCCGGGCCAGCACCTCCACCTCCTGGTCCCGCTCGGGCAGCGGCAGCACGAGCTTGAGCAGGAACCGGTCGAGCTGGGCCTCGGGCAGCGAGTAGGTGCCCTCGTACTCGACCGGGTTCTGGGTGGCGATCACCAGGAACGGGTCGGGCAGCGGACGAGGCGTGCCGTCCACCGACACCTGCCGCTCCTCCATCGCCTCGAGCAGCGACGCCTGGGTCTTGGGGGGCGTGCGGTTGATCTCGTCCGCCAGCACGAGGTTGGTGAACACGGGACCCTCGCGGAACGAGAACTCGGCGGTGCGCGCGTCGTAGACGAGCGAGCCCGTCACGTCGCCCGGCATGAGGTCGGGTGTGAACTGGACGCGCTTGGTGTCCAGCCGCAGGGCCGCCGCCAGGGTGCGGACCAGGAGGGTCTTCGCGACACCCGGCACGCCCTCCAGGAGCACGTGCCCCTGGCACAGCAGGGCGATGAGCAGGCTCGTCACCGCCGCGTCCTGCCCGACGACGGCCTTGCCCACCTCCGTACGGACCGCTGCCAGGGCGGAGCGCAGCTCGTGCGACGGCGCCGCGGGTTCGGGCGCTGCCTGCACTACCGGCGTCTGCACGGGCTGGGGAGCCGGCGTCTGCTCGGCGGGCCGCGGCGCGGCGGGAGTCTCCGCGGCGGGCTGCGGCGCGGGCTGGTTCGGGAAGGCTGGTTCGGTCACGGTCGGTGGACCTCGCTCTCCAGGATGTCGAGTCGGCGCGCGAGCTCGGCGAGCGCGGCGTCGTCAGCGGGGGGTGGGCCGTAGAGCAGGTCTGCCACCTGCTGCGACGGGCGGTTGGTTGCGGCCACTACGGCATCGACCACGGTATTGGCATCGGACGAGCGGGCCAGCCCGAGGCGGGAGGCGATCCGGTCGGCGGCCGACGCGCGCAGGCCCGCGGCCGCGTGCCCTCGTGCGCGGGCCGCCCGGTACAGGCGGGCGCGCCCCCGGGTGGCCTCGGCCGACCGGACGAGGATCGGCAGGTCCTCGACGACCAGCGGCCCCATGCGGCGCACCCGCCACAGCGCAAGCAGCACGGCGGCGAGCACGGCCACCAGAGCGACCGGGGCGGAACCCGGCGGCATCAGCTCGTTCACCTGGCCGCGCTCGGCGGGCGTGGGCTGGTCGTCGCCGGTGGAGACGTCCATCGGGTTCGGCACCAGCCAGACCAGGTCTTCGTTCTGGCCCAGCATCCACAGCGCGAGCGCCGCGTTGCCGTCCTCCAGGACCGAGCCGTTACGGAGCACCCCCGGGTCGTTGACCATCGTCACCGAGCGGTTCGGGAAGTCCAGGCGTGCATAAGCGAAGTTCCCCGAGCCGTCGGGCCAGCACAGCACCGGGCGGACGGCGTCGGAGCCGGTGGACGTGTCGTACAGGCCGGGAGCCAGGCTGACGGCGCCGGCCGCCCGGGCCGCCGGGTCGTCGCACTGCGGCTCGACCGGGCCTTCCGCCACGCCGTACGTCGAGTCGACGGTATTGCGGCTCACGCCCGCGACCAGGCCGAAGTCGGGCTGGAGCACCACGAGATCGGCGCCCGTGCGGTTCAGCGACGAGATCTGGTCGTCGGCGAAGAACGCCGGGTTGGGCGTGACCAGGAGCGTGCTGCCCGGGCCTGCGGCCGCCACGGCGTCGGCCACGGAGGTCACGTGCGTGACACGCACGCCCTGGTCCTTCAGCACCTCGGCCACGGCCATGCCCCCGCCCGGCTCCGGGTTGTCCGGGGCGTACGGGTCGGCCGACGTCGGCGGGCGCACCACCGCGAGGAACAGGACGAAGAGGGCGATAACGACGAACACCAGGAACGGCCAGCGCATCCGGCGCCAGGTGCTCGCGGCGCGCGTCCGGCCGGTGGTGTCGTCGCCGACGATCACCGGCGGCTCGTCGATCGGGCCAGCCGCCACCGAGACCGCGGCGGGCGGTGTCGGGGCGGGCGGCGCCGGGGCAGCGGGCGGCTGTGCCGTCATGCGGAGACCTCGGGCCGGGCGGCGGCGACCTCGGCGTCGAGCGCACGCAAGGCGGCGTCGTCCTGGGCAGTGGCTACCCGGTCGCCGTACTCGACGCCGTCGAACAGGTCGGCCCCCGAGTGCAGGCCGGCGGCCTGGGCCACGAGGCGCTCGCCCGCGTCGGCCGCGGCCTCCTGCGCCGTGCGGCCGGGGCGCGGCTCGATGATCACGCGTTCCTCCATTGAGCGGACGACGGCGCGGAAGCGCTCGATGGTCGCGGTCCGCCAGTCCCCGGCGGCAGCGGCCTGGTCAGCCGCCGCACGCATCTTCGCGGCGGTGCGGGCGTCGTCGGCGTCGAGGACCTCGGAGGATCCCGTGCGCTCGCGCCCGAGCCGGACCGGGCCGGCGACCAGCCAGGCGATCGCGAGGACCACCACGGCGATCACGGCGATGGTGAGGCCGAGCTGCGGGCCGGACATCGATGCGTCGGGCCACTCGATGCCGTTCAGCCAGTCCCGCACCCAGTTGATCAGGCGCGTGAGCAGCGACTCGCGCTCCGCGTACTCGGGCTTCTGCAGCTCGCTGCCGAGCCATTCGCGCGCGGTGTCCCGGTCGGGGACGACGGGCAGATCGGCCCTCATGTCACTTGTCCGCCGTGGCTGCGGCCGCGGCCTGCAGCTGCACGTCCAGTCCCTCGCGTCGCATCCGGGTGTCGATGTAGAGCAGGGCGATGACACCACCGAGGAAGAGCACGCTCATGCCGCCGGTGATGACGTAGGTGACCCCGTAGCTGATCGCGAGGCCCACGCCGCTCTCCATCACCATGAACAGGCTCATGAGCAGGCTCACCGGCACGGCGACGATCTGGCCGATGACGCCGAGGATGATCGAGGTGAGCAGGTAGATGCCCAGCACCCGCCAGAACGTGCCGTGCGTCAGCTTCCAGGCGCGCCTGCACGTGGCCCAGAAGCCGCCGCCCTCGACGGCGAGTGCCGGCGGGATCAGGGCGACGCGGGTGAACGCCCACACTGCCGCCACCACGAGCGCGAGGAACAGGACCAGCCCGGTGATCGCGCCGGCGGCCGGGTCCACCCAGATGACCAGGGCCGCGACGATCCCCGCGACGAGCAGGTAGGCCACGAGCACGACGAGGGTGCTCAGGAGCGAGAAGCCGATCAGGAACCACCAGCGCTTGCCGACGCGGGCCCAGGCGTCGGACACCGAGATCTTGCGGCCGATGACCGAGTCGCTGACAGAGATGGCCATGACGCCCATCGCGAGCGGTGTGGCGAGCGTGAGCAGCATGCCGGTGCCGAGCGCCGACCCGTAGGTCACGCCCAGCATGTCCTGCGTGAAGCCGAGCCCTTCGAGCGAGGCGTCGTCGCCGATCTCGGCGAACAGGCTGCCGAACAGGTCGGTGAACAGCGTGGTGAGGGGGATGCTGATCAGGGTGCCGACCGCGACGGCTGCGACCACGATGAGCGCCGTCAGGCCCAGGGTCACGCCCGGGTTGTGCCGGACGGCGCCGAACGCGCCGTCGTACAGCTCACCGAGGGTGAGCGGGCGCAGCGGGACGATGCCCGGCTTGTCGGCCGGGGGCCGGTAGCCGGGTACCTGCGAGGAGTACGGGGAGTACTGCCCGTACTGGCTCTGGCCGTACTGCCCGCCCGCCGGGCCGCCCGAAGGTGCGCCGTACTGCGGCTGGCCGGGTGCCGGCTGCGCGGGCGGCGCCGCCGGGTCATACCCGGGCGCGTACTGCCCGTACCGCGGCGGCTCGCCCCAGCCGGCGGGCTGGGACCCTCCGGGCTGCGGGGGCGTCGGCTGCGCCGGCTGGTCGGGTGCGCTCTCGGGCGTCGTCATGGGGCGTGCTCCGGATGTCGTCTCAAGTCGTGCCTGCGCCGCAACCCTAGTACGGGAGGCTGACAGCGAGCCGCGAAAACGGCGCGGCACACTCTGGCTGCGCGCAACCGTCACCCAGCCGTGACCAGGGTGGCTCCGGCCTCGTGCTCGGCGAGGTCGCCCGTGGCGCCGGCCCGGACGGCCCGGCGGCCCAGGACGTACACGTAGGTCCAGAAGCCGGCCAGCACTATCGCGCCGATCACTATCTTGAGCCACCAGTACATCTCCGACCCCGTGACGAAGCCTTCCACGAGGCCGGAGACGCCGAGCGCCACCGCAAGCCCGATGACCGTGGTGATCAGGGAGCGGCCCTCGGCGGCCATGGCCACCGAGCGCTTGCGGTGGCCCGGGTCGATGAGGGTCCAGAAGAGCCGGAGGCCTGCTGCTCCCGCGACGAAGATGCACGTCAGCTCGAGCAGGCCGTGCGGCGCGATGAGCGTGAGGAACAGGTCGAGCTCGCCGTGGGCGGCCATCATGCCGCCGGTGGCCCCGATCTGCACCGCGTTCTGCCAGAGCACCATGAGGGGGAAGAAGCCGGTGATCCCGCCGCCGACGGCCTGTGCGGCGATCCACGCGTTGTTGGTCCACACGACCGCGGCGAACCCGATGCCCGGGTCGTAGTAGGACGCGAACGCCTCGTTCACGTATTCCTCCTGCGCGGACGGCGTCATCATCGAGTTCATCGCGTCGACGTCGGACGCGATGTAGATGCCGGCGACGACCGCCACGAGCAGGCAAGCCGCCGTCACCGCGTGCGACCACCACCGGATCCGGTAGAACGCGGCGGGCAGCGACACGACGGCGAACCGCACGACCTCGCGCCAGGCGGGCTCGTGCGTGCCGGCGATGCGGGTGCGCGCACGGTTCAGGACGTCGGACAGCCGAGTGACCAGTGCCGGGTCCGGTGCGGCCGACCGGACCGTCGACAGGTGGGTGGCCACCGACTGGTAGAGACGCACCAGCTCGTCGGACTCGGCGCCGTCCAGACGACGCCGGGACGAGAGCTCCTTGAGGCGGTCCCACTCTGCGGCGTGCACGGCGGTGAAGGCGTCGATGTCCACGGCGGTAGTCTGCCGCACAGGAGTTACCGCGTGCCCCCCCAAGGCCCCACACCCCGACCGGAGGAACCGTGCAGGACGGCATAGTCATCGGCGAGGGCGTGGTGCTGGACGCTCGCCCGGCGTCGTTCATCACGCGCGCCATGGGCGCCATGCTGGACTTCCTGATCATCGGCGCAGTCATCCTGACGGCGCTGGTCGTGGGTGGTATCTGGTTCTTCGAGAACGCCGCCCTGGGTGAGGACATCGCGCTCGTGGTCTACATCGTCGCGACCGTCGTGGTCATGGTGGGCGTACCCGTCACGATCGAGACGCTCTCGCGCGGCCGGTCCGTCGGCAAGCTCGCCTGCGGCATCCGCGTGGTGCGCGACGACGGCGGCCCGGTCCGGTTCCGGCACGCGCTGGTCCGGGCGCTGGTCGGGGTGATCGAGCTGTGGCTCACGTTCGGCGGCATCGCGGCGATCGCGTCGCTGGCCAACGCCAAGGGCAAGCGCCTCGGCGACATCGCGGCGGGCACGTACGCGGTACGCGTGCGGGGTGGCAAGCCGCCGTCGGCCCCGGTGGTGATGCCGCAGGCCCTGGCCTCGTGGGCGCACACCGCCGACATGCGGCGCCTGCCGGACGGGCTGGCTCTGGCCGCGCGGCAGTTCCTGGGCCGCGCCGCGCGCCTCGCTCCGGAGTCCCGGGCGCGCCTCGCCGACGACCTCGCCGGGCGCATCGAGCCCTACGTCGCTCCGGGACCGCCGCCCGGCACGCACCCCGAGGCGTTCCTGCACGCCGTCCTCGCCGAGCGCCGCGAGCGGGAGCTGGGTGCCGGCCAGCGGGAGCGCAAGCGGGCCGAGGAGCAGGCCGAGCTGCTGCACCGCCTCCCGTTCGCGGTAGCGGACCCGCCGCGCTGATCCCCCGGCACTGCGACGTGTCAGACGCTCAGGTCCCCCGGGGGACCTGAGCGTCTGACACGTCCGGGGACCCCTCCCGGCGGGCCCGGGTCACGCTTGCCCCGCGCGGACAGCCTGGGGGTGACGACGATGCCGGATCAGCGCGGCAGCGAGTGGCCGCGGAAGCTGTGGCGGGAGTACGAGGGGCTCATCGGAGCAGTCCTCCTCTTCGGGGGGATGGCACTCATCTTCCTGCTGGGCTCCGACGCGCCGGTCTCCGTGCTGAACTACCTGCTCGCGCTCGGCGGCACGGTCGGCGTCTTCGTGCTGTGGTGGGTCGGCGTGGGACTGCTCTTCGCGGTCGGTACTGGCCGCCGCATCCGGTGGCGGCGGCGTCGGACCATGGCCGCCGCGGCGCGGCGTCATCCCGGAGCGGTGCTCGTCCCCGGCTACGCCGGCCAGGGGATGTACGGGCGGGCGGACGCGCGCGGGGTGCTGCCGCGCAGCTGGCGCAAGGAGTGGGAGAGCGACATGCAGGTGGTCCTCGCGGTACTCCCCGACCGGGCCGAGGTCTGGGTCCACAGTGCGAAGGAACCGCTCTGGTCGGTGCCCCGCGTCGAGCACGGCGTCCGGATCGAACGGGTGACGGTCCAGACCTACTACGGGCACGACAACGACCGGGACGAGCTGTGGTTCGACGACGGCACCGATCGCGCGGGTGTCGCCGTCGAGTACAAGGTTCGGGTCCTGGTCCTCAAGGACTACCCGGCGCTGGACCTCGAGCAGTCGCTGCGCGAGATCGGCCTGTCGCCCGGTGACCTGCCGCGGTTGGATCGCACCGAGGGAAGCGAGAAGCAGGAACCAGGTCGGTCCGAGGCGTGTAAGCAGGCTTAGGTCCTGACCTGGTCCCACACGCGCATCAGCCCGCGCGAGCGCAGCGCGTCCGAGCAGCGCAGCAGCCCGGCCTGCACCGCCCGGCGCAGCCGGGCCGACGTCGGTCGCTCGACGCCGTAGTGGATCGCCACCGCGAGGCCCAGGCTCAGCGCGCCCGCGGCGAAGAGCGCGACGGTGCGGGTGGTCTCGTGAGCCAGCAGGTCGATCACGGCGTACCCGAACTGCGTGTGCACCAGGTACACGGGATAGGTCAGGGCGCCGACCGTGCCGAGCACCGCCGCCACCCGCCGGGGCGGGGCGGACCTGCCCCGCAGCGTCGTCGCCCAGACGGCGGCGACGCTGGCCAGCATGATCATCGCCGCGATGACCGGGTCCACCGGGACGCCCTGCAGGTCGGACGCGCGGCCGGACGCCTCCAGCACCCGCACGACGCACAGGACCAGTCCCCCGGCGAGCAGCGTGCTCGTGATGACGTCGAACCCGTCGCGGTAGGCGAGGAACAGCAGCATGCCGACGGCGAAGTACGGCGCGTAGTTCGGCACCAGCAGGTCGGCGAGCCAGTGGGCGCCGAGCATCTGGGCGGCCCAGCCGGCGAGCGGCCAGATCGTGGCGAAGGCCAGGACCCGGTTGCGCGTGAGCGGGCCGAACGCAAGCACCACGAAGACGAGCAGGTAGAACTTGAGCTCCACCAGCAGGGTCCAGAACACCACCTGGACGCCCGTGACCTGGAACAGGTCCTGCACCATCGTGAGATTGAGCAGGGTCTCCGTCAGGGTCGTCCGGCGTCCGCCCGACCACACCTGCTGCAGGCCCGCCGTCAGCACTATGCACGCCCAGTACGCCGGGAAGAGGCGGCCCACCCGGGAGGCGACGAACCCCGCGATCCCCCGGCCGTCGGCGCTGAGCAGGATCACGAAGCCCGAGATCATGAAGAACAGCTCGACGCCGAGCCAGCCATACCGGGTGACCTCGTTGAGCAGCGGGAACGCCTCGACGGGGTCGGTGCCCCAGTAGCCGGTCACCGTCGAGGTCGCCGTGAAGTGGTAGAGCAGCACCGCCGCCGCGGCGGCGAAGCGCAGGCCGTCCATCGCCACGAGCCGACCGGAGGTCTTCCGGACCCGATCGCCCGCTGACGCAGGGGTCGCCTCGGGCACGGTGGGCGAGATGTCAGGGCGAGTCATCGCCGCCGACCCTAGATCACGGATCTATAACGGTCAAAGTTCACCCCATCAACTGGGCTTTTGGCGCCTCGGCCGAGGGATCACCGTGGTATCGCGTCGGGCTCCGGCACCCGATCCGCCCGGATCCGCCCGATCGCGGCGTCGTACAGGCCGAGCATTCGCCGCGCGTGGGTCTGCGGCGCGAACTCGGCGCGGGCCTGCTCGGTCGCCCGGGAGGCGGCCACGACCCGGCCGGGATGTTCGACGAGGTCGACCAGGGCGGCACTGATCTCGGCCTCGTCCACGGGCACCTGGATGCCAGGCCCGGCCAGACCCTCTCTGAGTGCAGGGTCGCAGTAGAGGACGCCGCGCCCGGCGGTGACGGCCTCGACGATGGTCATCGGCTGGTTGTCGAAGCCGTACGAGGTCAGCGCCACCAGGTGCGCCCCCGCGAGGAGCTCCGGGATCCGGTCGTGGTCCTGCCGGCCCAGAAAGTCGGTCTCGCCGGCTCCCGCGATCCGGCTCGCCTCGGCGAGCTGGCTCCCGTCGCCGACGACGACGCCGTGCAGCCGACCCGGCCCGAGCCGGCGCTGCGCGGCGGCGAGCGCCCGGACGAAGGGCAGTATCCGCTTCTCCGGCTCGCACCGGCCGATCCAGATGATCCGCATCGGGTCCTCGACCCGGTCCAGCGCCTGCGCCGCGGGCCCGGACGCCGTGACGGTGTTGGGCACCACCGCCACCCGGTCCAGCCCGGCGGCGCGCAGCCGCTCGGCCTGGTGAGCCGAGGGTGAGACCACCTGGTCGGCCCGCCGGGCGACACCGAGGGTCATGTTGCGGAGCGCGCTGTCCGCCGCTCGGTCCGCCAGGTCGGCCCGGATGGGGCGCCAGCCGGTGATCCCGCGGTGGAAGGCGCGGACGAGTGCGGCGATGAGCGGCTGGGGCCGGAGCGACGTCTGCCAGAAGAACGTGTGCACCGTATGCACCACCGGCAGCCCCAGGTCACGCGCGACGCTGGTCGCGCCGGCGGCCACGCCGAACTCGGAGTGGAGCTGGACCACCTCGGTCCGGTGCTCGGTGAAGACTGCCGCCAGCCGGCGCCGCAGCCGCGCTGAGTTCCTGATCACCGGCAGCTCCAGGCCGGGCAGCACCCACCGCGCGGGGACCTGCACGTAGGTCACGCCCTCGCCGAGACCGGCCTGTGCCGCAGCCGGGCCGGGCGACGGCGCGACCACGACCACGTCGGCACCGGCGGCGGTCAGCGCCGCGACCTGTTCGATCAGGGCGGTCTGCGCGCCGCCTAGGTAGTCCAGCGCGTAGTCGCAGACCACTGCGATGCGCCGGGCAGTGGGGTTCGCCGGCTCGGGCTGGTGCATGACGGGCGTTTCTCCTGGGGTCGGGTCTCCCGAGGCGGGGAGTCTGGTGATCACGCGGGGACCGGGGTCCCGCTCATCACCTTCTCGTAGAGCGCCTCGAAGATGCCGAGGGTCGCGCCCATCGTGTGCGCCTCGATGAGCTCGCGCCCGGCGGTGCCGTACCGCTCGCGCAGGGGCACGTCGGTCAGCAGCGTGCGGAGGTGCCCGGCCAGGCCGTCGACGTCGCCGGGCGTGAACAGCTCACCGTTGGTGCCGGGCCGCACCAGGTGCGGCAGGGCCATCGCGTCCGCGGCCACGACGGGGAGCCCCGCCGCCATCGCCTCCATAGTCACGATGCTCTGCAGCTCGGATACCCCGGGCATGCAGAACAGGTCGGCGGTCGCGTAGGCGGCCAGGAGCTCGTCGTCGGACACGCGACCGCGGAACCGCACCCGCTGGGCCACACCGAGCTTGACCGCGAGCGCCTCCCAGGTGCCGCGGCAGGCGCCGTCGCCGACGACCTCGAGGCGGCCGGGTACGTCGGGTGAGATCCGGGCGAACGCGCGGATCAGCTCGTCGACCCGCTTCTCCTGGTCGAGCCTGCCGACGAACAGGACCGTCGGCTCGTACAGCGTGTCCGGTCCGCCGGGCGTGCCCCGGCGGGAGACGACGGCCGCCCGCGCCTGCTCGTACGCGGCGGCGTCGATGCCGTTGGACACCGGGAACGCGGCGGTCAGCCCCGCGCGACGGTTGATCAGGTCGACGGCGCGGGGGGTCGGCGCGGTGACGGCGTCCGCCTTGGAGTACACACGGCCGAGGTCGCGGTACATCCACTCGGCGAACGCCGACCGCAGCGGCCCGAACAGCGGCAGGTAGCCCACGATGTTCTCCGGCATGAGGTGGTTCGTCGCGACCACCGGCACCTCGGCCCGCAGCGCGGAATGCACGACCGCCCGGCCGAGCAGCATGTGCCCGTTGGTGTGGACGACGTCGGGCCGCACGCTCGCGAACACCCGCTTCACCTCGGACGACGCGTCCCAGGGCAGGGAGACGCGCATGGCGTCCAGCCCCGGCAGGCGGCGGGACGCCATGCGGTGCACGACGACGCCGTCACGGACCTCGGTGCCGGCGCTCCCGGTGGGCGAGGGCGCGACGACGTGCACGTCGTGACCGCGCGCGGCCAGCCCGGTGGAGAGACGGTCCGCGAAGCGTGCGGCGCCGTTGACGTCGGGGGCGAACGTGTCGGCGGCGACGAGGATCCGGAGCATGTTCACTGTAGGGACTCCCATGATTCCGCCCCGGGCGGGGCTGGTTCTGGACAAATGTCTTGTTCAGGCTTCGGGCATACAGGTTCGGCGGGTCGGCGGCTCGGCGGAGCTCGCCCGGTCAGGCACCGACCGCGACGGCGTCTTCGCGCTCGGCGCGGGCGGCCACCGCGTCGGGGTGGTGGTGGGCAAGGGTGAGGACGCCGACCGTCGCGGTGAGAGCCGCGGCGCCGAGCAGCACCCAGGCGCCGACGGGAGTCGTCGCGCCTTCGCCGAGCAGGACGGCGCCGAGCACCACGGCCACGATCGGGTCCACGACGGTCAGGCAGGCGATGACGATCTCCGGCGCACCCGCGTGGTAGGCATGCTGCACGAGCCAGGCACCGGCCGCGAACGCAACGAGCGCGCCGGCCGCACAGCCCAGGACGAGCGGCGAGAGGATCCCGGTGTCGGCGGCCGCCTGGGCGGCGACCCGGACGAGCGCGGAGAGCAGGCCGTACGCCGTCGCCACGGCACTGGCCAGGGCGAGGCAGCGCAGCGGTCCACGGCCGTGCCGGGCCAGCCCCGCGACGGCGAGCACCATGACGAGCGCCGCGACGACCAGTCCGGCCGTAAGGGTCGCCGTGGCCGACGGCGTGTGCGTGGTGGCCGAGCCGGCCGACGCCACGACGAACACCGCGACGCCACCGACGGTCAGGGCCGCACCGAGCAGCACACCGTTGGAGGGCCTGCGCCGCGCCTTGGCCGCCGACAGCAGCACGGCGAGCGGAACGGCGAGGACGCCGACCGGCTGCACCACCCGTAGCGGGGCCATGAGCAGGGCGATGCCGTTCACTACCGACCCGACCGCGGCGAGGCCCGCGCCCTGGAGCCAGCGCCTTCGCCGGACGATCGCCAGGAGGTGCCGCGCGCTCAGCGGGCGCGTCCCGGCGGGCTCGTCGGCCTGCCCGATCTCACCGACACGGCCGGTCTCATCCGGGTGTTCGGTGGTCGTCACGGCGTGGTGCTGCAGCACCGACGCCACAGCGAAGCACACAGCTCCGATGAGCGTCAGGCCGATGGCGAGGATCGTCATGGGCTCCATCTTGACTGTCTCGGCACTCACCAACCATAGGGGTCTCCCCCTATTCATCTGGGGTTCACCCCCCACCTTTTCGTCGGGTTCACCCCCACCTTGTCCCGCAGTTCCCGGAAGGTCCGGTCATGGCGCCTGTTTCGCGCTTCTGAGTGGTTAGGCTCTCCGCGATGGCACGCCAATCCCTTTCCTCGCCGTACACGACGCTGGTCTCCGGCACACCCGTGACCCGCGCGGAGATCGCCCTGCGCGGCGGCACCACCCACCTGTGGCGATACGGGTCCGACGACGCCGCCGCGGACCAGCTGGTCCTGCTGCACGGGTTCCGCGGTGATCACCACGGGCTCGAGCCAATAGTGGCCCACCTGCTCAGCGACCGCCCCGACCTCCGGATCACCGTGCCCGACCTGCCGGGGTTCGGAGCGTCGCCGCCGCTGCCGGAGGAACGGCATGACGTCCCTGGTTACGCCGCCTGGGCGCGCGACCTCGTCCGGGAGGTGGCCCCGGAGGGAGCCGCGGCGCTGGCGGGCCACTCGTTCGGGTCGGTCGTCGCGGCGGCCGCGATGTCGGGGGCCACGTTCGCGGCTCCGCTCGCACGGGCGCTCGTGCTCATCAACCCGATCCCGCGGCCCCCGCTGTCGGGCCGCGGTCGGATGGGGGTCGGCGCCACCGCCGTCGTGCACAGCCTGGCCGGTGCCCTGCCCGAGGCGGCCGGCACCACGCTGCTCCGGCACGGCGCGCTGACCCGCATCGCGAGCGTCGCCATGGTCCGCACGCCGGACCGGGCCATGCGCCGCTGGATCCACGAGGAGCACGACCGGTACTTCGCCGGGTTCGCGACCCGGCGGTCGCTGCTGGAGGCGTTCCGTGCCTCGATCACGGGCAGTGTCCGGGAGTGGGCAGCGGGCATCGACGTGCCCAGCCTGCTCGTCGGCGGCGCCCGCGACGACCTCGCCCCGGCGTCCGACCAGCGGGACCTGGTTGCGCTGTTCGATGACGCCCGGCTCGTGCTGGTGCCCGGCGTCGGGCACCTGACCCACTACGAGACGCCGGGGGCGGTGGCCCGCGAGTTCGCCGCGTTCCTCGGCAGCACAGAGGCCACGCCGGCGGCCTGACCAAACCTCTTGCTGTGGGCGTGATCGTTGCGTCTACGCGCCCGTTTCAGGCGCAACGATCACGCCCACAGCCAAGGCGGGTCAGCCGCCGAAGAGTGGCGCCACCGCCTTGACCAGCTCGTTGCCGCCCAGGAACAGGAACATCGCGGCCACCAGGGCGAGGATCACATTGACCCACCACCGGTTGCGCCACCGCAGCGGCACCGCCTTCGAGTTCATCAGGATCAGCAGCGTCAGCGCGAGGAACGGCATGAACAGCGACCCCAGCGCGCCGTAGATGACGACGAGCAGGATCGGCTTGTCGAGGAACAGCAGCGCCATCGGCGGGAACGTCAGCCACAGGATGTAGGCACGGTAGTAGGTGCCGCCCGCGCCGCGGCGGCGGTCGTCGCTGGGCAGGTTGCGCATCGTGGCGACGAAGTCCGCGAACATGAGCGACACACCGTGCCAGACGCCGAGCACCGACGAGAACGTCGCGGCGAAGAACCCGACGAGGAACAGCGGCGCCATGAACGCCCCGTAACGCTCGGAGAGCACGTCGGCGAGGTCGATGAGCCCCTCCTCGCCGTCGGCCACCGCCATGCCCGCGGAGTACAGGAGCTCCGCACCCACGACGAGCATGGAGACCACGAAGATGCCCGACATGGCGTACGCCCACGCGTTGTCGATCCGCATGACGCGCATCCACCGCGGCGTGTCCCAGCCCTTCTCGGCGAGCCAGTAGCCGTAGGCCGCCAGGGTGATGGTGCCGCCGACGCCGCCCGCGAGGCCGAGCGTGTTCAGCACCGCGCCGTCGGGGATGATCGGCACGAGGCCGGCCACGATCTGGCCGAGGTTGGGCGTGGTCAGCAGCGCCGAGCCCACGACCGTCACGAACATGACGCCGATGAGGACGGCCATGACGTTCTCGAACGGCTTGTACTTGCCGAACCAGACCAGCAGCAGGCCGGCGACGCCTGCGATCATCGCCCAGTACCGCACGTCGATCCCCGGGAACAGCCCGTTCAGCGCGAGGCCGGTGCCGGACATCGCGGCGGCGCCGAAGCTGAAGCCCCACACCACCACGTAGATGCCGAAGTAGATCACGGCCCACAGGCCGAGCGACTTCCAGCCGTCGAAGATGGTGCGGCCCGTGGCGAGCGACCAGCGGCCCGCGCCCTCGACCAGCACGATCTTGATGACGACGCCGAGGATCACCGCCCACAGCAGGGCGTACCCGTAGGTGCTGCCCGCGACCATCGTGGCGACGAGGTCGCCGGCACCGATGCCGGTCGCCGCGACGATGAGGCCCGGACCGACGATCTTCCAGCGCGGCTTCTCGAGTGATCCCTCGTACCCGCCGTCACCTGCGGGTGGATCCTCGGTCAATCCTTGCGAAGTGACCTCATTGTCCTTTTCCATGGCGTGACTGTACCCAGGGATTCACCCGCCCGAAAGGATCAGCCGCGTGCGCCGTGCCGCGCGGCAACGTGAGATCACACCTCGACGCCGCGCACCCGGAACCGGCGCCACCGGGTGCTGATGCCCTGCCCTTCGAGCGACCGGCTGCGGCCGTCGCGGGGCGAGAGCATGGTCCAGATCCCGATGCCGAGCCGTACGCGCTCGGGGATCACGGCGCCGGGCGCCCGGTACACCTCGCGGCCGTCGACGCGCCACGTCGCCGTGGACGCGCCCCGGTCGAGCGTGACCGTGCACTCCCGCAGCCGCGTGAAGTCGTCGTCGAAGTCCTGGTACGGCGACTCGACGACGTGGTTGAACGGCTCGGCGGACCCCCACGGCGCCAGCTGCTCGTGCATCGCGAGCACCCGGGTGGAGGTGCCGCAGACGGCGAACACCGGGCGGCTGCCGTCCACCGCGAAGACATGGAAGGCGGCCATGCCCCGCCGGTAGTCCCCGGGTTCCCCGCCGAGGTTCTCGATCGCGAGGTCGACGGCGAAGGTCGCGCTCCCGTCCGGCGGCAGCGCGAACTCGCCGGTCGAGGACATGACGTACTTCGCGCTGTCGGCGGGCTGCCACGTGTCGTGCGACAGGGAGAAGCGCGGGATCGTCAGCCGCAGCTCGCCGCCGGCGACCGTCACCTCCGCGGCGGGATCCAGCGGTACGTGCACGCCGCCCGTCGGCTGCGGCAGGCGCAGCGGGCTCCAGAGTGCGGCGTCGAGCTCCGGGGCCTCGAGCTCGTCGTACGCGACGAAACCGTCGCGGGTCGTGGCGCTGTCCATGGTCATGATCCGTCTCCCCTCGATCGTGCTCTCGAAGGGGTGACTCGCGGGAAGACGGAAATGTGACGCGGCCTCGCGCGGGATGACGGAGGTGCAGCAGGGACGAGGTTTAACAGAACCGCAACACATTGCATACATCCATGTTGAGACAGAAGTGATTGTATGCAATCGTCCCTGACAGACCCGGATTGGATTCTCCAATGCGCACTCCCCCGCCGCCGCGGCTGCGCGGCACACTCGCCCCCGCCGCCGGCTTCCTCGCCGCGGCCCTCGTGCTGTCCGGCTGCCAGGAGGTGCAGACTGCCACCGCACCCGCCGAGGACGCCGCCGACGTCACGTCCGTCGGCCTCGACGGCAAGACCGTCAGCGAGGGCGGCGACCTCGTCATGGCCCTGTCGGCCGAGCCCGACGTGCTGGACCCGACCACCTCGTCGTCGCTCTACACGCGCTACGTCATGGAGACGATGTGCGAGAAGCTCTACGACATCGACGCCGCGGGCGAGATCGTCCCGATGCTCGCGACCGAGCTCCCCCAGGTCTCCGAGGACGGCCGCACCGTCACCTTCCCGCTCAAGAAGGGCGTGCAGTTCGCGGACGGCACCCCGTTCGACGCCGAGGCCGTGAAGACGTCGATCGAGCGTCACCTCACCAAGGAGGACTCCTCCCGGCGCAGCGAGCTGGGGCCGATCACCGAGGTGACCGCGGTCGACGAGCACACGGTCGAGATCGACTACGAGACGCCGTTCGCGCCGATCGCCGCCGTGCTGGCCGACCGCGCGGGCATGATCATGTCGCCCACCGAGCTCGAGAAGACCGGCGACGAGTTCGGCGAGCACCCCGTCTGCGTCGGCGCGTTCAAGTTCGTGGAGCGCGTGCCCCAGACGTCCATCACCGTCGAGCGCGACCCCCTGTACTACGACGCCGACACCGTGCACCTGGACTCGATCACCTACCGCATCATCACCGACGCCAGCATCCGCGCCGCGAACTTGCGCTCCGGCGACGTCCAGGTCGCCGACACCGTCTCGACCCAGGACCTCGCTGAGCTGGAGGCCGACGAGAGCGTGGGCCTGCTGGAGGTCGGGTCCCTCGGCTACCAGGCGATGACGGTCAACGTCGGCAACACCGACGGCGTCGGCGCCCCGCCCGGGAAGATCGACACCCCGATTGCCACGGACCCGCGCGTCCGCCAGGCGCTGTCGATGGCAGTCGACCGCGAACAGCTCGTGAAGTCGGTGTTCAACGACCGGTTCGACCCGGCCTGCTCGCCGATCGCCCCCGCGTCGACGTTCAGCACCGACGCCAGCGAGGCCTGCCCGGAGTACGACCCGGAGGGCGCCGAAGCGCTCCTGGAGGAGGCCGGCGTCGAGACGCCGTACAAGATCGAGATGAAGGTGACAAACACCCCCGACACGCTGCGCCTCGCTCAGGCGGTCCAGGCGTCCGTGGCCGACGGCGGGTTCGATGTCGAGATCACGCCCGTCGAGTACTCGTCGCTGCTGGAGGTCCAGGAGCAGGGCGACTTCGACCTGTTGCAGCTCGGCTGGTCCGGCCGCGTGGACCCGCACGGCAACATGTTCAACTTCCTCAGCACGGGCGCCGGGAACAACTACTCCGGGTACAGCAACCCCGACGTCGACGACCTGCTGACCGAGGCCGCCACCGTCATCGACCCGGCCGAGCGCGCCGAGCTGTACGGCCAGGTGGTCAGCCAGGTCCAGGAGGACAACCCGATCATCTACCTGTACCGGACACGCAGCCTCACCGGCTACACCAACGAGGTCGCGGGCATCTCCACCTACGCAGACGGCGTCGTGCGACTGAGCCACGCTGCGTTCGTCGAGGCAGGCGAAGGCTGAGAATGCGTAGTTACCTCCTCGCCCGCCTCGGTCAGTCGGCCGTCACGCTCCTGCTGGCTTCGGTGGTGATCTTCCTGGGCGTCCGTATGCTGCCCGGCGACCCCGCGCTCGCCATGGCGGGCGAGGAGGCCACGCCGGAGCGGCTCGCCATGATCCGCGCCGACCTCGGCCTGGACCAGCCGGTATGGGTCCAGTACGGGCGGTTCCTCGCCGAGGTCGCCTCGGGTGACCTCGGCGAGTCCACGCGCACCGGCGCGTCGGTCGCGAGCATGATCGGCGCCACGCTGCCCGTGACGCTGTGGCTGTCGCTGTACGCGATCGTCGTCGCCGTCGTGTCCGGGGTGGTGCTCGGCCTGGTCGCCGAGCGTTACCGCGGGCGCTGGCCAGAGTGGATGGCGAACGCGGCGGCGCTGACCAGCCTGTCCGTGCCGAACTTCTGGCTCGGCATGCTCGCGATCCTGTACCTGTGCATCGGGCTGGGCCTGTTCCCGGCGTCGGGGTACGTGCCGATCACCGAGGACCCGGTCGGCTGGCTGGTGCACCTGACCCTGCCCGCGCTCATCCTGGGCACCGGGCTGGCCGCCGTCATCATGCGGCAGACCCGGGCCTCCATGATCGAGACCATGCGCACCGACTACGTACGCACGGCCCGGGCCAAGGGCCTGGGTCGCACCCGGGTGCTGCTGCGCTACGGGCTGCGCAACTCCCTGATCGTCGTGGTCACGATCGCCGGGCTGCAGCTCGGCGGCCTCATCTCGGGCGCCGTCGTCACCGAGCAGATCTTCGCCCTGCCTGGGTTCGGCAAGCTCACGCTCGACGCCGTCTTCCAGCGCGACTACCCGGTCATCCAGGCCGTGGTGGTGCTGACCACCGTGGGCTACGTGCTGGTCAACCTGGCCGTGGACGTCCTGTACTCCGTCATCGACCCGCGTATCCGAGTGGGAGGACGCTCATGACCGTCATCGAGAGGGGCGACCTCGCACCCGGCTTCGCGGCGCCGTGGCGCCTGCTGCCGCGGCTGCGCACCCCGCAGGCGATCACGGGCGGCGTCCTGCTCGGCGTCGTGCTCCTCGGCGGGATCCTCGCCCCCGTCCTGGCCCCGTACGGGCCTGCGCAGGTGCACTTCGACGCGCCGTTCCAGCTGCCCGGCACCATCGGCTTCGCGCTCGGGACCGACGACCTGGGCCGCGACATCCTGTCCCGCATGATGTACGGCATCCGGGCCTCGCTGATGGTGGGGATGGTCGCGGTAGGGCTCGCGGTCGTCGTCGGGACACCGCTCGGGCTGGCCGCCGGCTGGTGGCGGTGGCTCGACGGGCCTGTCTCCCGCCTGACCGACGTCACGCTGGCGTTCCCGTTCCTCATCCTCGCGGTGGGGCTGGCCGCCATCAACGGGCCCAGCCTCGCGGGCGCCGCTATCTCGCTCGGGGTCGCGCAGGTGCCGACCATGGTGCGGGTGGTGCGCGCCGAGACGATGCGACTCAAGGAGAGCCCGTTCGTGCTGGCCGCGACCGCCATGGACGCGTCAGGACCGCGGATCCTGGCGCAGCACGTCCTGCCCAACTGCCTGTCCGCGATCATCGTGCAGGCTACGGTCATCATGCCGGCCGCAGTGCTCGGCGAGGCGGTGCTCTCGTTCCTGGGGCTCGGCATCCAGCCGCCCACCCCGAGCCTGGGCATCATGCTCGCGGACGCGCAGCAGTACCTCGGCCGCGCACCCACCGCGGCGCTGTTCCCGGGCCTCGCCATCGTGGCGATCTGCCTCGGCTTCAACCTCCTCGGGGACGCCCTGCGGGACGCCCTCGACCCGACCACCGACCGTAAGTGAGTGTCATGAGCTCGTTCACCCCGGCTGCCTTTTCCCCGCCCGCCACCCCGAGGACCCGCCCGGACCTGCAGGGCACGTTCGGGATGGTGGGCTCCACCCACTGGATCGCGACCGCGAGCGCCCAGGCCGTCCTGGAGCGGGGCGGCAACGCCTTCGACGCGGCGGTCGCGGGCGCGTTCGTGCTGCATGTCGTGGAGCCGCACCTCAACGGGCCAGGCGGGGACATGACCGGCGTCTTCGTCACCGCGGACGCGCCGTCGGCCCCACGGGTGCTGGTGGGACAGGGGCCGGCCCCGGCAGGCGCGACCATCGAGCACTACCGGGCCGAGGGCCTCGACCTCGTCCCGGGCTCGGGGACGCTGGCGGCCGCGGTGCCCGGCAGCGTCGACGCGTGGCTGCTGCTCCTGCGCGACCACGGCACGTGGGACCTGGGCGACGTGCTCGCCTACGCGATCGGGTACGCCCGCGACGGGCACCCGCTGCTCGGCCGGGTCAGCTCGACGATCTCCCTGGTCGCGGACCTGTTCCGCGACCACTGGCCCACCTCGGCCACGCGTTGGCTGCCCGACGGCGAGGTGCCCGCCCCCGGCACGGTCGTCACCGACCCGGAGTACGCCGACCTGCTGGACGCCGTCGTCGCGGCGGGCTCCGGTGCGTCGAGCCGCGAGGAGGCCATCGACCTCGCCCGCGCCGCGTGGCGCGAGCGCGTGGGCGCGGCCGTCGAGGCGTTTGTCGGTACACCGCACCGGCATGCGGACGGCGGCGACCACGCCGGCGTCATGACGGCCGCCGACGTCGCGGGCTTCGAGGCCTCGTACGAGGACGCCACCACCGTGACGTTCCGCGGGTACACGATCGCCAAGACCGGTGCCTGGGGCCAGGGGCCCGCACTGCTCGCCACCCTGAAGATCCTGGAGGGGTTCGACGACGCAGCGCTCGACCCCTCGACCGAGCTCGGCGCCCACACGATCCTTGAGGCGCAGAAGCTGGCGCTGGCGGACCGTGACGTCTGGTACGGCGACCCCGCCTCCGACGACGTACCGCTCACCTACCTGCTCAGCGAGGACTACGCGGCCCAGCGCCGGGCCCTCATCGCCGACACCGCGAGCCACGAGGTGCGCCCCGGTGACGTGCCCGGCCGCCCGACGCCGCCGGTCCCGCCCCTGCGCACCGAGTACGCGACGAGCGCACCGGCGGGGTCGCTGCCGGGCGCGCCGACGGGCGGGGCCGCGGCCGGCGTCGGTGAGCCGACGGTGCCGGCGCCGGTGCACCACGGTCACCCGGCCGGTGATACCCCCGACTCCCCCGCGCACACCGGCGCCACACGCGGCGATACCTGCCACATCGATGTCGTCGACCGCTGGGGCAACATGGTCTCGGCGACGCCGTCGGGCGGCTGGCTGCAGTCCTCCCCCACGGTGCCCGGCCTCGGCTTCTGCCTGGGCACGCGGCTGCAGATGACGTGGCTGGACGAGGCGTCGCCGTCGGCACTGGTGCCCGGACGGCGCCCCCGCACCACGCTCACACCCACGCTCGTGCTGCGGGACGGCGAGCCGGTGATCGCACTCGGCTCGCCGGGCGGCGACCAGCAGGACCAGTGGCAGCTGCTGTTCCTGCTGCGCGTGCTCGTCGGCGGGTACACACCGCAGCAGGCCATCGACGCGCCCGCCCTGCACACGACGTCGTTCCCCGGCTCGTTCTGGCCCCGCACCTGGACGCCGGCCGGGGCCGTCGTGGAGGACCGGCTCGGCGACGCCGTCATCACCGGGCTGGAACGCCGCGGGCACGTCGTGACCCGGGCCGGCGACTGGGCGCTGGGCCGGCTGTCGGCCGTGACGCGGGACCCGGCCACCGGCCTCCTGGGGGCCGCCGCCAATCCGAGAGGGGCGCAGGGATATGCCGCAGGACGCTGAGAATCCACTCCTCCTCTCCGTCCGAGGCCTGAACGTCGCCTACGGTGACACCCCCGTCGTACGCGACGTCGACCTCGACGTCGCGCGCGGCGAACGGGTGGCGCTCGTGGGCCAGTCCGGCTCGGGCAAGTCGACGGTGGTCGCGGCGCTCCTGCGGCTCCTGCCCGGCGGGGGCCGGATCACGGGCGGGATCATCGAGCTCGATCGGGAGGACCTCGCCGCGGCGTCCGAGGCGCGCATGCGCGCCGTCCGGGGCGGCCGCATCGCCCTGGTGCCGCAGGACCCGGGGACCAACCTCAACCCGGCCATGCGGCTGGGCGACCAGGTGGCCGACGCGCTGCGCGCCGACGGCCTGCGCGGACCGGCCGTGCGGCGGCGCGTGCTCGAGCTGCTGGCCGAGGCCGGCGTGCCCGAGCCCGAACGGCGCGCCAGGCAGTTCCCGCACGAGTTCTCCGGCGGCATGCGGCAGCGCGTGCTCATCGCGGTGGCGCTGGCCCGCGAGCCGGAGCTGCTGCTGGCCGACGAGCCGACGTCGGCCCTGGACGTGACCGTGCAGCGGCGCATCCTCGACCACCTGGGGGCGCTGGCCGAGGCGCACGGAACCGCGATGATACTGGTCACGCACGACCTGGGGCTCGCGGCCGACCGCGCCGACCGGGTGGTCGTGATGCTCGACGGCCGGATCGTGGAGCAGGGCACGCCCGAGCAGGTGCTGCGCTCCCCGCAGCACGAGTACACCCGGCGGCTGGTCGCGGCGGCGCCCGCCGCCGTCGTCACGCAGGCCGAGGCGGGTGCGTCACGAGAGGCGCCGCCGCCGTCGGACCGTGAAGCGAGCGGCGACGTCGTCACCGTGCGCGACCTGGTCAAGGAGTACAAGGTGCGCGGGCGCGGCGGGCTGCTGCGCGCCGTCGACGACGTGTCGTTCGATGTGCCGCGCGGCGGCACCACCGCCCTCGTGGGCGAGTCCGGCTCGGGCAAGACCACGGTGTCCCGCATCCTGCTGGGCCTGGAGGCGCCGACCAGCGGCGAGGCGCTGGTGGACGGGCGGACCATCGCGGGGGCTGCCCGCGCCGAGCGGCGCGCCCTGCGGCGGCGCGTGCAGCCGGTGTTCCAGGACCCGTACGCGTCGCTCGACCCGACGCACACGGTGGAGCGGGTGATCGACGAGCCGCTGCGGATCTTCGGCATCGGCGACCGGGACTCGCGGCGCGCCCGGGTCGCGGAACTGCTGGACCAGGTGGCCCTCCCCCGGGACGTCGCCCAGCGCCGCCCGGGCGAGCTCTCCGGCGGGCAGCGGCAGCGGGTGGCCATCGCGCGGGCGCTGGCGCCGGAGCCGGAGCTGCTCGTGCTCGACGAGGCGGTCTCGGCGCTCGACGTCCTGGTCCAGGAGCAGATCCTGGACCTGCTGGCTGACCTGCAGGAACGCCTGGGTGTGTCGTACCTGTTCATCAGCCACGACCTCGCGGTGGTCCGCGGCATAGCGGATAATGTGGTGGTACTGCGGCAAGGCCGCGTCGAGGAGCAGGGGTCCGTCGACGACGTGTTCCACGCCCCGCGCGCCGACTACACCCGAGACCTGCTAGGAGCCATCCCAGGTGCCGCCTTCGCCCGATGAGCCTGCGCTCGCTGCCGTCGTTCCTGCGGGCGCCGCTGCTGGTGGTCGTCCGGCGTCCGTCCAGGACGCGATCCGGCGGGACATCATCGCCGGCGTCCTGACCCCGGGCGCCCGCGTCACGGAGGCGTCGCTGGCCCAGCGCTACGACGTCTCGCGCGTGCCGGTCCGGGAGGCGCTGCGCGGCCTGGAGAGCGAGGGCTTCATCGACTCCCGACCGCACGTGGGCTCGCGAGTGGCCCCCATCCCGGTGCCCGATGCCGACGACCTGTTCGCGGTGCGCGAGACGCTGGAGGTGTCCACCGCCCGCAGCGCCGCCCGCCGGGCAGCCGCCCTCTACTCGGGCGACGAGAGCCCGGAGGACTGGTGGCGCATCCGCCGGGAGATCGCCGGCCTGCTCGACGCCGGGGACGCGCACGTCGCGGCCGGCGACCTGGACCCCCTCGTCGGCATCAACGACCAGATCCACATAGCGATCGCCGAGCTCAGCGGCAGCGCGACCATGACGCGGCTGCTGCGCCAGCTCTCCTGGAAGATCGAGTGGCTCTACGCCGCCGAGGTGCAGCCGCGCGGCAAGCGGCTCTGGCCAGATCACCGCGTGATCGTGGGCGCCATCGACGCCGGCGACGGCGAGCGGGCCGCCGCTCTGATGGCCGCGCACGTGCGGGAGTCCCGGATCGGCTACCTGCTGCGGTACGGCGTCACGACGCCGAGCTCGGACCCGGTAGTCGCGGCGGAGGTGGCGCGGCGGCGGGCACCTGAAGCGGCCCCTGATCGACCCTCCGGCCGAACGTAGGAGTAGTCGCTTCAAGAGACCTCTTAGAGCGACTACTCCAACGTTCGACGTCGTAAGCCTACGTTCGGCGCCGACCGCCGCCGGCGCCGGCCGCTACGTCGCCTTACCCCAGTCAGGTCGAGGCCAGGCCAGAAGCGCGAAGATCTGGGTGACGCCCGACTGGTGCAAGGTCTGCGGCCGCAGGGCCGGATCAGGGGCGCCGCCGCCCGACGCCTGGAAGCCGAACAGTCCCGTCTCGGCGTCCCGGTTCTCGGCCCACAGCCGCTCGGCGTAGCCGGTGAACTGCTCGACGATCTCGCGGGAGCGGTCAGGCTGCTCGGACGAGAACAGCAGCAGGTTGGCCAGGTAGATCGCGTTGAAGACGGCCGGCTGGCTGTAGAGGCGGTCAGCGTTCCAGTAGGCAAGCGCGCCGTCGACGTCTTCCTCAGCCGTGCGGAGCCAGGCTCGCCGGCCGGTTGCGCGGTGCAGCAGCGTGGCCGCCCCGATCATGAACCCCGAGTTGTACGTCCACAGCATTTCCTCGACCGTGCCGTCGAGCAGCACGCCATTGCGGTACAGGCCCGGTTCGCGCCGCATGCAGTCGTACACCCAGTCGTGCGTCCGCTCCGCCCAGGCGAGGTAGCGACGTCGGCCCGTCAGCTCGTAGAGGTGGGCCGCGAGCTCGGAGGCGATGCCGGTGACGTTGGTGCCGCCGCGGTACGGGTTCCAGTCGGCGTCGACCCAGTGCATGCCGCCCGGGCAGTCGACGGTGGTGTCGGTGTCCCAGGCCTGCTCGACGAAGTCGAAGGCCCGGACGGCGCGGTCCAGCATCCGCCGCTCCCCCGCGAGCCGGTAGCGACGGACGAACTCGAGCCCGATCACCCCGTTGTCGTCGTAGAACGGGTCGCCGCCGCTGCCCAGCGGCGCGGGCAGGTACGAGTCGTACGTGCCGCGCTCGTCGTTGAAGTAGCGCTCGAGCGCGTCGAACCGGCTGGACACGTCGCCGTCGTACCTGCTCCGTGCCGGGGCGAGCTGGTTGACGTTCTGGGTGGCGGCTGCCGCCTCGCGCAGCGGCCACACGTAGGAGTACGGGTTCTCGCCGTCCCTGGTCGGGTAGTTCTCCTGGTACAGGCCGCTGTCCGGCAGGTACAGGAACCGCTGCAGCGCGGCGTAGCTGCCGTGTGCGCGCCGGGCCCAGATCCCGGTACCGGACGCCGACGCCGTGGCCCGGGCCGACGCCGCAGCGCCGGCCCCCGGGACGAGCGCGGCAAGGCCGGCGGCGCCCATGCCGATCGCGAAGGTTCGGCGCGTCATTGCGCCGGTGGTCGCTCTCATGGCCATCTCCCTCGTGTGGTGTGAACAGGTCAGACGGAAGGAAAGCTCTCGGTTCCGCGGACGTAGGCCTTGACCGTGGCCAGGCTCTGCCCGGGCTCGTTCGGCCGGATGACGAAGCGCCCCACGGCGGCCGGCACGATGAACGTCTCGGCGTAGTGGACCAGGTACGGCTCGAACGCCCCGGTCGGGCTCTCGATCACGGCTTCGGGGCCCTCGACCAGGTTGAGGACCTGCACCGTCCCGCCCGTGTCGTGCTCGACGGGCCCGGTGAACCGGGTGCGCCGCACCTCGATGAACTCCAGCTCGTGCAGGCCGGTCCGCTCCTCGACCCAGCCGTCGCCGACGGCGGTGGGCTGCACTTGGTTGACCAGGTTCTCGCGCACCCAGTCCGTCCGCCGGTCCCACTGGATGTTCCGCTCGGCGTGGTCGAGGTGCACCGGCCGCGGCCGGCCGTCGAGCCCGAGCCGGCCCCAGTCCCACATCTTGAAGGTGAAGATGTACGGCGTGGCCGAGATCTCCAGCACCATCGAGTTCCGCCCGGAGCAGTGCACGGTGCCCGCGGGGATCAGCACGTGGTCGTGCTTGGCGACGTCGAAGACGTTGACGTACTTCTCGGCCTCGAACGGCTCGGCGCCGGCCTCCGCGCGGCGCAGGGCGGCCATCATCTCGGCCGGGTCGACGTCGTCCCGGACCCCGAGGTAGACCTTGGCGTCCGGCTCGGCGTCGAGCAGGTAGTAGCTCTCGTCCTGCGTGTACGGGATGCCGAAGGTCTCCTGGATGTAGTCCGTCAGCGGGTGCACCTGCAGGGAAAGGTTTCCGCCGTCCATCGTGTCCAGGAAGTCGAAGCGGATCGGGAACTCCGCCCCGAACCGCGCGAAGGTCCGCTCGCCCAGCAGCTCACGCGGGCGCTGCAGCACCAGGTCGAGCGCGGGGATCTCGACGATCGTCCCGCCGACGTCGAGCAGCAGGCTCTCCTCCTCCGGCACGCCGTCGAAGCACCACGCGTAGTTCGTGTCGGACGGCGGCAGGCCGACCACCTCGCTCATCCAGCGCCCGCCCCAGACCCCGGGGTCGAAGAACGGCACCAGGCGGAACGGGCCCGACACCGTGGCGGTCAGCGCGGCCCGGAAGCTTTCGCGCGTGATCAGCACGGCGTCGTCGGCGAGCCGGGTCGTGTCGAGGAGGTAGTCCATCGCGTCGAAGAGCCGGTGCTTCTTGTGCCGGTCCGCCGCACGCCACTCGACGAAGTAGCCGCGCTTGATCTTGCGCAGGTTGTCCTCGCCGCCGTTGTCGCAGCGCCAGTTCGGCGCGCCCCGGCGCTGACGCTGCTGGATCTCCCAGCGCGGCATGTCGGCCAGCACGACGACGGCGTCCTCCGCGCCGGCCAGCAGAGCGCCCCAGCCGATCAGCACCACCGGCGTGGTGCGGGCGACCACCTCCGTGCGGAGCCGGCGGAGCGCGTCCGGGTCATAGAAGTCGCCGACCGTCTGGTGGCCCAGCACGCCGAAGACCCGGTCGTCGGTGAGGTTGGCGGCGATCTTCGCGTCGATCTGCGCGATGGGCAGCGCCGCCTCCTGCTCGACGTCGACGATCCCGTAGGCGGGCAGGTACCGCTCGATCGCCTTGCTCAGGTCGGCCAGGTCGACGCCGGGATAGCAGTCGACGACGATCAGGGGGCGGTCGCCCCGGGACCGCGCGGCGCGGTCGAGCTCCGCCCACACCTCGGCGCCCTGGTGGGCGCGGCCGTCGCCCGGGACCTTGATCACCGGCTCGCGGACGTAGTTCCCGTACGACGGATAGGTCATCGCGCGTCCTTTCGCTCGGCGAGCACCGCGAGACCCCGCACCACCGAGTGCTCCGGCGACTCGGCGAACCGCACCTCGGGCCGGCGCAGGGAGCTCCACAGCCGAGCGCGGACGGCGTCCGCCAGAGCGTCCCGGCGGCCGGCCGCCGCGCGCATCGGGCCGCCGGAGAAGATGAGCAGCTCCGGCTGGTAGGCGTGGCAGAGGTTCACCGCCGTCGCCGCCCAGGCGTCGACCACACGGTCGGCCAGGCCCGTCGCGACGGCGTCGCCCGAGGCGGCCGCCCCAAACAGCACGGCCATCGACATCGAGTCGTCGCGGCCGGCGTCCGCCAGCGTGGATCGTTCCCAGCCGACGACGGCGCGCACCTGCGCGGCGAGGTTCCAGCTGCCGCCGATCGCCTCGGCGCAGCCGATGTTCCCGCAGTTGCACGGCGGGCCGTCGAGGTCGACCGTGAAGTGGCCACCGAGCACCCCGCCGTACCCCTCCGGGCCGACCAGGGGCGCGCCGTCGGCCAGCACGGCGGTGCCGATGCCGGTCCCGGTGATCACTATCGCGGCGTCGCGGACGGCGGCCCCGCCGCCGGTCCGGACCGCCTCGACCTCGCCGAGCAGTGCAGCCCGGGCATCGTTCTCGATGACGACGGGCAGGCCGAGCTCCTCGGTCGCCCAGCCCGGCAGGTCGAAGCCGACCAGGTAGGCGTACTTGTCGTGGATCGACGTCAGCCTGCCGCTGCGGGGGTCGACGACGCCCGGGACGGCGACGCCGGCTCGCGTGACCCGCACCCCAGATCCGGTGTGCGTCGCGATCATCCGCCGCCCCAGGTCGGCGACCGCGCCGAGCTCGCGCAGCGTCGCCGGCGCCAGGATCCGGTCCTCGTCGACCAGGACGCCGTCTGCCACCATGCCGAGCTTGACGTGGGTTCCGCCGAGATCGACCGCCAGAATCATCGTCACGTTGGGAACGTTACCTCAGATCTGGGTACCGCCATAGTCCAGGGTGCGGGTCGGCAGCTCGACTGTCTGGGGCAGTCCCTCGTCGGCGCCGTCCAAGCGCGCGATCAGCATCGACGCCGCCTGCCGCCCCAGGTCGCGGGCGTCGTGGTCGATGATCGTCACCGGTATGCCGAGTACGTCGGCCAGCTCGAAGTTGTCGAAGCTCACGAGCGCCGTCGGCCGGGCGCCGCGCTTGCGGCGCGACGTGCCGAGCAGGGCCCGGACCGCCCCGATCGCGTTCCGGTTGTTCGCGCAGAAGACGGCGGTCGGCGGGTCCTCGCGCGCCAGGAGGGACTCCATGGCGGCCTTGGCCGACTCGACGTCCTGCTGGCCGACGAGCACCAGGTCCTCGTCGAGCTCGAGGCCGGCGTCCTCGTGCGCGAGCCGGAAGCCCTCGTACCGGCGCTGCCCCGTGAACACCGAGGTCATCGTGCCGAGGAAGCCGATCCGCCGGTGCCCCGCCGCGATCAGTGCGGAGACCTGGTCATAGCTGGCCTGTACGTCGGCGACCAGGACGGTGTCCGCACGCACGCCCGCCACCGCGCGGGAGGCCAGCACCAGCGGGACGCCGCCGAGCGCGGCGGGCAGCAGATGCCGCCGGGCGCCCGTCGGCACGACGATCAGGCCCTCCACCTGGCGGCCGATGAAGTCCGCGATGAGCAGCCGCTCCTTGTCCTCGTCCTCGCTCGTGCTGCCGATCAGCAGGCCGCGACCCGAGCCGCTGACCACCTCGTCGGCGCCGAGCACGAACTCGCCGTAATACGGGTTGGCGACGTTCGTGATCGCCATGCCGATCAGCCCCGAGCGCTGGCCGGGGCGCAGGCTGCGCGCCTGCTCGTTGCGCCGGTAGCCCAGCGCGGCGACGGAGGCGTGCACGCGTTCCACCAGCTCAGGACGCACGTTCTTGCCGCCGGACAGCACCCGGGAGACCGTCATCCGGCTGACTCCGGCGTGCTCCGCGACCGTCAGGATCGTTGGCTGCCGGCGCGTCGGTGCGGCCAAGTGGCTCGCCTCCCTCGTTCGTCCTTCGTGGGCACAGACCCTTGCGATGCTCGCGAGGATCTGGCTAGGGTAAATCTGGGAACGTTACCAATGGTGGTATCTCATCCGGAGGCGAAATGGTCAGCTCAACGTCGCCCGCGTCGTCCAGGCGCCCGGCATCCCGATGGGGTGACGGCCCCACGCTCTCGCGGCGTTCCGTGCTCGCCGCCGCCGCGCTCACTCCCCTGGCCGCTGCCCTCGCCGCGTGCGGCGGGACCAGCACGCTCGGCGAAAGCAGCTCCACCCGGCTCGCGATGATGAACGACAACGCGGGATGGCTCGCGGGCTACCAGTCCGCCGGCGAGGCGCTGCAGAAGGTCACCGGGTACGACTTCGACGTCAACTCGATAGCGAACAACTACAACCAGATCGTCAAGATGTCGATCCAGACCCGCAAGATCGCCGACGTCGTGAAGTGGCAGTCCGGCTATCCGCTGACGGAGCTGGTCCGCGGGGGCCGCCTCGCCGAGCTGGACGACGTCTGGGACCAGGCGGTCGCCCAGGACCGCGTCGACGAGTCGCTGCGGCCCTTCGTCTCGGTGGACTCGCACGTCTACGGGCTCCCGCTGTACAAGTCCCACTTCGCCTTCTACTACTCGAAGGCCGCCTTCGAACGGTTCGGCCTCCACCCTCCGGAGAGCTACGACGACCTGATCGAGATCGCCAAGACCCTCAAGGGCAACGGCGTGACGCCGTTCTCCGCCCAGTACACCGCGTGGCAGCCGATGTGCTGGTTCGAGGAGCTGCTGACCAAGACCGACCCGGAGTTCTACCTGGCCCTGACCAGCGGCCAGGCGGCCTACACCGATCCGACGCTGCTCGACGTGCTCCGGCGCTGGAGCGAGCTGATGGCGAACGACTGGTTCACGGCGCTCGACCTGGACGTCGCCTCGGCCTGCGGGCCGATGCTCCGCGACGGCACCCTGGGCATGGTCCCGTACGGGACGTGGAACTCCGGCAGCTTCGTCGCGAACGGCGTCGAGCCGGGTGAGCACTTCGGGCTGTTCAACCTGCCCCCGATCACGCGGGGTGTCGAGCACACGGTGATCGTCGAGTCCGGCGTCTTCACGCTGCCCCGCCAGTCCCCCAACCATGCGGCCGCCATGGACGTGATCGGCGAGTGGCTCGCGCCCAGCGTGCAGCAGCCGTGGAGCGACTACCTCCAGGACAGCTCGGCCAACCCGAACGTCCCGGTGCGGAACCCCGCCGTCGTCGAGCTGCAGGAGCAGCTGGCCCGGACCGAGGCCACCCCGCTGCAGCGCTTCTACGAGTCGAGCCCGCCCCAGCTCGTGCAGACCGTCCTGTCGGACGTGTCGGCCTTCATGCTCGCCCCCTCCCGGTACCGCGAGGCCGCCGAGCAGATGGCCAGGCACGCGGACGAGGCCTGGACCGATTGGAACCTGGCATGACCGTCTCCGCCTCCCCCGCCCGCACAGCGGCCCATCCGACGCCGGCCGGCCCTCCCCCGGCCGCACCGCACGGCAGGTCTCTCAAGGACCGGCTGGCGGCGTCCGCCTTCATCGGGCCGGCGACCGTCTTCGTCGGCCTGGTGCTGCTCCTCCCGATGGTCTGGACGATCGCCACCAGCTTCACGCGGTACAACGGCGTGACGATGCACTGGGCGGGACTGGACAACTACACCCGCCTGCTGACGGACCCCGGATTCGGCCAGTCGCTGCTGAACACGCTGCTGTGGTCGGTCGGGTCACTCGTCCTGCCGGTCGCGCTCGGCCTGCTCATCGCTGTGGTCACGCAGGGCAGCCGCCTGGGAACGATCGCGCGGATCGCGGTCATCATCCCGTACGCCCTGTCGGGCACGGCCACCGGCGTCGTCTACAACTTCATGCTGCGCAGCGACGGTGCTGTCAACCAGGTGCTCGGGACGCTCGGCCTGGACCCGGTCGACTGGCTCCTGCACTGGCCGATGAACACCGTGACCATGATCGTCGCGAGCACCTGGCAGGCCACCGGGATCAACGTGGTCCTGTTCATGGTCGGCCTGCAGACGGTCCCGTCGTCGACCATCGAGGCGGCCCGGCTCGATGGCGCGTCCGGCGGCAAGCTCTTCTGGCGGGTGGTGTTCCCGCAGATGGCGTCTTCGACGATCGTCGTCGTCGGGATGGCGCTGGCCAACAGCCTGAAGACGTTCGACCTGGTCTGGCTGCTGACCAGCGGCGGCCCCGGCACGGCGTCCGAGACGCTCGCGCTGACCATGTACCGGCAGACGTTCCTGCTCAGCCGGTACGGGCTCGGCGCGGCGACGGCGGTGGTGCTGGCGATCATCGTGGTCGCGGCGTCCTGGCTCTATCTGCGCCGCAGCCTCCGGCCCGAACCCGCATGACCCGAACTCGTGAGGAGACGACCATGAACACCAAGCTGTGGACGGGTCTGCGTTCGATCTTCCTGGTGCTGATCACCGTGCTCTGGCTGGTGCCGGTCTGGCTGATGGTCGTCAACGCGATCACGCCGTCGGCGCAGTACTCCGGGACGCCCACGTGGTGGCCCGGCGATCTCGGGCTGCTCACCAACCTGACCGAGGCCTGGGACACGGGCCAGATGGGACCCGGCTTCCTCAACAGCCTGTACTACTCGTCGATCTGCGCGGCGGTCGCCGTGCTCCTCGCGGCGTTGGCCGGGTTCGGCACCGTGGTGCTGAAGGTGCGGCACAAGACGCTGTGGTTCTGGCTGATCTACTGCGGCACGCTGGTCCCGCTGCAGATCTTCCTCGCGCCGATGTTCACCGCGGCGGCCCGCAGCAACCTCTACGACACCCGGCTCGGGCTGATGATCGTCTACGTGGCGATCGCCATCCCGTTCGCGTACTTCCTGATGCGCAACTTCATCACGACGCTGCCGCGCGAGGTCTTCGAGGCGTCCTCGATCGACGGCGCCGGGCCGCTCATGACGTTCCTGCGGATCTGCCTGCCGATGTGTCGCCCGGCGATGTTCGCGGCGTTCATCTTCCAGTTCACGTGGGCCTGGAACGACCTGCTGTTCGGGATGACCCTGACGGCGAGCCCGCAGGTAAGGCCGATCATGGCGTCCCTGATCAACCTGAACGGCAACTACTCCGCGGTCGGACCGCCCACGGTGCTGGCCGGCGCCCTGATCGCCTCCGTGCCGACTGTGGCCATCTTCTTCGTCTTCCAGCGCTTCTTCGTCTCGAGCCTGACCCTCAGCAAGTAACGACCGACCCCGCAGCGAAGGAGCTTCACCGTGCCCTCTCACGCCTACATGTCCCCGAGCCCGGTCTGGGACGCGTCGTTGTACCGCAGCAAGATCCTCGACTACGCCGCAGACCTGGAGGTCGCCGTCGAGGGCCACCGGCTCGGCCTGGTCGCCGAGCCGCTGCTCCGCACGGACCCGGAGCGCGGCCGCCAGCAGGTGGTCCGGCTGCAGTGGCTGGACCATGAGGCGGACGCCGCTCCGAGCCTCGAAACCCTCCCGGTCACCGTCGAGCTCGACGGGAGCGCGGTCGAGCCCGGCCGCCGCCCGGTGGGCCCGGCCGGCGTCCGGCTGTTCGTGCCCGCCGTCGACGAGCCGGGCAAGCTCGTGGTCGCGCTGCCCACCCTCGGCGTCCGGTTCGAACACACGCTGGAGCCGCAGCGGCACTGGGAGGTGCACCTGATCCATCACTCGCACCTGGACATCGGGTACACCGACCCCCAGGCGATCGTCCGCGAGCAGCACCTGGGCTACCTGGACGACGCGCTCCGGATCGCCCGCGAGACCAACGACCGGCCGGACGACGCCCGGTTCCGCTGGTCGGAGGAGGCGCTCTTCTCGGTGACGGACTGGTTGGCCAACCGTACGGAGCAGCAGCGTGCGGAGCTCGTGCGCCGGGTGCACGAGGGCCGGATCTCCCTGTCGGCGATGCCGTTCAACCTGCACACGGAGATGTGCTCGACCGACGAGCTGTACGAGCTGCTGCGTCCGGCCCGCGACCTCCGGCAGCAGTACGGGTTGCGGTTCCGGTCGGCGATGCAGACGGATGTGCCGGGCGCCGTCGTCGGGCTGCCGGACGCCCTGTCGGCGCTGGGCGTCGAGTACCTGAGCGTCGCGCACAACTGGGCCGGCCGGTCGGCCCCGGACGACACGGGCGCGATCGACCTGCCGCGACTGTTCCGGTGGCAGGGGCCGCAGGGCGGCTCGGTGGTGGTGTGGCGCACGGACTCGCCGCACGGCATGGCGTACATGGAGGGGCCGACCGTCGGCTTCCACGAGTCCTACGACCTGGCGAGCAACCTCTTCCCCGCGTACCTGTCCTCGCTCGGCAAGCGGCCCTACCCGCTGATGCCGGGCAGCGTCTTCGGCTGGCTGGACACGACCGAACGCCAGGAGCGGAAGCCGTACCCGTGGGACATCCTGCACCTGCGCGTGCACGGGAGCTGGTCCGACAACGCCGGGCCGAGCCGGACCATCAGCGACGTCGTGGCCGAGTGGAACGCCGAGTGGGACTTCCCGAAGCTGCGCCTGTCCACCAACGAGGACTTCTTCGACGCCGCGGTCGAGCGGGTCGGTGACGAGCTGCAGACCTTCACGGGCGACTGGAACGACTGGTGGGCCCACGGCGTCGGCGCGGCCGCCGCGCCGGTCGCGACCGGCCGGACGGCGCAGGCGCGGCTGCGGGACGCCCAGACGCTGTCGGCCGCAGCGCGGCTGATCACTGGCGACGCCGACCGGGCGACCGGTCCTCGGGCCGACGGCCCGCTCGTCGACCCCGAGCGGGGCTACGCCCAGCTCGCGCTGTGGGACGAGCACACCTGGGGCGCCTCCAACTCCTGGGACCACAGCGACCTGGGCTCGTCGTCCGGCGAGCACCAGTGGTACTGGAAGGTGGCCCGCGCCTACGAGGCGCTCGACGAGGCCGAGCACGGCCTGCACGTGGCCGGCTCGGCGCTGGCCGAGCACCTCGGCAGCACCGGCGACGCCTCGGTCTACCTGCTGAACACCAGCGGGCAGCCCCGCACCGAGGCCGTGGAGTTCTTCCTGCCCGCCAGTGTGATCGGGCTGGACCGGAGCGTGACGATCACCGACAGCCGGACCGGCGCCGTTCTCGACCACGACGAACGCGTCGAGGAGCAGCGCAGCCGGGGCATCGGCCGGCACCTGCGGGCCACCGTGACCAACGCCCCGGCGGTCGGCCTGGTGCGCCTCGACCTCACCTCGGCGCCCGCGGCGGACGTGCTGCGTCGTCGGGCCGCCGCGGCGTCGGGCGAGCTGGCCTTCGAGAACGCGGTGGGCTCGGAGACCGGGCCCGTGGAGCGACCGCGGCTGGACGACGAGGTGGTGCTGGAGAACGACCACCTCCGGGTCGAGCTGGACCAGCGCGACGGGACCATCGCATCGATCCTCGACAAGCGAACCGGCCGGGAGATGGTCAACACCGACGCCGCACTGGGCTTCAACGCCTACGTGTACGACCGGTACGCGACCATCGGGCACTCCAACCACAACTCGTCCAAGTTCGCCGACTCCGGCAACCTGGCGCTGCTGAGCTCGCGCGGGATCGGCGGGCCGGTGGCGATCGTCGACTCCGGCAGCGGCGCGGTGGACAGGTGGCTGCAGGTGTCCTCGAAGGTCCCGGGAGCGGAGTCGCTGGTGACGACCTACCGGCTGCGGCACGACCGTCCCCAGCTCGACATCGTCAACCGGCTCGCCAAGCCGGCGGTCCGGGACAAGGAGAGCGCGTTCTTCGCGTTCCCGTTCGCCGCGCGGGAGCCGCGGCTGCTGCAGGAGTCCGCCGGCGGGCTCAGCGGCCGGGACGCCGATCGCGTGCCGGGCGGCGGCGAGTACCTGACCGCCATCCGGCACTGGATCGCCATCGACGACCTGGCCGCTGGTTCGGCTTCTCCGGCGATCGGCTGGGCGACGGCGGACGTGCCGCTCGTCGAGACCGGGCACATCGCCCTGCCGTACGTCCCGTTCCCGAACACCATGCCCGACGACGAGCCGGCAACCGTCTACTCGTGGGTGCACAACAACATCTGGGACACCAACTTCCCGGTGGAGCAGACGTTCGAGATGGACTTCCGCTACACCGTGCTGTTCGGCGAGGGCGAGGCGACGGCGGTGGCCGCGGCTGCCGCCGAGTCCCTGGTCCATCCCCTGCGCGCGGTGCTGGGCGCGGGTGCCGGGGCGCCGGTCGACGCCCTGTCGCTGCTGGAGATCGAGGATCCGCGGGTGCGGCTGGTGGGCCTGCAGGAGTGTGCCGATGGCTCGATAGCGGTCCGGCTGTTCTGCACGTCGCCCGACGGCGCCCGCACCGGCATCCGCCTCCCCGACGGCGTCACGTCCGCGCACCGGAGCAACTACTGGGGCGACCGCGCGGAACCGCTGGAGGTCGTCGACGGCCGCGTAGAACTGGACGTCGCAAACGGCGCGGCAGCCATCACCCTCGCCTGACCCGGGCTAGTTCCGCGAAGTAGAGCGTGTGTCCGGACGCACGCTCTACTTCGGCGAGCTCAGCACGCCCGGTGGGTCCAGCGGCCTGCCAGCAGCGTGCCCGCCACCGGCGTCTTCCGCAGGGCTGCTGCGGCGGCCGCGTCGGCTTCGGCACTGGCACCTTGCCCGACGGCGAACGGATCCGCGTCCAGGATCACCAGGTCCGCCGGGCCGCCCGCCTCCGGACGCAGACCGCGTCCGTCCGTCGAGGCCGCCAGCGCGGTCCGGAGCCCGATCCGCTGCTCGGGATGCCAGGGGGTGCGCCCGTCCCTGGCCCGGTAGACCGCCGCCGCCACAGCGGCCCACGGGTCCAGGAGGGCGACCGGCGCGTCCGAGCCCAGGGCGAGCACAGCCCCGGCATCGTCCAGGGCGCCGTACGGGAAGGCGCGGCCGGTGCGGCCGGCCCAGTGCCGGTCGGCGATGTCGCGGTCGTCCATGGCGTGCTCGGGCTGGACCGAAGCGACCACGCCGAGCTCGGCGAACCGGGCCAGGTCGGCGTCGTCGAGGAGCTGCGCGTGCTCGACCGACCCGCGCGCGCCGCTCGCGGCGAACGCGTCCAGCGCGAGGGCGTTGGCGTGGTCGCCGATCGCGTGGATCGCACACTGCAGGCCGCCGTCGTGGGCACGCTTCATGAGCGGGACCAGCTCGTCCGGGGGCACCGACAGGATCCCGTGCGCCTCGGGCCCGGTCAGGCCCGGGTACGGGTCGTGGCAGTAGGCGGTGCGCGTGTTGAGCGAGCCGTCGGTGACCACCTTGAACGGCCCCTGCTCCAGCAGACCGCCCGTTCCGGGCAGCACGTCGCCGGTGCGCTGGCCCTCGGCGAGCACGTCATCCAGCCAGGGCGTCCAGACGCCGGCCCGCACCCGCAACGCGTCGAACCCGGCGCCGAACCGGCGGCGCCAGGCGGTCAGGTTGTCGGTGATCTCCAGGTCGACGACACCGACCACGCCCCGCGCCGCGGCGGCCGCGGCGGCGTCGGCCACCCAGGTGTCGGCGAGGTGGTCGGGCGCCCGGTCGACGACGGCGGCCAGCGGCAGCCACTCGCTCTCCCGCAGCACGCCGGTGGGGTGCGAGCGGACGCCGACGAACCGCAGGCCCGCGGTGCTGAGCCAGGCGCAGTGCAGGTCACCGGACACGAGCACCACCGGAACGGAGCCCGCGACGGCGTCGAGCAGCGCGGCCGTGGGGGTATCTGGCCACAGGCCGTCCCGGAACCCGTAGCCGACCAGCGCGGTGCCGGGCTCCGGAGGTCCGTCTGCGAGCCGGTCGCGCACGAGCGCCGCGGCCTCGGCGGCCGAGCGGGCGCCCGACACGTCGAGCCTGCGCCGCACCAGCGCCCACTGCGTGAGGTGCACGTGCTTGTCCCAGAGGCCGGGCAGGACGAACCGCCCGTCGAGGTCGACCCGCTCCACGCCCCCGGCGTCCGTTCCGCCCCGGCCGAGCCGCCCGGCAGGCACGACGGCGTCCACCCGCCCACCCCGCACCAGAAGGTCAAAAAGCCCGCTGCCCACTGCAGACTTGGTGCCGAGTGCAGAGCTGGTTGCGCCTGCGCCCCCGGTTGAAACGATGAACTCTGCACTGGGCGGCGGTGCGACCAAGTCTGCAGTCAGCGGCTGGACGCGGGCCGTGGTCAGGCGGGCGTTCGCCAGCAGCAGTGGCTCCATGGGGCTCACAACCCGTCTGACCTGCGGTCGAGCTCCGCGCGCATCTCCGCCGCGAGCGCCGGCTGGGCGTAGTGCGGGTCGGTCTCCAGCGCGGTGGCCACCCGCTCGGCGACAGCGCGCGGCTTGTCCTGGCTCAGCTTGGCCTTGCCCTGCCACCGGACCACGCGCAGGCGGAACCCGGCGGCGCCCTTGGCGATGCGCCGGGCGTACTCCTCGACCCGGGGCAGCCGCACGGGATCGGGCAAGACCGACTCGTACCGGTCAACGGTGTCGGACAGGATCGCGTACGTCTCCTCGGGGCCGAGCAGCTCGACCGTGCAGTGCAGGTGCACGGCGACGTAGTTCCAGGTCGGGACGGCCGGGGTCAGGTCGTACCAGCCGGGCGACACGTAGCCGTGCGGGCCCTGCACGATCAGCAGCGACTCGCGTCCGCTGTCGAGCCGGTGCAGCACCTCGTCCGGCCGGCCGACGTGGCCGAGCAGGCTCATCGGATCCCCCGGCGGCGTCTCCTCCAGCAGCACGGGCAGGTGGGAGGCGACCGGGGCGCCGTCGTCGGCCACCGAGACGAGGGTGGCCCAGCCGTGGTTGCGGATGAGGTCGCGCACGCGGTCCTCGTCCTCGATCTGGTAGTCGCGGGTGTCGATCACAGGGTCATCGAACCATCCGCGGGCACCCACCGGGTGTGACGGCGACGTAAAACTTTCATTTCCTTCTGAAACTTCATTGACCTCGCTCGGCGATGTGCGCTCAACTGTTCGGCACCTGAGCACCACCCCGCAGAGCGCCGAGCGCGCCACCGAGTGGAGGAACCATGAACCCGAGACAACGGCGACTCACCGGCACGGCGGCTGCGCTCGCACTGGCCGTCGGCCTGTCCGCCTGCGGCGCGTCCGCCGGCGCCGGCGACGACGACGCCGCGTCCGGCGGCTCCATCAGCGTCGCGGTGACCGACCCGATCCAGACCGTTCCCGCCCGGCAGACGGTGGCCTACGACCTCAACATGGCCGTGTGGTCACCGCTGACCTGGGTCGACGCCGACGGCGAGCTCAGCTACCTGGCCGCCGAGTCCATCGAGTCCGACGACGCCACCACGTGGACCGTCACGCTCCGCGACGGCTGGACGTTCCACGACGGCACGCCGGTCACCGCGCAGTCCTACGTCGACACCTGGAACGCCGTCGCCTACGGGCCCGACGCGTACGAGAACTCCGGCCAGCTCGCCGGCATCGCGGGGTACGACGACCTCAACCCGGCGAAGGGCGAGCCGAAGACCACCGAGATGTCGGGTTTGGAGGTCACCGGCGACCTGACGTTCACCGTCACCCTGGACGGCCCCGACGGGCAGTTCCCGCTGCAGGTCAGCCAGGGCCAGACCGCCATGTACCCGATGCCCGCCTCCGCGCTGGAGGACATGGACGCGTACAACACCCACCCGGTCGGCAACGGCCCGTTCGCGGTCACCGGCGACTACGTGGAGAACGAACCGATCGAGACCGAGTCCTACACCGACTACCAGGGCCCGGAGCCGACCGTCGACAGCATCACGTTCGTGCCCTACACCGACACCACCACCGCGTACACCGACGTCCAGGCGGGCAACATCGACGTCGCGAGCGTCCCCGCCGCCCGGCTGCCCCAGGCCTCCGCCGACTTCGGCGAGCGCCTGTACACGTTCGAGGCGGCCGGCATCTCGTACCTCGGGCTGCCGCTGTGGGACGAGCGCTACCAGGACGTGCGCGTGCGCCACGCGATCTCCATGGCGATCGACCGCGAGACGATCAACGAGGTGGTCTACGGCGGCCTGTTCACCCCGGCCACCGCGTTCACCCCGGCCGTGGAGGCCGGCACCCCCGAGGGCATCTGCGGCGAGTTCTGCGAGTACGACCCGGAGGCCGCGCAGGCCCTGCTGGACGAGGCCGGCGGCTTCGACGGCACCATCGACATCTACTACCCCGGCGGCAACGGGCTCGACGAGCTGTACAAGGCGATAGCCAACCAGCTGCGCCAGAACCTGGGCGTCGAGGCCGTCGCGACCCCGAGCTCCGACTGGGCGGAGTTCTCCGAGACCCGCACGAACGGCGACATCGACGGGCCGTTCTTTTCCCGCTGGGGCGCGCTCTACCCGAGCCAGCAGAACACCCTGCGCTCGTTCTACGTCGAGGGCGGCGGCTGCCCCAACTGCATCCCGTACTACGAGGAGGACGTCGCGAACCTGATCGCCGGCGCCGACGCCGAGGCCGACCCGGAGGCAGCCGCCGAGGCCTACGCGGCCGTGCAGGAGCGGATTTTCGAGGACTTCCCGGCGCCGCCGCTGTTCTTCGAGACCTACTCGTACGTCACCTCGGAGCGCGTCGCGGAGCTGCCCACCTCCGCCGTCGGCAACCCGACGTTCACCGCCGTCGTCCTCGCGGAGGGTGCATGAGCGGCCTGACCGCCGGCGGGACGCTCGACGCCGGCCTGCTCGACGACGTGCTCGTCCGCGCCCGGGCGGTCCCGCCGATCAGCGACTTCCCCACCGTCGACGCGCTGCTGGACTGGTTCGCGGCCCTGGCCGACGACCACCCGTCGCTGGTGCGACGACGGCGTGTGGGGACGTCGCGGCTCGGGGAGCCGATCGAGATGTTCTCGATCGGCGACGGGCCCCGGCCGCACCTGCTGTTCGCGGGCGTGCACCCCAACGAGCCCATCGGGTTCCGCACCCTGCAGCACCTGGCCGCCGAGCTGGTCGCCGACCCGGAGCTGTGCGCGATGACGGACGCCACGTGGCACCTCGTTCCGTGCATCGACCCGGACGGGACCCGGCTGAACGAGGGATGGTTCGGCGACCCCACGGACCGGACCGCCTACGCGCGGGGCTTCTATCGCCCCGCGCCGCGGGAACAGGTGGAGTGGACGTTCCCGTTCGCGTACAAGGACGCCTACTTCGACGGCGTCATCCCGGAGACCCAGGCGCTCATGCGCCTGATCGACGAGCTCCGGCCCGAGCTGATGGTCAGCCTGCACAACGCCGAGCTGGGCGGCGTCTACTACTACCTCAGCGAGGACCTGCCCGACGCCGTCGGCCCGCTGCACGCCGTGCCCGCCGCGCTCGGCCTGCCGCTCGACACGGGCGAGCCCGAGTCCCCGGCGCTGCGGCGGCTGGCGCCCGCCGTGTACCTCGCCGGCTCCAGCCGCGACGAGTACGACTACCTGGAGTCCCTCGGGCTCGACGCCGCGGCGATGGTCGGCGGCGAAGGGTCCGCGGCCTACGCCCGGCGGCACGGGACCGTCACCCTGATCGCCGAGCTCCCGTACTGGTCGCATCCGGCCGCCGACGACACGAGCGACACGACGGCGGACTACGCCGACGTCGTGCGGGCCAAGGCCGAGGCGCTCGTCGACGTCGGCTCCACCCTGAGCCTCCTGCTCGACGCCGCCCGGCCCGACCTCACGCTGCGCAGCCCGTTCCTGCGCGCCAGCGAGTCGTTCGTGCCGATGATGACGGAGGCGGGCAACAGCGAGCTCGTGCGGGCGGGACGGCTCCCGTCGCGGCCGGCCACGGGCGCCGAGGTGTTCAGCAACGAGGAGGTCGTGCGCATGTTCCGGCTGCGCTACGGCGGCATGCTGGTCCGCGCGCTGGAGGCCGAGGCGTTCGCCGGCCTCGCCACGGCCCGGCTGCACCGGGTGCACGCCCGCGCCCGGGCCGTCTACGACGAGTGGCTGGCCGACGCGCAGGCCGTGACCGGCCTCGAGGTGCTGCCGGTGGAGCGGCTCGTCGGCGTCCAGTACGGCGCCACGCTGACCATGTCGCACGTCCTGGCCAAACGTGGGGGCCGACGCCGATGACGCGGCGCGTAGCCCGGCGCCTGGCCGACCTGGTGGTGGTCTTCCTCGGCGTCACGCTGATCATCCACCTCATGGTGTTCGCCCTGCCCGGCGACCCGATCGCCGCCCTGGGCGGGGACCGGCCGCTGGCCCCGAACGTGGTGGCCGAGCTGCGCGAGCGCTACCACCTGGACGAGCCCGTGCTGCAGCAGTACCTGCGCTACCTGGGCGGGCTCCTGCAGGGCGACCTCGGCACCACGTTCCAGGGCCAGTCCGTGGCCGACCGGATGGCGCTGCGCTGGCCCGTGACCATCACCCTGGCCCTGACCGCCTGGGGCATCGAGGTGCTGCTCGGCGTGCTGCTCGGCCTCGTCGCCGGGCTGCGCGCTGGGGCGGTCAGCGACCGGCTGATCCTCGCCGGCACCGTCGTGGCGACGTCGATCCCGGTCTTCGTGCTGGCCGTCTCCGCGCAGCTGTGGCTCGGCGCGCGGCTCTCCTGGTTCCCCGTCGCGGGCACCGGCGAGGGGTGGCCGACGGCGTACCTGCTGCCCGCCGCCGTCATCGCCGTGTTCGGGCTGGCGTCCGTGGCCCGGCTCATGCGCGGCTCCGTCGTCGACACGCTCCGTACGGACTACGTGCGCACCCTGAGGGCCAAGGGCCTGCGCGAACGGCAGGTGGTCGGGGTGCACGTCATGCGCAGCTCCGCGATCCCGGTGCTGACGTTCCTGGCGATCGACCTCGGCTACCTGCTCGGCGGGACGGTGGTGGTCGAAGGCGTCTTCAACCTGCCCGGCGTCGGGCAGCTGCTGTTCCAGGCGATCCGCGCGCACGAGGGGCCCACGATCGTGGGCGTCTCCACCGCGCTGATCGTCGTGTTCCTGCTCACCAACCTGCTGGTCGACCTGCTCGCCTCCGTCCTCGACCCGAGGATCCGCCATGAGTGAACCCCTGACCGAGTCGCTGGCCGCCGCTACCGCCGACGGACCGGCGCCTGCCGTCGCCCGGCGCGGGGTCTGGCGCACGCTGCGCCGCCGTCCGCTGTTCTGGGTGGCCGCCGCCGTGCTCACGGTGCTCGGGCTGGTCGCGCTCGTCCCGTCGGCCTTCGCCGGCTGGTTCGGCCAGCCCGACCCGCGGGCCTGCGACCTGGCCCAGAGCGCACTGCTGCCCGGCGGCGAGCACGTCCTGGGCACGGACGTCCAGGGCTGCGACGTGTGGGCCAACGTGGTGTTCGGCACCCGGGCGTCCCTCACCGTCGGCCTGCTGTGCACCGCGCTGGCGCTGGCCGTCGCGCTCGTCGTCGGCACCCTGGCCGGCTACTACGGCGGGTTCCTGGACCGGGTCGTGGCCCGGCTGACCGACGTGTTCCTCGGCTTCCCGTTCCTGCTGGGCGCGGTGGTCGTGCTGACGTCGGTCGGTACGCGCTCCGCCGTGACCGTCGCGCTGGTGCTCGCCCTGTTCTCGTGGCCGACGATGGCCCGGCTGGTGCGCGGGTCCGTGCGGACGGTGCGCGACGCGCCCTACGTCGAGGCGGCGCGTGCCATGGGCCTGCCCGACCGGCGGATCATCGCCCGCTACGTGCTGCCCAACGCGCTCGGCCCCGTCCTGGCCGTCGCGACGACGATGGTGGGCGGCGTCATCGTCGCGGAGTCCACCCTGACGTTCCTGGGCCTGGGCCTCAACGCGCCGTCGATCTCGTGGGGCCTGCAGCTGTCCAGCGCGCAGTCGTTCTTCCAGACGTCGCCGCACATGCTGGTCGCGCCGGGGGTGGTCCTCACGATCACGGTGCTGGCCATGATCACCCTGGGTGACGTTCTGCGCGACGTGCTCGACCCGAGGGGTCGCTCGTGAACCCGGAACCTAGGGTGGCCCCATGACCAGCCAGACCCCAGCTGAGGAGCTCGTGCTCGGCCCCGCGGTGGAGCACTTCGTGGAGCAGTTCGCGCTGACGTGGAGCCCGCGGATGGAGGGCCGCATCATCGCCCTCCTGATGATCGTGGACCGGCCCTACCTGTCCTCGCAGGAGATCGCGCGGCTGCTCAAGGCGAGCGCCGGGGCGGTGTCCACGGGCACCCGGCGGCTGGTCGAGGTCGGTTTCATCAAGCGGCACTCCGTGCTCGGCGACCGGCACCACTACTTCCGCGTCGAGGACGACATCTGGGGCAGCTTCCTCGCCGGCGAACGGGCCTACCTGACGCACCTGCGGGCCGTGATCGACGAGGGGCTCGCGATCGCCGGTGACGCCGAGGGCCCGCACAAGCGCCTCGTCAACGCGCGCAACTACAACGAATGGCTCGCCGGGTACCACCGCAAGATGCTCGCCGACTGGGAGGCGTACCGCGACGCCCATTCGGCGGACGGAACAGGAGAACCGTGACCGATCCCGCCTCCGCAGCCGCGACACCGGACGCCACACTGGACAACGCACCCGGCAGCGCCCCGGGCCGTGCGCCCGTGCTCGAGGTCCGCGACCTGACCGTCTCCTTCCGGGTCGACGACGGGCGCGCTCCCGACGTCGCGGCGGTGCGCGGTGTCTCCTTCGACGTGCTACCGGGCGAGGTGCTCGCGATCGTCGGCGAGTCGGGCTCCGGCAAGAGCGTGTCCTCGCTCGCGCTGCTGGGCCTGCTGGGACGCCACGCCGTCGTGGGCGGCAGCGCACGCCTGGGCGGGCCAGGGCAGGAGCCGGTCGAGCTGATCGGGCTCGACCGGCGCGCGCTGCAGGACGTGCGCGGGCGTCGTGTCGCGATGGTCTTCCAGGACTCCTCGGGCGCGCTGGACCCGGTGTTCACCGTCGGCTTCCAGCTCGACGAGATGCTGCGGCGGCACGCCCCGGACCTGTCGCGGGCGCAGCGGCGCGACCGCGCGGTGGAGCTGCTGAGCATGGTCGAGCTGCCCGACCCGGCCCAGCGGCTCCGGTTCTACCCGCACCAGCTCTCGGGCGGCCAGGCGCAGCGGGTCATGATCGCGATGGCGCTCGCGTGCGACCCGGAGGTGCTGCTCGCCGACGAGCCGACGACGGCGCTCGACGTCACCGTGCAACGCGAGGTGCTGGACGTGCTGCGCCGCCTGCGGGAGCGCGTGTCGACGTCGATAGTGCTGATCACGCACGACATGGGCGTGGTCGCCGACCTCGCCGACCGGGTGGTCGTGATGCGCGCCGGCGAGGTGGTCGAGACGGCGCCCGTGCGGCAGCTCTTCGACGCGCCCCGGGCCGCGTACACGCGCGAGCTGCTGGCCGCCGTCCCGCGCGTGGGGACGCACGAGCGGCCGAGCGGCGCCACCGAGTCCGCCCGGCCGGCCCTCGCGTTCGACGAGCTCGTGGTCGAGTACCGCGACCGGCGCGGTCGGGCGGTCCGCGCCGTCGACGGCGTGACGCTGAGCGTGCGGCCCGGCGAGATCGTCGCCCTGGTCGGCGAGTCGGGTTCCGGGAAGTCGTCGATGGGGCGCTGCGCGCTCGGCCTCGCTCCCGTCACGTCCGGCACCGTGGAGGTGGTCGGCACCCGGCCCGGCCACGACTCGCCGCGGACCGTCCGGGCGGCGCGGTCCCGGGTGGGTGTCGTGTTCCAGAACCCGGCCGCGTCCCTGAACCCGCGGTACTCGATCGGCGAGTCGGTCGCCGAGCCGCTGCTGGTCCACGCCGGCCTGCGCGGGGCGGAGCTCGAGCGGCGCACCGCGGAGCTGCTGGAGAGCGTCGAGCTGCCCGCGGCGTGGGTGTCCCGCTACCCGCACGAGCTCTCGGGCGGCCAGCTCCAGCGCGTCTCCATCGCCCGGGCGATCTCCCTGGGTCCGGACCTGCTGATCGCGGACGAGCCGACGTCGGCCCTGGACGTCTCCGTGCAGGCCACGGTGCTCGACGTGTTCCGGGAGGTGCAGCGGTCCCTCGGGTTCGCCTGCCTGTTCATCAGCCACGACCTAGCGGTGGTGGACGAGCTCGCCGACCGGGTCGCCGTCCTGCACCAGGGCCGGCTGGTCGAGGCGGGCGAGCGGACGCGCGTGCTCGGGAGCCCGGAGCAGGACTACACCCGGCGCCTGCTGGCGGCCGCCCCGGTCCCGGACCCGGCAGAACAGGCAACCCGCCGCGCCACGGCCAGGAGCTGACTCGCGTTCAGCAGGCTCGGGACGACCATCTGCCCGGGGGTTACGGCTCTGCCGGAGCCTGCTGAACCACGGTCAGGACGGCTGGCCGGGTGAAAATCCAGTGCTGGGTGTCATGTGCGGTCTACCTGCGCGTAAGGCACCACCTCTACCTTCGGCGGCGTGCCAGTCGTCACCGGTGCGCCGACGGCGCCCCCAGCCCAACGCCCGTCCGAGCGGATCGGCGCCGTCGACGGCCTGCGTGGTCTCGCGCTGATCCTCGTGGTCGCGTTCCACCTGTTCGGCCACGGCCGGGTCTCGGGCGGCGTCGACGTGTTCCTCCTGCTGTCCGGGTACTTCGCGACGGGTGCGCTGCTGCGCCGCGCGGAAGCCGGCACGCTGCGGCTCTCCGCGCACTACGCGCGCACGCTGACCCGACTGCTCCCGGCCGCGCTGGTGGTCCTGGCCGCCGTCACCGTCGCGCTCCTCACGCTGGCGCCCCGGATGCGCTGGTCGTCCGTGCTGCGGGAGGTCGGGGCGTCCGCGACCTTCTGGGAGAACTGGGAGCTCATCCAGGCCGCGCTCGCGTACGGAGCCGCCGGGCCCGACGCGAGCCCGCTGCAGCACTTCTGGTCGCTGTCGGTGCAGGGCCAGTTCTTCGCCGTCTGGCCGCTGGTGGTGCTCGGCCTGACCGCCTGCGCCCGACGGTTCGCTCGCCGCGGCGGCGGGGTTACGCCCACGGTCCTGCTGGCCGTCGTCACGGCCACGGCCACCGCCGCGTCGTTCGGCTACGCGTTGTGGCTCGTCTCTGCGGACCAGCCCACCGCGTACTTCAGCACGTTCACCCGGTTCTGGGAGATCGGCGCGGGCGCGCTGCTCGCGCTGGCCCTGCGCCGGGGAGTCCCGTTCCGCGGGCAGGACGTCGCCGGCTGGGCCGGGCTCGCCCTGGTCGTCGGGTCGGGCTTCCTGGTCGACGGCGCCGTTGTGTTCCCCGGGGCCTGGGCGCTCGTGCCGGTCGGCGGCGCCGCACTCGTGCTGCTGGCGACGGTCCCGCAGCGGACGGAGCCGGGCGAGCTTGCGCACGGCGTCGGACGGCTCCTGGACAGCGCTCCCCTGCGCTTCGGCGCGCGCATCTCGTACGCCCTGTACCTCTGGCACTGGCCGGTCCTGGTCTTCTGGCTCCTCGCGACCGGCGCGCACCACGTGAGCCCGGCCGCGGGCGCCGGGATCCTGGCGGCCTCCACCGCCCTCGCGTGGCTCACCACGCGGTACGTCGCCGAGCCGCTGCTCACCCACGTCACCGACCGCCTGGCGGCACGCCGGGCCACGACCACGAGCCGGCCGCCCGGCCCCGCCCGCTCCGGCGGCGACGCCGCCACCCGGGCCGCCACGACGCCGTCGGGCAGACGGATCCTCGCGGTCCTGGCCGGTGCCGCCGTGCTGGTGCTCGGCGGCACCCAGGCCGCGGCGACCGCACACGACGCGACGGTGCGGAGCAACGTCGCCGGGCTGCTCGAACCGTCGCCGGAGCATCCGGGCGCCGCCGCGCTGGCGCCGGGCACAGCGCGCGCCGAGGCGCCGTCCGCGGCCCCGTTCCGGCCCGCGACCTGGGTCGCGTACGACGACCACCCCGGCCGGCCCGGCTGCGTCCAGGACCGCGAGCGGGCCGAGGTGCTGGAGTGCACGGTCGTGGCGCCGGCGGACCCGGGCGCCGTCGTCTACCTCGCCGGGGCCTCGCACGAGCTGCAGTACGAGGAGGCCTTCGTGGCGCTCGCCCGCGAGCACGGCTGGGAGCTGCGCGAGATGCTCAAGCACGGCTGCCGCCTGGCGACGTCGGGCGACGAGGGCCCGGCGTACACGCCGGCGTGTGCCACGTGGAACGAGCAGGCGCTGGACGCCCTGGTCGCGGCCCGCCCCGACGTCGTCGTGGTCGTGGGCACGCGGACCTACGAGGACGGCTCGCCCGAGGAGGTGCTGCCCGGCCAGGCCGACGCGTGGCGTGTGCTGGACGACGCCGGCATCCAGGTGGTGACCGTGCGCGACAACCCGCGCTTCGAGTGGTTCGTGCCCGAGTGCGTGGACGCCGCCGGCTCCCCCGACGCCTGCGGGCGGCCGCGCGCGGAGCAGCTCGCCGCCGTCTCCCCCGTGACGACGGCGCCCGGCGTGCCCGACGGCGTCGTCCACCTGGACCTCACCGACTCGGTGTGCGGACCGGAGACCTGCGCGGCCGTGGTCGGCAACGTGCTCGTGTACCGCGACGACGACCATCTGACGAACACGTACGTCCGTACGCTCAGGCCCGTGCTCGGCAGGCAGCTCCGATCCGTCACACCCTGGCTGTTCGACGACGGGAACACGGCCGGACCCGGGTAACCTCTGCGGCGATGAGCAGCACACGGCACGACCCCGGACCGGACCAGCTCAAGGGCATCCTCTTGGTGGTGGTGATCTTCGGCCACACGTTCTGGCAGGGCGTCGGCGAATCGTGGACCAAGTGGATGATCTACGGCTTCCACATGCCGATGTTCCTGTTCCTGTCCGGGTACATGATCTCGATGGCCCGGTTCGGCACCCGACCGTGGGGCGACCTGCTGCGCCACTACTGGAAGCGCATGATCGCCGCCTGGCTCGTGGTCAGCGTGCTGTGGCTGGCACTGCAGAAGCCCGAAGCCTTCGCCGACGTGCAGACCTTCCTCGAGGTGCTGCTGCTGCGCCCGGACTTCCACCTCTGGTACGTGCCGATGCTGTTCCTCGGCGTGCTGCTGCTGCGCCTGCTCGCGCGGCCGCTCAACGGCTCGGCGGCGGCCCGGGCCGCCCTCGGGGTCGCCGCCGTCGTCGGCGCCCTGCTCTTCCAGACGCCGCTGAAGGAGCTCGTGCCGCAGGTCGTCCTGGACAACGTCGACGCCCGGTACGCCGGGTACTTCGTCTGGATCCTGCTGGGCGTGGCCGTGCGCAACGGGTGGTTTCCACGCCTGCGCGCGTGGTGGCTCGCGCTGCCGGTCGTCCTCGGCCTCGTGGCCCGGAGCTGGGTCTACACGTCCGGCGGCCCCGGCCCCTGGTGGAGCGTCGTCGCGTTCACCGTGCTCTCGCTGGGCGCGGCGCTGTGCGTGCCCGCGCTCCGCGACGCCCTGCGCGCGCGTGTGCCGATCGTCGGCGAAGGGCTGCGCACGGTGGGCCGGCACTCGCTGTACGTGTACCTGCTGCACCCGTTCGTCACCGACGCGCTGCACACCCCCGAGGTGGGCTGGATCCGCTCGCTGGTGCTCGGCGCCGCCGTCACCGTCGCGATCCTCGTGGCGAGCTGCGTGGTGGCGGGCGTCCTGGAGCGGGTGGGCGTGCGACGGCGTCAGTACCGCGGGTACGCGTAGTACAGCACCTCCGACTCCGGCACCCAGCGCTCCACCACGCCGCGGACGCCCGGGCGCAGCGCGCCGCCGCCACCGGTGTTGCCTTCGATGACCTTGATCCGTGAGCCGGTGACCTGCACCACGAACATCACGTGCGACGCCTCACCCGACGCCACGTAGGAGACGAACGCCAGCGCCCCGACCCGCGGCGACGAGCCCGTCGGCCGCGTGCGCCGGACCGTGTCCCGGTACCGCGTCCAGGTGGTCGACTGCGGCACCAGCGACGCATGCCCCGACGCCTTGAAGAACCACGACTGGAACAGCCCGCACCACGGCGCGTTCGTGCGCGCCCACACGTTGTACTTGCTGTGCCAGTCGTAGCGGGAGCCGTTGTTTGCGTCGTACCGCACGGTGTAGCCCACCTGGGAGCGCGCGGCCGCCACCACCTCGCCCCGGACGCCGGTCAGGCCGGTCAGCGCCTCGTCGCCGTCGGCGTTCGTGTAGAGCACGCCGCCCTCGAACCGCTGCACGCAGCCACCCCGGGCCAGCCCGCACAGCGGGTCCATCACCGGCGCGCCCAGACGGCCCCTGGCGCCGCCGAGATCGCGGTACTCGCCCAGGACGCCGCCGTGCACCCACCAGGTCCGCACCCGGCCGGAGCGCGTCACCTTGACGAGGATCCCCTCCCGGTACGAGCGGGAGACGACGGAACGCGTCACCTGCCGCAGGCCCGACGTCGGCCGCCCGACCGCCGGGCCCATCTGCCGGGCGCGGGACGTCATGGACCGGTCGGCCGTCGTGAGCCGGACGCCGATCCGCGGCGTCCACGACGACCGCGCGGTGGCCGAGCCGCGGTAGATGGCCCGGTACTCGTAGACCGCCCCCGCCCGGATCCGCACGCTGTACCGCCCGGAGCGGTTCGTGGTGTCGGCGCCGACGGTGCTCCAGCCGGACTCGTTCATCCGCTTCCTCTGCACCACGACCTCGCGCCCGCGCGCCGGGTCACCGCCGACCGTCAGCCGGCCGAACATCCAGAAGGTCTCGCCCTTGCGCAGCCGCCGCTCCCGCACGCCCGCGGTGAGGTCGCTCCGCGCCGCGGCCGTGACGACGGTCGGTGGGGCCCCGGTGACGACGTCCGGTGCGGTGGCGACGTCCGGTGCGGCCTCGGCGGCGATATCGCCGACCGGGAGCGCGAGCGCGACCACGAGCGAGGCGCCGAGCCAGCAGCGCAGGAGCAGCTGGGCACCGCCTCGTCCCCGGTCGGCCGGCGGACCGGGCTGCCGCGTCGGCACGCGCCCCATGCCCGGCAGGCTACGTCCGCTCCGGTGGGCCCGCACGACGAGGCCCTGCGGACGATGCCGGTCACAACGCCATGCCGGTCAGAACGACGCCGGCAGCACCTCGCGAACCCGGTCGGTGAGCTGCTCCATGTAGGTGCGCGTCACGTGGTTCGGGTCGCGGTAGACGAGCACGTTGCCGATCACGGCCGGGCAGGTCGACTCGTCGCAGAAGAAGTCCAGGAACTCGCCCGACTTCGCCCGCGGAGCCAGCTCCAGCGCGGCAGGGACCGTGTCGCGGCCGCCCACGGCGTCCGCCCGCGGCTGGTCGCACTGCGTGGGGTCCGTGTAGTTCTCGGTGACGCACTCGATGATGTCGTCCCGCGCGTGCGGCGTGTCCCGCAGCACCACGACCTGCGAGCCCTGGTCCGCGAGCTCGTTCCAGACCTCGGCGAGGCCTTCCGCGCCTGGGTGCTCCTCCGAGCCGCGCGGCGCGAGGGCGTACGACTCCTGGAAGGACGTGACCACGAGCTCGGGCGCCAGCTCGAGCACCTCGGCGCGCGTCTGGGCGTTCGCCGCCGCGCAGGCCTCGACCTCCGGGCTGTCGCCGCTGCGCCGGTCCGCGCTGAACGGGCAGGCCGAGTGCAGGTAGGTGACCACACGCCAGTCGCGCTCCTCGGCGACGGTGATGATCGGCTGCGAGAACATCGCGGCGTGCGAGTCGCCGACGATGGCCACCGTCGCCTTGGGGTTCTCCGTCTCACCGAACTCGCACATGGCGGTCACCGGGTCGCGCTGCGCCGCCTGGCACGCGTTGATCTCGGCGTCCTTGTCCTCGGCGGCCTTGATCGGGTTGGGCGAGATGGCGGTGCTGCCGTCCACGAACGGCGCGAAGTTGCGCTCGATGCCCTCCGGGATGGTCTCGTCCGCCTCGCTCGCGGCGGCCTGCGCGTTGGTGTCCCAGCGGTCGATGGTGCCCTGGACGCGCCACGGCAGGGTGAGGGTGAGGCCGGCCACGAGCACCATCGCCACCAGGGCCGCCACGAGCATGCGCCCGTCGGCCCTGAACCAGCGCACGGTGCGGATGGGCTGCTCCACCAGCGTGTAGCTCGCTATCGCCATCGCGAACGAGGCGATGAGAATGACCATGACGTCCGTCAGCCTCGGGTCCCGGTCGGTGTACACCCCGAAGAACACGACCACCGGGAAGTGCCACAGGTACAGCGAGTACGAGATGTCGCCGATGCGCTGGACGGCCCACGACTCCGCGACCACGCGCAGCGAGCCGGGGCCGGAGGTGCGGCCACCCGCGATCACGGCGCAGGCGCCCAGCGTCGGCGCGAGCGCCGCGACACCGGGGAACGCCGTGCCGTCGTCGTACAGGCAGGCCGCGGTGACGATCGTCGCGACGCCGAACACGACCAGCGTGTTGCGCAGCGGCGCGAACCGCTTCGTGTCGCGGATCACGAGCGCCAGGATGCCGCCGGCCGCGAGCTCCCAGACACGGGTCAGCGTCGAGTAGTACGCGACCGGGTCGTCGCCCGACGACTGGTTGATGCCCCAGGCCAGCGAGGCGACGGCCACCACGCCGAAGATCGCCAGCAGGATCCCCCGCAGCCTGGCCGGGTTCTTGACCACGACGCCGCCCCGGCTGCCGCCCCACAGCACGACGGCGAGCACGACCAGCAGCGGCCAGACCAGGTAGAACTGCTCCTCGACGCCGAGGGACCAGAAGTGCTGGAACGCCGTCGGGCTGTTGCTGGCGGCCTGGTAGTCGACGGACTCCGCGGCGAGCGCCCAGTTCTCCACGTACAGCACGGAGGCGAGCGCCTGTTTCCACCACGACTCCACCAGGGACGGCGGCAGCAGCACCAGCGCGATCACAATGACGCCCACGGTGGTGACCAGGGACGCCGGCAGGATGCGCCGGGCCCGGGCGGCCCAGAACTTCTTGAGGTTCACCGCGCCGGTGGCCGAGGCCTCGCGCCACAGGTGGCCCGTGATGAGGAAGCCCGAGATCACGAAGAACACGTCCACGCCGATGTAGCCCCCGGGCAGAACTGCCGGGTCGATGTGGTAGACGAGCACCAGCAGCACCGCGAGGGCGCGCAGTGCCTGGACCTCGGGGCGGAACTTGCGGGGGCGGGCGGAATGCTCGCGTGACCCGTCCGGTGCCGCGGCAGGCGCGGTCGTCGTTGCCGTCATGGCGCGTCGGGCTCTTCATCGTCGGGGGCAAGGACGGGCCCCACTGTCCCACAGAAACAGTGGGGTGAAAAAACTCTTGTTTCGCCTTTGTTTCAGATGTGCAGATGCGATGGCAATCCTCGTCAGGACGCGTAGGTTGCCCTACGGGCCCCGCACGGGGGCCCGCTTTTCACCCACAGGAGAGTGAACCATGCGCATCTCCCATTCCAGGCGAGCACTCGCCGTCGCCACCGCGACGTCGCTCGCGCTCACCGCGCTCGGCACCGTCGCCGGGAACGCAGCGGATGAGCCCGAGTCGACACCGGTCCCGATCGTCACCCCCGATGGAGCCCTGTTCTCCTACGTGGTGAACACCGAGCACACGAGCGCCCGCGAGACGGCCCTCGCAATCAGGGCGGTCCAGCGGGCCGACGGTGTCGCCGTGCAGGCGTGGCCGCAGATCGGCGTCGTCGTGGCACACTCCGCCAACGGCTCGTTCCGCGAGGACGTGCTCACCGCGGATCGCGCCGGCGTCGTCGAGTCCGTCGGTGCCACCCGCACCGTCTCCCCCACCGAGGGCACGCCGGGCGCGGACAGCCCCTCGGGCGCCCAGAAGAGCAAGTCCGTGGAGGGCCAGGCGAAGAAGGACACCACCGGCTGGACCGTCGACGAGCCGGCCGGCACCGCCGTCGTGCCCGACCCGGGCGAGGCGACGCAGTGGGACATGGAGATGATCAAGGCTGACCAGGCCCTCGAGATCAACCCCGGGTCGTCCGACGTCGTCGTCGGCGTGCTGGACTCCGGGATCGACGCCGAGCACCCGGACCTGGCCAGCCAGGTCGACGCCGACCAGTCCGTGAACTGCACGGACGGCGGCCGTCCGGACATGTCGGCGACCGGCTGGCTGCCGACCACCTCCGACCACGGCACGCACGTCGCGGGCACCATCGCGGCCGCGCAGAACGGCGTGGGCATCGTGGGCGTGGCGCCCGGCGTCAAGATGGCCTCCGTCAAGGTCGTGAACGACGACGGGTTCATCTACCCGGAGTACGCGATCTGCGGCTTCATCTGGGCGGGCATGAACCGCATGGACGTCACGAACAACTCGTACTACATCGACCCGTTCATGTACTGGTGCGAGGACCAGCCCGACCAGCTCGCCGCGAAGGAGGCCGTGCGCCGCGCGGTGGACTTCTCGACCAAGCGGGGCGTGGTGCACGCCGCCGCGGCGGGCAACGCCGCGACGGACCTGGCCAACAACACCACCGACGCGTCCAGCCCGAACGACTCGACGGCGGTGCAGCGGGTCATCAACTCCGGCTGCGAGGACATCCCCGCTGAGCTGGACGGCGTCGTGACGGTCTCGTCGCTGACCCAGGCAACCAACCTGAGCTCGTTCTCGAACCGCGGCCTCGGCAAGATCGACGTGTCCGCCCCTGGCAGCGCGATCCTGTCGACGGAGCTCGACGGCACCTGGGACCTCAAGAGCGGCACCTCGATGGCGTCCCCGCACGTTGCTGGCGTGCTGGCGCTCATGAAGTCGGCGCACCCGCGCTGGAGCCCGGCGCAGCTGGAGGCGGCGGTCCGCGCCCAGGCCGACGACCACGAGTGCACCACCACGACGGCCGGACCGGCCTGCTTGGGCGATCCGGCGGAGAACAGCTTCTACGGCGACGGCATAGCCGACGCCCTGGACGCGGTAACCCCCTGACCACCACCCCACCCCGCCGAGGTAGAACCCTGGCGAGGTAGGACTGGGGCGAGGTAGGACTGGGGCGAGGTAGAACCGCAGCGGTGCCGCGGTTCTACCTCGCCAGAGTTCTACCTCGCCAGGGTTCTACCTCGGCGGGGTGGGGTCAGAAGCGGGTGCGGACCGGCGGGGTGTCCATCGGGTCGACGAACAGCCAGGGCGCCCTCATCCGCAGCGAGTTGTGCAGCGGGCGCGTCAGAGTCGCCGCGTAGGTGGCGGTCAGGTGGTTGTCGTCGCGGTAGATCAGCACGTTCCCTGCCGCGCCCTCGCACAGCCGTACCCCGCAGATGAACCGGGTGAGGTCGACGTGTACCGCCGTCTGCGGTACTCCCTGCGCGGTCTCGACCGGGTTCACTGGCGAGTAGACGTCCGTCCGGGGCCGCGCGCAGCCGACGCCGTCCGGGTGGCTCTCCACGCACGCCGGGACGTCGAACGCGAAGCGCGGGTTGTCCCTGATCGTCACCACCCGGATTCCCGTTGCGGCCAGCCGGCGCCACGCGCGCGCCTCCGCCGGGATCACCGTGTCGCCCGGGGCGTTGGCCGAGGTCCGGCTCCCGACCACCAGCACCGCGTCGGGCCGCAGCTGCTCGAGCGCGGCCAGGGCGTTGATCCGCCACGACCAGCACTTGTCGGTGTTGCTCGCCGGGCCGAGCTGTCCCACCGGCGCGGCCAGGCGGCAGCCGCGACGCGCCATGAGCTGCACCCGCCAGTTCTCCTGCCGCCCGACCTCGGCCATGGCGGGCGCCCACTGGATGATGTGCGAGTCGCCCACCATCACCACCGTGTGGTCCGGATCCGGCCCGTCGGTCAGGACGCAGCTCCGGGCCGCGTCCGACCCGGGGGTGACCACGTTGTCCTGGATGCAGTCCTGGGCGTCGACGTCGGGCAGGTCCTGCGCGGCCACCGCGGGCGCGGGCTGGATCGCGAGGTCGCCCGGAACCGGGTCGCCGTACGCAGGGCTCAGGGCGAGTGCTCCCGGGTACTGGGACGGCCCTGCCGCCTCCGCCGCGGCCTCGGCGGCCGCGAGCAGCTGGGCGTCCTGCCGTTCGAGCTCGGTCACGGCAGCCACCGTGCCGCCCGCCACCAGCGAGGCGCAGGCAGCGGCGGCCACCAGCGCCCGTACACCGCCGAACGCCTCCCGGAACCGCTGCGCGGGGTCCGCCACGAGCTTGGTGGTGAGCCAGGACAGCACGACGGACGTCGTCAGGATGAGTGCGGCGCCGACCCAGTCCACCCGGTCCTGGCCCGTGTAGTGCAGGTACGCGATGAGCAGCGGCCAGTGCCACAGGTACAGCGCGTAGGAGATGTCGGCGACGAAGCGCAGCGGCGCCAGCTGCAGCAGGCCGCGCGGGCCCCAGCCGGCGCTCCCGCCCGAGCCCAGCAGCACGAGCAGGGCGCCCGCCACGGGCCACAGGGCCCAGGGCCCTGGGAACAGCGCACCGCCGTCGAGCACGAACCCGCTGGACACGACCAGCCCGAGCCCCGCCCACCCCAGCAGGGGACGCAGGAAGCCCGGGAACCGGAGCCACGGCAGAGCCAGGGCGAGGAACCCGCCGACGCCCAGCTCCCAGAACCGGGCCCAGGAGTGGAAATACGCGACCGGCTGATCCAGGGCGTGCAGGTTCAGGGCGTACACGAACGACGCCGCCGTCGTGCCGATGACCACCACGAGCAGCACGTCGCGGGCGCTGATCCACAGCCGGCGCGCCAGCGCGACCACAACCAGCACCACTACCGGCCAGACCAGGAAGAACTGCCCCTGCACGGACATCGACCAGAAGTGCTGCAGGGGGCTGGTCTGCGGTCCGGCCGCGCCGTAGGCGAGCTGGCCCGAGATCATCTCCCAGTTCACGTAGTACAGCGCCGACGCGAGGATCTCGCGGCCCGTCTGCACCCACATGCCACGCGGCATGATCCACCAGGCCAGGGCGGCCGTCGCGACGAGCACCAGGAGGGCAGGGGGGACGAGCCGGGAGAACGTCCGCCCGTAGTGCTCCCCCAGGCGCAGCTCGCGCCGCTCGGCGCGGCGCAGCAAAGAGCCCGTCGCCAGGAACCCCGACAGGACCAGGAAGACGTCGACGCCGCCGGACACCCGGCCGTTGCCGAACAGGTGGAACGCGACGACGAGAGCGAGCGCCAGCCCGCGCAGGCCGTGCAGCTCGGGGATGTGCACGGCGGTCGGACGGCGCCCGGTGGCGCTGCGCTCAGGCGGCGAGACGCCGTCCGGCAGCGACGGCCCGCCGGTGGCGATTCCCGGATCCGCGGGCCCGAATGTGGGCGGCAGCGAACTCGAGACGACGGTCACTGGCCAACCTCCGGGTCTGCGTGCGGGCCTGGCCGCGCGTCTCCGGATCACTCGGGACGACTACCCAGGCCAGGCGCGTTTTCTGCAACATGGGAGGGCCGCCGACGTGGGTCGGCGGCCCTCCGGCGTTGCGGAGCGTATCAGGGACTCGGTGGCTCCACCGGTCACAGTCCGGACACGTTCGAGACGGTGGTTCAGTACTGGTGCGCCGGCCCGCCGATCATGCCCGCCGCGACGGTCTTGTTGGTCGCCTCGTCCACGAGGATGAAGGCGCCGGTCTGCCGGTTCGCCTGGTAGGCGTCCACGAAGAGCGGCTGGGTCACGCGCAGGCGGATCCGGGCCATCTCGTTCAGCTTGATCTCGGTGGCGTCCTCGTCGCGGTGCAGCGTGTTGACGTCGACGCGGTAGTTGATGTTCTTGACCATCGCCCGCGCCCACCGGGTGGTGTGCTTGATCGCGTACTTCTTGCCCTGCACCAGCGACGCCGACTCGTCCATCCAGCAGATCTGGGCGTCGATGTCCTGCGTCACCGTCGGCACGTTGTTCGGACGGCAGATCATGTCGCCGCGCGAGATGTCGATCTCGTCCGCCAGGCGCACCGTCACGGACATGGGCGGGTACGCCTCGTCGACAGGGCCGTCCGCCGTGTCGATCGACTCGATGGTGGTCTCGAGGCCGGCAGGGAGGGCCAGCACCTTGTCGCCCGGCTTCATGACGCCGGACGCGACGGTGCCCGCGTAGCCGCGGTAGTCGCGCGCGTCGTTCTGCTGCGGCCGGATCACGTACTGCACCGGGAACCGCACGTCGACCAGGTTGCGGTCGGAGGCGACGTGCAGGCGCTCGAGGTGGCTGAGCAGCGGCGAGCCGTCGAACCACTGCATGTTCTCCGAGCGCGTCACCACGTTGTCGCCCTCCAGGGCGGACACCGGGATGAACGTCAGGTCGGGCACGCGCAGGCGGGAGGCGAACTCGGTGAACTCCGCGCGGATCCTCTCGAAGACCTGCTCGTCATAGTCCACCAGGTCCATCTTGTTCACGCAGACCACCACGTGCGGCACGCCCAGCAGGGTGGCCAGGAACGTGTGCCGGCGCGACTGCTCGACGACGCCCTTGCGCGCGTCCACGAGGATCAGCGCCACGTCGGCCGTCGAGGCGCCCGTGACCATGTTCCGCGTGTACTGCGTGTGGCCAGGCGTGTCCGCGATGATGAACTTGCGCTTCGGCGTCGCGAAGTAGCGGTACGCGACGTCGATGGTGATGCCCTGCTCGCGCTCGGCGCGCAGGCCGTCGGTCAGGAGCGACAGGTCCGCGTAGTCGTTGCCGCGGTCCTTGCTGACCTGCTCCACGGACTCGAGCTGGTCGGCGAAGATCGACTTGCTGTCGAACAGCAGGCGCCCGATCAGGGTGGACTTGCCGTCGTCGACCGAGCCGGCCGTCGCGAACCGCAGGAGGTCGCCGCTGACGATCTCGTGCGGCTCCGAGGGCACGCCGGCCTCGGGAAGAGTCGTCGTCATCAGAAGTAGCCTTCCTTCTTGCGGTCCTCCATGGCGGCCTCGCTCACCTTGTCGTCGCCGCGGGTGGCGCCGCGCTCGGTCAGCCGGACGGCCGCCACCTCCTCGACGACGTCGTGGAGCGTGGTCGCCGCGGACTCGACGCATGCGGTGAGGTTCGCGTCGCCGACGGTGCGGTAGCGCGTGGACCGGACCTGCGCGGTCTCGCCGTCCTTGAGCGGGGTGAAGCCGTTGACCTCGTAGAGCATGCCGTTGCGCTCGACGACCTCGCGCTCCTTGGCGAGGTAGAGGTCGGGCAGGTCGATGTTCTCGGCCTCGATGTACGCCCAGATGTCCAGCTCGGTCCAGTTGGACAGCGGGAACACCCGGATCGACTCGCCCTGGTGGACGCGGCCGTTGTACAGGTTCCAGATCTCCGGACGCTGGTTCTTGGGGTCCCACTGGCCGAAGTCGTCGCGGAAGGAGAACACGCGCTCCTTGGCGCGGGCCTTCTCCTCGTCGCGGCGGCCACCGCCGAACAGGGCGTCGAAGCCGTGCTTCTCGGCGGCCTCCAGCAGCACCGGCGTCTGGATCCGGTTGCGGGAGCCGTTGGGCTCCTCCTGCACCAGTCCGCGGTCGATCGCCTCCGGGACGGAGGCCACGACCAGCTGCACACCTGTGCGCTCCACCCACCGGTCCCGGCAGTCGAGCACGGTCTGGAAGTTCAGGCCGGTGTCGACGTGCATGATCGGGAACGGCACCCGCGCCGGCGCGAACGCCTTGACCGCGAGGTGCAGCATGACGATGGAGTCCTTGCCGCCGGAGAACAGCAGGCACGGCCGCTGCATCTCGGCGACCACCTCACGCATGATGTGGATGCTCTCGGCTTCCAGGCTGCGCAGCTGGCTCAGAACGTGACTCTTCACGACTGGGCACCTTCCTTGCTATCTGCCCCGACCACGGACGCGACACCAACGGTGTCGAGCAGCTCACGCAGGCGCGGAGCCAGTGCCGGGGGGCATACGAACAGGTCAGGGAGCCAGGGGCTCTCCCGGTTGTACTCGAGCTCGGATCCGTCGAGGCGGGTGCAGACGAGCCCCCGGGACCGGGCAACGGCGACAGGGGCCGCAGAGTCCCACTCGTACTGCCCACCCCCGTGGACGTAAGCGTCCACTGTACCGTCGGCGACCGCGAGCATCTTGACACCCGCGGAGCCCATCGGCACGAGCTCCACGTCGTCGCGCTCTGCCAGCGCGGCCACGAACTCCGGTGGACGGCTGCGGCTCGCCGCGATCCGCAGCGGCCGGTTCCCGGCCAGCACGGCGGCAGTGTCGTCGTCCCGCACGACGCCGTCCGCGGTGGTCAGGACCTGCGCACGGGCCGGCAGGGCGACGGCTCCGACGGTCAGCCCGACGCCACGCTCCCAGAGCGCGATGTGGACGGCGAAGTCGTCCCGCCACTGCCCCGCAAGGGGTCCGTCGGCGTGCCGCTCGGCGAACTCACGGGTGCCGTCGAGCGGGTCGATGATCCACACACGATCTGCACCGGTGCGGGACGCATCGTCCTTGGCCTCCTCGGAGAGGATGGCGTCGGCGGGCCGGGCGGCGGCCAGTGCGGCCGCGAGCCAGGCCTGGGCGGCGGCGTCCCCGGCGTCCTTGAGCTCCTTGGCGACGAAGGACCCGCCCGCCGCATCGACGTCGGCGCGAAGCGCCACGAGCACCTCCGCCGCCCCCGAGGCGAGTGCGTGGGCGAGGGCGTCGTCGTCGAGCGACGCCTGAGGAAGGGTGCGGGAGGGCGCGTTCATCGGTCTCCAGGTCTGCGGAATCTTCAGGTCGTTCAGTGCCCGGCGCCCTGGCCTCGGGTGGGGGGTGCGTCTCGTCCCAGGCCGCAGCCGGGTGAACTCCGGCGAATGCGCCGAGGCTACCATTCGTCAATGCGATCCACTGCCAGGGGACCAGATCCATGCTGATCATCAATCCAGGAACACCTATGACTATAAAACCGACCGGAATTATCGGGATTAGCGGCGGTGGAGGCAGGCAGGGGGCGCGCCCGTGAGCATCGATCCGGCACTGATCGCCGGCGGCCTCGTCGTCGGCTTCATCGTGGGGCTCACCGGCATGGGCGGCGGTGCGCTCATGACCCCCATGCTGATCTTCGTCTTCCGGGTGGACCCGCTGGTGGCGGTCTCCAGCGACGTCGTCGCGAGCCTGTTCATGAAACCCGCCGGCGCCTTCGTGCACCTGCGGCGCAAGACCGTCAACCTCAAGCTCGTCCTGTGGCTCTGCGTGGGCTCGGTGCCCGCCGCGTTCTCCGGCGCCCTGCTCATCCAGTGGCTGCCGTTCGGCGACTCCCTCGACGCCGCGCTCAAGATGGTGCTCGGGGTCGCGCTCCTCATCGCGTCCGGCGGCCTCGTGGTCCGCGCCGTGCTGCAGATGATGCGGGACCGCTCAGCGCTCGGCGAGGGCCCCACCGCGCCGTCCGCCCCGCGGGAGCTGGTGGTGCGCCCCGTCCCCACCGCGATCCTCGGCGCCGTGGCCGGGCTCCTGGTCGGCATGACGTCGGTCGGCGCCGGCTCGATCATCATCGTGGTGCTCCTGCTGCTCTACCCAGCACTCAAGGCGTCCCAGCTCGTCGGCACCGACCTGGTCCAGGCCGTGCCGCTCGTCGCGGCGGCCTCGCTCGGGCATCTCCTGTACGGCGACTTCTCGCTCGGTCTGACGACCTCCCTGCTCATCGGCGCGATCCCCGGCGCCTGGTTCGGCGCTCACGTGTCCTCGCGCGCACCGGGCGGCATCATCCGCCGCGCCCTGGCGATCCTCCTGCTCGCCTCCGCGCTCAAGCTGCTCGGCGCGAGCCTCCCCGTGGTGCTGGGGGCCGCGGCGGCCGCGCTGGTGCTCGGCAACCTCGTGTGGTTCCTGGTCAAGCGGCGCTTCGCGGCCGCACCCGTGCCATCTCCGGCAGACTCGGTTTCTCCGGCAGACTCGACCCTGGAAGGTGTCACCGCCGGCCCCTCGACCCCCTCCACAGACGACCCAGCCGACGATCCACTCGACGACCCGACCGACGACCCGGCAGAAACGAGCCCCCGCCGATGACCGAAACCCCCGTCCGCGTCCTGTCCGACGACGAGCTGGACCTCCTCGAGCTGGCCCTCGGGGGCGCGCTCCCGGCGTCGGCGCTTGCCGCCGCCCTGCCGGGCACCCCGGCGGACGCGATACTGACCGACGCCGAGAACACGCCCCTGGCCCGCCTCACCACCCGGCCCGGGGACCTGCCCGCCGCGCTCGAGCCGCTCAAGCCTGTCGCGGCGGCGATCGGCCCCCAGTGGGACGCCGCCGTCCGCCGTCCGGCCCGAGAGGTGCGGGCGGGGCTCGAGGCGGGCTCAGGGGACGACGCCGAGAACAGCCTCGGGCTGCTCGTCACCGAGGTCCCGACCCGTGAGGAGGTCGACGCCGCGGCCGCGCTGGCCACCGCCGGGCCTGGAACGGGACCCGGGACCGGCAGCAGCACCAGCACCGTGCTGCTGCTCGTGCCGGTCGCGCGGCACGCCCCCGAGCCCGGCGCCGTCGGCGCACCCGGCCTGGTGCGGGCAGCGCAAGGGCTGGCCGGCATCCTGGCGGAGCGCGTCGACGCGCGCGTGACCACCGTCGTCGTGCCCTGGTCGGGGGTGGGCACTGCCCCGCTCGAAGACGTGGCCGCCGCCTACGGCGCCGCGCGCGTCGAGACGCTGGCGGCACACCGGTCCCCCGCGACCGCCGAGAGCGTGGCCGCGCTGCCCCGGGTGCGGGACGAGGCGGTCCAGTCGCTGTACCCGCCCGCCTCGGCCGCCGAGGTGACGCGCGCCGCGAGCGGCGCCCACCGCCGGGGCGCCGTCGTGTTCTTCACGGGCCTGTCAGGTTCGGGCAAGTCGACGGTCGCCCGCGCCCTGGCCGCCGAGCTGGACGACGACGGGCTCGGCACCACCCTGCTCGACGGCGACGAGGTGCGGCACCACCTGTCGAAGGGCCTCGGGTTCGACCGCGATTCCCGCGAGACCAACGTGGAGCGTATCGGGTACGTGGCCGCGCTCGTGGCCAAGCACGGCGGCATCGCCGTCGCCGCGCCGATCGCGCCGTTCGCCGCCGGCCGGGCGAAGGTGCGGGCGCTGGCCGAGGAGGCCGGCGCGCACTTCGTCCTGGTTCACATCAGCACGCCGCTGGCGGTGTGCGAGGCCCGCGACCGCAAGGGTTTCTACGCCAAGGCGCGGGCGGGCGAGATCGCCGAGTTCACGGGCATCTCGTCACCCTACGAGGAGCCGACCGACGCCGAGCTCGTCATCGACACCACCGACGTCCCGGTGCCGGACGCCGTGGAGACGGTCCGCCGCCACCTGACAACCCTCCTCCCCTGACCCGCTCCGCCGAGGTAGAACCAGGGTTCTACCTCGGCAGAGCGGTTACGGCGGTCATGCGCGGGCTTCGGCTGCCTTCCTCGCCTCGGCGGTGTCGGCTTCGGACGCCGGCTCGGCGTCGGCATTCTGCGGCTCCGCCGCCTCGGCCTCCTTCTTCGCTGCCTCCTGCCTCGCGCGCCTGCGCTGCAGCTGCCTGCGGCGCGCCGGGCCCATGCCGGGGCGCTGCGCCCGCACGAACTTCTTGTACGCGTCGGCGACCTCGTGCACGGGACCGTCCATGACCAGCTGGCCCTGGTGCATCCACAGCACGCGCGTGCACATCGCCTCGATCGTCGAGATCGAGTGGCTCACGAGGAACACCGTGCCCGCGTTCTCGCGGACCTGCTCGATGCGCGCCTTGCTGCGCTCCTTGAAGGCGGCGTCGCCGGTGGCGAGGGCCTCGTCGATCATCAGGATGTCCGGCTGCGCGGACGACGAGATCGCGAACCGCAGGCGCGCGCCCATGCCGGAGGAGTACGTCTTCATCGGCAGGTACACGAAGTCGCCGATGCCGGCGAACTCCACCACCTCGTCGAACCGCTCGTCGACCTGCTTGGGCGTGAGCCCCAGCGCGAGGCCGCCGATCATGATGTTCCGTTCGCCCGTCAGCTGCGGCATGAGCGCCGCGTTCACGCCGAGCAGCGACGGCTCGCCCGAGACGTGCACGCTGCCCGACGCCGGGGGCATGAGCCCCGCGATCGCCCGCAGCATGGTGCTCTTGCCGGAGCCGTTGACCCCGACGATCCCGATCGACTCGCCGTGCCGCACGGTGAACGAGACGCCGCGCACCGCGTGCACCTCGCTCACGGCGCCGACGTGCCGCCGTCCGGCCTGGAGCAGCCGCTTGTAGAAGGGGACCTTCACCTTGACCTCGCGGATCGCGGCACCCTTCTTCTCGGCCTCGCTCTTGGCCCGGCCGCCGATGACGCGGTAGACGACGTGCAGGTCGTCCACAACGAGGCAGGGGTCGCCCAGCTCGGTCTCGAGGGCTTCCTGCCCGGCGTCCTCGGGCTCGACCTCGAGGTCGAAGTCCATGTGCTCGTCGGCCTCAGTCACGTCCGTACCTCTCCTCACCGCGCCAGAAGACGATGAACCCGATCACGAAGAACACCACTGCCCAGGCGGCGCCGAGCACCCACATCAGGCCGCTGTGCGGATACATGTTCTCCTCCGTCATCAGCACGGAGCGCACCAGGTAGAGGTACACCGACACCGGCTGATAGTCGAGCACACCGGTGAGGATCGTCTTCGCCGCCTCGGAGATGTGCAAGCTGTCCACGCGGGTGGTCACCGGGAAGATCACGCCGGACGCGTACATGACCACGCGCATGATGAAGGGCAGCACGTTCTCGATGTCCGGCGTGCCGGCCACGAACCGCGCCATCAGGAACGCAAGACCGGTGTTGAAGATCCACATCAGCGCCACGGCGGCGGGCAGCAGGAGCCACCACCAGGTCATGTGGATCGTCTCGTATCCCGGTATGTAGCCGCTCAGCAGGGTGATGCCGCACATCACCACGATCGCGGGCACGAGTGTGGTGAGCAGCGACAACACCGTCGACATCGGCAGCACGGCACGCGGGAAGTGCAGGGAGCGCAGGAGCTGCGTCTTGCCGCTGATCGACTTGGCGCCACCGGTCACCGACGACTCGATGAAGCGGTACATGAAGACGCCGATCACGATGAACGCGATGGAGTTGTCCACGCCGCGGTTGAGCTGCAGCAGGATGCCGAAGATCAGCACGTACACGGTCGCGTTGAGGATCGGGTTGAGCACTGCCCAGAGCTGGCCCAGGTAGTTGTTCTGGTTCTTCGCGTACGCGGTCGACGTCGCCAGGACCCGGATGAACGCCCAGCGTCGCGTCAGGTCGCGGATGTACTCACCCAGCGGCGGACGGACGTTCAGGGGGCGCAGGCCGTACTGCTTCGCAAGGGTCAACCGCTCGGCTGACGTCGTGCTGGGGACGAGCGGTGGCGGCGGCGTCTTGGCATCGCCGCTGGCGGCAGCCTTGGCTGGCGCGACCGCGTCGGTAGTAGGTGTGCTCACGGTGCGTGAAATACCTGTCTGGTCGGGGGCACTGCCGGAGGCGATCCGGCATTTCGATCCTAGCGGGTTACAAACCCTAGCATTATGGTAGGGATTGGTTGGCACGCCTCCCACCTCGCACGACGCCGGCGCGTCGCGACCGCGCACGACGTGTGAAACGCGTGACGATCCTGACGTGAGAGACTGCACCGCGTGCATCACCCCCGTCCCGCTCCTCGGGCCACGGACCCACGCGCCACTGCCCCACGCGCCGCGGGCGCCCTGGTCGAGTCGCCGCTGCAGCTGCTCTGCACGGTCGAAGCGCACGCCGCCGGGTACGGCGGCACCGAGACCCATGTGCACGTCCGCGACGACGTCCCCGCCCTGGGCGACGCCCTGTCCGCCGTCCGCGCGCTCACGCTGCCCGAGGGCCTGACCTTCGACCTGGCGGGCCGGCGCAGCGCGCTCACGGCGCGCGAGCCCGTCTGGCTCGTCGGCGACGCCTTCTCGGGCCTCTTCCAGGCCACCGCCCCCCTGCGCCGTCCCGAGCGCATGGTCCTGGTCGACGACGGCCTGGCAACCCTCGAGCTGTGCCGCCTCCTGGTGCGCCGCGACCCGCTGGTCCGGATCGGCCGACCGGCGCGCGCGCCCCGGCGTCGGCTCGGCGCCGTGGCCGCCGGCCGCCTCCGGTCCCTGGCGTCCGACGGCCGCGTCACGATCTTCACAGCACTTCCCCTTACGCCCGATCTGACCGCGGGCCTGCGGGCCCAGGGCTTCGACGTGCGGCCCAACCGCTTCGGCTGGCTCACCGCGCAGCCCGCGGACGTCGCGATGCCCGAACCCACCATCGTCGTCGGCTCAGGCATGCCCGCCGACGGGCTGATCGACCAGCACCGGTACGTCGACTGGATCCGGTCGCTGGCGAAGGAGGGCGCGCTGCGCTACCTGCCGCACCGGCGTCAGACGCCGGAGCTGCTCGCGGCACTGGCCTCGATCGACGGCGTCGTCGTGGACGCCCCCGGCGCCCCCGTCGAGATCCGGCTGCGCGGCCTGCGGCCCGGTCAGCGTGTGCTGAGCCTGCCGTCGACATCGACCATCCTGTTGACCACTATCATTTCACCGCTCGGTGTCCCCGTCACCGCGCTCGACGTGCCCGCCGACTGGTGGACCGCGCGCGCCTCGGCCGATCACCGAGCACACCTGACCAGCGTCGTCGAGCTCGCCCGGCAAGCCCGGGCCGCCGTCGAAAACGCTTCGGAAACAGACTCCCCGGAGGCGAACGAATGACCATCCGCGTGCTCGCGGTCGCGGACAGCGACTCGTACCTGAAGTGGGCATGCGCGACGCTGGACAGGCTCGGCCCGGCCGACGAGGCCGGCCTCGACCGCTCGGCGGTGATCGTCAAGACGCCGATCGCGCCGACCACCAGTCAGATCGCCGCCGCCGTCGCGGGATCCTCAGTGGTCCGTCCCGCCGTGCTGCCCGTCCGGGACCTCGCCGCGCAGATCCGTGACGACACGCCCGACGTCGTGCTCATCGCCGCCACCGGCCCCGTCGCCGAGGTCGTGGCGCGGGCCATCGTCGCCGCCACGGGCGAGCGCCGTCCGGCGCTCGTCACGGGCCTGCCCGGCATGGCGCTGCCCGCCACGCCGGAGGGCACGGGCTGGCGCCGCTGGTGCGACGCCTTCGTGGTGCACAGCCGGCTCGAGATCGACGCCTACCGGGAGGCGTTCGCCGGGCACGGCGTCGCCCCCGAGGTGCCGCTGGCGCACCTGCCGTTCCTCGAGCACATGTCGGCGAGCCTCGGCACCGAACCCGTGAAGCGGGTCGTCTTCGCCGCGCAGGCCAAGGTGCCGGACAACCGGCCCGACCGGGTGGCCCTCCTGGACCGGCTCGCCCGCCTCGCCGAGGACGAGTTCGAGGTCATCGTCAAGCTCCGCGCCCGCAAGGGCGAGCGGCAGACGCACAACGAGGCATTCCCGTACGACGAGCTGTGGGACACCGAGCACGGGCAGCTCGGGCACCGCAGCGACGCCCTGCGGTTCGTCGACGGGCCCATGGCCGAGTGGCTGCAGCCTGGTTCGGCGCTCATGACGGTCAGCTCGACCGCCGCGATGGAGTCGCTGGCCCTCGGCCTGTCCACGGTCATCATCGACGACTTCGGCGTCAGCCCCGAGCTGCTCAACGCGCCGTTCGCCGGCAGCGGCTGCGTGATGCACGTCGCGGACGCCGCGGGAGCGTTCCGCACGGGCGGCCCCGAGCCCGACCCCGCCTGGCTCGAGGACAACTACCTGCACGCCGCCGAGTCGGAGCTGCCGGGGACCGTCCGGGACCTCGCCGCGCGCCGCGAGACCGGGACGCTGACCGCGCTGGCCGAGGTCAAGCCGTGGCTCCGGGCCCGCTACCTCCGGATGGCCCTGCAGATGTACCTGCCGAAGTTCCTCTACGACGTGATCCGGCTGTCGACCCGCCCGGTCCGCCTCCTCTTCATGGACAAGAAGGCCTGACGGGCTGGCACGGCCACCGAGCGATTGTGCCCGAAAACCCCGCGCGGGGTGGGCACAATCGCTCGGTCAGGCGTGCTCCAGGTCGAGCCGGACGCCGGTCAGACCCCGTCGTCGACCCGGACGCGCTCCGTGAGGCCGCGGAGGAATCCCGCGCCCCACGCCATGTGCATCGTCACGAGCGTCGCGGGCAGGGCCAGCGCCGAGCGCAGGTCGAGCCGCGGACGGCGGGTCGCGGCGTGCGCCGAAGCACCGAGCACGCCCAGCAGGTAGACGGCAGGCGGGGTGAGTCCGAGCAGAGCCGTGGGCAGCGAGCCCACGACCGCGCCGACGATCGCGAGCAGCACGGACACCCCGAGAACGACGACGGCGGTCGGTGGGGCGAGGTAACGCAGGTTGGCGGTGCCGGGGTTGCGGCGCACGACCTCGCGGCGCCACATGCCGGTACGCCAGAACTGGGTCGCGACGGCGCCCAGCGTGCGGCGGGGCTTGTACTCGACCACCAGCGACGGGTCGAACCACAGCAGGCTGCCGCTGTTCCGCAGCCGGAGGCACAGCTCCCAGTCCTGCGCCCGCACGTACACCGGCGAGTACCCGCCCACCCGCTCGAGCGCCTCGCGGCGGAACGTGCCCAGGTAGACCGTCTCGGCCGGGCCGGCGCTGCCACCCGTGTGGAACGACGCCGAGCCGAGGCCGGCGGGGTGGCTCATGGCGCGCGCCACGGCCTTCTGGACGGGGGTGTCACCGACGGGCAGCATGCGCCCGCCGACGCCGTCGGCCCCGGCGGCCTGCAGGGCGTCGACCGCGCGGCGCACGTAGGTGGGCTCCGCGACGGTGTGGCCGTCCACGCGGACGAAGATCGAGTGGCCCTCCGGCATCCGCTCCAGGCCCGCGTTGAGGCCGAGCGGCTTGGAACCCGTCGGGTTGTCCACGACTGTGACGCGGCCGGTCTCGGCCGCGAGCTTCTCGGCGATCTCGTGGGTGCGGTCCTGCGACGGCCCCACGGCGAGCACCATGTGCAGCGGGTGCGGGTAGTCCTGCTCCAGGATCGACCGCACCATCGCCTCGAGGTACGGCTCCTCGTCACGTACGACGGCGACCACCGTCACCAACGGCATGCTCGCCGCATCGACCCGCTCGGGCACGTGGCCCCCTCTCGCGATGACCGGGCCGGTTCGGCCCGTTCCGGTCCTGCCGGACCCGGGAACATCGGAGGCGGGCACCGCGGTTGCGGTGCCCGCCTCCGACCATGAACAGTTCAGCAGACCCGACGGTCGCGCGAGGCGACCGGGCCCACGTCGTGCTTGTGGCCCTGGCGCTGTCCTACACGCCCGAGCCGCCTGAGCCCGTGGCTCAGGCGTCGACGCGACGGAGGCGCGACATCGGCGAGAACTCGCCGGGCATGACGCGCTTCTGGCCGTCGCCGAGCGCCTTCTCGAGGATCCGGATGTCGCGCACCAGGTTCTCGAGGCCCTTGGGCTCGAGCGAGGAGGCGTGGTCCGAGCCCCACATCGCGCGGTCGAGCGTGATGTGCCGCTCCACGGCCACGGCGCCCAGCGCCACGGCAGCGAGCGAGATCTGCAGACCGGTCTCGTGGCCCGAGTAGCCCACGGGCACGTTGTAGCGCTCCTGCAGCGTCGTGATGGTGCGCAGGTTCGCCTCCTCGGGGGGAAGCGGGTAGGTCGACGTGGCGTGCAGGATCACGAGCTTGCTCGTGTCCAGGATCTCCACGGCGGCGTCGATCTGCTCCAGCGTCGACATACCGGTCGACAGGATGATCGGCTTACCGGTCGCGGCGAGCGCACGCAGCATCTCGTGGTCCGTGACGGAGGCCGAGGCGACCTTGTGGGTCGGCACGCCCATCTTCTCCAGGAAGTCCACGGAGGGGGCGTCCCACGGGGAAGCGAACCACTGCACGCCCTTTTCCTTGGCGTACGTGTCGATCTCCGTGTACTCGTTCTCCTCGAACTCGACCTTGTACTTGTACTCGAGGTACGTCATCTCGCCCCAGGGCGTCTGACGGATCTTGTCGCGCTGGTCCTTCGGAGTACTGATCTCCGGAGTGCGCTTCTGGAACTTCACGGCCTGGCATCCGGCCTCGACCGCGACGTCGATCAGCTTCTTGGCGATCTCGACGTCACCGTTGTGGTTGATGCCGATCTCACCGATCACGTACACGGGCTGGTCGGCGCCGACCTGCAGGTCGCCGATAGTGACCGGCGCGGGCTGCGCGTTCGTCGCGCTCATAAGAAGGTCCTTCCGAAAGGGTCGAGCACAGGGTAGTGCTGTTACGTGTCGTCGGGACTAACCGGTGACGACGGGGGTCTGGACAGCTGCCGTACTAGGGGCTGCTGGAGCCGGACGCGCAGCGAGTATACGGTCACAGATCTCACGAACCGCACCGTTCCCGCCTTCGCGGGAGAGCACGAGCCGGGCCTGCGCCTTCACTTCCGGGCGTGCGTCGGCGACCGCTACCGGCCAGCCGACGATCGCCATGGCGGCCAGGTCGTTGACGTCGTTGCCGACGTACGCGACGCGTGCCGGGTCGAGGTCCTGCTCGGCGATCCAGGCGCGCAGAGCGGAGGCCTTGTCGTCGACACCGTGCATGACCTGCACCTTCAGCTTGTCGGCACGGGACGCGACCACCTTGTTGGTCTCCGTCGACAGGATCAGGATCGGCAGGCCCGTGCGGCGCAGGAGGGAGACGCCCATGCCGTCGCCGCGGCTCACGCGCACCTGCTCGGTGCCGTCCTGATCGACGTAGGCGTGGTCGTCGGTGTGCACGCCGTCGAAGTCCGTGACGAGCGCGTCGACGTCGAGCGGCCCGGGCGTGGCGTCGACGTCCTGGTCCACGAGCTGCCGGGCGAGCCAGAGGTCGCGGGGCTCGTCGATCTCGATGGCCCACTCGGAGGCGACGGGCTGGATTCCGACGTCGCCGAAGAACCGCGTGCTGCCTGCACGGAACCCGTCGGTCCTCATCACATAGAAGGCACCGGTCTCCCGGAAGTGCGGGGCCCGCTCCTGGCGGCGCGGGCGGTAGTCCGTGGTGTGCCCCACAGGGCTCGCGACACCGTCGTCGATCCGCCACTGGAAGTCGTGCGTCTCGGAGACCGCCACCACCACGTCCTTCTCGCCGGTGGCGACCCGGCGGATGGCGGTGTCGAGGTCCTCGGGGTCGATGAACGGCGAGGTGCACTGCACCAGCACCGTCACGGGCGGGACCTCCTGGGCGGGCAGACCGCCGTCGCCGGCCTCGATCCGGTCCAGCACGTGCAGCAGCGCCGACTCCGACGACGCGGTGCCGCCGGCGATCTCGGCGGGGCGTGCCACGACGCGCGCCCCGTGCAGACGGGCCTCGGCCGCGATCTCGTCGTGGTCGGTCGAGACGATGACCTCGGCCACCGACGGGGCGGCGAGCGAGGCCTGGACTGCGCGCCCGACGAGCGTGATCCCGTCCACCCGCGCGAGGTTCTTCAGGGGGACGCCCTGTGAACCTCCCCGGGCCGGGATGACTACGACGGCGGACGGGGTTTCACCGGGTACTGACATACGTGGCACTCTCGAGTCGGTCGGGATGGATACGCCGTCCACACTAGCGCTATCCGCATCGCATGACGTCCAGCGGGCGCACCGCTGGCGCCCCGGATGTGGGATCCTGCCGTTGCACGCGGCGGCGGAGTGCCGCAACCCCAGAAACATTCCCCACGAACGGTGCGCGGCATCCCGGATGCCGGCGCGACCGTGCTGAGAACGGAGACAGCTCGAGTGCCCGGAACCGAAGGTCGCAAGGCGAACTCCCCGCACCCCGACGGCGGCGCGCCCCGAGCAGCCCCGCGGTCCGAGCGGCGGGAGCGCGCCCGGCGCACCGCCGAGGTCATGCGCACGCTCAAGCAGATCAGCGGCGCGCGGCCCCAGCTCGACTCGTTCACGACGCACGAGCTCGCGAAGGGGCACGTCACGTGGCCCGAGGTCCGGAAGGTCCGCGTCGCGGTGCTGGAGGAGGCGCGCGCCGCCGTCGACCGCTGGGACCTCGACGCGGCGGCGACGCTGACCAACCTCCTGCGGACCGACGCCCCCGACCCCGACGTGGGCCACCTGGCCGGGCTCGTCGCCCTGCTCTCCGGCGACGCCGAGGCCGCCGAGCAGCACTTCTACCAGTCGTCCCGCGGCACGGGTTCGGTGTCCCGGCGCCGGACCAACGCCCACCGCATGGTGGAGGAGCGGCAGCAGTTCCTGGACTACCGGGCCGAGCTGCTCCGCCACGAAGGCCCCGCCGAGCTGGCCGACCTGCGCGAGCTCGCCGCGTCGGTCCCCATCACGAACCGGGCGGACGCCGACGCGGCGTTCGGGCGCTACCTCGTCGCCTGCCTCACGCTCGGCGTCGAGGGCCCGCTGGCCCAGATGCTGGACGAGTTCGCCGACGCGGGCCGCCTCGAGGCCGTCATGGCCCGTCCGGGCGTCCTCGACGTGCCCATCGAGAACGCCGAGTACGTAGCTGCCGACGCCGACCACGCCGGTGCGCTGCGCCTGCTGCAGGGCACGTTCCGCCACTACGGCGTCATCTCGGAGCGGTACCTGATGGCGCTCGGGACGTCGCTGTCGGCGCTCAGCCGGTACGACGCCGCCCGCCGCGCCTTCCGCATCGCGAGTCCCGGGGTGGGCTCCGCGCGCGCGGCGCAGGTCGCCTGGATCATGCACGACGACGAGTCCGCGCACGCGCTCGCCCGCAAGGCCCTGCGGAACGAGATGCCGCGGTCGTCGGTCCGCACCGTGCTGGCCCGGGTGGAGAAGCCGATCACGCCGCGGGAGGCCGATGCGCCGTCCGGCGGCCTGGGTCACGTGGCGTTCTTCGTGGACCGCGGCGAGAACTTCGGCGACATCGTGCTGCCCGACGCGGTCCGCGACGCGATCACCGAGCCCGCCGGCGCCACCGACTGGGTGTCCTTCCACGCCCACCAGGTGTTCGACGACGAGTTCACGCGGATCGCGAACGACCAGCGTGCCCTCGTCGTCGGCGGCGGTGGCCTGTTCCTCCCGGACACGTCGCCCAACGGGAACAGCGGCTGGCAGTGGAACGTGCCCGCCGCCTCCCTGGAGGCGGTGAAGGTCCCCGTCTACGCTTTCGCGGTCGGCTTCAACCTCTTCAAGGGGCAGCAGTTCAAGGGCGATCTGTTCCGCCGCAGCCTCATCGCCTTCACGCGGAAGGCCGAGTTCGTCGGTCTGCGCAACACCGGCTCGATGGAGCGCGTGCGGGACATGCTGCCCGCCGAGCTGCACGACAAGGTGCGGTTCGTGCCCTGCCCGACGACGGTGCTCGAGCACATCCGCCCGGAGCTGCCCGCAGGCCGGCCGGGCTCCGGCACGGTGCTGCTGAACGCGGCGTTCGACCGCAGCGAGCGGCGCTTCGGCGGCGGCTACGCGAACTTCCTGGAGCAGATCGTCGAGTTCACGGAGAAGGCGAGCAAGGCCGGCGCTGAGGTCCGGATCGCGGCGCACACGCGCGGCGACGTCCGGCTCGCGAAGGACCTCGTGGAGGCGCACGACCTGACCCTGCCCGTCGACGAGCTCCACAACCTGGACCAGGCCGACGCGCTCGGCGTCTACCGGCAGGCATCCCTGGTGATCGGCATGCGCGGCCACGCGACGATGATCCCGTTCGGTGTCGGCACGCCGGTCCTGAGCATCGTGTCGCACCCGAAGATGCGGTATTTCTTGGAGGACGTGGATCGTCTGGACTGGGGTTTCGACGTGGCGGACGCCGATCTCGGCGCCCGGCTCGCGGAGCGGACCCTCGACGTCCTCGCCCGGGAGGACGACTACCGGGCGGACGTCGCGCACCGCCAGCAGCTGCTGCTCCCGCACGTCCGCGCAGCGGCCGCGGACATCGCAAAGGCCTGAGCCGTCGTGGGCGAATCTGGCCGTTAGACTCAACCGGTCTCTGTACCTCGAAAGGGAGTTACCCGATGCCCACCATGCGGAGCGTTCCGCTCGGCCGTGAGCCCGGCGACGCGGAAATCGCGTCGTTCGCCGACCTGATCGACAGGCCCCTGCTCATCGTTGGCAACGGGCCGTCGTCGGCCATGCCTCCCTATCACCGGATCCCGGCTGACGTGGTCGTCTTCCGGATGAACTGGTTCTTCCTGGAGAGCAACTACCACTTCGGGGACCGGGTGGACGCGTACTTCACCGCCATCCCGAACGAGAAGCTGGAAAAGCTTCTCCAGGAGGAGATGCGGTCGAGCCGCTACGACGTGCGGCGCATCCTCAGCCCCATGCGCCACGCCGCGAACCGCGACGGCGACAAGTACGGCCTGGAGCCGGAGCCGATGGCCGGCGTCGAGGAGCTGGACTCCTGGTCGATCCCGGCCCGGCACCCCCGCCTCGCCCGCGCGTTCATGAGCCGGCCGGGCCTGCCCACCACGGGCATGCAGGCCCTCGCGTTCGGCCTGGGCGTCGGTTTCCGCGAGATCTACCTCGCCGGTGTCGATCTGTACGAGTCCAAGGACAGCCGGTACGGCTACACCGTCACGCAGGCCGCGGAGTCCGCGCTCAAGGACAAGGACCTCACGCCGGGCTACGAGTCGGCGCACGGCCTGGACTCCGACCTCGCGTTCCTGCGCTCGTGCATCGCGGAGTTCCCGGACGCGACGATCCGCTCCGTGAGCCAGTCGGACACGCTCCACCTGTTCGTGCCGCAGGCCGACGAGCTCACCGACCGACCGCACCTCACGCCCGAGGCCGTGCCCACGCTGGCCGCGTCCAAGGACACGGTGGACCTCTCGTTCCCGGAGGTCGGCGAGGACTCGTCCGTCGTCATCCCCGAGGTCGGCGGTCCGCTGTGGAAGGACATCGACGGGCGCAAGTGCGCGTACGTCACCGTCGTCTCCGGCGCGTACCACCACGGCGCACGCGCCCTGGCGAACTCGCTGCGCGAGCACACCGACGTCCCGCTGATCGCCCTGGTCACGCCCGACGCCGACCGCGCGGCCCTCGCCGCGAGCGGCATCCGGACCATCCAGGTACCGGGCATCCGCAACCCGATGAACTCGGGCGGCAAGAAGATCCAGGCCCGCTTCGCGATGACCTACACGAAGCTCCACGTGTTCCGGCTCGACTTCTTCGACCGCCTCGTCTATCTCGACAGCGACACCGTCGTGAAGGGCAGCCTGGACGAGCTGTTCGACGGCGACGACTTCGCCGCCGTGCCCGACGCGGGTCTGGACCTCCCCGACGGCAACGTCTTCAACTCCGGCGTCTTCGCCGTGAACCCGTCGCACGGCATGTTCGAGACCATGATGTCGCAGCTCAACCACACGACGTCGTACGACGGCGGTGACCAGGGCTTCCTCAACCAGTTCTTCTCGGACTGGCGCAAGCTCCCCCTGGAGTACAACACCACCAAGCGCATCTACTCCCACCACCCGCAGGTGTTCAACGAGGAGGACGTCAAGGTTCTCCACTACGTGGGGCGCAAGCCCTGGGAGCCGACGTCGAAGGGCGAGCGGTACGACCAGCTCGACTACGCCTGGCTCGACCACCTCCAGGACTGGGAGAAGAACGAGCTGGTGCGCGAGCTGCGGCACGCCGCGGCCGGCGGAAAGCCGCCGGAGGCCGGCAGCGCCAGCCCGTTCCGTCAGGCCCAGCAGGCCAACAAGACGAACCGGGCCGCCGACGCCGTCCGCGTCATCGAGGCCGTCATCGCCCAGCGCGAGCCGACGTCGGCCGAGCTGCGCGAGCTCGCCAAGGCGTACCGCCGGCTGGGCCGGCACGACGACTGCGCGCGGGTCCTCAAGCAGGCGTACGCGATCGACCCGCGCCGGAGCGTCATGCGCGACGTGATGCTGGCGCAGGCCCGCTCCATCAAGAGCAAGCTGGCCTGACCCACCCCGTCGAGGTAGAACTCTGGCGAGGTAGGACCCTGGCGAGGTAGGACCGTAGCGCGCGCTGCGGTTCTACTTCGCTGCGGTTCTACTTCGCTGCGGTTCTACCTCGCCAGGGTTCTACCTCGCCAGAGTTCTACCTCGGCGGATGGGTTACGGGCCGACGAAGCGGTCGTGCAGGCGGCGAAGCGGGCGCAGTCGCTGACGCACGCCCGCGGGCAGCTTCAGCCGGCGGTGACCGGCGGTGGCCTCGTGGACCCCGCGCGCCCTGGTCAGCTCCGCCTTGATCTCGCCGACGTCCTGCTCCAGCTTGTCGAACCGTAGGGCGAAGTCGCGCGGCTGCTCCGCGTACGCGACCCCCGCCGGGGAGGGGACGACCCGAACGCCCGCCACATCCCCGCCGAGCGCACCGCCCTCCTGACGCGCGACACCGGTCGCCACCGCGACGGCCTCTTCCACGAGCCGGCGCCGCTCGTAGTCGTCGGCGTAGTCCGCCTGGGCGAGGCTGATCTCGCGATCGCTGTACGGCACGAGCTCGGCGGTCACCCGGTCGCCCGTCAGACGCTCGTAGATCGTCGACAGATTGCTGGTCGTCACGTCGACGAAGCGCTGCTGCGTCGCGGCGAGCTCCGTGCGCAGCGTCGCGCGGTCTGCCTCCGCCGCCTTGATCTGCGTGAGCGCCGCACTCGCGAAGTCGCTCTGCCACGGGTCGATCAGGAACTCGGGGTGCCCGATCTCCCGCGCGAAGTACCTGATCTTGTTGTTGGTGCTCAGGGACAGCGGAATGTTGTTGAGACCGAACGGGATCATCTGCGAGTGGCCGCGGGCGCCCAGGACGATCGGCAGTCGGGCGTAGTGCCGCATCCCCTCGAACAGCACCTTCGGGCTACCGAACAGCGCCCGCCCGGTCAGCCCGAGGTCTGCGCCGTGCTCCCGGAAGAACTTCATGTCCGTACGTTTGTGCCCCACGAACTCGACGTCCCAGCCATCCGCCTGGAGCTTGAGGATCAGGTCACGGAGCTGCGGGAAGATCGCGCCGGGCTCGAGCCCGGCCTCGACGTGGGCCACCTCGAGGCCGACCTGGATGCCGATGCGCTTGTCCGGCACGGGCTCTGCCCCGGCGATACGCGGGAGGAGCACCCGGCCGATCGTCGTCGGGCACGGCTGCATGGTCAGCGGCGCCGAGGCGGGATCGTCCAGCCAGGCCCGCATGTCGTCCACGGCGCCGGTGGAGCGCAGCCCGAAGAAGATGCTCTGCGACATCGTCTGGTTGATGTGCTCGCGAAAGACCGGGTTGTACCCCTCCGGGACGAACTGAGCGGGATTGCCCGCGCCGAAGACGATGATCGGCTTCTTCAGCCGCTTCAGCAGGTCCGTCGTGATGTTCCACTGCCAGCCGGAGGCGGGGGTTGCGTTCGTTCGCCGCGGGAAGATCCCGCCTCCGCCGATGACGACCGCGTCGAAGTTCTCGTTGACGTCGTCGACGAACGAGCTGGTCGCCGCCTCGCGGAACGGGCTCGTGGTCGTCAGCTCGAAGTAGTCTCCACCGCCCCAGGCGTTGAACGACTGCCGGACCAGCTCGAAGAGCAGCTGGTCCCCGTAGCTGTAGACGGTCTTGAGATCGAGGTGGAGCAGTCGCTGACGATTCATCGTCCCCTCACATCACGCGATGGGACCGCCTCCCGTGGGCAGAGTAACAACCATGGGCCGGTCCGGCCCGGTGGCGTCGTCGAGGGGCGGAACTACTGGTTGTCGGGCACGTACGGCGAGGGGCCGTCCTCCCCGATCATGTCGTGCAGAGCCTTGTTCGAGGGCAGCAGCGCGCTGAGCAGCTCGTGCCGTTGCTCTGGCGTGAGGAGCCGCGGCGCCGGGTGCGTCAGGTTGGAGAAGTTGTCGTCCAGGAAGTGGCGCAGCTTCCGCGCGTCGTCCCTCTCCAGCAGGCCGTTGCCGAAGAGCGCCATCTGCAGAGCCATGTCCGAGTAGCCCCGGTTGACGCTCTGGGTGTTGAAGGTGAACTTCGGGTTGACGCCTGTACCGGTCGCCTTGAAGAAGTCACGCACGAAGCCCCGTGCGGTAAGCGTCTTGATGCTCTCGAAGTACTTGATCTTCAGCTCGGCGCCCTCGGGCAGGGCTTCCCGCATCTGGTCGACCAAGACGTCCCAGTGCAGGCGCTCCGCCGTGACCGGCTCCATGAACTCCTCGAACGTGAGGGTGGATCCCATCCGGACCGTCTGCAGGTAGGCGCTCTCCACGAACCGGTCCTGCCGGCGCACGTAGAACAGGAGCGTCGTCCGCTCGGGCCGGAACTCCTCCTGGGCGATGCGCAACACGTCGGCAGCCGGCCCGTAGATCGGCCCCTTGCGGAAGGACGACACCGTCGCGAACAGGTCCTCGTGCGACAGCATCAGGCTCTCCTGCTCGAGCTGGTCCCGCAGGCGCGAGAAGGCGACGTTGACCTTGTCGATGCTCGCGCCCCGCCGGCGCCAGTGGGCGTGTGCTCCGCCGGTGCCGGTCTCGAAGTCGTGCCGGACCAGTACGGCGTATCCCCTGGTCTCGAATGCCTCCCGGTTCGCGTGGAGCGCCTTCTGCACCAAGGTCGTGCCGGTCTTGGCGGCGCCCGCGTGGAGGACGAGGTGTTTCATGAAATCGAACATTACGCGCCGGTGCGTGCGTCGGCGCTCGGACTGCGGACACTTCACCCGCCGGACCGCGGGTAGTTCACCCTCCCGGACACACGAAAGCGCCGAGGTGGTCACCTGACCGCCTCGGCGCCTCCGCTCGATTCAGCTCAGCTGCCCGCGAGCCGCTTGCGCAGCGGGCGCAGCCGGCGGCGCAGACCGTCCGTCACCGACCGACGGGGCTGCCCGTCGATCTCGACGAGGTCGAGCTCCTTGCGGACCTTGGTCAGCTCGCGCTTGATCCGGCCGTTGTCCTGCTCGAGCTTGTCGTAGCGCATGGAGACGTCGTACAGCCGCGCCGCGGTGCGGCGCTCCGGCGGCGTCAGCGCGCGGAACGACGGCGCGACCGTCTCCCCCGTCAGGCTCTTGTAGATCCCGGCGAGGTTGTCCATGGACGTGTCGAAGAAGCCCTGACGGACGTCGGCGAGCTCCTTGCGCAGCTCCGGCTGACGCTCGTGGACCTCGTTGATCGTCTTGTACAGGGTGTCCTGGAAGTCGTCCTTGCGCGGGTCGATCGCCCAGTCCGCGTGACCGATGTCGGTAGCGAAATAGCGGATCTTGTGGTGCACGTACAGGGACAGCGGGATGGTGCCCATGCCGAACGGGACCATCTGCGCGTGACCACGCGTGCCCAGGATGATCGGCAGGTCGGCGAAGTACTCGATGCCCTGGTAGAGCACGTCGCGGTTACCCCACAGGACGTGCTCGCTGGAGACGATGCCGCGCTCCGTGAGGCGGTCGTGGAAGCCCATGTCGGCGCGCGCGTGCGGCACGCCCTCGACCCGCCAGCCCTCGCCGGAGAGCTTCTCCAGGACGTCGATCTGGTCGTCGTAGATCTTGTCCGCGTCGAACCCGGCGCGCGCCTGGCGCTTGCCGACGATCGAGTGGGCGGAGATGCGCCGCTCATGCGGAATCTCGGCCTTGAACAGGTCGGGGTACAGGAAGGACGACAGCGTCGTCGGGCAGGGCTGGTACGCGACCCGGTCCCGGTTCGGCTCGTTGATGTACTCCTTGATCGTCTCCACGGAACCGTGGTTGCGCAGACCGAAGAAGACCGACTTCTCGAGCGTCAGGTTCACGTGCTCGCGGAACGGGTCCGCGAAGTCCGCCTGGTCGATGAAGCGGTTGTTCCCGACCGCGAAGATGATGAGCGGCTTCTCGATGCGGCGCAGCAGGTCCAGCGAGATGTTCCACTGCCAGCCGGAGCGCTGGTTGGGGTTGGTGTCGCTGAGGAACAGGCCACCGCCGCCGACGACGACGGCGTCGACGTTCTCGTTGATGAAGTCGACGAGACGCGGCGTCACGGGGTCGCGCAGCTGCCTGCTCTGGACGACCTCGAAGGCGTCCCCGCCCGCGAAGCCCTCGAAGAGCTCGCGCACGGCCTCGAACAGCAGGGTGTCCCCGTAGTTGCCGTACGTCTTGATGTCGAAGTGGAAAAGTCGAAGTCGCTTCATCGTGTCACGCGCCGGTTCTTGGAATGCACGGGCACCATCCTTGATCACTGGGTCAGTTCTGCCAAGCCCGCCGTCCGGGGACGGCGGGGAGTCGTCGAGCGAGCCGGTTCACTTCCCGCTGGGAAGGTAGGGCGACTCGCCCCTGTTCACCTCGAGGTCCACCGCGCCCTTCGAGAGGCCGCTGGTGATCATCTCGTGCAGCGCCTTGTTCGACGGCGCGAGCGCGGACAGCATCTCCTCACGCTGTTCCTTGGTCAAGAGCAGCGGTGAAGGGTGCGTCACGTTGGAGAAGTTGGCGTCGAGGAACAGCCGCAGCTTGCGCCGGTCCTCCGACTCGAGCTCGCCGTTGCCGACGAGCGCCAACTTCAGTGCCGCATCAGAATACCCGCGGTTGACGGCCTCCGTGTTGAACGCGAACTTGGGATCGACACCCACACCGGTCTGCTGGAAGAACTCGCGCACGAACGGCCGCGAGCGGAGCTCCTTGATGCCCTCGAAGTAGTTGACGCGCACCTCGGAGCCCGCGGGGATCGAGTCCTTGATCTTGTCGACGAGGCTGTCCCACCGCAGGTTCTCCGTCGTCACGGGCTTCATGAACTCCGCGAAGGACTTGGTCGAGCCCACCCGGACGGTCTGGAGGTAGGAGCTCTCGACGAACCGGTCCTGGCGGCGCACGTAGAGCAGCACCGTGGTGCGCTCCGGCTCCAGCACCTTGTGGGCGATGCGCAGGACGTTGTCCGCGGGCGCGTACAGGGGCCCGGTCCGGAACGAGTGCACCGAGGCCAGGAGGTCCTCGTGCGAGATGACCAGGCTGTCGTGGGTCGCGGCGTCGCGGACCATCTCGAATGCCTTCGTGACGTTGCCGAGGCTCCCGCCCTGACGCCGCCACCGCGAGTGGTAGCCCTCCGTGAGGTTCTCGTACTCGTTGCGGATCAGGACGTCGTAGCCGCGGGCGGCGAACGCCTCGCGGTTGGTCTGCAGGGCCTTCTGCACCAGCGTCGTACCGGTCTTGTGGGCGCCGACGTGCAGGACGAGGTGCTTCACGGAAATCAACCTTTCGGGACGATGAACGCCCACGAGGATACAGGCGGATTTAACCCGCACCGTGAAGTTCCTACGTCAGTGCCTCACCACCGCACGAACGCGACCCCGCTGACCCGCACTCTCGCCTCGTCGAGCGTCCGCAGCGTCACCCGTCCGGACATCGCCTCCGGGAGCCGGACGGTCAAGACTCGTTGCGCGTCGCTCGGGGCGTCGGTGTTGATCACCCCGACGCGGGTGCTGCCGACGTACACGGCCACCCTGCCGCGGCCGGGCGCCGTCGCCACCATGACCCGGACCTGTGTCACGCGTTCGACGCCGGACACGACCAGCCGGCTGTCGGCGTGGATCGTGGACCACGCCCGGTCGCGGAAGTAGTCGCCGTCGGAAACGCGCGCCCAGGTGCCCGTGGTGCGGGCCATCGCCGTGAACGGCACGGGGCGGCTGGTCCGCACGAGGTGCGAGACGGGACCGAGCCGGCCGGCACTGTCCACTGCCCGTATCGCGTACTGCACCGAGAGCCCCTCGGCGGCGTACAGGTTGGCCGAGGTGCCCGAAACCGTGATGATGCGGCGCCAGTAGCGCTCGTTCGGCATCGGCGACCCGTACCCCGCGTACCGCTCCAGCACCTGGTAGCGCACGGCCCCGGGCTCGGGGTCCCAAGAGAAGCGCGTGCGGGCAGGCCACTGGATCGGGTACTGGTTCGCCGTCGCGGCATGCGGCTGGATCTCGCCGGTCGGGTACCGGACGGTGCCGTAGCGGTCGAGGGCGGCGTCCTTCATCGCTTTGACCGTCCGCCGGATCGCGGGCAGCCGGGACTGCAGGCGCTCCCCCGGGCACGCGGTCCAGTGCGTGGTGCGGTGCCCCAGGATCCGCGGCACCCGGACGACGCCGCCCGGGCTGCTGCGCGTGTTCGAGTCCGGGCTGCCTCCGTTGGGCAGGGAGACCGACCCGGTCACGGGCACGTGATAGCGGTACGCCTTCCAGGCGAGCACCCGCTCCAGGCTGCGCAGCATCGAGGCGGTGGGGCCCGTCGTCTCGAAGTTGCCCATCGCCGAGACGCCGATGGTGCCCGTGTTGAAGCCCCCGGCCTGCGCGCCGATCGGATTGTCGGTGGCCGCCTCCCTGCGCCCCACGAAGACCGTCCCGTACCGGTCCACGAGGAACTGGTAGCCGATGTCCGGCCAGCCGCGCGACTTCGTGTGGTACGCGTGGATGCCGCGGACGATGGCGGCCGACTGGCTCCGGCTGTAGGAGTTCGTGCCCGCCGTGTGATGCACGTACAGCGCGTCCAGCCGGCCCGACACCTCCGGCCACATCGACCCGAGCGACTCGTCGGCGCCCCAGCCGCTGCGGGGGACCAGCGCGGGCCGGATCTCGTCGCCGGTCGCCGCGGTCGCCGAGCTCGGCGGCCGTGTGGCCGACCGGTCGGCGGCCGCGACGCCCGGGTCCACCACGTCGACCCGCAGGCCCGACGGCGCCCGCCCGCTCAGCGTCCGGACGCGCACCTGGACGGCGTCCGCGCCGGTGGAGAGGAACGGTTCCGTACCGGCCCGCCCGTCGGTCGCCGCGCCGCCGTCCGAACCGATGTTCTCCACGCCGACCGACTGCCAGCCGCCCCAGCCCCGGTCCTCGCGGACCCGCAGCGCCACCTCGGTGACCTCTTCCGCCGTGCCCGCGTCCCACGTGACACCGGCGACGAGGAACTCCAGCGTCTCCGCGCGGCCGCTGAGCGCCGCGAGCCGGCCGGGCGCGGCCGGACCGTCCGCGTGGTCCTGGGCGTGGGGAACCGCGTGGCCCTCGGCCCTGCCCAGGGCGGTCGGGTCCCTGCGCGCCGTCGCGTCGATCCCCGCGACCGGCACGACGCCGACCTCCGGCGGTACGGCGGCGGCCTCGGGCAGGGGCAGCTCGACCGCCGGGAGCAGTACTCCGCCGATCGCGAGCGCGAGCACCAGGGATGCCGTGGTCGTGCGGCGTACGAGTGGCCTCATCTGCTCGACCGTAACCACGGCCGAGCCGTACCGCACCGAAGATCCCGACGAATCGCCCACTCGCCCTCGCCGACGTGCCGTCCGCACTCCAGTGATGCACAGTGGCTGGAAGGAAATGAGCGCACATGAACACCCGAACTGATACCAACCGACCGCATCGCTGGGGCCGTCTGCTCCTGACCCTCGCCCTGGTCGCGGCGACGCTCGTCGCGACGCCGGGTACGGCGTCGGCCGCCGTACCGGGCAAGTTCGTGATCACCGGCTCCGGCTACGGGCACGGCATCGGGATGCCGCAGTACGGCGCGTACGAGATGTCCCGCCGGGGCAGCTCCGCCACGGGGATCCTCGCCCACTACTACCGGGGCTCCGCCGCTGCCCGGGTCGCCACCAAGGCGCTGATCGACGTCCAGGTGTACGGGCCGGAGCCGTACTCGTTCTCCGGTTACGAGGACACGACCGCCACGAAGATCACCGTGCACGACGGCGGGTGGCGGCTGCGCGTGGGCACGCAGACCATCGCCCGCGGCTCGGGCACGCTGGGCATGTCGACGTCGAAGGGCGACGGCCTGGTGCGGCTCCCGAGCGGCCGCACGATCAAGCGCGAGCGCATGGTGCTGCAGTGGGCCGGCACTCCCTACTACCGGCCGGACGCGACGCCGGCGACGGTGACCGTCGCGGGCGCGCACGGGTCCTACCGGTACGGGCAGCTCCTGCTCAGCGCGTCGGAGGGCGTGCCGAACATCGTGAACCGGCTGCGACTCAACACCCAGTACCTGTACGGCCTCGCCGAGATGCCCGCGTCGTGGGGCACGACCGGCGGGCAGGAGGCGCTGCGCGCCCAGGCCGTCGTCGCACGTTCCTACGCGGTGCTCAAGATGCGGCAGCGGAACCCCGTCTGCGAGTGCCACGTCGTGGACGACGTGCGCGACCAGTACTTCTCCGGGTGGAAGCACGCGTCCGGCTTCGCGAACGACTACTGGCGCAACGCCGTCCGATCCACCACCACCTCGCTCACCAGCGGAAGCGTGCTGACCTACGGCGGCGAGACGGTCACCGCCCACTACTACTCGTCGAGCGGCGGGCGCACCGCGAACTCCGAGGACGTGTGGTCCTCCTTCGTCCCGTACGAGCGATCCGTCGCGGACCCGTACTCGGCGGCGGCGCCGGGCAACGGCTATGCGCGCTGGTACCGGGCGATCGGGCAGGCGGCGGCGCAGGACCTGTTCGGCCTGTTGCGGGTCGCGTCCATCCGGGTCGCCGACAAGTACTCGAGCGGTCAGGCCCGGACGCTGGTGGCGACGTCACCGACCGGTGTCACCAGAAGCATCTCGGGCAAGGCCGACGAGATCCGGTCGCTGGTCGGCGACCACACGATCGCGGGCGACGTGCCGTCGTCCTGGTTCAAGAGCATCCGCGCAGATTGAAACACAGCCATGGCGCGCACATTCCGGACAACGGGTGAACTATCGGCAGGACAGCGGGTGAACTCCCGGAAAGTGGGCCCAAAAACCGGCTCTGTACAGGCCGCGACATCGTAATCTCAGCTGGCCGTCCAACAGATCCCCGGACGGGCCATCGAGACCTCAAGGAAAACCGTGCCCGTCAAGAGCTCTGTCTATCGCCTGCACGACCCACTCACCCGGTCGAACTGGGGAGGGCGGTCCACCAGCCTCGCGCTCGGCCGGATCATCGAGGGTTCCGCCGGACGTCGGATCGAGTCGGCGATCGGGGCACCGTACATCCTTCAGCAGCTCACGGAACATGACCAGAGGACCCCGGGCCGGACGGTGTTCGATCTCGTGGACGACATCGCCACCGAGATCGCCTCGCCGCCGAGCGGAGCGTCAGCCCTGCTGATCGAGCTGCACGACATGCTGGAGGGGGCCGACGAGCTGGTGGTGAACGGCGAGGGCGACCTCATCCTGAGGGAACGCCTCACCCTCGTGCGCACGCTGGCCACCATGCGCGCCGCCAAGAAGCTGGGCAAGCCCGTCCACCTGCTCAACTCGATCCTCTCCCACGGGCCGACCCCGCCCGACCACGAGCAGCTCATCATCGACCAGGTCGGCGCGACCATCGAGCTGTGCGACTCGGTCGTGTACCGCGACCCCCACAGCCTCGCCCTGCACCGCGAGCTCTTTCCGCGCCTGGACGCGACGTGGAGCCCGGATGCGCTCTTCTCCTGGGCGGCGTACGCGCGCACCGACCTCGCGCGGCGGGACGCGTTCTCACCGGAGACCGAAGGCCTGCCCATCTCCGTCCAACGGCTGCTCGTGGAGCGCCGGCCGTACGCCGTCGTCTCCGGGACCTCGCGCTACCGGATCAACCATGCCCGGTTCCGCAACACGATGATCGCGTTCGCCGACCAGCTCGCGTCGCGCGGCGTCGAGACGGTCTTCGCCAGCACTGACGAGCCCGACCGCAAGCTCGCAGAGACCCTGGACGGCACCGGCATCGTCTGCGTCGACCCCAAGGTGCCGCTCAGCGCGGCTTCCCGGCTGCTCTGGAACGCGACGGCACTGGTCTCGGGCCGTTACCACCCGAGCATCCTCGCATCGCTCGGCGGCACGCCCTTTGTGCTCATGGCATCGAACTCCCACAAGACCCGCTCGCTGTACGAGGTCGTCCCGTTCGGCGGGGAAGTCGTCGAGGAGCCCTTCTTCTCCGGCGGCAAGAAGCAGGGTGGCCACCTCGCGGAGGTCGTCCTGGGCTACGCGAACTCGGCGGTACGCCGCCGGGTGTCGCGCAGTGCGCGGTCGAACGGCCGCCGCGTGGTCGCGGATTTCACCAGGGCGATCACCGGGACCGCCACACGCTCCTGACCACGGGCGCCCGACCACCGGAGGGCACTCACCTCAACCGCGTCCGGATACCTCCGCGCACGGCTCGCCTCAACCGTCGGTAGCGCTGCGCGAGGCGGTACACCCGGCTCTCGACGTGCTTGTCGAGCTCGGCCCGCAGTGCGTCCCGCTCCTTCGCGAGCGACTCGACCTGCGCCTCGGTCACCTTGAGCTCCGCGACCGCCTTGTCCTTGGCCACCGTCGTCGACCGGAGGAGCCGGTCGAGGAGCGACGAGGCGGCGGCCAGGTCCCGCGCTGGTCGGCCGGACGGCGATCCGGCGGCCTCGACCTTCGTACGCAGCTCTTGCAACGCGTCGGAGAGCCGGTACCTGTGTATCGCGGTCTCCCGGTACGCGCGCGAGAACTCGAGACCTCGCTCCCAGCCGTCGATGAGCTCTCCGGCGAGCTCGGCCGGGCGCCGCTTGTCGAACCCTCGTCCGGAGAAGTTCGTCGCTGCCGCGCTGTCGACGTTCTCGGTGTCCAGCCAGCCCGGCCCGCCGAACCGGTCGTAGCAGAACACCGCCCGGCCGGCGACCAGCGCGTACTGGACGGTCTTGCCGATGCTCACCACGGCGTCGTGAGCGGCTACCAGCTCGGCGTCGACACGCTGCGGCGTGGCACCCAGATGAGTCTGCTGCCCGACGAGCGTCACGTCGAACGTGCCTCCGACCCGCCTGAGCGCCCGGTGCAGGTCCTGAGGAATGTGGTTCGAGACCACGAGGAGCCTGGGACGCTCGCCAGGCACCCGGTCGAGCACCTCCCCGAACGGGTCGGGTGCCGGGTTCGGGAAGACGTGGAGCCGCTCGGGAGCTACCTGCTCGTAAAGCCCCAGAGCGACCTGCGCATCGCGCGACTCCGGCGAGTTGAAGACCACGGCTGACGCCAGCGCCGCCTCGAGCCCTGGCACCAGGGGCGCCTCGGCCGCAACTGTCGCCGACAGGTGGGCGAAGACGACGGGGGCGTCGACGGCGCCCCGCAGCACGGCGCCGGGGACGAGGTTGTGGTGTATCCAGACGAGCGAGAACGGGACGGAGGTCAGCCGGTCGTCGAGACCCGGCCACGTGCTCTCCCGGACCTCGACACCGGGCACCGCCGTGAACAGCGAGGCGATCTTGTCGTCGATCGACCGCGCCACCACGACGACTCGGGTGCCCGCGGCCGCGAAGTGCTCCGCCATCTCGAGCGCGATCATCTCCGAGCCGCCCATACCCCTGAGCCGGCCCTGCGTGATCAGCACATCACCACCGCTGAACGGCGTTTCTGACATGTTCGAGAGACTATCCATTCAGATCGTCCCCGTGCTACCAAGAAGCTCGTCGAGCATCGTTCCGTCACGCTCCAGGTCGACGGCGAAGCCTGAGTGGAACGCCTGCTTGGTCATGCCCGATTCGGGCACGGGCACGTCCGGGTCGCACCACAGATAGTGCAGGTCCGATCCGAAGAGCCTGGCCAGGTGGTACTCGTTGATCGCGGGGTACGAGCGTGACGAGATCACGATCCGCGTCGCGGGCCGCTGGGACCAGACCGCATTGATCATCCCGGAACCCGCATAGCCTGCGATGACCTCCGCCTGCGCGAACAGCTTCGCCTGGACCGCGAGCGGCAGCAGCTCGGGGTGGACGATCTCGAATCCAGCCTCCGCGAACCGTCGTTCGACCTCCACACCGTTCCGGCAGGCGCGTCGTGTCTGGTCCGTCCGCCCCACGAACGCGTGCGTGGGAACCGTGACCTCGCCCGCCGACCGGACGAGGGAGTCCCGGACCCGCGACCACGCGACGGCGGCCTCGGGAGCGAGGAAGAGCGGCTGCTGGAACGCCTGGGTGGCGGTCACGAGCCGCTCGACGCGCGTCGGACCCGCGAGGACCGTCACTCGGTCCGGCCCGATCCCGAACGCGGCCAGCATCTCGAGGACGAAGCCCGGAGCCGCGTTCTCGTCGCCCGTGCCGCTCAGCAGGATCCGGAGGTCCGGAAAGGCCGCCAGCGCCTCGTCCCAGGCCCACAGCCTGGTCAGGTCGTGCGTCAGGAAGTGCCCGTAGTGACCAGGCACCTCGTTGTCGAGATGGAAGTAGGTCCCCGCGAGCTCCAGGAGACCGCCGTCGCGGACGGGCGCCGTGCCGTACTCGCTCGCGGTGGTGTTCCCGGTGAGCTGCCCGAGGGGGCGACGCCATGGCTGCACGTACGACTCGGGCAGCAGCAGCCCCGCCACCGAGACGACCTGCCGTGGCGCGCACACCACGTCCTCGTACGTCCGGCACACCAGCTCCGGGACCTCCTCCGTCGCGGGGAACCGCGCGGCGGAGAACTCCGGTGCGTTCGAGTGCAGCCTGACCGGCGTGCTGACCGTACGTGCCGGCCGCCGCGTGATCTCCCGGTGCCGCACGCCCCGCCGCACCAGCGCGGACCGCGTGCCGGCGGGATCCAGCTTGAGGAGGTGCTCGCCCACCTTGGTGATGATCCGGATCTCGTCGGCGCGCACGACCTCACCCACCGCGGGCACGAGCTGCCGTTCGAGCTGGGTGAGCTCCCGGCGACGCCGTGCGATGCTCCAGCGTCGCGCGCCCTGCAGCGTCGTCAGCCAGTCATCGAGGCTCCCGGCCGGCGGCGTCACCTCGACCGGCCGGCGATAGGGGTCGACGACGGCGGCCGGCGGCGTCCTGTCCGACGCCGGATCCTCGTCCGGGATCGTGAGGACGACGTAGCGCCCGCCGTCGCGCAGGCTGAGGAAGAGGCGGCGGAACGCCCAGTACTTCTGGGCGGCGGGGCTGACGCGGGCATCAACGACGAGGTCGGCCTGCGCCTGGCCGGCCGCCGCCGCGAACAGGTCTTCGTGGTTGCCGCCGTCGAGCACGACGACCTCGGCGCCCGGGAACGCTGCCTCGACCGCGCCGCCGCTGGAATCGGGTCGTTCACCGTCGACGAGCAGCAGCACCCGCCGGGGTACGAACCCGTCCAGCCGGTTCACGGCCTCGTGCAGGAGCGGGCGCCATCGCGCCGTGGCCGGTTCCGCGCCTCGGCGCATCACCCGGCGAAGCAGGTCCACTCAGAGCTCGCGCGCGTCGTCGACCAGCAGCACCGGGATGCCGTCGCGCACCGGGTAGGCGAGCGGCCGCTCGGCGTCGGTCGAGTGCAGCTCGGGCTCGCCGTCCGGCCCGACGCCGTCGACCAGGGTCGCTCCGGTCACGGGGCAGCGCAGGATGTCGCGCACCCAGGGCTCCAGCGCTTCGATCTTGCCAGTGCTCACGGTGTCTCTTCTCCCTCGGCCAGGCCATCGGCCGTCTCGCGTACGAGCGACAGGACGTCGTCGCGTACCTTCTCCATGATGTCCTGGTCCGCGGCCTCGACGTTGAGCCGCAGCAAGGGCTCGGTGTTGGACGCGCGCAGGTTGAACCACCACTGCGGGTGCGCCTCCCAGTGCGAGACGGTCACCCCGTCCAGGGTGTCGACCACGATCGCGGGATACGCCGCACGGTAGGCATCCAGCACTCGCTCGGTCGCCGCCGCGGTGTCCGACACCGTCGAGTTGATCTCGCCCGAGCCGACATACGGCTCGAACATCTCCGCGAGCTCGGACATCTTGTGGTCCTGCGTGCCCACCGCGGCCAGCACGTGCAACGCGGCCAGCATCCCCGTGTCCGCGAACCAGAAGTCCCGGAAGTAGTAGTGCGCGCTGTGCTCCCCACCGAACACCGCACCGTGCTGCGCCATCTGCGCCTTGATGAACGAATGCCCCACCCGGGTGCGGACCGTGCTCGCCCCGGCCGCCGAGAGCAGGTCCGGCACCGCCCGCGACGTGATCAGGTTGTGGATCACGGTCGGGGTACGGCCCGCGGCCAGCTCCTTGGTCACCTCGGCCAGCCCCACCAACGCGGTGACCGCCGACGGCGAGACCGCGCCACCGCGCTCGTCCACCACGAAGCACCGGTCCGCGTCACCGTCGAACGCCAGCCCGAGATCGGCCTCGTTGGCCACCACCGCGGCCTGCAGATCGATCAGGTTGGCCGGCTCCAGCGGGTTGGCCTCATGGTTCGGGAACGACCCGTCCAGCTCGAAGAACAACGGCACCACCTCCAGCGGCAGCCCCGCCAGGCCCGCCGCCTCCTCCAGGACGGCCGGAGCGGTCAGGCCCGCCATCCCGTTGCCGGCGTCGACCACGACCTTCAGCGGGCGGATACCGGACAGGTCCACCAGCGACCGCAGGAACCCTGCGTAGTCCGCGAGCATCTCGCGTTCGATCACCCGGCCCGGCCCGGCGACCGGCTGGGGAATCCCCTCGTCCAGGAAGCCCTGCGCCAGGTCCCGGATCTGCGCCAGACCGGTGTCCTGGCCCACCGGGCGGGCACCCGACCGGCACAGCTTGATCCCGTTGTACTGCGCCGGGTTGTGGCTCGCGGTGAACATCGCACCCGGCAGATCGAGCTGGCCCGACGCGAAGTACAGACCGTCCGTGGAACACAGCCCGATCAACGTCACGTCCACGCCCTCGGCTGCTAGCCCGGCGGCGAACGCGTCGACCAGGGCAGGACCCGAGTCACGCATGTCTCGGCCGATCACCACGCCCGGCCGCTCCGACCCGGCCTCGGTCCCGACGGCTTCGACGCCGCCGTCCGCGCCGCCGTCAGCATCGGGCAGCACCACCACCCGGGCGAACGCGGCCCCGATCGCACGCGCCACCTCGGGCGAGAGCTGATCGGGAACTGTGCCCCGCACGTCGTAGGCCTTGATGATCTGGGAGAGGTCCGCTGCCACGCGGCCAGCCTACGTGCCGACACCGGCTCGGATCATCACCCCCGCCACTCTCTTTGAGCCGCAGATCCGACCCCAGGCTGGGCGCGTGCGCGGTTTGCGGCTCGAGGGCTTGTGCACGGTCAAGCGGTCATCCGTGGCCGGACCAGCTCGATACCCAGGGACTCTCCGGCATCAAGTACCGCAGCCGCGTGATGGTCGACGGGCACATGTGCGCCGTCCGACAGGAAAAGCCAGTGCGAACGGACCCAACCGCGCCAATTGCCAGGGTGAAAACCGCTGACGAGGCCGATCACGGTGACGTCTGTCGGTGCGTCAGACGAGCCGGAAGGGACGAGGTGCGCACTGCCGCCGTCCCACAGCTCGAGGGTCCAACGACTCGGTGGCACCGTCGTTCCGCCGGTTGCGGGAGCGGGGGTGGGCAGCACCCTCAACGTCAGAATGCGGCATTCATCGCTACCGACCGTCGTGTCGTCACCAGCAGATAGATGGGGATCGGTCTGTGGACGACGTGTCGGCCGCTCACGCTCCCGGAGCACTCGCCAGCCGATCCACCGCTGCCGGTCGCGAGCCTCCAGCCCGGCCAACCGGTGCGCGAACCGCCGCACCCAACGGTCCAGCCCACGCGGGAACCTTGTGTACGTACCCCAACTGGCCTCTCCCTCAGGGCGGTGCGACCGTCGACGGCGAACAGGAAACGGTAGCGCCGGATGGTCGACCGATTCATCGTCTGAACGGGTATTTCACCCTGCCCTGCCCGCGAGCGAACCAGTAGGACGACGGTGCGGTCCTCCTGCCGTCGCCGTCGCCCGAACGGACCGTCTTCACTCTTTGGTCGCAGTCGCCGGGCTATCCTTGCGCGGTGCTTGCCGTAGCCCAGTTTCACGCGCCCCTGCCACTGACCAACACGATTCAGCGGTACGACTGGGGGTCCGTCGAATCGATCCCGCACCTGCTCGGCAACGAGCCCGACGGGGGTCCGCAGGCCGAGCTGTGGCTCGGCGCGCACACCAGCGCGCCGTCGATCAGCGTGATCCAGGACGAGAACGTCACACTCGACCGCCTGGTCAGCGAGGCGCCCGTGCAGACGCTCGGCCACCGCGTGGCGGAGCAGTTCGGCCCCCGCCTGCCGTACCTGCTGAAGGTCCTGGCCGCGGGCAAGGCGCTGTCCCTCCAGGTGCACCCGTCCCCGCGGCAGGCTCGCGAGGGCTTCGCGCGCGAGAACAAGGCCGGCCTGCCGCTGACGTCGCCGAAGCGGTCGTTCAAGGACGACCAGCACAAGCCCGAGATGATCGTCGCGCTGTCGCAGTTCGAAGGGCTCGCGGGCTTCCGCACCCCGCGCATCATCCTGGACGTCCTGGACGGCCTGTCGGGCAATCTGGTCGACGGCGTCCGCACCGCGCTGCTGCGCGACCGCAGCCACGACGGCATGCGTGAGGCGTTCAACCATCTTTTGTCCGCGCGCGCCTCCGACGCCAGCACGGCCGACATCCGGACCACGCTCGACTCGGTGCGGGCCCGGCTGGCGGCGGGCTCGTCGTTCGAGCGCGCCGACCGTACGGTGATCGACCTCGCCGAGCAGCACCCCGGCGACCCGGGGGCGATCGCGTCCCTCATGCTCAACCGGTTCTCGCTGGAGCCCGGCGAGGCCGCGTTCACGCCGGCGGGCGTGGTGCACGCCTACCTGTCCGGGCTGGGCATCGAGATCATGGCGAGCTCCGACAACGTCCTGCGCGCCGGGCTCACCACCAAGCTCGTCGACGAGGAGAACCTCGTCGCCTGCACGTCGTTCGCCCCGCAGCAGCCGTCCATCCCCGAGATGACGACGGCGGGCAGCCGCGGGCAGGTGCACACCTACCGCGTGCCGGTCACGGAGTTCGCGCTCACGACGGCCGACGTCGACCCCGCCGAGCCGGTCACTCTGCCCGCCACGGGCCCCCGGATCCTGCTGTGCCTGGCCGGCGAGCTGAAGCTCGACGCGGACCGGGCCGAGGAGGGCCCGCACCGCCTCGTCCAGGGTGACTCGGTCTTCGTCCCGCACGACGCGGGCAACCTGGAGCTCTCGGGCGCGGGCCACGCAGTCTGCGCCTGGGTCCCGTAAACCCACACCGATCTCGCCGAGGTAGGACCAGGGCGAAGTAGGACCAGGGCGAAGTAGAAGCGCAGCGGCCTGCGGTCCTACCTAGCCAGAGTTCTACTTCGCCCTGGTTCTACCTCGCCAGAGTTCTACCTCGGCGGGGGTCGGAGTCAGGCGGTGCTGTCGTCGTCGGCTCTCAGGACTCTTAGGTGGCCTCGGCGCGCCGTCTCCGTGACCGACGAGGGCTCCGCGGCAGGGCGGCGCACTCGTCCGGCCTCGCGCACGGCGTCGGCCAGGGCGGACAGGTCGTCGGGACTCGGCCCGGCGTCCTCGAACTCGGGCATGAGGCGAACCACCTCCCACCCGCGCGGCGCCGTCAGACGCTCGGCGTGCTCAGCACACAGGTCGTAGCTGTGGGGCTCGGCCAGGTGCGCAAGCGGACCCAGTACCGCTGTCGAGTCCGCGTACACATACGTGAGCGTCGCTACGGCCGCGTTGGTGCAGGCCGAGCGCGAACACTGTCTCACCGATCTCACGCGCCGAGACTACGCCCTGACCGGGAACAACGCGCCGAACACGCCGGGCGGTCACGGGCGTAACGGTGGCGGTTCGACGCCGGGGCGCCGCACACCGCGGGCCAGCAGGAGCCCCGCACCGGCGAAGGCCAGGTCGACCAGCGTCAGGACGACCCGGCTGACCAGTACCGCGAGTCCCGCAGCTGGCCCGGACAGCGCCCCCGCGAGCACCGCGGCGAGCACCACCTCGCGCACCCCCGCGCCGGCCGGCGCGACGACGAACAGGAACCCGGCGGTCCACGCGAGCGCCCAGCCGCCGGTCGCGAGGGCGAACGTCCGCGCGGTGGGCGGCAGACCCAGTGCCGTGCAGAGCACCCAGAGCTGCAGCCCGGCGACGAGCCATCCCGCGACCGACCAGGCGGCGGCGCGGCCCAGGCCGCCCCAGGTCATCGGGTGCTCCAGCGCACCACGCCGGGCTACCCGCACCGCCAGGCCGATCAGCCGGTTGAGCACGGGCGGGGCGAGCACCACGACCACGGCCGGAGCCGCCCACACCACCCACGACCACGCCCCCAGCGCACCCGCCGAGACGAACGGCAGCGCGACGGCGCCCACGGCAGCCCCCGAGGCCACGGACACGGCGACCGCCACCAGCATCGACGCGGCCGACCGGCTGCGCGGCACACTGTGCCCGGCGCCGAACTCGGCGGCGGCCACGACGTTCCACACGCCGCCCGGCACGTACTTGCCGAGCTGGCTGATCCCGAACACCGCGATGGCGCTCCGCAGCGACAGGGGCGAGCCCAGGTCGGCGAGGACGGCGCGCCACGCCAGCAGCGTGCACCACACGTATCCGACACCGAGGACGACGACGAGGACCACCTCGGTCCCGGACAGGCCGGCCGCGGCCCGGAGCAGCGGCTCGCGGTTGCCCAGCACGTACCAGACCGCCAGCGCCAGCGCGGTCACGAGGAAGCCCCACCGCACCCAGGGCGAGCGGAGCAACCCGAGGGTTCCTCGTACGACCGGGGTCCGCCCGTCTGCCGGCGCGCTGCCCGGCGGCGCTGCGCCTGTCGGCGCGCCACCCGTCGGCGCGCCACCCGTCGGCGCGGCACCCGTCGGCGCGGCACCCGTCGGCGCGGCACCACCCGTCGTCACAGCACACCCCGGCGACGCAGCTCCACGGCCAGCGGCTCGGTGACCACCTGCGGTCGGATCCGGTCGCGGCCGCGCGCCGCGCGTTCCCGTGCGACGGCCAGCGCGGCCGGGTCGCAGAGCTCAGCGAGCCGGGCCGCGAGCGCCCCGGGGTCGGCCGCCGGGACGAGCTCGACGTTCTGCCCCAGGGCCCGGCGCTGTGGCGGGGTGTCCGAGGTGACGACGACGCAGCCGGCCGCTAGCCCCTGGTACACCTTGTTCGGCACCACCCGCACGCCCTTCGGGGTGTCGCTGAAGATGCCGAGACAGATCTGGTGGCCGGCGACGAGGGCGGGCAGCTCGTCCGGCTCGACCCAGTCGCGCCAGGTCACGCCCGGTGTCCGCGCCAGGATCTCGCGGGCCCGGGGCAGGTCCTGGCCGTTGCCGACCATCGTGACGCGCAGCGCGGCGCCCGCGGCGACGGCGTCCCGCACCGCTTCGGCGATGACGGGTGCGCCCTGCAGCGGGGTGTACAGACCGAAGAAGACGACGGACAGCTGCCCCGCATCAGCCGGAGGCTCAACAGGCTCGACCGAGGGTGCCGGGGCCGACGCCGCCGCCGTCCGCCACGCGTCCGGCGCCCCGACCAGCACGACGACGCCCTTGCCGGCGTCGGGGAGCATCAGCCGGTGCTCCTCCGTGTCGGTCACCACGACGTCGGCGCACGCGACGGCCAGCCGGTCCAGGCCGGTCAGCAGCCGGACGCGCAGTCCGGCGGCCCCGCGGTCGGCGGCCGTGTCGCCGGCGAAGACCAGGTGGTCGAGCACCACCACCGAGCGCGGGTACAGCAGCCGCGCCAGGAGCACGTCGAAGTGACCCAGGTATCCGACCAGCACGGCCCCGGGCCGCCCTTCCACGCGCCGCAGCCGCACGGCGTCGCCGACCAGCCCGGCCCAGCACCGCAGCAGCCGGCCCGCGAGCACGGGCAGCCGCCACGGCTGCTGGAGCATGCGGACCCGCTCGGCGGTGGTCAGGCCGAGCGGCCGGTTCAGCTCGGTCACCTTGGTCCCGTGGGCACGCAGCCCGGCGACGAGGACGGCGATGCGGGGGTGCCGTGCGGCGTCGTACGTGCCGAAGGCGATCACTACACGGCCGCCGGGACGTCCGCGAGACCGGTGTCGCCGGTCCCTGCCGCACCCGGCCGGTCCGCGGGAACGGGCCGGTCCACGGGCGCCGACCGGTTGACGGGTCCCGGCCGGTTTCCACCGGAGGACTTCCGGTTCTCGGGCGCGCCGGAGGCCACCGGAACCGCCGCCAGGCCGTACTGCACCTCCTTGAGGCGCTCCAGCGTGTCCTCGAGCAGCACCCGGTTGGTGCGCTGCAGGTCGGCGAGCACGAGCAGGGCGAAGCTGAGCAGCGCCCCGACCATGGAGGTCGCCCCGAGCACTATCGACTGGAGGTGCTGCCCAGGGGTTCCGGTCGCGAGCAGCACCGCGTACCGGGCGAACGGCACCGCCGCGCCCAATGCGAACACGAGCCCGAGCGTGAGGAAGACCGCGTGCGGCTTGTACATCACGTAGGACCGGCTGATGGCCTGACCCGACTTGGCGATGTGCTGCCACATGCTCGTGAAGAGCCGCGACTCGCGGGTCTTCGCATTGGTGGTGATCGGCAGGCTCTGGATCCGCAGCCGCTTGTGCCCGGCCTGGATGATCGTCTCCATGCAGTAGCTGAACTGCGTGACGACATTGAGCCGCAACAACGCCCCGCGTGAATAGGCACGGAAACCGCTCGCGGCGTCGGGCAGATCGGTTCCCGCGGCGAAGTTCACCACCTCGCTGCCCACCTTCTGCAGCGCCTTCTTCAGCGGGGAGAAATGCTCGATCGTCCCGGTCTGCCGGTCGGCGATCACGATGTCGGCGTCGCCCAGCACGACGGGCATCACCAGGTCGCCGATCCGTTCCTGCGGGTACTGGTTGTCGCCGTCGGTGTTCACCACGATGTCGGCGCCGTGCCGCAGCGCGTAGTCGATGCCGTCCCTGAACGACCGGGCCAGGCCCATGTTCCGCGTGTGGTGCACGAAGTGGCGCACCCCGAGGCGACGCGCCACCTCGACGGTGGCGTCCGTGGACCCGTCGTCGACGACCAGGATCTCGATCTCATCGACTCCCGGGATGTCCCGTGGAATCGTGGCAAGCACCAGAGGAAGGGTTTCCTCCTCGTTCAAGCAGGGAATCTGCACGAACAGCTTCATGGCCCTGTGCTTTCGGTATCAGGTTTTCGGCAAGCAGTGAGTGGCTTCACAAACCGTAAGCACGGCAGATGACCGGGGCGTGAACATTGGGTGCCATGGAGTGACTGTTACCTGGACGTGATCACGGGGCAATCGATCGGCCGAGGCGGCGCGGATACTCTGCACGCGTGACCCGACCTCGCACGGTTCCGGTCGTCGTGTGGCTGATCGTGCTCCTGCACCTCGCGGTGATGCTCGGCCAGACCGCCGTCTTCCCCAATGTCCGCTCGCCCGACGAGCGCCAGCACGTGGACCTGATCCTCCAGGTGCGGCAGGGCGACGCCTGGCCGTGGCCCGGCCCCGGCACCTCGTACGTCACGCAGGGCGTGACGGCCGGTGGCTTCGTCGAGCCCGACAGCCTCGACGGGCCGCAGCACCTGGCGGACCGCGAGGACATCCCCGAGCGCGACGAGCGGTCCTCGTACCTGGAGTCCGGCGGCTCGGCCACGATGACGGTGGAGGGGCCCGACGGCGACGTCGTCCCCGTGTTCAACCAGCTCGTCCAGCATCCGCCGCTGTACTACGTGCTCGGCGCCGGCGTCGTCGGCCTGGTGCCCGACTGGCAGGACGCGCCGCTGGACCGGGTGTGGCTGAGCCTGCGCTGGTGGAACGCGCTGCTCGCACTGCCGCTGCCCCTGCTGCTGTTCGCCGCCGCGCGGCGCCTGCGGCTCCCCGACCCGCTGCCGGTGGCCGCCGCCCTGGTGCCGCTCGCGGTCCCCGAGCTGACGCACCTGGAGTCCGCGGTCAACAACGACAACCTCCTCGTGATCCTCGGGGCGTGCGCCACGCTGCTGGTGATCCGGGTCCTCACCGGGGACCTCACCCGCCGCACCGCCGTCCTGCTCGGGCTGGTGACGATGCTCGCGCTGCTGACCAAGGGCTTCGCGCTGATGTTCCCCGCGTGGATCGCGCTGGCCTACCTGGTCGCGGCGTACCGGCGGCGTGAGCGCTTCGGCGCCGCCCTGACGTCGCTGCTGGTGGTCGCCGTCGTCACCCTTCCGGGCGTCGCCTGGTGGGTCCGCAACGTGGTGGTCCACGGCATGCTGCAGCCGCACGGCACGCACGCCACCCCGCCCGACCTGACCCCGGTCTACGGCTGGTCCGACGGCGGCTTCACCTGGCTCGGCCGGTTCACCGAGCGCATGATCACGCTCTTCTTCGTGCAGGATCATGCGGCGGCCCGCGAGCACGACGCCTCGTGGTGGATGGCCCGGGTGGCGCTCGTCGTCGTCCTCGCAGGGCTCGTCACCGCTCTGGTGCGCCGCCCGGTCCCCCGGCTCGACGCGCTCGTCCTGCTGTTCCCCGTGCCCGCCCTCGCGGGGATGGTCGCGCGCGGCTCGTGGGAGCAGTTCGCTGCGTTCCACGACTTCGGGGCCGCCCAGCAGGGCCGGTACCTGTACACGGGCCTGGTGGGGCTGATGGTCGTCGCGCTCGCCGGTGCGTCGCCCCTGCGGGCCGCGTGGCGCCGGGCCGTGCCGCTCGCGCTGCTCGTGCTCGCCGGCGGAATGCACCTCGCCTACCAGCACGACGTCTGGCGGCTGTACTGGATGCCGTACGACGGCGGGCCGGACGCGTTCGGCAGGGCGGTGGCCGCAGTCGCCCACTGGTACGCGTTCCCGGGCGCCGTGCTGGTCACGGTCGTGGCCGGGGGCCTCGCCCTCTGCGCCGCCATCGCCTTCTCGCTCACCCGCACCGCCCTCGGCGAGCGCCGGCCGGACCGGGCCGCCGGGGTGGACGCCGACCCGCTGCTGGCCGCATGATCCGCGCGCTCACCCGGTCCGTCGCCCGGATCCGGCCGCGGGTCCGCGGCCGGGCCGAGCGCCTCGCCCTCGGCGGCGCAGTGCTCACCGGGATGCTCCTCGCCCTGCTCGTCGCGCTCGCCGACGCCCCCTACGCGACGGGCGACGAGCCCCCGCACGTCGACTACGCCTACCAGGTGTGGCACGGCGAGCTGCCGGTCTTCGAGGACGGGCTCGAGCTGCGGCCCGACGGCGCCTGGCTCGCCCCCGTGCAGTGGACCGCCCAGCACCCGCCGCTGTACTACCTGCTGATCGCCCCGTTCGTGGGCCCGCTGGCGGACGCCGGCCATCCGGTGGCCGCCGTCTACGCCGCGCGCGGCGTGAACGTGCTGCTCAGCGGGGTCCTGGTGCTCGCGGCGTGGTGGAGCACCCGGCGCCTGGCCGGGCCGCACAGCGTGCTGCCAATGCTCGTCGGATTGCTCGTGGGGGTGATGCCCGCCGCCGCGCACGTGGGCGGCAACGCCTACAACGACCTGCTGGCGGCCCTCGGCGTCACCGTGCTGTTCGGGCTGGCCGCGACGGCAATCCGGCGCGGGCTCGACGGGCGGCTGATCGCGCTGCTGTCCCTCGTCGCCGCGGCGTGCGCGCTCACGCGGCTGTCGGCCGCCCTCATCGCCGCCGTGGTCGCGGGCGTCGCGCTGGCCGCCGGGGCGGTCCGGGCCGCGCAGGGCCGGGGCCGGTGGGGGCACGTGATCGCGCTTGCGGTCGCCGGCCCGGGTGCGGTGCTGGCCACCAGCGGCTGGTTCTACCTGCGGAACGTTCAGCTGACCGGCACGGTCACGGGATCGCACTTCGACTGGGCGCTTGCGAACCAGAACCGGCAGGAGCGGCCCGTGTGGGCGGTGCTGGCCGACCCGGAAACCTGGCTCCGTTTGCCCGACCTGTTCTGGTGGGCCGGGCGGTTGCCGCCCAACACGCCGCTCACGATCACCACGCTGATCGTCACCGCCGTGCTGCTCGTGTGGGCGCCGCTGGTGATCGCGCTGGTCACGGCCTTGCGGGCCCGGCGTCCGCTGGCCGAGCCCGCGATGCCGGACCGTATCGACGGGCTGCTGCTGCGCGCCCTGCCGGTCGCCGCGGTGGCCGTCTCGGTGTGCGTGCAGGTCGCGTACGCGTCCAGCGGCGGCGGCGTCTACCCGCGCTACCTGCTGGTCGTCTCCCTGCCCCTGTGCCTGGCGATCGCGGCCGGCCTGGCCACCCGCCCCCGGCTGCTCGTTCCCGCCTGGACGGCGGCCAACCTGCTCGACCTGGCGGTCTGGCTGTCCGTGGAGCTGGCCACACCCGCCGAACCGGGGTACTACGACGAGCTGCCGTTCCCCGCCGTCGTCGTAGGCGTGGTCGCCGTCGCGGCCGCCGTGTGCTCGGCGTCGCTCGCGCTCCGCGCGGTCAGCGAGACGGGCCGGGCGCGTGCGCAGCGGACGACGGCCAGCACGGCGGCGACCCCCACGAGCACGGCCACGGATCCGACCAGCACCAGCTGAAGACCCGTGAGCGGGCTCCACCCGGCCCAGCGGGCCGCGGCGTCGGCCACCGACTGGTCCGGCCCCTGGTAGAAGCCCCAGAACCCGAAGGCCAGGCCGCTCGCGGCGGCGGCACACGCCGCCCCGAACACCCAGGGCGCCGCGCGGCGCAGGCGCGGCCCGAGCAGCGCGAGCAGACCCAGCGCGGTCCCGGTGCCGAGCGCCAGCAGCCCGGCGAACAGGTACCGGCCCTGCACCGCGGAGATCCACCCGTGGGCCGCGTAGTCGGGCCAGGCGTTGACCAGCACCCCGCACCACAGCGCGACCGGCTGCAGCAGGAGCACCACGGTGGCCGCCCGCGCGGGACCGCGCACCACCGCCCAGGCGCACAGGACCGCGACGACGACGGCGGCGGTCCAGAAGACGGCGTCCGGCAGGCGGAGCTCCAACCAGCCGAGGTTGCCGAAGAACGACCGGGTCAGGCTGGTGACGACGATTCGCAGGAAGTACCAGAGGCCCCGCGGTTCGGCGTCGTCGAGGAAGCGGTCCGGGATGCCGACCGGCTGGACCGTCCCCAGCACCAGCAGGTTGCGCAGCCACCACCAGCCGCCGATCGCGACCGCCGCACCCCCCGCGACGAGCACGCCCAGCGTGCGCCGGCCGCGCGGCCCGGCCACCACCGCGTAGGCGGCCACGACCACGGGCAGCGCGAACACCGCCATGACCTTGGTCAGCAGGCCGACGCCGACCACCACACCGAGCGCCGCCGCGGTGCGCAGCCGCAGGTCGCCCGTCAGCACCCGGACGCACAGGTACCCGATCGCGGCCCCGCTCAGCGTGACGAGCGCGTCGTTCGTGACGCTCCCCAGGATGTGCCCCACCTGCGGCACGAACAGCGTGAACGACGCCGCCACCAGCGCCGCCGGGCGCGAGCCGGACAGCCGCCGCACGGCCGCGGCGGTCAGCAGCGGCAGCGGAAGCAGCAGGGCGACGTCGAACAGCCGCAGCGTGAGCAGCTGCAGGTCCCACCGGGCCTCGGCCATGCCCGTCGCCTGCAGCACGCCGGCCGCCAGCGCGTAGTACAGCGGCGGGTGCTGCGTCATCTGGTCGACGGCGGCGGGGTCCAGCTGCCGGGTGCTGGAGCCGGGCGGCACCGGGTCGGCGAGGGCGTTCTCGGCGCTGACCGTGCCGCGTTCGGCATCGTCGAGGGGCGGTACGCCGACGAACGGGGGTACGTCGGGGCGGTCGAGGTGCCTGCCGGGGACGTCGCTCGCGAGCGCCGCCTGGTCGCGGGCCTCGTCGACCGCCGGGCCCACGAGCGCCTCGCCCGCGGCGGGCCAGCCGCCGCCGTAGGCCAGCCGGAGCACGCTGTTGACATGCTGCGGCTCGTCCGGGGCCCGGAACGCCGGGGTCAGCACCGCCCACAACACACCGACCAGCGCCACGAGGGCGGTGACCAGGGCGAGGGCTCTGCGGTACGCCGCCTCAGCGGGATCGTCGCGCACGTCCACAGGATAGGCGCCGCTCCCCCCTTCCATGCGCCGGTACGGGATGTCGGCTCAGGTAGAACGGTGCCGTGGCGGTGGCGAACGGGACCCCGGATCGGACGTATCGTCGGTATGTGCCTCCGTTCTCTCCTCGTGGCCGCAACCGGCGGTCTGGCCGCGGGTCCGGTCCCGTCAGCTCCGGCGCCTCCGGCTCCACCGGCAGCTCGCCCGGTCTCTCCAAGGCCTCGCAGGCGGACCTGCTCCGGCTCGCAGCCGCCCGCCCGGGTGATTCCGGCGGCCAGCCCGGCGAGGCCACCACGGAGCGGGCGGCCCCGCGCCGCCGGGACCGCCGCGGCCGCGGCCTGCGCGGCCCGATGTTCCCGCCAGGCACCCCCGCGCACCGCACGCGCGCGCAGCGGTTCGACGACCTCGTGCTCGACGTCGTCGAGGACCTCGACCGGACGTGGGCCGCGCACCTGCGCGGCACGGAGTTCGCGGTCGAGGACGTCCCGCCGTCGGACCCGGCGCCGTGGGAGGACGGCGGCGTGCTGCTCGGCCGGTTCTTCCCCGCGGAGGCCGGGCGCCCCGGGCGCGTGGTGGTCTACCGCCGCCCCGTCGAGGTGCGGGCCTTCGACACCGACGACCTCGCCGACCTGGTGCGCGACGTCGTCGTGGAGCAGGTGGCGCACATGCTGGCGCGCACCCCGGAGGAGATCGACCCGAACTTCGGCGACCGGTCCTGACCGGCCGCGCCCGGCTCGGCGCTCAGCCGGCCGCGTCCACCCGGCGCACGCTGACGTCGCCGCCCGCAGCGAGCGGCGCCGTGGGCGCGAGCACCGAGAACAGCGTCGGGTCGCCCTCGTTCGCCAGGCGTACCGACCACACCACCCCGGGCTCGTCGGCGGACTGCCCGGCGACGACCGCCACGGTGTCGCCGAGCTCCGACAGCTCGGCCCAAGGCACCTCGACGGTCTCCCCGGTGGGCACGTCGACGGTCCGCGTCCAGGCCTCTTCGCCGTCCGGCCCGATGCCGCGCAGCTCCACCTCGGTGCTGCCCGTGACGTCCTCGATCCGATCGGGGTCGCGCTCGTCGGGCACGCCGCTCAGCGTGACCCCGTAGGCGGTGTCGGCCGGGACGGCGACCGCGCCGTCGGCCACGATGCCGGCCGAACCCGCCGCCTGCCCGGCGAGCCAGGCCCGGTCGTACGGGTCGTCGTCGATCACGGCGGCCTCGGCGGCGGTGCCCATGCGGTCCACGGCCGCGCCGGCCACCACCGGCACGTCGGCGTCCACCACGACCGTGTAGCTGCCCTGGGGCAGCCCGCCGAGCGGCAGCGTGATGACCTGGCCCGGTTCGAGGGCCACCTCCTCGCCGCCGCGCAGCCGGACCGGCCCGTCGGGCCCGAGCACCGCGAGGTTCGCCGTGCCGGCCTGGTCGCCCGGAGCCAGCAGGTCCAGGCGCGGCGCGTGCGGGTCGTCGACCGCCTCGCCGGTGCTGAGCACGCCGGAGACCGCCGTCGTGGCCGCCGGCGCGCCACCGCCCACGACGAGGTCGGCGCCCGCGGGCACCAGCCCTTCGATCCGGTGGTGCTGCACGTAGGCGCCCACGCGCCCGCCCTCGGCGGTGACGCGCAACGCGAGGCGGCTCTGGTCGGGGGCGATGGCCTCGAGCATGGTGACCACCTGCTCCCCCGGCGGCACGACGACGAGCGACTGGCTGCCGAGCACCACGGGCCCCGAGGCGCCCCACGCCTCGAGCGTCACGGTGGCCGGCGTGCGGCCGGGGTTCTGCAGGACCAGACGCCCGCTCGAGCCCACGGCCGTGCTGCCGCCCACCAGCCAGTGCTCGACGGCGGGCGCGGCGCACGGCCCGGCGACCATGCCGCGCAGGTCGCCCTCGGTCGTCACGGAGGCCACGGTTCCGGCCGCGAAGGTCGCGCCCCCGGGCGTGACGCGGAGCTGGCGCGCGCCGGGCACCTGCTCCTCGCGCACCGCGGCGCCGCCACCGGCCGCCGGCGGGCCCGTGAGGTCCCCGGCCCAGGCCCCGTCGAGCGTGGTGAGCGAGGGCTCCGTGCCCTCCGCCCCGTCCAGCACCGCCCCGGTCAGCGACGTGGTGGTGTCGACGGGGGTGGCGCTGAACTCGTCGTCGCCGACGTCCGGCTGCTCCAGCTCCGCCGGCATGGGGCACACCAGCCCGGTCTCGGCTGCGGCCACGGGGACCGCGTGCACGTCGTCCACCGGCGGTGTCGCGGCACGCCCGGTGCCCTCCGTGACCGCGAGGGCGGCGACCGCCATCGCGCACAGCAGACCACCCACGGCTGCGGCTGCCCGCCGAGCGGCGGCCGGGACCTCGCGCTTCTTGCGCTTCATCGAACCCTCCTGCGTCCCACCGGCAGGGCCAGCAGGGCGAAGATCACCAGCGTGAACGCCGTCAGCACGAGCCATGCCGTGCGGTGGGGCGCCTCGTACCAGACCACGAGGTGCCCGGCATCGGGCCCGAGCGTGAACGCCTGGAGACCGGCCGCGTCGTCCAGCGCGACCGGCTCCAGCCGGCGCCCGTCGAGCGTCGCGTGCCAGCCCCGGCCCGCGGCCTCCGCCAGCACGACCGAGCGGTCCGGGCCGCCCGCCGCCACGTCCGCGCGGACCTCCGTACCGGCCGACGGCAGCCCGGCCTGCGTGCTTCCGCCCGCCTCCACGCGAGCCCAGCCAGGGGCGGGCTCCCCCGTGGCGGCCACCCGCCACACCGAGACGGCCTGCCCCTCGGTCACGCGGCTCATGCCGGGCACCATGTCGAGCGTGGCCACGAGATCGCCGATCGCGGTGTCGTTCGCGCCGTCGGCCGACCGGACCTGCACCGCGCCGATCCCCAGGTCCGCGAGCTGTTCCGGCACCTCGTCGGTGGCGCCGGACACCAGTGCAGCGAGCGCGGCGTCCAGCGTGCCGGCCGGGCCGCTCCCGTCGTCCGCCGGCCCGTCCGACGCCCGGGCGGCGGCCGATACGTCCGCGAGCTGCGAGCCGTCGGCGCGCAGGAGCGCGTACTGGACGGTGCCGTCCGCAGGGCCGTCCGCGTCCGGCGAGAACCCGATCTCGAGCACCCGGGCCTGCCGCGGCGGCGCCTGCATCTGCTGTCCGACGGCGGGTACCACCGGGTCGGTCGTCACGCGCACCAGCCCGGTCCGCCCGTCACTCGCGACGCTGCCCGAGTCGATCAGCCACGAGGCGGCCTGCGCCGCGGGGAGCAGGAGCCCGACCACCACCAGGGAGACGATTCCGACGCCGCGCGCCGAGCCGAGAAATCCGCGCAGCGCCGTCCCGCGCCGGGCGAGCACTCCCGCACCCGCGAGCGCCGCGGCGGCCAGGCCGAGGAGCAGCAGCGACAGCCCGGGGCCGGACCACCGGCCGTCGTCCTGGGCGAGCAGCGCGACGGCGAGACCCGCCGCCGCGACCAGCCAGCCCACCAGCGACGTCGTCGCGACGCGGTCCGCCGTGTCCCCGGCCTGTCGACGCCCGACCCCGAGCAGCGCGGCCAGGAGGCCGACCAGCGCCAGCGCGAGCACCAGCACACCGGCGACCCACGGTCCGGCCGCCACGACGGCGCGGGCGGCGACGAGCGCCGGGCCGCCGCCGTCGGGCACGTCGAACCAGGGTGCGGGAGCGGCCGGCAGGCCGAGCAGGAGCTCCAGGCCCGACGCGGTGCCGGGCGCCGGGACGCCCGAACCGGCCAGCGGCTCGGCCGTCAAGAGCCCGCGGTCGCCGTCGCGCAGCGCCGTCCACCACAGCGGGGCGCCTACCACGAGGGCGGGCACGGGCGCGAGCGCCAGGTAGATGCGCCGGCGCGGGGCGGCGAGCGCGGCCGCGAGCAGTACGAGGATCGCGGCCGGCAGCAGGGCCGGCGCCCCGGCGACCACGCAGGTGAGCAGCAGCCCGCCCGTGCCCGCCGCGCCCAGCGAGCCGGCGCCGACGCGGGAGACGCGCGGGGCGGCGGGCGTCTCCGCGGCGCCCTCCTGGGCGCCCTCCGGGGGCCCGACGCGGTCGACCGCCTGGCCGCGCACCGCGCGGACGAGCGCGACCGCGGTCCAGGGCAGCAGCACGTGCGCGAGCACGGCGCCGAGCAGGCCGCCGTCGAGCGCACCGAGGAACGCCGGGGCGACGGTCCAGGCGAAGGCAGCGAGGACGCGCGGCCACATCAACCGCGTCACCGTGCCCGCGGCGGCCCAGGCGCCGACGGCGGCCAGCGGCAGCGCCAGCAGGAGCACCGCGTCCACGGTGTTCTGCAGGGAGCCGCCGGCCAGCACGGACAGACCCGACAGCACGAACAGCAGCGGGTCCGCCGGGGCGGCGGTGCCGAGCCCGTCCCGCACCCAGCCGGACGTCGCGGCCGACCACGCGGTCGCCGTCGTACCGCCCGCCGGGAGCAGCGCCCCGCCGACCAGCCGGCCACCCGAGGCGAGCGCGCCCAGCGCGGGGCCGAACAGTGCCGCCGCCAGGCCGACCGCAGCGACGACGACCACGGCGAGTGCCGACCGGCGTCGTATCGCGAGGGCCTGCAGCTCGACCTGCTCCAGGTCCGACGGCGCGGCGTCGACCCGGTGGGCCTCGCCGCGGGCGAGCCGCTTGTCCCGCCGCTCCGCCGCGACCTCGCGCCAGGTGCCCAGCAGCGGCCGCAGCACGCTGCGGGGCACCGTGGAGGTGCGTGCGATCCGGCGCCGGGCACGCAGCAGGAGCCCGAGGCGGAACACCGCCCACAGCGGCGCGAACAGCTCGTCGCGGGCCTGGTCGGGCTGTTTCATCGCGAGCCGGTAGCCCGCGGCGAACGGCGCCCACACCACCATCGCGAGCATGGCGAACGGCAGGATCCACGGCGCCACCGACGTCAGCCGCAGGTAGAGCTGGCCGCGGCGGCGCGCGCCGGACGAGCCGGGTGCGTGCAGGGCCACCTGGGCGTGCCGCACGACGGCGTCGGGCACCACCACGACGCGGTGGCCCGCGAGCCGCACCCGCAGGCAGAAGTCGGTCGAGTCGCCGAGCTGGCCGTACGCCGGGTCGGTGCCACCCACGTGGCGCCACACCGACGCCCGCACCAGCGCTCCGGCGAGCCCGACGGCGAGCACGTCCTCGCGCGAGTCGTGCTGGCCCTGGTCGATCTCGGTGTCGTCGATGCCCGTCATGCGCCGGCCGAGCGGCGACACGGTGTGCCCCACCTCGACGAGCACCCCCCGGTCGGACAGCTCGGGGTCGAGGGGCGCGCCGTCCGGCCCCGTCTCCCACCGCCGCTGCTTGCAGCCCGCCACGGCCACCGCGTTCGAGTGCTCCACGGAGCGCGTCAGCGCGGCCAGGGCACCGGGCGCGGGCGCGGAGTCGTCGTGCAGGAGCCAGAGCCAGCCGTGCTCCGGGGCGCCGGCCACGCCGAGCGCGACCTCGACCGCCTCACCGAAGGTGCGGGCGCCCGCACCGGCCACGTACCGCGCCCCGCCGAGCTGCAGGTCCTGGTGGCCCGACGTCGCGGGGGCGGTGTCGACGTCGACCACCACAACGGAGTCCGCGGTGCGCGACTGCGCGCGCAGGGCCGCCAGCGTCGCGGCGAGGTAGGGGCTGCTGCCGCGGGTCACGACGACGGCGGTCACCGTCACTGCGACCGGCGCAGGGCTGGAGGACTGGGCCGGGACCTTGGCCCACACCGGTCCTACGGCGGCCTCGTGGGGACCCCGGTCCGGGCTGGGAGCCGACAGGCTGTCGGTACGTGGAGCGCTCATCTCGCTTCACATCATGCGGCGCGTCTGCGCCGACACGCCGCAGACGCGCCGGTCGGACACGCAGAGTTGCGTTCCGTTCCGGTGCGCTCCGAGCCGCTGGTTCAGGCTCTGCTCGTCGGCCGTCGGAGCCGGCGGCTCAGACGGCGCGGCGCTTCAGCTTGCGGCGCTCACGCTCCGAGAGGCCGCCCCAGATGCCGAACCGCTCGTCGTTCTCCAGCGCGTAGTCGAGGCACTCCGCCCGGACCTCGCAGCCCGAGCAGACCTTCTTGGCCTCGCGTGTGGACCCGCCCTTCTCCGGGAAGAAGGCCTCCGGGTCGGTCTGCGCGCACAGGGCGCGCTCCTGCCAGCCGAGCAGCGACTCGTCCGGCTCCGTCAGCTCGTACAGCTCGCCGAAAAGTGGGAGCACCGGGGCCACCGGCGTCGCCGCGTTCTCGGCGTCAGTCGGGAACTCCACGTCCGATTCCAGAATGTTCCACATGACGTGCCCCTCCATGCCGTGTCCGTGCTCCGGGGCCTTGCCGGCTGGCCACGCCGATCAACGTCGCTGATCTATCTTGCCTGGCCAGACCTGCAGCTTCCTGGCCCCGTTGCGTATGCGCTACGAAAACTGCATACATGGAATTACACGCGTGTCGCCTGGAGTCGTCAAGCGGAAATGTGCTATCGCCCACGGGTTCCACGGGTAATTCACGAGTCCTTCCGCAGGTCGTGGCGCACGTCTCAGATATGACCCCGTTTTTCGCCTGACCACAGACACGGCGCGTCGACACGCCGGGGTACGTGATATATCGGCCTGCCGGCGGCGACCCGACGCGCGGCCGCCGAACCGAAGGTTGAACGTCCACCCGCCGCCGAACCGAAACCTGCACGTCGATCAGGCTCTCGTTGGACGCACAACCTTCGGCTCGGCCACGACGCCGACACGTAACCTTCGGTTCGACGCCGCTTGGTCGGGCGGGTTGGACACCTAACCCGCGGTTCGGCGGCGGTGGGTCGGCCACCCCTGGCAAGCCGTCCCCGACCGGCCACATGGACCTCATAGGCTGGGCCGCATGCAGATCGCGCCCCGCAGCGGCGGCCCCGTGCCCGACGTCGCCTCGCTCCTCGCCCGCCTCGCCGCCGACGGCGGCCGCCCGCGCCTGACCTGGTACGGCGACGACGGCGAGCGCGTCGAGCTGTCCGGCGCCGTCCTCGCCAACTGGGCGAGCAAGACCGTCAACCTCCTCGTCGAGGAGTTCGACGCCGCCCCGGGCACGCGGATAGTCGTCGACCTGCCCGTGCACTGGCGCACCGCCGTATGGGCGCTGGCGGCCTGGCGCGCGGGCGCGACCGTGGCGCTGCCCGACGCCGGTGCGGCGCACGCGGACGTGGTGGTCACCGACAGCCCGCACCGCTGGGCGGACGCCGGAGCCGACCTCGTCGTCGTCTCCCTGCCCGCGCTCGCCCGCCGGTACGACGGGGACCTGCCGGCCGGCGCCATCGACGCGGCCTCTGCCGTGATGACCTACGGCGACGCGATCGGATGGGTGCCCGAGGTGGACCCGGACCAGGACGCCCTGGTGACCGCGGCGGGCGCCGTCGGGCACAAGGGCCTGGTGCCGGAGCCCGGCGACGGCGCGCGCGTGCTCGTGGACGGTCGCGGGCCCGTGGCGGACGTGCTGCGTGACCTGCTCGGCGTCTGGGCGGGCGGCGGATCCGTGGTCCTCACGTCGCCGACCACCGCCGCGGAGCTGGAGCTGGACGAGGCGCGCCTGGACCGGCTGCTGAGCAGCGAGCAGGCACAGGGACCGCGCGGGTAGCGACGGCCCGAACCACCCGGTCACGTGGGGGTCAGCGACCGGCCACACGAGGCCATCAGGCTTCTCCACGAACCCTCTACGGTCCAACCCCGGGCGGTCCGCCGCCGGACAACACCCAGCCTCTAGGATCGGTGGCCGTGACATTTCCTGACTTCAGCGCCCCAGGTGCGACGAAACCCGTCAAAGGGCCGTCGCATGCCCGGACGCTGAGCGGGCTGGGGAGCGGCGCGTCCCGCACGGTCGGGATGGCGCTCGTCGCCGTGCTCACACTCGGTGCGGCGGGCGGCGCGACGGCCCTGACCCAGCTGACGGGGAACATCGACACCGTCGAGATGGGGGCGCTCGGGTCGGACCGGCCCAAGGAGGTGCTGCCCGAGGACCCGAACGCGGGCACGCCGCTGAACATCGTGGTCATGGGCAGCGACTCGCGCGACGGAGCCAACGACGCCCTGGCCGGGGGCGGCGAGATGGGCGCCCGCTCCGACACCACGATGGTCATGCACATCTCGGGCGACCGGTCCCGGGTCGAGATGATCTCCATCCCGCGCGACTCGACCGTGGACGTGCCGAGCTGCACGACCACGGAGGGTGCGGCCACCGCCGAGCTGTACGGCACCAAGTTCAACGCAGCGTTCTCGCAGGGTGTGCAGGCGGGTGGCACCGTCGCCGACGGCGCACTGTGCACGGTCAAGACCATCGAGAAGCTGACCGGCGTCTTCATGAACGGCTTCATCGTCGTCGACTTCGCCGGGTTCTCCTCGATGATCGACGCCGTCGACGGCGTCGAGGTCTGCGTAGAGGAGGCCATCTACTCCGAGAAGGCGAACCACCTGGCCCTGGAGCCAGGAACCCATACGCTGCGAGGTGTGAAGGCGCTCGACTACGCACGCGCCCGGACGGGCGCCGGGCTGGGCGACGGGTCCGACCTGGGCCGCATCGGCAGGCAGCAGGAGGTCATGGCCTCGCTCGCCCGCAAGGTGCTGAGCCAGGAAGTGCTGACCAATCCGGCGAAAACCCTCAAGTTCCTCCACGCCGTGACCGATTCGCTCACCATGAACAACGAGCTGGCCAGCATCGACGGACTCGCCGGGTTGGCTTACTCCATGCGGAACGTGCGGCCTGACACGATCACGTTCATGACCGTCCCCAACGAGTACGACCCTTACAACGCGGCTAACGTCGTGTGGACGGACGAGGCCGTACAGCTGTGGGACAACGTCAAGAACGACAGGCCCGTCGACTTCGACCCGAACGCCCCGTCGGCGGACGCCACGGCGTCCGCTCCTACGGACGGCGAGGGCACGGGCGCGGACGGCGAGGGCACGGAGACCGGGACGGGAGCCGGTACGGAGAACGGGACCGAGGGCGGCGCCGAGGGCACGTCCGAGCCCGAGCCGGACTCGACCGAGATCAAGCAAGCCGGTGAAGAGGCCTTCACCGGCGCCGACACCACCAAGGTCTGCGGCTAGCCCATGTCTGATCCAAGGACGTCGAATCGCTCGGCCCAGGAGGCCGACGACGACGTGACGCGCGTCCGGATACCGCCCAGCTTCACGCCCCAGGGCGTGAGCGGGCGTCCCGGCGCGGACGACGCCATCCCGGTGGGTGACACGGGCGAGCGCCCGCGCATCGTGCCGGGCGCGGCGTCGAGCAACGAGAAGGGCGGGCCCGCGAACGCGGAGACGCCCGGCGTCGGGGTCCCCGGCGTCGGTGGCGCCCACCGCATCGGACGGCCGGAAGGCTCCGACGGGGCCCGTAGTGAACCACGTATCCGTAGGCAGTCTTCCCGGGAGGTACCGGTGTCCGGCCAGCGCAACAATCCCCCGCCCGTCCCACCGCGGAGGTCGGGGATGCCCGCGCGCAACGAGTCGGGTGGGCCGCCGCGGTCCATCCCGCCGCGAACGGTTCCCCCGGCCGGTGGCCAGCCGCCGCAGGCCATCCCGCCGGGCCGCCCGGTCCGGGCGAGCGCAGGCCCCGTCCGCCCGACGCCGGTGCGCTCAGCGCCGCGTCCCCCGGCCGGTGGCGGTGGCCGGGGCGGCAACTACCCCGCGCGTGGCGTCGCCTCCGGCGGCCGCGGCGGCGGCAACATCCGGATCCGTAAGGGCCGCGTGGCCGGCGTGATCGCGGTGGTGGTGCTCCTCGCCGTCCTCGCCTGGCCGATCGGGCTGCTCATCTGGGCCAACGGCAAGATCCAGCACGTCGAGGCGTTGTCCGGCGCGGAGAACACCCCGGGCACGACGTACCTGCTCGCGGGCTCGGACGCGCGCGGCACCGGCGGCATCAACGACTCCACCTCGGGTGCGCGCACCGACACGATCATGCTGCTGCACAAGCCGTCGTCGGGCCCGGTGGCGCTCATCTCGATCCCGCGCGACACCTACGCGGAGATGCCCGACGGCTCGGGTAGCAACAAGATCAACGCCGCGTACTCGTACGGCGGCGCGCCGATGCTGGTCAAGGCGGTCGAGACGCTCAGCGGGCTCACCGTGGACCACTACGTCGAGGTCGGATTCGGCGGCGTCGAGGGTGTCGTGGACGCCGTCGGCGGTGTGCGGCTGTGCCTGGACTACGACGTGCACGACGTGAAGTCGAAGCTCGACTGGAAGGCCGGCTGCCACGAGGTCGACGGAAAGACGGCCATCGCGTTCTCACGGATGCGGTACGCCGACCCGACGGGCGACATCGGCCGCGCGGAGCGCCAGCAGCAGGTCATCGCCCAGGTGGGCAAGAAGATCGCGGACCCGGGCGTCCTGCTCAACCCGGCCACCCAGGTCGGGCTCGCCGACGCCGGCCTGGCGGCCCTGGTGACCGACACCGACTCAGGCATCATCGACATCGCCATGATGGGCCTTGCGTTCCGGACCGCCAACGGCGACGACGGCGTGACCGGCACCCCGCCGATCGCCGACATCGGCTTTCGCACCCCCACAGGCGCGTCCGCGGTGCTGCTCGACGAGAACCAGACCCCCGAGTTCTGGGCCAAGATCCGCGACGGCGACTACCAGGCCGGCGAAAAGATAGGCGGCATGCCCGGCTCCTGACCCGGCTTCGCCGAGGTAGAACTGTGGCGAGGTAGAACCAGGGCGAGATAGGACCGCAGTTCGGTTCTATCTCGCCCTGGTTCTACCTCGCCACAGTTCTACCTCGGCACATTGGAGGTCAGAGCTGGGCTCGGAGGTTGGCGCCCTTGGCGTGGGCTACCTCGCTCAGCTCGGCCTGGAACGCCTCCATGCGCTCCCGCAGGGCCGCCGCCTCGTCACCCGCACCGGAGGCAAGGATCCGCGCCGCGAGCAGGCCCGCGTTGCGCGCCCCGCCGATCGACACAGTCGCGACGGGCACACCCGCCGGCATCTGCACGATCGACAGCAGCGAGTCCATGCCGTCCAGGTATTTCAGCGGCACCGGCACCCCGATCACGGGCAGCGGCGTCACCGCCGCCAGCATCCCCGGCAGGTGCGCCGCGCCACCGGCGCCCGCGATGATCACGCGCAGCCCGCGGCCTGCGGCCTGCCGCCCGTAGTCGATCATCTCGGTGGGCATGCGGTGCGCGGAGACGACGTCGACCTCGACCGGCACGTCGAACTCGCCCAGCGCCTCGGCGGCCGCCTGCATGACGGGCCAGTCGGAGTCCGACCCCATCACTATGCCGACCTGCGGGTTGGTGCTCATGCGTTGGCCTCTTCCTCGGTGGTGGTCTCGACAGGCTCGCCCCGCAGCAGCGCCGCCGCCGCGATCGCCCGACGCCGGACCTCGTCCAGGTCGTCGCCGCTCACGTTCACGTGGCCCAGCTTCCGGCCCGGCCGGATGCCCTTGCCGTACAGGTTGACGCGCGCCTCGGGGAACGCCGCGAGCACCTCGGGCAGAGCGTCCGTGAGCTCATCCAGCGTGGAGCCGAGCACGTTCGCCATGACGGTCCACGCCGCGGTCGGCGTCGTGGCCCCCAGCGGCAGGTCCAGCACCGCCCGCAGGTGCTGCTCGAACTGGCTGGTCACGGCGCCGTCGATGGTCCAGTGCCCGCTGTTGTGCGGCCGCATCGCGAGCTCGTTGACAAGCACCGTCGGCCCGCCGTCGGGCCCGGCCACCTCGAACATCTCGACGGCGAGCACGCCCGTGACATCGAGCCCCTCGGCCACCGTCGTCGCGATCTCGCGGGCGCGCCCGTCGAGCTCGGCGGACAGGCCCGGCGCGGGCGCGATCACCTCGGAGCAGACGCCGTCGCGCTGCACCGATTCCACGACGGGCCACGCACGCACCTCGCCCGAGGGTCGCCGGGCCACCAGCGCGGCCAGCTCGCGCACGAACGGCACCTTCTCCTCGACCAGCAACGCCGGCCCGCCGTCGGCCACCGCGGTGAACCAGTCGGCGACGTCGTCCGGGGACGAGACCACACGGACGCCCTTGCCGTCGTAACCGCCGCGGGAGGTCTTCACCACGGCCTCGCCGCCCACCTCGTCGAGGAAGGCGGCCAGGGCGGCCCGCCCCTCTTCGGGGGACGACGCCGGCAGCGGCGCCCACCGCGGGCACGGCACGCCGAGCTCCGTGAGCCGCCGCCGCATCACGATCTTGTCCTGCGCCTGCACCAGGGCGTGCGGGCCGGGCCGCACCGGGGTGCCGTGCTCGATGAGGTCCGTGAGCAGGGCGTTCGGCACATGCTCGTGCTCGAACGTGAGCACCGACGCCGCCACGCCGTCGGAGGGCGCGATCAGCGAGCGGATCGCCGCCTCGTCCGAGGCCACGCCCACCGGCGTATCCGTCACGACCTGCGCGGCGGACGACATCGGCTCCTCCACCAGGACCCGCAGGTGGATGCCCAGCTCGCCGGCGGCCGGCGCCATCATGCGGGCCAGCTGCCCGCCTCCGACCACCGCTACGACGGGAGGTCCGGCCGGGGACGGCGCCGCGCCGGACGGCTCACGGGAGGAGGACGGAAGGGAATCGAGTGTTGCGCTCACGTGAGTGAAGCCTACCGGCGGCCGCGACCCTTCTTCTGGCCGAGGGTGGAGATCTTCGACCCCACCGGCAGCACCTGGTGCGGGTCGAGCGTCTTGGGCACGCCCGAGAGGAACACCGAGAACACCGGCGGCGTGCGCTGGGTGAGCTGCAGGTTGCCGCCGTCGGCCGCGACGAGGTCGCGCGCCAGGGCGAGCCCCAGCCCCGTCCCCGCGCCGGAGGTGACGCCGCGGTCGAAGATCTTGCCCTGCATGTCCTCGGGAACGCCCTCGCCCTCGTCCGTGACCTCGATGGCCATGGCGCCGCGCTGACCCTCCCGGATCCGCAGGGTGGTGGTGCCGCCGCCGTGCTTGAGCGAGTTCTCCAGCAGCGTGGACAGCACCTGGGCCAGCGCGCCCGGCGTGGCCAGGACGCGCGCGCCGCCGGAGTCCTCGACGTTCAGGTGCCGGCCGGCCCGCTCGAAGGACTCGCGCCACTCCTCCTCCTGCTGGAGGAACAGGACCGCGACATCCACCGACTCCGTGGTGCCGCCCTGCGCGCGCCGCGAGCGGGCGAGCAGGTCGTCGACCACACCGACCAGCCGCTCCACCTGCTCGAGCGAGATCCGGGCCTCCTCCTGCACCTCGGGCTCGCTGGAGGTGAGCGTGATCTCCTCGAGGCGCATGGTGAGCGCCGTCAGCGGCGTGCGGAGCTGGTGCGAGGCATCGGACGTGAACTGTCTCTCCACGGCGAGCCGGGCCGCGAGCCGGTCGGAACTTCGCGCCAGTTCGGCCGCGACCAGGTCGATCTCCTCGACACCGGACGGGTCCAGCCGTGGACGCACCTGTCCCGCGCCCAGCTGTTCGGCCGACGCCGCGAGGTACACGAAGGGTTGCGCGAGCCGGTTGGCCTGCCAGGCCGCGGTGACGGCGCCCGCGGCGAACGCGCCCACGCTGCCGAACACGACGAGCACCACGACGTTGATCGCCTTGATGTACGCCGGCCAGGCCGAGACGGAGACGAGCACGCCCATGACGGGCTGCTCCGCGGACGTGAGCCCGCGCTCGATGGTGGCGCCGGCCACGGCCTCACCCGAGGTCAGCTGCACCCCGTTGGGCTGGTTCACCGTCACGTAGGCGACGATGTCCGTGCCCTGCGGTTGCACGGCGCGGTCCAGGACGGACTGGTCGACAAAACCGGACTCGGCGGCGGAGCGGTTGCGCTCGTAGGAATTGACGGCGGACGCAAGGAGGTCCTGCGCCCGGGTCTCGACTCGCTGGACTTCCTGGCCGTAGATGTACCGGGCACCGAAGATCGCGAGCGGGATGCCCAGGAGCAGGACGGCGACCGCAACCGCGGCGATCGTCGCCTGCAGGACGCGAGCGCGCATCCGGCTAGCTCGCCCCTATCTCGAAGCGGAACCCGAGACCGCGCACGGTGGAGACGTAACGCGGGGCGTTCGCGTCGTCGCCGAGCTTGCGGCGCAGCCACGACACGTGCATGTCCAGAGTCTTGGTCGAGCCGACCGGGTCCGAGCCCCAGACGTCGCGCATCAGCGTGTCCCGGACGACCACGGAGCCGGCGTTCTGCACGAGGACGCGCAGCAGGTCGAACTCCTTGGTGGTCAGGTGCAGCTCGCGGTCACCCTGGAAGGCGCGGTGCGCGGAGACGTCGACACGGACGTCCTGCGCGTGCAGCTCCTCCTCCTCGCCGGTCTCGCCGTGCGAGCGACGCAGCAGCGCCCGCACGCGCGCGAGCAGCTCGGCCAGGCGGAAGGGCTTGGTGACGTAGTCGTCGGCGCCGGCGTCGAGGCCGACGACGAGGTCGACCTCGTCGGCACGGGCGGTCAGCACCAGCACGGGCACGGTGAGGCCATTGGCCCTGATCTCGCGCGCGACATCGAGCCCGTCCATGTCGGGAAGGCCCAGGTCCAGAACTACGATGTCCGCACCGGTCGAGCTCTCGATCGCACCTTTGCCGGTTCCTTGCACGACGACGTCGTATCCCTCACGGGAGAGCGCTCGTGCCAACGGCTCGGCAATGGCCGGGTCGTCCTCGGCTAGGAGTACGTGAGTCATTTCGCCATCGTAGGGCATAACCGACGCTCTGGCGCTACCCGGGCACCCACGTATCGGCCGCCCTACCGAATCCTTTCGGCTGAGGTAGCTATGGCGCAAGTGCTACCACGGTATGACGCGCCGACGCAACGGCTAGACCTACGCTGACCTGCATGGGTTGGTACGAGCGGTGGGCGTGGTGGACCGAACGACACCGATTCGTGGTCGACCTCGGTTCGACGCTGCTAGCAGCGCTGCTCGCCATCCCCGGAGCCCTGTCCGTCTACGCCGAACGGTTCGACGCCACCTGGATAGTCGTCGCCTCGATCCTGGTGCTCGCGCCGCTCCCCTGGTGCCGCACCCGGCCGTTCGCCTCCGCCACGGCGGTGTTCGTCGCCAGCATGGTTCAGCTGTGGGTCTTCAACCTGCCGGTCATGGCCGCCGACGCCGTCGTGGTCGTGTCCATGTACTGCGTCACCGTCTACGGCACCCAGCGGGCCTATCTCGCGGCCTGCGGCATGGCCGTGGTCGGCTCGGTGGCCCTCGGCCTCACGCTCTCCATGTCCCCGCCCAGCCTGATCCTCATCGTCCCGACGCTGGCGATCATGGGCTGTGCCTTCGCGTTCGGCCTGGTGCGCAGGTCCCGTCGGCTGATGATGGGCGCGCTGCGCGACCGCGCCGAGCGTCTCGAGATCGAGCGCGACCAGCAGGCCCAGATCGCCACTGCCGCCGAGCGCGCCCGCATCGCGCGCGAGATGCACGACATCGTTGCCCACTCCTTGTCGGTGATCATCGCGCAGGCCGACGGCGGCCGGTACGCCGCCGCCGCCGACCCCGCGGCCGCCCAGCGCTCCCTCGGCACGATCGCCGAGACCGGACGCGCGGCGCTGGCCGACATGCGCCGGCTGCTGGGAGTGCTGCGCGAGGACCAGCCGAGCGCCGCTACACCGCTGGGGCTCGTCGCGCCCGCCGCCGCCCGGCCTGCGCCGTCGGCGCTCAGATCCGAGACGGCGTCCGCGAGCGCCGCCGGGACCACGAGCGGCCAGGGACAGGCGGCTCTGCCGTCGGGCAGCCAGGCGCCGCTGAAGCCCCAGCCCGACGCTGCCGACATCGGCCACCTGGTCGACCAGGCACGCGACGACGGCATGCGTGTCTCCTGGGCCCGTGTGGGCGTCGAGCGGCGTCTGCCGCCCGGGGTGGGGCTCACCCTGTTCCGGGTCTGCCAGGAGGCGCTCACCAACGTGCGCAAGCACGCCGGCCCGCGGCCCGCCGTCACCGTCCTGGTGCGCTGGGGCGAGGACGAGGTGGAGCTGCGGATCGACGACGACGGGCGGGGCCTCGCCGCCGTCGGCGCTCCCGGCTCCGACGAGCGAGCGCCCACTCCCGGGTACGGTCTGCTCGGGATGCGCGAGCGCGCGGAGATGTTCGGCGGCACCCTCGCCGCGGGGCCTCGGCAGGGCGGCGGGTTCTCCGTGCGGTTCGTGGTGCCGATCCCGCGGGTGTCCGCGCCCGTACCCGACCGCGCGCCTGACGGTGAGTCCGATGCGGCGCCCGGCGCGCTGCCGGACACCGCACCCGCCGACGAGGTGTCCGAACCGGACGACGACCACACCGACCAGGCCGCCCCCGCCGACCTGAACGACACGCGAGGAGCACGATGACCAACGCCCCCGGCGCAGCCGACGGACCGGTGCGCGTAGCGCTGGTCGATGACCAGCCCTTGGTCCGAGCGGGGCTGCGCATGGTGATCGACTCGCAGCCCGATCTCCAGGTGGTGGTCGAGGCCGACGACGGCCGCGACGCGCTGCACCTGCTCGGCACCACGGCGTCCGACGTCGTGCTGATGGACGTGCGCATGCCGGGGATGGACGGCCTGTCCGCCACCCGGGCGCTGCTGGCCGACGGCGGCCGCGCCGCGGCGGGCGACCCCCGCGTCGTCGTGCTGACGACGTTCGACCTGGACGAGTACGTGCTGGACGCGATCCGGGCCGGGGCCAGCGGCTTCCTGCTCAAGGACGCCCAGCCGGAGGAGCTGCTCACGGCGATCCGCACGGTGCACCAGGGCGACGCGGTGATCGCGCCGTCGTCCACGCGGCGGCTGATGGAACGCCTGGTCACCGCACTGCCGCCCGAGGAGGCGGCCGGCCCTCAGGAGGCGCTGGCCGGCCTCACGGGGCGCGAGCGCGAGGTGCTGGTGCTCATGGCGCGGGGGCGGTCGAACACGGAGATCGCCACGGACCTGTTCGTCGCTGAGGCGACCGTCAAGACGCACGTGGGGCGGATCCTGTCGAAGCTGAACGCGCGCGACCGCGTGCAGGCGGTGGTGACGGCCTACGAAACAGGCCTGGTCCGCCCAGGCTCATAACGCCGAGGTAGAACCCTGGCGAGGTAGGAGCAGGGCGAGGTAGAACTGCAGCGAGGTAGGACCGCAGCGCGAGCTGCAGTCCTACCTCGCCAGGGTTCTACCTCGCCAGGGTTCTACCTCGCCACAGTTCTACCTCGGCGGGGTGGGGTCAGTCCGCTGCCAGGGCCGCTACCGGGTGTGTGCGGACCGCCGCCCGGGCCGGCAGCACCGAGGCCGCGAGCCCGGCGACCAGGGCGATCCCGATTATGGCCGCGACGTCGGCCCACGGGACCATGAGGGGCACCTCGCCCAGGCCGGACAGCGCGGTGGTGGCGCCGGCCCACCCGTAGACGACGCCGAGCGTGGTGCCGAGCACGGCACCCACCCCGGCGATGACCATCCCCTCGATGGCGAGCGTGGCCCTCAGCTGTCCCTTCGTAAGCCCGATGGCCCGCAGCACGGCGTTCTCGCGCGTGCGCTCGATGACGGACAGTGACAGCGTGTTGGCCACGCCGATCAGCGCGATGACGACGGCGACGGCCAGCAGACCGACCACTATCGCGAGGATCACGTCGATGATCTGCTGGTAGGCGTCCCGCTCGACGACGATCCCGGCGACGGCGACGGTCTCGCCGGTGGCGGAGACGGCGTCCTGCGCCGCGGCGACGACGGCGGCCGCGTCGCAGCCGCGGTCGACGTCGGCCCAGACCTCGTTGGGCGCGAGGCCGGGCGCGAAGGCCGCGAGGTCCTCGGGCGTCAGGTACGTCCGGTCGGACAGGGACTCCGTGTGCACGACGTCGAGGGTGACCGCGCCGCCCGGCCCCGTGAGCCGCAGGGTGTCGAGGCCGGTCAGGCCGTACGACGTCGCCGCCCGCTCGGGCACGACGATGGTGCCGGGACGCAGCTTCGCGGCGTCGGCGGACGTGTTCAGGACCGACCGCAATGCCTCGGGTTCGACGGCGGCCACCTGCACGCGCCGGCCACCGTCGGCACGCTCGGCGGACACGGTGGCCACCTCGGCCAGGGACCGCAGCCCGGCGACGTCGTCCAGCGCGGCCGGGACGGTCCCGGGCACGGCGGCGGCCACGCCGTTCTCGTCGTAGGTGACGCCGGTGACCTGGACGTCGACGGGAAACCGCGAGTCGAGCTGGCGGTCCATGGTCACGCGGGCGCTGGCGGCGCCCGCCGTCATCATGGCGACCAGGGTGACCCCGACCAGCAGCGCGGTGGACGTCGCCGCCGTGCGGCGCGGGTTGCGCAGCGCGTTGGCTGACGCCAGGCGGGCCGCCGGACCGACGACGTCCACGAGGCGACCGAGGCGGGCCGCGAGCCGGGGCAGCCAGAAGACCGCCCCCACGATGACGCCGACCAGCGACACGGAGCCACCGAACACCACGGCGAACAGGCCGACGTCGATCCGCCCGGACAGGCCGAGGGCTACTCCCCCGGCCAGGAGCGCGAGCCCGCCCACGGTGGCGATCCAGGCGAACGCCGACCGGACGCGACCGGCTCCGTGCAAGCAGGGCATGCCGGCCGGGCGCATCGCGGCCAGCGGTGCCACGCGGGAGGCGGCGCGCGCCGGGGCGAGCGCGGCGAGCAGGGTCACCAGCACGCCGACGCCGAGCGGCACGAGGAGCACGGGGGCGCTCAGGGGGACCGTCCGCGGTAGCGCCACCCCGAGGTCGAAGGCCGGCGCGACCAGGAGCCCGGCCTGCACGAACAGGGCTCCGGCGACGATGCCCCCCGCCGAGGCGACCAAGCCGAGTGCCGCCGCCTCCAGCAGCACCGTGCGGTAGACCTGGCTCGTGCTCGCCCCGACGCAGCGCAGCAGCGCCAGGGTGCGCGACCGCTGGGCGACCAGCACCTGGAAGGTGTTGGCGATGACCAGTCCCGCCACCACCAGGGACACGGCCGCGAGGGCCAGGACGAACACGAGGACGATGATGTTCTGACCGTCGGACAGCCCCGCGACCACGTCCTCGGCGTACTCCTCGGGCGTGGTGACGCCCGTAGCCGACGGGACGGCGCGAGCGAGCGCGTCCCGCACCGCTTCGACGGCCCCGGCGTCGGCGGGACGGTCCAGGGCGACGACCACGGTCCGCAGGCCCGGCGCCCCGGCAGCGCCCCCATCGTCAGCGAGCCGCCGCTCCAGCGCCCGCGGGGTCACGACGGCGACGCCGCCGCTCGTCGCGTAGGCGCTCTGCGGGTCGTCGACCAGCCCGGACACCCTGAGCCGCTCGGCCCCCGCCCGGCCGCCGTCGTACTGGGGGCCGGACTCGTCCATGGCGGGCTTGACACCCGGCAGCCAACGGGTCGAGGAGACGGTGTCTCCCACCCCGACCCCGAACAGCGCCGCGACGTCCACGGGGAGCGCGATGCCACCGGGTCCGGCCGGCCATGCGCCTTCGGCCAGGACCAGCGGCGAGAGCCGCCGGTCCGACGGGACCGCGACGAGCGACTGGTAGACCGTCCGCCCGCCGTGGTTGAGCTCCGCGTAGGTGCCGCGCAGGCCGTCGGCGGCCGCCACGCCGCCGACGGCCCGCACGGCGTCGACGTCGGCCGGCGTCATGGTGCCGGCGCTGTCGAAGACCACGAGGTCCGCGTCCGCGTACTGTGCGGACACCTGGTCGTACGTGGCGCGGGTGACGATGCCGCCCGCCAGGAGGGTGGCGGCCACGAACGCCGTACCGATCGTTACAGCGATGCCCGCTGCGGCGAGCCTGCCCATGCCGCGCCGCATCTGGCCGAGGGCGAGACGGACGGTCGGTCCGGTGGTGGCCACGGTTCCCTCCTCGGTCGATGCGGGTGAGACAGGGCTGCTACTCCGCCGCGAGCGCCGCCACAGGACGGGTGCGGACCGCCGCGCGGGCAGGTACCACCGAGGCGACGAGCCCGGCCACGAGGGCGACGCCGAGCATCACCGCGACGTCCAGCCACGGCACCACGAAGGGCACCTCGCCCATGGTGCTCAGGGCCGCGGCGGCACCCGCCCAGCCGTAGACCAGACCCAGCACGACGCCCAGCAGGGCGCCGACCCCGGCGATCAGCATTCCCTCGACCGCGAGCGTGGTCCGTAGCTGGCCCTTCGAAAGCCCTATCGCACGCAGCATGGCGTTCTCCCGGGTGCGCTCGATGACGGACAGCGACAGGGTGTTGGCCACGCCGATGAGCGCGATGACGACGGCGACGGCGAGCAGGCCGACCACGATCCCGAGGATCACGTCGATCACCTGCTGGAACGACTCCCGCTGGACGACGGCGCCGGTCACCTCCACTACCTCGTCCGTCGCGGCGACGGCGTCCTGCACGCCGGCGAGGGTGTCCGCCGGGTCGCTGCCGTCGGCGACGCCCGCCCACAGGGTGTTCGGGCCCACGTCCGGGGTGAACCCGGCCAGGTCGAGCGGCGTCAGGTAGGCGGAGGAGGTCCGCAGCTCGCTGCTGATCACGTCCAGCGTCACCTCGCCGGCAGGCCCGGTGAGAGTGATCGTGTCGAGCCCTTCCAGGCCGTAGTCCTCCGCGACCTGGGCGGGCAGGAGCAGCGTCCCGGGCCGCAGGGACGCGGCGTCGTCCGGCGTGTTCAGCACGGACGACAGCGCCCCGGGGGTCGCGGCGACGACCGGCAGGATCGAATCGGCCGTGTCGGCGACGTCCACGGTCGCAGTGGTCACCTCGGCCACGGCGCGGACACCGTCGACGTCCCGCACGGCGTCCAGCACCGCCCCCGGGAGAACTATCGGGTTCCCGTCGTCGCCGTAGGACGTGGAGGCGACCTCCATGTCGACGGGGTACTGCGCGTCGAGCTCGGCGTCCATCGAGGCGCGGGCGCTCGCGGCACCCGTGGTCATCATGGAGACCAGCGTGACGCCGATCAGCAGCGCGGTGGCGGTCGCCGCCGTGCGGCGCGGGTTGCGCTGCGTGTTGGCCGCCGCGAGGCGGGCGGAGGGCCCCGCCGAGCCGACCAGACGGCCGACGCCGCCCGCGACCTTGGGCAGCCAGAAAACCGCACCGACCACGACGCCGACGAACGATATGGAGCCGCCGAACACGGCGGCCAGCACACCGATGTCAGCCCGGCCCGCTGCGCCCATGGCCACCCCGCCGGCCATGATCGCGAGCCCGCCGAAGGTGGCCAGGCCTGCCACCACCGCCCGGAGCTTGCCGGTGCCGCGCAGCGTGGGTGCGTCCGACGGCCGGAGGGCGGCGAGCGGAGCCGTGCGGGAGGCGGCCCGTGCCGGAGCGAGTGCCGCAGCGAGGGTCACCAGCACACCGACGGTGAGCGGCACGAGCACGACGGGCATGCTCAGGGTGATGGTCTCCGGGATCGGCACGGCGAGGTCGAAGGCCGGCGCGATCAGTAGACCTGCCTGGACGAGCAGGGCGCCGATGAGCACGCCCGCCAGCGAGGCGAGAACACCCAGGACCGTGGCTTCCAGCAGGACGCTGCGGTAGAGCTGGCCGGTGCCGGCCCCGATGCAGCGCAGCAGGGCGAGGGTGCGCGACCGCTGGGCCACCAGCACCTGGAACGTGTTGGCGATGACCAGCCCCGCGACCACGAGGGCCACCGTGGCGAAAGCGAGCACGAACACGAGGAAGAGGATGTTCTGCCCGCCCGACATGTCTGCCACGACCTCCTCGGCGTTCTCGTGCGGGGTCTGGACGCCGGTCGCTGCCGGGACCGCCGCGGTGAGCGCGTCCCGCACCGTCTCGAGTGCCGCCTGGTCGCCGGGCGGGTCGAGGGCCACGACGATCGTCGAGTAGGCCTCGGTCGCGCCGGGTTCCCGCTCGTCGGCGAGCCGCTGGGCCATGGCCTCGGGCGTGATGACCCCCATGCCGCCGCTCAGCGCGTACGCCTGGTGCGGGTCGTCGACCAGACCGGAGACCGTCAGGTCCTCGGTGACCTCCTGGCTGTCGTAGTACTCGGTGCCGTCGTCCTCGACGGTGGGTTCGTCGTCCGTCACCCAGCGGGTGGAGGAGACGGTGTCGCCGACGCCGAGCTTGAGTCGCTCGGCGACGTCCGTCGGCAGCGCGATGTCGGCGGGGCCGGCCGGCCACGCGCCGTCGGCCAGCACCAGCGGCGAGAGCCGGGGGTCGGACGCCTGGGCGACGAGCGACTGGTAGATCACCCGGCCGCCGTGGTTGAGCTGGGTGTACGCCTCATCGAGCCCATCGGCCGCCGCGACACCACCGGTGGCGCGCACCGCGTCGAGATCGGCCCACGTCATGGTGCCGGCGTCCTCGGACACGACGAGGTCGGCGTCGGCGTACTGGGCGGAGACCTGGTCGTAGGTGGTGCTCGTGATGACGTTGCCCACGAGGAGCGTGGCCGCGACGAACGCGGTGCCGATGGCGATCGCGACGCCCGCGGCGGCGAGCCGCCCGGTGCTGCGGCGCATCTGCCCCAGGGTGAGGCGGGCGGTGGGGTACCTGGTCGACATCACGCACCCGTCCGCGTCGTCGCGGAGGCG
>NZ_UWYY01000007.1 GCF_900608595.1 Promicromonospora panici | reverse complement strand
TGCGGCAGCGGCGGTCGGGCGGACGAGGTGCTGACGACGTCGGCGTAGGCCTCGGCCGTCCGCCGGGCCACGGCGGCCCAGCCGTACCGGCGCTCGGCGCGGACCCGGGCCGCGGCGCCGAGCCGGAGCCGGAACCGGCTGTCCGTCAGCCGGAGCAGCGCGTCCGCGACTGCGGCGGGATCCCGGGGCGGGACGAGCAGGCCGGTGCGCTCGTGGACCACCGTGTCGAGCATGCCGCCGACCGCCGAGGCGATCACCGGCACACCGCACGCCGCGGCCTCCAGCGGAACGATCCCGAACGGCTCGTACCAGGGCGTGCACGCCACGACGTCGACGGAGCGCAGGAGTCCCGGGACGTCGTCGTGCGCCACCGCGCCGAGGAATCGCACCCGGTCGGCGACGCCGGCCCGTCCGGCGAGGCCGCGCAGGCGGCGCACCTCGGGATCCTGGTCGAGCTCGGCGCGGGGCGGCCCGCCCGCGACCAGCAGCTCCACGGGCGGTCCCTGCCCGGCGATCCGGGCGAGCGCCTCGATGACCGCCGCTACGTCCTTGCGCTCCACGAGCCGGCCCAGGGACAGCACCCGCAGCGGGCCGTCGCCGTCCGCTCGGCGGGCTCGGCCGGTGGCCGGGGTGAACACGCCGAGGTCGACGCCGCAGGGCACGACGCGGACCTGGTCGCTCGCCGCGCCCATCCGGCGGAGCTCGCGGACCTCGTCGTCGCAGGTGGCGACCACCAGGTCCACCTCGCGGCACAGGGTCTTCTCCAGGGCCAGGCGGGCGGTGGGGCTGGTGTCGGCGGCGCCCTGGTAGCGGCGCTTGACCGAACCCAGCGCATGAAAGGTCTGCACCACCGGGACCGTGGGTTCGTGGTCGGGATCGCTGTTGAACTCGTGATCGAGCCGGCGGGTGGCGCGCAGTGCCGCGAGGCCCGACATCCAGAAGTGGGCGTGCAGTACGTCCGGCCGCATACCGGGGTCGGTGAAGCGTGCGGCGAGGTCGTCCCCGAACGGGTGCATCCAGCGCAGCAGCTCGTCCTTGGGGAGGTGCCGGGGCGGACCGGCGTCGACGTGCACGACGTCCACGCCGTCGGTGAGCGGGACACGTTCCGGGAGCGCCGGGTCGTCTCTCCGCGTGTAGACGTCGACGGTGTGCCCGTCCGCGGCGAGGCGCTGCGCGAGCGCCGCGACGTGGACGTTCTGCCCGCCGGCGTCCGCCGCGCCGAGAGTGGCGAGCGGGCTGGCGTGCTCCGAGATCATGCCGATCTTCATCAGGACACCTCCTGTGTCAGCAGCGTGGTCCAGCGGTCGAGAAACCGGTCGAGGGGGTAGCAGGCAAGGACGTGCTCCCGGGCGGCCTTGCCGTACGTCGCGGCCTCCGCCGGGTCGGCGAGCCACCGGCGGGCCACCGCCGTGAGCTCTTCCGGGTCGGCGCTGAGCACCCCGGCCTCCGGTGGCACAGCCGCATAGGCCGCGGTGACGGGCAGGGCCAGGACGGGCAGGCCGAGGGCCATGGCCTCCAGCAGGGCGAGCCCGAGGCTCGTCCAGCGGTACGGGTGCAGGTAGGCGCGAGCCCCGGCGAGCCGGTCGTGCAGCTCTGACTGGGGCAGGTTGTAGAGGTGCGCGGTGGCCGTGGCCGCCGTCGGGCTCAAGGGACACAGGTGCCCCGCCAGGTGGGAAGTGCCCATCCCGTACACCTCGGCCGGGATCTCACGGGCCACGTGCAGCAGCACGTCGGTGCCCGCGGCGCGCCACCGCCGCACCGGTTCGTTGACGACCGCCGCGACCCGCTCGCGCTCGCCCGTGTAGCGGTAGCCCGGGTCCGGAACGCCGTGCTCGATGACGGCGGTGCGCGCCGGGCCGGTGTCCCACATCAGGGCGTTGAACCGGGTCACGTGGACTATCGGGACGCGTCCGTCCGCGACGACGTCGTCGTCGGCCAGCGGATGGCGTGTGGCGGCGGCCGGCCCGCCCGGGGCGTCGTGCTCCAGGTACACGGCCGGCACGTCGCGTCCGGCACGGCGTCCGGTCCACTCGCGCAGGAGCCGCGCCTCGTGCGGCCGCTGGAGCAGCACGGCGTCCACGCCGTCGGCGTCGAACGCGCGGCGCAGCGCGGGCGGGTCCAGCTCCCGGACCGAGCTCGGCCAGTCCCAGGTCCGGGCGCGGCCCCGCCCGTCGGCGGGCCGCCCGGGCAGCACCGGGACCAGGTACTCGTGCTCGCCCTGGACGAAGGCGGTGGTCCACGACCCGTGGACGTGCCACAGCAGGACCCTCATGATGGCCATCCCTCGGCACGGGGCCAGCCGGCACCGGCCATGGCACGGGGCGGCAGGTGGGCGAGGCGCGCGACGGCCTCGGACACCTGGTCCGGCGTGACGGACCCCAGGCACGGGTGGCCCGGCAGGGGGCACGTGCGTGCCCGCGTGCCGCGGCATGCCGCGCCCTGGTCGCCGAGGACGAGCCGGGGCACCCCGTACGGCACCCAGCGCTCCGCGGGCACCACCGGGGCGAACAGGCTGGCCACCGGCGTGCCGACGGCCGCGGCCAGGTGCGCGGGGCCGGTGTTGCCGACCACCACGCAGGCCGCCGCCTCTAGGACCGCGGCGAGCTGGGCCATGTCGGTGAGCCCGCCCAGGTCCGTGGCGTGGCCGCCCGCCACGTACGCGGTGAGCTCGCGCTCCGCGACCGAACCGGTCACGAGCACGTCCCAGCCGTCGCGCGCAAGTCGCGCGGCGATGGCGCGCGCGTCCTCTGGCAGGGGTGCCCGGGCGGGCACGGATGCCCCCGGGTGCACGACGACGGAGCGCTGTCTCCAGGCGCCTCCGACACCCACGGCGTGCTCCGCCCGCGGCGGCACGGCGGGCAGCGGACGGCGGACGGAGAGCAGCCCGTCGTCGTCCAACGGCAGCCGCGCGCCGGCCTGCTCGGCGAGGTCGAGGCCGGCCTCCACCTCGTGCAGCCCCGGCGGGCGGCTGTGCCGTACGTCCAGCAGGGAGCCCGGGTAGTCCTCGCTCGCTGCGACGATGTGGCGTACCCCGGCGAGGCGGGCCAGCAGCGCCATCGGGAGCGGCGACTGGTGGAACGACGTGAAGATCACCGCGAGCTGGTAGCGGCGCGCGACCAGGCCGGCCACGAGGTCCAGCACGGCCTCGGCGGAGACCCGGGGCGGCCGCGATCCCGACCACGGCGCGTCGAACCGCAGGACCTCGGTCACGCCGGGCAGCAGGTCGGCGGCCTGCAGACCGGAGGCAGAGACCAGGAGATCCACCTGGTCGTACGTTGCGGCGAGCGCCCGGACGGCCGGACCGGTCAGGAGCACGTCGCCGTCGCTGTCCAGCCGGACCGCGAGCACTCGGACAGGTCGCTTCAGGTCAGTCATAGCAACGTCACCACCTCGTCGAGCGTGCGGGCCACCGCGGGAGCCGCGAACAGCTCCTCACGCCGGGTCACCTCAGTCGGTACCAGGACACTTCGCGCGCCGGCGGTGATCGCCGCACCCACGTCCGAGCCGATGTCGCCCACCACAGCGCACTCCGCCGGGAGCAGCCCGAGCTCCGCCGCCGCCCGGAGCACGAGGTCCGGCTCCGGCTTGCGGCACCGGCACTCGTCCTCCGGGCTGTGCGGGCAGCGCTGCCAGGTGTCGAACGGACCCAGCAGCCGGCGGACCCGCTCGTCCACGGCGTCCACCTGCGCGCTGGTCAGCAGACGCCGACCGATGGCCGACTGGTTGGAGACCACGCCCACCCGGAAGCCGTCGTCCCGCAGCCCGTCGAGCACGCGCCGAGCACCGGGCAGCGGCTCGACGGCGGCCGGGTCACCGTTGTAGGGCACGTCGCGGACCAGCGTGCCGTCCCGGTCGAACAGGACGGCGCGGACCGGCAGCGGCCAGGCGGGCACCTGCCGGCCGAGATCCCACCGCCACATGCCGCGCGCTCGGTGCGCGACCGCGGCGAACGGGATGAGCACGCTCGTCAGCACCATGCGGCGCAGCTCCGGACCGAAGTCCGCGTCGCCGGGCCGCGGCCCGGGCACCAGGCGCTGGACCGCGAACGCGGCGGTCAGGCCCGCCCACACCGAGCCGGCGAGGGCGGCGGTCGCCCCTTGGTTGTGGGCGTGACCGTTGCGACTACGCGCCCGCTTCAGGCGCAACGATCCCGCCCACAACCAGGCGACGGCGGCGGTTACCGTGGCGACGTGCCACGGCAGGCGGCTCCGGCCGGCTCCGGCGAGCGCGCGCCAGCCGCGGCCGTGCAGCGCGCGCATCAGCGCGTCGTCCGCGTTGCCGGCCTGGGCACGCACGCTCGCCAGGTCCCCGGCGGGCCGGACCGGGTGCTCCACCGACCGCACGCCGAGCTCGAGGTCCCAGCCGGCCTCGTGCAGGCGCAGGGCCAGGTCGGCATCCTCGCGGTACGCCCGGGGGAAGCGCTCGTCGAAGCCGTGCACGGCCGCCAGGGCGGTACGGCGGTAGGCCATGTCCGCCGTCGCCCACACCGCGCTCTCCAGGCCCGCCGTGTTGCGTTCCAGGTCGGTCGGCGGCCGGTGGGCCGGCAGCGGCACCACCACCTGGCCCTGCGCGCCGGCGACGTCGGGGCCGGCCGCCGCCAGGTCCTGCTCCAGGGCGAGGGCCCAGCGCTCGGGGACCACCACGTCGTCGTCCAGGAACGCCACCCACTCGGTCCGGACGCTGCGCCAGCCCGCGTTGCGGGCGGCGGCCGGGCCACGCCCGCCGGTGCGGAGCACCCGCACGCCCGCCACCGGGTCCGGCCCGATATCGAGGGGCGGGTTCCTGCCCTCGGCCGGGAGTTCTCGGTCGTCGACCACCACCACGTCGAACGGGCGGGGGCCTGCGGCGCTCGCGGCCCGCAGGGACGCCAGCAGTGTCCGGAGCTCCGGCCGGCCGACGGTCGGGACGACTATCGAGTACGACAGGCTCATACGGCACCTCCGGACAGCGGGGCCGGCGCGTACAGGTCCGCTCGCCGGACCAGGTGGGGCCCCATGACCAGGGCGTCGACGGGCGCTGAGCCGAAGAGCTCGAGCGCGTCGCGCGGGCTGTCCACCATGGGGCGGCCCGCGGTGTTGAGGCTGGTGTTCACCACGACCGGCAGCCCGGTGCGTGCCCGGAACGCCCGCAGCATCGCCTGCAGCCGCGGCTGCGAGCCGTCCACCGTCTGGATCCGGGCGGTGCCGTCCACGTGGACGGTCGCCGGGATCCGGTCCCGCCAGCCGGGCGCGACATCGTGGACGAACAGCATGTAGGGACTGGGGATCGGGCCGCCCGAGAAGATGTCCCCGGCGTCCTCCAGGAGCACCATCGGGGCGACCGGCCGGAACTGCTCCCGGCCCTTGACCAGGTTGAGCCGCTCGGTATTGGCCCGGTGTCCCGGGTGCGCCAGCAGCGAGCGCCGGCCCAGCGCGCGCGGCCCGAACTCGGAGCGGCCGTCGAACCAGGCCACCATCCCGTCGTCGGCCAGCACTCCGGCCACCTGGTCCGGCAGGTCGGCCGGTGTCGTGAACGGCACACGAGCCGTCCGCAGGGCTCGGGCCAGGTCGTCGTCGGACCAGGAAGGGCCCAGCGCGGCCGACTCCATGGGCGCGGTGGGCACGCCCGCCTCCGCCGTGAGCTGGAGGGCGGCGCCCAGGGCGGTGCCCGCGTCGCCCGCGGCGGGCTGCACCCACACCTGCTCGAAGGGCGTCTCGCGCCACAGCCGCGAGTTCGCCACGCAGTTCAGTGCGGTGCCGCCGGCCAGGGCGAGGGCGCGGTCACCGGTCCGCTCGTGCAGCGTCGTGGCCAGCTCGACGAGGAGCTCCTCGAGCCGGACCTGGACCGACGCCGCCAGGTCCGCCTGGTCGGGCGGCAGGCCGCCCGCGCCGGCGGGCTCGGTGAGCGCGCCCGGGGTGGCCGGCGCCGCCCACCGCGACCAGTCGGGCGCCTCGGCCACGAACCCGCCGTCGGACGTGGTGCGCAACAGCTCCCGCAGCTGAGGCAGGAACCGAGGCCGCCCGTAGGAGGCGAGCGCCATCACCTTGTACTCGTCGCTCGACCGCAGGAAGCCGAGGTGCTCGGTCAGGGACTCGTAGACCAGACCAAGGGAGTGCGGGAGCTCCTGGCTCGCGAGCACCTCGAGCTGCCCGCCGTCGTACCTGCCCGCGAGGAACGAGGAACGTTCGCCGCGGCCGTCGAGCGACATGACGCCGCATGCGTCGAACGGGGAGGCGAGTGCCGCCGAGGCGGCGTGCGCCACCTCGTGCGGGACGAACCGCACGGCGCCGGGGCTCAGCCCGGGCAGCGCGGTGGCGATGAACTGTGGCGCGCGCTCGGCGTAGCGCAGGCGCAGCCAGTCCCACGGGTCGGGCAGGCCCATCTCGTCGGACGGCTTGGCCAGCGCTGGGTCGAACGAGTACGCCACGGCGTCCAGGTCCTCGGGTGCCAGGCCGCCGACGTCGAGGCACCAGCGCATCGCCTGCTCCGGCAGCTCCCAGGCCGCGAACGGGACCGGGCGCTTGCCGTGCTTACGCCGGGTGAAGCGTTCCTCCTCGGCCGCTGCGAGGATGTGACCGTCCACGACGAGAGCCGCCGACGGGTCGTGGAAGAGGGCATTCACACCGAGAACTCGCACAGTGATCTCCACGGATGGTCGTCACCGGGCTTCTTCCGGTTCTTCAACGTTCACCGGCCGGGGAACCACTCGCATCTCGAACCGCTTCTCGGCTCTTGAACCGCTTCTCGGCCCCCCATTTGCAGCATATGTGCAGGTCAGCGCCGTGCCAGGCCCTCCGTCGCGGGTCCTTCGAGCAGGGTGCCGTCCGGGCCGAAACGCGAGCCGTGCACGGGGCAGTCCCAGGACTGCTCCTGGTCGTTCCAGCGCACGACGCCGCCCATGTGCGGGCAGATCCGGGACACGCGCGTGACACCTGGCCGCTGTCCCGACGGGCGGGCCACCGCGCAGGCCCAGCCCGTGGACTGCTCGCCGAAGGTGGCCGCGATGCGGGCGCTCGGCGTGGGCGGGCGGGCCCACGGCTCGAGCGTCGGACCCCACTCCACGGGGTCGCCGAGGATGCGACCGGCGAGCGCCAGCCCGGCGGCCGCTCCGTTCGTGAGACCCCACTTGGCGTAGCCGGTCGCGACGAGCACGCGCTCGTCGCCGGGGACGGCCGGTCCGACGAGCGGCAGCCCGGTATCGCTCGTGTAGTCCTGGGCCGCCCAGGCGTGGTGGGGAGTGTCCACCGGCAGATGCACGCGGGCCCACTCGTCGAGCACGGCCAGCCGGCGGGCGGGGTCGCGCTCCCGGCCGACGACGAATCCCTCGCCGCCCACCATGAGCAGCCCGCCGGCCATGCGGAGCGAACGCACGGGCGACCCGGCGGTGATCGACATGGTCTCGGCGAATCCCGGCGGCAGCGCCGTGCGGTCGGGCACCTCCCACGTGGTCAGCAGGCTGCGGCCCGCCTCCAGCCGGAGGAACAGACCGCCCTCGCGCCCGGGCGGGACCCCGGTGGCCAGCACCACGCGGTCGGCGAGCACGGTGCCGCGGGTGGTGCGCAGCGCGACGCCGTTCCGGAGCCGGCGCACCTGCCGGACCCGGACGCCGTCGTGCACCGGGACGCCGCGCGAGCGCAGGCGGGCGCGCAGCGCCGAGAGCATGCGCAGCGGGTCGACCTGGGCCTGGCCGGGCAGGCGCACCGCGCCGAGGGACCGCGCGGGATACGGCGGGTCCTCCTCCCACTGCGCGGCGAGGCCCTGCCGGGCGCAGGTCGCGAGCACGGCGTCGACGTCGGCCACCTGCTCGGGGGTGGTCGCGACGGTCAGGTCGTCCCGGTTCTCGACCGGCACGTTCAGGTCCTCCATGGTGCGGCGCAGCCACCCGAGCCCCGCGAAGCCCGCCGCGAGGTAGTCGCGCACGACGTCGTCGCCGTGCCGGGCGATGCGCGCGAGCCGGGTGCCCTGCAGCACGGAGAGCTTGCCGGTCGAGCGGGCCGTGGTGGTCGAGCGGGCGGTCCCGGCGTCGAGCACCACGACGTTTGCGCCGCCCTCGGCCAGCAGCTGGGCGGTGACGACGCCGGTGAGGCCCGCGCCGACCACCGCCACGTCGGTGCGCAGCGGGCCCGGGGCCATGATCCCCGAGGCGCCGCTGCCGGTGTCGTCGGGCTCCGTCGTCGCGTCGTACGAGGTCTCGCTCACGGTGCGCCTCCTGTGCCGTGGTCGGTCCCTGGGCGGGCCTCTTCAGGCTGGCACGAGGGCCGGGCGCTCGCAGCGCGCCCGCCGTCCGACGTGTCAGACGTACAGGTCACCCCGGTGACCTGTACGTCTGACACGTGGCGACGGGTAGGGCTGCCCGATCGTGGAGAACCGCTCTACAATCAAGAACGCGGAGTCATGAAGCGGCTCCCGGTCCGCATTGGATCTGGGAGGGACACATGCCCCCTTTCAAGCAGCCCAGGCTCACTGTCGTGGACGGCGCCGGAGGCGACACCGCGACACCGTCACCGGACATCTCGGCGGGTGATCTGGCACAGGCTCTCGGTCTGGGGACCAACCTTCTTGTCGGCCGCTATCGCGTCGAGCTCGGCTCGGGGAGCTGGTGGTGGTCGGACGAGGTCTACACCATGCACGGATGGAGGCCGCACGAGGTCGAACCGAGCCTCGAGGCGCTGCGCTCCCGGAAGCACCCTGACGACCGCGCGCGGGTGGTTCGCGCCGCCACCGAGGCACTCCGGCTCGGCAGGCCGTTCGCGTGCTCGCACCGGATCGTGGACCGGAGGGGCCGCACGCGGTCGCTGGTCGTCATCGGCCAGGGCAGGCGCGGCGGCCGGGACCGGCAGCCGGAGCTGGTCGGGTACGTCATCGACGTCACGCCGGTCCAGAAGGAGGCGCTGGCCCGCCGGTCGGACGGCGTCGTGACCCGAGCCTTCGTCAGCCAGGCGGTGATCGAGCAGGCCAAGGGTGCGATCGTCGCGGTGAGCGGCGTGGACGACGAGGCAGCGGGCCACCTGCTGCTCGACGCCGCGAGCAGGGCGGGCGTCCCGCTGCGCCTGGCGGCCGACCAGGTCATGGCCGGGCTACGGGCGGAGAACGGGAAGCGCGGCCTCACGCAGGCCGCTGTGACGCGTGCGCTCGACGGCGTCGAACCAGTGGGGCGGCCGCGGGGCCACGACCCGCTGCTGACCCGGCGGCCGCGCAAGCTCGCGGGCTGAGCCCGGCCCGGGGCCTGGGCGGAGAGCCCGGGGCCCGGGCGTGAGGCCGCTCTGGGGTTCAGCGCGCCGAACGGCGGGCGGCGAGCCCCAGGGCGGCCTTGTGCGCGCCCTTGGCCGCCAGACGCTTGGCGAGCACTGCGGTCCCGGCGGCTACCGCCGCGAACACCGTGGCCTGCACCAGGTCCAGCTCCGGGTCGTCCGGCTTGTTGGGCGCGTCGTCACCCGTCACGCCCTTCCAGATCATGCTCACCGCCTTCTGCGCGACCCAGCCGGCCGCGAGCGTCAGGGCGAGAGTGCCGACCTTCTCGGCGAGTGTCTGTTCCGTCTCAATCTGCGCCACCGCTCCACCGTAGCCCCCTACGGGACAGTAGGCTGGCTGGACACGACAGGGGAGCGCCCCACGGCGCTGAGAGTGCGGAAAACCGCAGACCCTTGAACCTGATCCGGTTAACGCCGGCGGAGGAAGTCGAGGCACGATGTTGCGTCTTTCGGGTGCCCGCGGGGGCACCGTGCATGCCGGGACGGTCGCGGGGGCGGCCGCCGTCGCCCTGCTGGCCGCCGGCTGTGCCGGCGGCTCGGGATCCGGCGATTCCGGGGCCGACGGGGGCGATCCGTCGGCGTCGGGCACCGTGACCCTGGTGACCCACGACTCCTGGGCGCTCGACGACAAGCTGATCAGCGAGTTCGAGCAGGAGTCCGGGCTGACCGTCGAGGTCAGTGCCGCGGGCGACGCCGGGACCCTGGTGAACCAGCTCGTGCTGACCAAGGACTCCCCGCTCGGCGACGCCGTGTTCGGCATCGACAACACGTTCGCGTCCCGCGCGCTGGAGGCGGGAGTGGTCGAGGAGTACACCCCCGCCGACCTGCCCGACGGCGCCGAGCAGGTCGGCGGGGCGCTCACCCCGATCGACCAGGGCGACGTGTGCGTGAACGCGGACGAGACGTGGTTCGAGGAGTCCGGTCTGGAGGTGCCGAAGACCCTGGAGGACCTGGCCGACCCGGAGTACAAGGACCTGCTCGTGGTGACCAACCCGGCGACGTCGTCCCCCGGGCTCGCCTTCCTGCTCGCGACCATCGGGGCGTTCGGCGAGGACGGGTTCGAGGACTACTGGGCCTCCCTCGTGGACAACGGCGTCAGGGTCGCCGACTCCTGGGAGGACGCCTACTACGTGGACTTCTCCGGCGCGGGTGAGGGCGGCGAACGGCCGCTCGCGCTGTCGTACGCGACGTCGCCGGCGTTCACGGTGAGCGAGGACGGCTCCGAGACGACCACGAGCGCCCTGCTGGAGACGTGCTTCCGGCAGGTCGAGTACGCCGGCGTACTGGCCGGGGCGGACAACCCCGAGGGCGCGCGGGCGCTGGTGGACTTCCTGCTCACCCAGGACGTCCAGGCCGCGCTGCCGGAGTCGATGTACATGTACCCGGCCGACTCCTCGGTGGAGCTGCCGAAGGACTGGCAGAAGTTCGCGCCCCAGGCCGACGCCCCGTTCGAGGTGGAGCCCGCCGAGGTGAGCGAGCATCGCGACGAGTGGATCCAGCGGTGGACCGAGACAGTAGTCGGCTGAGTCTCAGGCTCGGCCTGAAGCCCGCGGGGCTGCTCTGGGGGACGGCGGTCGCCGTCCCCCTCGGCTTCCTCATGATCTTCTTCGCGTGGCCCGTGGCCGCGCTCGTCGCCCGCGGTCTCGTGCCCGACGGCGTGCTCGACCTCACCGGGTTCACCGAGGTGCTGTCGAGCCCGCGCACGTGGCGGCTCGTGGGCCTCACGCTGACCCAGGCGGTGCTCGGCACCGCGTTCTCGGTACTGCTCGGACTGCCGCTCGCCTACCTCCTGTACCGGCGCTCGTTCCCGGGACGCACGTTGGTGCGCGGGCTCGTGACCGTGCCGTTCGTGCTGCCGGCCGTGGTGGTCGGCGTCGCGTTCCGCACCTTGTTCGCGCCCGGAGGCACGCTGGGGTTCCTCGGGCTCGAGGAGTCGCTGGCCGGGATCGTCGTCGCGCTCGTCTTCTTCAACGTGTCGGTGGTGGTGCGGACGGTCGGCGGGCTGTGGGAGCGGCTCGACCCGCGGACCGAGCAGGCGGCCGCGTCCCTCGGCGCGAGCCCCGTGCGAGTGTTCCGGACGGTGACGCTGCCGTCCCTGGCGCCCGCGATCTCGTCCGCGGCGTCGGTCGTGTTCCTGTTCTGCGCCACCGCGTTCGGGGTGGTGCTGGTGCTCGGCGGGGTGCGGTACGGCACCATCGAGACCGAGATCTGGACCCGCACGACCCAGTTCCTGGACCTGCGGGCCGCGTCGGTGCTGTCGATCCTGCAGCTCGTGGTCATCTCGGCGGCCCTGGCCGTCTCGGCGCGGGCCCGTCGACGGCGCGAGGCGGCGCTGCGGCTCGTGCCCTCGCGCGGCGCGGCCCGGCCGCTGTCCTGGCGTACGCCCGCGGACCTGACGGTCGCGCTGGTGGGCGCGGCGATCGTCGGCGGGCTCATGGTGCTGCCGCTCGCCGGGCTGGTCGCCCGGTCCTTCCGGGAGCCCGACGGGTCCTGGGGCCTCGGCAACTACGTGGCCCTCGGGACGGCCGGCGAGCGGAACGCGCTCGTGGTGACCGTGTGGGAGGCCACCGCCACCTCGCTCCGCATCGCCCTGGTCGCGACGGTGCTCTCGCTCGTCGTGGGCGGGCTCGTGGCCCTTGTCGTGTCCCGGCGGCCGCGGGCCGCGGGGGCGCGCCGCGCCGTCGGGATCCTCGACGGGCTGTTCATGCTCCCGCTCGGCGTGTCCGCCGTGACCGTCGGCTTCGGGTTCCTCATCACCATGGACCAGCCGGTCCTCGGCGTGGACCTGCGCACCTCCGGGCTGCTCGTACCCGTCGCGCAGGCCGTGGTCGCCGTGCCGCTCGTCGTACGCACCGTGCTGCCGGTGCTCCGGGCCATCGATCCGCGGCTGCGCGAGGTTGCCGCGGTGCTCGGCTCCGGCCCCGGCCGAGTGCTGCGGACCGTGGACCTGCCGATCGCCCTGCGGTCCGTCGGGCTGGCCACCGGCTTCGCGTTCGCGGTGTCGCTCGGCGAGTTCGGCGCGACGTCGTTCCTCGCGCGGCCCGACGGCGCCACCCTGCCCGTCGTGATCTTCCGCCTCATCGGGCGGCCCGGTGCCGAGAACTACGGGATGGCGCTCGCGGCGTCGGTGGTGCTCGCCGCGCTGACCGCGACGGTGATGATGGTGGCGGAGCGACTGCGCGACGAGCGCGCCGGAGGGGAGTTCTGATGGCGGGGCTGGAGGTTCGGGAGGTGTCGGTCCGGTACGGGTTCTCGGCGGGCTCGGCCCGCGGGCGGGGCTCGACCGGTGTCACGGCGGTGGACCGGGTGTCGCTCACGGTCGCTCCCGGCGAGGTGGTCGCGCTGCTCGGTCCGAGCGGGTGCGGCAAGTCGTCGCTGCTGCGCGCGGTGGCCGGGCTGGAACCCCTGGCGGGCGGCGCCGTCTCGTACGACGGCGAAGACCTCGCCGGGGTCCCGGTGCACAAGCGGCGGTTCGGGCTCATGTTCCAGGAGGGGCAGCTGTTCCCGCACCGGGACGTGCGGCGCAACGTGGCCTACGGGCTGGAGACCCAGGACCTGTCCCGGGCCCAACGGGACGTGCGGGTGACCACGCTGCTCCACCTGGTGGGGCTCGCCGGCTACGAGCAGCGGGCCGTGCCCACGCTGTCGGGCGGGGAGCAGCAGCGGGTGGCCCTCGCGCGGGCCCTGGCCCCGCGGCCGCGCCTGCTCCTGCTGGACGAGCCGCTCTCCGCGCTCGACCGGCAGCTCCGGGAGCGGCTCGCGGGCGAGGTGCGAGCGGCGCTGGTCGAGACCGGTACGACGGCGGTGTTCGTCACGCACGACCACGCCGAGGCGGCCGCCGTCGCCGACCGGATCGGCGTGATGGACCGGGGCCGGCTGCTCCAGGTCGCCGCCCCGGAGGAGCTGCGGGCGGCTCCGGCGTCCGACCGCGTGGCGGAGTTCCTGGGCCTGCGCGGCTGACCTGCCTAAATCCGGGCATTGCGGGTGAATATTCTCTAGCCTCTCGGGTAAACCCAGGCATATCGGACCTGGGCCTCCAGGGAGGACGCCCGATGAGATTTCGTACGAGACTCAGCAGGACTGCGCCTGCGGTCGCCGCAGCGGCCACGCTCTTGCTGGCCGGGAGCGCCGCGCCCGCCGCGATCGGCGCGCCCGTTGTCGCCGGCCCGGCGGGGGCCGCCGTCGGCCAGGCGACGGCGGACTCCGACGATCCGGTCACGCACGACGAGAACGAGCGCGTACCCGAGGGTGCGGCGTGGACCGAGGCGTACTTCCCGTCGTCGGGCGGTGTGGAACTGCATGCCGACATCCTGCGGCCCGCCCACCTCGCTCCAGACGCGCGGACGCCCGTGATCCTGTCGGTCGGGCCGTACTTCGCGCATGCCGGGCAGACCGGGCCGGAGGGCTGGGACGTCGTGGGTCCCTCCGCGCGGTTCCGAGACTTCGTCGACGGCGCCGACCTGATGAGGCACGAGTACACGTTCGTCATGGTCGACATCCGCGGCTTCGGCGGCAGCACCGGCTGCCTCGACTGGACGGGTCCGGGTGAGCAGGCCGACATCGGTGCCGCGATCGAGTGGTCGGCGAGCCAGGAGTGGTCCACGGGCGACGTCGGCATGTACGGCAAGTCGTACGACGCCGTGACCGGCCTGGCCGGCAACAACCTGGACCTGGAGCCGCTCAAGGCGGTAGTGGCCCAGGAGCCCCTGTGGAACATGTACAACTACCTGTGGAGCAACGAGGTCGCGCGGCCCAACGTGACCGGCACGCCCAACGCGTACAACAGCATCGCCACGATGCCGCCCATGGACGGCGACGACGAGCGCTACGCGGCGAACGCCCGCTACGAGGACGAGCATCCGGAGTGCCTGTCGGACAACCTGGCGGACGGCAACAACCCGGACCTCGAGTCGGAGTACTGGGACGCCCGCAACCTGGCCGATGACGCCGTCGGCACGGATACGCCGCTGTTCGTCACCCAGGGCTTCAGCGAGCCCAACACCAAGCCCGAGGACATGGAGATCTTCCTCGACAACCACACGGGCGTCGAGCGCGGCTGGCTCGGCCCGTGGGACCACGTGCGGGGCAACGACGTCGTCTCCGACGGGCGGCTCGCCATGGGGCGCGAGGGCTTCTTCGACGAGGTGATGCGGTTCTACGACGAGTTCCTCAAGGGCGAGACGCCCGGAGTCGAGGACCCGGCCTACGCGATCCAGGACAGCACCGGTGCGTGGCGCGTGCAGGACACGTGGCCCGAGGCCGACGGCTCGACCGTGGCCCGGCTCGGCAAGGGTTCGTACGTGGACGACGGCGGGGCGTCGTCGCTCGCGGCCACCGGGCTGACGCGGGCGCAGGTCGACGGCTGGGACATGGAGCACGCGCCGACGCTCGCCCCGCGAACCCGGTCGTTCGCGGCGGGCGCGTCGTCGTCGTACCTGACCTACTCCACGCCCGTGGACTCCGACGTGCGGATCACGGGGACGCCGTCCGTCGCCTTCAGGGCGGGTGCGGCCGGTGAGGTGATGGTGCGCCTGTGGGACGTCGCGCCGGACGGCACCGCGACCATGTTCGACGAGAACGTGGCGCTCATCGAGCGGCGCGGGCGCGTGGCGTTCGACCTGAAGTCGGCCGACTGGACCCTCGCCGAGGGGCACCAGCTCGGCGTGCAGATCGGGACGATCGAGTCGGGCGGCTGGCTGGCTGAGCCGTCCGGCAACCGGATCTCAGTGAGCGGCGCGCGGCTCTCGCTCGACCTGCAGGACCCGGCCGGCGACGTCGCCACCCCGGGTGAGCCCGCGCCGTACCTCGAGCGCTACCGCGCCGGGAACACGACGACCCTGACGGACGTGGGCGAGGGAACCTTCGACCTCGGGCGCTGACCCCGAACGTCAGCTGTGTTGTGGGCGTGATCGTTGCGACTACCTGCCCGTTTTAGGCGCAACGATCACGCCCACAACAATGAGATCTACTCGGGGATCTCGAGGATGTTGCGGTGCTTGGCACCCCACTGGCCCAGGGGTCCCAGCGCCTTGATCAGGTCGGCCCCGGCCGGCGACGGCGTGTACAGGATCTGCACGGGCATGGTCGGCACCACCTCGCGCGATATCAGCCCCTGCTGCTCGAGCTCGCGCAGGCGCTGGGTGAGGATCCGGTCGGAGATGCCGCGGACGGCGCGGCGGTACTCGACGAAGCGCCGCGCGCCCGCGACTCCGGCGAAGAGGATGGCGCCCGACCAGCGCCGCCCGGCGCGCTCGACGACGCGCTGGAAGAGGTCGCACTCGTCTGCGTCGCCGGGCTGGTTCGCCGGGGCGGAAGCTGCCGGGCCCGGGAGGATGCTTCGAGCGGGGGTGCTGGAGCCGGTCGTCGTGGAAGTCACTTACCAATAGTGAGTTGCTTCCCTGCCCCTTGGCAAGCCGCGCGCCGTGCCGGACGATTCACGAGGCGCCCGAACGGGCGCCTCGTTTCTCGCCGGGTACGTCCGGCCCTTGTCCTCGGAGGACTCGTGTTCGTCGCTTCTGTCATCGTCTCTGCCCTGCTCGCCCTGGCCACCGCGTTCAGCGGCTACGGGAAGCTGACGGGCAACCCGCAGGTGGTCGAGCCGCTCACCACCAAGCTCGGCGTGCCGGAGCGGCTCATCCCCGTGCTCGGCACGCTGCTGGTCGCCGGTGCCGCCGGCACCGTCGTCGGGATCTGGTGGGCGCCGATCGGCATCGCGGCCACCGGCTGCTTCGTCGCCTACTTCCTGGGCGCGGTCATCACGCACGTCCGCGCGAAGGACTGGCCGGGTGTCGGCCCGACCGGCGGCCTGATGCTGCTCTCGGCCGCGGCCCTGGTGCTGCGCGTGCTCTCCCTCTGATACGGACCACGGCTACCGTGCGGGCATGGCATTCCACGAGACTCCCGACGTCGACGCCCTGATCGAGGACCTGCGGACGCTGGTCGAGTGCGAGTCGCCGTCGTCGGACCCCGTCGCGCTGGCCCGGTCCGCCGACCTGGTGGCCCGGCTCGGCACCGCGCGACTGGGCGCCGAGCCGGAACGGCTCGGGATCCACCTGCGGTGGCGGCTCGGCGGCCCCACACGCGTGCTGGTCCTGGCGCACCACGACACGGTCTGGCCGGTCGGCTCGCTCCTGACGCACCCGTTCGGCATCTCCGACGGCGTGCTGCGCGGCCCCGGCAGCTTCGACATGAAGACCGGCCTGGCCATGGCGCTGCACGTGCTGGGGTCCCTCGACGACCGGACCGGTGTCACGCTCCTGGTGACCGGCGACGAGGAACTCGGGTCGCCGTCGTCCCAGACGCTCATCGAGGACGAGGCGCGCGGGGCGGACGCCGCGCTCGTGCTGGAGGCGTCCGCCGACGGTGGCGCGCTCAAGCTGGAGCGCAAGGGGACCTCCATCTACCGCGTGCTGGTGAAGGGCCGCGCGGCGCACGCCGGCCTGGAGCCCGAGAAGGGTGTGAACGCGTCGGTCGAGCTGGCGCACCAGGTGCTGGCCGTCGCGGCCCTGGGCGACCCGGCCCTGGGGACCACTGTGACGCCCACGGACGCGACGTCCGGCACCACGCGCAACACGGTCCCGGCCGAGGCGTCGTTCGCCGTGGACGTCCGCGCGCGGACGGTCGCCGAGCAGCAGCGCGTCGACACCGCACTGCGCGCGCTGACCCCCGTGCTGCCCGACGCCGCGCTCGAGATCGAGGGCGGGATCAACCGGCCGCCGCTGGAGGCCGCGCTGTCCGCGGACCTGTTCGCCCGCGCCGCACGGCTCGCCGCGGCGGCCGAGCTGCCGGCGCTCACCGGAGTGGCGGTCGGCGGGGCGTCCGACGGCAACTTCACCGCGGGAGTCGGCACCCCGACGCTCGACGGCCTGGGCGCCGTGGGCGGTGGCGCCCACGCCGACGACGAGCACGTCCTGGTCGACCGCATCGCCGACCGCATCGCCCTCCTGCGCGCCCTGCTGCTGGACCTCACCACAACTCCCTGACTTCTTCTTGGTTGTGGGCGTGATCGTTGCGACGATGCGCCCGTCTTGGGCGCAACGATCACGCCCACAACCAAGAAGTCAGGGGCGGGTTTGTTGGGCGAAGCCCGTGGCGCCCCACGGGCTGGCCGGCGGGCGCGGCTGCCGCGCCAGGAACGTGGCCCGCGCCTGCTGCATGAGCCACACCAGGTACTGCCGCTGCTGCTCCAGGCCGTGCGGGTCGAGATCCTTCTGCGCCCCGGCCCGCTGGTGCAGCAGGGCCAGCTCGGTGGCGGCCTGCTGGTAGTCGGTCATGGCCCGCTCGGCCGTTCGCCCGCCCGCGGCCCGGGCCCAGCTCCGCGCCGCCCGGCGGCCGGGCAGGCTCGACAGCATCCGCAGGTCGTCCGGGGTGACGATGCCGACCGGCCCGTACAGCGGCAGGTAGTGGCCGATGAGCTGGACGATCCGACGGCGGTCGCGCGCCAGGATCACGATCAGCGCGACCAGCACCGCGAACCCGACCAGGTACGCGCCGCCGAGGCCGACGATCCCGAACTTCGTGGAGCCGTTCCACAGGCTGTGCAGGGCGATGGCACCGAGCAGCCCGTAGACAGGTGCCCGACGGCGGAGCCGGCCGGGCCCGGCCAGGGCGGCCACCGCCACGCCGATGCCGGTCATCGCCGTGCACAGCGGGTGCAGCAGCGGCGAGACGATGGCCCGCAGCACGAACACGTACCCGAGCTGGTCCACCTCGACCGCGTCGATGAAGTACTGGATGTTCTCCGTCGCGGCGAAACCCAGGCCCACCATCGCGGCGTAGATGACGCCGTCGGTGGGCCCGTTCAGCTCCTGCCGCCGCCACCACAGCATCCCGAAGAGCACGGCGCCCTTGAGCAGCTCCTCGACCACGGGCGCGCCGAACGTCGCGACGACGTACCAGCCCTCCTGCTCGCCGGTGAGCTCGGTCTCGGTGAGCAGGGACAGCCCGAGCGTGTTCAGGATGCTCGCGAAGAGCGCGGCCACTCCGGCGCCCCAGAGGAACGCGAAGGTCAGGGCGCTCGGCGGCTCCGGCTCCAGCCGGTCCAGGGCGAGCACCAGCGGCAGCCAGACGGCGACCGGCAGCACCGCCAGCAGCAGCCCGACGACGAACGACGCGCCGCCCGTGACAGCGTCGAACGCGAGGATGAAGAGCAGGCAGACCGAGGCGAAGACGATCCCGAGGATCACTCCGATCGAAGCCCGCCCGGGCGCGCGCCCCTGGAGGATCGCACTGGGATCGATGGCCATGCCATGGGACCCTACCGACTCAGTCGCGCGCGCGACGGGCGACCGGGCCGCCGTGGCACGGCTACGCTGGCGTACGTGCCCCAACGTGTCGCTCTCGAGCTCGCTGTCCAGGACCCGGCCGGGGCGGTGATCGCTGCCGACGTCGGAGCCCGGCGCGTCGAGCTCTGCTCCGCGCTCGGCGCCACCGGCGGCATCACGCCGAGCGCGGCGCTCATCGAGGCGGCGCTCGACGCGGCGGCGGTGGTCCCGTCGTCCGACGATGTGCCGATTCTCGAGGTGCACGTCCTGGTGCGGCCCCGGCCGGGCGGCTTCGTGTACTCGCCCGCCGAGATCGACCTCATGGTCCGTGAGGTCACCCGCTCCGTCGACGCGGGGGCCGACGGCGTGGTCGTGGGCGCCCTGACGCCGTCCGGCACGGTGGACGAGGCGCGGATGCGCGACCTGGTCGACGCCGCGATCGGCGCCGAGGTGACGTTCCACCGGGCGCTCGACGTGGTCGCGGACCCGATAGCGGCCCTCGACACGCTGGCCGAGCTGGGTGTCACGCGGGTGCTCACCTCGGGCGGCGCGGCCCGCGCGGGCGACGGGCTGGAGCGGCTCGCCGCCCTGGTCGAGCACAGCGCCGACGTGGGAATCGAGATCATGGCGGGCGGCGGCGTCACGGCGTCGGACATCCCGGCCCTTGTGCGGGTCGGCGTGGACGCCGTGCACCTCTCCGCGAAGCGTTTCGTGGCCGACGCCGGCGGGCCGGGCGGCGGGGACGGCACCGGCTACGAGGTGACCGATCAGACACTCGCCAAGGCTGCGGCGGAGGCGCTCCGCACTACGGTTGTCCCATGACCTCAGTGCCAGCCCGTCTGCCTGTCGACGCCACCACCACTTCCGCCTGGGGCTCGCTCACCGAGCTCTCCAAGAACCTCCAGCCCGACCTGCGCGGCTGGTTCGCCGCGGACCCGGCTCGCGCCCGGCGCATGAGCCACCAGGCCGCTGACCTGCACGTGGACCTGTCGAAGAACCTGCTCGACGACGAGGTGCTCGCCTCGCTGCTCACCCTGGCCGAGGAGGTCGGGCTCGCGGAGCGTCGCGACGCGATGTTCGCGGGTGAGCACATCAACGTCACCGAGGACCGCGCCGTGCTGCACACCGCGCTGCGCCGCCCGTCCGACGAGCCCCTGACGGTCGACGGTCAGGACGTCACCGCCGACGTCGCCGACGAGCTCGCCAAGGTCTACGCGTTCGCGGAGAAGGTCCGCTCCGGCGAGTGGACCGGCGTCACGGGCGAGCCCGTGAAGACGATAGTGAACATCGGCATCGGCGGCTCCGACCTCGGCCCCGTCATGGCGTACGAGGCCCTCGAGCCGTTTGTGCAGGACGGCCTGGAGTGCCGGTTCGTCTCCAACATCGACCCGACCGACGTCGCGCAGAAAACCGCCGACCTCGACCCCACCACCACGCTGTTCATCGTCGCGTCCAAGACCTTCGGCACGCTGGAGACCCTCACCAACGCGCGGCTCGCCCGCGACTGGCTGTGGCGCTCGCTGGTCGCCGCGGGCGCGATCGAGGACTCGGAGGAGGGCCGCGCCGACGCCGTCGCGAAGCACTTCGTCGCGGTGTCGACCGCCCTGGACAAGGTGGAGGCGTTCGGGATCGACCCCGAGAACGCCTTCGGGTTCTGGGACTGGGTGGGCGGCCGCTACTCGGTCGACTCGGCGATCGGCACGTCGCTCGCGGTCGCGATCGGGCCGGACGCGTTCGCCGAGTTCCTGGGCGGCTTCCACGCGATGGACGAGCATTTTCGGACGACGCCGTTCGAGAGCAACGTGCCCGTCCTGATGGGGCTCCTCAACGTCTGGTACGTGAACTTCCGCGACGCGCACACGCACGCCGTTCTCCCGTACGCGCAGCAGCTGCACCGGTTCCCGGCGTACCTGCAGCAGCTCACCATGGAGTCCAACGGCAAGTCCGTGCGCTGGGACGGGACGCCCGTCACGTCCGACACGGGCGAGGTCTTCTGGGGCGAGCCGGGCACCAACGGGCAGCACGCGTTCTACCAGCTCATCCACCAGGGCACGCGCACGATCCCGGCGGACTTCATCGCCGTCGCGAACCCGGCCTACCCGCTGAGCGACGCCGACGCCGACGTGCACGGCCTGTTCCTCGCGAACTTCTTCGCGCAGACCAAGGCGCTCGCCTTCGGCAAGACGGCGGACGAGGTGCGGGCCGAGGGTGTCGCCGAGGACCTGGTCTCGGCGAAGGTGTTCAGCGGCAACCGGCCGACGACGTCGATCCTCGCCCCGGCGCTGACCCCGGCCGTGCTGGGCCAGCTCGTCGCGCTGTACGAGCACATCACGTTCGTGCAGGGCGTCGTCTGGGGCATCGACTCGTTCGACCAGTGGGGCGTGGAGCTCGGCAAGAAGCTGGCCCTGGAGATCGCCCCGGCGGTCGCGGGCGACGAGGCGGCCCTGGCGGCCCAGGACCCGTCGACGGCGGCCCTGATCACCAAGTACCGCGAGTTGCGCGCCTGAGGATCTCCTCTTCGACGTCGAACCGCAGGTCGCCCGCTGCCCGCCCGGCGCCGAACCGCAAGTTACCCGTCTCTCCCGCCGTTGCCGAACCGCAAGGCACGTGTCCATCGGCGCCTGGATCGACCATGATCTTTCGGTTCGACGGCGCGAGAGACGGGTAACTTGCGTTTCGGCGCCCGGGCGGGCGGCGGGTAACTTGCGGTTCGGGTACTGCTCGGTGAGAGGATTCTCATCCGAATGGAGGGGCCTCGGCGTGGACCGGCTGCGAGGATGGCCGGGTGGACACGCACCTTGACCTGCTGACCGGCGACGCCGCTGCGGGGCTCCTCGATGCCGCCGTAGCGACGGCGGGCGGTGAGCTCGTGGACTGGCGGGTGCGTCAGGTGGACCATCGGCCGGGCTCGACCACCACCGTGGCGTACCGGGCGACCGTGCGCTGGGACGGCGTGACGCGCTCCGAGACACTCGGCGCGAGCGTCGGTCGGGCCCGCGACGGCCGCAAGCCGGGCGTGGTCACCCTGTCCGACGGCGACGCGACGGTCGCCGTGTGGCGGTTCCCGGGCGACCCGGCGCTGCCGGCGCTGCCGCGCGCGTTCAACCCCTCCGCCGTCGAGGAGCTGCTGGCCGGCCTGGGTGTCGCCCCGGAGGCACGCGCGCACCCCGAGCTCAAGGTCCGGGCCTACCGCCCGACCCGGCGCGCGGTGATCGAGGCCAAGGCGGCGGCGTCCCGCGTCTTCCTCAAGGTGCTGCGCCCGCGCAAGGTCGCCGACCTGCACGAGCGCCACGCGCTCCTGTCCAGGGCCGGCCTGCCCGTCCCGCGTCCCCTCGGCTGGTCCGACGACGGCCTGCTCGTGCTGTCCCCGCTGCACGGCACCGAGATGCGCGCCGCCGTCCGCGACGGCGGCCGGATCCCGTCGCCGCGGGAGGTGCTGGACCTGCTCGACCGGCTGCCCGCCGAGGTGCGGGACCTGCCGCGCCGGCCGGCCTGGAGCGAGTCGGCCGAGCACTACGCGGGTGTCATCGGGGCCGCGCTCCCCGCTGAGGCCGCGCGCGCCGCCGACCTGGCCGGCGCCGTCCGGACCCGCCTCGCGGAGCGCGGAACCGGGACGGACCCCACGCACGGCGATCTCTACGAGGCGCAGATCATGCTCACCGACGGCCGGATCACCGGGCTGCTCGACGTCGACTCCGCCGGGCCCGGGCACCGCGCCGACGACCTGGCGTGCCTGGTGGCGCACCTGGACGTGCTGTCCCTCGTGCACACGTCGGACACGGCGCAGAGCACGTACGCCGCCCGGATGCGCCGGCTCGCCGCCGACTACGCGACAGGTTTCGTGGCGGCCCCCGGCGGCCGGGGCGCCGACCGGAGCGACCTGGCGGCCCGCGTCGCCGGGGTGCTGCTGTCCCTGGCCACCGGCCCGCACCGCGTGCAGGAACGCGACTGGCAGGCGGCGACGTCGCGCCGCCTGGACGTCGTGGCCGGCTGGCTCGACGGGTCCCGGCTCGCGCGGTCCGGCACGGTCCGCGTATGAGCCTGCGCCGGCCGTCGGTACGGGCCAAGGTCGTGACGGTGGTCGTGGCGGTCACCGCCATCGGCCTGCTCGGGGCGGGCCTGCTCACGCACGCCATCCAGACCCAGCAGATCATGGACGACATCTCGGAGGACTTCGACCAGGAGTATGCGGAGCTGCAGCGGCTGGCGGCCAACGGCGTGGACCCGGAGACCGGCCAGGAGTTCCATGGCGCCGGCCGGCTCATGAGTATCGCCATGGAACGGAACGTCCCGGGCAACAACGAGATGTTCGTCAGCTACCTGGACGGCAAGCATCAGCAGTCCAGCCCGCCCGCACTGGGACGGCTGGTCGCCGAGCATCCGGTGGTTCTGGATGCCGTGGAGAGGCTCACGCCGGAGTCCGACCGGACCTATCAGCGCGAGATCGACACGGAGGAGGGCCGCGTATGGTTCGTCGTCGTTCCGGTGACGGTGGCGGACCGCCAGGAGGTGGGTGCGTACGTCATGGCGGCGGCCCTCGACCGGGCGCTGGCTCCCGAAGCCGACGTGATGCGCACCTACGCGATCGTCTGCGTGGTGGCGCTCGTGCTGCTGGGCCTGTTCGCGTGGCTCGTCGTCAGCCGCTTGCTGCGCCCGCTGCGGCAGCTCAGCTCCACCGCGACGCGCGTGACCGAGACCGACCTGTCCCAGCGCGTAGCCGTCGCCACCGACGACGACCTCGGCGAGCTCGCGGGTGCCTTCAACACCATGCTCGACCGGCTGTCGACGGCCATCGAGACGCAGCGCCAGTTCCTGGACGACGCCGGGCACGAGCTCCGCACACCGCTCACCGTCCTGCGGGGCCACCTGGAGGTGCTCGACCCGGACGACCCGGCGGACGTGCGCGAGACGCGGGACCTCCTGCTCGACGAGACGTCCCGGATGGGGCAGATCGTCGAGGAGCTGGTCCTGCTCGCCAAGGCCGAGCGGTCCGACTTCGTGACCCTGGCCCCGGTGGACCTGGGCAGGCTCACGGACGACGTGCACGACAAGGCGCGCGCGCTGGGTGCGCGGCGCTGGGTGGTGGACGCGCGGGCCGACGTCGAGGTGCCCGCCGACGTGCACCGGCTCACCCAGGCCGTGCTGCAGCTGGCCGACAACGCGGTGAAGTTCACCGGCCCCGACGACGAGGTGGGCATCGGCACGCAGGTGGTCGCCGGACCGCCCGGGCGCCAGGTGCGGCTCTGGGTGCGGGACACCGGGCCGGGCGTCCCGCCGGAGGAGGCGGATCGCATCTTCGACCGCTTCGCGCGGGGCAGCACGGCGGGCGGCGCGCCGGGATCCGGCCTGGGCCTGGCGATCGTGCGGGCCATCGCGCAGGGACACGGCGGGGACGTGACGGTCCAGCAGTCCGACGCCGGCGGTGCGCGCTTCGTGATGACCTGGCCGGCGGACGGCGTGGGCCCGTCGAGCGGACAACCCGGGGCCAAGGGCAAGGCGATGGAGGTGGCAGGTTGAACCAGATCCTGATCGCGGAGGACGAGGAGCGCATCGCGCAGTTCGTGCGCAAGGGGCTCAAGGCGCACGGCTTCCAGCCGACCGTGGTGTCCGACGGCGCCACGGCGCTCGCCCATGCCATGTCTGGCGGTTACGACCTGATGGTGCTGGACATCGGGCTGCCCGTGCTGGACGGGTTCACGGTGCTGCAGCGGCTGCGCGACGTCGGCTCGACGCTGCCGGTCGTCATCCTCACCGCGCGGGACTCGCTGTCGGACCGGGTGGCCGGCCTGGAGGGCGGGGCCGACGACTACATGTCCAAGCCGTTCGGGTTCGACGAGCTGCTCGCCCGGATCAAGCTGCGGCTGCGCCGCGCCACGGGGGAGGCCGCGTCGTCGGAACGGCTGGAGCACGGCGACGTCGGGCTCGACCTGCGCACGCGCACCGCGACCGTGGCGGGGCGGGAGGTGGAGCTGTCCGCGCGGGAGTTCGCGCTCGCCGAGGTGTTCCTCCAGCACCCGGGCCAGGTGATGTCCCGGGAGCAGCTGCTGTCGCGAGTGTGGGGATACGACTTCGATCCCGGCTCCAACGTGGTGGACGTGTACGTGCGGTACCTGCGCAAGAAGCTCGGCGCGGACCGGATCGAGACGGTGCGCGGGTCCGGGTACCGGTTCAAGGGCTGACGTGCCGGCCCGCGTCAGGGTCGCTGGTCAACATGAGAGTCGTCTCATCCGGGTCTCCTCGTCGCCTCATCCTGGCGACGCAGACTCGTAGCAGGAGGCACCCGCAGCGGGTGCCGCGAGACCGGAGGTCACAGAGATGAACCCCTCGACCATGAAAAAGCGCTGGGCCATCGTCGGGGCGGCTGCCGTGCTCGGCGTCGTCGGTGCGGGAACTGCCGCCGCACTGAACGACCCGGCCCCGCGTGCCGAGTCCTCCGCGGCCGTCGCCCTGGACGGCGCGACGCCGTCCGGCGATGCGGGTGCCGCGACGACCGACCCCTCGCCGGAGTCGGCGGACTCGCCGAACGAGTCGGCCCGCGATACCCCGGGCTCCGCGCAGTCGGCGGACTCCCCGGGCGACGCGAACTACGACCCGTCGCCGGAGTCGGCGGACTCGCCGAACGAGTCGGCGACCGACACCGCGGGCTCGGCCCAGTCGGCAGACTCGCCGAACGACGCGAACTACGTCGGCGACCAGGACGACGACACCCCGGACGACGCGGATGACGACGAGGCCGACGACCGGGGCGACGACTGACCCCGCGCGAGGCCTTCCTCGCTGCGTGGCCGGCCGGGTGGCTCGGCAGCCCAGGCTGCCGGGCCACCCGGAATTTTGTGGCGGAATGCGTACAAAGTAGTAACCCGTCCCGCCTACACTTCCCGCGTGACCCGTACCCACCATCGACCGCGGATCGCGATCTGCGGCATGGCCATCGAGTCCAGTACGTTCTCCCCGCACCGCTCGGGCTGGGAGGCGTTCACCCTGCTGCGCGGCAACGAGCTGGTCCGGCGGTACCCGTTCCTGCGGGACGGTGCGCCGCTGCGCCGCGAGGCCGAGTGGGTCGGGATCCTGCGGGCCGGGGCGCTCCCCGGCGGTGCGGTCCTGGCCGACGTGTACGAGTCGGTCCGCACCGAGATCGGCCTGGCGCTGGAGGCGCAGGGTCCGTTCGACGGGGTGCTGCTCGACATCCACGGCGCCATGTCGGTGCTCGGGTACGCCGACGCCGAGGCGGACCTCGCACGTGCGGTCCGCGCCGCCGTCGGGCCGAGCTGCCTGGTCTCCGCCTCGATGGACCTGCACGGCAACGTGTCGCGGGAGCTCGCCGCGACCGTCGACCTCATCGCCTGCCACCGGATGGCCGCGCACGAGGACGACGACGAGGCCCGTCAGCGCGCGGCCACCGATCTGCTGCGCCGCATCGACGGGTCCGGTCGGCCGCACAAGGCGTGGGTGCAGGTCCCGGTGCTGCTGCCGGGGGAGAAGACGAGTACCCGGCTGGAGCCGGCGAAGGGCATCTACGCGGACGTGGCGCGGGTCGCGGCTCTGGACGGTGTGCTGGATGCGTCCGTCTGGGTCGGGTACGGGTGGGCGGACGAGCCGCGCTGCCGGGCCGCCGTCGTCGTGATGGGTGACGACCCCGCCGTCATCACCCGGGAGGCTGAGCGCCTGGCCCGCCGGTACTGGGACGCGCGCGACGAGTTCGAGTTCGTCGCGCCCGCGGGCAGCTACGACGAGTGTTTGGAGGCGGTGCTGGCGAGCGACGCCCGGCCGTTCGTCCTGTCCGACTCGGGCGACAACCCCATGGCCGGTGGCGCGGGCGACGTCACCTGGACCCTCGCGCGGCTCCTGGCGGAGCCGGCTTTCGCCGTCCCGCCCGCCGACGGCGGCCGGAGCGCGATCTACGCCTCCCTGCCCGATGCCGAGGCCGCCCGCGCGGTGGCCGACGCCGGGGTGGACGCCGTCGTCGAGGTGCGGGCCGGCGCCCGGGTCGACGACGGCCCGCAGGGCCCCTTGACGCTGCGCGGCGTGGTCGAGCACGTCCGCCTGGACGATCCGGTGGGCGGGACCGTGTGCGTGGTGGCCGTGGGCGGGCTCAGGGTGATCCTCACCGAACGCCGCAGGCCCTACCACCTGGAGTCGGACTTCACGGCCATCGGCCTCGACCCGCGCGGCACCGACGTCGTGGTCGTCAAGATCGGCAACCTCGAGACCGAGCTCTACGACATGGCCGAGGACTGGATGCTCATGCTCACCCCGGGCGGCGTGGACCAGGACCTGCACCGGCTCCGGCACACCAACCTGGGTGGCCCGGTCCACCCCTTCGACCCGCCGGAGGCCTTCGGCCCGGGCCCGGACCTCACCCCGAACCTCCTCTGACCCCCACCCCCAGCTTTGTTGTGGGCGGGATCGTTGCGCCTAAAACGGGCAGGTAGTCGCAACGGTCGCGCCCACAACGAATGGCTGTCAGAGCGGGCCCTGGAACTCGGCGCTGCCGCCCGCCGGGACGAACCCCAGCGCGACGTTGATCGCGAGCATGTGCGGGTTCTCCTCGTTGTTCCAGGTGTAAATGCGCCGGGCGCCGGGCCGCAGCCGTGCGTGCTCGCGTAGGTTCACCGCCTTGATCAGCATCCCGAGCCGGTGCCCCCGATGCTCCTTCAGCACCACGGTGGCCTGCTGGTCGGTGTGGTCAGGCCGTTGGTCCTCCCACGTCAGCATGGTCATGGCGACGAGCTCGCCCGTGGCCACGTGCTCCGCGGCGGTCACCACGTACTGGCTGCCGCGCGCGACGTGCGCGGCATCCTCGAGGCGGATGCGGTCGGCGTCCCAGACGTCGGACTCCATGTCGAGACCGCCGCGCGGCTCGTCGTCGGCCAGGGCCTGCTCCAGGGCGGCGTACTGCACGATCCACTCCTCGGGCGTGGGCGTGGTCCAGGTGTGGACGCGGTACGCGTCGCCCGCGGCGGCGCGGGCCTCGGCCTCGAAGCGTGCCAAGGTATCGGCGGGGACCGGCAGGTCGATCCGGGAGCGGCGCTCCACGAGCTGCGGGGTCAGGCCCAGCTTTCGCGCCAGGTGGACCCCCGGCAGGTTCGCGGAGATCGCGCCGATGCCCGACGCCGGGGCCAGCGTCTCGCCATCGGTCTCCTCCGGCCCGAAGTCGACGGGCGCCAGGACTGACGTCCGGCCCTCTGCCCGCGCCGTACCGCGTACCCAGTCGGTGAGGGCCGCGCCGATGCCGCGCCGGCGGTGTTCCGGGTGCACCTGCACGAAAGCGTGGGCCAGCTCCGGGTTCGACCTGACGTGGAGGTACATGATCGCGGCACCAACAACCTGCGGGCCCTCGGGCGAGTCCACCACGGCGACGTGCCGGAGCTTGCGCATGTATTCCTGGTTGTTCATCCCCACCAGGAGCCCGATCGCGGTCGGGGCACCGTCCGCGTTACCGAGGTCGGCGCGCCCCACCGCTGCGTACAGCTCCGCGATGCCGCGGTACGCCCAGGCCTCCGGTTCCTCCAGGGAGGACGCGTGCGGGGGTTCCATCAGCCGCCACGCCGACGTCGCCGGGGCGGGTACTGCCGAGGTTGAGGTCATGGACCCAGGGTGCTCCCGGGGCTCCCAGGGTGCACGGCTTTTTGCCACCGATAGCGTGACCGCATGACGAAGAAGCCGCATGCCGACCCCACCGCCACCACTGGGCCCGGCCCCGCGGCGATCGTCCGGAAGCTCAGCCTCGAACAGAAGGCCCGGCTGCTGTCCGGCGCCTCGTTCTGGACCACCGCCGAAGCGCCCGGCGTCCCCCAGGTCTATCTCGCGGACGGACCGCACGGCGTCCGCCGGCTCGACGCCGACATCGGCGACATCGAGGGCGCCGTCCCGGCCACGTGCTTCCCGCCCGCCGTCGCGCTGGGCAGCACCTTCGACGTCGGCCTCGTCGAGCAGGTGGGGGAGGCCGTCGCCCAAGAGGCGAGGCGGCGCGACGTCGACGTCGTCCTCGGGCCGGGCATCAACATCAAACGCAGCCCCCTGTGCGGCCGCAACTTCGAGTACGTTGCCGAAGATCCCCTGCTCGCCGGCGAGATCGGCGCGGCGCTCGTCACCGGGATCCAGCGCCGGGGCGTGGGCACGAGCCTCAAGCACTTCGCCGCGAACAACCAGGAGACCGAACGCATGCGCGTCTCCGCCGACATCGACGAACGCACCCTGCGCGAGATCTACCTGCGGGCCTTCCAGCGCGTCGTCACGAAGGCGCAGCCCGCCACGATCATGTCCTCGTACAACCGGATCAACGGCACGCACACCGGCGAGGACCGCCGCATCACCACGGACATCCTGCGCGGCGAATGGGGCTTCGATGGCCTCGTCATGTCCGACTGGGGCGCCGTGCACGACCGGATCGCCGGCATCCGCGCCGGCCTCGACCTGGAGATGCCCGCCGGCGGCGACGGCCGGGTCAAGGAGATCGTCGCGGCCGTGAAGTCGGGCGCCCTCGACCTGGCCGACGTCGACCGCTCGGCCACCCGGGTGGTCGCCCTGGCGCTCGCGACGCAGGCCGCGCGTGGGACAGCCGGTGACGCGGCCGGGGGCGCGGCGGCGCTCGCGGAACGCGGCCATGACCCGGAGGCCTGGCACGACGCCGCCCACCACGCCCTGGCCCGTGAGGCGGCCGGCCGCGCGATAGTGCTGCTCAAGAACGACGGCGGGATCCTGCCGCTGGCCCCGCAGACGCGCCTGGCCGTGATCGGCGAGCTGGCCCGCACGCCGCGGTACCAGGGCGCGGGCTCGTCCCAGATCGTCCCGACGCAGCTCGACGACGCCCTCTCCGCGGTTCAGGACTCGGCCACCGACGTCGTCTTCGCGCCGGGCTACGAGCTGGACCCGGCGCGCGTCTCGACAGGCTCTGCCGGTGGTGAGGGCTCGACGAACGGTGCGGGCTCGGCCAACGGGCGGGGAGCGGGCGGCACCAAGGGCTGGCGGTGGCCGGCCAAGGCAGCCGCGTCCGCCGACCGTGCCGAGGCGCTCGCCGCCGACGCCGTTGCCGCGGCGCGGGACGCCGGTGTGGTGCTGTTCTTCGCGGGCCTGCCGCAGTCGGCCGAGGCCGAGGGTCGCGACCGACGGGACATCGAGCTGCCCGCGGCCCAGCTCGACCTGCTGGACCGGGTGCTGGAGGTCAACCCGCGCGTCGTCGTCGTGCTCTCCAACGGTTCGGTGGTGCGGCTGTCCGGCTTCGCGGACCGCGTGCCCGCGATCGTCGAGGGCTGGCTGCTGGGCCAGGCGGGCGGCGGCGCGGTGGCCGACGTGCTGTTCGGCCGGGTCAACCCGTCCGGCCGGCTGGCGGAGACCGTCCCGCTGCGCATCCAGGACACCCCGGCCTGGACGGGCTTCCCCGGCACGGGCCTGCACGTGACCTACGGCGAGGGCATCTTCGTGGGCTACCGCTGGTACGACGCGCGGGACCTGGCGGTCCAGTACCCCTTCGGGCACGGGCTCTCGTACACGACGTTCGCCTATTCGGGGCTGAGGGTCTCGATCGACTCGCCCCGCGGGAACGGCTCGACCCTCGAAGAGGGCCGCACCGCCCGCGTCACCGTCACCAACACGGGCGGCGTCGCCGGGCGCGAGGTGGTGCAGTGCTACGTGTCCCTGCCCGGCTCGTCGGTCCCGCGTGCGCCGCGCGCCCTCGTCGCGTTCGCGATCGTCGACCTCATGCCGGGCGAGTCCCGGGAGGTGAAGCTGACGATCGCCCGGGACGACCTGGCGTACTGGGACGTCCGCGCCGACCGCTGGGTGGTGGAGGGCGGCTCGTACCGCGTCGAGGTGGGAGCCTCCAGCCGCGACATCCGCGTGACCGCCGACGCCGAGGTGCGGGCCGACGCGCCCGTCGCGCCGCTCACGCCGCAGTCGTCGGTGGGCGAGGCCATGACCCACCCCGTCATCGGCCCGACCGTCACGGGCATGCTGCAGGGGGCCGGCCTGTCCGACGACGTCCTGATCATGACCCAGGCGATGCCCCTGGGCCGGCTCGCCTACCAGCCCGGCTCCGGCGTCACGCACAAGCAGGTGGGGCAGCTGCTCGACGTCGCGAACGGCACCGGCGGCCTGGTCACCCGCGCGGCCGGCAAGCTGCTGGCCGCGACCAACCGCCTCCGCCGATCCCGTTGAGTGCTGGCTATTTGTGCGGATCGGGCGCGCAGATCGACAAATAGCCAGCACTCAACGGAGGTCAGAGCCGCGCGGGTCAGGCGGCGACGGAGATCGCCTGCCCGACGGCGGTGTCGTCGGGCAGGGCGTCGAGCATCGCCAGGGCGAGGTCCGGCCGGGCGATCGTCCAGGCCCAGCGCACATTGCCGTCTCGCCGTGCCTTGTAGCGACCGGTGCCGGGCCGGTCCTGGAGGCGCGGCGGGCGCATGATCGTCCAGTCGACGTGGCTTGCCCGGATCACCTTCTCCATGGCCTCCAGGTCGGCGTTCGCGGTCGCCAGCGCCCGCTTGAGGATCGGCTTGGCGACGTAGCGGGAGAGCGGATCGTCGCCGTCCACCACCCAGCCGCTGGCGCTGATCGCGACCAGGCGGCGCACGCCGGCGCCGTCCATGGCCGCGAGGACGGCGGTGATGCCATCACGCAGGACGTGCGCCGACTCGCCGGGTACCGGACCGAGGCAGCTCGCGACGGCGTCGACGCCCTGGAACGCGGCGGTGAGCGCCGCGACGTCGGACGCCTCGGCGACCCGGACCTCGCCCGGCGGGTCGGCCAGCCGGGACGGGTCGCGCACGACGGCGACGATCTCGTGCCCGGCGGCGGCAGCGGCGCGGACGAGCTCGCGGCCGGTGCGGCCGCTCGCTCCGACGACAGCGATCTTCATGACGTCTCCTCAGTTCTGGGGTGGTGTGACGAGAGGTGTGAGTGAATACTTACTAACACCGTGCCACGCGGTATGGCTGCTGGTCAAGGGAACGGGGGCGAGAATGGCTGGCATGAGCACACGGGAGCGGATCCTCGACGCGGCGGCCCGCGTGATGCGCGAGCGCGGCGTCGCGCACGCGACGACCAAGGAGATCGCGCGGGCGGCCGGCTGCTCGGAGGCGCTGCTCTACCGCCACTTCGACGACAAGCAGGGCCTGTTCATGGCGGTGCTGCAGGAGCGGATGCCGGCCTTCGCCCTGCCTGACGACGCCGCCGGCACCGGGACCGTCGAGGGCAATCTCGTGCGTCTGGTCGGCGGGCTGCTCGACTTCTACGCCGACAGCTTCCCGATCTCGGCCTCGATCTTCTCCAGCAGCACGCTCCTGGCGCGGCACCGGGAGGCGATAGCGGCCCACGGGGCCGGGCCACAGGTGCCGCACCTTCGCCTGCAGGCCTACCTGGAGGCGGAGCGGAAGGCCGGCCGGGTGCGTCCCGACGCGGACGTCGAAGCGGTCGCCAGGCTGCTCGTGGGCGCGGCCCTGCACCACGCGTTCCTGGTCGCGTTCTGGGGCGAAGGGAACGCCGCCGAGCCCGGCCTGGGAGAGCGCCTGGTGGCGCCGGTCCTCCCAGCTCTGCTCACCGGCTGACAGCTACGAGGCGGGCGGGGGAGCCGTGCTCGCGCGTTGCACCAGGCGCGTGGGTAGTCGGGTGTGCTTGCCCGCAGTGGTACCCGACTCCAGCATCCCGATGACCATCCGGAGCGCCTCGGCACCCATCTCGTGCAGGGACTGCGCGATCGTCGTCAGCGGAGGCGACGACGCGGCGGCCTCCGGGATGTCGTCGAACCCGATGACCGAGAGATCCTCCGGGACGCGCAGCCCCAGCTCCTGGGCGACCTGGAGCACGTGGATCGCCGACAGGTCGTTCGCGGCGAACACGGCGGTGGGCCGGTCGGTGCGTTCGAGCAGGTCGTGCGTGGGGCGGTCGGAGCGGTCGGGGCGGTAGCCGCCCTCGAGCATCAGGCTCGGGTCGGGGGTGAGGCCCGCCGCCTCCATCGCCTCGACGAAGCCCAGCTCGCGCAGGCGGGCCGACTCGAGGTCGGCGCGTCCGCCCAGGTAGCCGATGCGCGTGTGGCCCAGGGCGATGAGGTGCTCGGTGGCGGTGCGGGCGCCGCCCAGGTTGTCGGAGTCCACGGTGGCCGGGCCGGTGGGCCCGGTGTGCGGGTCGATGGCGACGACGGGGACGCCCTCGTGCACGGGGAGAGCGAGCGTGGGCGTGACGATGACGACGCCGTCGATCAGGGTGCCGGCGAGGCGGGACAGCGATCGGCGCTCCCAGCCCACGTGGTCCGAGCGGCCGGCGTCGCCGCAATAGGCGAGCAGCTCGTAGCCGGTACCCCGCACCGCGGCGGAGATGCCCTTGAGGAGCTCGGTGCTGAACGGCTCGAACTCGGCGACCAGTACGCCGATCACGTTGGTCTGCCGGCGGCGCAGGCTGCGCGCGACCAGGGACGACTCGTACCCGAGGTCGGCGACGACGCCGAGCACCCGCTCGGCGGTGGCGGCCGCCACGCCGTACCGGCCGTTGACGACCTTGGAGACGGTCGCGACCGACACGCCGGCGACACGCGCGACGTCGGTGATGGTGGCGCGGCCGGTCGCACGCTCCTGGGTGGCGAACGGTTCCGCGGCGTCCGGGCCGTTCGTCACGCCGTCACCCGGTCCGGCGGTGGACCCGGGTGAGCTTGTCCCACTGTGCACGGAAGTGAGAGTACCCCGGGCAACTGCATGAGGCGGGTGGGAACATCCGTTTCGAAATCGATATCGAAACCGTTTGACTTGACTATGGCCCTCCTGCCAGTCTCCTGATGTGACGGACCTGTAGTCCGTCAACCGGCAGGCTCCTGCCGACCGTCGATGACGACCTACAAGGGGTTCCACAATGATGAGGAAGACGCGGGCCGCGGGCACTCTTGCCCTGGGCGCCACCGTTGCCCTGCTGGCCGCGGGCTGTTCCGGCGCCAACGGAGGAGGAGGGTCGGACGGCGGCGACGTCACGATGACCTTCTGGCACAACTCCACCACCGGGCCCGGCAAGGCGTACTGGGAGGACACGGTCGCTGCCTTCGAGGCGGACAACCCCGGTGTGACGATCGAGGTCCAGTCCATCCAGAACGAGGACATGGACGGCAAGCTTCAGACCGCCCTGAACTCGGGCGACGCGCCCGACATCTTCATGGCGCGCGGCGGCGGCAAGCTGGCCGACGTCGTCGAGGCGGGCCAGGTCATGGACCTCACCGACTCGATCGACGAGGCCGCGAAGACCGCGGTCGGCGAAGCCGGCTTCAGCGCCCTCAGCGTGGACGGCGCGATCTATGGCATGCCGACCTCCATCCTGCCCGGCGGCATCTTCTACAGCCAGGACCTCTTCGACGAGGCCGGTGTCACCGAGACGCCCGCCACCATCGACGACCTGAACGGCGTGGTGTCCGACCTCAAGGCCGCCGACATCTCCCCGATCGCGCTCGGTGGCAAGGACGCCTGGCCCGCCGCGCACTGGTTCTACTTCTTCGCGCTGCGCGAGTGCTCGCAGGAGACCCTCGAGGCCGCCGCCGAGTCGCGTAGCTTCGACGACGAGTGCTGGCTGGCCGCGGGCGAGGACCTGGAGGCGTTCGCCGAGACCGAGCCGTTCCAGGAGGGCTACCTCACCGCGACGGCCCAGCAGGGCGCCGGTTCCTCGGCGGGTCTCATCGCGAACCACAAGGCGGCCATGGAGCTCATGGGCGCCTGGGACCCGGGCGTGATCGCGGGCCTGACCCCGGACCAGAAGCCGCTGAAGGACCTCGGCTGGTTCCCGTTCCCCGCCGTTGAGGGCGGCGAAGGTGACCCGGCCGCGTTCATGGGTGGCGTCGACGGATACTCCTGCTTCGTCGAGGCTCCGCCGGAGTGCGCCGAGTTCCTGAACTTCTTCATGCAGAAGGAGCACCAGGAGGCCTACGCCGAGGCGTTCGTGACGCTGCCCGCCAGCCAGGAGGCCCAGGGCGTCGTGACCGACCCGGCGCTGAAGTCGGTCCTCGAGGCTTACAACGAGGCCCCGTACGTCTCCGTCTGGCTGGACACGCTCTACGGCCAGAACGTCGGCAACGCGCTCAACGCCGGCGTCGTCGAGATGCTGGCCGGCGACGGTGACCCGCAGAGCATCGTGGACGCCGTGAACGCCGCGGCGGCGATGGAGTAACGGCCCAGATGACTCACTCCCTGGGCGAGAACTCAGCAACCGTGACGACCTCGCCTGAGGGTGCCTCGGTGGCCGGAGGCGGCGTGCAGACGCCGTCCCCGGCCCGCCGGCCGTGGCGGGGCCGCAAGTTCGACTGGCGCAAGACGTTCGAGATCTCCCTGCTCTCCGGCCCCGCCATCGTCGTGTTCCTGGCGTTCGTCATCTTCCCCGTCTTCCTGGCGGCCTACTACGGGTTCTTCAGCTGGAAGGGCTACGGGCCGCCGACGGAGTTCGTCGGGCTCCAGAACTACCTGGTCATCTTCCGGGACTCGGCGTTCCACGAGGCGCTCCTGCACAACGGCTACATTGTCGTGCTCTCCCTGATCCTCCAGGGGCCGGCGGCGGTAGCGCTGGCGCTGCTGCTCAACCAGAGGATCCGCGGCCGGTCCATCATCCGCGTCCTGATCTTCGTGCCGTACGTGATCTCGGAGGTCATCGTGGGCACGGGCTGGAGCCTGATGCTCCAGACCTCCGGCGCGGTGAACGACCTGTTCGAGAAGATGGGCCTCGGGTTCCTCGCCGTCGACTGGCTGTCCGATCCCGACATCGCGCTCTGGTCGCTGATGATCATCATCAGCTGGAAGTACATCGGCTTCGCCGTGATCCTGTTCCTCGCTGGCCTGCAGAGCATCCCCGAGGAGCTCTCCGAGGCGGCGGCCATCGACGGCGCCTCGTACTGGCAGATCCAGCGGACCATCACATTGCCGCTGCTCGGCCCGACGCTGCGCATCTGGGCGTTCCTGTCGATCATCGGCTCGCTCCAGCTCTTCGACCTCGTCTACATCATCTGGGGTCAGTACGTCTCCGCCACGGCGGGCACCTCGACGATGGCGACCTACATGGTCCTGAACGGGCGTCTGGCGGGGAACTTCGGCTACGGCAACGCGGTGGCGGTAGTGCTCTTCGTGATCTCGCTCGTCATCGCCCTGGTCTACCAGCGCTACGTGCTGCGCCGGGACACCGAGGGCGCACTCACGGAAGGGAAGAACTGATGGCGACGCTGCTCGAAGCCCCCACGACGGCCGGGCAAAAGCTCCGCCGGATACCGAAGGTCGCCTGGGGCAGCCCGATGACCTATGTCATCGCGTTCCTCTTCGTCGGTATCTGCATCGGTCCCGTGCTCTACATCATCGTGGGCGGATTCCGGACGAACGCGCAGATCACCGTCGACCCGTCCGGCATGCCGAGCCCGTGGGTCATCGACAACTATCTGAGCGTGCTCGGGAGCGGGGTGTTCTGGCGCCAGGTCGCCAACTCGGCGGTCGCCGGCATCCTGACCACGGTCGGCGTCGTGGCGCTCGGACTCATGGTGAGCTTCGTGCTCGCGCGGTACGACTTCAAGCTCAACGGTGCGATGTACTCGCTGTTCGCGGCCGGTCTCATGTTCCCGATGACGGTGGCGATCACCCCGCTGTACATCCTGATCCGGGACCTCGGCCTGATGAACACCGTTGGCGGCATCGTCCTGCCGCAGATCGCGTTCGCGCTGCCGACCACGATCATCATCCTGGTGCCGTTCCTGCGCGCCATCCCGAAGGAGATCGAGGAAGCCGCAGCGATCGACGGCGCGGGCCGCATCGGGTTCTTCTTCCGGATGGTCGTGCCGCTGTCGCTGCCGGGCGTCATCACGGTCGGCATCCTGGCGTTCGTCGCGTCGTGGAACTCGTACATGCTGCCGCTGTTCATCCTGAACGACGAGCTGTCGTACACGCTGCCGCTGGGCGTCCAGGCGTTCGCGTCCCAGTACTCGGTCGACACGGCACGGGTGCTCGCGTTCACGTCGCTGTCGATGATCCCGGCGCTGATCTTCTTCTCGCTGTTCGAGCGGCGCATCGTCGGCGGGCTCACGGGCGCGGTCAAGGGCTGAGCCGAGGCGCCGACGAGGCGCCGCGCCACGTTCAAGCACGCCATTACACGTAGTACCGAGAAAGGAAAACGTTCCATGACGGAGCTGCCGACGGCGCTGAGGGCGATGCCCGAGGTGTCGGAGCGCGTGCGCGACCTGCACGCACGGATGACCCTCGAGGAGAAGCTCGCCCAGCTGGTCGGGTACTGGCTGGACCAGGGCGGCAACGTCGTGGCACCGATGCAGGGCGAGATGGCCGGCGACCGGGGCAGCGCCACGCTCCCGGAGATCACGAAGAACGGCCTGGGCCACTACACCCGTGTGTACGGCACGCGGCCGGTGGACCCGGCCGAGCGTGCGGCGTGGCTCTGGGCGGAGCAGCGGAGGCTGAAGCGCGAGACGCGCCTCGGCATCCCCGCGCTGGTGCACGAGGAGTGCCTCACCGGCCTGGCGGCCTGGCAGGCGGCCACCTTCCCGACGCCGCTCGCGTGGGGCGCGTCCTTCGACCCCTACCTGGTCGCCGAGATGGGCCGCCTCATCGGGGAGTCGATGCGGGAGCTCGGCGTCCACCAGGGGCTCGCGCCCGTGCTCGACGTCGTCCGCGATCCCCGGTGGGGGCGGGTCGACGAGTGCATCGGCGAGGACCCGTACCTGGTCGGCACGGTCGGCACGGGGTACGTCCGCGGGCTGCAGGGGACGGGCGTGCACGCGACGCTCAAGCACTTCGTCGCCTACTCGGGCTCCAAGGCGGGGCGCAACCACGCCCCGGTGAGCGCGGGCCCGCGCGAGATCGCCGACGTCTACCTGCCGCCCTTCGAGATGGCGGTGCTCGACGGCGGTGTGCGTAGCGTGATGGCCTCCTACAACGACGTCGACGGGGTGCCCATGCACTCGTCGGCCGAGTACCTCACCGAGCTGCTCCGCGACCAGTGGGGGTTCGACGGCGTGGTGGTCGCCGACTACTTCGGCGTCGCGTTCCTGAACGTCATGCACGCGATCGCGGCCGACCGGGGCGCGGCGGCGGCCGCCGCCCTGGAGGCGGGCGTCGACATCGAGCTGCCGTCCGGCGACGCGTACCTCGAGCCGCTCGCCGCACTCGTCACGGACGGGACGGTGCCGGTCGAGATCGTCGACCGGGCGGTGCTGCGCGCGCTCCGGCAGAAGGAGGAGCTCGGGCTCCTCGAGCCGGACGCGTACGAGGACGCGCCGCCGGCGGCGGTGGACCTGGATACGCCGGCGCACCGCGACGTCGCCCGGCGCCTCGCCGAGGAGTCCGTGGTGCTGCTCTCGAACGACGGCGTGCTCCCGCTCGGCGCGTGGCACGACAAGCCCGCCCACGTCGCGGTGATCGGGCCGAACGCCGCCCGCCCCGAGGCGCTGATGGGCTGCTACTCGTTCGCCAACCACGTGCTGGCGCACCACCCCGGCGTGCCGACGGGCTTCGAGATCCCGTCGGTGGCCGAGGCCCTGACCGAGGAGTTCGGCCGCGCGGGCCTGCCCGTGCCCGAGCTGACCTTCGCGCAGGGCTGCGCCGTCGAGGGCAGCGATACCTCCGGGTTCCCCGAGGCGGTCGCCGCCGCCGAGGCGGCTGACGTCGCGGTGGTCGTGGTCGGCGATCAGGCCGGGCTGTTCGGGCGCGGGACGGTGGGCGAGGGCAACGACAGCGAGTCGCTCGAGCTGCCCGGCGTGCAGCGCGAGCTCGTCGAGGCAGTCCTCGCCACGGGGAAGCCCGTGGTCATGGTGCTGCTCACCGGGCGTCCGTACTCGATCGGCTGGGCGCTCGACCCTGCCGACCCGGGTCTGAACGGCGTCCGGAAGCCCGGCGCCGTGCTCCAGGCGTTCTTCCCGGGCGAGGAGGGCGGCACCGCGCTCGCGGGCGTGATCTCGGGCCGGGTGAACCCGTCGGGGCGCCTGCCCGTGTCGCTGCCGCGCTCCACTGGTTCGCAGCCGTACTCGTACCTGCACCCGATCCTCGGCGGCGCGTCCGAGGTGACGGCCACCGACTCGACGCCGGTGCGGGCCTTCGGGTTCGGCCTGTCGTACACGACGTTCGCGCGCGAGCTGGTCGCCGTGGACCCGTCCGTCGAGGCGGGCGGCACGTTCCGCGCCGTCGTGACGGTGACGAACACGGGTGAGGTGCCCGGGTCCGACGTCGTGCAGCTGTACGGGCACGACGTGGTGGGCTCCGTCGCGCGGCCCACCGCGCAGCTGCTCGGCTACCACCGGGTCACGCTGCGCCCGGGGGAGTCGGCGACCATCACCTTCGACGTGCCGACGACGCGCTTCGCGTTCACCGACCGCGAGATGGTGCGGATCGTCGAACCCGGTGACGTCGAGGTATGGGCCGGCGCACATGCGGCCGACAGCGTTGTCAGGGTGGTGGCCGAGGGCATCGCGGATCTGGACGAGCCGCACGCCACGGCGGGTCCCGCGTCGCCCGTCACCGTCTCGCCGGTCCGTGCCGTCGTCGCGATCACGGGTGACGTGCACGAGGTGACGACGGCGGACAAGCGGTGGGTCGACGTCACGGTCGCGCAGTGACCGCTGTCCACAACCCGATCCTTCCGGGGTGCTACCCCGACCCGACGATCTGTCGGGTCGGGGCGGAGTACTACCTCGTCACCTCGACGTTCGAGTACTTCCCCGGCCTGCCCGTGTTCCGCAGCCGCGACCTGGTGCACTGGGAGCAGATCAGGCACGCGCTCGACCGGGCCGGGCAGCTCGACATGCAGGGGATCGCGTCGTCGGGCGGGCTGTACGCGCCGACGCTGCGGCACCACGACGGGAGGTTCTGGCTGGTCTGCACCCTGGTGGACCAGCGGGACCAGGCGCGTGGCGGCAACTTCGTGCTGACCGCCACCGACCCTGCGGGGCCGTGGTCTGACCCCGTCTGGCTGGACGCGGACGGCATCGACCCGTCCCTGTTCTTCGACGACGACGGGCGGGTCTGGCTGCACGGGACCCGCCTCGCCCGGGAGCCGGAGTGGCACGACCAGACCGAGGTCTGGCTGCGCGAGCTCGACCCGGCGACGATGCGGCTCACCGGGCCCGAGCACGTGCTCTGGCGCGGCGCGGTGCTGGGCGCGGTGTGGGCTGAGGGGCCGCACCTCTACCGGGTGGACGGCACCTACTATCTGCTGGCCGCGGAGGGCGGCACCGAGTTCCACCACGCCGTCTCCGTGGCCCGGTCCGACTCCGTGACCGGCCCGTACGTCGGCAACAAGGCCAACCCGGTGCTGACCCACCGGCACCTGGGGCGGGACGTGGACGTCGTCGGCGTGGGGCACGCCGACCTGGTGGAGGCGCCCGACGGGTCCTGGTGGGCCGTGCTGCTCGCCATGCGCCCCTACGGCGGCTACCACTACAACCTCGGCCGGGAGACGTTCCTCGTACCGGTGACGTGGGAGGACGGCTGGCCGGTTTTCGCGCCTGGCCAGGGCCGCGTGCCGACGGTGGTGGAGGTGCCCGACGGCGTCCGGGCGGGGAACGAGGGCGGCGGACCGGCGTCCGCATGGCCGCCGGCGGGCTCGGTGCCGCCCGGCGACCTGCGCTGGACCGGCCTGCGCGGTCCGGCCGACTTCGCCGAACCGCGGGGCGAGGGCTGGCTGCTGCGCATGCGGCCGGAGAACCTCACGGACGCGGCGACGCCGGCGTTCCTCGGCGTCCGCCAGCAGCATCAGGCGGTCACGGTGCGGATGGTGCTGCGGTTCGACCCGGCCGGGCCGGACGAGCAGGCCGGCCTCGCGGTCCGGCAGTCCGAGCGGGACCACGTGCTGCTGGTGGTGACGGGTGCGCCCGACGGCTTCGGGCGCCGGGTCCTCGCGGTGCACCGCCAGGCGGGGGAGGCGACGGTGCTCGGCGAGCGCTCGCTGTCCGGCGGCGACGACCCCGTCACGCTCGCCGTGCAGGCGCACGGGCAGGACTACGCGCTGCTCGTGGCGGTAGGGGACGAGCAGCTGACGGAGCTCGCGGTCGCCGACGGGCGCACCCTGGACAGCGTCGCGGCCGGTGGGTTTCTCGGGGTGTGGCTCGGGCTGATCGCCACGAGCAACGGCACGCCGTCGGACTCGGTGGTGACGGTCGAGCGGTTCGAGTACCAGCCGTACGTCTGAGGACCGCCCTTGACGGCCGGGCCTCGCCGGCCGGCGCCTCGACGGCCGGCGTCGGTGGGAGGATGGGCCGATGCGCATAGACGTCTGGCTGTGGGCGGTGCGACTGACCAAGAGCCGGTCGGTCGCGGCCGACCTGTGCCGCAGCAACCGGGTCCGGATCAACGGGAAGATCGCCAAGGCCTCGACGTCCGTCACCGTGGGCGATCGCGTGACGTGGCGCGATCCCCTGCGGGACCGGGAGGTCGAGGTCGTCGAGCTGCTGCCCAAGCGGGTCGGCGCGCCCATCGCCGCCAAGGCGTACCTGGACCACAGCCCGCCCCTGCCGACGCGGGTCGAGCGGGAGGCGGTCGGGCTGCGTGACCGTGGCGCCGGGCGCCCGACGAAGCGTGAGCGGCGTGAGATCGACCGGCTTCGCGGGCGGGGCTGAGGGCCTGCGCCCGGGTTGATGAGGCGTCCCGGGCGGGCCGGGTGATTTCTCCGAGAATGCGAGAGATTGGGCCGGTCCGACGGCTAGTGTGCGCCTGTCTCCTCTGCCTGCGAGGGCAGGGCTCTCTGGCCCGTGACTGGGCACCCCCATCCAACTCTCCGGAGTGCCCACATGCATCGTCGTACGTTCGTGACCAGGGCTGTCGCGTCGGCAGCCGCTGTCGCGTTCCTCGCATCCCCCGCGGCCGCGTCCGCCGCGCCGGACCCCGCCCCGGGCGGCGGGACCGGCGTTCAGCCCAGCACCGCCGCCGACCGGAACCGGTCGGAGCTCCAGGCGGCGCGCACCCTTGACCCGGCGGACAAGATCACCCCCGCCGCCACCAAGGCCTTCCGCGCGAAGAGTGAGACGGACTTCTGGCTCCGGTTTGCCGGCGAGACCGACCTCTCGGCGGCGGGCGGGATCACGAGCTGGTCCGAGCGCGGCGAGTACGTGCGCGACACGCTCGTCGCGGCCGCCGAGGCGTCCCAGGAGCAGGCGATCGCCGCCCTGGAGAAGTCGGGCACCGAGTACACCTCGTACTGGGCCAGCAACGCGATCCTGGTCGAGGACGGCTCGCTCGACCAGGCGGTCGACCTCGCGGCGGACATCCAGGTCCTGGAGGTCCGGCCGACGATGCGGCACGCGGTCGACGAGCCGGAGACGACGGACGGCGCCGTGCCGAACGCGGCGGCGAGCTCGACGTACGGCATCAGGGCGATCAACGCCGACGACATGTGGAACCTCGGCTTCACCGGCGACGGCGTCGTCGTCGCCGGCCTGGACACCGGCGTGAGCCGTACCCACCCGGCCCTGGCCGCGCAGTACCGCGGTGCGACGACGGGCAGCAACTACAACTGGTTCGACGCCGCCCGCGTCGGCGACAGCTCCCCGAGCGACGACCACGGGCACGGCACCCACACCATGGGCACCATGGTGGGCACCGACGACGGCTCGATGAACATCGGCGTGGCGCCCGGCGCGGAGTGGATCGCGGCGAACGGCTGCGCCGCCGGCTGCTCGGACGCCGCTCTGATCGCGTCGGGCCAGTGGCTCCTCGAGCCGACCCGCCTCGACGGCACGGGCGCCGACGCCGGCAAGCGGCCGCACGTCATCAACAACTCGTGGGGCCTCTCCTTCTCCACCGACCCGTTCATGGAGGACGTGATCTCCGCCTGGGAGGCGGCGGGCATGTTCAGCACGTGGGCCAACGGCAACGACGGCGAGTTCGGCTGCGAGTCGTCCGGGAGCCCGGGGGCGCGCACGCTGTCCTACTCGGTCGGCGCGTTCGCGCCGTCGGGTGCGATCGCGTCGTTCTCCTCGCGTGGTCCGGGCCAGAGCGGCACTGTGAAGCCCGACATCGCCGCGCCCGGCCAGACCGTCCGGTCCGCCGTACCCGGCGGCGGGTTCGAGCAGTGGGACGGGACGTCGATGGCCGCACCGCACGTCGCGGGCGCCGTCGCGCTCCTGTGGGACGCCGTGCCGGAGCTCGTGGGCGACGTGACGGGCACCCGGGCGATCCTCGACGGGTCCGCGCGGGATGTCCGCGACGTCACGTGCGGCGGCACGACCGACGACAACAACGTGTGGGGCGAGGGAAAGCTCGACGTCCTCGCGGCGTACCAGCTGGCCACCAAGCTCGCGTTCGACGCAGCGCCCGAGCCGGTCGTCTCCGGCGCGGAGGCCAAGGTCGGCGTGCAGCTCACGGCCACCGTGCCCGCATGGTCGCCGGCCGCGACGTTCACCTACCAGTGGCGCCGGGACGGCGCGAAGATCCTCGGGGCGACGGGCAGCACCTACACGCCGCGCGGCGCCGACGGCGGCGCCCGGCTCTCCGTGACGGTGCTCGGCAACGCCACCGGACGCACGCCCACGGCCCGGACCAGCGCCGAGACCGCCGAAATCGCGCCGACCGCCATCACCGCGTCCGACCCGACCATCAGCCCGACGGCGAAGGTGGGCACCACCCTCTACGCGAAGTCGGGGACCTGGACCTCCGGCACGCGGTTCACCTACCAGTGGTTCGCGAACGGGACGCCGATCACGGGCGCCACCGGATTCACGTTCGTCCCCACGAGCGTCCACCGCGGTAAGCAGCTCACCGTCACGATCACGGGCAAGCGCCCGGGCTACGTGACCGAGGCCCGCACGAGCCCCGCCGTCCCGGTGGGTTACGGGACGTTCTCCATGGCCGGGCCGCGCATCTCCGGGATGTCCAACCCGGGCGCTACGGTGGCGGTGGTCGCCCCGCCCGCCACGCCGGCGCGCACCAGCACCACCTATCAGTGGAAGATCGACGGCAGGAACATCTCCGGTGCGACGGGTTCGAGGTTCACGATCCCGGCGTCGTACGACGGGCGCCGGCTGACCGTGACCGTGACGGGCAAGCGCCCCGGCATCACGACCAAGTCGGTGACCTCGGCCCACTCCACGGTCGACCGGAAGTTCTCGTCGTCCCCCTCACCCACGATCTCGGGCACGGCCCGGGTCGGCGGGAAGCTGACGGCCAAGGTCGGTAGCTGGAGCCCGTCGCCGTCGTTCACCTACCAGTGGTTCGCCGACAGCGTGCCGATCCGAGGCGCCACCTCCTCGACGTACACGCTCAAGGGCGCGCAGCAGGGCAAGAAGATCTCCGTGGCCGTCACCGCCCGCAAGTACGGGTACGCCACCGCCGTCCGTTCAGGTGGGCCCACCTCCGCCGTCGGCCGGCCGGCCACGGCGATCCCCGCGAACGGCTACCTGGTGGGCAGCGACAGGCCGGCGGCCGGCACCTACGTGGCGGCCGCGGGCGCCCGGGGCTGCTCCTGGGTGCGCGAGTCCCAGTCGGCGGTGCTCGGCGCGAACTACGGCTCCGGCCAGCGGATTGCCACCGTAAAGTCCACCGACTACGGCTTCTTCTCCGACGAGTGCGGCCCCTGGGTCAGGTACTACCCGGGCACGAGGGCGCCGCGGACGAGCACGTCCGCCCACGGTGTCTACATGCTCGGTGACCAGCTCCAGCGCGGTACCTACGTGACCGCGGGGCCGGCCAACCCGAACACGAGCCCCTGCTACTACGCGATCATCGGCGACGAGTTCACCGGCCTGGAGAGCCGCGCGAACCTACTGTCGTACGGCACCCTGACCGACCCGAGGACGATCACGCTGCCGTCCGACGCGAAGGGCTTCGAGACGATGAACTGCACCTGGCGGCGGGTGGGCTAACCCTCGACGTGTCAGACGTACGGGTCACCCGGGTGACCCGTACGTCTGACACGGCCGCTGGCACGCGGGAGGTAGCCTCGCCCGCATGACGACAGCCGCTCGCCTCACCGCGCTCCTCGAGAAGAACCCCGTCTGGGACGGCCACAACGACCTCCCCTGGGAGCTCCGCGAGCAGTCGTCCTACGACCTCGACGCCGTCGACATCGCGCAGCGGCTCACCACTACCCACACCGACCTGCCGCGCCTGCGCGAGGGTGGCGTCGGCGCCCAGTTCTGGTCCGTGTACGTCCCGGCCAGGCTCCAGGGTGGTGCCGCCGTCACGGCCACGCTCGAGCAGGTCGACTGCGTGCACCGCCTGGTCGCGAAGTACCCGGACACCCTCCAGCTCGCGCTGACCGCCGCCGACGTCGAACAGGCCTGGAGCAACGGCCGCATCGCGAGCCTCATGGGCGCCGAGGGCGGCCACTCCATCAACGAGTCCCTCGGTGTGCTGCGCATGCTCTACACGCTCGGGGTGCGCTACATGACGCTCACGCACAACGGCAACGTGCCGTGGGCCGACTCCGGCACCGACGAGGAGGTGCTGGGCGGCCTCTCCGCGTTCGGCGAGGACGTCGTACACGAGATGAACCGCCTCGGCATGCTCGTCGACCTCTCGCACACCTCGGCCGGCACCATGCGCCACGCGCTACGGACCACCTCGGCCCCGGTGATCTTCAGCCACTCGAGCGCCCGCGCCGTCTGCGACGTCCCCCGCAACGTGCCCGACGACGTCCTGGGCACCCTCGCGACCAACGGCGGCGTCTGCATGGTGACCTTCGTGCCGCAGTTCGTGTCACCCGCCGTCGCCGAGTGGCGTGCCGGCGGCGCGGAAGCGGCAGCCGCCGAGGGGATCAGGAGCACCGACATCGGCGCCTTCGAGCCGTTCGTGCGGCAGTGGCAGGCCACCCACCCGCAGCCCCGCTCCACGCTGTCCGACGTCGTCGCGCACGTCGAGCACGTCCGAGAGGTGGCCGGCATCGACCACGTGGGTCTCGGCGGCGACTACGACGGAACGCCCCGCCTCCCGGAAGGGCTGGAGGACGTGACGGGCTACCCGCGTCTGCTCGCGGCGCTCGCGGACAACGGCTGGTCCGACGCCGATCTGGGCAAGCTGACCAGCGGGAACATCCTGCGCGTGCTGCGCGACGCCGAAGCGGCATCGGACCGGTCAGGGGGGTGACTCAGCCGGGCAGCTGGACCACCTTGCGCTGGAAGCCCAGGGCCACCTTCTGCAGGGACTCGAGCGGCTCCTGCTCGTTGTGGTAGCTGATCTGCCGCAGCATGGAGCCGGACGAGGCGAGCAGCGCGACGATCACGTCGCGCGCGTCCTCGCGGGTCTCGAGCGCCTCCTGGAGCAGCTCCTGGACCTGAGGCGATCTGAGCCCGTCCTCCTCGGGATCGAGCAGTGCTGTCAGGAGTGCGATCGACAACGAGCTTCCGTGGATGCTTGCCATGGTGGTCTCCCCCCGTCGGGGCCCGGGGTCCCGGGCATCAGGCACCCGCGGGCAGGCCCGCGAGTCACTCGTCCGATGCCCCACCCCCTGTGGCCTCGGTCGTGCACCCTTGTGTACCGCAGGTAAGGGCGTCGCGCCTGTTGACGGGGGTGAAATAGCGCCCGCCGTGGCGTGTCGCACAGCGCGGGGGCGGCTGTGCCGCGTCAGGGGTGCAGGATCAGTTGGAAGATGACGTGATCCTGCCATTTCCCGGCGATCTTCAGATAGCTCGGTGCGAAACCGAACTTCTCGAAGCCGATCCTGGTCAGCGCGGCCTGGGACGCCTCGTTGTGCGGGAGTGTCGCGGCCTGCAGGCGGTGCAGTCCCAGCTCGTCGCGCGCGTGGGCTGCCAGAGCCTCGATCGCCCGGGTCATCAGGCCTCGGCCGGTGAACCGGGCGTCGAGCCAGTAGCCGATATTGCCGCTCTCGAACGCGCCCCGCACGATGTCCGTGAGGTTGAGGCGGCCCACTATCTCGCCGTCCGCCTCGAGGACCGTGTAGAGCGCGCGGCCCGTCGCGTTCTCCAGCACCTGCGCCGCCAGCCGCTCCTCGTGCCACTTCGCCGTGTAGAAGTCCTCGGGCCGCGCGGGCTCCCACGGGGCGAGGTGCTCGCGGTTGCGCACGTAGGCGTGGGCGAGCGCCACGGCGTCGTCCTCGGTCAGCTCACGCAGGGTGACGTCGGTGGTCAGGGCGGTGGCGAAAGGCATGGCGACACGATAGTCAGGCGCGGCAGGCGCCCGGCGCGCTGGGAACACCGGGCCGGGAACTTTTCGGCTCCGACGGAGGTTGAGTGAAGTGGACTCAACTTTGCGGGACCGGGTTTGCTTCCCGACGGACTCCGGCCTAAGTTGAGTGCAGAAGACTCAATCTGTCGGAGGAAGGCAGTCAACATGGCACGCGCAGTAGGTATCGACCTCGGCACCACGAACTCGGTGGTGGCGGTTCTTGAAGGTGGCGAGCCCACCGTCATCGCCAACGCGGAGGGCTCGCGGACCACCCCCTCGGTGGTCGCGTTCTCCAAGACCGGCGAGGTCCTGGTGGGTGAGGTCGCCAAGCGTCAGGCGGTCACCAACGTGGACCGCACCATCTCCTCGGTCAAGCGCCACATGGGCACCGACTGGAGCGTGGACATCGACGACAAGAAGTACACGCCGCAGGAGATCTCCGCCCGCATCCTGGGCAAGCTCAAGCGCGACGCCGAGGAGTACCTGGGCGAGCCCGTCACGGAGGCCGTGATCACGGTCCCCGCCTACTTCAACGACGCTGAGCGTCAGGCGACGAAGGACGCCGGCCAGATCGCCGGCCTCGACGTCAAGCGCATCGTCAACGAGCCCACCGCTGCCGCCCTCGCCTACGGCCTGGACAAGGGCAAGGAGGACGAGCTCATCCTGGTCTTCGACCTCGGTGGCGGCACGTTCGACGTGTCCCTGCTCGAGGTGGGCAAGGACGAGGACGACTTCTCGACCATCCAGGTGCGGGCCACCTCGGGTGACAACCGCCTCGGCGGTGACGACTGGGACCAGCGCGTCGTGGAGCACCTCATCAAGCAGGTGAAGAACTCCTCGGGCGTCGACCTGTCGAAGGACAAGATCGCGCTCCAGCGCCTCCGCGAGGCGGCCGAGCAGGCCAAGAAGGAGCTCTCGTCCGCGACGAGCACCAACATCTCGATGCAGTACCTGTCGATGAGCGAGAACGGCCCCATCCACCTGGACGAGAAGCTCACGCGCGCTCAGTTCCAGCAGATGACGCAGGACCTCATCGACCGCACCAAGTCGCCGTTCCACGCGGTCATCCGCGACGCCGGCATCTCGGTCTCCGACATCGACCACGTCGTGCTCGTCGGCGGTTCCACCCGTATGCCCGCCGTGACCGAGGTCGTCAAGGAGCTCACCGGTGGCCGTGAGCCCAACAAGGGCGTGAACCCGGACGAGGTCGTGGCCGTCGGCGCCGTCCTGCAGGCCGGTGTCATCTCCGGTGACCGCAAGGACGTCCTGCTGATCGACGTCACCCCGCTGTCCCTCGGCATCGAGACCAAGGGTGGCGTGATGACCAAGCTCATCGAGCGCAACACGGCCATCCCGACCAAGCGCAGCGAGGTCTTCTCCACGGCGGACGACAACCAGCCGTCCGTGGCGATCCAGGTGTTCCAGGGCGAGCGCGAGTTCACGCGCGACAACAAGCCGCTGGGCGTCTTCGAGCTCACCGGTATCGCGCCGGCCCCGCGCGGCGTGCCGCAGATCGAGGTCACGTTCGACATCGACGCGAACGGCATCGTGCACGTGTCCGCCAAGGACCGCGGCACGGGCATGGAGCAGTCGATGAAGATCACCGGCGGTTCGGCCCTCCCCAAGGAGGACATCGACCGCATGGTCAAGGACGCCGAGGCGCACGCCGACGAGGACAAGAAGCGTCGCGAGGAGGCGGACACCCGCAACCAGGCCGAGGCCTTCGCGTACTCCATGGAGAAGCAGATCGCGGACAACCGCGACAAGCTCCCGGCCGAGGTCGTCACCGAGGTCGAGGCGGACATCGCCGCGGTGAAGTCCGCGCTCGAGGGCGAGGACGCCGACGCCGTGAAGACGTCGTACGAGAAGCTCGGCGCCTCCTCCCAGAAGATTGGTGAGGCGCTGTACTCGGCCGAGCAGCCCGCGGCACAGGGTGCCGAGGGCGGCCCGCAGACGGCGAACGCGCAGTCCGCCCCCGAGGAGGACGTCGTCGACGCCGAGATCGTGGACGACGAGGACGACCGCAAGTGACCGAACAGAACAACTCGCAGGGTCCCCCTGAGCCCGAGGGCTCGGGGGAGCACCCCTTCCAGTTCACGGACAAGCGCAAGGTGAACAACTCCGGTGACCAGGCCCGCCCGGCCGAGCCCGCGCCGGCGGACGACGCCACGTCGGCCTCGGCGGATGAGTCCGCGTCTGCGGACTCGCCCGAGCCGATGGTCGACGCTGCCGAGATCCAGGACGCCTCCGGCGACCCGCTGGAAGGGCTCGACTTCGAGCCGTCCGGTGACGCCGCGGAGGCCTCCGAGGTGCTCAAGGCGAAGGCCGAGGCTGCCGAGCACCTGGATGCGCTGCAGCGTGAGCGGGCCAGCTTCACGAACTACCGCAACCGGGCCCTGCGCGACCAGGAGGCCGCGCGGAACCGGGGTGTGCAGGACGTCCTGGCCGCCTTGCTGCCCGTTCTCGACGACGTGGAGCGGGCGAAGCAGCACGGCGAGCTGAGCGGCGCCATGGCGGCGATCGCGGAGAAGCTCGACCAGAGCCTCCAGAAGTTCGGCGTCGAGCGGTTCGGCAAGGTGGGTGAGGAGTTCGACCCCACCGTGCACGAGGCGCTCATGCACTCGACCGACGCGGACGCGGCGGCCACCACGGTGAACCTCGTGGTGGAGCCCGGGTACAAGATCGGCGAGAAGGTGGTCCGGGCGGCACGCGTGGGCGTCGTCGGACCGGAGTGATCGCTCGGTGGTCGAGCTCGTCGAGGCCCAGGTCTCGACGAGCCCGACCACCGGTATCGACGCGGAAGGAGGTGCCATGACCGGTCAGGACTGGATGGAGAAGGACTTCTACGCCGTGCTGGGCGTGCCCAAGGACGCCGACGACGCGGCCATCAAGCGGGCCTACCGCAAGCTGGCGCGCCAGCATCATCCGGACCAGAACCAGGGCAACGCGGCGGCGGAGACCAGGTTCAAGGAGATCGGCGAGGCCTACGCGGTCCTGTCCGACCCGGAGCAGCGCCGGCAGTACGACGCCGTGCGCGCGATGGCGGGCGGCGCCCGCTTCTCCGCGGGTCCCGGCGGTGCCGGTGCAGGCGGCTTCGAGGACATCATGGGCGCCATGTTCGGCGGCCAGGGTGCCGGCCGGGGCGGGCCCCGGGTCCGCTACTCGCAGGGTGGGACCGGCGCGGGCTTCGAGGACATCCTCGGCTCGATGTTCGGTGGCGGCAGGCAGGGATACCCCTCGGCCGGCCCCACCGGGTTCACCGCACCGAGCCCCGGCGCCGACGTCGTCGCGCAGGTCACGCTGCCGTTCCGTGCGGCAGTGGAGGGCACGACCGCGGACCTCGAGGTCAACGGCCGCACCATCACCGCCCGGATCCCGGCGGGGATCAACGACGGCAAGAAGATCCGCCTGCGTGGCAAGGGTCGGCCCGGCACGAACGGAGGTCCCCCGGGGGACCTCGTGGTCACCGTCCACGTGGCGCCGCACCCGGTGTGGACGCTGGACGGTTATGACCTGCGCATGACTGTGCCCGTCACGTTCGCGGAGGCGGCCCTCGGCACCACGCTGGAGGCGCCGACCCTGGACGGGGCGACCGTGCGGCTGAAGGTGCCCGCGGGAACGCCGTCGGGCCGGGTGCTCCGCGTCAAAGGGCGCGGGGTGCGGACGGCGAACGCGACAGGAGACCTGCTCGTCAGCGTGCAGGTGGTCGTGCCGCAGAAGCTCAGCAAGAAGGCCAAGGAGGCGCTCGAGACGTTCGCCGCCGAGAGCGACGGCGAGGACGTGCGCGTCGGATTGGCCGAGCGGGCGGCGGAATGACGATCGGCGCGGTGGGGCGGCTGCCCCATCGCGCCGAGTTCGGTTAATCTGCCCGGACGCAAAACAGCGCGAATGAGACAGGGGAGGGGCACATGGTCGACGACGACGCACCCGTGCTCACCGTCTCCAAGGCCGCGGAGCTCGCGGGAATGCACCCACAGACGCTGCGCCAGTACGACCGGCTCGGCCTGGTGGTGCCCCGGCGCACCCGCGGCAGGGGCCGCCGGTACTCCCGCCGGGACGTGGCGCGCCTGCTGCAGGTGCAGCGGCTCGCGCAGGTCGAGGGCATCAACCTCGCCGGGATCAAGCGCATCCTCGACCTGGAGGCACACGTCTCGGTCCTGGAGGAACGCCTCGGTGACCTGCTCATGCGCGTCCAGGAGGAGAGCCGCGTGTTCGCTGCGGGCCCGGACGCCGGCGACGTCGTGGTGGTGCAGCGCGGTCAGCGGGTCCGCAGCGCGGCGATGCGGGTCGACCTCGAGCATCGCGCCGTCCGCGGCGGCGCTGTGGTGCTCTGGCGGCCGGCGCCCCGCCGCGAGGAGTGACCGGCTCCTTCGGCCGCACGCAGATTTCGGCAACGCAATTCTTTCGTTAATCGAGAATGCGTGCGGAATGTAGGTAAGGCATTCCTTGCTCCACGCGTTCTGCATTTCAGGAATATGATCGGGGATATTCCTGGAGGAGCGGCGCACCGAGCGAGGAGAAAACCCATGAGCACGCTGATGGAAATGCCCGAGGTCGTGGAGTGTTCGATCGACGGCTGCGGCTACAACCACGAGCACGGCTGCCACGCGGGCGCCGTCACGATCGCGGGGCACACCGGGGACGCCTCCTGCGCCACGTTCATCCCGCTGAGCCACAAGGGCGGCCTCGAGAAGGTCATCGCCCACGTCGGCGCCTGCCAGCGCGAGGAGTGCGTCCACAACGATCACCTGGAGTGCAACGCCACGGCGGTCCGCGTAGGCCCAGGGCCCGAGGACCCGACGCACCCCGACTGCCTCACGTTCCAGGAGGGCTGACCGCACGCCCCAAGACATCTCCATCCCCGGACCAAACCATCGCCGGAAGGTCCCCCGGAACCAGCCAGGGCGCCTACTCGACACTGAGTAGGCGCCCTGCGGTGTCGTGTGGGCTCAGCGGGCCAGGTGGTCCATCAGGAGCAGAGCGTCGTCGTGCGTCGCGGGCAGGCGTTCCACCCACACCCGGGTCGGTCGGCGGACCTCGGTCGTGAGGCCGAGCACCTCGGCGTTGCGCTCCACGACGCGGCGGAGCGACTGGCCCAGCTCGGCGGTCGCGGGGCCGCGCTCGCACAGCACCACGAACGTGCCGTCGCCGATCGCGGCCATCGGGTGGCCCTCACCGAAGACCTGCTGCAGCGTCCTGCCGATCGCGGCGGAACGCGCGAGCCGTTGCCACGTGTCCAGGTTTTCGAGGCCGACGTCGAGCACGAGCAGGCAGTGGGAGGTCCCAGCGGTGCTGCCGGAACGCTGCGCCGTGCCGTAGGTCTCGCGGAGCCGTTCGCCGAGGTACTCACCGGTCGGCAGCCCCGTCGAAGGGTCGTGCGTGGCGATCTGGTAGGGGACGCGCTCGCGCTCCCCGACCCAGCCGATCGCCGCTGCGCGCAGCGCGCCTACGTCCGTGGGGCGGCCGAAGGCGGCGTAGAGGCAGGCGACGTCGTCCAGGGCCTCGGTGATGCCGGCGCCGACGGCGGCTCGTGCGGCTCCCAGACGCTCTGCGGGCGCTATGACGCCGCGCCCCTCGGCCAATGCCTCGGCGAGCGCTTCTGCGGCGGGATGCTCCCAGTCGTTCGGCCGGATCCAGACCGAGGCAAGACTCGTAGCGCGCCACCGCTCGCGCAGGTTATGTACACGCACCTGCGCCTCCTTCTGGGACTCGCTCATGATGAAGGGACCCTCACGGGGATACATCATGACGCACCTTCGGCCGTGGTGTACCCCACTTCACCCGGGAAATATTTTTTTCCACCCTAAATCGCCGAGCTGGCTCTATAGTCTTGGGCAGGATACGGCCGAGAGTCTGGGTAGACGTGAAGCAAGCCGAGAGCAGCACCGGGGGAACCCCGAGCGACGCGGAACTGATCCTGCAGGTCAGGTCGGGTGACCGTGACGCTTTTGGTGTGCTCTACGAGCGGCACGCGGCCGCCGCACGGGCGCTCGCCCGCCAGTACGTCTCGCCGACCGACGCCGAGGACGTCGTCGCCGACGCGTTCAGCAAGCTGTTCGAGATGCTCCGCCGGGGCGCCGGGCCCGACGCCGGGTTCCGCCCCTACCTGTACACGGTGGTCCGCCACCGGGCGTTCGACGTCTCCCGTGGCGCCGCGCGAACCCGCCCCTCCACGGACGACGAGATCGAGTCCGTGCTCGGCCGAGTGGCGTCCGAAGAGGACCCGGCGCTCGCCGGCTTCGAGCGCAGCGTGATCTACAAGGCGTACGCCGACCTGCCCGAGCGCTGGCGCGAGGTGCTCTGGTACGTGCTGGTCGACGACGTGAAGCCGGCCCAGGTGGCACCCGTGCTCGGGCTCAGCCCGAACGGCGTCTCGGCCCTGCTCTACCGCGCCAAGGAAGCTCTGCGCGCGGGCTACCTGCAGCAGCACCTGACGCATGCGCCGTCGGACACGTGCCGCAGCGTGAACCCGCTGCTCGGCGGGTACGTGCGCGAGAGCCTGTCCAAGCGCGAGACCACGAAGATCACCGAGCACCTCGCCACCTGCGGTACCTGCAACGCGCTCGTGCTCGAGCTCCACGACGTCGCGCACGGCATGAAGACCGTCATCGCCCCGCTGGTGCTGGGCGCGGGCGGGCTGGCCCTCGTCGGTGCGGGGGCGCCGATCGGCGGGCTCGCGATAGCGGCCAAGGCCGGAGCGGGGGCCGGAGCAGCAGCCGGTGCACCGGCCACCGTGGGTGTTGGCGCGGCCTCGGCCGGGACTTTCTCCGGTGCGGTGTCGTCCGCCGTCTCCGCGACCGCCGGTGCCATCGCCTCCGCCGCGGCCGCTGCCACGGGTGGGAGCGTTGCAGCAGGTGCGCTCGCGGCCGCCGCGGTCGGCGTGGTCGCGGCCCTGCAGATCGCCGGACCGCCCGAGCCCGAGCCCATTGCCGCCGACCAGGTGATCACCACCACCGAGGGCCGCGAGCTGCCGGGCTCCGAGGAGATCAACGGCAAGCCCGTGCTGCCCACCGACGTCGGGCCGGGCGACACGACCACCAGCAACTATCTCGTGGTCGACTACGACGACGCCTCGAAGCCGCTGGCCCCTCGCCAGCCTCAGGACCTGACGCTCTCCGTCGAGAACACGGGCGAGGCCACGGCCACGGGCACACAGCTGGAGATCCATCTTCCCGCCGGGCTCACCGTCGCGAGGCCGGAGGGACCGTTCGGCACGGGCGTCGGTGGACGGCTGGTACCGGCCTCCGTGGAGACGCCCGAGGATTCGGCGGGCAACGCCAACGGCGCGGAGGACGGCGGCGCCCAGATCGTGACGCCGAGTCCCGAGGCGTCCGCCGACGCCGGCCCGGCCAAGAGCGCCGAGTCCGGTGGGGCACCCGACGCCGCCGGCGAGGCAACAGCTGAGCCGACGTCACCGCCCAGCGAGCCCTCCACCGTGGGGCCGGTGGCCGGCGACGGGCCGTCCGCGTGCACGCCGACGGAGCAGACGAACGTGCTGCTCTGCTCGCTCGGGGAGCTCGCGCCGGGGCAGAAGCACAACGTCACGGTGCGGGTGCAGGCCAACTTCGGCGGCGACTACCCCGTCGGAACCGAGGTCTGGGCCGACGGCCTCGAGCATGTCGCCCGCACCCTTCCCGGCCGGACGGTCGCCCCCTTCGGCCCGGAGCTGTCCGCCGCGACCGCTGACGTGTCGCTTTCGAGCCCGGGTGTGGCCGCGCTACCCGTTCGCGTCGCCAGCACGGGCGACCGTGCGGTGCCGGCCGGCGGCTGGGCGGTCGACGTGACGCTGCCGGACGGCGTCACGCCCGCCGTCTCACAGCCTGAGCTGACGTGTGCGCCCGGTGCGATGCCGAACGCCTGGCGCTGTGCGCCGCTCGCCGGCACGGACGCGGCGGCGGTGGAGCTGGCGCCGCAGGCCACCGCGGAGGTGGCCCTGAACATCACGACCGCGACGGCGGCGCCGTCGTCGTCGGCCACCGTGCTCGGTGCCGCGAACGTCCGGCCCGTCCTCGAGGGCAACGCGCACTCGGCGTCGGCCACGCTGGTCGTGACGTCGGCCTGGGCCAATGCCGCGGACGGCGTGGGCACGGTCGCCGCGTCCTGCGAGGCCGAGGGCGGCGCCGCCGTCGCCGATTCGGTCGTCACGGGTACGTACACCAACACGACCCAGCACGAGGTGCGGGCCACCCTCGAGGCGGCGGGCAGCAAGGCTTCCTCCGGTACCCTCGCGCCGGGTGAGTCCACCACGCTGACGGTGCACGACGGCCTGCGCGTCCCGGCCGGCCAGGCGACGTTCGTCCTGGCCACGGACGTGGACGGCCGCCCCTACGAGACCCGGGTTCCGGCCGGTCCGCACGAGCGGGCGGGCTGCTACGTGCCGAAGTGGACCACCGACACGAGCGCGAGGACCTTCAACTCCGGTGGCACCGTGGCGGTCGAGGGCACGCTGAAGAACACGTCGGACGAGATGATGAACGCCGTCATGTCCGTGCCCGTCGGTGACTCGACCATGGAGTCGGTGAGCCGCGTCGTGCCCCCGGGCGGCGTCGTGAACTTCACGGTGAACACGGGCCGGACCGAGCTCGCCGCGGGCGAGGCCACCTTCCGCCTGACGCGCGACGGTGTGGACGAGGACGGCGACCCGCCCATGCGGGCAGTCGTTCCGGAGACCAACCCGAAGGCGGCCTTCGAGGGCGCGACGATCGATCCGGCCCAGGGGTCCGAGTCGATGGCCTCGGGGGTCTGCGAGTTCAACGCCGAGCAGGACCGCTCGGTGCAGATGTTCAGCGTCATGGCCGACAACACCGGGTCGACGCTGCCCGTGCTGTTCCACGTCGGTGACATCAGCAGGACGGTGCAGCCGCGCGAGTCGATGAGGATCGATTTCCCGGTCGCCTGGGGCACGGAGACCGTCGACCTGAGGGCGGCCGGCAAGACGCTCGCGAAGCTCAAGGTCCCGTTCGAGTCGTGTGCCGAGCTGAAGTGGCCCGCGGAGGCCGTGACGGTCACTACTGCCGCGCAGTGTGTCGACGACTGGCACGTCCAGCACACGGCCGCGGTCGAGAACCGGACCGGCCGGGACTGGATGGGCGTGCTGGTCCGTGAGGGCAGCGGCGAGGTAGGCCCGGAGAAGCAGGTCGGCGCGGGGACAACGACGCTCGAGGTGACCCGCAATACCCCGATCAGCGGCGAGGGCAACGTCACCGTACGGCTCACCCGCCAGCTGGAGGGCGAGGCGCACACCGTGGACCGTTCGTTCCCGGGGGGCAGCATGACGTGCCCCGACGGCGGCGAGGAGGTAGTCGGGGGCGAGGATCCCGACGTCGGGGGCGACAAAGCCGACGGGACCGAGGAGGCCGACGGGACAGGGGAGGTCTGCGAGCCGACATCGGCAGCGACGACGCCAGCGTCGTCAGACCCCTCCGACGGCGGGTGGCTCGCGCCGTGGCTCCCGGGCTACTGCGGCGACTGACGCCGCTGACCCGCCCGTATAGGGCGGGAGGGCCGAACCGCCCAGGTCAGACGATCCCGTACAGCCGGTCGCCCGCGTCGCCGAGGCCGGGCACGATGTACGCCTTCTCGTTGAGGCGCTCGTCCACGGCGGCGACGACCACCGTCAGGTTCGCGCGGTCGCCGACGTGCTCCTCGAGCAGCTGGATGCCCTCGGGGGCGGCCAGCAGGCAGACCGCCGTCACCTCGCGGGCACCGCGCTCCAGCACGTAGTCGATGGCCGCGACCAGCGTGCCACCGGTGGCGAGCATCGGGTCGATGAGGAACACGTGCCGGCCCGTGAGGTCGTCGGGCAGGCGGTTCGCGTACGTGACGGCCTTGAACGTCTCCTCGTCGCGGACCAAACCGAGGAAGCCGACCTCGGCGGTCGGGAGCAGGCGGCTCATACCGTCGAGCATGCCCAGGCCGGCGCGCAGAATTGGCACGACGAGCGGCGGCGGTGACGCGAGACGCGTCCCCGTCATGGTGGTGATCGGCGTCCTCACCTCGTGCGGCTCGGTCGCGATCTCGCGCGTGGCCTCGTAGGCCAGGAGCGTGACGAGCTCGTCGACGAGCAGGCGGAAGGTGGGTGAGTCCGTGGTCTCATCCCGCAGGACGGTCAGCTTGTGGGCGACCAGGGGATGATCGACGACGTGAAGGCGCATGACCCCAACGCTACCGGCCCCCACCGAGTTGTCAGACGTGCGGGTCACTAAGGTGACCTGTGTGTCTGACACGGGAGGGATGAGCGTCGCCGAGCGGCGCGCGCACTGGGAGAGCTGGATGGGTCGCGCGCTCGACGAGGCCCGCCGCGCGCTCGACACCGGCGACGTCCCGGTCGGCGCCCTGGTGCTCGACGAGGCGGGTCGCGTGATCGGCGTCGGGCACAACGAGCGGGAGGCGACGGGAGACCCGACCGCCCACGCCGAGCTGCTCGCGATGCGGGCCGCGGCCGTCGCCCGCGGCGAGTGGCGCCTGACCGGCTGCACGCTCGTGGTGACTCTCGAACCGTGCCCGATGTGCGCGGGAGCGCTCGTGCAGGCCCGGGTGCGGCGCCTGGTCCTCGGCGCGTGGGACCCGAAGGCCGGCGCCACCGGTTCCGTCTGGGACCTGGTGCGCGACCAGCGCGCGCTGCACGAGGTCGAGGTGCTCGGCGGCATCCGCGAGGACGAGTGCGGGGCGCTGCTCCGCGAGTTCTTCGAGGCCCGGCGGGGCTGACGCGGCGGTGCGCCCGGCCCGCCGTCAGACCTGCGGCAGCGCGGAGTGCAGCTGGTCGAGCAGCGTGCGCAGGCGGAGCAGGTACAGCCGCTCGTTGGCCAGGCTCGACAGGTTCGAGCCGACGTCGTCGCCGTCCTGGTACTTGATGAGCATGAGCTCGAACTCGGTGAGATCCCGGCGCCAGTTATAGCCCTGCACGCGCTCGCGCCAGCGGTGCAGCTTCTCGACCAGCGCGCTGTCGGGCGCCCTGCTGAGCACACCCGAGGCGAGCGCGGCATCGACGGCGGACAGCGCCAGGCGCGGGCTGACCGACAGGGCGCGTTCGCCCCCGGTCCGCAGCCCGGCGAGGCGCCGCTCGACGATCGCCCGGTTCTGCTGCAGCTCGAAGACCACGGAGGCGACGACCTCCGAGCGGCGCTCCGTCTCGGCGTTCTGCCGCTCCACCACGAGCCCGGTGACACCCGCGAGCAGCGTCAGAGAGTTGACCCACGGCTCCCACTCCGGGCCGATGTCGAGGATCCACAGCACGCCGAGCACGAACGCGATGCCGAGCAGCGCATAGGTGACGACGGCGACGGTCACGCGCCGTCGGCGGGCCCAGCGGCGGCTGGACCACGCCGCAGCGACCCGCCGCCGCAGCAGGCGCAGCCGCGCCCGCATCACTTCCACACGTCGAACGTCGGCAGCTTGGCGGGAGCGCTCTCATCGTGCGCCAGGAGGCGCAGCTCCAGCCCGAACGGGTTGTGCCGCTGCGTGTGCCGGAAGCGTTCCCGCTGCATGTGGGTGGTGCGCAGCCCGGAGCTGGCGACCAGGTGGTCGATGCGCTCGGTCGTGTACTTGCGGGTCGTGTACAGCCGGATCGTGTCCTCCGGCTTGAGATGGATCGGGCGACTGCCCGGGATGAGCATCCGGATGACGTCGTTCCCGACGTTCTGCCAGAACACCTTCAGGAGGATGCTGTCCGCCTCGACGGACCCGGTGAACCGGACCTGCTCGAGGTCGATCTTGAGGTCGGTGTTGTAGCGGACGGCGCTCGCGACGAACTCCACGAACCCGCGGGTCTGGCGGTACTCGGACTCGGCGTCGTGCACGGCCTCGTCGGACAGGTTCTCCGTGGTGGCGAACTCGACGAGCATCCGGTCCTGGGGCCGGAGCACTCGCGCGACGCCGTTCAGGAACGCCTCGTCGTCGTCGAAGTTGGCGACCGTGTTGCCGACCAGCGAGAAGAGGATCGGCTCCTCGCCGACGAGGCGGTCGAGGAACAGCTTGAGCTCCTCGAGGTTGCCGTCCAGCGAGAGATCGATCTGCAGCCCGAGGGAGCGGTCCAGGGGGAAGTGCGCGTCCCGGACCGCGGTCCGGGATCCCGTCCGGAGCATCTCGGCGCTCATGTCCACGGGGATGTAGAGCATCGACGGGTTGGCCCGCCGCATGGTCTCCAGGAACATCCCGTCCTTGGCGCCGGTGCCCACACCGAGGCTGACCAGGTGTACGCACTCGTCCGTGACGAGCGGGGAGATGGTGCGCCACTGCCTACGGAACATCTCGGTGCCGACCTTGATGACCATGTAGGTCGGGTCGTTCGAGGCGTTGGACCACGCGATGGTGGGACCGATGCCCCAGTAGGCGTACCCCGACGGGACGCTCTTGCCGTCGCCGCTGGTCGAGTGACCGTCGTCGAGGTACTGGGCGAGGGTGGCCAGCTTGTCCGACTGGTCCTCGCCGACCAGAGTCACGGACCACCCGAAATCGTCACCGGCCAAGGTGCTGTCGATCCTTGATATCGCTGAGTCGCCCACGCGGTCCCCTCACGCTCCAGTGCAAAGAAACCCCAGGCTAGCGGCATGCGGCGCGGTGCGAAATGGAACACACGACGGGGACGGCGGCCCCCTCACGGCATACCCTCATAGGGTGTTCCCTCAAGCCCGACCCACCACCTGGCAGCCGGAGGCCGTCGAGGTCGCCCGCACCACCGTGGACGACGCCGTCGAGGTGCTCACCGGTCTCCGCTTCACCGCACTCACGGGTGCCGGGATCTCGACCGACTCCGGCATCCCCGACTATCGCGGCCCCGACTCCCCGCCGCGCAACCCGATGACCTACCAGCAGTTCGTGGGCGACGAGGAGTTCCGCCGACACTACTGGGCCCGCAATCACGTGGGCTGGAAGCACGTGAACCGGTCGGTCCCGAACGCGGGGCACCGGGCGCTCGTCCGGCTCGAGGAGCGCGACATCCTCGCCGGGATCATCACGCAGAACGTGGACCTGCTGCACGAGGACGCGGGCTCCCGCAATGTCATCGACCTGCACGGACGCTATGACCGCGTGATCTGCCTGACCTGTGGCCGGGTCATCTCGCGCACGCACCTCGCCGAGCGGCTGGACGCGCTCAACCCGGGCTTCCTGGAGTCGGTCGGGGACGTCGCGGACATCGAGATCGCGCCCGACGCCGACGCCGTCATCGAGTCCACCGCGCACTTCAAGCCGGCGCCCTGCGAGTTCTGCGGGGGAGTGCTCAAGCCGGAGATCGTCTACTTCGGGGAGAACGTGCCGCGCGAGCGCGTGGAGCGGGCGTTCGCGCTGGTGGACTCCGCCGATGCGCTGCTCGTCGCCGGCTCCTCGCTGACCGTGATGAGCGGGCTGCGGTTCGTCCGGCACGCGGCCGAGGGCGGCAAGCCGGTGGTGATCGTGAACCGCGGGATCACCCGCGGCGACAAGTACGCGACGGTGAAGATCGAGGCGAGCGTGAGCGACGTCCTGAACAAGCTGGCCGAAACCCTCTGACCCGGTTCTTTGTTGTGGGCGGCGGCGAGGTCCGTGATGCCGACGTGGCCGGTGGGGGAGAGCGTCAGCACGCGTTCGCCGGGATGCAGCCGGACGTCCTCACGGTAGAGCTCGGCGAGCTGGTCAGCTGCCTCCTCGTCCCCGGCGTCGGCAGCCACCAGTAGGTACGCGAGCTCGTCGGCTATCGAGTCGAGCTCGGCTTCGGACACGTCGGCGCCCGGCAGGCCGGCCTCCTGGATCCGCGCCGCCACCGAGCCACCCGCGGCCTCGCCGACGACGGGGCTCTTGAGCCGCGGCCCCCACAGGTCCCAGAGGAGCAGCTCGTCGCGGTGCCGGTGCGCCACCTCGAGCAGCACGTAGTCCCGTACGAAGTTTCGTCCGCTCAGCCCCGGCAGGTCCGGATCCACGCCGAACTTCGTGGGGTCGGCCGTCCCGGCGCGGACCGCGAGCCACGCCTCGGCCGCCGTGACGAACGGCGCCCCAGCGCCGGTGGGCATGTCGTTGACGTCGAAGTCGAAGTCCTTCTGGTCGAGCTCCGGGTCGAACCGCACCCAGCGGTCGCCGTCCCAGCGCTCGCCCACCACGTGGTCGCTGCGCCAGTCGGGTACGAAGTAGCTGGCGAACCCGATCCGGGACCGCGCGGAGATGCCGTGCGTGCGCAGCACGCCGAGCGCCAGGAGCGTGTGGTCGCGGCAGCAGCCGGCCACCTGCTGCGCCTGCGTGCGGGGTCCGTCGAGCGGAGCGCGCATCTCCGCGGCGTCCAGGATCGAGGTCAGCCAGCGCCGGTCCGGGTCGAACTTCTGGGTCTCGGTGAGCTGCGGGCCACCGGCCCGGTAGTGCACGACGGCGGTGCAGACGAACCGGTGCAGCTCCTCCGGATCGGTGCTCAGCTCGGAGAAATATCCTGTGTGATTTCCGGGGTTCGAGTACGGACTGTGGTCCGAGTAGTCGAAGAGCGTGGGCGCGGGCATCGGTGTCCTCCCTCAGCGGTGACGGAACAGTACCTCGCGATGGGCAGCCTTTAACAGCCCTGCTGTCGGCCCCGGTGCGGAGGGCCGGCCTGGCCTCGCGCAACCCGGATCGGCCATGCCCTTGACGTGCGAATTCACCCGGCCCACACTGTTCTACAACCTTGTAGAAGCCGGAGCGACGACGGTCCGGCTCGATATGTGAGCGCTCACAATTCGGGCCCGTCGCGCCGCCGGCACGTACCGGACGGAGGCAAGGATGCACCAGTTCCGAGCACGATCCACGAGCAGTGCCCGACGCCGACAGGCAGCCGTGGCGCTGCTCGTCGTGGCAGGGCTCGCCATCAGCCCGGGGGCTACTGCGGCTCCCGACGCCGTAGCCGCCTACCCGAACCCAGGCGTGGTGACCGGAAGTACCGGTGTGCACGACCCTGAGGTCGCCAAGACGCCCAGCGGGACCTATCTGCTCGCCCACACGGGCGCCGGGATCCAGCTGAAGACCTCGCCGGACCGCACCCAGTGGAACAACGCGGGGGCGGCGTTCCCGAACGGCGTCCCGTGGGCGCACACGTACACGAACAACAGCAACGACGTATGGGCGCCGGACATCACCTACGTCAACGGCCGCTACTACATGTACTACTCGGCCTCGACGTTCGGCTCGAACCGCTCCGGCATCTTCCTCGCCACGAGCACCACGGGCGCGCAGGGGTCGTGGACGAACCAGGGCCTCGTCATCGAGTCGCGGACGTCGGACAACTGGAACGCGATCGACCCGAACCTCGTCATCGACCAGTCCGGCCGCTGGTACCTGAGCTTCGGCTCGTTCTGGTCGGGCCTCAAGATGATCCGGCTCGACTCCTCGACGGGCAAGCGGTCCGGGACCGAGTTCCACAGCATCGCCGGCCGGGGCGGCGGCGCCATCGAGGCGCCGACCATCCACTACCGGAACGGCTATTACTACCTGTTCGTCTCGTTCGACCGCTGCTGCCAGGGCGCGAACAGCACCTATCGCGTGATGGTGGGACGTTCGACGTCGGTCACCGGGCCGTACGTCGACCGGGCCGGGACCGCCATGACGTCGGGCGGGGGCACGGAGATCCTGGCCGGTCACGGGAGCATCCACGGCCCGGGCCACCAGGCCGTGCTCGCCGACAACGACGCCGACGCGCTCTTCTACCACTACTACACGGACAGCGGCGCGTCCCGCCTGGGCATCAACCTGCTCGCCTACGACGGCGCAGGCTGGCCCTACGTCTACTGACCCCGCCGAGAACCCTGGCGAGGTAGAACCCTGGCGAAGTAGAACCCTGGCGAAGTAGAAGCGCAGCTCGGCTGCAGTTCTACTTCGCCAGGGTTCTACCTCGCCAGGCCGAACCGCCGGGGCAAATTGTTGAACAACCTAGATACTTATGTCGGACGCCGCTAGCCTGGTTGTGCAGCGAGATCTGCCCGCCCGCGCCGGAGGAACCGACATGGCCGAACCGACAGTGCAGCAGCAGCCCGTGGGGCGCCGGCTCGGCGTGCTGGTCCGAGCGGTACCCAGGCTCCGGCGGAGGACGCGCAAGGCCGAAGGCGCGCACGAGCCCATCCCGGATCGGGTATCGGTCCGGCAGGGCGTCCTCTCCCTGCACCTGGACCTCGTGGTCCGGGACGCCGACGGCGCCGCGGCGACCCTCGAGCGCGTCCTCGGCGTCCTGCAGCCGGGTGACCGGGTCTATCTCGTGGGTCCGCCGGGAGGCGCCGAATCGCAGGTGGACGACCGGCCGTTCACCATCTGGGCCTGACCGTGCCCGGCCTGGGCTGGGTGGTGGAGCGGCACGTCACCGTCGCGCGGGCCACCGTCGCCACGGTCACCTACGCACTGCTGGCCACGGCGTTCGTGCTCGGCGTGCTGTGGTTCGTGCTTCCCGGGGAGCCGCGCTGGGAGCCGGCAGTCAACTCGCTCACGCTGGTGGCGGGCATGACCGGGCTGATCGTCGAGCGGCTCAGCAGCGAGGCCGAGCGGCACGCTCAGGTGCTCGCCGCGATCCGGCGCGAGCTGGAGCGGAACCAAGCGGTCCTGGCGGACAACGAGTTCGCGCGAGGCGCCGAGGACCGCCCCCGGGCCGTCTTCGCCCGCCTCGCGGTCTCCGCCGTCGACGCGGCGCTCGTCTCGGGCGCGCTCGACCGGCGTCGGGACACCACCCTCGTGACCGCGCTGCATCGCTGGCGGGACACGGTCCAGGGGTTCAACCGGCGGCTCGACCTCACGGAGAACATGAGCGTGCTGGAGCGGCAGTCATCGGGGGAGCGGGAGGTCTGGGACGCTGCGATGCGCCTGCGGGGCGGGTACGTCGCCATGACTCGTGCGCAGCTGGAGGATCTCCTGACCGTGCTACCGGTGCGGTGAGCGCTGCGGTCAGCGTCGTCCGACGTCGGACCCGGCTCGGTGCGTCAGGCAGGCTCGCCCGGCGTGCGCCGGGAGTACGCGGCCGCGACCGTCCGCTCCGACTGGACGAGGTACTCGTCGAGCTCCGCGGCGGCGGCCGCGCTGTCCCCGGCGAGGGTCATCTCCAGGATGCGCGCGTTGCGCGCCACGTAGGGCGCGTGCAGGTACTCCGGGTTGGCGAGCAGGCCGAACGCGAGGCGGAGCTCCGCCGATACGGTGGCGTAGAGCCGGTCGAGGTGCTCGCTGTCGCAGAGCGCGACGATCCCGCGGTGGAACTCCATGTTGGCAGTTCCCGCCGAGCGCCAGTCCTTCTCGTCGCGTGCCCGTTCCGCGGTCTCGACGGCCTGGCGCATGATGTCGGTCGCAGGGTGGCCGGGCAGCGCGCCCCGCAGGGCCTGTCCCTCGATCATGCGGCGCACGCGGTAGATGTCGAGGATCGACGCGAGCGTCGGGACGGCGACCATGACGCCGGCATGCGGACGCCGGACGAGCAGGTTCTCGTGCGTCAGCACCCGGAATGCCTCGCGGAGCGTGTTGCGGGAGACTGCGAGCGTCTCGGCCACGGCCTTCTCCGAGAGCCGCTCGCCGGGTCGCGCTTTGCCCGTGATGATCCACGAGCGGATCGACGCTGCAGTGCGCTCGACAAGGTCGCCGACCTTGGCCTCCGTAGGGTCGGCCGCAGTCTCGGAAACGGGTTCTGCGTCAGCGGTCGTCGCCATGTGCCCACTCTACGGTCGCGGGCAGGACGCCGGATGATGTGGTGCGGCCGGAGGATCTGGCGGGTTCGATCGTCGGACAAGGGAGACCTGCGTCACGGTGCGGCGGGTGCGCGTCAACCGATTCGTGGAACCGGGCTTCGACCGGGTATCCTGCTACGGCCCGCTGGTGTTGTGGCGGGCAGAGGTAGCGTGTCCGAGCGGCCTAAGGAGCACGCCTCGAAAGCGTGTGTGGGTGAAAGTCCACCGTGGGTTCAAATCCCACCGCTACCGCACACTGAAGGCCCCCAACCGCAGAAACATGCGGATCTGGGGGCCTTCGTCTTGCCCGGCACTCCGTTTTTCGTTGTACTCATCGGCGACTCCGAATCGGACAGCAGGCTCTCGGAGCCGGGCTGACCTGCGTTCAGCAGGCTTGAGCAGAGCCATAACCCACCTGATAACGGCCGCCTGGTGCCTGCTGAATCAGGGTCAGCCCGGACAACCAACCGGTCTCCGGTCTCAAGGTGAATGCCGGTAAATGACAGCCCCGCCCCCGCAGACCGGGTACCGTCCCGCGCATGCCGCGAACCCCTCAGCCCCGGTCTGATGTGGCACGTCTCCGCAGCCTCGAACCGGGCGACGCGATCGCGCTCGTCTCGCCGGCCAGCTGGAGCGACGACTCCTGGCTCACGGAGAGCATCGCGACCGTCGAATCCTGGGGGTTCAAAGCGCGCGTAGGACACCACGCCACCGACCGGCTGGGCTACATGGCCGGTGGCGATCGTGAGCGCACAGCGGATCTCAACGCCGCGATCCGAGACCCGGAGGTCAGGGCCATCCTCTGCCTGCGAGGCGGCTGCGGGAGCCTCCGGCTGCTCGCCGACGTCGACACCGATGCACTCCGGGCGGACCCGAAACCGATCATCGGGTTCAGCGACATCACCGCCCTGCACCAGGTGTGGCACCAGGCCGGCGTTCCGTCCATCCATGGCGCCGTCGCCGGTACCCGTGCGAGCACCGTTCGACAGCTCCTGGTCGGCGAGCGCGGCGAACCTGTGCGGAGCGACCGCGCCCGGTTCGGCGCGGATCTCACTACCACCGGCACCGCTTCCGGCCCGTTGTTCGGCGGCAACATCGAGATGCTGGCCCGCAGCGTCGGCGTCGTCGACAACGACCTCGAAGGCCACGTCCTACTGCTGGAGACTCACCGGGAGGTCGGCCTCGGGATGGTCGACCGCGCGCTCACCCAGCTGCTGCTGTCCGGGGCGCTCGCGGGTGTTCCGGGCATTGCGCTGGGCGCGCTGGAGGGGTTCGAGGACTACCAGGACCGCGAGTGGACGGTCCTGGACGTACTGCATGACCGACTGGACTCGCTCGGAGTACCCATCCTGGCCGGGCTGCCACTCGGGCACCTCGAGAACCCGGTATCCGTCCCGCTCGGGGTCGAATGCGTGCTCGACGCCGACGCAGGGACGTTGACCGTGGACCCGTTGACCGCCTGACCTGTGGTCGCGGCTGGGCGCCCAAGGCGCTTCACCGCAGAGGCAGCCCCCGATCGCTACCGAGGACATGAGCCCGGATGACGGCGGCCGTGTGGTCCTGCCAGTCGCGGGTCAGGTACCAGCCGCACGCGCACCGGTACAGGCCGGTGGCGGCGTCGTAGCTGTACTGGCTGTGTGCCGCGATGACCTCGGACAGCTCATCCGGGTCGAGGGCCGCCTGCAGGGCACGCCGTGCGGTGTAGGTCCAGTCCCTCTGCTGAGCCGGCGTGCGCCGCTCGAACGGGACAGCGCGATGCGGACGGGCGTACGCGGCCTCGGCAGCGCGTCGTAGCGGAGCACTCACGCCTCTCAGGCCTGCAGAGCGTGCGGGCTTGCCGGGCCGGACGGCGTCGGTCCGGGCATGGCGCGGCACGTTCCTCATCGCTCGGCCTTCCTTCCTGTCCTGCGGGGAGTTCCGATCAGTCTGATCCCGCGTGGCGGCGGAGGAAGGGAGCGCCGCGCGAGTGTTGTGACGCCGTCGCAACGGGCCGCGGCCATTCCTGTCGTAACCGGACCTCGTATGGTGTGGCCGTGCCGGAGGCCACCGAAGAACCGCCAGCCATTGCAGCAGCCGTCATCGTCCAGGACGGTCGCGTCCTGCTCGTCCAGCGCCGCATCGCAGAAGGCAGCCTGTCCTGGCAGTTCCCCGCAGGCGCCGTCGAACAAGGCGAGAACTACGCGCAAGCAGCGGTGCGTGAGACGGCCGAAGAGACAGCACTCGTCGTCGAGCCGATCGCGGTGCTCGGGGAGCGCGTCCACCCGAACACCGGGCGGCTCATGGGCTATGTCGCCTGCGAGGTCAAGGCCGGCACGGCCCACGTCGCCGACTCCGACGAGCTCGTGGACCTCGCATGGGTCAGCGCCGCGGAGCTCGGCGACTACGTGCCGCACGGCTTCGCGCCCGTGGTGCGACCTCCGTCGCAGGCGACCGCTCCCACGACCCCGGCTGGTATGCCGGAGCCGAACCGGAAGCCGCCGCCCAAGGGATCACGACCATCCAGGAACGGTCAGGCGTCGCCGCGCTCGTGCTCGCCAGCGACGGCGTCGACCCCGAACGGCATCCCGAGGCCACGACGTGGCGAGGCCTCTACGACGAGGCGAGAAGGATCGGCGCGGCGCGCGTGCTCCTGGACATCCATGACGCGGAGGCCACGGATCCGGACGGACGTCGTTGGCCTCGGTCCAAGCGTCACGACGACAAGACCCTTGTCGCCGTCACCCTCATGCGCTGATGCAACCTTGGGTCCGACGCCCCTCCGGCACGGATCTCACTCGGCCCGCCGTAGACGGGCCTGGACGTCCGCCAGCAGCAGGTCGCACCTGACCACCGTGGCCGGGCTGTCGCCGAGCGCGTTCCGGTCCAAGACTTCCCGAGCTGTCACGACCGATCCGGGCGGGAACTGCTGCCAGGTGAGATCGATCGCGATCGCGGCGTCCTCCACGATGAGTTCGTTCCAGAAGTGGACCTCATGTCGGATGCCGGTCCACACGCTTCCCTTGACGATCTCGCTCTCGGGCAGGAAGTGCTGCACGACGCGCGCCGTGGGGTAGCACTGGCCGAGCGCGGGATTGCCCTCCTTGCACACGCCGCCGTACGACGTCCTCGCGCTCCACGAAGCCTCGAGCGCTTCGCGCAGTGCGATGAGATCCACCGGACGCGTCGACGGCACATCAGGATCGGTCACGCCAGCAGGTTAGCGGTCGCGGGAGGTCGCACGTAGGTGGCCACGCGGCACGCGTAGGGTGCAGTCTGCGGAAATCGCCGGTGACCTGCATGTATATGGATGAAAGGATTGCGCTGTCACCCGGTCATCGGTTGAACTTGGTCCACGCCACTGGCGTACACGCCTGTGGCGACCGATCGAGCAGCACACCACCCTGTCGGCAGCTCAGAAGGAGAAGGCGATGACCGAGAACGACGCGTTGCGCGCGGAACGATTCGCATCCGGCAAGGAGATTCTCGATGCCGTTCACGACGATCCGGGCCACAACGTCATCGACTCCCTGGCCGACATCGCCCCCGAGCTCGGACACCAGATCGTGGCATGGGGATACGGAGACATCTACGCCCGGCCCGAGCTGGAACCCCGGCAGCGTCAGCTCGTGACTCTCGGGATCCTCACCGCTCTGGGCGGTAGCGAGGCGCAGCTCGAGGTGCACGTCGGCGCGTCGCTGAACGTCGGGCTGACCCCGCAGCAGATCATCGAGGTCTTCCTGCACAGCTCCGTCTACTGCGGGTTCCCGCGGGCGCTGAACGCCGTCGGCGTCGCGAAGAAGGTGTTCGCCGAGCGCGGCCTGCTGCCGCTGAACTGACCCGCCCCCACGAGACCACCGCCCTACAGGTACTCCACCCCCGTCGCTTCCTGCGCAACCTCCCACAGCCGTCGTCCGACGGCGGGATCAGCCGCCTCGGTGGAGGCGCGCACCTCGGTGACGCGCCCCCACCGTTCGCGGAACCCGTCGGGGCCGAAGAACTGCCCGCCGCGTACGTCCGGAGCTGTGGCCGCGAAGAGCGGCGGCAGCGCGCCCCGTTCGACGGGCTGGGCGCTCAGAAGGAACAGCCGCGTCGCCAGCTGTCCGATCGGGCCCGGGTACCCCCAGGCCCGCGGGGTGAGGTTGGTGCGGGAGACACCCGGGTGTGCGAGCGCGCTGCGGACGGGTGAGGCGGCGGCGCGCAGCCGCCGGTCGAGCTCGATCGCGAAGGCCGTCGTGGCGAGTTTTGACGCCCCGTAGGACGTGGGTGCCCAGTACCTGCGCTCGGACATGAGGTCCGCGAAGTCGAGGTGGGCGGTCTTGTGGGTGATCGAGCTGAGCGACACGACCCGCGGTTGGTCACCCCGGGCGACCAGCGGGAGCAGCAGGCCGGTGAGCGCGAACGGGCCGAGCATGTTCGTGCCCAGGTGGAGCTCGAAGCCGTCCGCGGTGGTCTGCCGGCCGCCCAGCACCACGAGCCCGGCGTTGTTGACCAGGAGGTCGATTTTCGGGTGCTCCTGGGCCAGCCCTTCCGCGAAGGCGTGCACGGACGCCAGCGACGCCAGGTCTAGCTCCCGGACCTGCAGCTTGGCGCCGGGCGCGGCGGCGGCGATGGTCCGGGCGGCGTCCTCACCGGCCGCCAGGTTCCGGACGGCGAGGACGACGTCGGCGCCGTGCCGGGCGAGCTCGGTCGCCATCACGCGTCCTACGCCGGAGTTCGCCCCGGTCACGACGGCGAGCCGGCCGGTCTGGTCAGGGATGTCTGCTGCGTTCCAGGAGGTCATGGCGGCGACGGTAGGCCGGTCCGGCCCGGGCGTGAGCGTTCTCGCCTCCCTCGGTCTGGCAGGACCACCCTGGCGGTCTCGTGAGGGCGCACACTGGTGGGCGTGGCGACGGACCAGTCCTACGCACGCGAGCTCGGCGACTTCCTCCGGTCGCGCCGGCAGCGCACGACGCCGGAGGATCTCGGGCTCGAGCCCGGCCCGAGGCGCAAGGTGGTCGCGCGCGCGGCCCGGCAGCCCGACGTGCGGGTCCAGCGGCGTCCGGACCGGGTACCGGCCAGCACCCAGCGACTGCTGCCGCTGATGGGCGTCCCCGCCGTCGTGCTGGGGCGGCATCTCGACGTCCTCGCGTGGAACGCCCTCGCCGCCGAGCTGCTCGGCGACCCGGCGAGCCTTCCGCCGGAGCGGCGCAACTTCCTCACCGCCCTGTTCGACGACGAGAGCGGCCGGCTGCACTGCGCGGACTGGGAGTCCACGGCCCTCGACTACATCGGCATGCTCCGCGCCGCCGTCGCGGCCGACCCGGGCCACCCGCGAGCCGTGGCCGTCGTCGGCGAGCTCAGCATCCGCAGCCCCGAGTTCCGCGGGCTGTGGGCGCGGCACGACGTGCGCGAGAGCGTGCACGGCGCCAAGGTGATCCACCACCCGCGCGTCGGCGACATCGCCATGGAGTGGGATGCCTACCCGCTGCCCGGCAGCCCGGGCCCGGTCATGGTCGTCTTCACCCCGCAGCCTGGCCCGGCCGACGACAAGCTGCGGCTGCTCGGTACCCTTGCCGAGACCTGGCCCGCCGACGCCGAAGCAAACCCCGCCGTCCGGCAGAGCTGCTGACGCCGCACCAGGTCACGGACGCGGCAGGACCGCGGCGTCGCGGTGCTCGACCAGGTCCGACCGCTCCCGCCGGATCCGGTCCACACCCCAGGCCCCCAGCGGCGCGAGCGCGGCGTTGAGCGTCCGGCCGTGCGCCGTGAGGGAGTACTCCACCCGCGGCGGCACCTCGGCGTGCACCTCGCGGCGCACGAGCCCGTCGGCCTCCATCTCGCGCAGGTGCTGGGTCAGCATCTTCTCGCTGACGCCGGGCAGCCCACGCCGCAGCTCGGCGAACCGGCGCACGCCGTGCTCGTCGAGCTCCCAGAGGATCAGGCCCTTCCACTTGCCGCTGACGACGTCGAGCGCCGCGTCGATGCCGCAGATGTACGGGCCGGTGCGGGGTGCCTTCGTCATCGTTCCGCTCCTCAACACTTACGAATTGGTAAGTACCCCAGTAATTAGTGGGTACTTCCATGATCGTACGTCGCGCGCCGAGCATGAGCAGGTACCCACCTACCGAGGAGATCCTTGATGACCGACCCCCGAGGCACCGGCGTCACGCTGCTGGGCCTGGGCGCGATGGGCAGCGCCCTCGCCGCCACCCTGCTCGGCACCGGCCACGCCGTGACCGTCTGGAACCGCACCCCCGCCCGCGCCGCCGAACTGAGCGCGCAGGGCGCCGAGGCGGCGTCGACGACCGGTGCCGCCGTGGCAGCTCACCCCCTGATCGTCACCTGCCTGCTCGACCACGCGTCCGTGCACGAGACCCTCGACCCGGTTGTCGCCGGGATGCGGGGGAGCACGCTGGTGAACCTCACGACCACCACGCCGAACGAGGCGCGCGAGCTCGCCACGTGGGCCGACGGCCACGGCGTCCGCTACCTCGACGGCGCGATCATGGCGACCCCGCCCATGATCGGCACCCCCGGGGCCTCGATCCTGTACAGCGGGTCCCGGGGGGTCTTCGACGACGTCCGGCCGGTCCTCGACCGCTGGGCGACCAGCACCTACGACGGCGCCGACAGCGGCCTGGCCTCGCTCTTCGACCTCGCGATGCTCTCGGGCATGTACACGATGTTCGCGGGGTTCCTGCACGGCGCCGCGATGGTCGGCTCCGTCGGCGTGACCGCCACCGAGTTCGCCGCGCGCGCCACGCCGTTCATCAGCGCGATGACGGCTGGCTTCGCCCACGACGCCAGTGTGATCGACGGCGGCGACTACACGGTGCCCGGCCAGCAGAGCCTGGACTTCTCCGATCTCAGCCACATCGTGCGCGCGAGCGAGGAGCAGGGCGTCGACCCGGCACCCGTCGCCGTCGTCCAGGAACTGATCAGCCGGCAGATCGCCGCCGGGCACGGGGCGGAAGGCTTCGCCCGCCTTTACGAGAGCCTGCGCGCCGTCCGCGGCGACAACACCGGCCGATCCGACCATACCGACCGAGCGGAGACCCTCCGATGAGCACACCCGTCACCCTGATCGGCCTCGGCCCGATGGGCCAGGCCATGGTCCGCTCCCTGCTGCGCGAGGGCCACCCGGTCACCGTCTGGAACCGGACGCCGAGCCGCGCCGCCGACGTCGTAGCCGCCGGCGCGAAGCTCGCCGACTCACCCGTCGACGCCGTAGCGGCGAGCGAGCTCGTCATCCTCAGCCTCACCGACTACCAGGCGATGTACGACATCCTCGGCACCGCGACGGAGGCGCTCGCGGGCCGCACCGTCGTCAACCTGAGCTCGGACACGCCTGACGTCACGCGCGAGGGCGCTGCGTGGGCGGCGGAGCACGGCGCGCGCTTCCTGACCGGCGGCGTCATGACGCCGGCCCCGATGGTGGGCACCGAGGCGGCGTACGTCTACTACAGCGGCCCGGCCGACGTGATGGAGGCCCACCGCGAGACGCTGGCCACGATCGGGGCGCCGCGCTACCTCGGGGAGGACCCGGGGATGGCGCAGCTCATGTATCTGGCCAACCTCGACGTGTTCCTGACGTCGCTTGCCTCGCTCCTGCACGCGACCGCTCTGCTCGAGTCCGGCGGGGTCAAGGCCAGTGTCGCGATGCCCGAGCTGATGCTGACCCTGGTCGGCGCCGGGGAGATGATGGAGGTGGGCGAGAACCCCGCCGCGCAGATCGAGGCCGGCGAACATCCCGGTCACCTGAGCACGGCGACGATGATGGGCGCGACGGCCGACCACATCGTCGCGGCGAGCGACGCCGCCGGCGTCGACCGCGGCCTGCCCGCCGCGGTCCAGGCGTACTACACGTGGGTCCGCGAGCACGGCCACGGGGGCGACAACTGGACCCGGATCATCGACGCCATGCGGCCTCGGGCCGGGGGCACCGCCCCAGCGTCATGAGCCTGAGCCAGCCGCCCGGGTCAGCCCCTGCGGATGCGACGGCGGGGGTCCAGGCCCGAGTCGGCGAGGCTCGTCATCATGCTGCCGGGCGCGAACGTCCGCTCGGCGCGCAGATCGTGCACGACGGCGCGGAGCAGGCCCGGCAGGAAGTCCCGGCCGCGGCGCACGCACCAGGGCAGCCCGGCCTTGACGAGCCAGGCCAGGCGTTGCCACACCGACGGCGGGTCGGGCGCCGCGGGCAGCCGTGCGGCGACCCCGTTCTCGTCCGCCGGAGCAGTGATCGGGGGCGGGGAGTAGACCGGGTCCAGGTCCGTCAGGGCCGTTGCCACCGCCAGCGCGAGCCGGCGGTGGCCCGCCGGGGACGGGTGCACCCGGTCGACGTGCCAGGCCTTCTCCCCTGCGGGCGCGATCGCCTGCACGGCATCCACGACGACCACCCGCCCACCCGGTCCCGGCGCCGAACCGTCGAGTGCGGTCCCCGCCACCTCCTCGACCGCCGCGTTGATGGACGCGACACGGCGCCGCATGACGCGCCGCACGAGGCGCGGGCTGAGCTCGAAGAGGCCGATGACCGGCAGCTTCACGAGCACCACGTCGGTCCCCGCCCGGCACAGCTCGCTGACGCACCGGTGCAGGTCCAGGAGGGTGAGCCGCGCGTCGAAGTCGCTGCGCAGCACGTCGTTGCCGCCCACGAGCACCGTCGCGAGCCGGGGCCGCAGCGCCAGGGCGGTATCGAGCTGCGTCTGCGCGACGTCGCTGGAGCGGGCGCCGTTGGTGGCGAGGTTCGCGAACGCCTCTGCGCCGAGCACGGCTGCGAGGTGCGCGGCCCAGCCGGGGCCGTGAACGGCGTCGGGGCCGACGGTGTCGCCCACTCCCACGGTGATCGAGTCACCCAGGGCGACGAGTCGGAAGCAGTCCTCGCGTCCCGCCGGCGACGTCATCTCACCGTCGTCCCAGGCTGCCCACATGAATGGGGCCGGACGGGTCGGTGACTTCCGGCCCCGGGTTCCCCGGCCCCGGCCCCACAGCGGGGCCGGCGACCGGGAGATCCGGCGTCAGGTCGAAGGCCTTGCGGGCGTGCAGCGCGAGCATCGCGTCGCCGGTCGCGCTCCACGGGAAGAGCTCGGCGCGCACCCGGGCGGCCTTGCGCCGCTCGTCCACGTCGCGGTCCAGCACGTCGTGCAGGGCGAGGGCGAGCGCCGCGGCGTCCGGCGGGGCGGCCGCGCCGGCGGTGCCGACCACCTCGGGCAGGGCGCTCGACGAACTGCACACCACCGGCGTCCCGGAGGCCAGCGCCTCGAGCGCCGCGAGCCCGAACGTCTCGATCGGCCCGGGCGCGATGACGGCGTCGGCGCAGGTGAGGAGGGTTGCGAGCCGGTCACGGTCCGGGATGAACGAGAGGAACCGGTGCGGCAGGCCGGCGGCCTCGGCCCGGAGCCGCATCTTCGGCAGGAGCGGGCCCGAGCCCGCGACGACGAGCCGCACGGGCCGCCCGTCCCGCACGAGCTGCGCCGCGGCGTCGATCGCGAGGTCCGGCCGCTTCTCCGCGGACTGGCGGCTCGCCAGCACGATGAGTGCGGTGTCGCGCGGCGCGTACTGGGCGCGCGCCTCGGCGGAGTACCGGTCGGGCCGGAACCGCTCCAGGTCCACACCGAGCGGCACCCGGTACAGCGGCGGGAGGGCGGCCCGGGTGCGCGCGGCGAGGCGCTCGACCTCACCGGCGGCGAACTGGGTGGTGGCGACCAGACGGTCGAACCGGGTGAGCGTGGCCAGGTTGTACCGGTCGGCGAGGGCCGGAGCCGCCGCCGCACCGAACGACGCCGCGTAGCCGCCCTCCGCCGCGCCGGGGATCCAGGACCGCAGCACGCCGTCGACCCGTTCGTGCAGCATCATCAGCGACGGGATGCCTGCTTCTCCGGCCCAGTCACCCAGGCCGGCCAGCGTGGTGCGGTCGCTCACCTCGAGCCGGTCGGGCGCGAGCGTCTCGAGCAGGCCCCGCATCTTGCCGGGCTGCACCACCGCGCGGTAACCGCCGGAGAACGGCACGCGCGGCGCAGCGAGACTGACGACCCGGACGCCGTCCACGTGCGCCACCCCGTCCCGCTTGCCCGGCACGACGAGCACGGGTTCGTGCCCCCGGGACAGGTACTGCCCGGCCATCGCGTGCATAGCGGTACGGATGCCCCCGGACCGGGGGCTGTAGAAGTTGGCGACGTGGACTATTCGCAAGTCATACCTCCGCTGAGCCGGCTCTCGCGTGCACCCGGACCGCGTCGTCGTAGTGGTCCATGAGCTCGGAGCAGATGTCGTGCCACGTGCGGCCCTCGGCCCGTTCGCGTGCCGCGGTCCCGAAGGCGCGCCGCTTGCGTTCGTCGCCCACCAGGTCGACGACGCGGGCGCGCAGCGCCTCGTGGTCACCCGGAGAGTACAGCCAGCCGTCGTGGGAGTGCCTGACGATGTCCAGCGGGCCGCCCGCGGCGGGCGCCACGACCGGGACCCCGCTGGCGTGCGCCTCCTGCAGCGTCTGGCCGAAGGTCTCGAGCTCGCCCGGGTGTACGAACACGTCGAGGCTCGCCATCGCCCGCGACAGCTCGGCCCCGCGCAGCAGCCCGGTGAAGTGGGCGGACGGCAGGATCTGCCGCAGGTCTTCCCGCTCGGGCCCGTCGCCGACGATGACGAGGCGCACGCCCGGCAGGTCCTGGACCACGCGCAGCGCCTCGACCTGCTTCTCGGCGGCCAGCCGGCCCACGTAGCCCACGAGGATCTCCCGGCCCGCGCCGACCTTGCGGCGCCACCCCTCGTCCCGGAACTGCGGGTGGAACGCCTGCGTGTCGACGCCCCTGCCCCATAGCCGCAGGTTGGGGATGCCGTGGTTCTCGAGCTGCCGGATGGTCGCGGTCGACGGCGCGAGCGTCATCGTCGCGCGCTCGTGGATGTCCTTGACCCGCTTCCACAGCAGCGGCTCGAAACCGCCCAGGCCGTAGCGCGCCGCGTAACCGGGCACCTCGGTCTGGTAGACGGCGACGCTCGGCAGGCCCAGCCGCTCGGCGGCCAGGATGCCGCGCCAGCCGAGGATGAACGGCGACGCGAGGTGGACGACGTCCGGGGCGAACGTCGCCAGCGTGCGCTCAGTGCGCCACTTCTTGCCGACGACGAGCCGCACGTCCGGATATCCGGGGAAGCCGATCGAGCCGAGCTCGACCACCGGGGCGCCGCTGACGAAGGGCGGGACATGTCCGATGGAGGCATCGGCGTCGGGCGCGAGGACCATGGCCTGGTCCCCCCGCTCCTGCAGATGCTCAAGGACCCGCAGGACGGAATTGGTGACCCCGTTGACCTGCGGGAGGAAACTCTCCGCAACGATGGCTACTCGCACGTTACGAACCTGCCGGTCGTCGATGTCCGGACGAAGTCTTTCGTGCGGCGAGCCGGGGAACGGGTGGCGTCGAGACGGTAACCGCTACACACGATGTCACAAACCTGACCGTAGCGGAGCCACCATCCACCTGGCATGGGGAACACCCCTGAAAGGACCCTTAGCCTGCCCTGGAGATCGCCTGACGGCTGCGGGCGACCTGGACGAGCCGGACCACCGCGCCGACCAGCAGCGCCACGAGCAGCGCGTTGCGCAGGGCGCCGACGCTCGTGGCGAACGGCCAGCCGCCCAGGAACTCGCCGTACCGGATCGGGTAGATCTCCATGGTCAGGCGGGCGACGAGCAGCGTGCCGAGCGCCGGCAGGAACCAGGTGCGGCGGGTGCCCTGACTGCGGCTGCCGAGCGCTATGGCCGCGGCCAGGGGCGGTCCGATCCACGCGATGAACTGCGGCGAGCCCACCTTGTTGAAGACGATCAGCGCCAGCAGCTCGGCGGCCGCGCAGAGCAGCAGGACGTCCCCGACGAGGTCGGGCCGGCGTCGGGCGGCCCACCAGGCGAGCAGCGCGATCAGGACCGCGGCCACGGGCAGCGCGATGTCGAGCGCCTCCGCGACGGCGTCCGGCCCGGCCCCGAGCACCTCGTAGGTGTAGATGACGTCGTCGTACTCGACCTGGATCGAGGAGTCCCACAGCCGGGCCACGGTGAACGGCGTGGCGGCGACGGACTCCACCTGCAGCTGGCGGTCGCCCTGCTCGCCGAAGACGTCGAGCACGTTGTCCTGCCCGCCGCCCGCGAAGGCGACGCCGACCACCACGGCGCACACGGCCGCGCCCGGCAGCACCACGTTCCGGAAGAAACCCTTGGCGCCCGACGCCGTCGCGGCCAGCGCGAGGGCCACCGCGCCCGGGGCGATCTTGATCCACGCGCCCACCGTGGCCAGCGTCATGGCCAGGGCCGGACGGCGGACGGCGACGAGGAGCGCGATGAGGATGATCGGCGCGAGCAGCCCGTCCAGCCGCCCGATCCAGATGGGACCGAGCGCCACGAGGAAGGCCAGCCAGAACCAGACGGCGGCCCGGCCGTGCGGTCGCGCCCGGCCGAGCAGCAGGACGGCGACGGCGTTGACGGCCGTCACGAGGCCCATCCATACCCAGTAGTAGCCGTTCGTCGAGTCGGCGAGCAGGGCCGGGACGGCCATGGGCGCGAGCGCACCGATCGGGTACACCCAGTCGTAGTTGAAGACGGGCCACCACCCGGCGTCCATGCCGTTGCGGACCCACCACTCGTACAGGTTCACGTCGCCGAGGATCTGCCCGCCGAACACCCAGGCCTGCAGGATGATCCAGGCATGAGCCAGGGCGAACCCGACCCACAGGGCCGGCCAGGAGGACAGGACATGGGTGGCGGACCGCAGGACGTCCTTGCCCACGGCCTTGGGCGTTGTCGAAATGTCTGACGCGCTCGGCACGGGCCACATCCTTGCACTGATCCGGGGCGGCGTCGGCTTCCGGGTGATTCCGGCCCGAGTCCGGACTCCTACAGGGGGGCGTCACTCGTCGAGGTAGGCGACGTCGCCGTTCGAGCTGCGCATCTCCACGGTGCGCTCGGCGTCCGGGTCGGTCGGGCCCTGGATCGTCTCGCTGCCGTTCGAGGTCTCCAGCGTCAGGGCCACGGGTTCGCCGTTGCCGATCACGGTGATCTCGCCGTTGCTTGTCTCGCTGTAGACGTTCCCGTCCACCGCCGAGACCTCCACCGACCCGTTGCTGGTCTTCGCCGAGGCGTCGCCGGTCACCGCGTCGATGGTGATCCGGCCGTTGCTCGTCTCGGCGGTCACGGTGCCGTCGACGCCCGTCACGGAGACCTCGCCGTTCGAGGTGGAGGTCTCGACGTCGGCCTGGGCGTCGGCCACGTCGATGTCGCCGTTGCTGGAGTCCACGAAGAGCGGGCCGCTGATGCCGTCGGCCTCGACCCGGCCGTTGCTCGTGTTCAGGGACACCTCGCCGGCCAGGCCCGTCGCGACGACGTCGCCGTTCTCCGTGCGGACGACCACCTCTGTGCCGGCGGGCAGGGTCACGTCGAGCTCGCCCGAGCAGCGGGGCAGGAGGAAGGACCACCCGCACCGGTGCGTGACCTCGAGCCTGCTGCCCGACACGTCCTCCGAGTAGGTCGGCTCCCGCATGCCGCTGTGCGCGATGGCGTCCACCTCGATGTCACCCTCGGCGGCGCTCACGGTCACGTCGCCGTCGGCCACGAGCTCGACCGTGCCCACGGCGTCGTAGGAACGGCTGGTCGTGGTGGTCTCGGACATCGACAGGTCGACGAGGAACAGCCCGCCGAACCCGACCACCGCGAGGGCGAGGAGCGCGCCGACCGTGCCGAGCACCCGGCCGGTGACGCCGCGCCGCGGCGGCCCGGGCGGGTAGGCGCCGTCCGGGGCATAGGGCCCGGGCTGGGCGTACGGCCCCGGCTGGGCATAGGGCGCGGGCTCGGCATACGGCCCGGGCTGCCCGACGGCGTCGGCGGGGACCGGGGGATTCTCAGGACTGGGCTGGTTCATCAGCGGGATCCGTTCTGGTCGAGCCAGCGCAGCACGGCGAGCACCCGGCGGTGGTCGTCGGCGGCCGGCGGGAGGCCGAGCTTGGTCAGGATGTTGGTGACGTGCTTCTCCACGGCGGCCAGCCCCACGACGAGGCGGTCCGCGATGGCGGCGTTGGAGCGGCCCTCGGCCATGAGCGCGAGCACGTCGCGCTCGCGGCGCGTCAGGACGTCGAGGTCGGAGCCGGGGTGCCGGGCGATGATCTGGGTGACCACCTCGGGGTCTACCACGGTCCCGCCCCCGGACACGCGGGCCACCGCGTCGAGGAACTCGTCGACGTCGGCCACGCGGTCCTTGAGCACGTAGCCCAGCCCGCGCGCGCCGCGTGCGAACAGCTCGCTCGCGTAGCTCTGCTCCACGTACTGCGACAGCACGAGGACCGGGAGGTCCGGGTGCACGCTGCGCAGGTGCACGGCGGCGCGCAGCCCCTCGTCGGTGTGCGACGGCGGCATCCGGACGTCCGTGACGAGCAGGTCGGGCAGCTCGGCGTCGGGCTTCGAGAGCGCCCGGACCAGGTCGTCCGCCGTGGTGTGCCCCGTCACGGTGTGGCCCTCGGCGGCGAGCAGGCGGGTGAGCCCGTCCAGGAGGAGGACGGAGTCCTCAGCGATCACGATGCGCACGGGACCTCCACGGTCAGGCGAGTGCCCTTACCGGGCGGGCTGTCGAGCTCGAACGTTCCGTCCAGCGCGGCGACTCGACCGCGCAGACCTTCCAGGCCGCTGCCGGGGGACGGCTCGGCGCCGCCCCGGCCGTCGTCGGACACCATGACGCGCAGGCGCCGCGGCTGCTCGTCGGGCACGAGGCGCGCCTGCACCCGGACCGAGTCGGCCCCGGCGTGCTTGGCGACGTTGGTCAGGGCCTCGGCGACGACGAAGTACGCGGCCGCCTGCGCGGCGGAGCCCGCAGGCGTCAGGTCGCCCGTGACCTCCACCCGGACCGGGACCGGGCTGCGCCCGGCGAGCGCGGAGAGGGCGGCGTCCAGCCCGCGGTCGGCGAGGACGGCGGGGTGGATGCCGCGCACCAGGTCGCGCAGCTCGGCGAGGGTCTCCTTGATCTCGCGGTGGGCGAGCTCCAGGGCGGCGACGGCGTGCTCGGGGTCCTTGTCGGCCAGCCGCCGGGCCACGCCCAGCTCCACGCCGAGGGCGACCAGGCGCTGCTGCGCGCCGTCGTGCAGGTCGCGTTCGATGCGGCGACGCTCGGTGTCGGCGGCGGAAACGGCCGCCGTCCGCGACTCGGTGAGGACGACGGCGCGCTCGCGGGCCGTGTGCGCCGCGGCCTCGGCGAGGCGCGTCTCGTGCTCGGCGACGGCGGCGCGGGCGCGGGCGACGTCGGCCGACGAAGGGCCCAGGAGGATGGTCGCGAGCCGCACCATGAGGTACGACCCGTACTGCGCGAGGGCGGCGGCCGCCCAGACGAGCACGACGGCGCCGGCCAGCGCGCCGACCACCGTGGCCGGCCAGGACAGGCCGGTCCACTCGGCGAGCGCGCTGCCCCGGCCGAGCGCCACGAACGCCGCCGCGGCGGCCGCTCCGGCGGCCAGGCCGGTGGTGACCGCGAAGAACACCGAGGTCAGGAGCATCGCGAGGAACGCGTAGAGCGTGGCGGCCCAGGCGCGGCCGTCGCGGATCGGCGCCCACAGCCTCGACCAGAAGCCACGCGGTGTGCGGCCGAGGGTCAGGGGAGCGGGGATGGCGACCCCTGTCTGGGCGGCGATGCGGGCGCGCTCGGCCGCGCCGAACCAGCGCGCCGCGACCAGGGAGGCTGCGAGGAGCGGGACCCCGATGCCGAGCGCCGGGACGATCCCGGCCGAGACCACCACCAGTATCCACAGGGTCAGGCCGCCTGTGAGGTGCCAGATCCAGCCGACCCCGAGGGCGGCGAAGGCGCGTCCGGTAGCGGCGTCGTACGGGGCCCGGAAGAAGGCCGGGCCGGAGACGAGCGCGGGTGCGACGACGTCCTCGAGGCTGACGGGCCGGTGCGCCGGTGCGGGGCCGTCATCGCTGGTCATGGATATGACATTAGGCCGACGCCCGCCCCCGCAACATGCTGCAACCCCACGGCGTGCGGGTGGGGTTACCCCCACCCTGGATCCGCCGAGGTAGGACCAGGGCGAGGTAGGACCAGGACGAGGTAGAACCGCAGCGCAGCCACAGTCCTACCTCGCCACAGTCCTACCTCGCCAAGGTTCTACCTCGGCGGGGTGGGTCAGGCGAAGGCGCTCGCGCCCGTGATCTCGCGGCCGATGATCAGGGCCTGCATGCTCTCGGTGCCCTCGTAGGTGTGCAGGGCCTCGATGTCGGCGAAGTGCCGCGCCACGCGGTTCTCCAGCAGGATCCCGTTGCCGCCCAGCAGGTCGCGGGCGATCGCCGCGATCTCGCGCGCACCCCGCGTGCACGTGTACTTGGCGAGCGACGCCTGCGGGCCGGTGAGCTGCTCGGCCTCGTCGAGCCGCGTCAGCTGCTTCACGAGGAGCTGCATCTGGGTGAGGATCGACAGCATCTTCGTCAGGCGCTCCTGCACCATCTGGCTCGCCGCGAGCGGCCGCCCGAACTGCGTGCGCTGCTTGGCGTAGGCCACCGCGGCCTCGTAGCACGCGACGGCCTGCCCGACGGCTTCCCAGGCCACGCCGAGCCGGGTCGCGAACAGCACACGACCGGTGTCCTTGAAGGTGCGGGCCTCCGGCAGCAGGTTCTCGGCCGGGACGAACACGTCGGTCAGCACGATGTGCGCCTGGTGGATGGCGCGCAGCGAGATCTTGCCCTCGATGGTCTTGGCGACGTACCCAGGGGTGTCCTGCGGCACGATGTAGCCGTGGACGTGGCCGTCCTCGCCGCGCGCCCACACCACGGAGATGTCGCCGATCGAGCCGAAGCCGATCCACTTCTTCTCGCCGTTGATGACATAGCCCTCGACGCCGTCCCGGGTCTCCTTGACCGCGGTGGTCTCCAGACCCACGGAGTCCGAGCCGTGCGTGGGCTCGGTCAGCGCGAACGCGCCGAGGACCTCGCCGCGCGCCATCGGCGCGGCGTACTTCGCGATCTGCTCGTCAGAGCCGAGCATCACGATCGAGCGCAGCGCCAGGCCGCCTTGCACGCCGCAGATGGTGGCCACGGAGCCGTCGCCGCGCGACATCTCCATCGCGGCCAGGCCCTCGGCCATCTTGGAGACCTTCGGGAAGCCGGGAACGTCCACGCCGTCGCGCAGGAAGTCCAGCTCGGCCATGCGCTTGACCAGGTCCATCGGGACCTCGTAGCGCTCCCAGTAGCCGTCGATGACGGGCAGGACCTCGTCCTGCACGAACCGGCGGACGGCGAGCTGGTGCGCCCGCTCCTCCTCCGTGACGTCAGCGAAAGTGCCGGCGAAGTCGATGTCGAGCGGTTGCGAGACGTCGTAGTCGGGCGCCGTCACGCCGGGAGTCTGAGTCATGCGTTCCATGGTGCGGGGAACCGGGTATCAGGTCAAGCGATACTAGGTCTCATCGGAGCGTCCGTGCGCGTGGCGCGTCCCAGGGCGCGGCCGACGGCGTTGCGCACCGCGAGCCCGCCGCGGGTGCGCGGAATCAGCAGCGTGGCGGCCAGGGGGGGTGCGCCGGTGTCGCGGGTCCACCGAGCGCCGCTGCTGCGCCTCGTAGACCTGGAACGCGCGGGCGTGGTCGCCGGGATGGTCCGCGAGGGCCTCCGGTCGCCAAGCAGACCCGGACCCACCACTTCCGGACGCTTGTCGACTCGGGGCTGCTCTGCGAGATCAACTACGGCAACGGGAAGGGCGTCAGGCTGCGCCGGGCACAGGTCGAACGCCGGTTCCCTGGCCTGCTCGACCTGCTCGCGGCGGAGTTCAACAGCTCGGCGGCGGCGTCCACCGGGCGTTAGCCGCGGCGGCGCCGGGCTAGGCGCGCTCCGCGCCGTGGCGGCAGGCGGGCCCGCCCGCCCATGCCTGCGGCCGGGTCCGCACCCGTTCGCCCGACGCCGCGGCGCGCCGCACCTCGAGCTGGAGGTACTGGTCCTGCGCCGCCTCGGCCACGGAGTACGGGGCGGGCGCGCCGTGCAGCACGTGGTCGGCCATGTCGGCGACGACGCGGGCTATCGACAGCTCGTCGTCGGGCAGGCGAGCCGGGCGGAAGGTGTTGCGGTACAGCCACTCGGCGTCGAGCGTGTAGCCGCGCAGGAACAGGCCCTCGTGGCTGCCGGCCCCGCCCGCCGCGATCCGCTCCAGCCTGGAACGCCGGGGGAGCCCGTCGGCACCGACGTGCCGCACGACGTCGTCCCGCAGCTCGCCGCGCTCCCCGCGGACCAGCAGCGCGGGAGAGCGCACCCAGGAGCGGTACTGGACGTCGTCGAACTCGTAGGTGCCGAGCCGGTCGCCGAAGTCGAGCCACGCGGTCGCGTGCACCGTGTCGACCGGGGCGAGGTCGTCGGGGTCGCCGGCCCGGCTGGGGCTGGGCAGCACCCGGCGGGTGTCGCGCCGCGCGGTGATCTCGGCGTCCTCGAACGTGATCCCCAGGGCGCGGCGCAGCACGCTGAGGCCGTGGTAGTCGTGCGCGATCGAGACGTGCGCGTCCGTGACCCGGCCGAGCAGGCCCGACGCCGCGACGGCGAGCTGCGCCCCGACCAGCGGCTCCAGGTGGTACTGCTCGGCGACGTGCACGCAGGCGCCGTCGTCCACGAGCCGTTGCAGTGCCGCCAGCTCCTCGACCGTGCCGGCCGCGGGCGTCTCCGTGAGCACGGGGACGCCCGCGGCGGCGAGGTCACGGATCACCGGCTGGGCGGGGCCCGCCGGCAGCGTCAGCAGGACGAGGTCGGGCCGGCCGCCGTCGAGCAGCTCGCGGACCGACGCATAGGCGGACGCCGGGAGCCCGGGCAGGCCCGCCGCGGGCAGGCCGCGGGTGGCGAGCTGATCCCGGTCGGCCGCGTTGCGCGTGGCCACGCCCGCGACCTCGAACCGGTCCGGCAGCGCGTGCAGGACCCGCAGCATGGTCCGGGCCCGGAAGCCCGAGCCGACGATCCCGATCCTGGCCGTGCGCTCCTGTGCCGTCACGGGCGCCGACGGTATCCGATCAGGCGGCCGCAGCCACCACCTCGTCCGGCTCGGCGCTCTCGCGCCGGCTGATGCGCCACCACGCGAAGAACCCGAACAGCGTGAACAGGCCGTAGACCAGGTACATCAGGGCGGTCGCCCAGTACCCCGCCGAGAACAGCAGCGGCACGCCGACGAGGTCGACGGCGACCCAGATCAGCCAGAACTCGACCCAGCCCTTGGCCATGCCGTAGGTGGCGAGCACGGAGCCCATGAAGATCCACGCGTCGGCCCAGACCGGCTCGTACGAGCCCAGGGTCCGGAAGAGCGGAGTGAGGAGCAGCGTGCCGGCGAACATCCCGGTGATCAGGCCGACGCGCGCCCGCCAGGAGGCCCAGCGCGGGTGCACCGCCACCGTGCCGACGCCGCCCAGCCGCCGGGTCTGGCGCCAGCGGTACCAGCCGTAGACCGAGACGGCGATGAACATGATCTGGCGGCCGGCCTGGCCCAGCATGTCGGCCCGCGTCGTCTCGCCGAACCACGAGCCCATGAAGACGGTGAAGAGCAGGATGTTCCCGACGATGCCCACCGGCCACGCCCACACCTTGCGCCGCAGCCCGCCCAGCGCGGACGCCAGCCCGAACAGGTTGCCGATCACCTCTCGCCAGTAGATCTGCTGGTCGCCGACCAGGAACATCGCGTCGTAGGCGGCGCGGAACCAGTCCATGTCTCTTCCCTCTCCGAAGTCCGCACAGGGACTCCGGGGTGAGGGCCGGCGCGCCACGAGGGCGCCGACGACGGCGTGTCGCCGTGGCCCCGAGGGGTCGACGGCGCGCGCCGCACGTGCTTCCTCCCATCCGGACTTTGACCGTCGGTCCTGGAGTCTCACCAGGTCAACCGGGTCCTTCCCGAAGGAACGACCCGGGTCGCGGACTATAACCGCCGGCTCGGAATTTCACCGACCCCGGAGCACGTGTGCATTCGATGCACGATGTCTAGCGGAACACAGGATGCCACGTGCCCATTCCCGCCGGGAATGTCTGGTCTGCCACATGTCAGACGAGGGCGTCCCGGACGGCCCGGGCCACCTCGTCGGGCCCGGCCCCACCCTCCACCACGGTGACGATCACGCGGCGGACGGGCGGGGCGCCGTCGTCGGCCGGCGGGTGGCCTGTCGTGCCGATGACGGCGGCGCGCCGCAGGTCGGCGAACGCCTCCTCCAGCTCGGGCCGCAGGTCGAGCGTCGGCGTCCGCAGCCAGCGCCGCAGGATCGCGTTGTGCACCGCGACGACGGAGGCCGCGAACGCGATGGACGTCGTGGACGCCGACCGCTCCGGCGGCAGTGTGTCCCGCAGGTAGTGCGTGAACGCCCGCTCGTAGCGGTGCGTGGTGATCAGCTCCCGGTCGCGCAGAGCGGGGACCTGCTGCAGCAGCGCGTACCGGGCCAGCGAGGTCTCGCGCTGGCCCACGTGGTGGTCGAACACCATGCGTGCGGCGCGGCACACCTCGAGGTACGGGTCGATGTCGGGGTCCCAGGCGCGCCCGAGGTCGTGCCCTGCTTCCTCGCTGGCGCGAGCGTCGGGACGGGTGGCGGCCAGCATGACCACGACCTCCTCGAGGAGCAGCTCGTGGTCGGCGAAGACCACGTCCTCCTTCGAGCGAAACCGGCGGAAGAACGTGGCGCGGCTGACCTTTGCGGCGTCGGCGATCTCTTCGACGGTGGTTCCCTCGTACCCCTGCCGGGTGAACAGATCCACCGCAACGTCGACTGCCTGTGCGTGCGTGTGCGTACGGACGGCGGTCATGCCTGGCAGGCTACCGCGTGGCCCCCGGCCGGCGTGAAGAGTCCTTGAACGAAACGTGACGTCCACGGTGCTAATTTTCCCGCGCCGAGATCTTGCCCGACCGCAGTCTGCGCAGGTAGCGCACCTCGCGAACCGCCATCAGGAGGCCGATCGCGCCCGGCACGGCCGACCACAGATGCCCGAGCACAACGCCCACCAGACACACCAGAAAGATCACCCCGCCGCCGACGACGGTGGCGAGACTTCCCCAACGGATCCCGGTCACGCAGTGAGCGTAGCCGCTGACCCCCTTGGCTGTGGGCGCGATCGTTGCGCCCGAATCGGGCACGAAGTCGCAACGATCACGCTCACAGCCAACGCTGGGCGTCGTGGCATCGTTGTGGCCATGACTCTCGACCTGCGTATCTTCACCGAGCCCCAGCAGGGTGCGACGTACGACGACCAGCTTGCTGTCGCCCAGGCGACCGAGCGGCTGGGGTTCAGCGCGTACTTCCGCTCGGACCACTACCTCGCCATGGGCGGCGACGGCCTGCCCGGCCCGACCGACTCCTGGGTCACGCTCGCCGGTCTCGCGCGCGAGACCTCGACGGTGCGGCTCGGCACGCTGGTGTCCTCGGCGACGTTCCGGCACCCCGGCGTCCTCGCGATCCAAGTGGCCCAGGTGGACCAGATGTCCGGCGGCCGCGTCGAGTTCGGCCTCGGCACGGGCTGGTTCGCGGCGGAGCACAGCGCGTACGGCATCCCGTTCCCGGACAAGCGGTTCGGCCTCCTCGAGGAGCAGCTCGCGATCATCACGGGCCTGTGGGAGACCCCGGTCGGGGAGACGTTCTCCTTCTCCGGCGAGCACTACCAGCTCGTCGACTCGCCCGCCCTGCCGAAGCCCACGCAGCCGAAGATCCCCGTGCTCGTCGGGGGCGGCGGCCCGCGCCGGACACCCGCGCTGGCGGCGAAGTACGGCGACGAGTACAACCAGTCGTTCCCGGAGCTCGACACGGTCGGCGAGCGGATCAAGGTAGTCGAGAAGGCGCTGTCCGACGCCGGGCGCGCGCCCGGGTCGCTGGTCCAGTCGGTGGCGCTGGTCACCGCCGTCGGGCAGGACGAGGCCGAGTTCGCCCGGCGCGCGGCGGCGATCGGCCGCGAGCCGGCCGAGCTGCGCGAGCACGGCATCGCGGGCACCGTCACCGAGGTGGTGGACCGCCTCAAGGCCCTCGAGGCGGAGGGGATCCAGCGCGTCTACCTCCAGATCCTCGACCTGGCGGACCTGGACCACCTGGACCTGATCGCGCGCGAGGTCCGCCCGCAACTGGGCTGACACCGGGGCTGGCGGCATGGAATGACAGCTAGCGCAGGCCGAGTGGAGAGATTCTTCTTATGGTCGTGTCGGCCGCTTCTCGCGACACACCACAGGAGAACTCCATGCAGAGCTTTTCTCGTGTCTTCCGTGCCGCCCTGGCGGCGACCGCCCTCACCGTAGGAACGTTCGGCGCGGTCCCCGCCGCGGTCGCCGACGACGGCTACCAGCGTGGCCCCGACCCGACCGAGGAGAGCATCGAGGCGCCCCGCGGCACCTTCGAGATCGGGATGGCGGTCGTCACCCGCGCCTCCGCCGACGGGTTCGGCGGCGGCACCGTCTACTACCCGACCGACACGTCCGAGGGGACGTTCGGCGCGGTCGCCGTCTCCCCGGGCTACAGCTCCTCGCAGGCGGCCATCGCCTGGCTCGGCCCGCGGCTGGCCTCCCAGGGCTTCGTGGTGTTCACCATCGACACCCTCAGCACCTCCGACTCGCCCACCCGGCGCGGCGACCAGGTGCTCGCCGCGCTGAGCTTCCTGGGACGCACCGAGCTGGCGGACCGGATCGACCCCGACCGGCTCGCCGTGATGGGTCACTCGATGGGCGGTGGCGGCAGCCTGGAGGCGGCCAAGGACTATCCGGCGCTGCAGGCGATCGTCCCGATGACGCCGTGGAGCGTGGACAAGACCTTCCCAGAGGTCACCGCACCGACCCTGGTCATCGGCGCCGAGGACGACGTCGTGGCGCGGCCGCGGTCGCATGCCGAGCCGATCTACGAGTCGCTGCCGGCGGACGGCGACAAGGCGTACCTGGAGCTCCGCGACGCCTCACACTCCGCACCCAGCGCGCCGAACACCTTGATCGCCCGGTACAGCCTCTCCTGGCTGAAGCGGTATGTGGACGACGACGAGCGCTACCAGCAGTTCCTGTGCCCGCCGCCGGCCGTGGACGACGAGATCAGCGAGTACCGCAGCACCTGCGCATAGGATCCGCGCGACACTCCCGTCGCGAGATCAAGGACAGGCGCATGCGACTCGGCTGGAAACTGCACGGTGATGGTGCCCGCATCACACCCGGGGAGGTGGTCGCCCCCGACGAGCGGCTGAGCTGGCCGCGCACGATCGGGATCGGCCTGCAGCACATCGTCGCGATGTTCGGCGCCACCTTCCTGGTGCCGGCCCTCACCGAGTTCGACCCGGCGACCACCCTGTTCTTCTCTGCGCTCGGCACCATCGCGTTCCTGCTGATCACCGGCAACAAGCTGCCGAGCTACCTGGGGTCGAGCTTCGCGTTCATCGCGCCGGTCACGGCGGCGACGGCGTCGGGCGGGCAGTCGGTGGCGCTCGGCGGCATCCTCGCCACCGGGCTGCTGCTGGCGATCGTCGGCGTGGTGGTGCACTTCGCAGGGCCGCGCTGGATCCAGGTCGCCATGCCGCCCGTCGTGACGGGCGTGATCGTGGCGCTGATCGGCCTCAACCTGGCGCCGGTGGCGTGGACCAACTTCCAGGTCGCTCCGCTGACCGCGGTGGTGACCCTCGCGTCGATCATCCTGATCCAGGTCCTGTTCAGGGGCCTCCTGGGCCGCCTGGCGATCCTGCTCGGCGTCGTCATCGGGTACGTGTTCGCCGCGGTGCGCGGCGAGGTCGACTTCTCGCAGGTCGAGCAGGCCGGCTGGCTCGGTCTGCCGCAGTTCGTCGCGCCGTCGTTCGACCCGGGAGTGCTCGGGCTGTTCCTCCCGGTGGTGCTGGTCCTCATCGCGGAGAACGTCGGGCACGTGAAGTCGGTCGCCGCGATGACCGGCCGCAACTACGACCCGCTCACCGGCCGTGCCCTCCTGGCCGACGGCGTCGCCACGACCCTGGCCGGCCTCGGCGGCGGCTCCGGCACCACGACGTACGCGGAGAACATCGGCGTCATGGCGGCGTCCCGCGTCTACTCGACGGCGGCGTACTGGGTGGCCGCGTTCGGTGCGCTGGCGCTCAGCCTCTCGCCGAAGGTCGGCGCCATGATCGCCAGCGTCCCCGCAGGCGTGCTCGGCGGCGCCACGACGATGCTCTACGGGATGATCGGCATCCTGGGCGCCCGCATCTTGGTGCAGGGGAGGGTGAACTTCTCCGATCCGGTGAACCTGACGACGGCCGCCGTGCCGCTCGTCATCGGCATCGCCGACTTCACCTGGACGGCCGGCGACCTGCAGTTCGGGGGCATCGCGCTGGGCACCGCCGCCGCCCTGGTGATCTACCACGTCATGGGCGCCATCGGCCGCTGGCGCGGCACCGCACGGCCCTGACCCTTGCAGCTGTCAGACGTACAGGTCACCCGCATGACCTATACGTCCGACACGGTCTGGACAGCGGGCTGAACGCGCGATTAGCATATTGAACGTGCGTTCAGCCGGTGGTGCAGAGGGGCGAGCGGGGACCACCCCGCCGTCGGGCGGTGGCGTGCGCGCCGACGCCGACCTCACCGCGCGCGCCCGGATCCGGGACGCGGCGGTGAACCGGTTCGCGGTGGAGGGTTTCGGTGCGCCACTGCGCTCGATCGCCAAGGACGCCGGGGTGAGCGCCGGTCTCGTGATGCACCACTTCGGCTCGAAGGACAAGCTCCGCGCCGAGTGCGACGAGCACCTGCTGGCCACCATCCGCCGGCTCAAGCGCGAGAACGTCGCCGAGGCCGCGGCCGGCCAGAGCTTCTTCCACAAGTTCGCGGCCGTCGAGGAGAACGCGCCCATCGTCGGGTACGTCCTGCGGTCCATGCAGGACGGCAGTCCGCTGGCCCGGGAGTTCATCGACCACATGGTCGACGACGCGGTGGGCTACACGCGGGACGGCGTGGCGGCGGGCGTGATCGTGCCCAGCCGGGACGAGGCCGCGCGCGCCCGCTACCTCACGCTCTCCTCGCTCGGCTCGCTGCTGCTCGAGGTGACGCTCAACCCGCCGTCGGACCCGCACGACCTCGGGGCGATCGTTCGCAGCTTCCTCAACAACAGCTACCTGCCCATGCTGGAGCTGTTCACCGAAGGCTTCCTCACGTCCCGTCGCATGCTCGACGAATACCTCATGTACGTGCCCGACCCGCCGTCGCAGGACGAGGCAGCGCCCGCGCCTACCCCAGGCTGACCGGTACCCGCCGGTCCGAAGTGCGCTGCCCAGCTACGTCCCCCACCGACGTCTGAGAGCGAGCGAGCCATGACCGTGACACCAGCAATCGAGATCCACGACCTGTCCAAGTCCTTCGGCAGGGTGCAGGCCCTCGACGGCCTGAACCTGGCCGTCCAGCCCGGCGAGATCCGCGGCTTCCTGGGCCCTAACGGGGCCGGCAAGTCCACCACCATCCGTGTCCTGCTCGGCCTGCTGCGGGCCGACGCGGGCTCCGCACGGCTGTTCGGCGGCGACGTGTGGCGCGACGCCGTCGAGCTGCACAAGCGCATCACCTACGTGCCCGGCGACGTGAGCCTGTGGCCCAACCTGACCGGCGGCGAGTGCATCGACTACCTGGCCCGCCTCAGCGGCCACGCCGAGAAGTCCCGGCTCAGGGCGCGCAAGGTCGAGCTGCTGGAGCGCTTCGAGCTGGACCCGCGCAAGAAGGCGCGCACCTACTCCAAGGGCAACCGGCAGAAGGTCGCCCTGGTCGCGGCCTTCCTGACCGACGCCGAGCTGTACGTGCTCGACGAGCCGACCTCCGGCCTGGACCCGCTCATGGAGGCCGTGTTCACCGAGTACATCCGTGAGGCCCGGTCCGCGGGCCGGTCCGTGCTGCTCAGCAGCCACATCCTGTCCGAGGTCGAGAAGGTGTGCGACACCGTCACGATCATCCGTAACGGGACCGACGTCGAGTCCGGCACGCTGGACGACCTGCGGCACCTCACGCGCACCAGCGTGACCGCGGTGGTCGGCGGCAACCCGGCGGCCGTCGCGCAGCTGCCCGGCGTGCACGACCTGGTCACCACCGCCTCGGACGGCGGCACCCGCGTCACGTTCGACACCGACAACGCGCAGATCGGCACCGTGCTCACCGCCATGAGCGCACTCGAGGTGCGCAGCTTCACCGCGACCCCGCCGTCGCTCGAGGACCTGTTCATGCGCCACTACGGCGACGTCATCGACGCCGACGAGGCAGCCGCCGAGGCGGCCGCGAACGGTGCCGCCGCCGGCCGGAAGGCTGGTGCGCGATGAGCGCCGCCGTCGTGTCGCCGCCGGTTCCCGCCGTCGGCCGTCCGGCGTTCGGGGCGACCCTGACCGGGACCGGACGGATGGTGCGGTTCATGCTGCGCCGCGACCGGGTACGCCTGAGCGTGTGGACGGCGTCCGTCGTGTTCTTCTACGCGTACTTCGTGGTGGCGCTCGGCGCCATGGGCGACGAGGCGCTCGCCGGGCGCGCCCTGATCATGGAGACGCCGAGCGGGATCGCCATGGGCGGGCCCGGCTACGGCATCGACGACTACACGGTGGGCGTGGCGATCGCCAACGAGGGCATCACCTGGATGGTCATGGCGCTCGCGATCATGAGCATCCTGCACGTGGTGCGGCATACGCGCGGTGAGGAGGAGGGCGGCCGGTCGGAGCTGGTGCGCGCCGGGGCCGTGGGGCGGCACGCACCCGCCGTCGCGGCGACCATCACCCTGCTCATCGTCAACGCGGTGATCGCCATCGTGTCGGCGCTCGCCCTGTACGGCGTCGGTGAAAGCGACCTGGGACTCGGCGACTCGTTCGCGCTGACCGTCGGGAGCGGGCTGAGCGCCATGGTGTTCGGCGCGATCGCCCTCGTGGCCGCGCAGGTGACCGAGCACGGGCGCGGCGCGGTGGGCATCAGCCTGGCGGCCTTCGGTATCGCCTTCATGGTCCGGGCTGCGGGCGACATCCAGGAGCGGCACGGCAGCGCGCTGTCCTGGTTCTCACCGATCGCCTGGGCGCAGCAGATGCGGCCCTTCGTCGACGTGCGGTGGTGGCCCGCCGCGCTGAGCGTCGTCGCGATCGTCCTCTTCCTCCTCCTCGGCGCGTTCCTGGGATCGCGTCGCGACTTCGGCTCGGGCATGGTCGCGGTCCGCGCGGGCCGGGCCGACGCCCGGGCAACCCTGCGCGGCCCAGTCACGCTCGCCTGGATCCAGCAGCGCATCGTGCTCATGTGGTGCGTGCTCGGGCTCGGCCTCATGTGGTACGCGTCGGGCACGCTCCTGCCCGACATCACCTCGATGATCGCGGAGATCCCGGAGAACAACCCGGTCTTCGCCGCGGTGTTCGGAGCGGACACGAGCCAGTTCACCACGGCGTTCCTGGGCGTGATGGTCCTGTTCGCCATGCTGTGCTGCGCCGCGTACGCCGTCGTCATGGGGCAGCGGCCCAAGGCCGAGGAGGGCGTGGGCCGCGCCGAGATCGCGCTGGCCAAGCCCGTCTCCCGGCAGCGCTGGTTCGGTTCGCAGCTGCTGGTCGCCGGGCTGGGTACCGCCGTGCTCGCCGCGGTGAGCATCTGGGGCCTGTGGGTGGGCGCGGTGTCCGTCGGCTACGAGGAGCAGTCCTTCGGCGACTACACCGAGGTGCTGTGGCCGTACCTCCTGGCGCTCGCTGTCTACCTGGGGTTCACCGCGGCCCTGTACGCGTGGTTCCCGCGCGTGGCGGGTATCGGCTGGGCGCTGCTGATCTACACCTTCGTGATCGGCATGTTCGGCGGGCTGCTGGAGGACCTGCCGGACTGGGTGCATCGGGTCTCGCCGTTCTACTGGCTGCCGGCGGCGTTCACCGAGGAGCCGGAGGCGTCGCACATGCTGGGGCTGACGGGAGTCGCCGTCGTGCTGTTCCTGCTGGCCTTCGCGGGGTTCCGGCGACGGGACGTGCCGAGCGTGTGACCGCCGCCGAACGCCCGTCCCGCACCCCTCCGGCTGTTCCCGGCACGCACGTTCCGGTAGGGTGCGGGACGCCGTCCGGTGTCAGCAGGCAGGTTTCCTCACCGCCGCTCCCGGACCGTGCCCCGCCGAGTCCAGTGAGGATGGACCGATGATCTTCAAGGCCGTAGGAGACGGCCGCCCGTACCCTGAGCACGGGCGTTCGCGGACGCGCGACTGGGTCGACGTGCCCCCACGCCAGGTGCGCCTCGACGAGCTCGTGACCACGAAGCGCACGCTCGACCTCGACACGCTCCTGGCCGAGGACTCCACCTTCTACGGCGACCTGTTCGCGCACGTCGTCGAGTACGAGGGCACCCTCTACCTCGAGGACGGGCTGCATCGCGCGGTGCGTGCCGCCCTGCAACAACGTCCTGTGCTGCACGCTCGCGTGCTGATCATCCGCTGACTCAGGTAGGTTCGACGAGTGACATCCCCCGGGTACGACCAGGCGCGCGTGGAGCGCCGCCGCCGCGAGCACGAGCGTCAGGCCGTGGTCTTCGGCGTGCTCATCGCGTTCCTGGCGGTCTGCGGCATCTTCGCGCTCGCCGTGTACTCGGGCGCGATCAGCTCCCCGTTCAACCGGCCGTTCACCACGGTGGGCGTGGCGGAGCAGGAGTCGTATCCGGTGCCCTGCCTGCCCGCGGTGAAGGGCCAGCCGGACGGCGCCCTGCCGGTCGCGTACTCGAAGATCGAGGTGCGGGTGCTGAATGCGACGGCCGTGTCCACGGTGGTGGGCGAGGCGGGCGCCGCGGCCGCTTTCGAGAACGAGCTGGACCGGCGTGGGTTCGAGGTGATCGCCCTTGGCGACTACGAGGGCGAGCAGAAGGTGTACTCGGAGCTGCGGTTCGGAAAGAACGGCGTCGTGGCCGCGTACACGCTCGCCGAGCACCTCCCGGACGTGCGGCTCGTGCTGGACGATCGCAAGGGCAGGTCGGTCGACCTGCTCGTGGGCGAGCAGTACGAGGCGCCCTACCCGCTGGACGACGTCGCCGTCAGCAGCGACCAGCCGCTCCAGAACCGTGAGGGGTGTGTCGCCATCGCGGAGATCACGCCCCAGCCGCTGACGAAGGCGACCGAGACGCCGGCGACAGAGGCGTCCGAGTAGGGCCGTTGCCCGGGTTTGCTCGGCGAGGGCGTCGGCGGGGCTAAGGTCTGTGCTGTGCTGAACCCGTCCTCAGGAGCTGTCGGCTTCGGCCGCGCGCTTCTCTGGGCGGTGGTCGTGCTCGCGCTCGCCCTGACCGCGCACTTCGAAGCCGGCGGCCACCTGCCGCCCGTCGAGGTGATCGCCCTGCTGGGCGCGCTGCTGCTCATGGTGACCACGCTGGCCGTGCGGCGGCAGGTGCGGTGGCCGGGCGGCCTCGCCCTCGCGGGCCTCGGGCAGTACGCCCTGCACCAGGTCTTCTCGTTCCTGGGCGGCGCGTGCGCCCCGGTCCTGCTGCCCGACGGCGCACACCCCCACCTGGCCGGACCGGTCGCCGACTCGCTCGCGCACGGGGCGTGCGTGGGCGTGGAGCCCGCGGCGATGGGCCCCGGAATGCTCGCCTGGCACGCCGTCGCGACGGTGGTGACCGTCGGGCTGCTCGTGGGGGTCGAGCGCGGCGTCTGGCTGCTCGCGTCGTGGCTGGTGCGGCCGCTCGTGGTGGAGCCCTTGTGGCTGCCCGTCGTACGGCGCGCCCCGGTGCCGGGCGCGCCCGAGGCGCCGTCGGGCTCCGTGGACCTGCATGTCGCGCCCGAGCGCGGGCCGCCGTCGTCGGTCCTGGTGATGCACCTCGCGGCCTGACGGAGTCGGGGCGGGGAGGTGCGTCGTCGTACGCCCTTGCTCATCCCCACCCGCCACCCCTTTCAGACCGAAGGACCGAGTACATGACTCGCTTCAGCATGCCCGCCCGCCGCGCCCTCGCGGCCGTACCCGCGACCGCCGTCCTGGTGCTGCTGCCCACCGTGGCCTACGCACACGTCACGGTGGACCCCGACACGACCGCCGCCGAGAGCTACGCGAGCCTCACGTTCCGCGTGCCCACGGAGTCGGAGACCGAGTCGACGGAGAAGCTCGTCGTCGACCTGCCGACCGACACCCCGTTCCTCAGCGTCACGCCGCGCACCCTGCCGGGCTGGGACGTAGAGGTCGACGTCGAGAAGCTCGACGAGCCGTTCGAGGTCGAGGGCGCGACTGTCGACGAGGCGCCCGTGCGCGTGACCTGGACCGCCGAGAAGGGCAACGAGGTCCCGCCGCACGAGTACCAGGAGTTCGCCGTCCGCGTCGGGGCGCTGCCCGAGGAGGGCACCGAGATCGTGCTCCCCGCCCACCAGACGTACACCGACGGCAACGTCGTCGACTGGGACGACCTCGTCACCGAGGACGGCAAGGAGCCCGAGGCTCCCGCACCCGTGTTCACGACGACCGCCGCCGAGGCGGAGAGCGGCCACCACGGCGCGGCGACGTCGGACGACGCTGCGTCGGACGACGCCTCTGGCGGGGACGCCTCCGGCGAGACCGCCGTCGCGGACGCAGCCCCGGCCGTTGACCCCGTGGGCCGCTGGCTCGGCGTGGCCGGCATCGTGGTCGGCGCCGCGGGCATCGGCGCGGCGCTGTTCACCCGCCGTCGTGCCTGAGTCGCGCTGACCGCTGAGTGCAGACCCGGTCGGGGCGTGACCGGGTCTGCACTCGTTGGCTGGCCGGCGGTCAGATCTTCAGCAGCGCCTGGACCGGGGTGTGGTCGCTCGGATAGCGGCCGTCGCGGGTCCACGTGTTGATCGCCGCGGCGCGGACCTCGACGCCGGGCGACGCCAGGATCCAGTCGATCCGGGTGCCGTCCGGGTTCGGCGTCCCGTAGTTGGGGAACGTGCCCGCGTAGGGGGTGAGCCGGCGGTCGGCGGCGAGCCAGGTGTCCTGGAGCCCGCCCTCGGTGACCAGGACGTCGTAGGCGGCCGAGGCCTCGGCGGCCGCGTTGCAGTCGGCCGTGAAGACGACGGGGAGCTGGGTCGCCGCCACCTGGTCACGGACCACCTGCGCGCTGCGCACCCGCGCGTTCTCCGCCTGGTGGTCGAAGTGCGAGTTGATGTGCAGGAAGTCGCGGCCGGTCACCTTGTCGTGCAGCTCGGCCCAGGTGACGATCCTGGTCACGGTGTTGCCCCAGGTCGCGGAGCCGATGAGGTCCGGGGTGTCGGACAGCCAGAACTGGTCCCACCACTTCACGGTCAGGCGGCGAGCGTCGTAGAAGATCGCCGAGTACTCGCCGCCCGCACCGCCGTCGCGCCCGAAGCCCACCATCTCGTAGCCGCGCCCGAGCCCCGCCTCGACGGCGGAGAGCTGGTTGAACTCCACCTCCTGGACCCCCAGGATGGTCGGCTGCTCCAGCGCCAGGAACGCCGAGGTGAGCGGCGCGCGCTCCGGCCAGTAGTCGGGCTCGCCGGGCTGGGTCTGGCCCTCGCGGTCGTAGCGCACGTTGAAGCTCATCGCGTGCAACAGCTCGCCGCGCGCTGGGCCGATCACGGGCCTGCCCGACGTCGTCCGTGCTGCGGCAGGGCTCGCGAGGGACGCCGAGGCGCCGAGTGCGCCCACGGCGCCTGCCGCGGCGAGCACGGCGCGGCGCGAGATTCCGGGGGTGGTGGACATGGGCTCTCCTCCAGGTCAGGGATCTGATGCCCGTTCACCCGACCAGACGGAGGTGAGCACGTCCATAACGTCATGTGACGCATGGGCGAATTGCCCGGCTCAGGCTGCGGGCGGCGCCGCGGACGTTGATGACGCATCATGCGGAGGTGCCTCACGAAAGACCGGGAACGACCATGAGCGGGAGCCGACGCGCCGGTGAGGTCGGCCTGCACTACCTGACGACGTCCGCGCGGCTGCGCCGGCTCGTGGACGAGCACATGGCCCGGAGCGGGGTGTCGCTGGCCCGGACCAAGATCCTGCAGGTGCTGGCCGGGTGCGGCCCGATCAAGCAGGCGCGGCTGGCCGCCGAGCTCGGCCTCGCCGCGCGGTCGACCACGCAGGCCGTCGAGGCCATGGAGCGGGACGGCCTGGTGCGGCGGGAGCTCGACGACACGGATCGCCGCGCCAAGGTGGTGACGCTGACCGAGGCGGGGGGCCGCGCCCTCGCCGACGGCGACGCGGCCGCGGAAGCGTCCTGAGACGACGATGAGCCGGGACATCCATGAACGATGTCCCGACTCATCACACTGCGGAGGATGGGGGATTCGAACCCCCGAGGGCGTTAACCCAACACGCTTTCCAAGCGTGCGCCATAGGCCACTAGGCGAATCCTCCTCGCGCTTCGCCGAGGCGGGCGCGCGGCCACTGGACCGAAGTCTGGCGCGGCCTGACGAGGATACCGGACGCCGTGCTCGGACAACGAATCGGAATCCGGGGCCGGGTTGTGAGGTGGCGTACAGCGGGGTTCGGCGTGTTGGGCCGGGGTGCCCGGATCGGTTAGGCTTTCGGTAGACCCCTCGTGCGGCACCACCTCGCCGAACTCCCCCAGGGCCGGAAGGCAGCAAGGGTAAGTGAGCTCTGGTGGGTGTGCGGGGGGTCCCTTATTGCCCGCGTTTTCCGCGGCTCTCCACGATGTGGACAGCATTTTGTCCGCATCGTGGGATTTACCCCGAGGGGATTCGCTCCGACGTCGTTCAGTGCCGCACGATGTCCGTATGACCCGCACCTGGACCGCCGCCACGACGTCGCGCACCTGCCGCGACGTGATGTGTGGCGGCCGCGTGCGCGGCGGGCGAATGTGCGAGCGCTGACAGCGCCCCACCTTCCCTCAGCCCGCTGAGGGCCGCCCGAACTCTCGCGAGCTCGCCACGTTGCTGATGGCCGTGGCCCGCCGCTGCTCCACCCCGGCCAGCGCCACGCGCCGGCCCCCGCATCCTGAGCACAGGCATACCCGCGCCCGTGCGCCCTGAGAGGACCACCCATGTCTCGCTTCACCCCTGTTCTGGCCACCGGCCTCGCCGCCGTCACCGCCCTCGCACTGAGCGCCTGCGGTGTCGGGGGCGACGCCGCGGCTGCCGCTGGCACAGCCGAGGACCCGGTCCGCATCGGCGTCGTCAACTCCGGTGACGACTACTGGACCACCTTCAGCGACCTGGCCGAGGAGGAGGGCATCACCGTCGAGCTCGTGAACTTCAGCGACTACCAGCTGCCCAACCAGGGCCTGACCGACGGCGACCTCGACCTCAACCAGTTCCAGCACCTGCAGTTCCTCGCCACCTACAACACCGCCTCCGGGCAGGACCTGACGCCGATCGCGGCCACCGCCGTCTACCCGCTGGGGCTCTACTCCCAGCAGCACGACAGCGTCGAGGACATTCCCGACGGCGGAGAGGTCGCGATCCCGAACGACGACAGCAACCAGGCCCGCGCGCTGCTCGTGCTGCAGGAGGCCGGGCTGGTCGCTCTGCGCGACGGCGGCAGCGCGTTCTCCACGCCCGCCGACGTGCTCGAGGACGAGTCGCGCGTGACCGTGACACCGGTCGACGCCGCGCAGACGGCGCTCGCCCTGCAGGACGTCGACGCCTCGATCATCAACAACGACTTCGTGGGCGACGCCGGCCTGACCTCCGAGGACGCGATCTTCTCGGACGACCCGGACTCCGACGCCGCCGCGCCGTACATCAACGTATGGGTGGCCCGCGCGGACGACGCGGACAACGAGGTGTTCCAGCAGCTCGTCGAGATCTACCACTCCCCGGAGGTCGAGAAGGGCGTGCTGGAAGCGTCCGGCGGCACCGGCGTCATCAAGGACAACTCGGCCAGCGAGCTGCAGGAGATCCTGGCCGGTATCGAGGCGGACGCCTCCTGATGTCTGCCGCGACCGGAGCTGCCGCCGGCAGCATCGTGCGGTTCGAGGGCGCCTCCAAGGTGTTCCCGGGCCGCGGGCGGGGTGCGGAGGTGCGCGCCGTCGACGAGGTCACCCTCGACATCCGCGAGGGCGAGATCTTCGGCGTCATCGGTCAGTCGGGTGCCGGCAAGTCCACGCTGGTCCGGCTGATCAACGCGCTGGAACGCACGACGGGCGGTGACGTCGTCGTCGACGGCGTCGCGCTCGGCGCCCTGAACGAGGCGCGCCTGCGCCCGGTGCGGGCGGGGATCGGCATGGTGTTCCAGCAGTTCAACCTGCTCGCCTCCCGGACCGTCGCGGGGAATGTCGCCTACCCGCTCGAGGTGGCCGGCTGGCCGCGGGCCCGGCGCGAGGCGCGGGTGGCCGAGCTGCTCGACTTCGTCGGCCTGGTGGAGAAGGCGGGGGTGCACCCGTCGGCGCTGTCGGGCGGGCAGAAGCAGCGCGTCGGCATCGCCCGGGCGCTCGCCACCAACCCGCGCATCCTGCTCGCGGACGAGGCGACGTCGGCACTCGACCCCGAGACGACGCGCGACGTGCTGGACCTGCTCCAGCGCGTCAACCGCGAGCTCGGCGTCACGGTCGTCGTGATCACGCACGAGATGGACGTGGTGCGCTCGATCTGCCACCGGGTTGCGGTGATGGACCGGGGGCGCGTCGTCGAGGTGGGGGAGGCGTACCAGGTGTTCAGCGCGCCCGCGCACGACATCACCCGGCGGTTCGTCGCCACCGCGCTGCGCGACCGGCCGTCGCCCGAGGTGCTGGAGCGCCTACGCGCCCGGCATACCGGGCACATCGTGACGGTGGGTGTCGACGAGGTCGCGGGGTCGTCGGCCGTGCTCACGCGCACGCTGCGCGAGCACGGTGTCGACGGGACGGTCGTCTTCGGCGGCATCACCGAGGTCGCGGAGCGGCCGTACGGGTCGCTGACCGTAGAGCTCGTCGGCGATCCTGCCGCGGTGGAGTCCGCCGTTGCCGCGCTGAGGGACGTGACATGGGTGGACGACCATGGGAGGGCAGCCGTATGAGCTGGGACCAGTTGACGCCGCTGCTCTGGGAGGCGGCCGGCCAGACCGCGTACATGGTGCTGATCACCTTGCTCGTGGGTGGCTTTCTCGGGCTCGCCCTCGGACTCGGCCTGTACCTGACGCGGCCCGGGAACCTGCTCGGCAACCGGTTCGTGTTCGCAGTGCTGAACATCGCCGTGAACGTGGTGCGGCCGGTGCCATTCATCATCTTCCTGGTGGCGCTCGGCCCGCTGACCCGCGCGGTCATCGGCTCGACGATCGGCATCGAGGCGTTCACGTTCGCCATGTGCTTCATGGCGACGTTCGTGTTCGCGCGGCTCGTGGAGCAGAACCTCGTCTCCATCGACCCCGGTGTGGTCGAGGCCGCCCGGGCCATGGGCGCCTCGCCTTTCCGGATCGTGCGGACCGTGCTGGTCCCGGAGGCGCTCGCACCCCTGATCCTGGGCTACACGTTCCTGTTCGTCGGTGTGCTCGACATGTCGGCGATCGGCGGGTACCTGGGTGCCGGCGGGCTGGGCGACTTCGCGATCGTCCAGGGCTACCGGCAGTACGACTGGGCGGTCACCGCCGTCGTGGTGGTGGTCATCGTGCTGATCGTCCAGGCCGTCCAGTGGCTGGGGAACGGGCTCGCGCGGCGCGCGCTGCGGCGGTGAAGCGACGCCTCACACGTTCGTGAGGCGTCGCCAGGCCTGCACGACGGCGGCGACCGCGACCGGGGCGACCGCCGCCGCGAGCAGCAGGTGGGGGAGACCGACCGCGGCCGCCGCGGCCGCTCCGCCCATGCCCGCCCACAGCGACGGGGCGGCGTAGGGGAACCACGAGCCGCCGCCGAGCAGCACGACGATCTGCGTGAGCGAGACGACGCCGACCAGTGCTCCGACCGTGCCGAGCTGGCTGCGCGTCGCCGTCGCCACCCAGGCGAACGGCAGGGCCAGCCCGCTGCCGAGGACCCCGGCGACGACGGAGTTCCGCGCCCCGGCCCAGGCTTCCGGGCCGAAGGCCTCGCCGGAGACAGCGGTGACCACCGCCGAAGCCGCGACGGTCACGGCGACCGTCAGCACCACGCACGCCACGATCCAGGCCAGGGCAACCAGGCACTTGGCCAGGGCGACCGTGCCGCGCGACACGGCGAGGCCGAACAGTGCGCCGGCGGTGCCGCTCTCCAGCTCCCGGCCGAACGACCACGCGACGAAGAATCCGCCCGCGGCCAGCGCGGCGACCGAGAGCACCTGGGCGCACACCAGCAGGTGTGTCGTGGCGAGGTCGCCGGTCGCGTAGTCGGCGAGCTTGGCCGCCGTCGGGCCGACAGGCTGCGGCGACCGGGCGAGCGCCACCATCCCGACGCTCCCGAGCGGGACGAGCAGCACGAGCAGAGCGGTCGCGATGCGGGCGACGGTCGAGCGGCGCAGCTTGAGCGCCTCGACGGCAAGGGCGGCGCGGAGGTTCATGCCAGGCTCCCGGTGTCGGCGGTGCGGGCATTGGCGGTGCGGATATCGGCGTTTCGGGTGTCGGCCTCCAGCACCATGGCGAAGAACCGCTGCTCCAGGTCGGTGCCGCCGGGTTCGAGCCGTCCGACGTCACGCCCGCCGTGCAGCACGACTATCTCGTCCGCGACCCGGGCGACCTCGTCGAGGTGATGGCTCGAGACGAGTACCGCCGCGCCCTCGTCGGCCAGCTCGCGGACGAGTTCGCGGACCAGGACCACACCCTGCGGATCGAGGGCGCTGGTCGGCTCGTCGAGGATCAACGCGGTCGGCCGATGCAGGGTGGCGCAGGCGATCCCGAGGCGCTGACGGTTGCCCATCGAGAGGGTTCGGGCCCGTGCGTGGCGCCACGGCGCGAGTCCCATGCGGCCGACGGCGGCGCTCGCCGCGGGTGCGGCCGCTTGCCGGGGCCGGCCGTGCAGCCGGGCAGAGCAGCGAAGACTCTCGGTCACGGTCAGCTCGGGGTAGATCAGTGGGGTGTCGACCACGTGGCCGAACCGCGTGGCGACGTCGATGGGCAGGTCAGCGGGGTTGTGGCCGAGGATCCTCGCCTCGCCGTGCGTCGGGCGCAGGCGGCCGGCCAGCGCGCGGAGCGCCGTCGTCTTGCCGGCGCCGTTGAGGCCGATCAGGGCCGTGACCCGGCCCGGCTCCACGTCGAGGGTGAGGTGGTCGAGGGCGACCCGATCTCCGAAGCTGTGCGAGACGTCGTCGAGCAGGAGCGCGGTCATGGCTTCTCCAGGGCGAGTTGCGCCAGGGCGCGGTGGACGAGATCGGCGAGCGTGACGTCGCTCGGCGCGGTGCCCCAGGCCAGGAGGGCTGCGGTCGTGGCGGCGAGGCAGGCCGAGGCGGCGATTGCGGCGTCCAGGGGATCGACGCCGTCGGCCACGAGCTGCTCGACTATCGCCTCCTGGGTGGCCTCGGTGCCGATGGCTACGGCGGCTCGGAGCGAGGGGGACTGTGTGACGAGGGCGACGCGACGCCTCGCCGTGGCGTCCTCGGTGGGCGTGATGTCGCCGAGCGCGGCGAGCATGCCGAGGCGCGTGCGCTCCAGGGGAGGAAGGTCGGCCGGCTGGGCGCCGACGGCTTGTGCGATGAGGGGGTCGTACGGGTCGGTGACCAGCACGGCGTCCTTGGTGGGGAAGTGCCGGAAGAACGTCATGGGGGTGATGCCCGCGGCGTCGGCGATCTGGTTCACCGTGGTGGCGTCGTAGCCCTGGCGCTCGAAGAGGTCGAGTGCGGCATCGAGGATGCGGGCTCGGGTGCGGAGGGTGCGGGGTGTGGCCACCTAGAAATGTTAGTCGCTAACATTTCAAGATGGCAAGGGTGAGACCGGCGAGATCAGGCTGCCTGCCGCACCGGCCGCAAGATCGTGGGGCTCCTGCCCGTGCTGCGTGGCGCTGTCTGGTCGGCCGCTCGCGGGGGTGGCGGCGCGACCGATCGGTACGTGTGACCGGTTGGTGTGGTGGTGGTGACGACGTGTCGGCCGGTGGCAGGGTCGGTCCCGGGCGCTGATCGCCAGCCGGGTGCTTCCTTGGCCTGGTTGCACCCAGCACAGAGCCCTTGCCCGTTGACCAGGCTGGTGCTTCCGCCGTCGGCCGCGGGTTGGATGTGGTCGAGATGGCGCATCGGGGCGTCGCACCAGGGCGTGCGGCAGACGCCCTGGTCCCTGATCCGCAGCAGGTCCGCGAGCCCGTCGGCGAAGAACCGGCGTCTGCCGGTCGTGCCGATCAGGTCGCCGCTCGTGGTGGCGTAGATGGTCCGCAGCCAGGCTGCGCCGAGGTCGACGGCGCCAGCGGTGAGGTTGCGGGTGATGGCCGCCGGGATGGTGCCGTGCCCGGCGCCGGTCGCGTCCAGGATGACGGCGGGCTCGTGGCCGCCGCCGAGCAGGGCGGCGTCGGACACGACGAGGTTCACCGTGACGGGCACCGCCGCCGCACGTTCCTGGCCGGTGGTTCGTTCGACGAGCGTGTCGGCCATGATCTGGCCGGTGGAGCGCTCGTCGCCGCCCGTGTACCGGGCGGACTCCGCGGCGAGCTTCAGCGCCGCGTAGACCTGTACCCCTTGCGCGACGGGCAGCAGTGCGGTCACGTACGTCATGGTGTCCGGGGCGGGCCGGATCGTGACGCAGCGCTCACTGGTGGCCTTCGCGGCCCGCTTGACCAGTGCTGCCGGGTCGATCTGGTTGGCGCGCTCGTTGATCATGGCGACCAGCCGCCGGGTGCCGACCCCGTGCAGGGTGGCCGGGTCGGCGCACAGGTCCGTGTCGACACGGCTGCGGTCCTCTAGCGTGAGGCACGCCGTCTCCTTGACCAGCAGCAGCGCTCGTCCCTCGGACAGCCTGCCCTCCCGCAGTACCGCCAGCGTGTGCGGCATCTCCTCGTGCCAGAGGCGGGCCGCGCCCAGCAGGGTCCGGGTCCGGTGAGGTGAGAGGCGCAGCGCGGGCGGCCTGCTGGACGGTGCTCGCGGTCGCGTCACGTTCGGCGGACCGCACCGTGACCGGGATCTGCCGACCGGTCGAGTCGTGGTGTCCGGCCGGGTCCGCGGCGTGCTCACGCGCGGCCACGAGCGCGTCGTCGTGCAGCTCGACCAGTACCTGAGCCTGCACCGCAGCGCAGGCTGCCTTGATGTCTTCCAGGGCGCGCAGGGTGTCGATGCGGGCCGGGTTGTCGCCAGGCTTGGCCGCCGCTAGGAGCCAGGCGTGCAGGGCTGCGATCTGCTCCAGGCCGACGTCGCCAAGGGCCGACGTCACGTCGGCGTGGGTGGTGTCGGTGACGGATGGCAGGCTCGGCACCGAGCGCAAAGCGGTGCTGTTGATCCGCATGGCTGGCCACCCTCCGGTCGGGTCCGAATATGCGACCATCATATGGAACACACGTTCGATTCGCATGGCGAATCCGAACCTGTGGACGGCCGTCCTCCGAGTGTCGGTGAGGCCGTCTATCGTTGCGGGGGTGAGCACCGCCCTATACCGCCGCTACAGGCCCGAGACGTTCGCCGAGGTGATCGGCCAGGACCACGTCACGGGCCCCCTCATGCAGGCCTTGCGCAGCGGGCGGGTGAACCATGCCTATCTCTTCAGCGGTCCCCGGGGCTGTGGCAAGACGACGTCGGCCCGCATCTTGGCGCGGACGCTGAACTGTGCGAAGAACACCCCCGAGTCGCCGATCGACACCCCGTGCGGCGAGTGCGCCTCCTGCGTCGAGCTGGCGCGCGGTGGTAGCGGGTCGCTCGACGTGGTCGAGATCGACGCGGCGTCGCACAACGGTGTGGACGACGCGCGTGACCTGCGCGAACGTGCCACCTTCGCGCCCGCCCGCGACCGGTACAAGATCTTCATCCTCGACGAGGCGCACATGGTGACGCCGCAGGGCTTCAACGCGCTGCTGAAGATCGTCGAGGAGCCGCCGCCGCACATCAAGTTCATCTTCGCGACGACCGAGCCGGACAAGGTGATCGGCACGATCCGGTCGCGCACGCACCACTACCCGTTCCGGCTCGTGCCGCCGGACGTGCTGTCCCCGTACCTCGAACAGCTCTGCGCGGCCGAGGGGGTCGAGGTGGGCGGCGGAGTGCTCCCGCTGGTCACGCGTGCCGGCGGCGGCTCGGTGCGCGACTCCCTGTCCGTGATGGACCAGCTCATCGCCGGCGCCACGGGCGGGGTCGTGGACTATGACCTGGCGGTGGGCCTGCTCGGGTTCACGCACGCGAACCTCCTGGACGACGTCGTGGACGCGCTCGCCGCACGCGACGGCGGCTCCATCTTCCGGGTCGTCGACCAGATCATCGCGACGGGACACGAGCCGCGCCGGTTCGTCGAGGATGTCCTGGAGCGCCTGCGCGACCTCATAGTCATCGGCGTCTCGGGTGATGCCGCCAGCGCCGTGCTTCGGGGTATACCCACCGACCAGCTGGACCGCATGCGCACCCAGGCCGGGCGGCTCGGGGTGGCGGAGCTGTCCCGGGCGGCGGACCTCGTGAACGCCGCGCTCACCGAGATGACCGGCGCCACGTCGCCGCGTCTGCACCTGGAGCTGCTGTGCGCACGGCTGCTCCTCCCGGGAGCCGACGACGGCGCCGCAGGGCTCGCCGCGCGTATCGACCGCCTCGAACGGGGCGGCATCGGCGCGTCCTCTGCACCGGTACCCCTCAGCCAGGGTGGCGCTGCCGCCGCGCCGGGCCACGGACCGGCCGACGAGTCGGCGACGGGCGGCCTCGCCGGGGCCGCCGCCGCGCGTGCGGTGCTCGACGCGCGCAAGAAGCGGGGGGAGTCCGGTCAGCCGACGGCCACCCCGCAGCCCGCTCAGGCGGCTGCGCCCGTCGCGCCTGAACCAGGGCCGACGGCGGACGCCGCGGCCGTGCCCGTGACGCCTGCCGCGCACCCGACACCTGCCGAGCCGGCGCCTGCGGCTCCGGAAGCCGAACCGGTCCAGGCCGCACCTGCGCAGTCGGCGGCCGCGGCTCCCTTTACAGCTGCGCCGGAGCCAGTCGCGCCCCAGCCTGTTACACCAGAGCCGGAAGCCGCGCCCGCGGCTCCTCCGGCCGCGGCCGACGGTGCCGAGCCCGGCGTGACGACGGAAACCGTCCGGCGCCGCTGGCCAGAGGTTCTCGGCGCGCTCGCGGCCGCACGCGTGACCTGGTCGCTCGTCGGTCCGAATGCGCAGGTCGCCGCCCTCGAGGGCGGCACGCTGAAGCTCGGCTTCGCGGCTCCGGGTTTGGCCCGGACGTTCTCGAACGCACGGCACACAAGCGCCGTGGAGGAAGCGGTCTATCAGACGCTCGGCATCCGCGTCCGCGTCGAGGCGACCCTCGACGAGGGCCCGGCGGGCGGCGGCGGAGCGTCCGGCGGTGGTGCCTCCGGGGGAGGTCCTGCGGGCGGCGGTCCTGGGGGTGGCGGTGCGTCGGGCGGTGGTGCCGGTTCGGCGGCGCCTTCGGACGATCCCCGACGCGAGGCCCTGGCTCCGGCCGCCGTCCCGACGCCGGACTGGCCGGACGTGCCCGCGCCAGGCGGTGGCACCGCCGCGGCATCGCCGGCGCCCGCGGACTCCGCCTCCGTGGCTGGCGCCCCGACGAGTACGGCGACGGTCAGAGGCCCCGGCGCGCAGTCGGGACTGGCTCCCGCGTCGGCCAAGGGTGCCGTCGCGGTTGCCGAGCGTCCTGAGCCGTCGCGTCCCGAGCCGTCCGGCCCTGAGCCTGGACGCCCTGAGCCTGGACGTCCGGAGCCAACTCGGCGTGCCGCCCGCCCGCCGGCCGCGACGAGTGCAGCCGACGAGGCCTGGCTCTCAGGTGCCAGCACGACCGAGCCCCCGGCGGACTACGACATGCCCGAGCCCGAGCCGGTCTACGAGGAGCAGGCCCCCGCTCCCGCGCGGGCTCCGATGTCGGGAGCGGGTAGCGCACGCGAGGCGCTGCGACAGGCGAACGAGCGGCGAGCGAGAGCGGCGACCGGAAGCCCGGCCGAGACGCGGACGAGCACCCCGGCGGGCGGGCCTGCTGCGGCGCTCTCGGGCGACGGTCCCGACTTCTATGACGAGCCGTCCGCCGACGACCCGGACATCACGTCGGCCGGGCTGGTCGGCGTGCCACTCGTGGTCCAGGTGCTGGGTGGCACGGTGATCGACGAGATCGTGGAGCAGTCATGACCGAGGACGGTGCCATCGGCCCGATCACGACGCTACGGATCGTCGCGGCCGTCGTGGAGCGCTCCGACGGGCGGCATCTGCTCGTCCGCAAGCGGGGCACGCAGGCGTTCATGCAGGTGGGTGGCAAGATCGAGCCCGGCGAAGAGCCCTTGGCGGCGCTGCTGCGGGAATTCGAGGAGGAGGTCGGGCTGCGGCTCGACCCGGCCGACGTCGAAACTCTCGGCCGGTTCGGGGCGCCCGCCGCGAACGAGCCCGACCACATCGTCGACGCACATGCCTACCTGGTGCGGCTGCGTCCCGGCACGGAGATCGCGGTGCGGGCCGAGCTCGAGGAACTGGTGTGGATCGACCCCGCGGACCCGGTCGCGAACTACCCTCTCGCGCCGCTGTCCCGCGACCTGCTGGTCGCAGCCGGGCACTGAGCGCGGCCATTGACCGCCCTCTGTCGCGCGCCCGGGCGGTGTCTGTGACGCGCCCGGACGATACTTCAGTGCTCGGCGTGTTCCGCCCGATACTGGGCCACGCGCTCGGCGCGCTCGCGCTCCATCCGACGTCGGGGATCTCTGTCGTCCGACTGCTCGGCAGGTCCGGCCACGTGCAGGAGCAACCAGTTGAGCCGCCACTTGAAGCGGTAGCCCAGGGTCAGGCCGTCGCGGTTGCGCATTCCCCGCCTCCATTCGATTGGTGTACTAATAGTTTGCACACTAACTAGTATCCTGGTCAACGTCCGAGAGGAGCCACATGACCGTCACGCCCCGGGCCGCCGCCGCGTCGTCGTCCGCGCCGTCGCCGTCCGCCCCGACCGAATTGCTCGCCGACCGCGGTGCACTCGACCCCGAGGGCCTCCTGGCCCTGGACCGTCAGGTGTGCTTCGCCCTTGCGGTCGCTTCGCGCAGCGTCATCGCGCTGTACCGGCCGCTGCTCGAACCGATGGGGATCACGCACCCGCAGTACCTGGTCATGCTCGCCCTGTGGGAGGAGTCCCCGCTCTCGGTCAAGCAGCTCAGCGGGCTGCTTCGGCTCGATCCCGGAACGCTGTCACCGCTGCTCAAGCGGCTCGAGGCGATCGGCTATCTGACGCGGCGCCGCGACCCACGCGACGAACGGGCGCTCGCCGTGGAGCTCACGGACGAAGGCCGTGCTCTCCGTGCGCAGGCGCTGCTCGTGCCGCCCGCGATCATGGCGCGCCTGGGCCTGTCGATCGAGGAACTGACAGTGCTCCATCGCAGCCTCACCCAGGTCATCGCGGCGGCCACCCCATGACCCGCGGCCGCCTGCACCACGTCGAGCTCTGGGTCCCGTCCCTCGAACGTGCCGAGCGATCGTGGGGCTGGCTCCTCACCACGCTGGGCTACTCCGAGCACCAGCGGTGGGGCGCCGGTGTGAGCTGGATCCTCGAGGGCACCTACGTGGTCGTCGAGCAGAGCCCCGCGCTCGCCGCCGACGTCCACGACCGGCTCGCGCCCGGACTCAACCACCTCGCGTTCCACGGCGGCGCGCGCGACGAGGTGGACCGGCTCGTCGAGGCAGCGCCTGCTCACGGCTGGGCGCTCCTGTTCCCTGACAGTCATCCGCACGCGGGCGGTCCCGACCACTACGCGGCCTATCTGGAGAACGGCGACGGCTACGAGGTCGAGGTCGTGGCGGGCTGACCTGCCGCGTTGCTCGCTCGACGTCGAGTGTCAGTGTCCCGTGGGACAGTCATACCCATGGCCAACCTCCAGCTCGCGGAGCTCACCCCGGACAATCTCTTCGGGGCGCTCCAGCTGCCCCCTCAGCCACCCGACAAGGAGCCGGTCGCACCGGTCGCCTGGTCGGTTGCCGAGGCTTACGTCAATCCCACCGCGTGGCCCCGTGTGGTTCTCGACGGTGAGGACGTGGTCGGCTTCGTGATGGCGAACTGGAACCCGGACGAGGAGATCCCGGAGTTCCGGGCCGGCATCTGGCGACTCAACGTGGCACGCGAGGCGCGTAAGCGCGGAGTGGGCCGGTTCGCCGTGGAGCAGGTGGCCGAGGAGGCCCGGCGGCGCGGGTTCGACCGCATCACCGTCCTGTGGGTCCCCGGACCCGACGGGCCTGAGGAGTTCTACCTGCGCTGCGGCTTCCGCAAGACGGGGAACCTCCTGTTCGACGAGGTCGTGGGAGAGTTGCTGCTCTAACCGGATAACCAGGCCTGGACCCCGTCGAGCAACTGCCGTTTCAGGGCGGCCGGCGCGTGTGACGCCCGGAGCGAAGTCGCCGCGATCCTGGCGAGCGCATCGTCGGAGCAGACCTGCCGCGCCATCTCGTACTGCCCGACCATCCCTACGCCGAACAGCAGCGGGTCGTCGGTCGCGAGGGCAACGGGTACGCCGTCGGCCAGCAACGCCGGCACCGCGTTCAGGGCGGACGCGACGCCGAACGGCGGGTACGACGTCGGGCAGACCTCCAGCGCGACCTGGCGCTCCGCCAGGAGGGCCACCACCGCCGGGTCCTCGAGCGAGGTCAGCCCGTGCCCGATCCGCGTGGCGCCCAGCAGCTCGACACACTCCCGGACGTGCCACGCGCCCTCGTAGAACCCGGCGTGCGGTACGCGCCCCAGCCCGGCGTCGGTCACGAGCCGGAACGCCGGGACGAAGTCACGGACGCGTCCCCGTCGCTCGTCGTTGGAGAGCCCGAAGCCCAGCACACCGTCCGGCGCGTACTTCACCGCGAGCCCGGCGATCCGCTCCGCGTGCGCGGGTTCCGCGCCCCAGCTCGCCGCCAGGACCACACCCGCGGGCAGGCCGCGCACGGCGTCGAGCAAGGCCTCGACCACGGCCTCCAGCGAGCCGAGCCAGCCCGCGTACGACGTCGGATCGACCTGGAGCTCGGTCCAGCCGACGCCGTCGGCGGCGTCCTGCTCCACGGCCTCGCGGACGACGCGCGCGATGTCGTCGGCGGAGCGCACCGCCGCGCGGGCCGTGTCGTACCGCGCCTGGAACGCGTCCCAGCCGTGCACCACGCCGGGCTCGATCGGCACCGCGGGAAGCGGCGGCAGACCGTAGTAGCCGGCGAGCTCGGCGGCGGTCGACGGCCGCATCGACCCCGTCAGATGCAGGTGCAGGTTGGCCTTGGGCAGCGCGCGCAGGTCGCGGGGCATGCCAGGGAGTCTGGCACGCCCCGCGTCACCGGCAGCCGGCAGCCGGCAGCCGGCAGCAGTCAGGCGTCGGCCTTCTCCAGCGGTTCGGCAGCGTCCGGCCCCGGCTCGCCGACGGCGACCGGATCGCCGCCCACGTCGGCACCGTCACCACCGGCACCCGCCGAGAGCCCTCCCGACATCGCGTACTCCTCCTCGGGCGACAGCACAAGGCGCTTGCGCCCCACCAGCGCGAACAGCGCCAGCCCCACCACGAAGACGACTACGAACGTCACCACCGCGACCTGGAACGCGCTGTTCAGCAGGATCCCGAGGAACGCAGCTACCGAGATCACGCCCGCGACCACCGCGCCCCAGACGCCCGTCGGGCTCTTGTAGGGGCGCACGGCGTCAGGGAACTTACGGCGCAGGAGCACGAACGACACCATCTGCATCACGTACGCGATCACCGCGCCGAACACCGCGATGAACAGGATCACGCCCGACGCCGCCCCCGCCGCATCCGGGCTGACCGCCGGGACCACGAGGAGCACCAGAGCGAGGATCGCGAGACCGATCACCGCGGTCGCGACCAGCGCCACCCACGGCGTCTTGTGCTTGGCGCCGGTGAGCGAGAGGAACGTCGGGTAGTAGCCCGCCCGGGAGAGCGAGTACATGTTGCGCCCGGCGGCGAACAGGATTCCCTGGAGCGACGCGAACAGCGCCACGAGCGCGAGCAGGGCCAGCCCGCCGGCCGCATCCTCCGGGAGGAACGCGCGGAAGCCGGCCAGCAGCGGCTCGTCACCGTCGCCGGGCGACACGGTGATGGCGGCGGTACCCGTCACGGCGGGGTTGAGGAAGAGCACAGTCAGCCCGAAGATCGCGAGGGTGACGACGCCCCACACCGAGGCCCGGGGGATGTCGCGGGTCGGCTCGTGCGCCTCCTCGGCGGCGAGCGGCAGCTCCTCGATCCCGAGGAAGAACCAGATGGCGAACGGCAGGGCGTAGAGGATGCCGATCGTGCCGAACGGCATCAGCTCGGTACCGCCGTCGGCGGGCACTACGTCGTTCAGGCGGGAGAAGTCGACCGCCCCGGACGCGACGGCGGCCACCGCGAAGAACGCCAGCACCACGAGCGAGATGATGGCGACCACCAGAGCCAGCCGGAAGCCCACGCTCGCCCCGAGGGCATTGATCGCCACGAAGGCCACGTACAGCACGATCCACCACACCCACGGTGGAAGCGACTGCCCGGTGAAGGCGTTCAGCGCGGAGTCCGCGTAGACGCCGGAGAACCAGACGACGACGGCGGTGGTCACGACGTACTCGATGGTCTCGGCGAACCCGGTGACGAAGCCGCCCCACGGTCCCATCGCGGCCCGCGCGAACGAGTAAGCGCCGCCGGTGTGCGGCATGGCCGCGGACATCTCGCCGATCGAGAAGATCATCGTGAAGTACATGATCGTCACGAACACCATGGCGATGAGCATCGGGACCCAGCCCGTGGTGCCGAGGCCCACGTTCCAGCCGGAGAACTGCCCCGAGATCACCGCCGCGATCCCGATGCCCCACAGGCCCCAGAAGCCGGCGCTGCGCCGCAGCTGCCGCTTCTCGAAGTACTGGCCGTCGGCCTGTGTGTAGGTGACGCCCGCGGTCCCGGACGTCGTTCCGGTGGTTGCCATACGGTCCTCCAGTGAGTTCAGTGGCCGAGCGCCGAGAGCGCGTCGGTGAAGCCGTCGATCAGGCGGTCGAGGTCCTGGTCGTCGAACACGAGGGGCGGCCGCAGCTTGAGCACGTTGCCCGGCCCGCAGACGGAGGTGAGGATCCGGCGTTCGCGCAGCGCCTCGACGACGTCGAGGGCGGCGGGCACGTCCGGGGACCTGGTTTCGGGATCGGTCACCAGGTCGACGCCGACATAGAGCCCCGCGCCGCGCACGTCGCCCACCCGCGGGTGGTCTGCGGCGGCCGCGCGCAGGGCGGTGAGCATCCGGCCGCCGACATCGGCGGAGTGCTCCTGGAGCTTGTCCTCCTGGAGCACGTCGAGCACGGCCTGCGCGGCCGCCATCGACACGGGGTTGCCGCCGAAGGTGTTGAAGTACGGGATGCGGTCGCCGAACGAGGCCAGCACATCCGCCCGCGCGGCCAGCGCGCTGACGGGGATGCCCGCGGCCATCGGCTTGCCCAGGGTGACCAGCTCCGGCACGACGCCGTGGCGGGCGAAGCCCCACATCGCGTCGCCAGTACGGCCGAAGCCGGGCTGCACCTCGTCGGCGATGAACACGCCGCCGGCCCGCCGCACCACCTCGATCGCGGGCGCGAGGAACCCGGCGGCGCCCGCCGGGTCGGAGAACACACCGTCGGACGAGAAGATCGAGTCCGCGAGGAACGCCGCCATCCGCACGCCGCGGCGCTCCAGGTCGGCGACCTGACGGGCGACGTGGTCGGCGAACCACTGGCCCAGGTCCTCCGCCGCGACGGAAGCCCGGTACGGGTCGGGCGCCGGGACCGTCCGGACATCGAGACCCAGGTCCTGCGCCGAGCCGAGCGCGGGCGACATCGACGACACCAGCTCGGTGTTGCCGTGGTAGGCCTCGGCGCTGACGATGACGCCCGTGCCGCCGGTGTACGCGCGGGCGACGCGGACCGCCAGGTCGTTGGCCTCCGAACCGGTGCACAGGTACATGACCCGGTCGATCTCGTCCGGCATCGTGGCCAGCAGCGCCTCGGAGTAGTCCACGATCCGCTCGTGGACGTACCTCGTGTGCGTGTTGAGGGCGGCCGCCTGCTCCGCGATCGCGGCCACCACACGGGGGTGCGCGTGCCCCACCGAGGCCACGTTGTTGTAGACGTCGAGGTAGTCGTTGCCGTCGGCGTCGAAGACGTGGGCGCCGCTGCCCCGCACCAGATGCACGGGCTCGCGGTAGAACAGCCGGTAGGCCGACCCCAGCACGCCCGACCGGCGTTCCACCAGGCGAGCGGTGCTGGGCGGCAGGCCGCCGGTGGGATCACCGGGCCGGAAGGCGTTGGTGTCCATGATCGTCGACCTGGTAACCACGGGCAGGCTCCTCGCGCTCATGTCCCACCTCGGTCCCGGGTGGGATCCACGGCCGCCCGGCCGTCCGCGGGACGGTCCCAGCCTGAAGGCGGCGTGTATCCGCCGGCACAGCCTGGGGATGACGGTCGGGTAACCGTTCGGCCCTCTGCCGCCCCGAGTTATTTCGCGCCGGTGACTTGCGTGAATTTCCCGTTGCGCCCCTTGTGTGCCCGCGGACGGCGGCGCACCATGGCAGCGGCCGCCCGCCTCCGCTCCGCGCACTGACCTGCACCGAGGAGCGTCAACATGCCCAGCACCGCCGCGGCACGGTCCACGTCCGGTCCGCAGCCGCCCGCCCCGCCGTCGGCGTCGCTCGCCGCGTTCGACGCCCTGGTCCCCGGGGACCCGGCGCCCGGCTGGCTCCGCGACGGCGTCGCCGCCTCCTGGCGGTTCGGGCCGGCCTCCGGCGGCAACGTCACGATGCGCCTCATCACGGTCTCGGAGAACGCGACATTCCTCGTGAGCGTCGACGAAGCCCCCGCCGCCGTCGTACGGGTCGCCCGGCCCGGCTACCTGGCCGGGGCCGACGCGTTCGAGTCCGAGGTCGCCTGGGTGGCCGCGCTCGCCGCCGACGGCGTCTGCCAGGTGCCCGCCGCTCTCCGGACCGGGAACGGCACGTTCTGTGCGGCGCTCGCCGACGAGGCGGGCACGGACTGGTGGTGTGTCGCCTACGGCTACGTCGCGGGGCAGATCCTCGAGGACCTCTTCGGCGACGCCGACGCCGGTCCCGACGCCGCCGAGCCGACCTCGTACTACCGCGAGATCGGCGCGATCAATGCCCGGCTGCACGAGCACGCGCTCCGGTGGACCCCGCCGGCGGGGTTCGCCCGGCACTCATGGGACGTCCCAGACATGCTCGGGCCGACGGCGCGCTGGGGACGCTGGGAGGACGCGGTCGAGGGCGGCGCCGAGCGCGAGCTCCTGGTGCGGGCCCAGGCCGCGGCGCTCGCGGTCGTCAGGCAGGCACCGCGCGACCCGGCGGCCTGGGGTCTGGTGCACGCGGACCTGCGGCCGTCGAACATCATGATCAGCGGAGACCGCCTCACCGTCATCGACTTCGACGACTGCGGCCACACGTGGTTCCAGTACGACTTCGCGGCCGCGCTGAGCTTCCTGGAGCACACACCGGAGGCGCCCACGATGGCCCTGGAGTGGCTGGCGGGCTACACCTCGGTGCGGCCGCCGGCGCGGGAAGCCGTCGAGCTGGGGTGCGCCCTGTCGATGGTGCGCCGCCTGCAGATGCTCGGCTGGACGACAACCCACCGCGAGGACGCCCTGCCGCCCGACCTCTGGTCCGCGCAGGTACCGGGGACGCTCGCCGTGGCGGAGTCCTACCTCCGCAACCCGACCTGGCTGCTCGACTGATATGTAGGTGCCTGTCGTCAAGGGGGCAGTGTGCGGCTCCCGCTCGGCTGGTTGTCGGGCGGGAGCCTCGTCTTGACGGGCGGGCCAACTCAAGGACGGTTGTTCAGCAGGTGCTGCACCCGCCTGACGAGCAGCAGCCCCCGGTGGCACTTCCGATGATCGGCAGCGAGCGCAGAGGCCTCTCGACCTGGCTCGCGAGCCAGCCGCCGATGGCCCGCAGCGCCTCCGAGGCAGGGGTCGGCCCGGCATCCTCGAGCACCACCGGGACACCCTGGTCGCCTCCCGTGCCGATGCCCGGCTCGATGGGCACCTGGCCGACGAGTGGAACGACGTAGCCGAGCTCTCGTGTCAGGGTCGCCGCCACGGCGGCGCCTCCGCCTTCGCCGAAGGGGGTCCACCGCCGACCGTCGGGGAGCTCGGCCCAGGCCATGTTCTCGACGACCCCGAGGACGCGCTGCTTGGTCTCCTTCGCGACGGTGCCGGCCCGCTCCGCCACCTCGGCCGCGGCCAGGTGTGGCGTGGTGATGACGAGGTACTCGGCGCGAGGCAGGAGCTGTGCCAGCGAGATGGTGATGTCACCGGTCCCGGGCGGCATGTCGATGAGCAGGACGTCCAGGTCGCCCCAGTAGACATCGACGAAGAACTGCTGCAGGGCACGGTGGAGCATCGGCCCGCGCCACATGACGGGCGCGTTTCCTTCGGTGAACATCCCCATCGAGATGACCTTCACACCGTGGCCCATCGGCGGCATCAGCATGCGGTCGACCTGGGTCGGGGCCGCCGTCGTCCCCAGCGCGCGCGGAATGCTGTGGCCGTAGATGTCGGCGTCGACCACCCCGACGCGGAGTCCGCGCCGGGCGAGCTCGGCGGCGATGTTGGCTGTGACACTGGATTTGCCCACGCCACCCTTGGCCGAGGCGATGCAGTAGACCTTGGTGGTCGAGTCGGCGGCGGCGAAGGGGACGATCGGCTCCGCTGCTTCCCCGCGGAGGAGCTGGCGGAGGTCACCGCGCTGCTGCTCCGACATCACACCGAGCTCGACGTGCACCGCTTCGACCCCTTGAAGTACCTGGACGGCAGCAGTCACCTCGCGCGTGATGCGGTCCTTCATCGGACAGCCGGCGACCGTGAGGACGACCGTGACGGTGACGTCACCGCCGACGATCGTCACGTCGTGAACCATCCCGAGCTCGGTGATGGGCCGGCCTATTTCCGGATCGAGCACGGTTGCCAGGGCTGCCTGAACGTCGCCGGCGATCGGGATCACTTCGGTCATGGTCATGCGCGGGCTCCTCTGGGGCTAGGGACGCTCCACACGTCTCCGTCGAAGATGAGGTCCTCCAGGTCTGGAGGGCTGGCCTTGCTCGCGTTCTCGCCCTGGCGACGGACGTCGTCGTCGTAGGCGGGGCGCGACACCGCCCGGAAGACGCCCGTGACGACATGCGACAGATCCTGGGCGGAGAGCCGTGAGAGGGCGAAGGCCGTGGTCGGGTCAGGGTCCCCCGGGTCGTGGATCAGCACCTGGCCGGGATCTGCCTCGCTCCGGGTGGCGACGCGTAGGCGGCCACCCTCCCGCACGACCAGGTGGGAATGCCGCCCCTGGTCGTCCAGCTCGCCGAGACCGACGGGCTCCCCCGGCGTGAGCTTGACGAGGTGGCGTTCGCTCCCGGGCGCCTTCAGGATGTCGAAGGCGCCGTTGTTGAAGATGGGGCAGTTCTGGTAGATCTCGACCAGGGCAGCCCCGCGATGCTCGGCTGCTTGGACGAGGACCTCGGCGAGACCCTTTCGATCGGAGTCGAGAGCACGGGCGACGAAGGATGCCTCGGCCCCCAGTGCCAGCGAGACCGGGTTGAAGGGCGCATCCGGCGCCCCGAGGGGACTCGACTTGGTCACCATGCCCTGGTTGCTGGTCGGCGAGTACTGGCCCTTGGTGAGGCCGTACACACGGTTGTTGAAGAGCAGGATGGTGATGTTGACGTTCCGACGTAGCGCGTGGATCAGGTGGTTGCCGCCGATCGACAGCGCGTCCCCGTCGCCGGTGATGACCCAGACGGAGAGATCAGGGCGGGCGACAGCCAGCCCGGTCGCGATCGCGGGCGCGCGGCCGTGGATGGAGTGCATCCCGTAGGTGTCGAGGTAGTAGGGGAACCGGGAGGAGCACCCGATGCCCGAGACGAAGACCAGGTTCTCCTTCTGCAGGCCGAGAGCCGGAAGCATCGACTGCACCGTGCTGAGGATGATGTAGTCGCCGCAACCCGGGCACCAGCGCACCTCCTGGTCGGACCGGTAGTCCGCGGGCTTCTGTTCCTGCGGTCCGCGGGGCACCAACGCGAGTCCCGAGACCGGCCCCTGCTCCCCCTCGACCTGGGCTGGTACGTCGAGCGCGGTCATGCCGCGGCTCCTTCCATGTGTGCGAGGAACGCCACTTCGAGGTCGCCCGCCTTGAATGGCTGGCCGGTGACCTGGGTGTGACTGATGAGGTTGGTGGCACCACGTCCGCGGAGCAGGAGCGCCATCTGGCCGAGGTTCATCTCGGGGACGATGACGCGCTCGTACCGGGCGATGACCTCGTCGAGGTTGGCCGGCATCGGGTTGAGGTGCCGCAGGTGGGCATGGGCAACGGGGACTCCCCGCGCTGCGAGCCGACGGCACGCCTCCTGGATGGGGCCATAGGTGGAGCCCCAACCGAGGATCAGCGTCTGAGTGGTCGCCGGGGAGGGATCGTGGACGTCGAGGTCCGCGACGCTGATGCCGGCGATCTTCTGCTGGCGCAGCCGCACCATGTGCTCGTGGTTGGCCGGGTCGTAGGAGATGGCCCCGGTGTCGGCAGCCTTCTCCAGACCACCGATGCGGTGCTGCAGTCCTGGGGTGCCCGGGACCGCCCAGGCACGGGCCAGCGTCTCGTCGTCCCGGACGTAGGGCCAGTGGGTCCCGCTCCCGTCCGGCGCGTTTGGTTCCGTGGAGAAGTCAGGACGGATGTCCGGCAGCTCGTTGAGCACCGGAAGTCGCCACGGCTCTGCGCCGTTGGCCAGGGCTCCGTCCGACAGGAGGATCACGGGGGTCCGATAGGTGACAGCGATCCGGGCTGCCTCGAGGGCGGCGTCGAAGCAGTCTGCAGGCGTGCTGGGTGCGACGACCGCGACCGGTGACTCGCCGTGCCGCCCGAACATCGCCTGGAGCAGGTCGGCCTGCTCCGTCTTCGTGGGCAGGCCGGTCGAGGGCCCACCGCGCTGCACGTCGACGACGAGCAGCGGGAGCTCGGCCATCACCGCCAGGCCGATGGTCTCCGACTTGAGGGCGAGGCCCGGACCGGAGGTCGTGGTGACGCCGAGCGCTCCGCCGAAGGAAGCCCCGAGGGCAGCTCCGACCGCGGAGATCTCGTCCTCGGCCTGGATGGTGAGCACCGGGAAGTTCTTGTGCTTTGCCAGTTCGTGCAGGATGTCGGAGGCCGGAGTGATCGGGTAGGTACCCAGTACCACCTTCATTCCCGACACCCATCCCGCAGCGACGATGCCCAGTGCGAGTGCCGCGTTGCCGCTCACGTGGCGGTAGGTCCCCTCGGCAAGGGCCGCGGCCGGCACTTCGTACCTGACGGCGAACATCTCCGTCGTCTCGCCGAAGTTCCAGCCGGCACGGAAGGCGAGGATGTTCGCCTCCGCCACCAACGGCTTCTTCGCGAACTTCTCTCGGAGGTAGTCCTCCACCACCTCGGTCGGCCGCCCATACATCCAGGACAGGATCCCCAGTGCGAAGAGGTTCCGGCACCGCAGTGCTTCCTTGCGCCCAAGGCCGAGCTCGCTGACAGTTCCGAGGGTCAGGGCGCCCATCGTGACCTGGTGGACGGTGAGGTGGGCCAGGGACCCGTCGCTGAGGGGATCCGACGCGTATCCGGCCTTGGCAAGGTTGCGCTTGGTGAACTCGTCGGGATCGACGATCACGACACCGCCGACCGAGACGTCGGAGGCATTGGCCCGGAGCGCCGCGGGGTTCATCGCGACGAGCACGTCGGGAGCGTCACCGGGGGTGAGGATGTCGCTGCTGGCGAAGTGGACCTGGAACGAAGAGACGCCGTGCACGGTGCCCTGCGGCGCCCTGATCTCCGCTGGATAGCTGGGGAAGGTCGCCAGGTCGTTGCCGAACGCGGCCGCCTGCCCGGTGAAGCGATCCCCGACCAGCTGCATGCCATCGCCGGAGTCGCCAGCGAACCGGACGACGATTCGGTCGATCTGCTCGGTGTTCATCGAGTAGGTGTCCCAGCCACGAAGGGGGTGTCCACCCCGACGTCACCGTGGTCCGCGGCCCCACCGGGGTTGCCCACCGGCGACGAGCGCCCGGGCAGGACGTCGGTGAAGAAGCGGGCGTTGTCGTCGACGAATGCGTGATCCTCCTCCAGCGCGTCATCCGCGTGGAATATCGCCTCGGCCGGGCACACGGGTTCGCAGGCACTGCAGTCGATGCACTCGTCGGGGTTGATGTACGCGCTGCGCTCCCCGACGTAGATGCAGTCCACGGGGCACTCGTCAACACAGGCGCGGTCCATGACGTCGATGCACGGGGCTCCGATGACGTAGGTCATGTCTCAGTCCTTCCGGTCTTCGGTGGGAGGGAGCTGCCCATGGCCGAGCAGCGCGAGGATCTCCTTGCCCTGCAGTCCGAACTCGGGTTGCAGCTGGGCGTCGGGATCTCGGGGGTGGGCTACGGCGACGATCCGCGCGATCCGCGCCGGGCGCGGTGTCAGCACGACGACGCGATCCGCGAGGAGCAGGGCTTCGTCGACGTCGTGCGTCACGAAGAGGATGGTGGTGCGTCGCTGCCGCCAGACAGAGATCAGGAGCTCTTGCATGTCGAGCCGCGTCTGGGCATCAAGGGCGCCGAACGGTTCGTCCATGAGCAGCACTCGCGGCTCTGCGGCAAGAGTTCGCGCGAGCTGTACTCGCTGGCGCATGCCGCCGGAGAGCTGCTTGGGCAGGTGATCCGCGAATGGCGTCAGACCCACCTGGTCCAGCAGCTCCAGCACGAGCTGCTTGCGCTCGCGGCGCGGAACCCCGCGCAGGGCCAGCGCGAACTCGACGTTCCGCCGGGCCGTGCGCCACGGCAGCAGTGCATCCTCTTGGAACACCATCGCGCAGTGGGCTTCCGGACCGAGACGGACCAGGCCGTCGATCCTCGCGGCGCCTGCTGCGATCGGCTGCAAGCCCGCGAGAGCCCGCAGGATCGTGGACTTGCCGCAACCCGAAGGGCCGAGGAGCATGACTATCTCACCGGGTGAGACCTTCAGATCGAGGTGGGCGGCGGGCCCGTCCGCGTAGTCGATCCGCATCTTGTCGAGCTCGACGGGCGCGCCGGCGTCGGTCGAAGCGACAACTGCCGAGCTCATCGTGCCTCCCCGGGCAGCCAGCGGTTGACTCGGCGACCGAGGCGCTCGATCAGCCAGGATGTGGTGAATCCCAGCGCTCCGATGGTCAGCATCCCGGCGACGACGCCCGCGTAGTCGAGCAGCGAGTAGGACATCCAGGTCCAGTAGCCGACGCCGAACTGGCCGGAGATCATCTCGGCACTGACGACGCAGATCCAGGCCACCCCCATGCTCACCGACAGACCGGAGAAGATTGCCGGCATCGCTCCCGGGAGCACGATGTGAAAGAGGACCTGCCGCCTGTTGGCGCCGAGGGTCGAGGCCGCGTCCATCCAGACCAGGGGCAGCGTCTTCATCGCGTGCATGGTGGCCACCGTGACCGGAAAGACGGCCGCGAAGAATGTGATGAAGATGATGCCCTGCTCGCTGGTGGGGAACAGCAGGATCGCGAGGGGTACGAGCGCGATCGCGGGGATCGGGCGGGCGATCTCGATCAAGGGGCGTAGCAAGGCCGCGACGACCTTGGACCGGCCGATCCCGATCCCCACGACGACCCCCACCAGGCTGGCGAGCGCGAAACCGGACAGGATCCTGCCCAGGCTCGAGACGACATGCTGGCGGAACTCGGCCGTCTCGAACTGCACGCGCAGGGAGTGGAAGACATCCAGTGGTCCGGGGACCTTGTCGAACCGAAGCCATGCGATCACGTCGTACGTGGTCAGCAGGTGCCAGGCCAGCACTGCACCGACGATCGGGACGATCGGCAGCGACCTGGCTGCCGCCGCGGCCAGGCGGCCGCCGCGCCCGGGTGATGAAAGTGCTCGCTCGACCGGCGGTGCTTCGGCACCCGGGACGGCCTGGAGCACCCGCTCCTCTGTGGTGGTCATCGCGCTCACACGCCCTCGAGGGCTTCGTCGTACCCCAGCACCTCGGCGCCTGGGTGCTGCGCCGCATAGGCCTCGGCGTCTCCGACCGTGGCGAACGGAAGCAGCTCCTCGGTCGTGCCGAGGGCCGGATCCATCACCCACGTTGCGAACTGCCCGAAGATCCGCGTTCCCGACGCCGCGTCCGGGACGTACAGCGAGCGGTACTCCCCACCTTGGGCGACCAGCATGAGCAGGCACGTGGGCGTAGCTGCGACCTTGGTGGTCGCGCTGTCCGCCGGCCAGGCCTCCGACGCGGTCGCCGCGTCATCGACCGCACGGTCGCAGGCCTCGTCGTGGCCGGTGATCGCCGAGGCGTTCACCGTCTCGGCCTGCACCTTCGCGTAGTCGGCGCCGTAGAGCTCCTTGAGCGGGCCCTCGTCGACGAACGCGTCGACGTCGAGCTCCTCCAGCGAGCCGAGGTTCTTCAGGAACGGCAGGCCCTGCTCGACGGCGTCGACCAGCTGCGGCTTGATGGTCAGGTCGAAGGTGACCGCACCATTGGGACCGTTGTAGAGGTAGACGAGCTCGGGAGGCAGCCCCGTCGCGGCGGCGACCTTCTCCGCGGCCTCGACGGGATGCTCCTGCAGGTACTCGGTCGCCTCCTTTTGTGCTGCGAGGAAGGCCGTCATGACCTCCGGGTTCTCCTCGATGTACTTCTCGTTCGCCACCACCCCGTGGAACGTGGGGACTCCCGTCGTGCCGTTGTGCAGCAGCCTGGCGGTGCCGTCGAAGACCGCCTTCTGCGGGAACGGGACGAACTGCGCCAGCGCGGCAATCTGCTTCGACTCCAGCGAGGTCATGCCCACGGGCGGGTCCTGCCCGAGGATGTCGATGTCCTCGGGAGACATGCCTGCGCCGTCGAGAGCCCGGACGAGGTTGCCGTGCGCAGTCGAACCGAGGCTCGTCGAGACGACCTGGCCCTCCAGATCCTCCAGGGTGGTTGCCTCGGAGTCCTTCGGGACCACGGTCTGGTTGAGCGCGCCGTCCAGGTTGTAGCCGGTGACGCTGACCCACCGGGTCTTGGCAGCTCCGAGCGTCGCCGACTTGGCCCCGTTGACCGACAGCGGGTAGTCGCCCATGGAGCCGATGTCGACCTTTTCGGCGATCATCTCGGCCGTGAGCGGAGGGCCCGAGGCGAAGTCGTGCCAGCTGATCTCGTAGGTCTTTCCCGTCATCTGTGATGCCTCGTCCAGATGCTTCTCGAGCAGCTCCAGCTCGCGCATCAGGGTGCCGGCCGTGACGGTGTTGATGGTCTTGGACTGGTATCCGACGGCCACCATGACGGTGTCATCTGCGGCAGCGACCCCACAGGCAGCGAGTGCTCCGCCTGTGAGGGCGAGCACGGCCGTACGGGCCGCCACTCTGGTGATGTTCATGGACTTCTCCTCAGCGCAGGAGGTAGGGGATGTTCACGGTCACGGCGTCGACGGGGCAGCGGGCGGCGCAGGGGCCGCAGTACCAGCACTCGTCCACGTGCATGTAGGCCTTGCCCGAGTCGGGGTTGATCGCCAGCGAGTCCAGCGGGCACATGTCGACGCAGAGGGTGCACCCATCGATGCACTTCACCTCGTCGATCACGACCGGTACGTCCGAGCGGGATGTTGCTTGAGCCATGGGTGGGTCCTCTCAGGTAGGGAAACCGGTCTCGGCTTCCAGGGCGATGCGGGCGAAGGCGCGGACATCGGCGTCCGCATCTCCCTGGGCGCGAAGCAGTGCCTCGCGCACATCTGGGTTCTCGGCCAGACGCGGAGTCAGGGCCTTGACGGCGGCCTTGCGAACGTCCAGGTTCTGATCAGCGGCAGCGGCGATGAGCGGTTCGACAGCGCCTTCAGCCATCGACTCGATCAGGGCCGTCGCTGCCGCCTGTCGCACCTCCCAGGCGGCGTCCGACAGACCGGCGACAGCGAGCCCGACCGTGTCGTCGGTGCAGCCGGTCTCGCTCAGTGCGTTCAGGGCGGCGGCACGAACCAGGTGGTCACTGTCGTCGTGCATTCGGACAAGCGTGGCGATGCCCCGAGGATCACCGACCGCTCCGACACCGCGGGCCGCGGCGATCCGGATCCGGGGTTCGGGATCCCCCGCCGCGGCAGCGAGACCGTCGAGATCGTCCAGGGAGACGAAACCCAGGACGACCTCCCGGCGGACGCGTGGGTCCGGGTCGGACAGGGAGCGTAGGAGATCGGCGGGCGACGTCAGCCGGTGGCGCCACAGTGCACCGATCGCGGCGCACCGCATTCCTGCGTCAGCGCTGCTCGCCGCGACCTGGAGGTGCGCGATGAACTCCGGACCCGGCCGGAGCACCTCGCGCAGCTCGCGCAGCAGGTCGGCTGCGCGCCGGCGTACCGCGTCGTCCGGGTCGGTCAGTGCCGCCGCGAAGTACGGCGCGGCCTCCGCCCAGTCGTCACCAGCCTCGCTGAGAACCGTGAGCGCGGTCCTGCGGACCTCGGGATCGTCGCTCTTGAGATAGGGCTCCAGCTCCTGCGCGGACGGCGCCTCGTCGACGAGCTCGAGCAGGGCGAGGATGCGCGCGTTCGGGGCGCTCATCGCCATGCCTCCGCGAGCTCGACTCCCTGCGGGGCGAGCTCGTCCGGAACACCGTCGGGTCGCTCGAACCCCGGCACGGGAACGATGTAGGGGGCCACGGGTCGCCTGGCGAACTTCATTCCCCCGCTTCCGGCGTCCTTGCTGAGGTTGAGGTGGCAGAACCAGCTCGCGTCGTCCTGCGCAGGGATGTCGTCGCGCGCGTGGTAGAGCCCCCACCGGCTCTCGGTGCGCTCGAGCGAGGACCGGGCCGCCATCTCCGCGCAGTCCCGGATGAAGCTGACCTCGGCGCAACGCATCAGCTCATGTGGCGTGCGGGCGCCCATCTGAGCGATGTCGGTTCGCATGCGCTCGAATGCCTCGACGCCCAAGGAGAGGTAGCGCTCGGTCTTGGGAGGTTGCAGGTAGTCGTTGACGAAGCGGCGCAGCTTGTACTCGACCTGCGGCTGCGGCGGACCGTCCGGGTTGGCTGCCGGCCGGTAGATCAGGTCGTGCGCGGCCTCGATCTGATCCTCCGGCAGCTCCGGACGGGAGGCCGACTTGGCGAAGATCGCCGCGTCCTCCCCGGCGATGTCTCCGTACACGAAGGCGCCGATCATGTAGTTGTGCGGGACCAGGGCCATGTCGCCCGCGGCGTACAGCCCCGGAACCGTGGTCCTGGCGTGCTCGTCCACCCAGACACCCGAGGCGGAGTGGCCGCTGCACAGCCCGATCTCCGAGATGTGCATCTCGATGTCACGATCCCGGTAGTTCGTCCCGCGACCCTCGTGGAACGTCCCGCGGGTGGGTCGCTCGGTGGTGTGGAGGATGCCCTCGATCTCACTGATCGTCGCGTCCGGAAGGTGACTGAGCTTCAGGTAGATCGGTCCGCGCGAGCTCTCCAGCTCCCGCTTGACCTCCGCCATCATCTGCCCGGACCAGTAGTCGCAGTCGACGAAGCGGTTGCCTTCGCCGTTGACCGTGTAGCCGCCGAACGGATTGGCCACGTAGGCGCAGGCCGGGCCGTTGTAGTCCTTGATCAACGGGTTGATCTGGAAGCACTCGATGCCTGACAGCTCCGCGCCGGCGTGGTAGGCCATCGCGTAGCCGTCACCGGCGTTCGTGGGGTTCTCGTACGTCCCGTAGAGGTATCCGCTGGCCGGCAGGCCCAGCCGTCCGGCCGCACCGGCTGCGAGGATCACCGCCCCGGCCGACACGGTCACGAACTCGCCGGTCCGGGTGTCGAAGCCGACGGCACCGACCGCCCGCCCGTCCACGGTGAGAACCCGAACCGGCATGAGCCGGTTGGTCATGGTGACGTTGGAACGCACGTTGCGCGACCGCAGCTCGCGGTAGAGGACCTTCTTGACCTCCTTGCCCTCAGGCATGGGGAGGACGTAGCTGCCGGAGCGGTGCACCTTGCGGACTGCGTACTCGTCGTGCTCGTCCTTCTCGAACTTGACGCCGTAGGACTCCAGGCGCTGCACCATCTCGAAGCCTCGGGTGGCGGTCTGGTAGATGGTGCGCTGGTTGACGATGCCGTCGTTTGCGACGGTGATGTCGGCGACGTAGTCCTCGGGGGTCGCCTTTCCTGGGACGACGGCGTTGTTGACGCCGTCCATGCCCATGGCCAAGGCGCCCGAGTGGCGGACGTGTGCCTTCTCCATGATCAGGACGGAGGCGCCGTTGCTGGCCGCCGTCAGCGCGGCCATCGTGCCCGCCGTGCCGCCACCTACGACGAGGACGTCGCACTCGATGCGGCGCCGCTCGGATACTTCGGGAATCTGCATGGCCTAGTCGCTTTCTGTCTGGTGCTCGGGCGTGAAGGGGTTGGCGAGAGGGGTGCGCTCGAGCCAGCTGGCCAGAGTCATCCGGTCGCCCCGGTAGCGCAGGAACTCGAGGTCGACAGGCCGGCCACCGTCGGTGTGCGTCAGTCGCTCGACGAAAAGCAGCGGCGCCCCAGGGCGGATGCGGAGCATCCCCGCCACCACACGGTCGGCGATCATGGCCTCGATCCGCAGGCGTGCGGCGCCGAGCGGCAGGCCGAGCTCGGACTCGATGAGCTCGAAGACGTCACGGTTCTCGAGGTCGAGATCGAGCAGCGGTTCACCGATGTCGGCGGGGAAGTAGCTGGCATCGAGGGACACCGGCTCGCCGTCGAAGAAGCGGACGCGTTCCAGGGAGAGGACGGGCGAACCCGCTTCGATCTGGAGCCGCTCCGCGACCAGGGGCACGGCCGGCACCATCTCGGCCAGGACCACGTCGTTGGTGACGCGGGGCAGCCGGGTCTCGAAGGCCTCCGCCAGGCCCCGAAGCCGGTCGAGGCCATGGACGAGCCTTCCGGCGACGACGAAGGTGCCAGATCCCTGGATGCGGGTGATCAGGCCTTCTTCGCGCAGAAGCGAGAGCACCTCGCGGATGATGTTGCGGCTGGCACAGAACTCCAGGGCGAGGCCGGGCTCCGGCGGGAGGGGCTCTCGACCGTAGACACCTTCGAGGATGCGCGTTCGGAGTACGTCCCGGATCCGGCGCACCGGCCCGGAACGTCGCCCGGTGGGCACCGAGTCATCCCTTGTCGGCTTCATGCGAGGACTCTTGGGGGCGCGCATTACGTGCCCGCGCACCTCCGGTTACCCGACAGTTACGCCAGTCTCACGCGCTCAGAATGGTCGCTGACCTAGGGAAACACGGCGATGGGCGATGATCCGCCGGAAACTGGCGCGCATCCGCCGGGGCGGACTGTGGCCGCACGCACGTCAAGAGCATGCCACCGCGACCACAAGGCCGAGCACGGTGATCAGCGCTGTCGCCCCAGCAGCGACTGCGATACCGGCTCGCCCCCCGGTCAGCAGGGACCGCACTCGCACCGACAGGCCCATGCCGAACATCGCGGCCGCGAGGGTGGCCTGCTGAGCGAAGGCGACACCGGAATGCCACTGCGTCGGGACCCATCCGGTGCTGCGCAGGGCCATGAACGCAATGAAGGCGATCACGAACATCGGAAGCAGCGGAGGCAGCGTTGCCCGGTCGCTGGGCCCCCGTCGGAGCCGCTGATAGACGGAGATCGCAACCACCGCAGGAGCGAGCATCAGGACGCGCGTGAGCTTGACGGTGACCGCGAGGGCCAGCGCCGTGGCGCCCGCACCACTCGCGGCGCCAACCACCTGACCTACCTCGTGGACACTGGCGCCGGCCCACACGCCGAAGGCCGCGTCACCCATGCCGAGGGCGTGCTGCAGGAGCGGGAGCGACACCATGACGATGGTGCCGAAGAGGGTCACCATGCCGATTGCGACTGCCACTTCATCCTCGGAGGCGTCAGCATGCTCCTCGACAGCCGCGATGGCGGAGGCGCCGCAGATCGAGAACCCGGTGCCGAGCAGGAGGCTCATGGATGGCGAGAGGCCCAGACGAAGCCCGAGCCACGTCGTACCGATCAGCGTGACCGCCACCGTGGCGGCGACCAGCAGCACCAGGGAGGTTCCGAGCTGCGACAGGGTCCCCAGCGACAGCGAGAACCCCAGCAGGGCGACGCCCGTCCGCAGCAGCCGCTTCGTCAGTCGTGGTACGTGACCATGCGTGTCGCCCAGCGGCCGCACGTTGCCAAGGACGATGCCGAGGCCGACCGCGGCGGTCAGGACGCCGATCACCGGCGCGCTCCAGTGAATGATCCAGGCAAGAACGGCTCCCCCCGCCAACAAGGTCAGCGCTGCTGCTCGGGCTTGCCATTGCCGACGATCGGTATGTGCCATGCCTGAAGAGTCAGGCGCATGAAGGGAACCCGGTAGAGGGCAGATCCGCATCGTTGCCATACGGTGGGCGCATGGCAGAACTGCCCAACCTCGAGGACCTCCAGCTGCTGCTCGACGTCGTGGAGAAGGGAAGCATCGGCGCCGCGGCCACGGCGCGGGGTCTCTCGCAGCCACAGGCGAGTCGCCGGCTGGCAGACTTCGAGCGCCGCCTCGGCGTCCTTCTGCTCGTGCGAACGAATCGCGGCAGCGACCTCACGGCCGCCGGAAAAGTTGTCGCCGACTGGGCGACGCTGACGGTCACGGCCGCGCAGAACTTCACCCGGTCGGTCGCCGTCCTCCGCGAGACGCGCCGACGTGACGTACGAGCCGGGGTGAGCCTGACGATCGCCGAGCATCTCGCTCCCCAATGGCTCGCCGTACTGCAGCGGGAGAGGCCGGATCTTGCACCTTCCCTGACGGTCAACAACTCGGCGGGCGTGGCTGACCTGGTCCGCAGCGGTACGTGTGATGTGGGCTTCGTCGAGACGTCGACCCGCTACGCCGGGCTCAGCCGTTGCCGGCTGGGCGGCGATCGCCTCGTCGTCGCGGTGGCACCGAACCACCCGTGGGCCTCCGCGCGGTCGATCACGGCAGCCCAGCTGGGAGCGGCGGGCCTGCTCGTGCGTGAACCCGGGTCCGGCACCCGCGACACCCTGGAAGCGGCGCTTGACCAGCGGGGGGTGCCGCTGCTGCCCGGCCCGACCCTGGCTTCGAACTACGCGCTCAAGGCGTCCGCGGCGGCGGGCTTGGGTCCCGTGGTCCTGTCAGAGCTCAGCCTGAGGCAGGAGCTGCAGACCGGCGTCCTGCACCAGGTCCAGGTGAGCGACATCGACCTGAGCCGCGAGTTCTGGATCGTCTGGCGCGAGCGGGAGGCGCTGACCCCTGCTGCCAGCGCCCTCGTCAGCGTCGCCGGCCAGACATTCGGCGGCTAGTCATTATGTTGTTATACTAACCTGGTGTCGAGACAACCGCTCTACGCTCAGATCGAAGATGCGCTCCTGGCCAGGATCGCCACCGGCCTGGCCCCTGGAGACCGGCTGCCGACCGAGGACCAGCTGATCGGGGAGTTCGGCGCGAGTCGCATCACCGTCCGGCGTGCCGTTCAGAACCTTGTGGCCCGAGGTGTCGTCGTGACGCAGCAGGGACGGGGCACCTTCGTTGCCGAGCGGCAGCTCGAGCAGCCCCTCACCGCGCTCACCGGTTTCGTCGAGGACATGGCGGCCTTGGGCCTCGGAGCCTCCGCGGAACTGGTCACGGCCGAGACGGTGCCGGCCTCCCCCGCGGTCGCGGCCCAGCTCGACCTGCTGACGGGATCCCCGGTCGACTTCATCGAACGGGTGCGGCTGGCAGAAGGACGACCGGTCTCCTTCGACCAGACCTGGCTCCCCAGTGGGATCGCCGAGGGCGTGGTCCGCGAAGACCTCGAGAACGAGCCGATCTTCACCCTGCTGGAAGAGAAGCACGGCATCCCGCTGCGCGAGGCGACCTACCGCCTGCGCGCGACCAGCGCCACGGAGCACGTCGGAGAACACCTGCAGATCGCACCTGGAGAACCCATCCTGCTGGTCGAGCGCACCACGTTCACCATCGGTCAGAAGCCCATCGACTACGAGCTCCTGCACTACCGGGGCGACGCCATCACCTTCGTGACGAGCCTGAGTCGCCCCGCGGCCGGGGCAGACAGATGACGGAGGCTGTTGGCCTGGCGGCTGTGTGCCTCGCCGTGGCGATCGGGGCTACCGCCCAGCGGATCACCGGCATCGGGATCGCCCTGGTGAGCGCACCCGGGCTGGTGCTGATGTTCGGGCCGTTGACCGCGGTGCCCCTGTGCAACCTGATGGCCCTGCTTCTCAACGTAGGGATTCTGCTGACCTCCCCGGGCAAGATCGAGTGGCGACGGGCAGCCACCATGGCGGCCGGGTCGGCGGTCGTCATCCTGGCGCTCTCCCCCCTCGTGCAGCGCGCAGACCAGGCGCTCCTGCAGGCCACGATCGGGGTGGCGGTTCTCGTCGCCATCGCGCTGACCTTCTGGCTGAGAACCCGGGGCAGGCCGTCCGGTGACTCGATGCTGGCGCGGTTGTTCGCCGGTGCCAGCGCGGGAGGCCTCGGGGCGGCCGCGGGCCTGAGCGGTCCACCGCTGGCGATCTACGCGGTGCGCACCGGCTGGGCCGGGCCGACCTTCGTCCCGACGCTCCAAGGCGTCTCGGCCGTCATCAATGTCATTGCCGTGGCAGCGGCTCCGCGGATCTCGATCCCGCCCCTGTCGTGGGTCGTGCTCATCGGGGCGCTGGGAGCGGGCGCAGTTGCGGGCGCCCTGCTCGCGCCTCGAGCCGACCCCCGCATGATCCAGACGGCGGCGCTCATGCTCGCTGCCGTCGGGGCGATCGTCACTCTCGTCGTTGCGCTGACATGACCGCCCTTGCCGAAGAACGACGAGCCGGCCGGTCGCGAGCCCTGACCGCATGGCGGGCTCCTGTTTCAGCGGCGCGCCGAGTGGGAAAGAATGTCGCGTCGCCGAGTGAAAGGACGTGCTCCAGCATGTCGCGGATCCTGCCCCGGTCCACCCCCTTGGCCGAGGGGGTCGATCCCGCAGCGGTGCGGCGCCTCGTCGACCACCTGGACCGCCTCGAGGACGTGCACAGCGTCATGGTGGTGCGGCACGGCCGGGTGATCGCCGAGAGCTGGTGGCACCCGCACACCGCCGGCCGCCCGCACACGATGTTCTCGGTGAGCAAGAGCTTCACGTCGACCGCCGTCGGGATCGCGGTCCAGGAGGGGCTGCTCACCCTGGACGACCGGGTGATCGACCTCCTGCCGGACGACGCCCCCGCCGACCCGAGCGAGCAGCTGCGCGCCATGCGCGTGCGCGACCTGCTGACCATGACGACCGGCCACAGCGCCTCGACCATGGAGGGCATCGACCGCACCATCTCGCTGCCGGGCTCGGGCTGGGCCCGCGCCATCCTGGCGCAGCCCGTGGAGCACGAGCCGGGCACCCATTTCGTCTACAACACCGGCGCGACCTACCTGCTGTCGGCGATCCTGCACCGGCTCACCGGGGAGCGGCTGCTCGACTACCTCACGCCGCGGCTGCTGGCGCCGCTCGGTATCACGCACGCGGCATGGGAGCAGGACCCGGACGGCATCGACACCGGCGGCTTCGGGTTGTCGATCACGACCGAGGAGATGGCGGCGTTCGGCCAGCTGTACCTGCAGGGCGGCGTCTGGGCGGGCGAGCAGCTCGTGCCCGCCCAGTGGGTGGTGGAGGCGTCGGCGAAGCAGGTGGCGAACGGCTCGGACGGCTGGTCCGACTGGACCCAGGGCTACGGCTACCAGTTCTGGCAGTGCCGCCACGGGGCCTACCGGGCCGACGGCGCCTTCGGGCAGTACATCGTGGTCTGGCCGGAGAAGGACCTGGTGATCGCCATCACGTCGGGCCTCTCGGACCTGCAGTCCGTGCTCGACGTGGTGTGGGACACGCTGCTGCCCGACGACGCCTGGCCCGACGGCGCCTCGGCCGACCGCGCGGATACCGCCGTCCCGTTCCAGCCCGCGCTGCGCACGCCGGCGGGGGCGGGCTCGACACCGCTCGAGGAGTCGCTGCGGGGCGTGACCTACGAGCTTCAGCCGAGCCAGTGCGACGTCAGCGCGCTGACGCTGGGCCGCGACGCGCACGGCCGCACCGAAGTGGCCTTCACGATCGGCGGGCTGGACCACTTCGTGCGGTTCGGGCACGGCGAGTGGAGCCCGGGGACCTGCTCGCTCCTGGGCGCGCCGGCCGACGTCGCGACCGCCGCGGCCTGGACCGACGAGTCGACGCTGCGCGGCCGGATGGTGTTCCTGGGCACCCCGTTCGAGTGGCGCCTGGAGCTGCGGTTCTCAAGCGACGAGGTGGCCGTGACGATCGACCGGAACGTCTCCTTCGGCGAGCGCGGCCTGTTCAACACGACGGGCAAGGCGCGGCGGGGCTGAGCCGGGCATCCTGACCTGCACTGTCAGACCCAGGTCGGACACAGGTTCATCCCCTGGACCGACGGCTCCGGGCAGTCGGCCACGCTAGGGTCCCGGCATGACACCAGACGGTGGTATCCGCGCGCAGGGCGTGCGGCGTTCGTTCGGGCCGGTGCACGCCGTGGCCGACGTCGACCTGGTCGCCGCACCAGGCCGGGTCACCGCGCTCATCGGTCCCAACGGCTCGGGCAAGACGACCCTTCTGCTCATGCTCGCCGGGCTGCTGACGCCGGACGCCGGCAGCATCCGCGTCGCGGGGGCGGACCCGGTGACCCAGAACTACGTGGCGCGCTCACGGACCGGCTGGATGCCGGACGTCTTCGGCACATGGGACTCCCTCACGGCCCGGGAGGTGCTGACCACCGTCGCCGCCGCGTACCGGATCGACGCGGCCGCCGGCCGGGCCCGCGCGAGCGAGCTCCTCGAGCTCGTGCACCTGTCCGAGCTCGCCGACCAGCCCGCGCACGTCCTGTCTCGCGGGCAGAAGCAGCGGCTCGGCCTGGCCCGCGCCCTCGTGCACGACCCCGACGTCCTGCTCCTGGACGAGCCGGCCTCGGGTCTGGACCCGCGCTCCCGCGTGGACCTGCGGGTGCTGATCCGCCGGCTCGCGGCCGAGGGCAAGACGATCCTGGTCTCCTCGCACGTGCTCACCGAGCTCGACGAGATGGCCGACGACGCGGTGTTCATCTCGCGCGGGCGCACCGTCGCCACGCAGTCCGTGGCCGACGCCGACCGGCCGCGCGAGTGGCGCCTGACCGGGCTGGACACCGACGCGCTCGTGACCTGGCTGGACGACAACGGCACGGCCTACCGCAGGGAGGCCGACGGCCCCGGCCTGCTCGTCGAGCTGACCGGCGACGCCGCGGCCGCGGCGCTGCTGCGGTCCGCGATCGAGGCCGGCATCGACGTGTCGAGCCTCGCCCCCGCGGGCGGCGTGCTGGAGCAGGTCTACCTGGCCCTCGAGGAGGAGCGACGATGAGCGTCGACGTGGAAGTCGTCCCGGCCAAGCCGTCCGACGGCGGGGTGCCCGCCGGGCGCGGCACGTGGTCCCTGTCCTGGCACGGCCTGCGCACCGTCGCGGTGCTCGAGCTGCGTCAGCGCGTGCGGTCCACCCGGTGGAAGGCCGCGCTGATCGTCTGGTTCCTGGTGGTCGGCCTGATCACCCTGCTGACCACCGGTGCGTTCAGCATTCTCGCGGGCAACCAGTACGGTGCCGACGACTCGTACGGCGGCACGGTCTACAGCATCGTCGTCGGCTTCGTGCTGTTCCTCGGGCTGCTCGTGGCGCCAACGCTCTCGTCGGGCGCGATCAACGGCGACCGGAACGCCGGCACGCTCGCGACGCTGCAGGTCACGCTGCTGTCGCCGGCCGAGATCGTGCTCGGCAAGCTCGCAGCGGCCTGGATCGCGGCGCTCGCATTCCTCGTCGCGAGCATCCCGTTCCTCGTCTGGGCGCTGGTCGGCGGCGGCGTGTACTGGGTGGCGCTGCTCACCACCGTGCTCATGCTTGCGGTGGTGCTCGGCGTCGTGTGCGCCATCGGCCTCGGCTTCTCGGCGCTGGTCGGCAAGACGTCGGGCTCGGCGGTGCTGACCTACCTGACCATCGGCGCGATCACCGCGGTCCTGCCGATCCTGTTCGGCCTGCTCGTGCCCGCGACCACCACCACGGAGAGCGTCCGCGTGTGGGACGTCGAACGCGGGTACACCTGGGAGGAGACCACGGCGCCCGAGTGCGAGTGGCAGACCCAGGAGATCGACGTGTGGCACAGCGAGCGCACCTGGTGGCTGCTGGCCCCGAACCCGTTCGTGGTGGTCGCCGACGCGCAGCCCCTCAACGGCGACCCGGAGACGCTCGCCGAGGACGGAAACATGCTCGCCATGCTGCAGTACGGGGTGCGGTACGCCCGGACCGGCAACGACGGGCCGCAGGACTGGTGCAGCGGGTACGTGATGGACAGCGACACCGCCCAGCCCGAGTCCCCGGTGGAGCCGGTGCAGGTGACCGACCAGCTCGTGTGGCCGTGGGGCCTCGGCTTCGATCTGCTGCTCGGCGCGGCCGGTGTGTTCGTCGCGGTGAACCGCCTGCGGGTCCCGACGGGGGAGCTGCCCCAGGGCACCCGGGTCGCCTGACCCGCCGCGGTTCAGGAGTGGAGGGCGTCGTACTCCGCCTCGGCGGCGACGTCGTCCTCCACGTCCAGGCGCACGTGGGCCAGCAGCACCTGCAGTACCCGCAGGGCGGATGCGGCGCGCTCGCCCCACAGCGAGAAGTAGGAGAACTGCCACCACCACAGGGCCTCGATCTCGTGGCCGCTGTCGAAGTGCTGCAGGCCCTTGGCCACGGCCTCGGCGACACAGGCGAGGTCGCCCGACAGCGACGCCGCCCCGACCTCCTCACCCAGCACCGGGTCCACGACCTCGGTGTAGTCGTCGAACCCGTCGAACATCTTGGACAGGGCCTCGCGCAGCGGGTCGAGGTCCGTGTCGGGGCCGGCGTCGGGCTCCCAGCGTTCCTTGGGCACCACGTCCACGATCGCGGCGAGCCGCGCCCCTGCCGCCAGCAGGTCGGACGTCGCCAGGACGAGCAGCGAGAGCTCCGCCCCCGGCATCCCACCGGACGCCACCTGCGTCACTGTCGACAGGAACGTCCGTGACTGCGCGGACACCTGGTCTGCGACCTCGCGGAGGTCCGACCCAGGGGTTATCTCACTCATCGTGGTCCCACCTACTTGTCGTTGCCGATGACGCGGCGGCCTTCGAACGCGCGACCGAGCGTCACTTCGTCCGCGTACTCCAAGTCTCCACCCACGGGGAGACCCGAGGCCAGCCGCGAGACAGTGATACCCATGTGAGCCATCAGTCGGGAAAGATAGGTCGCCGTGGCCTCTCCCTCGACGTTGGGGTCGGTGGCGAGGATGACCTCCTGCACCGTCCCGTCCGCCAGCCGGGCCAGGAGCTCGCTGATGCGCAGGTCGTCCGGGCCGACGTTCTCGATGGGATTGATGGCGCCGCCGAGCACGTGGTAGCGGCCCCGGAACTCCCGGGTGCGCTCGATGGCGACCACGTCCTTGGGTTCCTCCACGACGCAGATCACCTCGTCGCTGCGCCGCGGGTCGAGGCAGATGCGGCAGCGCTCCGACTCCGCCACGTTGCCGCAGAGCTCGCAGAACTGAACGCGCAGCTTCACCTCGGTGAGCGCGTCGACCAGCCGCTTGACCTCCTGGTTGTCGGTCGCGAGCAGGTGGAACGCGATGCGTTGCGCGCTCTTGGGCCCGACGCCGGGTAGCCGGCCGAGCTCGTCGATCAGGTCTTGGACCGCGCCTTCGTACACAAGAGGTCAGCCTACGGGTCGGCACTGACATGCGGACCGCGGGCTGGTACGTTCCCCGGCGTGACAGCAGTGGCGGGACCCGAGGCCAGGACCGGGAAGTTCCTCTCGGCGCAGTGGCGTCGGCTGGTGATGCTCAACTACGAGGCCGAACCCGCCGTCCTGCGGCCGCTCGTACCGCGCGGCGTCGAGCTCGACACGTGGGGCGGCCGGTACTTCGTCAGCGTGGTCGGTTTCCAGTTCCTCGACACCCGCCTGCTCGGCGTCCCGGTCCCGTTCCACCGGGACTTCGACGAGATCAACCTGCGGTTCTACGTGCGTCGCCGGGCCGACGACGGCTGGCGGCGCGGCGTCGTCTTCGTCAAGGAGATCGTGCCGCGCTGGGCCCTGGCCACCGTCGCCCGTGCCGCCTACGGCGAGAAGTACGTGGCCCGGCCGATGCGGCACCGGATCGACCTTGCCGCCGACCGCGACACGCCGGACGGCGTCGTCGAGTACTCGTGGCGCGACGCCGGTGCCTGGCATCATGTCCGGGCCACCACGCAGGGCAGCGCGCAGGCGCTCGTCGACGGCTCCCAGGAGCAGTTCATCACCGAGCACTACTGGGGCTACGCCGCGCAGCGGGGCGGCGGTTCGGTCGAGTACCGGGTCGAGCACCCGAGCTGGCACGTCTGGCAGGCCACCGACCCGGGCCTCGAGTGCGACGTCGAGCAGGTCTACGGCCGGGCGTTCGTCGAGAGCCTCGCCGCCGAACCGGTCTCGGCCTTCATCGCCGACGGCTCGCCGGTCACCGTCCGCCGCGGCACCCGGATGTGAGCGCGCCGTCCTCCTGATCGAGACGCCGCCGGAAAAACGGATCGATTCGCGGACAATGCACCCGTGCCCGAACTCGATCTCCTCACCATCGTCCTGCTCCTGCTCGCCGGCCTCGCCGCCGGGTGGGTCGACGCCGTCGTCGGCGGGGGCGGCCTGATCCAGCTGCCCGCGCTGCTGCTCGTCCCCGGGATCAGCCCCGTGCAGGCCCTGGCGACCAACAAGCTCGGCAGCATCATGGGCACGTCCACCAGCGCCATCACCTACTACCGGCGTGTCCAGCCGGACCTGTGGACCGCAGGCCCGATGGCGCTCGCGGCCCTGGCGGGCGCGTTCGGCGGTGCGATCGGCGCGTCCTACATCCCGGCCCCGCTCTTCAAGCCGATCATCCTCGTGGTGCTCGTCGGCGTGCTGGTCTGGACGCTGCTCAAGCCGAACGTCGGCCAGCACGACAACCTGCGGTGGGTCGGCAACGGGCACAAGCGGATCGCCGCCGTGATCGGCCTGCTGATCGGCGCGTACGACGGGCTGCTCGGCCCCGGGACGGGCACCTTCCTGGTCATCAGCCTCGTGAGCGCCCTCGGGTACTCGTTCCTCCCGGCGTCGGCGATCGCGAAGATCGTCAACTTCGCGACCAACGCGGGTGCCCTGATCTTCTTCGTGCCGAGCGGAGCCGTCATCTGGAGCCTGGGTCTCGGGCTCGGAGTGGCCAACCTGATCGGCGCCTACATCGGCGCCCGGATGGCCGTCGCCAAGGGCTCGAAGTTCGTCCGCGTGGTGTTCGTGGTCGTGGTGGGCGCCCTGATCGCCCGCCTGGCCTGGGACGTCTTCGCCGGATAGGCCGCACCGTCCCGCACGGTGAACATCACAGCCGCCCGGGATGCCCGCCGTCGTACCATCAATGCGCAAACCCAACCACCCGGCGGGCCGTTGAAAGAGACGGAGGCCGGCAACGGAAGGCAGGCGCATGGCACTTGTCGTGCAGAAGTACGGTGGATCCTCAGTCGGGGACGCGCGCAGCGTGAAGCGCGTCGCGAAGCGGATCGCCGAGGCGAAGCGAGCGGGCAACGACGTAGTGGTCGTGGTGAGCGCCATGGGCGACACCACCGACGAGCTCCTCGACCTCGCACAGCAGATCACCCCGCTCCCGCCCAAGCGGGAGCTCGACATCCTCCTCACCGCCGGCGAACGCATCTCGATGTCGCTCCTGGCGATGGCGATCACCAACCTGGGCGTGAAGGCCAAGTCCTACACGGGCCAGCAGGCAGGCGTCATCACCGACGCCGTGCACGGGCGGGCGCGGATCGTCGACGTCGTGCCCCACCGCATCCGCGAGACGCTGGACAGGGGGCAGGTCGCCATCGTGGCCGGTTTCCAGGGCGTCACCGAGTCCACGAACGACGTCACCACCCTCGGCCGCGGCGGCTCCGACACGACCGCCGTGGCGCTCGCGGCCGGCCTGGATGCCGACGTCTGCGAGATCTACACCGACGTCGACGGCGTGTTCACCGCCGACCCGCGCATCGTGCCCGCCGCGCGGAAGATCGATCAGGTCTCCTACGAGGAGATGCTGGAGCTCGCGGCCTGCGGCGCCAAGGTGCTCGCGCTGCGCAGCGTGGAGTACGCCCGCCGGTACGGCGTGCCGGTGCACGTCCGCAGCTCGTTCAGCGCCCACGACGGCACGCTCGTGGTCGCGGCAGACAAGAAGTCGAAGGAGAACGCCATGGAAGCCCCGATCATCTCCGGTGTCGCGCACGACCGTTCTGAGTCCAAGATCACCGTGATCGGCGTGCCGGACGTCCCCGGCATGGCCGCCCGTATCTTCGAGGTGGTGGCCGGCGCGGGCGCGAACATCGACATGATCGTGCAGAACGTGTCGGCGGCGGCCACGGGCCTCACCGACATCTCGTTCACGTTGCCCGATGGCGACGGCCCCGCCACCATGGCCGCCCTCACCGCGGTGCAGAGCGAGCTGGCCTTCGACTCGCTGCAGTTCGACGACCAGATCGGCAAGCTGTCGCTCGTGGGCGCCGGCATGAAGTCCCACCCGGGCGTCTCGGCGCGGCTCTTCGGCGCCCTGCGGGACGCCGGCATCAACATCGAGATGATCTCCACCTCGGAGATCCGCATCTCGGTGGTCACCCGCGCGGACTCCCTGGACGACGCCGTGCGCGCCGTGCACACCGCGTTCGAGCTCGACGGCGTCGACGGCGAAGCAGTCGTCTACGCGGGAACGGGGCGCTGACATGGTCACCATCTCCGAGTACGGCGTGAACGTCGCCGTCGTCGGCGCCACCGGTCAGGTGGGCGGCGTGATGCGCCGCCTGCTGCAGGAGCGGGAGTTCCCCGTCGCGTCGATCCGGTTCTTCGCGTCCGCCCGCTCGGCGGGCACCACCCTGCCGTTCGCCGGGGTGGACGTGCCGGTCGAGGACGTCGCGGCGACCGCCACCGGCGACCTCGCCGACATCGACATCGCCGTCTTCTCCGCGGGCGGCGGTACCTCCCGCGAGCACGCGCCGCGGTTCGCCGAGGCGGGCGCCGTCGTCGTCGACAACTCGTCGGCGTGGCGGCGCGACCCCGAGGTCCCGCTCGTGGTGTCCGAGGTGAACCCGGAGGCGATCACGGACGCCGGCAAGGGCATCATCGCCAACCCGAACTGCACCACGATGGCCGCGATGCCGGTGCTCTCGCCGCTGGCGCAGGCGGCGGGGCTGGAGCGGCTGCGCGTGGCGACCTACCAGGCGGTGTCCGGCTCGGGCCTGACCGGGGTGGCCGAGCTGGCCGGCCAGGTGCGGGCCGCCGTGGGGCAGGAGATCGAGGGCCTGGTGCACGACGGCGGAGCGGTGGACCTGCCCGACCCCAAGGCCTACGTGGCGCCCATCGCGTTCAACGTGCTGCCGTTCGCCGGCAACCTGGTCGACGACGGCTCGGGCGAGACCGACGAGGAGCAGAAGCTCCGCAACGAGTCCCGCAAGATCTTGGGCCTGCCCGACCTGGCCGTGGCGGGCACCTGCGTGCGGGTGCCCGTGTTCACGGGGCACTCGCTGTCGATCCACGCGGAGTTCGCGCGGCCCATCACCCCGGACGAGGCCCGCAAGCTCTTGGCCGACGCCCCGGGCGTCCAGCTGGCCGATGTCCCGACGCCGCTCGCGGCGGCCGGCATCGACCCGTCCCTGGTGGGCCGTATCAGGCAGGACCAGTCCGTCCCGGACGGCCGGGGCCTGGTCCTCTTCGTCAGCAGCGACAACCTCCGCAAGGGCGCAGCCCTGAACACCATCCAGATCGCCGAGCTCATCGCGGCGGACCTGGCCGAGCTGCAGACGCTCGACATCGCGGAGGCGGCGGACACATAGGGCGTAGCCCGGCAGTCGCCCTACGACGCCGAGGTGGAACGTGTGCCGGACACACGCTCTACCTCGGCGTCTGTCGTTCCCCGAAGTAGAGCGTGGGACCGAGGCCTGTTGCGCGTCGCGAACTTCTATGGTTCATTAGTGCAGTAACGAACCACTGAACGTCAGGACCGAGACATGTTCGACGGACCCGAGCCCATATATGTGCAGATCGCAGCATGGATCCGCGCCCAGGTGCTCTCCGGCGAGCTTGGCGAGGAGGAGCAGGTCATGTCCACCACGCAGTTCGCGACCACCTTCCGGATCAACCCCGCGACGGCCGCCAAGGCGTTCTCCGGGCTGGTCGAGGAGGGCCTGCTCTACAAGCGGCGCGGCCTGGGCATGTTCGTCGCGCCGGGTGCCCGCGAGAAGCTGCTCGCCGACCACCGGCAGCGCTACTTCGCCGAGGTCCTCGACCCCGCGCTGGCGCAGGCGGACATCCTCGACATCCCTGTCGGCGACATCATCGACTACGTGCTCGGCCGCGCCCCCCGCTCCGGTGCGGGCGTCGCCAAGAAGGAGAAGTGATGAGCCTCGATCCGTTCGGCGCGCGGCTGGACGACGTCGCCGTGCGTTACAGCACCTCGTGGCGCGTGACGCAGCAGGGCACGTTCTCGAAGGCGACGGGCGGCATCGCGCTCGACGGCGCGACGAGCCTGTTCCCCGCCGGCGCCATCACGGGCCTGCTCGGCCGGAACGGCGCGGGCAAGACCACCCTGCTGAGCCTGCTGGCGGGGTTCCGCCGGCCCACGGCCGGCACCGTCCGTGTGGGCCCCGAGGGCAGCGAGCAAGACCCGTTCGAGAACCCGGCGATCGTGTCAGGCGTCCAGCTGGTCCGGGAGGCCGGCGACGTCCTGACCGACGAGAAGGTCAGCGCGACGCTCAAGCACTACGCGGCGGCGCGTCCCCGGTGGGACAGTGACTACGCGGACCGGCTGCTCGACTTGTTCGAGCTGGACGTCCGCAAGACCCCCAGCGCTCTGTCGCGCGGCAAGCGCTCGGCGCTCGGTGCCACGATCGGTCTGGCTGCGCGCGCTCCGCTGACGATCTTCGACGAGGTGTACCTCGGTATGGACGCGCCGACGCGGTACGCGTTCTACGACGAGCTGCTCAAGGACTACGCGGAGCACCCCCGCACGATCATCCTGTCCAGCCACCTCGTCGAGGAGTCGGAGCGGCTCTTCGAGCACGTCGTGGTCGTCGACCGCGGGCGGATTCTCCTGGCCGAGCCGGCCGACGACATGCGGGGCCGGGGCACGAGCCTCACGGGGAACGCCGACGCCGTCGCCCGCCTCGCCGCCGGGCACCGACTGCTGCACCGGCAGGAGCTGGGGCCCACCGCCATGGTCACGGTCGAGGGCCCGCTCACCGACGAGGAGGCGGCGGAGGCCGCCGACTCGGGGGTCGCGATCGGCTCGGTCCCGCTGCAGGACCTGTTCGTCCACCTCACCAGCACCACGGCACGGAAGGAGAGCGAGCGATGAGCGCCACCATCGACCTCGATGAGAGCGGACGCCTTGCCCACCGGCGCACGATGCTGGCGATGGAGAAGAGGTTCGGCGGCGGCCTGCTGCTCACCGGCGTCTGGTACTGGACCTCGATCATCTTCGCCAGCATCGTGATCGCCGTCCTGCAGAGCCGGTTCAGCGTGCTCGAGGGCGGCACCCTGCAGTACGTCCTCGGCTCCACACGCTGGTTCCTGTTCACGATGGGGATGATCCTCGTCGCGGTGACACTTCCCCTCCATCTCGCCTCCGGAGGCACCCGCAGCTCGTTCGTGGCCGGGCTGTTCCGGAGCGCCCTGTACGTCGGCCTCGCGAACGGAATCATGGCCGCGGCGCTGGTGACTGCCGAAGGGCTGACCTGGAACGCACTCGGCTGGGACTGGCAGTTCCGGCAAGGGCTGGTCCCCGGAGGCAGCTTCATCGTCGACGCCGCGAGCGAGACCCTCGTGCTCGCCACCTACATCCTGATCGGCACGCTCCTCCCGGCAGGCTTCCAGCGACTCGGAGCCTGGGGTGGCAGCTTCTGGATCCTCGCCCTGTTGGCCATCGCGCTCTTCGTCGACTGGTCGGTCCACAGCGGGTACATCTTCGGCTGGGACCCGCTCGTGGGCGCGGGCACCGCACGAACCCTGCTCGGTCTCGGTGGCGGCGTCCTGGCCGTGGCCGTCACCGCGTTCGCCGTCGACCGCTTCTACCGCGACATGCCCCTGCGCCCGGCTCTCGGCTGAGGACCAACCACAAAGGAGAACCCCTGTGACATCTCCCCAGCTCGACGCCAGCGCTCCCGTCGTCGAGGTAGGACACCTCCGCAAGACCTACCCCGCCGCGCGGCGCGGCGGGACCCCCAAGACAGCGGTCGCCGACGTGTCCTTCCAGGTCACGCGCGGTGAGATCTTCGGCATCCTCGGCCCCAACGGGGCCGGCAAGACCACCACCGTGGAGTGCGTCGCCGGGCTCCGGCACGCCGACGGCGGCTCGGTCCGCGTCCTGGGGCAGAACCCCCAGGCGGACCCGGCGCTGATCCGCGAGCACGTCGGCATCCAGCTCCAGGAGGCCGCCCTGCACGACAAGATCACCGTCCGCGAGGCGCTCGACGTCTTCGGCTCCTTCTACTCCGCCCGCGCGGACTCCGCCGAGCTCCTGGACCTCCTCGACCTGACCGCGCACCGCGACCAGCAGTTCGCCAAGCTTTCCGGCGGGCAGAAGCAGCGGCTGTCCATCGCCCTGGCGCTGGTCGGCAAACCGCAGGTGGCCATCCTCGACGAGCTCACCACCGGCCTCGACCCGGCGGCGCGACGCGCGACCTGGAACCTCGTGGAGCGGGTCCGGGACTCCGGCGTCACCGTGCTGTTGGTCACCCACTTCATGGACGAGGCCGAGCGGCTCTGCGACCGGCTCGTCGTGATCGACGGCGGCCGCGTCGTCGCCGAAGGCACGCCGTCGGCCCTGATCGAAGGGCTCGAGGGAGACCGGGGCGTCCTGCTCCGGTTCTCCGACGACGGCGCCCGCGGGCGCGCCGTCAATGTGCTCACCGCCCTCGCCGACCACGACGACGACGTCACCGGCGCGATCGCCGTCGGCGACGAGATCGAGGTGACGGGTACCCGCAAGGTGCTGTTCGCCGTCGTGCAGGCGCTCGCCGCCGCCGACGTCGTACCCGACGACGTACGCACCGTGGAACGCACGCTCGAGGATGTGTTCGTCCAGGTCACCGGGCGCGAGTACCGGGCAGAGGAGAACGAGGAGGTGGCGGCATGACCGCCGTCGAACAGACCGTGCCCGCAGTGGCGGGCCGAAGCCGCGGACGCACCCGCGGCTTCGGGAAGCTGCTCGCGACCGAGCTCAAGGTGTGGCTGCGGGACCCGACCGCCGTGTTCTTCGCGCTGGTCTTCCCGACCATGCTGCTGCTCGGCCTCGGGCTCGCCATCCCCGCCTTCCAGGAGCCGATGGTCGACGCCGAGCCGCCCTGGAACGAGGCGCCCGGCATCACCAGCTACCTGCCCACCATCGTGGCGCTGGCCGTCGGGACCATCTCGCTGACCACCATGCCGGTGCAGTTCGCGACGTTCCGGGAGAAGGGCATCCTGAAGCGGCTCTCGACCACCCCGATGCCGCCGCAGAACCTGATCGGCGTGCACATGGTGATCAACGTGCTCGCGCTGATCGTGTCGGCCGGCGTCGCGGTGGTCAGCGCCATCGTGGTGCTGGGCGTCCCGTTCGCGGCCGACATGCTGGTCGTGCTCCTCGTCCTGGTGCTCTCGACGACGGCCATGTTCTCGCTCGGGCTGCTCGTCGCCGCGCGGGCCGAGAAGGGAACGTCGGCGTCCGGCCTGGGGATGCTGATCTACTTCCCGTCCCTGATGTTCTCCGGGGTGTGGGTGCCGCTGTCGATCATGCCCGACTGGATGAAGGACATCGGCCTCTACCTGCCGCTCGGCGCGTCAGCACAAGGGCTGACCGCCGGCTGGTTCGGCAACGAGGGCTTCCCCCTGGCACAGGTGCTCGTGCTGACCGGATGGACGCTCGTGCTCTTCCCGCTCGGCGTGAAGCTGTTCCGCTGGGAATGACCACCTGACGGACCCGGCCCGGAATTCACCCGGGCCGGGTCTACGGTGGCCCGGCCGATACCGACGTCGGAACCGGGAGAGGAAAGACCTTGGGAACCTTGCGGAAGATCGCAGAGCTGGCCGGGCGCTGGTTCGCCGTACTGGTGCTGCTGGGCGGAGTGGCCGGCCTGATCGCTCCGGCCCAGCTCGCGCCGCTCGCCGCGCACATCCCGCTCTTCCTCGGGATCATCATGTTCGGCATGGGGCTGACCCTGCGGGGCAGTGACTTCGCCCTCGTGGCCAAGCGGCCGTGGGCGGTGCTCATCGGCGTCGTGGCGCAGTTCGTCATCATGCCGCTGCTCGCCTGGGCCGTCGGCGGGTTGTACGGGCTCACCGGGATGGCGATGCTCGGCATGATCCTGGTCGGGTCCTCGCCCGGTGGCACGGCCTCCAACGTGATCGTGTACCTCGGCAAGGGCGACACCGCCCTGTCGGTGACGATGACCGCGATCTCCACGCTGCTCGCCCCGTTCCTCACGCCCGCACTCATCCTCTGGCTCGCCGACGAGCAGCTCGACGTCGGATTCATGGACCTGTTCGGCTCGATCGTCCAGGTGGTGCTCGTCCCCGTGCTCGCCGGCCTCGTGGTGCGCGCCGTCGCCGGCGGGCTCGTCGCGAAGGTTTTGCCGTACCTGCCGCTGGTCTCCGTCAGCGGCATCGTCCTCGTGGTGATCGGCGTCGTGGCCGCCAACGCCCAGACCGTGCTCTCGACCGGGCTGCTCCTGGCGCTCGCGGTCATCACGCACAACGTGCTGGGCCTGCTGCTGGGCTACGCCACCGCGAAAGTTGCCCGGCTCGACCGGGCGGCCCGGCGGGCGGTCAGCATCGAGGTGGGCATGCAGAACTCGGGGCTGGCGGCCAGCCTGGCGGCTACGCACTTCTCACCGGCCGCGGCGCTGCCCGCCGCTTTGTTCTCGGTATGGCACAACCTGTCCGGCGCCGGTCTGGCGACGTGGTGGGCTCGCCGTACCGAGACGCGGTGATCTCCCCTACGCTCTTGTCATGAAGCCGTTTCTGCTGCTGGCGACGCGCGGAGAGGACATCGCCGCGGACGGCGAGTACGCGGCGTTCTGCGAGTACGGCGGCCTCGCACCGGAGCAGCTGCACCGGGTGCGCCTCGAGCGCGACCCCCTGCCGCCGGTGGACCTCGACGACTACTCGGGTGTCATCGTGGGCGGCGGGCCGTTCAACTCCTCGACCCCCGCGGAGCTGAAGGGCCCCGTGCAACACCGCGTCGAGGCGGAGCTCGCGGGCCTGCTCGACGAGATCGTCGCGCGCGACTTCCCGTTCCTCGGCGCGTGCTACGGCGTCGGCACCCTGGGGGCGCACGAGGGTGCGGTGATCGACGGGACTTTTGCGGAGCCGCCCGGTGCGGTCACCGTGGAGCTCACTCCGGACGCGGCGGCGGACCCTCTGCTGGCCGGGGTGCTGCCGGCCTTCCCTGCGTACGTGGGCCACAAGGAGGCAGTGCGCAAGCTGCCGGACCATGCGGTGCTGCTCGCGTCGTCGGCCGCCTGCCCGGTGCAGATGTTCCGGATCAAGCAGAACCTGTACGCCACGCAGTTCCACCCGGAGCTGGACGTCATGGGGATGCAGCAGCGGATCGTCGTCTACCGGGACTACGGCTACTTTCCGAGCGAGGAGGCGGAGCTGCTGCGCGAGCGGGTCGCCACCGTGACCGTCGCTGAGCCGATGCGCATCCTGCGCGCGTTCGTGGAGCGCTACGTCAGGTAGTGGGCGGCCAGGGGGTGGCCCGACTGTGACCGACCGCATCCTGGCACCCGGTGGACAGCCGCCGGGGCGGGGGCTACGGTTTGGGCCGTGGACATCCGTTGGTATTGGCGCTTTACGTCGGCTCCTGGTGGAGCTCGGCGGGCGCACGCCTGACCAACTTTCCACCCGGAGCCAGGGCCTGGGACGCCGATCGCGTCCAGGCCCTTCGTCTTTACCGAGACGGGCCGCTCCGGACCAGGAGTCGGTGGCGGGCCGTCCGGTTCCTTCGAACCAGACCCGCCTACCAGGAGCCCCGATCCCGATGAGCATCACCCCTGCGGAACCCAGCACCGAGGCAACCGACCTCGGTACCCGCACCTCCGACCTGCGCATCCGCGCTCTCGACCCGCTGCCCGCCCCGAACAGCCTGCTGGCGTCGATGCCGCTCGGCACCGCTCGCAGTGACCTCGTCACGACGTCCCGCCGCGAGGTCCGTGACGTCCTGACGGGCGAGGACGACCGCCTGCTCACGATCGTGGGCCCGTGCTCGGTGCACGACCCGGTCGCCGCCCTCGACTACGCGGCCCGGCTCGCGATGCTCCGGCGCGAGCTGTCCGACGACCTGGTCGTCGTCATGCGGGTGTACTTCGAGAAGCCGCGCACCACGGTGGGCTGGAAGGGCCTCATCAACGACCCGCACCTGGACGGCACGCACGACGTGCGGCACGGCCTGAGCCTCGCCCGCGAGGTGCTGCTCGGCGTGCTCGACGCCGGGGTGCCCGCGGGGGCCGAGTTCCTCGAGCCGACCAGCCCGCAGTACATCGCCGACGCCGTGACGTGGGGTGCGATCGGCGCCCGCAACGTGGAGTCGCAGGTGCACCGGCAGCTCGCCTCCGGCCTGTCGATGCCCGTCGGGTTCAAGAACGCGACCGACGGCGACGTCCAGATCGCCGTGGACGGCTGCATCACCGCCGCGAGCGAGCACACCTTCTTCGGGGCCGACGGCGAGGGGCGTGCCGCCGCCGTCGAGACCACGGGTAACCCGGACTGCCACGTCATCCTGCGCGGCGGGCGCTCGGGCCCGAACTACTCGGCCGAGGACGTCGCCGAGGCCCTGCGCGTCGCGCGCACCTCCGGGCTGGGCGGCGCCGTCGAGAACGGCGTGATCGTGGACGCGAGCCACGGCAACTCGGGCAAGGACCACGTGCGTCAGGCCGGGGTCGTGCACGAGATCGCCAACCGCATCGCCGACGGCGAGCGGGGCATCACGGGCCTCATGATGGAGAGCTTCATCGAGGCCGGCGCGCAGAAGCCCGGCCCGCTGTCGGAGCTCACCTACGGCCAGTCGGTCACCGACAAGTGCATGGACTGGGACACGACGGAGGACCTGCTCCGCGAGCTGGCGAAGGCAGTGCGCGAGCGGCGCGGCTGATCTCTCGCTGACTCCGGTTCAGCATGCACCTGCTGCCAAGATCGGCAGCAACCTGGCAGCAGGTGCATGGTGAGCAACGGGCGAGCCGGCAGCTTCGAAGTGGTCGGTGCGCAGGGGCAGCATGGTGGTCGCGGCGCTGGTGGCGGGGGCTGTCGCCTGGCAGATCGCGGCCCGTACGACCGAGGTGGAGCCAGGTTCGTTCAGCAACCGCGGGGCCGGCGCGACCCTCCCTGACTGTGTTCCCTCCGATGACATCTGGTCGATGTTCGGCAACGACGAGGACGTCGTGGTGCTGCAGACGGTGCGCAACTCTTCCCCGTGGCCCGTCACGGTGATCAGCACCGACCCGGGGGCGTACCGCTTCGAGCCGATGGCCGACGACGTCCGGGAGGACCACGACTTCGTCAAGGAGCCCGTCGACGGTGCGCCGGACGCGACCGAGACCTCTGACCGTGTGGTGATCCCGCCGGACCGTGAGGCGGCCATGTGGATCGTCAATCCGCAGGGCGACAACTCCTATACCGACGGATGGGGCCTCTTCGGCGGCGCGCCAGTGAAGCTCCGTGCGCTCGGCGTCGAGCGCGAGTTCTACCTGCCGTTCCACGGAACGGTCAGCGTCGGCGGGAGCGAGGCAACCGCCGCTCGACTCGACCGCGCCCTCCAGGCGGCCTGCGAGAACTGAGCGAAGTGCGTAGAAGCGCACTTCCGATTCGGTCACGCCACCGCCGGCTCCATCTCCTGCTCCGGCTCCGGTTCGATCGGTGCGGAGGCCGGCCGAGCCAGCGCCACCACCACGTACGCCGTGATCGAGACGATCGCCCCGTAGATCGTGGGCCAGCCGTCGAACGTCGCGGGGATCAGGTCGTTCGGGATGTACGCGATGTCGTTGGGCACCCCGTAGATCGTGGGCGTGAGCACGAACAGGCCGAACCGCACGACGAGCCCGGTAGCCATCGCGGCGATCGCGGCCGCATTGCCGCCGCGCGTCCAGAACACCCCGAGCAGGAACGGCACCGCGAGGCAGGCCAGCATCAGGTCGAACGCGAGCGTGAGCAGGATCCCGGTCTGCGCAACGGTCAGGGCGATCACGGTCCCGGCCACGACGATCGGTAGCATCGCGAGCCGCGTCCAGCGCAGGAGCGGGTCGTACGTCCCGTCGGACGGGGCGACGCGGCGGACGCCCATGATGTTGCGCACGGCTACCGCGGACGTGGCCAGGATCGCGCCTGAAGCGGTGGAGAACGACGCCGCGACGATGCCCGAGAGCACCAGGACGGCGAGCCACACGGGCGCGTGGTCCGAGAGCAGCGTGAAGAGCATGGGCCCGTCGGCGGCGTCGATGCCGATCGCCGCCGAGCCCAGTGCCACCATCGCGAACGCGACGCCGATCGCGGCGGTGCCGGCGGCGGCGGTGAAGCAGGCGCGGCGCGCGATCTGCGGCGTCCGGGCCGAGAAGACGCGCTGCATGAAGTCGATGGCGACGATGTCGCCGATGCCGAGCGAGATCAGCGTGGCCCAGTTGATCGGCGCGCCGACGTCGGTGGAGGTGAGCTGCTCCGTGTCGAACGGCCCCATCCCCTCCGGGACCTGGAACCCGATGGTCATGCCGAACCAGATCACGAGCGCTGCCGTGGCGACCAGCGTGATGACGATCTGGACGGCGGCCGTGTAGGCGTCGGAGAACATGCCGCCGCCCACGGTGTAGATCAGCACGAGGGTCACGGCGAGCACCACGCCCGCCCAGTACGGCAGCCCGGCGAAGTGCTCCAGGAGGAACCCGCACGCCACGAGGTTGCCGGCCATGAGGATCGCGAACGCGAAGATCATCAGCACCGACGCCGCGACCTCGACGCCGCGTCCGTAGCGGTTCCGGTAGTAGTCGGCGAGCGTGTACAGGCCCATGCCGTTGAGCCGCCGGGCCAGGAAGAGCCCGGTCAGCAGCAGGCAGATCGCCAGGCCCAGGGCCAGCGACGCTCCCGACCAGAAGCCGAACAGCGAGGTCAGGTCCGTGTTGCCGACGGTGGCGTTGGAGTCGACGGCGGCCGCCATGAGCGACGCCCCGACGAGCGGTACGCCCAGGCGGCGTCCGGCGACGAGATAGTTGGCGGAGTCGCCGTCGACCTTGCGGGCGACGAGCAGTCCGATGACGACGACGGCGAGCACCGTCGCGCCGATACCTGCGATGATCATGGGTGGCTCCTCGAAGGAGGACCGCGTGGCGCGCGGCGGATGGATGGGGTCCGGTAGCAGGACCCATTCACCTCGCCGCGCGTCACACCCGTGTCGCGCATGTGGAACGACTGCGTTAATTCTGTCGGGCGACAGGTTTCTCGCGATGGACCGTGTCGGCCAGGATCGAGCCCGCCTCGCGGGCCCGGGCGACGGCGTCGTCGTCGAGCCCCAGCAGCCGGAGCGCCAGGTCCGCGTAGCGCTGCCCGGCCCGCGCGGCGTCGAGCGCCGGCTCGTCGCGGCGCCGCAGGATCACGCTCTCCACGAAGGTCAGGACCATGGCGCCGTCGTCGGGCGTGGCATCGGTCCCGAGCGTTCCCGAGACCAGGTCGCCGTAGGCGGCCCGCAGCTGCTCGCGATGGTCGCGGAAGGTCTCGAACCCGTCTCCGGCCACCTCGGGCAAGAGGTAGAGCGCGCCGATGTTGAGGTCGCCCGAGCAGAGGAGCTCGACGTCGAGCCGTGCGAGCGTCCAGAGCCGCACCGCGGGTTCCTCCGGCCGGGCGAGCAGCAGCCGTGCGGACTCGAGCGAGGGCTCGACCGAGTCGAGCAGCAGCCGCTGGAGGATCGCCGACTTGGTGCCGAACCAGTGGTACATAGAGGCCTGGCGCACGCCCGCGGCGTCGGCGATCGCGCGGGTCGACGTCGCCGTGTAGCCCACCGTGCAGAAGAGGCGCGCGGCCGCGGACAGGAGGTCCGACTCGGTGCCGCGGCCGGTGGGCGACGCGCCGTCCGCGCGGGGGCGGCCAGGGCGCCGCGGCGCGGGCGTGGCGTCCGGGCCGACGATCGAGGAGGTCACCCGCCTGACGCTACCTCGTGTAACTCAGGATTTACCTCGCCGTACGCCCGGGGGAAACACTCGAGCGAAAACCTATTCCTGTCACTCGACAGAAACCCTTGGAGGCGTCATGACCACCGCGACCACCGCGGGCGCGAAGGCCCACGCGCGTGAGCAGGAAGGGGCCGCGGCCCCCGAGCTGCCCCGGGTGCTCCACCCCGCGTCCGCCTATGCGGGCGACCTTCCCCCGGACGTCGCCGCAAGCGACCTCGTCTGGGCCGAGACCGTGCCGTCCGGCGGCTACACGAGCCTGGTGGTCGCCGCCGGTACTCGCGTCCGCGTGCGGGACACGACCGGCGACGCGTGCGCCCACCTGCTCGCTTTCCACGCCGACCAGCCGACGGAGCGCCTCAACGTCGCGGACACGGTCAAGGTCCAGTGGCAGGCCTTCCTCACCGCGGGCCACCTGCTCCTGTCCGATCAGGGCCGCGCGCTCGCGACGATCGTGGAGGACACGGCGGGCAACCGCGCCGACGCGCCGCGTCACGACGCCCTGTTCGGCACGTCCACGCTGGCCCGCAACGCGGAGCGCTACGGCAGCGGGGACGTGTTCGGCCCCAGTCCCGCCGGACGCGAGCTCTTCGCGCTCGCCGCCGCCAAGCACGGGCTGTCGCGGCGCGATCTCCCCCCAAGCGTCACCTTCTTCGAGGGCGTGTCCGTGTCCGACGACGGGCGGCCCGCCTTCGTGGGCTCGTCCGGTCCCGAGAGCATCACGCTCGTGGCCGAGCTGCCGCTGATCATGCTGCTCGCGAGCACCGCCCACCCGCTGGACCCCCGGCCCGAGTTCATCGCCGGCCCGCTCGACGTCGTGGCCTGGCCCGGGGCGCCCACCGTGCCCGGCGACCCCGCGTGGGACGCCACGCCCGAGGGCCGTCGCGCGTACGAGAACTCGACAGCCCACCGCCGCACGCGAGGAGCCGACCGATGACCATCGCCCCAGCCACCGCAGCCCCGCTCATGGTCGTCCCGCCAGAGGTCGCGGCGGACGCCGTCGTGATCCACGACGAGACAGTGGCCGCCCGCAACCCCTGGACCGGGGTGATCGCCGCCGGCGACACGCTGACGATGGTGGACGTCGGCGGCAACCAGGCCGTCGACTTCCTGGTCTACGACGCGCACGACACCGAGCTCCGGTACAGCTCCCCCGACACCCTCCAGGGCCAGGACACGGTCTACCTCACGACCGGCAGCGTGCTCCGCGACGCCGAGCACGGCCCGCTCATGACCGTCGTCGCCGACACCTGCGGCCGCCACGACACCCTGGGCGGCGCCTGCTCCAAGGAGTCCAACACCCTGCGCTACGGGCACCACACGCGGGCCCAGCACGCCTGCGTCGAGAACTTCCTGCTGGGCGGAGCCCGGCACGGGCTGGGCAAGCGCGACCTGGTCTCCAACATCAACTGGTTCATGAACGTGCCGGTGGACCCGGACGGCGCGCTCGGCATCGTGGACGGCATCTCCGCCCCCGGCCTTGCCGTCTCCGTGCGGGCGGAGCGCGACGTGCTCGTGCTGATCTCCAACTGCCCGCAGATCAACAACCCGTGCAACGGGTTCGACCCGACGCCCGTCCGGGTGATCGTGACGCGCGCATGACGGGGCTGTCCTACGACAGGCTGCTCGTCGCCAACCGTGGCGAGATCGCCGTTCGGATCATCCGGACGGCGCGCGCCCTCGGCCTGGGCACGGTGGCGGTCCACTCGGCGGCCGACGCCGGGGCCCTGCACGTGCACCTGGCCGACGAGGCCGTTCCCCTGGGGCCCGCCCCCGCAGCGCAGAGCTACCTGCGCGGCGACCTGGTGGTGGAGGCCGCGCTGCGTACCGGCGCGGGCGCGATCCATCCCGGGTACGGCTTCCTGTCGGAGAACGCGGGCTTTGCCCGCCAGGTCGAGGCGGCCGGGCTCGCGTTCGCCGGCCCGACTCCGGAGCACCTGGAGCTGTTCGGCGCCAAGCACACCGCGCGGGCCGCCGCGCTCGCCGCCGAGGTCCCGCTGCTCGCCGGGACCGGCCTGCTCGCCGACGTCGACCATGCCGTGGCGGAGGCCGAGCGGATCGGCTTCCCGGTGATGCTGAAGGCCACCGCCGGCGGCGGTGGGATCGGGATGCGTGCCTGCCGGGACGCCGACGAGCTGGTCGCCGCCTGGGACGCGGTGCGCCGGACGGCGGCGGCGGGGTTCGGCACGGCCGACGTCTTCCTGGAACGGCTCGTCGAACGCGCTCGCCACATCGAGGTGCAGGTGTTCGGCGACGGCACGGGCAGCGTCGTCACGCTGGGCGACCGGGACTGTTCCCTGCAGCGCCGGAACCAGAAGGTCGTCGAGGAGGCGCCCGCGCCGCACCTCCCGGACGCCGTTCGCACCCGGATCGCCGACGCCGCGCGTGACCTCGCCGCTTCCGTGGGCTACCGCTCGGCGGGCACGGTCGAGTACGTCTACGACGCCGAGCGCGAGGAGGCCTCGTTCCTGGAGGTCAACACGCGCCTCCAGGTGGAGCACCCCGTCACCGAGGCCGTGTACGACGTCGACCTCGTCGCCTGGATGTTGCGGCTCGCCGGCGGCGACACCGGCATGGTGCGCGAGTGGCTCGCCGCCCCGCGTGCCCCCCGCGGCGCCGCGGTCGAGGCCCGCGTCTACGCGGAGAACCCCGACCGGGACAACGCCCCCAGCGCAGGGACGGTCACGCACGCCGCGTTCCCGGCAGACGTCCGCGTAGACACCTGGGTCGAGGCCGGCACCACCGTCTCGGCCCACTACGACCCGCTGCTCGCCAAGGTGATCGCCCGGGGCAAGGACCGCGAGCAGGCGTGGGCCGCGCTCGCCCGTGGCCTCGACGGCTCCCGGATCGACGGCGTGGCCACCAACCTGGGCCTGCTCGCCGCGTTGCCGGACCACCCCGACGTCGTCGCCGCGCGCCACGACACGGGGACGCTGGCGCACGTCGAGGATGCCTCGCCGCGGTTCGAGATGATGCGCCCCGGCATGCTGACCACCATCCAGGACTGGCCGGGCCGCACGGGGCTGTGGCACGTGGGCATCCCGCCGTCGGGGCCGATGGACGACCTGTCGTTCCGCCTCGGCAACCGGGCCCTGGGCAACCCCGAGGGTGCGCCCGGCCTGGAGTGCACGCTCCACGGCCCGGCGCTGCGGTTCCGCACCGGCGCGACGGTCATGGTCACGGGCGCGCCCGCGCCGGTGACCGTTGACGGCGTCGCAGCGCCCCAGTGGGAGCCGCTCTTCCTGGGGCCGGGCGCCGTGCTCGACGTCGGCGCCCCTGCCCGCGGCATGCGCACCTACGTGCTGGTGGCGGGCGGGCTCGACGCCCCACAGATCCTGGGCTCGGCGGCGACGTTCGACCTGGGCGAGATCGGCGGCACCACCGGGGCGCCGCTGCGCACTGGTGACGTGGTGCGCCTGGGCGGCCCGTCCGGCGTCGGGCAGACGATGGCTGTGCCGCCGGAGGAACGGCCGGAGTTTCCCGACCGGTGGGAGGTCGCGGCCCTGGAGGGGCCGCACGCGGCGCCGGAGTTCTTCACGGTCGACGACATGGCTGAGTTCTACGCCACGGACTGGGAGGTGCACTTCAACTCGGCGCGCACCGGAGTGCGGCTCGTGGGTCCGAGGCCCACGTGGGCGCGGTCCGACGGGGGTGAGGCCGGTCTGCACCCGTCGAACATCCACGACACGCCGTACGCCGTCGGGGCCGTGGACTACACGGGGGACCTCCCGATCCTCCTCGGCCCCGACGGGCCCAGCCTGGGCGGGTTCACCTGCCCGGCGACCGTCGCGGTGGGGCACCTGTGGAAGCTCGGCCAGCTCCGGCCGGGCGACACGGTCCGGTTCATCCCCGTGAGCGAGACGCAGGCGGACGACCTGCGCGCCGCACCGCTGCGGCAGGCTGCCGCGGATCGTGACGCCGTGTCCGACGGCGGCGTGCTCGACCGGGTCCCGGCCGTCACCGAGGGCGGCACGCAGGTGTCGCCCGAGGCCACGTACCGGCGCAGCGGCGACGACAACCTGCTCGTCGAGTACGGGCCCATGCAGCTCGACGTCGCCTCCCGCATCCGGGTGCATGCCCTGGCCGAGGGCCTGTACGAACGGCTCGGCGTGCCGCGTGACGCCGCGAGCACGTACGACCGGGCGGTGAGCCGTGCGCTGCGGGCCGCGGGCGTTCTCGACCTGACGCCCGGCATCCGGTCGCTGCAGGTGCACCTCGACCCGGCGGTGCTCACCCTGCGGCAGGCGCTCGACCTGGTCCAAGAGGTCGACGACGCGCTGCCACCCACCGCCGAGCTCGTCGTGCCGTCGCGCACCGTGTGGCTGCCGCTGTCGTGGGACGACCCGGCCACGCGCGAGGCCATCCGCCGGTACATGGCCGGCGTGCGCGACGACGCCCCGTGGTGCCCGTGGAACATCGAGTTCATCCGCCGGATCAACGGGCTGGACACGGTCGAGGACGTCTACCAGACCGTCTTCGACGCCGAGTACCTGGTGCTGGGCCTGGGCGACGTGTACCTCGGCGCGCCGGTGGCGACCCCGCTCGACCCGCGGCACCGGCTCGTGACCACCAAGTACAACCCGGCGCGCACCTGGACGCCCCAGAACGCCGTGGGCATCGGCGGCGCCTACCTGTGCATCTACGGGATGGAAGGGCCGGGTGGGTACCAGTTCGTGGGCCGCACCACGCAGGTCTGGTCCACGCACGCGCAGCGCGGCTCGTTCCGGCAGGGAACCCCGTGGCTGCTGCGGTTCTTCGACCGGATCCGCTGGTACCCGGTGTCGTCCGAGGGACTCTCGGGCCTGCGCGACCAGGCCGCCGCGGGCCGCCTCGAGCTGCGGGTGGAGGAGGGCGAGTTCGCTCTCGCCGAGTACCAGCGGTTCCTCGAGGAGAATGCCGGCCCGATCGCCGGGTTCCGCGAGCGGCAGGCCGCCGCGTTCCAGGCCGAGCGTGATGCCTGGGCCGCGGCGGGGGAGTTCGAGCCGCGGCCGGAGCCGGTGGCCGCGCCAGCCGCCGTCGGCGTGCCGGTCCCACCGGGCGCGCACGGCGTCGAGGCGCCTTTCGTCGGCACGGTGTTCCGCGTCGACGTCGAGCCGGGCGACGCGGTAGCGCCCGGCGACACCCTCATCACCCTGGAGGCCATGAAGATGGAAGCACCGGTCACCGCGACGGCGCACGGCGTCGTCAGCTCCGTGCACGTCGAGACCGGCGAGCAGGTGGGGCCGGGACGGGTGCTCGTGGTCGTGGCAGGGGAGATGGCGGCGTGAGCGCGCTCGTCGAGCGGGTCGAGGCCGCGTATGCCCGGGTCGCCGAGGTGGACCGGCCAGAGGTGTGGATCGACCTGCGCCCGCGCGCCGACGTCCTCGCCGAGGCCGCGGAGATCACGCGGAGGATCGAGGCGGGGGAGGAGCTGCCGCTGGCCGGGCTGCTCGCGGCGGTGAAGGGCAACATCGCCGTCGCCGGGCTGCCGACGACGGCGGGGTGCCCGGCGTTCGCCTACGCGCCCGACCGGGACGCGACCGCGGTCGCCCGCCTGCGCGCGGCGGGTGCGCTGGTGCTCGGCACCACCAACCTCGACCAGTTCGCGACGGGCCTCGTGGGTACGCGCAGCCCGTACGGCGCGGTGCGGCATGCGACGGCGCCGGACCGGATCTCGGGCGGGTCGTCGAGCGGCTCCGCCGTCGCGGTGGCGCTGGGCATCGTCGATGTCGCGCTCGGCACGGACACTGCCGGGTCGGGCCGGGTGCCGGCGGCGCTGCACGGGCTCGTCGGGATCAAGGCGACGCGCGGCGCGGTGCCCGCGACCGGCGTTGTGCCCGCGTGCCGCTCGCTCGACTGCGTGACGGTGCTGGCCAGGGATCTGGCAAATGCGCGCTTGGCCCTGTTGAGCCTGGCCGGGCCGGACGGCGTCGACCCCCTCGCTCGGGACCTGCCTTCGAGCTGGGATGCGGTGCGTCGCGGTAGCGGTGACGGTGGCCCGCCCGTCGTCGCGGTCCCGGCACCGGAAGCGCTGGGCCCGCTCGCCCCTGGCTGGTCGGAGGCCTTCGAAGCTGCCGTCGACCGGCTGATCCGTGCGGGCGCGCGGGTGCGTCGCGTCGACATCGCGCCCCTGCTGGCCGCCGCGCGACTGCTCTACGAGGGGGCCTTCGTCGCCGAGCGGTATGCCGCAGTCGGCGAGTTCGTCGCAAGCCACCCCGACGACGTCGACCCCGTGGTCGGCGCGATCATCGGCAAGGCGGCAGCGCCCCTGGCGCACGAGCTCTTCGCGGACATGGCCCGGCTCGACGAGCTCGGCCTGGCCGCGCGTACGGCGCTCGCGGGCACTGACGTGCTGCTGCTCCCGACGACGACACGGCACCCCACCCTCGCCGAGGTCGCGGCCGACCCGGTGGGCGTGAACTCCGACCTGGGCCGGTTCACCAACTTCGCGAACCTCCTGGACATGGCCGCGCTGGCAGTTCCGGCGGGGGAGGCGGACGGCCTGCCGTTCGGGGTGCAGCTCGTCGGGCCGGCGTTCAGCGACGGCTTGCTCGCGGGTGTTGCTGAGCTTCTCGCGGAGAGTTCCGAGCTGCAGCGGCCGGGGTCAGCGCGGCCTGGGTCGGTGCGGCTCGCGTCGGTCCCGCTCGCCGTGGTCGGGGCGCACCTGAGCGGGCAGCCACTCAACCATCAGCTCGTCGACCGCGGCGGCCGGCTGGTCGCTTCCACTACCACCGCGCCTGGGTACCGGCTCTTCGCCCTGGAAACCACCCCGGCCAAGCCGGGCCTGGTCCGCGTGGCCGACGGCGGCGCCCCGATCGAGGCCGAGGTATGGGAGCTGCCGACAGCTGGGTTCGGCGAGTTCGTCGCATCGGTTCCGGCGCCGATGACCATCGGCAAGGTGCTGCTGGCCGACGGCTCAGAAGTTTCCGGCTTCCTGTGCGAACCGGCGGCTCTCGACGGGGCACGCGACATCACGGCGTCCGGCGGCTGGCTGGCGCACCTCGCGGCGGACGCCGAATTGCCTGCGCCCGGGCGTTAGCGCCGCCTCAGGTTGCCTCGGGTGCGAAGCGACCGATCAGCAGATCCAACCGATGACCGCGCAGGTCGGCGGGCAGCCGGCCGCTGCGCTCGAGCATGGCCAGTCCGTGCAGGCTCGCCCAGAAGGTCTCGGTGAGGATGCCGGGGTCGTCGTCCGCGGCGAGCGGCTCGACAGCCTGCAGGATCTCGTCGAACCCGTTGCGCAGATGGGCGGGGGTATTGGGGCTGGCGAACGACAGGTCGACCGCATGGGTGAACATGGCGTCGTAGAGCGCCGGGCGCTTCCGGGCGAAGTCCGTGTAGGCGGTCGCGACAGCGGCGAGGGCATCGCGGGTTCCGCGGGCAGCCGTTCGTGCGGCGCGCACTTCGTCGGCCAGCTCTTCGAAGCCCTGGACCGCGACCGCCGTCATGATGGCGCTCTTGCCCTTGAAGTGGCTGTACAGGACTGGCTGGCTGTACTCGATCTCGGCGGCGAGGCGCCGGGTCGTGACTGCCTCCCAGCCCTCTGTCTCCGCCAGTTCCCGGGCCGCCGCAACGATCTGCTGCTCGCGCTGCGCACGCTCGCGCTCCCGGCGCGTCTGAGTCGTCATGACGAGAATTCTAGCATTGCTAGGCAATCTGCCTCCGCTATGCTAGCGTCGCTATATCACCTATCAGCGCTAGCAAGGAGATGTGGCATGACTGTCGTCGCGTACGCCCTGGCCGTGGTCCTCAACCTCTTCATCGTGTACATCGGGGTGAACTTCATGTTCAGGCCCTACTCCGCCGCGGCGGGCTACGGCGTGCCCGCCACGCAGGACCGCGCCTACCTCGAGATCAAGGGCGTCCGGGACGCCACCTTCGGCGTCGCGGGCCTGGCGGTCCTCGTCTTCGCGGGCGCCCACGCCGAGGCCTGGTACATGCTCGCGGTGACGCTGGCGCCGCTCGGCGACACCCTGATCGTGCTGCGCCACGGCGGCACCAAGGCGGTCGCCTTCGGGATCCACTTCGCGACCGCGATGGTCATGCTGGTCAGCGCGGGTCTGCTGTTCGCCGTCTGAACGGAGTCAGCGGCGTCGGCGGGGTCAGACCACGAAGCCTTCCAGCTCCGCCGTCGACGACTTCCGCCGGGACCTGATCAGCTCTTCCACGCGCTCCATCTGGTCCCACACGTTCACGGCCATGCCCGCCACGACCTGGCCGTCAACGCGCCAGAACGCTACGAACTCCCGCTTGCCGGTGTCGCCAGAGACCACCACGTCGTCGTATCCGGCATGGACGTCCACCCAGCCGGTGTACTCCATGCCGACGTCGTACTGGTCGCTGTAGAAATACGGCAGCTTGTCGTACGGGTCGGGCACACCGAGCATGGCGCGGCCGGCGTGGGTGCCGCTCTCCCGCGCGATGGCCCAGTGCTCCACCCTCAGCGGGCGTCCGTAGTGGGGGGACGGGATGCTCGCTATGTCGCCTGCGGCGAACACGTCGGGATGCGACGTCGCCAGCGTGCCGTCCACGACGACGCCGCCGCCCTGGGCGGCGGGCCTCAGGTCGAGCCCCGCGGCCTCGGCGAGTCCGACGTTCGGCGCGGCGCCCACCCCGATCACCACGACGTCGGCCCCGACGTAGGTGCCGTCCGACAGGTCGACGCCGGTGATGCGGCCGTCGGCGCCCTGCAGCCGCGCGACGGACGCGTTGCGCACCAGGCGCACCTCGTGCTCTGCGTGGACGCCCGCGTAAAAGTCGCTCATCTCGGGCCCGAGTGCGTGACCGAGCGGGTGAGCGCCGCGGCCCACCACCGTGACGTCCAGGCCGAGGGTGCGCGCCGAGGCGGCCACCTCCATCCCGATCCACCCGTCGCCGACGACCACGAGCCGGCCCACACCCTCCAGGGACGCCTCGAGCAGCGTGCTGGAGATCCGGTCGGAGTCGTCGATAGTGCGCAGATAGTGCACTCCGGCGAGGTCGGTGCCGGGCACGTCGAGCGCGCGCGGCGTGGACCCCGGAGCGAGGAGCGCCTTCGCGAAGGTGAGCATGGCGCCGTCGGACAGCGTCAGCGTGTGGCCGGCCGGGTCCAGCCCGACCACCGTCTCGCTGGCGCGGACCACTACGTCGTGCTCGGCGTACCAGGCTTCGTTCAGCGGGAAGACGACGTCGCGCTCCGACTCACCGCGCAGGTAGTCCTTGCTCAGGGGTGGGCGCTCGTACGGGTGGTGAGGTTCGGTCGTGACGACCACGAGGTCGCCGTCGTAACCGCCGACTCGCAGGGCTTCTGCGGCGCGGGCTGTGGTCAGCCCGCCGCCGATCAGGACGAACGGGTCCATCGACGCCTCCCTGATTGAGGGTAGGCGCCCAGTCTTGCATCTGGGTGCGGGGACGGTCATCCGGTCCCGAGGGCATGCCGGTGGCCGCCGCGAGGGTCAGCTCGCGGCGGTGCCTGGTTCAGCGGGTATGCGCCCCGGGTGGGTGTGCCCAGGCGAGGTCGGGTCGGGACCGTGGCCGGCGCCCAGGACCGACCTGCTCACGCCGCCCCGGTGGGCGGTACGCGATCGCCCCAGGGGGCCGCGGGACGCTGCACCCGATGCTGTACCGGCTACGCGGGACACGCCCCGGCGCGGGACCCTTCACGCCGACCGCGGGGGTCCACGGCGGTGTCGATTGCCCGGCACCGTCCTGGGTCTCTGCTCGCACAGGGTCGGGCAGCCGGGCAGCCGACGTGTGCTCCTGCCCTGCGTACTCCTGGCCCGCGTGCTCGTGCCCCTTGGCCGCGTCGGTGACTGGCCGTGGTGGTGCGGGCGCGACAAACACAGACGTGTGCCCCGTCGGCATGACCGTCTCCACTGCGTGTCGGCCGTCGATCTCGGTCACCTGCTGTGACCACCCTGGTGATTGCTTCGCGTGATTACACCGGGCACACAGGCCTTGCCCGTTGTCCAGGCTCGTCGCACCACCCTCAGCATGCGGGGTGATGTGGTCGATGTGCCGCACCGGTGCGTCACACCACGACGACGCACACACCCCCTGCTCCCTGGCACGCAGCAACCGCGCCAGGCCCTGCGGGTGGAACCGCGACGTCGACGTCGTCGCCAGGAGTCGGCCGTGGGGGTCGACGTACACCGCACGCAGCCACGCCGCCTCCGCGTCGATCCCCTGTGCGACGAGGTTGCGGGCCACCGGCGCGGGCACGGTACCCACACCCGCGGCCGTGCCCTCGACCACCATCGCGGGCTCGTCACCACCCGCCAGCAGCGTCTGGTCCGAGACCAGCAGGTTGATCGTCACCGGCACGTCATCCGCGTGGCCGGGCTCGCGTCCGGTGATCCGCTCGATCAGGGTGTCCGCCATGATCTGACCTGCACCCCGCTCGTCACCGGTCGCCTTGGCGGCATCGGCCAGGTTCTTGAGCTGGGCGTAGGCCTGCACCCCCTGCCGCATCGGGACCAACGCGGTCAGGTACACCATCAGATCCGGCGCCGGACGCACCGAGACACACCGCTCCGACTCCGCCTTCGCGTTCCGCTTCACACACGCGCGCACGTCCAACTGACCGGCCAGCTCCTTGACCTTCGCGATCAGCCGCTTGGTCCCCATCCGAGCCAGCCCTGCAAGACCGGCGGGCCCGCAGATCTCCTCATCGATCCGCGCCCGGTCCTCCACCGACAGGTGCGACGTCTCGCGGACCAGCAGCGTCGCCCGCCACGCCGAGAGCACACCGGTGCGCAACGCGTCGAACGTGAACGGCATCTGCGTCACCCACACCCGGGCCGTGCCCAGGAACGATGCGCCCGTGTGCGGGCTGGCCTGTAGCGCCGCACCGACCTGGTTCGGCACCCCACGACCCCGCCGCCCGGCCCGGATCCCCTGCCGCGCCTCGTCGGCCTTGGTCGCCTCCTCCAACGCGACCGCCAGCCGCGCCTGGGTGGCCGTCACGGTGTTCTTCATCGCCTCCAGCTCACCCAGCAGGTCCACCCACTGCGCCTGCACCCGCTTCGACACGGACGATGCCGTGTCGGTACCGCCTGGCAGGATCATGCCCGCCAACAACTCACGCAAGACACGGACCTGCGCCGCGCCGGTGGTCACACCGCCGTCCGCGGGCAGCACGGACCCGGGAGGCTGCTCGCCCGCTCCAGATGCACCGTCCGCTGATCTCATGCCACCAACATATGGCACACCCGTTCGATCCGCTCGCCGAGCAAGGCTGATCTGCCGAGAGCAGAACATGGACGGTCGGGGGCTTGTGCGCGTGGTGGACCTGGCGGCGCCGGTCGAAGCCGCCGGGCGTCGCGGGCTGGCTCTTACGTTTCGAGCGGATCAGGCCTCCACCGCCAGAGACCCGGACACAAGGGCAGCAAAAGGCCCTCCAACCAAGCATTTCTGCTGGTCAGAGGGCCTTTTCACATGGTCGGGGTGACAGGATTTGAACCTGCGACCTCTTCGTCCCGAACGAAGCGCGCTACCAAGCTGCGCCACACCCCGATGGATTCCACCGCACGACAGGCACGAAGCCCTTCCGCGGAAGCCTGCTCAGAATAGCCGACGCATGGCCCGGAACGGAAACCGAATCCATAGTGGGTCCGATCACTCCCGTTCCGGGCCGCTGCGGAGCCGTTACGCCAGCTCGACGACGAGCTCCACCTCGACCGGCGAGTCGAGCGGGAGAACCGCCACACCGACCGCCGAGCGGGCGTGCAGGCCGGCGTCGCCGAAGACCTCGCCGAGCACCGAGGAGGCGCCGTTGATCACGCCGGGCTGGCCGGTGAAGGCGGGATCGCTGGCGACGAAGCCGACGACCTTCACGATCCGGGAGATCGCATCGAGGGAACCGGTGACCGACCGGACGGCGGCCAGCGCGTTGAGCGCGCAGATGCGGGCATAGCGTGCGGCGTCCTCGGGGGAGACCAGACCCTCGCCCTCGCCGACCTTGCCGGTGGCCGGAAGTGCGCCCTCGGTGAAGGGCAGCTGGCCCGAGGTGTAGACGTAGCGGCCGGTCTGCACGGCCGGCACGTACGCCGCGACCGGGGCCGCCACCTCGGGGAGCGTGATGCCCAGTTCGGCGAGGCGCTTCTCGTGGCTCATGCGTCGCCGCCATTGGGTCGCTTCAGGTAGGCGACGAGCCCGGTGCCGTCGGGTCCGGGGACCACCTGCACGAGCTCCCAGCCGTCCGAGCCCCACTGATCGAGGATCGCCTTGGTGTTGTGAATGAGGAGGGGGATCGTCGCGTACTCCCACTTCGTTGCCATGGCAGTGATGCTAGCCCGCGATCGACGACGGCGATCGCGGATGGTGATTCCCCACGAGACCTGCACACGGGCGGATCGAGTTTGGGCGCGCTCTGTCAGGGACACCCCGTAACCTGGGCGCATGGCCATGGCGAACCCTCGCGAGCCGCGCCGGATCACTCGGACCATTCCCGCGGCACAGCTCATCGGACTCCTTCTCGCATTCGTGCTCACCGCAGGCGCTGGTGGCGTGATCGCGGCCGGACTGGTGATTCCGCTGGCCTCGGGCGTGGACACCGCCGTCGACACAGGCGTCGAGGTCTTCGACGAGCTGCCTGAGGAGCTGGTTCCGGGGCCGCTGTCGGAGCAGTCGACGATCTACGCGAGCGACAACAAGACGAAGCTGGCCACGTTCTACGCCCAGAACCGCATCGTCGTGCCGCTCGACAAGGTGTCGGACAACATGAAGAACGCCGTCATCGCCATCGAGGACGAGCGCTTCTACGATCACGGCGGCGTGGACCCTGAGGGCATCTCGCGCGCCGCAGTGAAGAACTTCGGCGGCGGCGACATGCAGGGGGCCTCGACCCTCACGCAGCAGTACGTGAAGAACGTGCTCATCGAGGAGTCCGACCGGACCGGCGACACGTTCGGCGTGATGGAGGCCCGCGAGGACTCGCTCAGCCGGAAGCTCCGCGAGGCGAAGCTGTCCATCGCGCTCGAGAAGCGGATGTCCAAGGACGAGATCCTGGAGGGCTACCTCAACATCGCTCAGTTCGGCTGGAGCGTGTACGGCGTCGAGACGGCATCGCAGCACTACTTCAACAAGTCCGCGAAGGACCTCTCGGTGGTCGAGGCCGCGACGATCGCCGGGATCACCAAGGCGCCGAGCAAGTTCGACCCGGTACAGAACCCCAAGGACGCAAAGGTGCGTCGCGACCTCGTGATCGGCAAGATGTGGCAGCTCAACTACATCACGACCGAGCAGCGGGACGAGGCGATGGCGACGAAGGTGTCGGACACCCTTGACGTCCAGCCGCTGGACGTCGGATGCGACTCCGCGGGCGGCTCGGCCTTCTTCTGTGATTACGTCATCAAGGAGATCATGTCGAGCCCAGAGTTCGGCAAGACCCGGGACGACCGCTACAACCTCCTGTACCGCGGGGGGCTGAGGATCGTCACGACGATGGACGTGAAGATGCAGAAGGCCGCCGAGAAGACCGTTGTTGAAGGAGTGCCGGGGGATAACGCCTACGGTCTGGAGGCGGCGGTGACGTCGGTCGAGCCGGGCACCGGGCAGATCAGGTCGATGGCGCAGAACCTCCCGTACGACGTGAGTGCCGAGCCTGATCCGGGCACGACCGCGCAGAACTACTCGGCCGACTACAACCACGGCAACTCGCGCGGGTTCCCGGTGGGGTCGAACTTCAAGCCGTACGTCCTGGCCGAGTGGCTGCGTAGCGGGCACCAGCTCAACGACATGGTGAGCGCGGGCCCTTACGCTCCGTACCAGAGCGAGTTCACAGCCACCGGTTGCCAGGGGAACTTGCCGCACGTGCAGTGGCCCGTGGGCAACGTAGAAGGGTCCACGGGCGGGAACGTGTCCGTCCTTCAGGGTACGTTCCAGTCCCTGAACACGGTCTACGCCCGCATGTCGCAGCAGCTCGACCTCTGCAACCTGCAGAAGACGGCGTGGGACGTCGGCTTCCGGCCGATGACGTCAGGGCTAACCTACGAGGGCGAAAGTAAGTTCCGGACGATCGATAACCCGCAGCAAAGGGACATCGACGTGTTCGCGTCGATGACGCTCGGCACGCAGGCCTCGACGCCCCTCAACCAGGCTGCGGCGTTCGCCACCTTCGCATCGAGCGGCACGTACTGCGAGCCGATCGCGATCCTTGAGGTAAAGGACCACGACGGCAAGAAGATGAAGGTGCCGTCGGCCAACTGCAAGCAGACCCTGGAGCCCAACGTCGCCAACACCATGGCGTACGCCCTGACGAAGGTGTTCAGCACCAGTCCCTGGGGCACGGCCTGGACGATCGCGCCCGGTCTCGCCGACGGTCGCCCGGTGGCGGGCAAGACCGGTACGACGAACGGCGCCACGCAAAGTTGGTTCACCGGGTTCACGCCCAACCTCTCCACATCGGTCTGGGTCGGCGAGGCCAGCGGCGAGGTCGAGCACCCGAACGTCATCCTGCCAGCGACCACCTGGTACGACCCCTCAGCAAAGGTCGATTGGCTGTACGGTTCCGCCGCGGCTGTCCCCACCTGGCGCCGGTACATGGACCAGGCCGTCGTGGACCTGCCGAAGACGGCGTTCCCCGCGCCTGACCCGAATCTTGTCGGCAAGGCTCCGGCCCCGCCGAGGCTGAACAACAATGACGATGACTCCGACTCCGACAGCGGTGACTCGGATTCGGGCGACTCCGGTGACTCGGGCGACGGCGGGGGCGACTCCGGCGGCAACGAGGGCGGGAACGGCAATGGCGGCGGCAACAACGGGAACGACTGATCTGTATGGGGACGCTGGGTAACGTCGGCAAGGCTCTCGGGATCGCCGGGGGCATTGCCGTCGCCGGGCTGGCGTACGCGCATGTGGAGACCAAGCTGTTCCACGTGCGCCGGGTGACCCTGCCGGTGCTGCCCCCGGGGCAGCGGCCGATCCGGGTGCTCCACGTCTCCGACCTGCATCTCACGCCGAGCCAGCGCACCAAGCAGGCCTGGGTGCGGTCGCTGGCAGGGTTCGAGCCCGACCTCGTGATCAACACGGGTGACAACTTCGGGCACGAGCGGTCGCTGGCCCCGCTCCTCGACGTCCTTGGCCAGCTCATGGACGTTCCCGGCGCGTTCGTCATGGGGTCGAACGACTACTTCGCGCCGACGTTCAAGAACCCGGCCCGGTACCTCCTGGCAGACGCCCGCGTGGAGCGTGAGGACAAGGTCGCGCTGCCTACCGAGTCGCTCGCCAAGGCGTTCACCGACGCCGGCTGGGTGGACCTCAACAACAGCCGGGGCCTCGTCGAGCTCCGGGACGGGCGCACGGTCGGGCTGGTCGGCATGGACGACCCGCACCTCGACCGTGATCTCATGCCGGAGCCGGGCCGCGTGCCCGGTGAGGAGGACGCCGTCCTGCGCCTCGGCGTCGTGCACGCGCCGTACAAGCGGGCGCTGAACCAGCTGAAGGACGACGGCGTCGACGCGATCATCGCCGGCCACACACACGGCGGGCAGCTCTGCCTGCCGTTCTACGGGGCGCTCGTGACGAACTGCGACCTGGACCGCGGCCGGGCGTCCGGCCTGCACGGCTGGCCCGGCCCTCGGCCCGACCGCGAGGGCGGCGAGGGCTCGACGTGGCTGCACGTCTCCGCGGGCGCCGGGACGTCGCGCTACGCGCAGGTCCGCTTCGCGTGCCGCCCGGAGGCGACGCTGATGACGCTGACGGCTCGGGTCGCCTGACGGGAGCAGATCAGTGACCGTACGGGTCACTGATGACGAGATCGTTTCGGGTTCAGCGTCGCGACACGAGAATCGGAGATACGCGGATCGTCGGAACTGAAAGATGACGCCACCGCCGCGCCAGCCGGTCGCGACGGCGTTATTTGTCATTGGCGCCGGAATCGTCGTGGCGGTTCCACTCGGGCTGACGATTGTCGCTGGATTCGCGTCAGCCGGAGGCTGCCTCATGGAATGCACTGAGCCGGACTACCGGAGCGCGTCCAGTTATTTCCTGGTGTCAGCCGTGCTACTTGCGGTCCCGGTGCTGGTGGGAGTTGCTTCGTCGCGAAGATTCCGGTCGATATGGCTGTGGGCGGCCGCAGCCCTGATCTTCGGGCTCGTCTTCCCCTTCACCGGACTGCCCTGACCCGAGCCCATTCACGCAGCCGCGCATCATCGGCAGAAAGTCAGGTGTCCGGCAGTCCGAGCTGCCGATCACCTGACTTTCTGCCGACTTCAATCCTCGGTCTCGACCGCGCGACTCAGCGCGCCCGTCGCTCCAGCCGATCAAGATCCAGCAGCACCACAGCCCGCCCCTCGCGCCGTACCCATCCTCGGGTCGCGAAGTCGGCAAGCGCCTTGTTCACGGTCTCGCGCGAGGCGCCGACGAGCTGCGCCAGCTCCTCCTGCGTGAGGTCGTGGGCCACACGGATGCCGTCGTCGTTGGGCTCGCCGAAGCGGGTCGACAGGTCCAGCAGGGCCTTGGCCACCCGCCCCGGGACGTCGGAGAACACGAGGTCCGCGAGCGTCTCGTTCGTGCGGCGCAGCCGGCGCGCCAGCGCGCCGAGCAGCTGGGTGGCGACACCCGGGTGGTCGGCGATCCAGCGCACGAGCGACTCGTGACGCAGCTCGTAGACCACGGAGTCCGACACGGACGAGGCGGACGCGGTGCGGGGACCCGGGTCGAACAGGGAGAGCTCCCCGAACATCTCGCCCGGGCCCAGGATCGAGAGCAGGTTCTCGCGGCCATCACTCGACCGGCGACCCAGCTTGATCTTGCCCTGCGCGATGACATACAGCCGGTCACCCGGTTCGCCCTCGCGGAAGAGCACGTCACCCCGGACCAGCTCCACGGGCACCATGGACTCGAAGAGCGCGCGTGTCTCCTCGCCTTCCATGTCCGCGAAGAGGGGGGCAGAGAGTACGACTTCGTCGTCCACCAGTGGTGTCCTCACGTGTCGGGGACTTTCGTCCATAATCTTTTCCACCTCTCAGTCTGCCTCAATGTCACGAGATTGCCGGGTCATCGGTCTCTCTCGTGGCGTCCGCGTGGCGTGCAGCCCGACCAGATGGTCCGCATCGTGCGAGAAATCAGCTTTGCCCGGTGCGTAGTCGGACGCCCGTCCATAAATCCTAGGGGTGTCACCTGGGAGTTCGGAACGGGCGTCCGGATTTGCCGTCAGGGGACCTCGCGCTGCTCCGGTCCCGTGTACTCGCACACCGGCCGGATCAGCGAGTTGTCCGCCCGCTGCTCCATGATGTGCGCCGTCCAGCCCGTGATGCGGGAGGCCACGAACAGCGGCGTGAAGATGTTCGTGTCGAAGCCCATCAGGTGGTACGCCGGGCCGGCCGGGTAGTCCAGGTTCGGCTTGATGTTCTTGCGGCTTCCCATGGCGTTCTCGAGGGTGTCGTACAGGTCGAGCACCTCGGTCTGCCCGAAGTGTTCGGCCAGGTCACCGAGCACGGACCGCATGGTCGGCACGCGCGAGTCGCCGTGCTTGTAGACCCGGTGGCCGAACCCCATGATCTTCTTCTTGTTCGCCAGCGCGTCCTCGAGCCACGCCTCGGCCTTGTCGGCCGAGCCGATCTCCTCGAACGTGGCCTGCACCGCCTCGTTGGCCCCGCCGTGCAGCGGGCCCTTGAGCGCGCCGATGGCGCCCGTGACCGCCGAGTGCAGGTCGGCGAGCGTCGAGGTGATGACGCGCGCCGTGAACGTGGACGCGTTGAACGAGTGCTCCGCGTACAGCACCATCGAGGCCTCGAAAGCCTGCACGACGGCGGGCTCCGCCTCCTTGCCGAAGGTCATCCACAGGAAGTTCGCGGAGTAGCCGAGGTCCTCGCGCGGGTGCACGAGCTCCTGGCCGTGCCGACGGCGCTGGTCCAGCGCGACGACGGCGGGCAGGACCGCCCACAGCCGCAGCGACTTGGCGAGCTCCGCCTCGACGGAGGAGTCCTCGGCCTGCGGGTCGTGAGCCCCCAGGATCGAGACCGCGGTGCGGCACACGTCCATGGGGTGGCAGTCGGTGGGCAGCTCGAGGATGGCGTCGCGGACGTTGTCCGGCAGCTCGCGGTGCACGCGCTCGGTCGCGGTCTGCTCGGTGAGCTGCGCGGGCGTCGGCAGCTCGCCGTGCCACAGCAGGTAGGCGACCTCCTCGAAGCTCTTCTTCGCCGCCAGCTCCTGCACCGGATAGCCCCGGTACAGGAGCGAGTTGGTCTCGGGGTTGACCTTCGAGATCGCCGACGTGTCGGCGACGACGCCGGCCAGACCCTTGCGGATCTCCGTGGTCTCGGGCATTGGCACTCCTTCGTGTCCTGGCATGACGGGGTCAGGGCTTGTAGGTGAAGACGTTCGAGTCGAAGTGGTTGTAGGCCGCGTAGTCGGTGAGCTCGTAGAGCCGCGCCCGCGTCTGCATCTCCGGAACCAGCGCGTCCTGAGTGCCCGACGCCGAGATCTGGTCCAGCGCCCGCTCGGCGGCACCCATCGCGATGCGCAGCAGGGTGACGGGGTAGATCACGAGCTGCGCCCCGGCGTCGTGCAGCTGCTTGGCGGTGAACAGCTCGGACTTGCCGAACTCGGTCATGTTGGCCAGCACGGGGACGTCGAGGGCTGAGGCGACCGCCTCGAACTCCGAAAGGTCCTTCATCGCCTCGGGGAAGATCGCGTCCGCCCCGGCATCGGCCAGGGCCTTGGCGCGGTCGATCGCGAGCCGCAGGCCGCGCTCGCCAGACTCCGTGCCGCGCACGTCGGTGCGCGCCATGATGAGGAAGTCGGGGTCGCGGCGGCCGTCGACGGCGGCCCGGATGCGGCGGACCGCGTCGTCGAGCCCGACGACCTCCTTGCCGTCCAGGTGACCGCACCGCTTGGGGTTGACCTGGTCCTCGATGTGGATGCCGGCCACGCCGGCGTCCTCCATGGTCTGGACCGTGCGGGCGACGTTCATGGGCTCGCCGAACCCGGTGTCGGCGTCGGCGAGCACGGGCAGGTCGGTGACGCGGGCGATCTGCCCGGCCCGGCCGGCCACCTCGGTCAGGGTGGTCAGGCCGATGTCGGGGAGGCCGAGGTCGGCAGAGAGCACGGCGCCGGAGACGTAGACGCCGTCGAAGCCCTTGTCCTGGATCAGCTTCGCGCTGAGCGGGTTGAACGCGCCCGGCAGCCGCAGGATCTCCGGCCCGGCGAGGGCCTCGCGGAACGCGCGGCGCTTGGCCGCGGGGGTGAGCTTCGAGTAGAGCATCAGCGCGTCCCCAGCTCGAACAGGCCCGACGGCGCCGCCACGGCGTCCAGCACACCCGGCGCCGCGACGATGGTGAGCTCGCGGACCTCGGCGGGTGTGAGCTCGGGCAGCCGCTCGGCCAGGCCGAGGAAGCGCTCGATCTCGGCGTCCTCCAGGACACCGGCGGCCAGGGTGCGGAACTTGGCGACGTAGTTCGCGCGGGCGAACGGGCGGGCGCCCAGCGGATGGGCGTCGGCGACGGCGATCTCGCGGGTCACCTTCTCTCCGCTGGTCAGCGTGATCTCGACGCGGCCGCCGAACGCCTTCTCGGCCGGGTCGGTCGAGTGGTAGCGGCGCGTCCACTCCGGGTCCTCGGCCGTGGTGACCTTGTGCCACAGCTCGACCGTGTCCTGGCGCTGCGCGCGCTCGGGCGCGTAGGAGTCGACGTGGTGCCAGCCGCCGTCCTGCAGCGCAACCGTGAAGATGTAGGGCACCGAGTGGTCGAGGGTCTCGCGTGACGCCGTCGGGTCGTACTTCTGCGGGTCGTTCGCGCCCGAGCCGATCACGTAGTGCGTGTGGTGGCTCGTGTGCAGCACGATGCGCTCGATGTTCGCCGGGTCGCGCAGCTCGGGGCGCTCGTTGCCGAGCGCGCGGGCCATGTCGATGATGGCCTGCGCCTGGTACTCCGCGGAGTGCTCCTTGGTGTACGTGTCGAGGATGCCGGTCCGCGGCTCGCCGTTTGCCGGCAGTGTCACGGAGTAGGCGGCGTCAGGCCCGTCGAGGAGCCAGGCGACGACGCCGTCCTCACCCTCGTAGATGGGCTCGGGGGAGGTCTGGCCGCGCATGGCGCGGTCCACCGCCTCGATCGCGAGCTTGCCGGCGAAGGCCGGCGCGTGCGCCTTCCACGTGGAGATCTGGCCCTTGCGGCTCTGCCGCGTGGCCGTGGTGGTGTGCAGGGCCTGGCCGATCGCCTGGAACACCGTCTCGGTGTCCAGCCCGAGCAGCGTGCCGATGCCCGCAGCGGCCGACGGGCCGAGGTGCGCCACATGGTCGATCTTGTGCTTGTGCAGGCTGATCGTGCGGACCAGGTCCACCTGGATCTCGTAGCCGGTCACGATGCCGCGGACCAGGTCCCGGCCGGTGCGGCCCGCGTGCTGCGCCACCGCGAGGATCGGCGGGATGTTGTCGCCCGGGTGGGAGTACTCGGCGGCGAGGAAGGTGTCGTGGAAATCGAGCTCACGCACGGCGACGCCGTTGGCCCACGCGGCCCACTCGGGGCTGCTCGTCGTCTCGGGGGCGAGGCCGAACACGGTGGATCCGGGCCGGTACGGGTGCGCCTGCGCCTGCGAGCGGGCGGCGACGGCGGGCCCGCGGGTCAGGCTGGCAGCGGCGACGGAGGCGTTGTCGATCACGCGGTTGATCACCATGTCGGTGACCTCGGCGGTGGGTTCGACGGTGTCCGTCGCGAGCTCCGCGAGCTTCCAGGCGAGCTGGTCGGTGCGCTTCAGCGGCTCGGCGGACGGGTAGACGCGCAGATGGTGCGTGTACGGCATGGTGACTCTTCCTCGATTCACGTGGACCGTCGTGGGGTCCAAGGGCCTCGACCTTCTCATACTCGGCGTACTAGGTACACGGCGCGAAATGTGACGGCGGATTCCCACCGGCGGGATGTCAGTGGGGATCGTTAGTGTGGCGACGTGACCTCAGTCAGTGAGCGCGAACCCGAGAAGGCTGCCAAGAATGCGCCGGAGAGCAACCTGGCGCTCGTGCGCCGGGCACGGCGGATCAACCGCGAGCTCGCGGAGACCTATCCGGACGCCCGGGCCGAGCTGGACTTCACGACGCCGCTGGAGCTGCTGATCGCGACGGTCCTCAGCGCGCAGACCACCGACGTCCGCGTCAACGCGACCACGCCCGAGCTGTTCGTGATGTACCCGGACGCCCAGGCGTACGCGGAGGCGAACCCGGAAGAGCTCGAGGAGATCCTGCGGCCGCTGGGCTTCTTCCGGGCCAAGGCGAAGGCGGTGATCGGGCTGGGCAAGGCGCTCGTCGAGCGGTTCGACGGCGAGGTCCCCGGCCGGCTGAAGGACCTGGTGACCCTGCCTGGGGTAGGGCGCAAGACGGCGAACGTGGTGCTCGGCAACGCGTTCGGCGTCCCGGGGCTGACCGTGGACACGCATTTCGGCCGGGTGGCGCGCCGGCTGGGCTTCACCGCCGAGGAAGACCCGGTGAAGGTCGAGACCGAAGTGGGGAAGCTGTTCCCGAAGAAGGACTGGACCATGCTCAGCCACCACCTCGTGTGGCACGGGCGCCGGGTGTGCGTCTCCCGCAACCCGGCGTGCGGGGCCTGCAGCATCTCGCACCTGTGCCCGTCGTACGGGGCGGGCGAGACCGACCCCGGCAAGGCGGCGAAGCTGGTGCGACCGGCACCGGACCGCTCGCCGACGGCGGGCCTACCCCTCGTCAGATGACTTCGGCGCGGGGGATACGCGGGACAGCCAGGTCAGGAGGATCTGGTTGACCTCGTCCGGGGCCTCCTCCGGCAGGTAGTGGCCGGCGCCCGGGATCAGCTCGTAGCTCAGGTCCGGTGCGAGGGCGATCGCATCGAGGTCGGCGCGCTCGGGGCGGACGAACCCGTCCCGGCCGCCCTGCAGCTGCAGCGCGGGAACGTCGAGCGGACGGCGCAGCGCGGTGCCGAAGCGGCGTCCGTCCATCCGGGGCGTGGACCGCACGGCCCAGCGCAGCGCCTCGGCGGCGGAGTGGGCGGCGAACGGGATGCGCATGACGCTCTTGTACAGCTCGACCGCGTCGTCGGGCAGCGGGGTGGCCGCGCCCAGCGCGAGGGTGTGCTGCACGAGGTCGCCCCGGGCCAGCGCACGTTCCGGCAGTGTCGGGAGCTGCAGGTACGCGAGCTCACGCAGGGCCGCCGTCGTGAACGCGGCCCGGCTGCGCAGCCGCACGCGGGCGGGGTGCGGGCTCGCCAGGACGGCGACTGCCGACGTCGTGCCGGGGTGCAGGGCAGCCATGGCCCAGGCGATGGTGCCGCCCGTTCCGTGCCCCACGACCACCGCGCGCTCGCGCCCCAGGGAGCGCACGACGCCCGCGACGTCCGCCGCCCGGGCCGGAACCGCGTAGCCCGACGGCGGCTTGTCCGAACCGCCCGCACCGCGCACGTCCATCGCGGCGACGCGGTAGCCGGCGTCGGCGAGCGCGGGGATCTGCGCGCGCCACGCCCACCAGAACTGTGGGTACCCGTGCAGCAGGAGCACCAGGGGAGCGGAGCGGCTCTCGGGACCGGCGACCGCCACGTGGAAGCGGGAACCACCCGACGAGACGAACTCGTGCCGCCACGGCCCTTCGACCAGGGCGCATGTGTAGTCACTGGTGGCTGCCGTGCGTACGGCCGGTCTGGCCGAGAGTGCGGTCACAGGTAAGAACCTACGCGCTCCCGGTTGGGTCCGCGCGGTACCGCGGGCCCGGCCTGCGCGCCGCCTCAATGGCCCGTCTGCGCGACCCGCTTCCCCGCGGGACCCGCGTTGGGGTCGTCAGTGGGGTTCGTGTCCGACGCCGAGGCGGCGGCTGCCGAGGTGTCGGCGGAGCCGCCCGGCAGGACCGCGGCCGCCGCGGGTGCGGGCGGCATCGGAGGCTCCTCGACCGGACGCTGCTCCTTGGGCGGGTCGAACCGGTAGCCGACGTTGCGCACCGTGCCGATGAGCTGCTCGTGCTCCGGCCCCAGCTTGGCCCGGAGCCGCCGTACGTGAACGTCCACGGTCCGGGTGCCGCCGTAGTAGTCGTAGCCCCAGACCTCCTGCAGGAGCTGGGCGCGGGTGAACACGCGGCCCGGGTGCTGCACCAGGTACTTGAGGAGCTCGAACTCCTTGTAGGTGAGGTCGATGGGGCGGCCGCGGAGCCGGGCGGTGTACCCGCCGGCGTCGATCGCGAGCTCGCCCGCGGAGATCTCCTGCTGCGACTCCTCCGCGGGGCCGCGCGCCGAGCGCTCCACCACCAGGCGCAGGCGGGCCTCGACCTCGGCCGGCGACGCCGACTCCAGCAGCAGGTCGTCCGCGCCCCACTCGTGGGTGACCACCGTGAGGCCGCCCTCCGTGAGGATCAGTACGAGCGGCACGGTGAGCCCCGTGGCGTGCAGCAGGCGGCACGTCGTGCGGGCAGCGACCAGGTCGCGGCGAGCGTCCAGCAGGACGACGTCCGCATCTGGGGCGTCGACGAGTGCCGAGGGCTCCATCGGGAGCACCCGCACCCGATGGGACAACAGTCCCAGTGCGGGCAGTACCTCGGCAGACCCGCCGGTGGCGGGTGTGAGGATCAACAGCTCTGCCATTGACGCACCTCCTCTCGGAACCGGCGTCTTGCAACCGTCCCTGGCTCGGGTCTCGCTGTCACGAGACGTCCCGTCGCGTCCAACTGGCTTTGCGGAAGTCTGCCCTGTTGCTTGTTGCGTGCATGTTACACGCCCTTTTCCTGGACACCACCATGCTGCTCAGCCCCCGTGACACTCACATGACGCGAGTGTTGCTCGTCTCTCTCCTGCCCCGGAATCAGCCGCGAAAGGGCTGCTGAAGGGCTGCGATTGAAGGAACATGGACAGACTCTGGAAAACTCTGGATCGTGTCCGTCTCCACTCGCGCCGTGACGACTGCTGCCCTCGCGGCCCTCGTCGCCGCCGCGTCCTACGTCCAGCCCCGGCCGCTGCCCCTCGTGGCGGCGGTGGTGGTCCTGGTGATACTCGTCGCGCTGGGCTGGCCGTCGCTGCTGCGGCTCCCGGCGGCGGGGAGCACGCGCGTGGTCGTGGCGCTCTGCGGTATCGGCGGCACGGCTGCCACCTACTTCACTCAGGGCGAGCCGGTGCTGCGGCACCTGCCGACGGTCCTGGGCGGGGCGGTGCTGCTCTCGTTCATCGCGCAGATGCTGCGGCGTGACGGGCGGCCCCAGCTCACCGAGTCCGTGTCGGGCACGGTCGCGGGGGTGGTCGCCGCGATCGTCACCTCGGGCTGGATCGCAGCCGCCCGGTCCGACGCCGGGGCCGCACTTGTCGTGACGAGCGCCGTGGCGCTGGCGGTCGCGGCAGCCGTGTCCGCGCTGCCGGTACGGGGCTGGGTGGCGCTGGGCATCTCCGCGGTCGCCGCCGTCGTGGTGGGTGGCGCGGTGGGGACGCTGCTGCCGAACATCGACACCGTGAGCGGCCTGTGGTGCGGGCTCGTCGCGGGCATCGTCGTGGGTGCGCTGCACCTGCTGCTGGAACGGTTGCCGGCGCGCGGAGCGCGGCTGGCCGGGCTCGCGGCGAGCGCGCTGCCCGTGGCGGTGTGCGGCATCTTCGTGTTCGTCGTGGGCCGCATGGTCATCCTCTGACGCGACCACGACGCCGTCCGGCCCGGGTCAGGACTGGCGGATCATCTCGCCGGCGATCTCGATCCGGACCTTCTTGGCGACCAGGACGCCGCCCGCCTCGAGCGCGACGTTCCAGAGCAGGCCCCACTCCTCGCGGTCGATGTCGCAGCTGCCGTGGAAGCCGAAGATGTCCTGGCCGTAGGGGTCGTGGCCCACTCCGCCGAACTCGCACTCGAGCGTGACCGGGCGCGTGACGCCGCGCACCGTGAGCAGGCCGTCCATCACGAACTTCGTGAACGAGCCGTCGGGCTGCTGTGGGTCGTGCGGACGCCGGCCCGCGGTGCCGGCCTTGAGCCGGGCCCAGGAGAAGATGGGGTCCACCTGCGTCTGCATCCGGAAGCCGGTGCTGCGGAACTCGATGGTGGGGTGGTTCTCGACGTCGAGGAAGTCCGGGCCGGACAGGTGAGTGTCGCGGTCCACCACATGCGTGTTGATGGACGCCGCCTGGATGGTGCAGCTGACCCGCGACAGGAGGGGGTCGTCGCCGACGACGACCGTCGCCTCACCCTCGGCGAACTCGCCGCGCACCGGGCTGACCATCATGTGCATGGCGAGAAAGCCGAGCCGCTTGTGGTTCTGGTCGAGTGTGTACATACCGGCGGCCGGAATGGTGATGCCATTCCAGGTGCGAGTTGGCAAAACTTCCATCTTAGCAAATTCTCCCATATATGCGGATGCATCAACGCTACCACCGGGACGGCATGGACTTGGTAGACATTTCGGCACGAGAAATACTGCTCGGGTCGGTGGTCCTGTCAAGGAAGTCACCCGTCCCGGTCAGCGAGGAAGCCGGCCGCCCGCGGTGTGACGGGCGTCATTGCAGGTGAGGACTTGTCTGGACGAGCAACTCACGGCATCGTGGGTTAAATGTTGGGACAGGTGATAGCGCTGGTCGTGCTCGTGCTGGGTACTGCCGCGCTCGGAGTGTGGTGGTCAGCACGTCAGGGTGCTGTGCGCGCGCCCCGGGAAACGCCGGCCGGAATCGATTGGGTGGGGTCAGGGGTCGCGCTCGCCGACCGGGTGACGTTCGTCCAGTTCTCGGCCGAGGTGTGTGCCGCGTGCCGGTCCACCTCCCGCGTGCTCGGGGGCCTCACGGGGTCGAGCGCCGACGTCGGGCACCGTGAGCTGCTCGTGGACGACCACCTCGACCTCGTTCGCGCCCTGGGCGTGCTGCGCACACCCACGGTGCTCGTCGTCGACGGCGGCGGGCGCGAGGTGGCCCGCATGAGCGGCGTCGTCTCCGACACACAGGCACGTCAGGCACTGAACCGGGTCCCCACTGCGGTGGCCGAAGCGGACGGGGAAGGGCAGTCATGAACATGAGCAAGGGGATCGACCCGCGCGGACCGCGCGTGGGGGCAAGCATCACTGCGGTGCTGCTTGCGGCCGTAGTGCTGCTCGGCGCGAGCACCGCCGGCCTGTGGCTGCTGACGTTCATCATGCTGAGCTTCCTGCTCGGCACGCTGCGTGGCTCCGAGGGCTCGTGGCAGGGCCTGCTGTTCAAGAAATTCATCCGCCCGCGCCTGGGCCCGCCCGCCGAGATGGAGGACCGGCGCCCGCCGCGCTTCGCGCAGGCAGTCGGCCTATTCGTCACGGCGGTGGGCGTGATCCTCGGCTTCTTCGGGGTGCTCCCGGCGGTGCCGATCGCGGCGGCTGTGGCGTTCGTCGCCGCGGCGCTGAACGCAGTCATCGGGCTGTGCCTCGGGTGCGAGCTGTACCTGCTGATGCGCCGAACGGGCCTGGTCCGGGCCTGACGGGTCAGTACACGAGCGCCTGGGCGCCGTCCCGCAGGATCTCCTCCGTGAAGAGGGCCGAGCCCGCTATGCGGATGCCCGGGAGCACGTCCGCCTCGGTGATGTCCCGGCGTGCGGCGCACTGGGTGCAGAGCGTGACGGTCCCGGCGGTCAGGACGACGTCCAGCAGGTCGGGCAGCGGCGTCGCGTGCTCCAGTGCGAGGCCCGCCGCCCGGCCGGGCAGCGCGAACCAGGCCGACTCGCCGGTGAGCCAGAGGCTCACCTCGGCCCCGGACGCTACGGCGGCCGACGCGACGGTGAATGCCTGGTTGGTGGCCTCGGGCCGGTCCAGGCCTGCAGTGGTCTTGATCACGAGCTGGCGCATGCCGCTGACTGTATGCCGTGGACCGTTAGGATCGACAGCATGTCGATCCATGCCCTTGAGCTCATCTTCACCGGCCTCATCGTTGCCGTGGCCGTCGCTGTCGCCTGGTTCGCCGGCTACGTCGTCTACAAGCTGTACACCGGCCAGCGCTGATGACGTTCACCTTCCCTGACGGCCTCTCGCCCGAGGTATATCCGCTGGCCTGGCTGGTGGGCCGATGGCGCGGTGAGGGTGTGATCGAGTACCCGACCATCGGCAAGAAGACGTTCGTGCAGGACCTCGTCTTCGACCACGACGGCGGGCCGTACCTGCGGTTCGAGTCCACCCTGCGGGTGCTCGACGGCGCCGTCCCGGACAAGCTGCCCGACCCCGGCGAGTGGCCGGCCCCCGTGCCGGACCCGACGGAGTCCGAGGCCGAGCTCGCGGAGGCTGCCGGGGCTCCCGACGTCGCCGCCACCGGCACCGTCTGGTCCACCGAGACCGGCTACTGGCGGGTCTCCACCGACCGCCCCGACGGGCTCGAGGACGACAAGCACGCGCTCGAGGTACTCGTGGCCGACGCCTCCGGGCGGATCACGGTCTACATCGGCGCCGCGGGCAACGGGCGGATCGACCTGGCGTCGGACGCGATCGCGCGGACGTCGACGGCGTCCGAGGTGCGGGCGTCGAAGCGGCTGTACGGCCTGGTCCAGGGCCGCCTGCTGTGGGTGGAGGAGCTCGCCGCGTTCGGTGAGCCGCTGCGCTCGTACGCGTCGGCGGAGCTGGACCGGCAGTAACGACGCGGGCGGGAATGCCTCGCCCGCCCCCAACGCTGCACCTGAGGTGAGCATGGATTACGAGAGCCCCCTGTTGAGCCGGCGCGGCGCGGTCGCCGCCTCCGGCCCCGACGCCGGCGTCGCCTGGCACTACGGTGACCCGACGGCCGAGCAGCGCGCGCTGTCGCGCGGCGGTGCCGTGGTCGATCAGTCGCACCTCGGGATCGTGCGGGTCGCCGGCCCGGACCGGCTGAGCTGGCTGCACTCGATCACGTCGCAGCAGCTGGAGGGCCTGGCCCCCCGAACCAGCACGGAGCTGCTCGTCCTCTCGCCGCAGGGCCACGTCGAGCACGCCGCCGGCGTCGTCGACGACGGCGAGGCCACGTGGCTGATCACCGAGCGTGAGTCGGCGCCAGGCCTGGTCGGCTGGCTCGACCGGATGAAGTTCATGCTCCGCGTCGAGATCACCGACGCCACGGACGACTGGGCGGCGATCGGCGAGCCCGTCGCCGCCGACGGCATCGAGGGCGAGCCGGTGACCTGGCACGACGCCTGGCCGAACGTGCTCGGCGGAGGCACGCGGTACGGGCCGCCCGAGTCCGAGCACCCGGGTGCGGCGCGCCCGTGGCGGCTCGTGCTGGTGCCTCGCGCGGACCTGGAGGCCGAGGTCGCGGCGCGGGAGGCAGCCGGCTGGCCGCTCGCCGGTACCTGGGCCACGGAGGCCCTCCGCGTCGAGGCGTGGCGCCCCCGGTACGCGCGCGAGGTCGACGAGCGCACGATCCCGCACGAGCTGGACTGGCTGCGCACCGCCGTCCACATCAACAAGGGCTGCTACCGCGGCCAGGAGACAGTCGCGCGTGTGCACAACCTCGGCCGGCCGCCGCGCCGACTGGTGATGCTGCACCTCGACGGCTCGCAGCACCTGCTCCCCGAGCCGGGAGCAGAGGTGCGCCTCCCGGCGTCGGACGGCGGAGCGGGCAAGGTCGTCGGGACGCTCACCTCGATGGCCCGCCACCACGAGCTGGGGCCGATCGGCCTCGCCGTGCTCAAGCGCAACGTCCCCGAGGAGGCGGAGCTCCTGGTCTCCGGCGAGATCTCGGGCCAGGGCATCGAGGTGACGGCGGCCCAGGAGGTGGTGGTCCCGGGCGACGGCGTATCGGCCGACCGCCCGGAGTCCCACGGCCCCCTCACGAGAGGCCTCCGCGGCCCTACCAGCTTGATCTGACCCAGTCGGTTCATTGAGTGCGGGATCTTCGCCCTTCCGAAATCCGGAAGAGGGCGAAGATCCCGCACTCAACTGAGGCGCGGGCGGATGCGAGGATGCACCCGTGAGCTCACTGCCCGGTCCGGCCGACGAGATGTGGCGCAAGGCCATGCGCACGCTCATGCTGCGCACCCGGTTGCGGCAGGGCTGGACGCGCGCGCGGGCGGGCCTGATCCCGATCGCCCAGGCCTCGCTCGCCGCCGGCGCCGCCTACCTCGTCGCGCGGTACCTGCTGGGACACGAGCAGCCCTTCTTCGCTCCGGTCGCGGCCTGGGTCCTCCTCGGCTTCTCCGCGCAGCGGGACGTACGCCGGGTGTCCGAGATGGCCGTGGGGGTGGCGGTCGGCGTCGGTATGGGTGACCTGATCGTGCACCTCATCGGGTCCGGCTGGTGGCAGCTCTCCCTGGTGCTCTTCATCTCGGCGATCGCCGCCCGGTTCATCGACCGCGGCGCCCTTCTCGTCACGCAGGCGGGCGTGCAGGCGATCATCGTGGTGGGCCTGCCCTCGGTCTCCGGCGGGCCGCTCGGGCGCTGGACGGACGCTCTGATCGGCGGCGCCGTCGCTCTCCTCGTCGCGCTGCTCACGCCCGGCGACACTCGCCGCCGCCCGCGGGCGCTCGCGGAGCGGGCGGTGACCGAGCTCGCCGAGACCCTGGAGACGCTGGCCCGGGGCCTGCGCTCGCGCGACGTGGACGACGTCCGGGCCGCGCTCGTGCGCGGCAGGGCCTCCGAACCGGTGCTCGCCGAGTGGCAGGAGGCCGCCCGCGGAGCGCGCGAGCTGGCCCGGATCTCCGTGGGGCGGGTATACCGCGGGGAGCTCGGCCGGCTGGAGGACCAGGCAGTGCTCGTGGACCGCACCATGCGGTCGGTCCGGGTCCTCGCCCGCCGGGTGCTCCCGGTCGTGGAGGGGGAGCACGACGTCGAGCCGGTGGCCGAGCTCGTCGAGGGGTTCGCGTCGGGTGTGCGGCAGCTGGCGTCCGACGTCGGCTCCGGGGGCGACGGCGCGCGTGGACGAGACGTACTGACCACCGTCGCGTCCCGGGTGGACCCCCGAACCGTCGGCGAGGGCGACTGGCAGGTCCAGTCCCTGGTGATGTTGTTGCGTTCGCCCGTCGTCGACGCGCTCGAGGCCGCTGGGGCGTCCCCGGGCGAGGCGCGCGACGCGCTGCCGGAGCTGTAGGCGTCGCGTCGCGCGCTGACTCGGGTTTACTTGCGCTGGCTCAGAGGGCGGCGAAGGCTTCCTTGTGCTCGGTGAGCCATGCGGTGAAGGTCTTGAGCTGCGGGTTGAGCTTGCGGACCTCGGCGAGGTCGCGGCGGCCGGTGAACTCGTCGTCGAACTCGGCGTAGAACTGGAACATGTTCCCGATGTCTTCGGCGCCGGGGAATCCGGCTGAGCGGAGGCCTTCGAACGGGACCGGGTAGTAGTGGACCGGCTCGCCGAGGAGCTGGGAGAAGGCCGCGGCGTACTCGGCACCCGTCAGGTGCTCGCCCGCGATGCTCACGGTTTCGCCGACGAGTGCCTCCCCACGCTTGAAGATCCCGTGGGCGGTGCGCCCGATGTCCTCGGAGGCGATCCCGGCGAGCTTGCTGTCGGCCATCGCCATGGCGAGGACCAGGCTGCCGTCCTCCTGGCGCTTGGGCGGGAAGATGCTGAGGAAGCCGTCCCAGTAGAACGTGGTCTGCAGGAACGTGGTCGGCACGCCTGCATCAACGAACAGGGCGTTGGCCTCGCCCTTGACGTCGAAGTGCGGGACCTTGTACTCACCCATCAGTGTGGGCATCCGGTCGTCGTCGAGCGGCACGGACTTGCGCGTGTCCTCCAGGGTCGACCAGATCGCGTGCTCGATGCCCGCCGTCTTGGCGGCCTGGGCCAGGTTGCGGGCCTGGGTGTACTCGCGCTCCGGTGAGCCGTGCTCCCAGAAGTTGGTGACGAAGTACGCCCCGTAGGCGCCGTCGAGAGCCTTGGCGACGCTGGCCTCGTCGTCAAGATCGGCCGTGACCACCTCGGCGCCGAGTCGAGCGAGTGCCTGGGCCTTGTCGGAGCCCGGGTTACGGGTGAGCGCGCGGACGGTGAACTCGGAGCCGTGGTCGGCGAGGATCGCGTGAGCGAGCCCGCCACCCTGAGCCCCGGTCGCTCCGACAACTGCGATGGTCTTCTGCTCTGTCATGTTCGTTTCCCTTGCCGGGTGGTGACCGTGTAGATGTCACGTCATCTAAATTCTCGAGGAAATAGATGACGTGTCATCTGGTTGATCTGCCGACCGTAGCACCGGATAGATGATGTATCAACTACCGGTAGACTGGGCGCCATGAGCAACGACGTCCCGTGGCTGAGCGCGGAAGAGGAGCGGTCCTGGCGCGCCTTCATCCACTTGTACCAGAAGCTCACGAGGCGCCTGGGCGCCGACCTGCAGGCGCAGTCGGGTCTGTCCGGTGCTGACTTCCAGATCCTTGTGGCGCTCACCGACGTCCCTGGTGGCCGCGTGCGGTTTCAGGACCTCGCGGAGGAGATCGGCTGGGAGCGGAGCCGCCTGTCGCACCAGGTGGCCAGGATGATCAAGCGCGGCGTAGTGGCCCGCGAGGAGTGTGCCGAAGACGGTCGCGGCGCGTTCGTCGTGATCACTCCCCAGGGCCGTGAGGTCATCGAGGCCGCGGCACCCAAGCACGTGGTCACGGTCCGGCGGCTGGTGGTCGACGCCCTCAGTCCCGAGGACCTCGCGACGCTCGGGGAGATCTCGAGCCGCCTCCTCGAGCAGATGGACAGCGACCCGCGATAGCGGCCGCCCGGCGCGCCGCCGGCTGACAGACCCCAACACGCGTCGCACCATCGACTCCCTCCTCGGCCTGAAAGGCGAACGCCGATGAGTGACAGCACAGGACCTGCGGCGGTGCGGCACGGGCTCGGGCAGCGACCCGAGTCCGTGCCGTAGGCTCGCGGCGTGGGATTCTTGCAGTGGTTCGTGATGGCCGCACTCGCGCTCGTGGTCTTTGTCGTGCAGGTCGTCGCGTTCGTCGACGCCGCACGCCGACCGGACAAGGGCTACCGGGCCGAGGGCCGGGTGCCGAAGGCCGGCTGGCTGGCAATCCTGGGCCTCGCCGCGGCCCTGGGCTTCCTCGGCCTGCCGCAGGGCTGGCTGCAGGGCGGGTTCATGTTCGGCTCGTTCCTCAACATCATCGCCGTGGCGCCCGCGATCATCTACTGGGTGAGCGTGCGCCCGCGCCTGCAGCCGTACGGCACGGGCAACAGGCCGCGCGGCCCGCAGAGCGGCTGGTGACGGCGCACATGCCGTCCGGGCGGGCCGCGTCGACGATGCCCCGGACCGGCAGCCCGGCGTCCGGCAGCGTGCTCGACGACGCCGCGCCGCTGGCCGAGGTGATCCGCGGCGACCTCGTGGAGTCGGTGCACCTGGGGCACCTCGTGGTGCTGGACCCGTCCGGGCGGCCGGTCGTCCAGGTGGGTAACGCGACCACGCCCGTCTGGCCGCGGTCGTCGCTGAAGCCGGTGCAGCTCGTCGCGATGCTGCGCGCGGGCCTGGAGCTGCCGGACCGCCTGCTCGCGCTGGCCGCGGCCAGCCACAACGGCGAGTCGTTCCACCTGGACGGCGTGCTGCAGATCCTCGGCTCCGTGGGCCTGGGCTCCGGCGCGCTGCAGAACACGCCGGACCTGCCGATCTACCCGCCGGCCGCGCTCGAGTGGCACATGGCGCCGCACAACGGCGGGCCGGGCCCGGCGTCGCTCGCGCAGAACTGCTCGGGCAAGCACGCGGCGATGCTCGCCACCTGCCTCACGCAAGGCTGGGACATCCAGACCTACCTGTCGCCCGAGCACCCGCTGCAGCGCGCGATCCGCGCCACCATCCTGGAGATGACCGGCGACGCGGAGGTGGTCATGCGGACCACCGTCGACGGCTGCGGCGCGCCCCTGTTCTCCACGACGCTGCTGGGCCTGGCGCGCGCGTTCTCGACCCTGGGCGCCGCGCCCACCGTCGACGTCCGCTCGCACGAGGCGCGTGCCGCCCGCGCGATCTCCGCGCACCCCGACATGCTGGGCGGCACGGGCCGCGACGTCACGCTCGCCATGCAGGCCGTGCCGGGTCTGGTCGCGAAGGACGGCGCCGAGGGCGTCTACGCCGCAGGCCTGCCCGACGGCTCCGCCATCGCGTTCAAGGTGCTCGACGGCTCCGCACGGGCCCGTCCGGCGATCCTCGCCGCCGCCCTGCGCGCCGCGGGCGCGGCCGGACTGCCGGGCGTGTATCCGGGTGGCCTCGACGGGCTGGGTCGTGTGCCGGTGCTCGGCGGTGGACGTCCGGTCGGCGAGGTCCGGGCGGTCTTCGCCGACGCCTACACCGAAGGCCACCGATGAGGGCGGTGCTCCAGCGCGTCACCCGCGCGTCGGTGGTGGTCGACGGCGAGGTGGTCGGCGCCATCGACAAGCCCGGGATCCTGGCGCTGGTCGGCGTCACGCACGACGACGGCGCGGCCCAGGTCGAGACGATCGCCCGCAAGATCGCCGACCTGCGGATCCTGCACGACGAGCAGTCCGTGGCCGACGTCGGCGCGCCCGTGCTCGTCGTCAGCCAGTTCACGCTCTACGGCGACGCCCGCAAGGGGCGCCGCCCGACCTGGAACCAGGCGGCGCCCGGGCCCGTGGCGGAGCCCCTCGTGGACGCCGTCGTCGCCGCGCTCCGGGGACGCGGGCTGACGGTCGAGACCGGGCGGTTCGGCGCCGACATGCAGGTCGAGCTGGTCAACGACGGCCCGGTGACGATCCTCCTCGAGGCGTAAACCCTCAGCCCCGCAGCGCCAGCACCGCAAGCTCGGTGCGGGAGCGCACCCCGAGCTTGCGGAAGACCCGCCCCAGGTGCACCTCCACGGTGCGCACCGACACGTAGAGGGTCGCGGCCACCTGCCGGTTGGTGCGGCCCTGCACCACCAGGCGTGCCACATCGAGCTCCCGCTCGGTGAGCAGGCCGTTCCACTGTCCGCACAGCTCCTCCTGCCCGAAGGCGGGGTCTCCCGCCGTCTCGCCGGACGCTTCGGCCGAGCCGTCGGCAGGGCCCGTCCCTCCCGGAACGGCCCCCGTCCCTCCGGCGGTCGAGCCTGTCGAGACCCGGCCCGCCGGCACGAGGCCCGGCGTCTGCAGCGCCTGCCCGGCGATGTGCTCCCAGGCCTTCGCGCCGGACTCCTCGAACAGCTCGTGCGCGCCGAGCAGGTGCGCGGCGGCGTCACCGGGCAGGCCGAGGCGCGCGAACGCGCGGGCGGCGACCAGCTCGGTGAGCCCGCGCTCGAACGTGGAGCCCACGCGGAGCGACGCCTCCACCGCCCGCTCCCGCGCCCGGTTGACGCCGGAGGCGTCGGCGAGGGCGAGCTCGGCGCGCGCCAGGTCGAGCCGGCGCCGGCGTACCGGGCCGCCCGGCGTCTCCGTCCCCACGGACGGCAGCACGCGGAGCCGTAGGCGCTCGTGCGAGCGGCGCGCGGCCCGGTCCTGGCCGGCGAGCACCAGCAGCTCCACCGGGTCGGGGGTGGGCAGCCAGAGCCGGCGCAGGTCGTCGCCGCCGCGTTCGGCGGCGAGCCCGAGCAGGGTGGCCGCCTCGACCCAGCGGCCGTCGAACACGGCGGTCTGGGCGCGGTCGCCGAGCGTCGCCGCGCGCACCACTGGCGCCACCTGCCCGGGCACCGACGCCTCGAGCGCGGCTGTCGGCCGGCTCAGGTGTCCGTCCCGGACCAGGTCGAGGCGACGCGCGAGCGCGATGCCGAGCCCGCCGAAGGCGATGGCCACGGGGAGGCGTTCGACGGCGTCGCCGAGCACGGAAGCCGCCTCGGTGATGTCGCCGAGGCGCAGGGCCAGGTACGACTGTGCCACCCGCAGGTGGGCCTCCGCGAGCGGCGTCATCGCCTCGTCGGGGCCGTCGAACCACCAGCCCGGCGGACGCGCCGGGGCCAGCTCCGCGACCTCGGACAAGATCGCAACCGCGTCCCCCGGGGCGCCGTCGAGCAGGCGGATCGTCCTGCGCGCGGCGGCGATCGCCGCGCGGTCGGGCCCGCAGGCGTCGTCGGGCAGCACGGCGTCGGGCCGCCCCTCCAGGAGGGAGAGCGCTATACCCAACGGGCGTGCGGCGTCGGGCGCACCGCTCGTGGACCCGTTGCCGGACGGGTAGGTGGCGCGGCGGAGGTGCGCGACGGCGTCGTGCACGTGCCCCGCCCACAGCGCGGCCCGGCCGGCCACGGCGAAGGCGCGTGCCCGCACCTGGTCGGTGCCGTGGCTCGCGGCCTCGCGGGCCACCTCGTGCGCCCGGTGGACATCGCCTCGCGCGAGGTGCTGGTCCGCGAGCTCGACCAGGCCGTCGGCGAGCAGCGGATCACCCGCGAGGGTGCTCAGGGCCGTGTGCCACATCGCGATGAGCGGCTCGTCGGCCTTGCGGTGCACGTCGGCCAGCGCGACGTGGGCTGCGGTGCGGGTGGCGAGGTCGGCGTCCTCGTGCACGATCGAGCGGATACGCGGATGGTGAAACCGGAACCGGCCGCCCACGAGGTGCAGGTGGCGTCCGGCCGGGCCGGCCATGAGGATGTCGATGTCGATGCCTGACGCGGCGAGCAGCACCTCGGTGCGGTCCACCACGGCGACGGCGGCGATGAGCAGCACCCGGCGGGCGTCGTCGTCGAGGCCGAGCGGGCCTACCGCCTCGCGGACAGCGCGCGCGGCGGGGAGCGGGTCCGGCATCAGCGCCGTCCCGAGGAGATGCTCTTCGTCGAGCATCCGGGCTGTCTGGTCCACACATCCAGGTTCGTCACCCACCACTCGGCTGAGCTCGCACGCGACGTGGGGTGCCACGGTGCGGTCACCGAGGGAGAGCGGAAAAACGACTTGCAGCGGCAGCGCGGTCATCGTCGAGCCTCCCGGATTCGTTCACGGTGCTCGCAAGTATGACCGTCAGAGGTTTCACCCGCATCAACCTGAGGGCATGACTTTTGCTGCGATACGGCGTGCTACCTGCGATCCTGTCCCGCCGCGGTGGCCGAGTTACCTGATACCGCAGCAGGTTGTTTCGGCAGCAAAGGATGCATGCCGAAAGATCCACGCCTGGGCGGCCGGGTTCCACTACGTAGTCCTACCGTGTGGAATTCCCTTATTTCCCCTTAACGCAGGTTTCCTTACTTTTAACGGAGCGTGACCCAGCGCGACCCCGTTACCGGAACAGAGCGACCGGACCAGAGAGGGAAGACGATGGACTCGACGTACGAACCGCCGTCAGGCATCAGCAGGACGGGCCGACGAATCCTCGCGGGGGTGGCCGCGCTCGCCGTGGCGGCCTCCGCCGCCGTGGCCGGTGTGGGCCTGCGGGACGCGAACGCGGCGGAGCCCGCGCCGGCGGCCGCGGCCGCCGGCGAGGCGAGCGCCGCCTCCGCGATCAACGGCTTCCGCAGCGTCGGCTACTTCGCCCAGTGGGGCGTGTACGGGCGTGGGTACCAGGTCAAGCAGATCGACACGTCCGGCGTGGCCGACGAGCTGACCCACATCAACTACGCCTTCGCGAACATCCACCACCAGAACCTCGAGTGCTTCGAGGCCAACAAGGCGCAGGGGGAGGGCCCTAACGGGTCCGACGGCGCGGGCGACGCCTGGGCCGACTACGGCATGGGCTACACGGCCGCCAACTCGGTGTCCGGCGCGGCCGACAGCTGGGACCAGCCGCTGGCCGGCTCGTTCAACCAGCTCAAGCAGCTCAAGGCCAAGCACCCCGACCTCAAGGTCATGATGTCGATCGGCGGGTGGACCTGGTCCAAGAACTTCTCGCTGGCGGCCGCGACGGACGCCTCGCGCGAGAAGTTCGTGTCGAGCTGCATCAACATGTTCATCAAGGGCAACCTGCCGGTCATCGACGGCCGTGGTGGCGCCGGTGCCGCCGCGGGCGTCTTCGACGGCTTCGACATCGACTGGGAGTGGCCGGGTTCGCAGAACGGCAACGTCGGCAACCATGTCGACGAGGTGAACGACGCGCGCAACTTCAAGCTCCTGCTCGCCGAGTTCCGCGAGCAGCTCGACGCCCTCGGCGCGACGACGGGCAAGGACTACGAGCTGTCCGCGTTCCTGCCCGCCAACCCCGCCGACATCGAGGACGGCGGCTGGAACGACCCGGAGATCTTCGAGTATCTCGACTTCGGCAACGTCCAGGGCTACGACCTGCACGGCGCCTGGGACCCGGCCCTGACCGGGCACCAGGGCAACCTTTACCACGACCCTGCCGACCCGCGGGAGCCTGCGCGGCAGTTCAGCGCCGACCTGGCCGTGCAGTCGTACGTGGACGCCGGGATCGACCCCGCGCAGGTCGGCCTCGGCCTCGCGATGTACGGGCGCGGCTGGACCGGCGCGACGTCGTCCGAGCCGTGGGGCACCGCAACTGGTCCGGCCTCAGGGCAGTGGGAGGCGGGTATCAACGACTACGACGTCATCAAGAACGTCGGCACCGGGCACTACGACGCCGAGCTGGGGGCCGCCTGGCGGCACGACGGCAACACCTGGTGGTCGTACGACAACACGCAGTCGGTCACCGCGAAGGCGAACTACATCCGGGAGCAGGGCCTGGGCGGGGCCATGTGGTGGGACCTGTCGGGTGACCGCTCCGGCACGCTGACCGGCGCGCTGCAGGGCGTACTCGGCACCGGGACGCCGGGGCCCGTGGAGGACGGCGGCCCGACCGACCCGACCGATCCGCCCACGGACCCGCCGACCGACCCGCCGACCGACCCGCCGGGTGAGGCGTGCGCCTCGGCGGCCTGGAGCGCCTCGGCGGTGTACGTGGGCGGGAACACGGTGTCGCACGGCGGGCACGAGTGGCGCGCCAAGTGGTGGACGCAGGGCGAGACGCCGGGCACCACCGGTGAATGGGGCGTATGGCAGGACCTCGGCGCCTGCTGATCCCCCTTGCCGAGGTAGGACTGTGGCGAGGTAGAACCCTGGCGAGGTGGGACCGTGCACCTGCTGCGCTCCTACCTCGCCACAGTCCTACCTCGCCAGGGTTCTACCTCGCGTGGGTCGGGGTGCAAGGAACCTGGCATTCACGACAGAGTGGGGGCGTGGACGACAGCCCCGGCGCCCCCCACGAGCCGCCGCACGACCGGCCCGCGCACGACGAAGCCTGGTTCAGCGCGCTCTTCGACGCGCACTCGCGAGCCCTGTACTCGTACTTCGTCCGTCGGCTGCCCGACGGCGGCCGCGCCTCCGACGCCGAGGACCTCGCCGCCGAGGTGCTCGCCACCGCGTGGCGCCGTCGTGATGACGTGCCCGACGGCGCGGAGCTGCCGTGGCTGTACCGCACCGCCGGCTACGTGCTGGCGAACCACCGGCGCAAGATGCGGGCGCTGCCCGTCGCGATCGTTCCCGACGAGCCGGACGACGTGGACCCCGCGACGTTCGCCGCCTCCGACGACGCCGTGCGCAGCGTGCTGGCCACGCTATCGGCGCGCGACCGGCGCATCCTGTTGCTGGTCGCCTGGGACGGGCTGTCCGGCGACGATCTGGCCCGGGTGCTGGGCGTCTCGCGGGGTGGTGCCGACGCGGCGCTTTCCCGCGCCCGGGCCCGCCTCCGCGACGCGTGGGACGCCCACGAGCAAGCGGTGGACGCATGAGCACATGTAGAGGGTGTGCACGGCGGGCAGCTGGGCACGGCACACGGCACGGCCAACGGCACGGAACGCGGCACGGCGCGGGGTACGGCAAGGAGGGACTGCGATGAACGAGCACGAGCGACTGGGGGACCCGGCGTTCGACCGCCTGGCGGCGGCGGACCCCGCGAAGCGCGCGCCCGAACCGGTCCAGGGCGTGCTCCGGGCCAAGGTGGACGCGCTGATCGCCGAGCAGACCGAGCAGGGGCCGGCCGGCGGCGCGGAGCGTGGCACCGCCCGACGCGAGTCGGCCGGGTCCGCGGAGCCCACCGAGCCCGCCAGCCGCGAGCGGGCGGACGAGCTCGCGCTGCGGCGGCATCGGCGTCGGGCGCCGTGGCTGGTCGCGGCTGCCGTAGCCGGGATCGTCGCGGCGGGCGGAGGCGGCTACGTGGCCGGGGAGTCGGGACTGGGGTTCTCACCGACGGCGGACACGGCTGCCGAGAGCACGACCGAGCAGGCGCCGTCGGTCATGGGAGAGCCGGAGGGCGCCGACACCGAGGGCGATGCCGAGCCCGGCGCCGAGGACGCGACCGAGGACGACAGCGCGGCAGCGACCGGAGGCGTGCAGCCGCTCCACGCCACGGGTGACCTGCCGACGGCCACCGGGGTCGTGTTCCACGCGGGCGCCGCGCTCTCGGACCGGCCCACGACGGCGGAGGTGCGCGTCGCCGGGGCGGGCGGCGAGAGCCTTGGCTCGTATCCGGTGGTCAGCGAGGTGGAGGCGGTTGACCGGCTGGGCGACCCGCGGTTCGCCGGCGCGGTGCTGGGCTGGTCCCGGCAGGGCTCTGCGCAGGACGAGGCCGGACCGCCAGCCACGAGGACCACGCCCGCGCCGGGCGGTCCGGTGGCGTGGCCTGTCGAGGACGTGACCATCGTCTCGGCGGCCCTCACGGAGGCGCGCTACACGCTGTCCGACGGCGCAGTGCTCCTCGTTCCCGCCTACGACCTGACCGACGAGGACGGCAGCCGGTGGACCGTCATGGCCGTCGACGAGGAGCTGCTCGACTTCGCACCGTGACGCGTGGGCGGTGACGCGACTGCCCGGCGGGCGTCATAGGGTCGGGCACGCAGGGTATTCATCCGGATGACCAAGGAGAGCACCATGGCAGTACGCACCGCCCGCACCGCCTGGAACGGACCCTTCCAGGAGGGTTCGGGCCAGGTCGAGATGTCGTCGTCGGGTGTCGGGACGTTCGACGTGTCCTGGCCGTCCCGCATCGCCGACGAGGCCGCGGGTGTCACCAGCCCCGAGGAGCTCCTCGCGGCGGCGCACTCATCGTGCTTCACGATGGCGTTCACCAACGAGCTGGGCCAGGCCGGTGCCACGCCGGAGCAGATCGAGGTCACGGCCGATGTGACGCTCGGGCCGGACCCGGCCGGCGGCGTCCGCGTCACCAAGAGCGCGCTGACCGTGCGCGGGTACGCCAGCGGTATCGACGAAGCCGGCTTCAAGGCGGCCGCCGAGGCGGCCAAGAGCGGCTGCCCGATCTCGAAGGCCCTCACGGGCGTCGACCAGATCACGATAGACATCACGTTCGAGGGCTGACCCCCGCTCTGTTGAGTGCTGGGTATTTGTTGGTTTCGTAGCCAGAAAACCGCGAATACCCAGCACTCGACGGCTGGTCGGACAGGTGCGCGGGGCGCCGCCTTGGGGTGCGAGAATCGCTGGGTGCCATCGCAGACCCCCGACGCCCCGTCCCGGAACGGTATGAACGACGACGAACGCGTTGCGCACGGCTCCACGGGCCACACCGCTGACGACGCCGAGGCCGCCCGCGCCGCGCGCGAGAAGGCCGAGGCCCGCGCCGCCGAGGAGGCGGAACGCCGCCGCGCCGAGAGCGAGGAGCGGCGCAAGGCCGCGCGCCGGGAGGCGGACCACGCCGCCGAGGCCGCGCGCGACGCCGTCGCCGACGCGCTGCGCACCGCAATAACCGGCGTCGTCGATATGAGCACGCGCCGTCGCGCCGAGTACTCCACGGACGCGTCCAACTACCGCGTGGTCCCCGAGGGCGTGCTCTTCCCGGAGACGACCGACGACGTCGTCGCGGCGCTCCAGGTGCTGCGCGAGCTCAAGATCCCGATCACGGCACGCGGCGCCGGCACGTCGGTCGCCGGCAACTCGGTGGGGCCCGGTGTCGTGCTGGACCTGGGCCGCAACCTCAACCGAGTGTTGAGCATCGACCCCGCGGGCCGCACGGCGCGCGTCCAGCCGGGCACGATCATGTCCACTCTCCAGGGGGAGGCCAAGGCGCATGGCCTGCGTTTCGGCCCCGATCCCAGCACCCAGAACCGCGCGACGCTCGGCGGCATGATCGGCAACAACGCGTGCGGCCCGCACGCGGTCGCGTACGGGCGCACCGCCGACAACGTGGTCTCGCTCGACGTGATCGATGGCTCCGGACGCCGGTTCACCGCGGGCTCCGGGGACCCCGAGTTCACCGCCGTGCCGGGCCTCAAGGAGCTCGTCCGGGACAACCTCGCGCTGATCCGCACGGAGTTCGGCCGGTTCGGGCGCCAGGTGTCGGGCTACTCGCTGGAGCACCTCCTGCCCGAGAACGGCTCCAACCTCGCCCGCGCGCTCGTGGGCACGGAGGGCACGCTCGTCACTGTCCTGGAGGCGGAGCTCAACCTGGTGGAGACGCCGGGCGCGCCGACGCTCGCCGTCCTCGGTTACCCCGACATGGCCACGGCCGCGGACGACGTCCCGCGCCTGCTGGACCACAAGCCGCTCGCGATCGAAGGGCTGGACGCCCGCCTGGTCGATGTCGTCCGGCGCGCCAAGGGTGCGGAGTCCGTCCCGGCGCTGCCCGACGGCGCGGGCTGGCTCATGATCGAGGTCGGCGGCTCGTCGCAGGCCGAGGCCCTGGGCCGCGCGGACGCGATAGTCGCGGTGTCGACGGCGCTCGACTCCGTGGTGCTGCCCGCCGGGCCGGACGCCACCAAGATGTGGCAGATCCGGGCCGACGGCGCCGGGCTCGCCGGCCGCACGCCCGCCGGGGAGCAGGCATGGCCCGGCTGGGAGGACTCGGCGGTGCCGCCCGAGAAGCTGGGGCCGTACCTGCGCGACCTGCAGGCGCTCATGGACCGGTACGGCGTCGACGGCCTGCCGTACGGGCACTTCGGCGACGGGTGCGTGCACCTGCGGATCGACATCCCGCTGGAGACGTCGGGGTCGGTGCTGCGTACCTTCATGACCGAGGCGGCGGAGCTCGTCGCGAGCTATGGCGGGTCGCTGTCCGGCGAGCACGGCGACGGCCGGGCCCGGTCCGAGCTGCTGCCGCTCATCTACTCGCCCGAGGCGATCGCGCTGATGGAGCGGTTCAAGGCCCTGTTCGACCCGAAGGACCTGCTCAACCCGGGTGTCGTCGTCCGGCCGCGGGCCGTGGACGTCGACCTGCGCCGCCCTCAGGCGGAGCCAGTGCGTACGAAGCTGCCGATGGCGGGCAAGGGCTCCGCGCACGGCGTCCGGCGCAAGGCCGGATACGAGGGATTCTCGTTCGCGCACGACCACAACGACCTGTCGACGGCGGTGCACCGCTGCGTGGGCGTGGGCAAGTGCCGGGCCGACACGTCGGCGTCGGGCGGCTTCATGTGCCCGAGCTACCAGGCGACGAAGGACGAGAAGGACGTGACCCGCGGGCGCGCCCGCGTGCTGCAGGAAGCGGTCAACGGAACCCTCGTCGGCGGCCTGGCGGCGCCCGAGGTGCGGGAGTCGCTGGACCTGTGCCTGTCCTGCAAGGCGTGCTCGAGCGACTGCCCGGCCGGCGTCGACATGGCGCAGTACAAGTCGGAGGTGCTGTACCGCACCTACCGCGGCAAGCTGCGGCCCGTCGACCACTACGCCCTGGGCTGGCTGCCGCGCTGGGCCCGCCTGGCCGGCGTAGTCCCCGAGCTGGTCAACCGCCTGCTGGGCGTGCAGTGGATCGGCAAGGCGGTGCTGTGGGCGGGCGGCATGGACACGCGCCGGTCGATGCCGAAGTTCGCGGAGGTCCCGTTCCGCCAGTGGTGGGCGCGGGGCGGGGCGACGCACGGCGTGCCCGGGCTGCCCGTCGTGGCCGAGGAAGGCCTCGGCGTGCCGGGGCGCGAGGGGGCCACCGCGGCCCGGCTCGCGACCAAGCCCAAGGTCGTGCTTTGGACCGACTCGTTCAGCGACTCGCTCTCGCCGAGTGTGCCGCAGGCGGCGCTGAAGGTGCTGACTTCCGCGGGGTTCGACGTCATCGTGCCCGACGAGCAAGCATGCTGCGGCCTGACCTGGATCTCGACGGGGCAGCTCGACGGCGCCCGGCGCCGCCTGCTCAAGCTGCTGGAGGTGCTCGGGCCGTACGCCGTGAACGGCATCCCGATCATGGGGCTGGAGCCGTCCTGCACCGCGGTGCTGCGCTCCGACCTGCTCGACCTGTTCCCGGACGACCCGCGCGCCCAGGCCGTCGCGCGCATGACGCGGACGGCGGCCGAGCTGCTGACCTCTGACGACGTCCCGGACGAGTGGGAGATGCCCTCCCTGGCGGACGTGTCCGCGGTGGTGCAGCCGCACTGCCACCAGCACTCGGTGATGGGGTACCAGGCGGACCAGAACCTGCTGGAGAAGGGCGGGGCGCAGATCGAGGTTCTCGCGGGCTGCTGCGGCCTGGCCGGCAACTTCGGCATGCAGAAGGGGCACTACGAGACGTCGGTGGCGGTCGCCGAGAACGCGCTGCTGCCCGCGCTGCGGGACGCCGCCCCCGGGACCACCTACCTGGCCGACGGCTTCTCCTGCCGCACGCAGGCGCTGGACCTGGCGGGCGTGGAGGGCAAGTCGCTGCTGGAGGTCATCGCGGACCGGCTGTAGGTCGCGCTGCCGGAACTCCTTCCTCGGGTGGAGGGGCTTCCGTCCGGTGGGTGATCCGTGGGGCGGCGTCCGTCGCCAGGATGGGAGCACCGCCGAGACGAAGGAGACTCCCCATGGATCGCACAACCCGCCGGGCAGCGCTCGCCCTGAGCGCGACCCTGGCGCTCGTGGCGCCGCTGGTCGCCGCCGGTTCCGCGCACGCCGTGAGCACCGCCGACCGGCCTACGCCGTCCGCCACCGCTGATCTCCCGGACCCGGTTGCGGCCGACGTCCCCGAGATCATGCACGACGTCGTCAGGGACGCTGCCCGCGATGCCCGGCGCGACGTCGCCACGAACAGGGCGCTCGCGCAGGGCACGAAGATCTCGGGTGCCGAGCTCGATGCGGCCCTGGACGCCCTCGTGGCCGACGGCGCCATCGGGGTGACGGCGCGCGTCGAGAAGGGCGCCCGCACCTGGAGCGGTGCCGCGGGGAGCAGAGAGCGCACGGGTGACGCGCCCGCCAAGCCGGGTGACCGGTTCCGTGTGGCGAGCAACACCAAGCCGATGATCGCCACCCTGGTCATGCAGGAGGTGGAGAAGGGCACTTGGACCCTCGACACCCCGGTGGAGGACGTGCTGCCCGGCGTCATGCCGGCGGGCGTGACGATCGAGCAGCTGCTGAGCCACCGCTCCGGCGCACCGACGGCAACCGACTGGATCCTCGCCTCGCGGATGACCGACCCGGAGTCGTTCGACGAGTTCTTCGCGGTGATGGATCAGGAGGTCACCACTGCCGACTACGTCGAGGCACTGCGGTCCGCGCCCTGGGTCGGCGAACCCGGGGCCAAGTACTCCTACTCGAACGCGGGATTCGTCGTGCTCGGCATGATGCTGGAGGAGGTCGCCGGGCGCAGTGTCGAAAACCTGCTGCAGTACCGGGTGTTCGCACCGGCCGGCATGTGGCAGAGCGCCTACCCGGACGACCCGGGTGTGTACGGGCCGTTCCTCCACGAGTCGGCGTACACGGGTCCGGAGGGCGCCGGCTGGTACGACCTCGATCACTGGGACCCGAGCCTGTTCGGCGCTTCCGGTGCGGTCACCAGCACCACCGAGGACCTCGCCGACTTCACCGAGGCACTGGTCACCGGGCGGCTGGTCGACGCGGAGACCACCGCCGACATGCTGGAGCCCCGCACCGTGGACCAGGAGGACGCTCCCGAGTACGGCCTGGGCGTCTACCGCGTCCCGGACCCGTGCGTCCCCGGCGGCTGGCTCTACGGGCACGACGGCGGCTCGTACGGCACGATGTCCATCAACCTGACGTCGCCGGACGGCGAGCGGCAGGTGTCGATCGGCATCACCGGGAAGGACCTCGTCTACCCCGTGCTCACGGACGAGCCGCTGTTCGACCCGACCGCCCTGCTGACGCTGATGATGCGGGAGACCTGCTGACCGTTCACTCGAGCCACTCGGTCTCGAACCGGTCGTTCGCGTGGATGTGGACCGCCTCGTAGAGGTCGGCGCCGAGGGTCCGGAACTTGTGCGGCACCATCGCCTGGACGACGAGGATCTGGCCGCCCACGGCCTCGAACTCCTTGCCGTCCACGGTGAACAGGGCCCGGCCGGACCGGATCACGAAGGTCTCGGAGTAGGGGTGCCGGTGCAAACGGGGGCCCGTCCCGTCCTGGGCCACCCGCTCGAAGATGACGGAGATCTCCGAACCGTGGAGGTATCCCTCGAAGTTGCCGTGCGGCAGCGCTGCCTGCTCGATCGCCTGGAGAGTCATACGTTCAGGCTGGCGGGCGCGCTGCCGCACGGCAACAGGGTTCGCGGGTCGCCGAAGGTAGCCGGGCCGGAGGCCGCAGGGTCCGGGTCGAGAATGGGCCCATGGAATTCCAGGACGTCGTCCGCAAGCGCCGGATGCACCGCAAGTTCACCGACGAGCCGGTGTCGGCCGAGTCCGTCGATCGCATCACGCGCAACGCCGTCCGCGCCCCCAGCGCCGGGTTCAGCCAGGGCTGGGCGTTCGTCGTGCTGGAGACGGCGGCCGACCGGGAGCGGTTCTGGGCGGCGTCCACGCCGCAGGCCGAGGAGCGCTCCGGCCGTGACATGTCGGGCTGGCTCGCCGGGATGCGGACCGCGCGGGTGATCGTCCTGGCGCTCGCCTCCAAGGAGGCCTACCTGCGGCGGTACGCCGAGAAGGACAAGGGCTGGACGGACCTCGACGAGGCCCGCTGGCCGGTGCCGTTCTGGCACATCGACGTCGGCATGGCATCGCTGCTCATGCTGCAGACCGCCGTCGACGAAGGGCTGGGCGCGTGCTTCTTCGGCGTCCCGCCCGAGCACGTGGCCGCCGTCCGGGCCGAGCTGGGTATCCCGGACGAGTTCGAGATCACCGGCGTCGTCGCGATCGGGCATCCGGCCGTCGGCGGCGCCAAGGGCTCGCCCACCCGCCGCCCCCGGAAGCCCCAGGAAGAGGTGATCCACCGAGGCGGCTGGTGACAAAGCTTTGGTTGTGGGCGTGATCGTTGCGCCTAAAACGGGCGCGTAGTCGCAACGATCACGCCCACAACCAAGAAGGTCGGGCGGGGAGGTCAGGCCGCGTCCAGGCGGGCGCGGATCTCCTCGTCCAGGATCAGGTCCGCCGCGCCGAGGGCCTCGTCGAGCTGGGCCACGCTGCTCGCGCCGAACACCGGGATCACAGGCACCTCGCCGCCCAGGAGCCAGGCGAGGGCCACCTGGTTCGGCGTCGCCCCGAGCTCGGCCGCCACGGCGCGCAGCTCCGCGATCCGCGCCCGGGACCCGGCGTGGTCCGCCCCGTTGAAGAGCGACTTGTCGTCCCGCGTGAACACCCCCTGGTGCAGCGGGGAGTACGCCATCACCGTGAGCCCGGGGCGGCCGGCAGTACCCGTGGACGCGGCATAGCCGAGCAGCTCGGGCGTGGCCCAGTTGGTTCGGATCGGCTGCGGCCGCGGGTACACGTAGCTGTAGCTCTGCTGCACCGCGCCGTAGGGCGCGACGCCCAGCCGTGCGGCGGTCTCCCGCGCCTCGACCACCCGCCAGAGCGCGACGTTCGAGATGCCCGGGATGCCGACCACCCCTTCGTCGACGAGCTTGCCGAACGCGCCGACCGTCTCCTCGAGCGGCGTCTCCAGGTCGTCGACGTGCCCGTACAGGAGGTCGATGTGGTCGATGCCCAGGTGACGCAGGCTCTCGTGTGCCTCCCGGTCGATGGTCGAGGCGGCCAGCCCCTGGTAGTTGGTGGGCGGCGTGTTCGACAGCGGCAGGTTCGGGTCCTTCTTCGCCGCGCCGAGCTTGGTCGCGATCCGCAGGTCGTCCCGGTTGCCCCGCGCGGCGAGCCAGCGGCCGAGCACGTCCTCGGAGTCACGGCCGTAGCCGCCGACCCAGGCGTTGTAGTTGTTCGCCGTGTCGAGGAACGTGCCCCCGGCCTCGACGAACCGGTCCAGGATCGCGAACGACGTCTCCTCGTCGGTCCGCGTCCCCATGAACATGGTGCCCAGGCACAGCGTCGACACCTCGAACGACGTGTGCCCGTTGTCCAGCGTGCGGTACTGCATGGTCAGCTCCTTCGGCTCGTCCCGGGCCTCCGCCCGGCACCCACCACGCTAGGCAGCAATCGGTCTGGTGCTACGGTCCAATGACATGGCACCGGACCAGACCAATTCCGCGGACGAGGTGCTGATCACCCTCGCGCCCGGCCCGGGCGCGCTCCGGCACCGGCTGGAGCAGGCGATCCTCGAGGACATCGCCTCGGGCCGCCTCGCCCCGGGCACGGCCCTGCCGCCCAGCCGGATTCTGGCGGACGCCCTCGGCATCTCCCGCTGGGTGGTCACCGAGGCGTACGGGCACCTGGTGGGCAAGGGAATCCTGGAGGCCCGCACGGGTTCGGCGACCCGGGTCGCGGCGCCCGTGCCCGACGGCGTCGCGGGCACGCAGGCGGACGTCGCACCCGCGCGCCCGGGCACGGGTGCCCCGACGACGGCGGGCGCAGGGCCGCCGTCGGACCCAGGCCTGGAGCGCGCCGCTCAACGCGCCACCCACGACCTCGCGCCCGGCGTCCCCGACCTGCGGCACGTGCCCCGCGAGGCCTGGCTGCGGGCGGCCCGGGACGCGCTCGCCGAGGCGACCAACCAGGACCTGGGCGGGCAGCCGGCCGCGGGGCACCCAGCGGCGCGCGCCGCGGTGGCGACCCACCTGCGGCGCGCGCGGATCATGTCCGGACCGGACGGTGCCGTGGTGCTCACCCGCGGCGCCACCGACGGCATGTCGCGGATCACCGCCGCGCTCGCCGACGCCGGGCACACCCACCTGCTGGTCGAGGACCCGAGCTGGGCCCCGCTGCGCGACGTCGCCGCGGCCGCCGGCCTCACCCCGGTCCCGGTCCCCGTGGACGACGCCGGGATCGCCACGGAAGAGCTGCGCGCCGCGGCCGAAAGCACGGGCGCCCGCGCCGTGCTGATCACCCCGGCGCACCAGTTCCCGCTGGGTGCCGTGCTGTCGGACGACCGGCGGGCGGTGCTGCTCGCCTGGGCACGCGAGGTTGACGGGCTCGTGATCGAGGACGACTACGACGCCGAGTTCCGCTACGACCGCCGGCCCGTGCCCGCACTGCAGGGGCTCGACCCCGACCGGGTGCTGCTCCTCGGCTCGACGAGCAAGACGCTGGCGCCGGCGTTCGGGATCGGCTGGATGGTGGTGCCGCAGCGCTGGCGCGCCGCGGTGCTCGAGGTCTCCGTCCGGCGCGGACCCACCCCGGGCCCTGCGACGCTGGACCAGCTCACGCTCGCGCGGTTCGTCGCCGGCGGCGCGTATGCGCGGTACCTGCGCGCCGCCCGCACCCGCTACGCCCGACGCCGCACCGCTCTCCTGGCCGCCCTCGGCCGCGAGCTGCCCGGCGCGCCGGTCGGCGGGATCGCCGCCGGGATGCACGTGACGGTCGACCTGGCCCGGGTCGGCCTGCCCGGCGTCGACCCGGCAGGGCTCGACGCCGCCGCCGTCGTGCGGGAGGGAGCCGCGCGCGACCTCGCGCTGGTCGACCTACGGCGGTACCAGGCGGCGCCGTCGGCCAGGTCGACCGTGCTCGTGGTGGGCTACGGCAACCTGGCCGACGCGCGCCTGGAGGAGGCGGTCCGGACCCTGCGCGCGGCGGTCGAGGCCGCCGCGCGCTGACGGCTCACGCCGGGCCGGCGCGACACAGCCCGGGCACCTGCTGGCCGACGGCGGCGCGGACGTCATCCGGGAGCTGCGACCAGTCATCGGCAGTGTCCAGGTCGACGGCGGTGCCAGGACGGTGCACCACCACCGCACCCAACCCCCGCGCGTCCGCCTCGTCGAGATGCGCCGCGAGCGACCCGACGCCGAACCGGAACCGGAAGGCCTGGCCCGCGTCGTCCTCCGGGCGGAGAAGGAGGAGGTTGGTGCCCGAGCGGTAGCGATCCGTCGCGACCACCAGCGGCGCGTCCCTGGCGAGCAGCGCGGCGACGTCCGCGGGGGACAGCGCGGGCAGATCGGCGTGCGCCACCAGGAGCGGCCCGGGCGCCACGAGCACCTCACGGGCATACTCCAGGGCGGCGTTCAGCCCGGGCCGCTCGGCCGGCTGCTCCAGCACCTCCACGTCCAGCCCGGCCAGGGTCTCCCGCGCGAAGGCCGGGTCCGCCGTCACCACGACCACCCGCCCGATCCCGTCCGCGACAAGCAGCGTCGTCACCACGTGCCGCGCCAGTACCCGGACGAGCCGCCGCCGCGAGCCGGCGTCGAGCACCGCGGCCAGCCGCGACTTGCCGGAGACGCCGTCCCGGAGTGGCACCACCGCCGTCGTCGCCGGGGCAGGCCGCGGGACGCCGCCCGTCACGGCAGCGCCAGCAGCTCGCCTGCCAGGCGCTCGCGGCCGGCCGGGCCGCCCATGACGGTATCGGTGACGTGCACCCCGAGGCCGAGGTCCGCGACCGGTCCGGCGAGGGCCGCGTCGCGTTCGTCGATCACCATCACGTCCACCAGGTCGGCGTAGATCCGGGCCACGCCGAGGGCCGACACCTCGTGCCCGAGGCTCTCCAGGATCTGGGCCGCCGGGCCCTTGATCGCCTGTCCGCCCACGATCGGGCTCACGGCCACGCGGCGGCCGGGGGCCGCCAGCAGCGCCTCGCGGACGCCGCGTACCGCGAGCAGCGGCTCGATCGACAGGAACGGGTTCGACGGCGCGAGCACCACCAGCTCGGCGGCCAGCGCGTCGAGGACGCCGGGGGCGGGGCGGGCGTCGTCGGCCCCGTCGAAGTGCAGGCCGAGGACGGCGTCCGCATGCTGCCGGCCCACGAAGTACTCCTGGAAGCCGAGGCGGCCGGACGGCGTGTCGACGAGGGTCGCGAGGCGGTCGTCGGTGGCGGGCAGGATCCGCGGGCGGACTCCCATCGAGCGGGCCAGGTGCGCCGTGACGGCGGACAGCGGTTCGCCGTCACGCAGTCGCGCGGTGCGCACGATATGGGTGGCGAGATCGCGGTCGCCGAGCGTGAACCAGGTGTCCTCGCCGAGCTCCTTCAGCGCCGACAGGGTCGCGTAGGACTCGCCGCGCAGGCCCCAGCCTCGGTCCTCGTCGTTCAGCCCGGCGAGCGTGTACAGGACGGTGTCGATGTCGGGGGAGATGGACAGGCCGTGCAGCTCGGTGTCGTCGCCGACGTTCACGACGACGGTCAGGGACGGTGCGTCGAGTGCGAGATCCAGGCCGTGCGCCAGCCGCGCACCGCCGACTCCACCCGCGAGGAGGGTGACGTTCACGCGTCGAGCCTACGCGGGGCAGACTGGGGGCATGGCTCTCTTCGCGTTCTCCGTCGCCCCCATGACCGCCGGCGAGTCCGTCGCCGACGCCGTCGCCGAGGCGGTCCGCCTCGTCCGGGAGTCCGGGCTCCCCAACCGCACGACCTCGATGTTCACCGAGATCGAAGGATCATGGGACGAGGTGATGCCCGTGATCCAGCGCGCCACCGACGCCGTCGCCCGCGGCGGGCACCGCGTGTCGCTCGTCATCAAGGCCGACATCCGCCCGGGTGCGCCGGCCGGGCAGATCGACAGCAAGATCGCCCGGGTCGAGGAGCGCCTTGCGGCCGACGAGTCGGAGACGGGCCACTCCTGACCCGTTGGTTCTGGGCGGGATCGTTGCGCCCATAACGGGCACGTAGGCGCAACGATCGCGCTCACAACCAAGGCCCGGCGGCCAGCACCATGAGCACGATGGCGGACGCGACCCGCAGCGGCCCCTCGACCGGCTGCACGGGCAGGGCGACGGCGTACCCGGCCACGATGCCGGCGACCAGCGCGGGCCACAGCGTCGTCAGCGACGCCGCGGCGCTCATCGCTGTGCCCGGTGGCACCTCCCCGCGCCGCGCACCTGCTGGCCGGCGACGGAACGTCGCCGGGACAGGAACGCAGGAGCATGGATGGTCATCATGTCCGAAACGGTAGGCGGGACCAGCACCTCGTGACAAGTGTCACGACACCTTCACTCCCGTGTTTCTGGTCCCTTGCCCCCGGCCTTTAGGCTAGGGCGGACCGATGCCGCAGGACCCCGGGGAGATCACGAGATGCCATTGTTCGAGGTCGACACCCAGCGGCCCCTCCTCGTGACGTCCGCCAAGGGCGCCGGCGGGTCGGAACCGGGCCTGAAGACCACGGCGAACCAGGTGGTCGACTCCCACATCGACGGTCTCCTCGGTGAAGAGGTCTTCCCGATCGCGCAGGGCTCGGGCCCGGACGAGCCGCACCTGCTCGCGCTCGACGCGTCCGGTTCGCCCGTCGTCGTCGAGCTCGTGGCGGACCTCGACCGGGAGAACCTCGCCAAGGCGCTCGACCACGCCGGCGCCGCCGGCCGGCTGACGCGCGCGGACCTCGCGGCGCGCTACAGCGGCGGGGCGAGCTCCTTCCAGCACGACGTCGCCGCCTTCTACGACAGCGTGCCCATCACCCGCACGCAGGCGGGGAAGAACAGCGGTAACGGCGCGCGGCTCATCATCATCTGCCAGAACGCGCCCGACGAGATCCTCAACGCCGTCGACTTCCTGCGCCAGCCCACCATGCCCGTCGAGGTGCTGAAGATGGGCGTCGTGAACTCGGACGACGGCCGCAAGTTCCTCGACGTCTCGCCGCTCGTGGTGCACCTTCCGCCGGGGCTGCCCGCGCCCAAGTCGGCGCCGATCGGCGGCGCGATCACCAGTTCCATCACGGGCGCCAGGGACAGTGCGGTCAGCACCTCGATGGACACCGGCGTCACGGGCGGCGTCGCGGGCGGCTCCACGCCACCCAAGGACGCGTTCGAGGAGGGCGTCAAGGTCGGCTACGCCCTTACCGGCAAGATGCCGGTCATCGCGCAGGCCCCGCAGTCCCGCTCCGACCGGACGCCGCAGGCGCTGCAGTCCCGCTCCGAGCGTGCGGCGCAGCAGGGCAAGCAGCCGAACCGGGCCGGTAGCTCGCCCGCGCCGCTCGCCGACAACCCGCCGTCGGGCCCGACCAACGCGGCCACCGGCCTGCGGTCGAGCCTCCGCAGCGGTGGCTCGCGCGGCAGCACGCCCGAACGCACCGTCGGCACCCGTGCCGCCCGCCGGGCGCAGGCCGCGGCGGCCTCGTCCGAGAGCGTCCCCGCGCCGGCCTCCGGCCCGACCGGCCCGAGCAGCGGCAGCGCGCCGGTCTCCCCGGCACGTCCCGGCGCCGACTCCCGCCCGACGCCGACCACCCCGCCGCGGCTGGCCCCGAGCCGTTCCTCGCTCGGCGACGCCGCCGCGCCGACGCCGCCCGCGGTTCCCGCCCCGCCTCCGGCCCCGGAGCAGACTCCGTCCGTGCGGCGCCGCTCGCGTACCGACCGGTTCGCGGCGTCCACGCAGCCCGACGAGCCGATGTCTGCCTACCCGCCGTCCAACCCGACGCCCTCCGCCGAGGCCACCTACCCGCCGCCGCCACAGCCGCAGGTGGAGGAGAACCTCTGGCAGCCGACGTCGTACGGGGACGATTCCAGCTATGCGGCGCCGTCCTCCGACGAGCCGGTCGACTTTGACATCACCCGGCCGCGTTACACGCCGGAGCCCGCGTACAGCGCCGAGTCGAGCTTCGCGCCCGCCGCACCCGCGTACGGCTACCCGCCTGACGCCCCGGCCGGGTACGCGGACCAGGGCGGTTACGGCTACGGCGAGCAGTCCGGGTACCAAGCGCCCTACGCCGACGCGCCGGCCCCGGTCGCCACGGAGCAGAACCCGTGGGAGTCCGGCGGCTACATGGCCGGGCCCGAGGACGGTTACGGCCAGACGACGTTCGCCGCGGACCCGTACCCGTCCAGCGCCCCCGAGGCGCCGGCCCGGCCCGTGCCGCCGGGCGAGAGCATTCGGGCCAGCACCCCGATGCTGTTCGAGGAGGAGGACGACCCGGACCTGGAGGCGCTCGCCCGCAGCATCGGCACCCCCACGCGCATCGTGTGGTCGCGTCCCCGTCGCAACCAGCACTTCGAGGCGATGCTCCTGCCGGACGGCGCCATCGAGCTCGCCAACGGCGCGCGCTACCGGCACCCGGACTCGGCGGCCACGGCCGCGTCGGGCTCGTACACGGCCGACGGCTGGAGCGTGTGGCGCATCGGAGACACCGGCCCCACGCTGGTCGAGGAATTCTCCCGCCGGTTCTCCTGACCCCTCGGGGAGTCAGGGGCGGACGACGACCTTGCCGAACTGGGTGCCCTCCTGCAGCCGGGCCAGGCCTGCGGCGGCCTGCGTGAGCGGCACCTCGGCGTCGAGCACCGGGCGGACGCCGGTGCGGGCGCAGAACCGCGCGAGCGCGCCCAGGTCGTCCCGTGAGCCCATGGTGACGCCCTGTACCCGGATCTCCTGGAAGAAGATGCGGGTCAGCTCGGCCGGTGCGGCGTCGCCCGACGTCGCACCGCAGACCAGCACCGTGCCGCCCGGTCGCACCGAGCGGATCGAGTGGCCCCAGGTCGCCTGGCCCACGGACTCCAGCACGGCGTCGACGCGCGCGGGCAGGCGCGCGCCCACCTCGACGGCGCCCGCCGCGCCCAGGGTGACGGCCCGCTCCCGCTTCTCCGCGGACCGGGACGTCACCCAGACCTCCAGGCCGGCCGCTACGCCCAGCGTGACCGCGGCCGTCGCGAGCCCGCCGCCCGCGCCCTGCACGAGCACGCGGTCACCCGGCGCGAGGCCGCCCGCCGTGAACAGCATGCTGTAGGCGGTGAGCCACGCGGTCGGCAGGCACGCGGCCTCCTCGAACGACAGCTCCGCGGGCTTGGGCACGAGGTTCGCCGTCGGCACGGAGACCCGTTCGGCGAGGGTTCCGGGGTAGCGCTCCGACAGGAGTGAGCGTGGTTCCTTCGGCCCGACACCGTGGCCGTCGGCCCCGATGACGCCGTGCACGATCACCTCGGTCCCGTCCGGGGCGACGCCGGCCGCGTCGGTGCCGAGGATCATCGGGAGCTGCTGCTCCTTCAGGCCGACGCCGCGCAGCGAGAACAGGTCGTGGTGGTTCAGGCTCGCGGCCCGGACGTCCACCGTGGTCCAGTGCTCCCTCGTGTCCGGTTCCGGTCGGTCACCCACCTCCAGGCCGTCGAGCGGGCTGTCGGGCGAGAAGCTGGTCACGTAGGCGGCAAGCATGCAGTCAACCTACCTGTGCCGTGGCGCCGGACCAGCCGGCCGGGACGGTGCCCAGCCGCACGCGCTGGGGATGGTCGCCCACCGGCACCGATCCGATCTTCTGCCCGGTCTCGAAGTCGATGGACGTCACCTGGTCGGCCTCCGACTCGGAGACGACGCAGGCCGCACCGTCGCCGGTCACGGTGGTCCAGTACGGCTTGGCGACGTCGACTAGCGGCCCCTCGGCGAGCGTCGCGCGGTCGACGACCACCGCGTAGTCGTCCATGGTCCCGGCGACGCACAGGTGCTCGCCGGTGGGTTCCATGGCCAGACCGTGGTGGCGCGAGTCGTTGACCATCTGGTCTCGCCGTCCCTCGAACACGCGTGGCAGCGTCTTGACCCGCGTGATCCGGTCGCTCGCGACGTCGTACTCCAGGAACCCGCCGAAGAACGACACCTGGAAGTACAGCTTCGACTCGTCGGGGCTGAACGCGGCGGGGCGGACGGCGTCGGACAGGTGGTCCAGCCCGGCCTCGTCGAGCCGCTCGCGCATGTCGATCTCGCGCACCACCTCGAACGTCTCGGCGTCGGCCACCGTGATGACGCGGTCGCCCTTGAGGAAGTCGAGCGCGGGGGCGTCGAGGTCGTTGTTGACCTCGCCGATCGACATGTTCCAGATGAGCCCGTCGGACGTGTAGACGTTCTCGTGTGGCTTGTCGCCGGTGGGGAACGAGCCGGCCTCGGCGCCGGTCTCGATGTCCAGCACGTGCACCCGGTTGCCGGTCGACGCCGAGACGGCGACCTGCGTCCCGTCGGGGGAGACAGCCATGTGGTCCGCCCGCAGGCCAGAGACCGGGAACCGCCACTCGACCTCGCCGGTGGCGAGGCTGATGGAGACGACGTCGGCGAAGCTCGGGCGCGACACCACCAGGGAGGAGCCGTCCGGCGTGGTGTACATGTCGTCGGCGAACTGGTCGTGGCCCTCGCCCACGGTCTCCCGGATGACCAGGAAGGCGGCCAGCCGGACCGGGTCGCGGTAGATCTCGCGCATCCGCTGCTCGCGGTCGGGGATCACGTCGATCTGACCGACCGGGGTGAGGTCGGCGCCCGAGGACAGCACGGAGGCGGTGCCGTCCCAGTTGTTGGCGACGAAAAGCACCTCCTGGGCCGTTGGATCGGCGTGTGCCGGGGTGGACGCGCCGACCGCGCCCGACGTCACCAGGCCCAGCGTGGCAAGGATGGAGAGTGCACCGCGTCGTGTCACTGCTGCTCCCTTCGTCGAGCTGATCAGCCATGATCAGCTCGACGAAGGCTACTGGAGACAGGTTCAGTAACGGAAGATCACCCGGCGGTTTGCTCGGTAGCGACGTCGAACATCCAGGAGACGCCGTACTTGTCCGTGAGCGCCCCGTAGTAGTCGCCCCAGGGTGCAAGCTCGAACGGCTGGCCCGGCGTCCCGCCGTCGGACAGCTTCTCGAAGGCGCCCTTGATGTAGTCGTGGTCGTCCGGGGTGCCCGTCAGGGCGACGGTCACGCCGGACGAGGGCGCCACGTACTCCATGAACGACGGCGTGTCCGCCGCCATGATCGTGAGGCCGCCCGGGGTGTCGAGCTGCCCGTGCATGACGAGGTCCTTGTCCTCGTCGGGAGTGGGCATCCCCTCCATCGGGGTCCCACCGAACGTGCTGACGTCGAGCTCTCCGCCGAGCACAGACTGGTAGAAGGCCAAGGCTTCCTTGGCCTCGGACTTGAAGCTGAGGTATGGGTTGAGCTTTGCCATACGGCCACGCTAGCCCCGGGACCCGCACCGCGCTGGATGGTTACCCGAGGAACTCACTGACCATCGGGCCGATCTGGTCGGCCTCGACCAGGAACCCGTCGTGGCCGACGTCGCTGGTCACGATCCGCAGGGGCTCCGCCCTCGGGATCCACTGCGCGAGCCGCGCGGACTGCGCCGGCGGGAACAGCCGGTCGCTGTCCACCGCCACCACCAGCGTCCGGGCGGTGATCTGGGAGAGCGCCGCCTCGACGCCGCCGCGGTCGCGGCCCAGGTCGTGCGACAGCATCGACTCGGTGAGCACGAGGTAGGAGTTGGCGTCGAACCGGCGGGCCAGCTTGTCGCCGTGGTGGTCCAGGTAGGACTGCACGGCGAACCGGCCGCCCGCGAACGGGTCCTCGCCGCCCTGTGGCAGCCGCCCGAACCGCTGGTCCAGCTCGTAGCCCGTGCGGTACGTCGTGTGCGCGATCTGCCGGGCGATGCCCAGGCCGGTGTGCGGGCCGTCGTCGTCGGCCGCGTCGTAGTAGTCGCCGTCCCGGAAGCGGGGGTCGACGCGGATCGCGGCGAGCTGCGGGTGCGCCCACGCGATCTGGTCCCCGCCGGTCTGGGCGGTCGTGGCGATGGCCGCGACATTGCGGACGTCGATGCCGGCCTCGGGCCCGAGCAGTGCCCACTCCAGCACGCGGAGCCCGCCCATCGAGGCGCCGATCACCAGCTCCCACGAGGCGATCCCGAGCTCCCGGGACAGCGCGACCTCCACGGCCACCTGGTCGCGCGTGGTGATGTACGGGAACCGGCCGCCCCACGGGCGGCCGTCCTGCGCCGTCGACGACGGACCGGTGGTGCCCTGACACCCGCCGAGCGCGTTGGGCGCCACCACGAAGTAGCGGTCGGTGTCGATGGGCTTGCCCGGGCCCACCATCTGCGCCCACCAGCCGTCGGTCACGTGCCCAGGTCCGGCCTCGCCCGTCACGTGCGAGTCGCCCGTCAGCGCGTGCAGCACGAGGACGGCGTTGGTGCCGGTGTCGTTCAGGGTGCCCCAGGTCTCGTAGGCCACGCGGACGGCGGGCAGGCGGCCGCCGGCCTCCAGGTCGAAGGCGCCGACGTCGGCGAACTGCCGGCGTCCGGGGTCGTCGCCGTCCCGCCACGCGCCGCTCGCGGGCACCGGCGGCTTGCTGCGGGAGCGCGAGGTCTGGACCGGGTCGGCGGGGCTCGGCGGGGCGCCGCCCTCCGTGCCGAGCGCGCTGTCCGGTGCCGGAAAGGGTACGAGCGCCGAGCGGACCTGTTGGCCCGGGACGTCGTGCGCGGCCCTCGGTGTGGTGATGGCCATCATTTCTCCTGCGGCTCGGGGTGGGTGGCGGGGCTTCTGGCGAACTGGCCGAGACATGCCCCAGGGGCCTGCGCATCAGGAGGTGGGTCCGCGGCGGTCGGTGCGCACGCGGAGTGTCGGCCGAGCGGGCCGAGGGCAGGCGAACGTGCGCTGTTCAGCAGCTACACATTCGACGAGTCATGGGTGAGACCGTAGACGGCGGTTGCCGGGGCCGATAGGGATGTCTTGCATTTTGAGATCTGGAAATGAGACGGCGCGCGGGATCGGCGGGCCTGATCCGCTCTTGGCGGACTGTTTGCCTTCCGGTAGCGCGAGCCGACACCTTGGGTCACATTGGACCGGTGACACGGGAGTGATTCACAAGATCTGCGCAAGGCGACACGCCGGAAGTGCGCTGATCGGGAGGGGGATCATGGGACAGGTCCGAGGTGGGGACGAGCCGACCGGTCGCTGGGCCGGGCTGGTGGGCGGCTCGGTGGGCGGCTCGGTGGGCGGCTTGGTGGGCCGGGCCGCGGGACGGCACACGGCGGCGCCCGACCGGCACGGTCATGGCACGGTGCTGGCGCTCCGGGCGTTGGGGGCGGCGGTGCTCGCGCTCGGGCTGGTGATCCCGTGGGGCCCGGTCGCCGAGGCTGACCCGCCCGCCGATCCGCCGTCCGCCGAGGAGGCCCAGGCGGCCCGGAATGCGGTCGCCGCCGGGACCCTCGACGTCCAGCAGGCGGAGGCGGCGCTGGTCGCACTTCGTACGGAGCTGCGGGCCAGCCAGGTCCGCGTGCAGGTGGCGGCGGCCGACTACGCCGAGGCACAACAGGCCGTCGAGGAAGCCCGGCAGGAGGTCGCCGAGGCGCGGTCCGCCGCCGAGAAGGCGCACCAGGGCGAGGTGACGGCACGGGCGAGCCTGGCGGAGGTGTACCGGGCGTCGGCCCGAGCCGCTGACCTGGGGCCGCTCGGCGTCGCCCTCGAGGCGGACTCGGTTCCCGACCTCGTGGGGCGCAGTGCCGCGGAACGCGCGGTGCAGCGCAAGCTCGGGGGAGCCCTCGCCGACTACCAGGAAGCGCGCGCGTCGTCGGAGTCCGCCGACGCGCGCTGGACCGCCGCGAAGAAGCAGCGCGACGTGGCCGCCGCTCAGGCCCGGGCGGCGTACGACGACGCCCAGGCGGCGGCCGCCGATCTCGAGGCGCGGACGCAGGCTGCCGAGATCCAGCGAAGAGCCCTTGTCGAGCGGCTCGCGCAGCTGCGGCAGACCAGCGTGCAGATCGAGCAGGAGCGGGAGGCGGCCCGCGCCGCGGCGGCCGAGGCTGCCCGCGAGGCCGCGGCGAAGGCGGAGCTCGAACGGCAGCAGCAGGCCAGGGCCGCGGCTGGCGCGGAGGCTTCCGGTGCTATGGCCGAGGTCCCCGCTCCCGCGGATGTGTTGGCGCCCTCCGGTGAGCAGCCGGCGCCGGCACCCGCGCCCGTGGGCCCGCCGACGTCCGGGGTGACGAACGGGTCGGAGGCCCGGGGATACGGCGCGGTGGCCTGGGCGCGGACCAAGCTCGGGGCGCCCTACCTGCTCGGGGCGGCCGGGCCGGCGTTCTACGACTGCTCGGGCCTGACGATGATGTCGTGGGCCAGCCAGGGCGTGAACATCACACGGACGTCGCGGTCGCAGTACCTCGTGGTCGGCAAGGTGGACTACGGGTCGCTCCGGCCGGGTGACCTGATCTTCTACGGCTCGGACCCCAGCGACCCGTCGTCGATCTATCACGTGGCCATGTACACCGGCGGCGGCATGATGATCGAGGCGACGCTGCCGGGCCAGCCGCTGGGGGAGCACCCGCTGCGCCTGGCGGACGCGATGCCCTACGCGGGCCGTCCCTGACCGCATTGTTGTGGGCGTGATCGTTGCGGCTAAAACGGGCAGGTAGTCGCAACGATCACGCCCACAACAAAGGTTCAGTGCTTGTCGTAGTAGCCCGTGTCCTTGGCGCGCTGGATCGAGCGAACGATCTCGGCCTCGGCGTCGGAGCGACCCACCCAGTGGGCGCCCTCGACTGACTTGCCCGGCTCGAGGTCCTTGTAGACCTCGAAGAAGTGCTGGATCTCCAGGCGGTGGAAGTCCGAGACGTCGTCGATGTCCTGGCGCCATGCTGCGCGCTGGTCGCCCGTGGGTACGCAGAGCACCTTGTCGTCGCCGCCGGCTTCGTCGCGCATGCGGAACATGCCGAGGGCGCGGCACTTGATCAGGCAGCCCGGGAACGTGGGCTCTTCCAGCAGGACGAGTGCGTCCAGGGGGTCGCCGTCCTCACCGAGGGTGCCCTCGATGAAGCCGTAGTCGTCCGGGTAGCGCGTCGAGGTGAAGAGCATGCGGTCGAGGCGGATGCGTCCGGTCTCGTGATCCACCTCGTACTTGTTCCGCTGACCCTTGGGGATCTCGATCGTGACGTCGAACTCCACGCCGATGTGCTCCAGTTCTCGATGATGGTCGCTGCAGGCTGTTGCTGCGGCGGCGGTATTGCGCCTGTCCAGTGTGCCATGTGTCTTGTATCCGGACCGTTACCTGTGGTCAGAACCACTCTCCGCGTTGGGCATAATTCGCAGCGGGCGCGTCGCGCGCGCGAATCGGGTGCGCGAGCGGGTGAAATTTCCCGTGAATCGCCGCTGCCGTACCCGTCGCGTGGTTTGCCGCGACTAGAGTTGGCTATGGCTTTTACATGACGATCGAGAGGATGCCCATGGAGTGGGGGTTGCGCTCCGGCGCTGCCGTCGCCGCGGTCGTCGCGCTGTTCGGTGGATACCTGGTCGCCGACGCGTACGACATGGTCCCCGGCATGCTCACCACCGCCGAGCCGTGGCCCGAGCCCAGCCCCTTCCCGTCCGCGCCCGGCGCGGTCGAGGGACCTGCTCCCGCGGCCTTCCTGCAGGGCCTCCCGGACGACGCGCCGGTGCCGGACAGCGTGGAGATGCAGCGCCTCGTGACCAGCCTGGCCAAGGACAAGCGGCTCGGCTCCCGCGTCGGCGTCGTGGTCGCCGACGGGCAGTCGGGCCAGGTGCTCGGCTCGTCGAGCCCGGACAAGCTGATGACCCCCGCGTCCACGCAGAAGCTGTTCACCGGCGTCGCGGCGCTCTCGTCGTTCCCCGCGGACTCCACGCTGGACACCCGCGCCGTCATGGCCGACGACAACACCGTGGTCCTCGTCGGTGGCGGCGACATGATGCTCTCGGCAGGCCATGGCGACGCCGACGCGGTCAACGGTCGGGCCGGCCTGGCCGACCTCGCGCAGCAGGTCGCGGCCAAGGTGAAGGTGACCGGCACCACCGAGGTGCGCGTCGCGCTCGACGACTCGCTCTTCACCGGCGACGACATCGCGCCGACCGTGGCGAGCCCGGACATCGCGGCGGGCTACATCGCGCCGGTCGCGTCCCTCGGGATCAACGTCGGTCTGCTGTCGGACGGCTACGGCGACAACGGGCCCCGCGCGTCCGACCCCGGCAAGTACGCCGCCGAGGTCTTCTCCGCGGCGCTCGAGGACGAAGGGCTCAAGACCGCCGGTGCCGTGGTGAGCGAGACCGCCCCGGACGACGCGCGGGTGCTCGGCGAGGTCAGCTCCGCTCCGCTCGCCGACGTCGTCGGGTTCGCCATGCAGTACTCCGACAACACGATCACCGAGGTCCTCGGGCGTCTCGTCGCGGTCGAGGCGGGCCTGCCCGGCTCGAACGACGGCGCGACGCAGGCCGTGATCGCGAGCGCGAGGCGGCTCGGCGTCGACATGACCGGCGCCCGGCTGCGCGACTGCTCCGGTCTCGGGGACGGCTCGTACCTGAGCACGCAGCAGCTCGTGGACCTGCTCGGGGTCATGGTCGATCCCGCGAACGCGGAGCTGCGCAGCGAGGCCGTCGGCATGCCGATCGCGGGCCTGTCGGGCACGCTGGACAGCGGCCACGGGCGGTTCACCGGGGACAACGCGGCGCGCGGCCTGGCCCGCGCCAAGACCGGCAGCCTGCCCAAGGTGCGGGCGCTCGCCGGGACCGTGGTCACCGCCGACGACCGGCTGCTGGTCTTCTCGGTCCTTGCCGACTCGATCCCCGCGGACCGGACGGTAGGGGCCACGTGGATCTACGACGCGTTCGTCGGCGACCTCGCGGCGTACTCGGTACAGGGCTGACGCGGCACCGGCCGTGACGGTTACCGTGGTCGGGTGACCCAGGCCCCCACAGCCCCGCAGATCGTCGACTGGTCGGCGGCAGCACAGATCGCCGGGCGCCTCGCCGCGCCTGGCCCACAGGCGCCACGGGAGGAGCTCGACGCCCTGGTGCGGGGCTTGCGCGGCGCGGCGGCGGACGCCGTCGGGCACGTGCTGGAGACCACGCGGATGACGCCGTTCGACGGCGGCGCGGCGCTGAGCCCGGTCGCGGTGGTGGACCGCGCGACCTGGGCACGCGCCAACACGCGGTCCATCGCGGTCATGACCGACGGGATCGGCGCCGCCGTCGCCGAGATCTCCAAGGCGGCCACCTCGCCCGGTGCCCAGATGGCCGGGGCCGCCGAGATCGGGGCCGTGCTCGCGCTGCTCAGCGGGCGGGTGCTGGGCCAGTTCGACCCGTACTCCTCCGGGTCGGGCCGCCTCCTCCTCGTGGCACCCAACGTGCTGCAGGCGGAGCAGGCGCTCCGCGTCCCGGTGCGCGACTTCCGGCTGTGGGTGTGCCTGCACGAGCAGACGCACGCCCTGCAGTTCGGCGCGGCACCGTGGCTCTCGGACCACCTCAGCGGCCGCATGCGGCACCTGGTGACGGGCATGGCGCGGACGTCGGCCGAACTGGCCAAGGCCCGGTTCGACAGGAAGATCATCACCATCGGGCGGAACGTGCTCGCCACCCTGCGCGGCGAGAACGGCACCCTGATCGACGGCATGCTCACGCACGAGCAGAAGGACGAGCTCGCCGACATCACCGCGGTCATGGCCCTCCTGGAGGGGCACGCGGACGTCATGATGGACGCCGTCGGGCCGCGGGTGGTGCCGTCCGTGCGCCGCATCCGGGCCCGGTTCGAGCGGCGGCGCGACGGCGAGGGGCGCAACTCCTTCGACATGGTCGTGCAGAAGCTGCTCGGCATGGACGCCAAGCTCGCGCAGTACCGCGACGGCGCGGCGTTCGTGCGGTCCGTGGAGCGGACGGTGGGCCGAGACGGGCTCAACGCCGTCTGGGCCGCTTCGGAGAACCTGCCGAGTGCCCGGGAGATCGCCGACGCCCGCGCGTGGGTGCGTCGGGTGCACGGATGAGTGCGGGTGTGCGGGTGAGTGCCGGTGTGCGGGCGAGGCCCGGCGTACGGATCACGGCGGCGGGTGCGGCGCTCTCGCCGTCCGACGACGGGGACGCCTGACCGTGGCTCGTGTCGACCCCGCTGTCGCCGCGGCCCGGAACGCGGTGCGGGCGGTGGTGGCCGGGCTCGGCCCGGACGACCTGGTGCTGGTCGCCTGTTCCGGCGGCGCGGACAGCCTCGCGCTCGCCGCGTCGGCGGCGTTCGAGGCCCGGCAGGTGGGCCGCTCCGTCCGGTCGCGCGGGTACGCCGTGCGGGCGGGCGCCGTGATCGTGGACCACGGGCTCCAGCCGGGCTCTGCCGAGGTCGCCGAACGGGCGGCGGAGCAGTGCCGCGCCCTGGGCCTCGACCCGGTGCTGGTCCGGCGTGCGGTGTGGCCCGGGCGCGCCGGCGCCGAGTCCGTGGCCGTCGAACGTAGGACTGGGCGCGGTAAGAGCGCCCATAAGGCAACGAGGCCTACGTTCGACAAGGTCGGGCCCGAGGCAGCTGCCCGGGATGCGCGGTACGGCGCGCTGGAGGCGGTCGCGGAGGAGACCGGGGCCGCGCTGGTGCTGCTCGGCCACACCCTCGACGACCAGGCGGAACAGGTGCTGCTGGGGCTGGCCCGGGGCGCCGGCGCACGGTCACTGGCCGGTATGCCGCGCGAGCGGGGCATCTTCCGCCGACCGTTCCTGGGGCTGCGGCGCGCGCAGACCGAGGCGGTGTGCAAGGCGTCGGGCCTGGAGTTCTGGACCGACCCCACCAACCTGCTGCCCGACGCCGCCGCACCCGCATCAGATCGCGGGGAGTTCACGCCGCTGCGCTCGCTGGTGCGGGGGCGGGTTCTGCCCGTTCTGGAGGAAACCCTCGGGCCCGGCGTCGCCGAGGCCCTCGGGCGCAGCGCGGACCAGCTGCGCGATGACGCCGACCTGCTCGACACCCTCGCCGCGGAGCTCCTGGAGCGGGCCCGCGAGGTCGTGGCCGCCGGGGAACCCGACCCCGAGCACGTCCTCGACGCCGGCGTCCTGGAGCGGGCCCATCCGGCGCTCCGGCGTCGTGCCCTGCGGCTCGCCGCGCTCGCCGTGGGCTGCCCGCCGTCGGACACCACCACGCGGCACGTCGACGCGCTGGACGCGCTCGTCGTGTCCTGGAGCGGTCAAGGCACCGCCCACCTCCCGGGCGGCGCACGAGCCCGTCGCGTGTATGGCAGGCTTTTCCTGCGCGCCGCGCCGAACGGTCTCCCGGGCGGCGAGACCGGCGTCCGACCCCCCAGCACAACCCAGGAGTAACTCGTGGACCAGTCCGACGTCGGCCCCGACCTCGCAGAGATCCTGCTCACGGAGGAGCAGCTCACCAAGAAGCTCGACGAGATGGCCGTGCAGATCGATGCGGACTACGCGGGCAAGGATTTGCTCCTGGTGGGTGTCCTCAAGGGCGCCGTCATGGTGATGGCCGACCTGTCCCGGCGCCTGCACCACAAGGCGCAGATGGACTGGATGGCCGTGTCGTCGTACGGCTCGGGCACCAAGTCCTCGGGCGTGGTCCGGATCCTGAAGGACCTCGACAGCGACCTGACGGGCCGCAACGTCCTCATCGTCGAGGACGTGATCGACTCGGGGCTCACCCTGTCCTGGCTCGTATCGAACCTGCGGTCGCGCGGTCCCGAGTCCGTCGAGATCGCCTCGATGTTGCGCAAGCCGGACGCCGCCCAGGCCGACGTCGACGTGAAGTACCTGGGTTACGACATCCCGAACGAGTTCGTGGTGGGCTACGGCCTCGACTACGCCGAGAACTATCGGAACCTGCCGTTCGTTGCCACCCTGGCACCGCACGTCTACGGCGGCTGAGAGAGCGGCTGACGCTCTCGGCACCGCTCGGCGCCGCGCGTGTCCGTCCCGGGCGGTTCGTCACGTCCGGGCGAGCTGTGGCCCAGGCATCACATGCTCTGGGCGAACACTCGGGGCTCCTGTCAGGGAGACCATGTAGTTTCGACGGAAACATACTGCGCGAGCGGAGGGAAACGGGGCTCGGTCCCCGTCGCCGATGAACATCAAGAAGCTTCTGAGTGGGCCTGTCATCTGGATCCTGGTCGCCTTGGTCGTGGTGACGCTGGCCATCTCGGCACTGAACCAGCCCAATGTCTCGCGAATCGAGACATCACAGGGAATTGAGCTGCTCAACGGCAGCACGGTCGAGCATGCCCTCATGGTCGACGGCGAGCAGCGGGTCGAGCTGGAGCTCTCGAAGGCGTACAAGTCGACCGAGGGTGAGGGCGACGCCGCCGAAGAGGTCGACCACGGCACCACGGTCGAGTTCTTCTACACCCTGCCGCAGGGCGACCGCGTCGAGGACGCCATCGTGAAGTCCGCCCCGGCCGACGGGTTCGACTCGGAGGTGCCGCAGCCCAGCTTCTGGTCCTCCATGCTGTCGGTGCTCATCCCGTTCCTCCTGATCGGCGTCGTGTTCTGGTTCCTGCTGTCGCGGGCCCAGGGCGGCGGCAACCGGGTCATGGGCTTCGGCAAGTCCAAGGCCAAGCTGGCCAGCAAGGACACCCCGCAGGTGACCTTCTCCGACGTCGCTGGCGCGGACGAGGCGGTGGAGGAGCTCCAGGAGATCAAGGAGTTCCTGCAGGAGCCCGCCAAGTTCCAGGCCGTCGGAGCCAAGATTCCCAAGGGCGTGCTGCTGTACGGTCCGCCCGGTACGGGTAAGACGCTCATCGCGCGCGCCGTCGCCGGTGAGGCCGGCGTGCCGTTCTACTCGATCTCCGGCTCGGACTTCGTCGAGATGTTCGTCGGCGTCGGCGCCAGCCGCGTCCGCGACCTCTTCGAGCAGGCCAAGCAGAACTCGCCGGCGATCATCTTCGTGGACGAGATCGACGCCGTCGGCCGGCACCGTGGTGCGGGTATGGGCGGCGGGCACGACGAGCGCGAGCAGACGCTGAACCAGATGCTCGTCGAGATGGACGGCTTCGACGTCAAGACGAACGTCATCCTCATCGCCGCGACCAACCGTCCCGACATCCTCGACCCGGCGCTGCTGCGCCCGGGGCGCTTCGACCGGCAGGTCGCCGTGGAGGCCCCCGACCTCAAGGGCCGCGAGGCGATCCTCAAGGTGCATGCCCAGGGCAAGCCCATGGTCGACACCGTGGACCTCGAGGCGGTCGCCCGCCGTACGCCCGGCTTCACGGGTGCGGACCTGGCGAACGTGCTCAACGAGGCCGCGCTGCTCACCGCGCGCAGCGGCGCCCAGCTGATCGACGACCGCGCCCTGGACGAGGCCATCGACCGCGTCGTGGCCGGTCCGCAGAAGCGCACCCGCGTCATGAACGTCAAGGAGCAGAAGATCACGGCGTACCACGAGGGCGGGCACGCCCTCGTCGCCGCGGCGATGCGCTACACGGACCCCGTGACCAAGGTGACGATCCTGCCGCGCGGCCGCGCGCTGGGCTACACCATGGTGATGCCGCTCGAGGACAAGTACTCGACCACGCGCAACGAGCTGCTCGACCAGCTCGCGTACGCGATGGGCGGCCGCGTCGCCGAGGAGATCGTGTTCCACGACCCCACGACGGGCGCCTCGAACGACATCGAGAAGGCCTCGGCGATCGCCCGCAAGATGGTCACCGAGTACGGCATGAGCGAGAAGGTCGGCGCCATCAAGCTCGGCACGAGCGCCGGCGAGCCGTTCCTCGGCCGCGACTACGGGCACGAGCGGGACTACTCCGAGTCCGTGGCGGGGACCATCGACGACGAGGTGCGCAAGCTCGTCGAGGCCGCGCACGACGAGGCGTGGGAGGTGCTGACCCAGCACCGCGACGTGCTCGACGAGCTGGTGCTGCGTCTGCTCGACAAGGAGACGCTCAACCAGCACGAGCTGGCCGAGGTCTTCGCGCCCGTCGAGAAGCGCCCTGCCCGCGACGTCTGGCTGTCCAGCGAGCAGCGCACCGTGCACACGCGCGGACCGGTGCTCACGCCCAAGGAGCTGGCCGCGCAGAACGGGCACTCCACAGTCATACCGCAGGACGAGGCGGTGCTGGACTCGGCGGCGCCGTCGGACGCTGCGCCTGACTCGCCGAACTGAGCAGCGACGAGGACCGGAGCAACACCATGACCGACAGGTCACTCACTCCCGTGACCGCGCCCGTGCGTCGTGCGGCGGACATTCCGCCGTACGACGCCGCGCGGGCCGAGGCCGCGGTGCGCGAGTTCCTCCTCGCCGTCGGCGAGGACCCTGAGCGGGAGGGCCTGCGGGAGACGCCGGCCCGCGTGGCCCGGGCGTACCGGGAGATCTTCGCCGGCCTGCGGCAGGAGCCGCAGGAAGTGCTGACCACCACCTTCGACCTCGGGCACGAGGAGATGGTGCTGGTCAGGGACATCGAGGTGTACTCGACCTGCGAGCACCACCTCGTGCCGTTCCATGGCGTCGCGCACGTGGGGTACATCCCGAACGTGGACGGCCGCATCACCGGCCTGAGCAAGCTGGCCCGCCTGGTCGAGGTCTACGCGCGTCGTCCCCAGGTACAGGAACGCATGACCACGCAGATCGCGGACTCGCTGCTGGAGCTCCTCGAGCCGCGCGGTGTGCTCGTGGTGGTCCAGTGCGAGCACCTGTGCATGTCGATGCGCGGCGTGCGCAAGCCGGGCTCACGGACCATCACCTCCGCGGTGCGCGGGGTCATGAGGGACCCTGCCACCCGAGCCGAGGCGATGAGCCTCATCCTCGGGAAGTGACGGTGGCTCCCCCCGCCGGCCATCCCTCCCGGGACGCCCGGGTGCTCGGCCTGCCGGAACTCACCGGCGTGGGCCGCACCCTGGTGATGGGTGTCGTCAACGTCACGCCGGACTCGTTCTCGGACGGCGGCGAGTGGTTCGAGCCGTCCGCCGCCGTCGCGCACGGGATGGAGCTGCTCGGCGAGGGTGCCGACATCCTGGACGTGGGCGGGGAGTCCACCCGGCCCGGGTCCGTGCGCGTCCCGCAGGACCAGGAGCTGGCCCGCGTGCTGCCCGTGATCGAGCAGCTCGCGGCGCACGGCGCGATCGTGAGCGTGGACACCACCCGCGCGGCCGTCGCGGAGCGGGCGGTGGCCGCGGGGGCGCGGATCGTGAACGACGTCTCGGGCGGCCTCGCCGACTCCGAGATGGGCCGCGCGGTGGCCGAGACCGGCGCCGCCTACGTGGCCATGCACTGGCGCGGGCACGCGGACGTCATGGACTCCCTCCAGGTGTACGACGACGTGGTGGCCGACGTCCGCGACGAGCTCACGGCCCGCATGGCCGCCCTGCACGACGACGGAGTGCGGGCCGAGCAGGTGGTCCTGGATCCCGGGCTCGGCTTCGCCAAGGCCGGTGCGCTGAACTGGCCGCTGCTGGCTCACCTCGACGCACTTCACCAGCTGGGCCGCCCGGTGCTCGTGGGCGCGTCCCGCAAGCGGTTCCTGGGTCACCTGCTCGCGGACTCGGCCGGGCACATGGCACCGCCGCGCGCCCGAGATGACGCCACGGCCGCCATCTCGGCCCTCTCGGCCGCCGCGGGCGCCTGGTGCGTGCGCGTGCACACGGTCCGGGCCAGCGCGGACGCCGTCAAGGTGGCGGCGGCGTGGACTGCCGCGGCCGCTGAGCCCCGGGTAGGGTCACCGGGTACCTCTCCCCAATCCGCACCGGGGGCATTGACTTCCACCGTGGCCTTGACCACAGAATCGTGGACGGCCGGGGAACAGGACATGCCGACCTGGCAGGATTCCGGTGCACGTAAAGACGACGGGGGGAGACCACGGTGACCACAGCGTTCGGAACGGGCGTTACGGGCCCGGACGGCCGGTCGCTGGACCAGGTCCAGCTGACGGGCGTGAGCGCGCGGGGGTACCACGGTGTGCTGCCGTCGGAGCGACAGACCGGCCAGGAGTTCCGGGCCGATGTCGTGCTGTACCTGGACACTCGCCCGGCTGCCGCCGGCGACGACCTGGCGCAGACGGTGAGCTATGCGGACGTGGCGAGCGACGTCCACGACATCCTGACGGGCGAGCCCGCCGACCTGGTCGAGACGGTGGCCGAGCGGATCGCCGCCGCGGTGCTTGCCCGGCCGCAGGTCGAGGCGGTGGACGTGCGCGTGCACAAGCCGCAGGCGCCCATCCCGGTGCCGTTCGCCGACGTCGAGGTGACGATCCGCCGCGACCGCGTCCACGCGCCGGTCGTGGCCGCGCCGGCGACTCTGGCCCGCTCCGCCGAGGCCGTGGGCCCGGCCGCGGGCGCGGATGCGCTGCAGAAGGCGCACGACGCCCTTCGGCAGAGCCAGGAGCCGTCCGAACTGGCCTATGAGCCGAACCAGCAGGACACGTTCCGGACCGAGCCGCCCGTCGACTCGTGGAACGAGGCCGCCGAGCGCTCACGGAGCGGGTCCGACGCCGCGTCGTTCGCCGCCGAGCCCGTGCAGCAGGACTTCGAGCCGATCGGCCGTCCGGCGACCGACGAGCCGGAGCCCTTCCAGCCCGAGCCCTACCGGCCGCCGGAGCCGTATCAGCCGGAGCCGTACCAGCCCGAGCCGGCCGAACCGGTACAGCAGCGGACGGAGTCGTCCTTCGAGGCGGAGCCGCTCGTCGAGCGGGTCCCGGCCTCGGTGCCGTCCGCCGCGCAACCGCCCGTCGAGATGCCGGAGCCCCGGCCCGTGCCCGAGCTGATCGCGCCCGAGCCGCTCCAGGTGGTCCCCGCGGCGTGGGACCTGCAGCCGGACGCACCGGCACCGGCCGAGCAGCGGGACCAGCGCGCGCAGGAGCCGGTGTTCCAGCCGGAGGAGCAGTTCCAGGCCGAGCCGGTGTTCGAGCCGGTCCAGCAGTACGAGTCGGTCCAGGGCCTCGACCAGCGGCAGGCCCCCGACCGGTCGAACGGCTTCGAGCAGCAGTACGACCCGTTCGCGCAGCCGGAGCAGGCCCAGCCCGAGCAGCAGGGCCAGCGGTTCGAGCAGCAGGGCTACGAGCAGCCGCAGCAGTACGACCAGCGGCAGCAGCAGGGTTACGACCAGCCTCAGCCGGTCGACCCGCAGCAGAACCAGTACGACCAGCTGTTCGAGCAGCAGTACGACCGGGGCGAGATGGAGACCACCCGGGTATCGGGGGCCGTCCCCGACTCCGCCGTCGGGCAGCCGGAGCAGTACGCCCAGGAGCAGTACCAGCCCGAGGGGTACCAGCAGGAGCCGCGCGACCGGTTCGACGAGGTGCCCGCCGGATACGTGGAAGTGGTCATCGCCATCGGCGCCAACCTGGGCGATCCGCAGGCGACCATGCGGTCCGCGGTCGCCGAGCTGGACCGGCTGCCCGGCCTGCAGATCACCGACGTGTCCCCGCTGGCCCGCACGGCCGCCGTCGGGGGCCCCGAGGAGCAGCCCGACTACCTCAACGCGGTGCTGCTCGCCCGCACCACCCTCTCGGCCCGCGCGCTGCTGCACGCGTGCCAGGAGGTCGAGAACGTGCACGGCCGCACCCGCGAGGAGCACTGGGGCCCGCGCACGCTGGACGTCGACCTGATCACCTACGGCAACCTGACCGACTCCGCGGACGACCTCGAGGTGCCGCACCCCCGTGCGCACGAGCGGGCGTTCGTCCTGGAGCCCTGGTCGCAGATCGCGCCCGACGCCGTGCTGCCCGGCCTGGGCGGCGGCCCGGTGGCCCAGCTCGCGGCCACGGCGCCGGACCGGGCCGGCATCCGCTGGCTCGCCCTCGACTGGCTGACCGACCCCGAGCCCGAGCAGGGCGGCGGCGGCGCGGGTGCCACGCACCCGACCGCGCCCGACGACGGCGGACAGCCGCCGGCGCAGGACGCGCACGTCGCCGAGATGCCGCCGACCCTGCCGCCGTCGCTCCCGCCGAGCGGTCGCCCGCAGGCCTCGCCCGGCGGTCCCGTCGTCGAGGTGCCGGGTGGCGGTCACCCGCAGGGGCAGCACAGCGGCCAGGTAGACCTCGACCGCCAGGTGCCCGGCGGCGCACCGCAGCAGGAGGGGTACCCCGGCGGCCCGCACCCGCAGGCTCACTCCAGCGGGCCGGTGCCGGGCTCGGGCGGCTCCGTGCCGATCCCGCAGCAGGTGTCGCAGGCCGCACCCGCCACGCCGCGCGCGGCGCCGCCGGCCGGGATGCCGGGCAGCGGGTCCGCCGTTCCGCCGCCGGAGGAGGCGCTCGTGCCGGCGCCGCCCGCACCCATCGCACCCCGCGCGGTGCGCGACACGGCGCACGAGGAGCCCGAGCACGAGCCGCTGCCCCAGCAGACGCCGGCCAAGCCGGTGTTCGCGCCGGTCAACCCGTCGCGCCAGCAGAGCGGTGTCTTCCCTCCGGTGAACGGTGGCGGCGCCCAGGAGCCGGCGGCCCCGGTGTTCGCCCCGGTGAACACCCCGCCGAACGGGATGGCCGATTTCGGCCAGAACGGCCTGCCGAACGGTCAGGTCAACGGGCACGCCAACGGTCAGCCGGACGGCTACGACAGCGACCACACGGTCATCCGGGTGCCGGGCTTCGTCGGTGACCGGCAGGCCGCGCCGTCGGACGGCCCGATCGACTCGGTCCCCTCGTGGGTGCCGGTCCGGGACGAGCGGGGGCGCGACGCCTGACATGCGCAGAACGCCGATCGGTTCCCTGATCGCGGTTCTCGTCGCCGTCGCGATCGTCGGCTGGCTCGTGCTGCGCGCCCTGGAGGGGCGCAGCGTGTACCTGCCCGTGGTGCCCTGGCTGGTCGACGTCGCGATCCTGGCGCTGGCCGGAGCCGTGTTCTGGTCGGGCTGGGCCGTGCGGTCGTACCAGAAGGGCAAGCGGCCCTCGCTCGACGGCGTGCGGGCCGCCCGGACGCTCGTCCTGGCGAAGGCCGCCGCGCTGACCGGTGCGCTGCTCGGCGGCTGGTACCTCGCCCAGGTGCTGGTGGTGCTGGGCGACCTCGCCGTCGAGCCGCGGCGCGACCGCGCGGTGGCGGCCGGCATAGCCGTGCTCTGCTCGGTGGTGCTCGCCGTCGTGGGCCTGATCGTGGAGAAGTTCTGCGAGCTGCCGCCGTCGGACAAGGACCGTGCCAGCTCCGACGAGGGCGAGTCTCCGGCCCCGGCCTGATGCCCGCTGTCCAGCACTTGCCCACTGCGGAAGAATGGCCATCATGACCAGCCCCTTCGAACCGCACGACGTGACCTGGAACCGCGTGTCCCCGCGCCTCGTGACGGCCATGCTGGTACCGGCCGCCATCAGCCTCGGTATACCGGCGGTGGTCGGCGTCGTCCTCGCCACGACCGTCAGTTCCTGGTTCTGGCTCCTCGCCGGCTTCCCGGCCCTCTTCCTGGTGTGGTCGATCCTCCTGGTCCCGCGCCAGGTCAGGGCGATCGGCTACGCCGAGCGCGACGACGACCTCCTCATCCGCAAGGGGGTCATGTTCAAGTCCATGGTCGTGGTCCCCTACGGCCGCATGCAGTACGTGGACGTCGAGGCCGGCCCGCTGGACCGCAAGCTGGGGCTCGCCAAGGTGCAGCTCCACACGGCGTCCGTGGGCACGGACGCCCAGATCCCCGGCCTGCCCCCGGACGAGGCGGCGCGGCTGCGCGACCGCCTGGCGTCCCGTGGTGAGGCCCGTCTGGCGGGGCTGTGAGCACGCCGGAGAACGGGCTCGACAAGCGGGAGCCGGGTCTCGACAAGCTCGACCAGCGGGGCGCGCCCGACCAGCCGGGGGTGCCCGATCAGCCCGCGGCCGAGGATCTCGAGTGGCGGCGCGTCCATCCGATCACACCGCTGGTCCGGGGCTGGGCCGTGGTCGGCGCGGCGATCGTGATCCTGGGCCAGCAGAGCCTCGACGGCGGGCCGCGCGGCGGCCTCATCGCCCTGGTCACCAGCGAGTACTGGTGGACGCTGTTCGCGGCGCTCGCCGCCATCGCCCTCGTGGGCTGGGGCTACTCGGTGCTGGCCTGGCGCATGACCACCTTCGCGATCGGCGAGGAGACCGTGCACCTGCGGCGCGGCATCCTGTTCCGCCAGCAGCGCCACGCCCGCCTGGACCGGCTGCAGTCGGTCGACATCCGGCAGCCGCTCGTCGCGCGCTTCTTCGGGCTGTGCGAGCTCACCCTGGAGACCGCGGGCGGCACCGACTCCGGCGTCGCCATCGGGTTCCTGAAAGGGTCCGACGCCGACGAGCTGCGCGCCGAGCTCCTCGCCCGCGCGGCAGGCCTCAAGGTGGCCAGGAAGAGTCCGGTGGCCGACGCCCGGTCGCGCACCACGCCCGGCACCGTGACCGCCCCCGCCGGTACGGGCGTGGTGGGCGCGCCCGTACCGGGCACCCAGGACGCCGGGACCCAGGACGCCGTCGAGCAGGCTGGGCCCGGGCTACCGGGCGCGCCGGAACCCACGGCGCCGGCCAGTCTCGAAGCGCCGCAGGTCCCCGTCCTGACCGTGCCCCTGGGCCGGCTGATCGCCTCGGTCGTGCGCTCCGGGGCGACGATCACGCTTCTCGTGTGGGCCCTGGGTGTCCTGGTGGTCATGATCGCCACCGGCGAGCTCGCCGTCATCTCCGCGTCGCTGCCCGCTGTGCTCGGCGCCGGCGGCTACCTGTTCGGCCGCCTCACGGGCGAGTTCGACTTCCGCGTGGCCATCTCGCCCGACGGCGTCCGGCTGCGCCACGGGATGCTCGAGACGCGCTCGCAGACCATCCCGCCCGGGCGCGTGCAGGCCGTCCGCCTGGTGCAGAGCGTGCTGTGGCGCGGACGCGACTGGTGGCGCGTGCAGGTCAACGTCGCCGGCTACGGGGGCGAGAGCGAGGAGAAGAACAGCGTGCTGCTGCCCGTCGGCACGCGCGACGAGGCGCTAACCGTGCTCTCCCTCGTGCTGCCCGACCTCGGCGTCGACGAGCCGCGTCGGATCCTCGACGCGGGGCTCGACGGCGACTCCCGGGCGGAGAGCGCGTACGTCACCGCGCCCCGGCGGACCCGCATACTGGATCCGGTGGCGTGGCGCCGCAACGGGTTCACCGTGACCGGGCGCGCACTGCTGCTGCGGCGGGGCCGCATGGTGAAGATTTTGGACGTGGTGCCGCACGAGCGGACGCAGTCGCTGGGCCTGAGCCAGGGTCCCTGGCAACGCCGGCTCGGAGTTGCCTCGTTCCAGGTGCACTCCACCGAGGGCCCGGTGCACCCAGAGGTGCCCCACCTCGGCGCCGACGACGCCGCGCGGCTCATGGCGGACCAGGCCCTGCGCGCCCGCACCGCCCGCGCGTCGGCGGGTCCCGAACGATGGATGGAGCGACAGGACGAATGACCGGACCGGTGGGTGAACCCCAGGAGCCGGCCCGACGGCCCGGCCGGCTCGGTGTCGGCGTCATCGGTGCGGGCCGCGTGGGCGCGGTGCTCGGCAACGCCCTTCGCGCGGCGGGGCACGCCGTGGTCGGCGCGAGCGGCATCTCGGAGGACTCCCGGGAGCGCATAGCCACGCTCCTGCCGGGTGTCCCCAACCTCGAGGTGCCCGACGTCGTCGAGCGCGCCGAGCTCGTGCTCCTCGCGGTCCCCGACGACGCCCTGGGCCCCCTGGTCTCCGGCCTCGCCGACACGGGGGCCTGGCAGCCGGGGCAGCTCGCGGTGCACACGTCCGGCCGCTTCGGGACCGCCGTGCTGGAGCCCGCCCGGCTCGGCGGCGCCATCCCGCTGGCCGTGCACCCCGCCATGACGTTCTCCGGCACGTCCCTGGACCTTGCGCGTCTGGAGGGCTGCACCTTCGCCGTGACCGGCCCCGCGCCGGTGCTGCCGATCGGGCAGGCCCTCGTGGTCGAGATCGGCGGCGAGCCCGTGATCGTGGACGAGGCGGCCCGCGGTCTCTACCACGCGGCCCTCGCCCACGGTTCGAACCACCTCGTGGTGCTCGTCGCGCAGGCCGCGCAGGCGCTGGAGGCGGCGGGCATCGAGTCGCCCGGGCGGGTGCTCGCGCCGCTGCTGTCCGCGGCGCTCGAGTCGGCCACCCGGTCCGCGGACGCGCGCGCCGGCGTCGGGCCGGGGGCGATCTCCGCGCTCACCGGGCCGGTCTCGCGGGGCGACGTCGGCACCGTGCGCAGCCACCTGACCGAGCTCAGCGCGCTGGCCGCCGCCAGTGGCGCCACCGACGTGCCGGACAGCTACACCGAGCTGGCCCGCGGGGCCACGCGGCGCGCGCTGGCGAGCCACCGCATCGACGACACGGCGGCTCAGGCGCTGCTGGATGCGCTGGACAACGCGACCGGGGAGTCGCGCGCAGGAAGGAAGACACAGTGATCATGCAGGCCGCCTCTAGCCCTCAAACTCCACCCGATGCGGAATCCGCGCAACAGGCCCCCCTGGTTGTTCGCACCCGCTCCGAGCTGCGCGACGCGCAGATGCGCTGGGCCATCGGGGGGCCCCTGGAGCCGGCCGGACCCGACGCGGGTCCGGGCAAGCGCGCCGTCGTCATGACGATGGGCGCCCTGCACGACGGGCACCTGGAGCTGGTGCGCCGGGCGCGCGCGGAGGCCGGCGCGAACGGCCAGGTCGTCGTCACGATCTTCGTGAACCCGCTGCAGTTCGGCGCGGGCGAGGACCTCGACACCTACCCGCGTGACCTGGACGGCGACGTCGCCAAGCTCGCCGGCGTCGGGGCGGACGTCGTGTTCGCGCCCACGCCCGACGTCGTCTACCCGGACGGCGACCCGGTGGTGCGCGTTTCCGCGGGGCACATCGGCGACGTGCTCGAGGGCGAGCACCGGCCCGGGCACCTGGACGGCGTGCTCACCGTGGTGCTCAAGCTGATGCACCTGGTGCGGCCCGACGTCGCGCTGTTCGGCGAGAAGGATGCCCAGCAGCTGCTGGCCGTGCGCCGCATGGCGCGCGACCTGGAGGTGCCGGTCGAGGTGCTGGGCGTGCCCACGGTGCGGGAGCACGACGGACTGGCCATGTCGTCGCGTAACGCGTACCTGTCGGCGGACGAGCGGGAGCGCGCCGTCGCGCTGTCTCGCGCGCTGCGTGCCGGAGCGGCGGCCGCGGGCAGCGGCCCGGCGGGTGTGATCAACGCCGCGCGCCAAGTGCTGGACGAGGCCGACGGCGTCGTGGTCGACTACCTCGCGCTCGTCGATCCGGTGACCGTGGACGCGGTCGCCGACGACTACTCCGGCCATGCGCTGCTGCTCGTGGCCGCACGGGTGGGTAGTACCCGCCTGATCGACAACCAGGCCGTCGAGGTCTCGCCAGACCAGAGGTAACGCCATGAGCTCCACCCCGCACCGCCCGCCCGTCGGCCGCCCCGCGTCGCTGCAGCGGCCGATGATGATCGCGAAGATCCACCGCGCCACCGTGACGCAGGCGGACCTGCACTACGTCGGGTCCATCACCGTGGACGCCGACCTGCTCGACGCCGCGGACCTGGTCCCCGGCCAGCAGGTCGACGTCGTCGACGTGACGAACGGTGCCCGCCTGACCACCTACGTCATCCCTGGTGAGCCGGGTTCCGGCCAGATCTGCATCAACGGCGCGGCGGCCCACCTGGTCAGCCCGGGCGACGTCGTCATCCTGATCGCCTACGGCATGCTCTCCGACCACGACGCGCGGACCTTCCTGCCGAACGTCGTGTTCGTCGACGAGAAGAACCACATAGTCGAGGTCAACGACGAGCCCGGACACGTGCCGGACGGGTACGGCCTGGAGGAGAGCGGCCTCGCGATCGAGCCGTTCCAGCAGGCCGGCCTGGTGCGCACGGCGTCGGGCCGCGCGTGAGCCCCACCCCAGGACCTGGCCCTCGCCTCGCTCGTTCTCTCGCCGCCCAGGCGCCCGGCTGGACGGTCGAGGCCGACGCGGTGGTCGTCGGCTCGGGTATCGCCGGCCTGACGGCTGCGCTCGAGCTACGCACCCGCGTGCCACGGGTGGTGCTCGTGACCAAGGGCGAGCTCTCGTCCGGGTCCACGGTGTGGGCGCAGGGTGGCATCGCCGCCGCGCTCGACCCGTCCGACTCTCCCGAGGCACACCTCGCGGACACGCTGGTCGCGGGCGGCGGCCTGTCCGAACCGGAGGCCGTGCAGGTGCTGGTCACCGAAGGCCCGGAGCGCGTGCGCGAGCTCGTGGCGCGCGGTGCGGTCTTCGACAAGGCGGCCGACGGCGACATCGCGCTCACCCGCGAGGGCGGCCACCACGCCGACCGGATCGCGCACGCCGGCGGCGACGCCACGGGCGCGGAGATCTCCCGGGCGCTGGTCGCGCAGATCGAGGCGGTGCGCCACGACCCGGGCATCGAGGTGGTCGAGAACGCCCTGGTCCTGGACGTGCTGACGACGGTGGCCGGGCGGGCCTGCGGCGTGACCCTGCACGTGCGGGGCGCTGGCTCGCGGGACGGCGTCGGTGCCGCGCTGGCCCCCGCCGTCGTGCTGGCCACGGGCGGGATCGGGCAGGTCTTCCGGTCGTCGACCAACCCGGCCGGTGCGACGGGCGACGGGATCGCCGCCGCCCTGCGGTCGGGTGCGGTGCTGGGCGACCTGGAGTTCGTCCAGTTCCACCCGACGGTCCTCTGGCTGGGCTCGGGCGCCAAGGGCCAGCTGCCCCTCATCTCCGAGGCCGTGCGGGGCGAGGGTGCGCTGCTGCTCGACGTCGACGGGCACCGGTTCATGCCCGCCGTGCACGAGATGGCGGAGCTGGCGCCGCGGGACGTCGTCGCGCACGCGATAGTGCGGCAGATGGCCGCCACCGGGGCCGACAACGTGCTGCTCGACGCCCGCCACCTGGGCCGGGAGTTCCTCCGCACGCGGTTCCCGACGATCAACGCCCGGCTGCTGGAGGCCGGCATCGACTGGTCCGAGGAGCCGGTGCCGGTGGCTCCGGCGCAGCACTACCACTCGGGCGGTGTCGTGACCGACCTCGACGGCCGATCCTCGGTGGACGGGCTCTACTCTGTCGGCGAGGTCGCGTGCACGGGCGTGCACGGGGCGAACCGGCTCGCGTCGAACTCGCTGCTCGAAGGCATTGTGTTCGCCTCGCGCGCGGCGCGCGACGTTGCTGCCCGGTTCGACGCGGGCGAGCTCAAGCCGGGGGAGCCGGCCGAGCGCGCCGGCGGTTCCGCGCTGGTCGCGGCCGCCGCCCGGTCGCGGATCCAGAAGGTGACCTCCGCCGGGGCGGGCGTGATCCGGTCGGCGCGCTCGCTGGCCGAGGTCGACGAGCGGCTCGGCGCCGTCCGCGCCGACGCCCACCTGGCTGCCGAGGTCGTGGCCGAGCCCCAGGCCGCGGAGTGGGAGACCACCAACGTGCACCAGGTCGCGCGCGCCCTGACCCGCGCGGCCTGGCTGCGCGAGGAGACCCGCGGCGGCCACTACCGCACGGACTTCCCCAAGCCGGCCGAGGCCTGGAAGCGCCGGGTCGAGGTGTGGCTCGACGACGACGGGGTGCTCACGGCGGAGTGAGCCAGGTCGACATGGATCCGGCGCCGAACCGCAACTTGATGGTGAGCCTCCGGCGCCGAACCGCAACTTGCTGGTCGATCAGCGCCAGTATCGACGTGTTCGCTGCGGCTCCAACTTTGTCACCGCTGGCACGCCAAAACCTTGCAATGGTGTGATGTCTTTGACGGGTGGGAGCAAGTAGCGGGTTCTTCCGCGGGCGGAATCGTGTGCAGCTCTCTACCGCACTACATAGCCGATCGGGTCATCCGCAACGACCGGCGCGCCCTCTGGTCTTGAGTGCTCCAGCATTCCTGCGGCGTCGGCCACGAGCTGCGTCTCCATCTTCATCGCCTCGACGACGGCGACGGGCTGGCCATCGGCGACGGTCTCGCCGTCGGCCACCAGCCAGCGCACCAGGGTGCCCGGCATGGCGGGGAGCAGCGGGACACGCCCGGCGTCGTCCACGCTGTGCGACGCCGGAGGCGCGCCCTGGGCCGGTGCCGCGCCCGAGCCGGCCGCGGGGCCGACGCCGAACCCCATCCCGCCCGGAGTGCGTACCCGGTGCCGCTTCCCGTCGATCTCGACCCACGTCTCCACGACCCCGGGCTCGACCACAGGCGCGGTCAGCGCCTGGGGGTCGATCGAGGCGAGCAGCTCCGTCTCTATCCACTGTGTGTGGACGGCGAAGCCGGACCCGTCGGTCGAGGCGGTGAACGCCGGGTCTTCGAGCACCGCGCGGTGGAACGGCAGCACCGTGGGCACGCCGTCGACCACCGTCTCGGCCGCGGCCCGCCGGGTCCGGGCGAGCGCGGCCTCGCGGGTGGGGCCCCACACGACGATCTTGGCGAACAGCGAGTCGAACTCGCCGGGGATCACCGACCCCGGCTCGACCCCGGCGTCCACCCGCACACCCGGGCCCGACGGCGGCACGAACCGATCGATACGCCCGGGGCCGGGCAGGAACCCGCGCGCCGGGTCCTCGGCGTTGAGCCGCAGTTCGATGGCGTGCCCGCGCGGGGCGGGGTCCTCGGTCACCGACAGCGGAAGGCCGCTCGCCACACGGAGCTGTTCGACCACGAGGTCGAGCTCGGTGGTCTCCTCCGTGACGGGATGCTCCACCTGGAGCCGCGTGTTGACCTCCAGGAACGAGAGGGTGCCGTCCGCGCCGAGCAGGAACTCCACGGTCCCGGCGCCGCGGTATCCGGCGGCGGCGCACAGGTCGCGAGCCGACTCGTGGATCCGCTTGCGTACCGCGGGGTCGAGGAACGGCGCGGGGGCCTCCTCGACCAGCTTCTGGTTGCGTCGCTGCAGGGAGCAGTCGCGCGTGCCCGCGACGACCACGTGCCCGTGGTTGTCGGCGATGACCTGCGCCTCCACGTGCCGGGGCCGCTCCAGGAACCGTTCGACGAAGCACTCGCCGTGCCCGAATGCGGCCTCGGCCTCGCGCCGGGCGGCGTCGAACAGCTCGGGCACCTCTTCCAGGGTCCGGGCCACGCGCATGCCGCGTCCGCCACCGCCGTGCGCGGCCTTGATGGCGAGCGGCAGACCGTGCTCCTCGGCGAAGGCGAGCGCGCCGGCGGAGTCGGGCACCGGGCCGGCCGAGCCGGGCACCAGGGGCGCGCCGACCGTCCGGGCAAGGTCGCGCGCGGCGATCTTGTCGCCGAGCAGCTCGATCGTGGCCGACGTCGGCCCCACCCACACGAGCCCGGCCTCCTCGACGGCGCGTGCGGCGGCAGCGCGCTCGGACAGGAAGCCGTACCCGGGGTGGACGGCGTCCGCGCCGGAGCGGCGGGCGACGTCGAGCAGCTTCTCGACCGACAGGTAGGTCTCGGTGGCGGTGCGGCCGTCCAGGGACCAGGCCTCGTCGGCCAGGCGGACGTGCGGGGCCTCGGCGTCGCCGTCGGCGTACACGGCGACGGAGCGGATGCCCAGGTCCGCACACGCGCGGATGACGCGGACCGCTATCTCGCCTCGGTTCGCGACGAGCACGGTGCGGATCATGGGGTGCCTCCTGGGTGGTTCTGGATCGTGTCTTCCGCCCGGGCGCCCGGCGTGCGGTCGCGGACGGCGAAGCGGACGCGTGCGCCCGCGGGGAGCTGCGCGGCGAGCGGCACGTGGGCGGCGGCGACCGCCCCGACCACGGGATACCCGCCGGTCAGGGGATGATCGGCGAGGAAAAGGACGGGCAGCCCGTCCGGCGGTACCTGGATGGCGCCGGTCACGCAGCCCTCGCTGGGCAGCTCGGCGCCGTCCCGGTCCGGGATCCGGGCGAGGGGCTCGCCGTCCAGCCGCAGCCCGATCCGGTTGGAGCGCGGCGTCACCAGCCAGTCCTGGCCGGTCAGGCGCGCGATGGCCGCGGCGTCGAACCAGTCGTCGCGTGGCCCCAGGACGATCGGCAGCACTGTCACCTCGCCGGGTGCCGGCAGGCTGCCCGACGGCGGCGCCTCGCCCGGGCGCACCGCGGTCCCTGGGCTGGTCGGGCTCGCCTGGCTGGTCGGGCCGGCTGGCCAGGCTGCCGGGACGCCCCGCTCCGGGACGCCGACGGGCAGCAGGTCGCCGGGCCCCAGCGGGTCGGGTCCCAGCCCGGCCAGCACGTCGGTGGCGCGGCTGCCCAGCACGGGCGGCACGGCGATCCCGCCGCGCACCGCCACGTAGGCACGCATGCCCCGGGCGGGCGGCGCGAGGCGCAGCTCGTCGCCGTCGTCCAGCGCGAAGGGTTCGCCCGGCCGCGGACGCCGGTCGGGGCGGGACGGCTCTACGGCACCTGGTTCGGCGGAGCTCGGCTCGGCGTTGCCCGATATGCGTCCCGATCGGGCTGCACCCGGCCGCACCACGATCTCGCCCACCGCCCCCGTCACCGCGAGCACCTGCGGTCCGTGGGCGCGCAGCCGCAGGCCGCCGACCGACTCGACGGCCGCGGCGTCCGACGGGTTGCCGACGGCGCGGTTGGCCGATCGCAGGCTCGGCCGGTCCAAGGCGCCGGATGCCGAGACGCCGGCCCCCTCGGAACCGGGCCGCCCGAGGTCCTGGACCAGCGCCTGCACGCCGGGGCTCACGACTTCAAGAGCTCCGCGACCAAGGTCTGCGCCGGGGACCGCCGTCTCCGTGGGCTCGCAAAGGTCCGCCTGGACCACACGCTCGTGCACGGTTTCGAGCGGAGGAGCATGCCCAAGTGTGTGGTCGACGCGGACCTTCCTGGTGTCTCCGGCCAGCTCGCGGACCGCTACGAAGCGGACGCCGTCGCCTGGGAGCAGCAGGGCCGGGCGCTCGCGCGTCACGTCCCAGACGGGCGCGTCGGTACGGCCCAGGAGCTGCCACCCGCCGGGGCTCTCCCGCGGATAGACGCCGCTGTACTGCCCGGCGAGTGCCACCGACCCGGCCGGAACACGGGTGCGCGGGGTCGAGCGGCGGGGGACCACGAGCTCGGCGTCGTCGCTGGTCATATACGCGAACCCGGGCGCGAACCCGACGAACCCGATTGTCCACGCGGCGGCGGTGTGCCGCCGCACGAGCTCCTCGGGGCTCCAGCCGAGGAGCTCGGCCGCCTCGGCGAGGTCGGCGCCGTCGTACAGGACGTTGATCTCGACGGTCCGCGCGGTCGCGGTGGCGCGCCGCTCCAGCGGACGGGTCCGGAGTTCCGCGGCCAGGGCCGCCGCGGTGATCGCCGAAGGGCGGAAGGGCACGAGCAGCGTCCGCGCGCCCGGTACGGGCATGCCGACGCCGCGCACCGGGTCGGCCAGCAGGGACTCGTACAGCGCGACCGCCTGGTCCAGGTCGTCGAGCTCGACCAGGAGGGCGTCGTCGCGGGCGGTCAGTACCCGCATCACGCTGCGGGGCCGCTGCCCGCCGCCGGGGCGAACGCCGTGAGCGTGATGCCCTCGGCGTCGAACACCTCGCGGATCCGCCGGGCCATGGCGACGGCGCCGGGGGAGTCGCCGTGCACGCACACCGAGTCGGCGCGCACGGCGACGTCGGACCCGTCCACCGCCGTGACCACGCCCTCGGTGACGAGGCGAAGCATGCGCCGCGCGACGTCGTCGGCGTCGTGCAGCACGGAACCCGGCTCGCGCCGGGAGACCAGGCGGCCCTCGGGGGTGTACGCACGGTCCGCGAACGCCTCGGTGGCGGTCGCGAGACCGGCGTCGGACGCCGCGGCCAGGGCCACGCTGCCGGGCAGGCCCAGCAGCACGAGCCCCGGGTCGACGGCGGCGACGGCGGACGCCACGGCCTTGGCGACCCGCTCGTCGACCGCCGCCGTGTTGTACAGCGCGCCGTGCGGCTTGACGTAGGTGACGACCCCGCCCTCGGCGTCCGCCAGGCCGCGGAGCGCGCCGATCTGGTAGGCGACGTCGGCCTCGAGCTCGTCGTCGGGCACGTCCATGTTGCGGCGGCCGAACCCGGCCAGGTCACGGTAGCCGACGTGCGCGCCGATAGTGACGCCGTGCGCCACCGCCGACCGCACGGTGCGGCGGATGGACGCCGGGTCCCCGGCGTGGAACCCGCAGGCGACGTTGGCGCTGGAGACGATGCCGAGCATCTGCTCGTCGTCGCCGAGGCTCCAGCGGCCGAAGCCCTCGCCGAGGTCGCTGTTCAGATCGACGGCGCTCATGGTGCGTTTGTCCTTTCGGTGGTGCGAGGTGCCGAGCCGGAGGCTCAGGCGGGCCGGTCAGGCGGAGAGCAGGTCGAAGATCGGCCCCACCGCGTTGACCGCCATGTACCAGGTGACCACGGTGGCCAGGGTTCCGACCACCAGGAGCCACCGCGGGTACCGCACGCCGCCCAGCAGCGAGCCGCGGAACCAGCCGATGTACATGAACAGGGTCAGCCCGATCGGCAGGATGAGGCCGTTCACACCACCCACGAACACCAGCAGGGTGGCCGGTGCGGTACCGATCGTCAGGTACACCGCCAGCGAGACGACGATGAAGCCCACCGTCCACAGGTCGGCGGCGCGGCCCGTGATCCTGGCGGAGAACACCGGCAGGAACGAGACCGACGTGTAGGCGGCCCCGATGACGCTGGTGATCGCCGCGATCCAGAACACCGCGCCGAAGATGCGCAGGCCGGTCTCGCCGGCCGCGGCACCGAACGCGTCGGCGGCCGGGTTGCCGGCCACGTCCAGCACGACGCCGGAGGCGACGACGCCGAGGATCGCCAGGAACAGCACGTACCGCATGATCCCGGTGACGATGATGCCGCTGACGGCTGCCCGGTTGACCTCCCGGACGTGCTCGGGGCCCGCCGTCCCGGAGTCGAGCAGCTTGTGCGCGCCGGCGTACGTGATGTATCCGCCGACGGTGCCGCCCACGATCGTGGTGATGGTGGCGAAGTCGATGGTGTCGGGCAGCACCGTCTGCTTCAGTGCCTCGCCGACGGGCGGGCCGGACAGGATCATGACGATCACGGTGAGCACGATCATCACCAGGCCGGCCACGATGACGACCCGGTCGACGACGGCTCCCGCGCGCTTGGCGAGGAAGATGGCGACGGCGATGGCGGCGCTGATCGCGCCGCCCAGCCGGGGGTCCATGCCGAACAGGGCGTTCATGCCCAGGCCGGCGCCCGCGGTGTTGCCGATGTTGAAGATCAGCCCGCCGAACACGATCAGCACGGCGAGCACGTAGCCGCTGCCCGGCAGGGCTTCGTTGGCCAGCACGCTCGCGCGCTTGCCGGTCAGCGTGATCATGCGCCACACGTTCATCTGGACGGCGAGGTCCAGCAGGATCGAGACGAGGATGCCGAACGCGAACGCGGCACCGAGCTGCTGGGTGAAGGTGGCGGTCTGGGTGATGAAGCCGGGACCGATGGCGGAGGTCGCCATGAGGAAGAGCGCGCCCAGCAGGGAGCGGCTGCGCGCGGAGGCGAACCGATTGATACCGGCTCGCGGGGTGCCCGGGGGCGGCTCCGGGGCCGCTGTTCCGGCCGGCGGGCTCGCGGGCTCGTGGCTCGTGTCGGACATGGCGTCCTCCTGGTCGTTGTGATGCACCGGATTGTTCAACAGTCAGGATCGTGTCGCTCGGATGTTTCATCCGCATTGCCGGACCTTGTCGATCATGGCACGGCTCCAGCGCTGGGGCATAGGCCGGGATACGAGATGTTTACGTTTCTGGCCCTGTCGGATTGTTCAACGAAGCCCTACGGTCAGTCACGACACCTCTGAGGGGAGAGACGACCATGTCGACACCACGTACCGCCGTCAGAGCACGGGCGGGCGCCGTAGCCCTCGCGCTCTGCGCCACCACGGCTCTGGCGGCTCCGGCGTCCGCCGGGGCTCCGCCCGAAGCCGAGGCTCCGGCCGCCGAATGCCTCGACCCGAGCATCCCGCTCTCGGTCGAGGAGCGCCGCCTGGCCGCCCACCTGCCTGACGCCGCCGATCCGACGGTGCCCGCCGACAAGACCTACGCCCGGACCGTCATCGAGGGCGGCGGCTTCGGCGGGTATGCGGCCGCCCTCACGGCGGCCCTGTGCCGCACCGGCACGCTCGACGGCGCGACGGCCCTGGCCGAGCGGAAGGGCGAGGCCCTGTGGGACGCCGCCGTCCGTCGCGCCCAGGCCGACGGCGACGTCCCGGGTGACCTGCCCGCGAGCGACGACCGCCCGCTGTACTGGACCCGCGTCGAGGCCATGGCGGTGCTGCGCCAGTGGGCGCCGGAAGGCGGCCTCACCGGCGCCGAGCGCGCCGGCCTGATCGAGACGTTCGACAAGGCCGCGCGCGGCATGTTCGACATCGATCTGCCGCGCGGTGACAACGTCCTGCGCGTGATCGTCAGCGGGTTCGACGTCTACACGCTCGACGGCGGCACCACCTCGCCGGCGCCGGGCACCGTCGGCAACAACATCCGGCACGGCAACCCGTCGGGCGCCACCGCGCTCTCGCTGGACGGCACCACCTACCGCACCGACGGCGGCAAGCTCGCCCATGTCGAGGCGTACACGCTGCCCGTGAGCTACCCCGAGTTCGAGCGTGGCTACCTCGAGGACACGGTCGGCCCGTTCATGGAGCCCGGTCCCCGGCAGGTCGACGCGTCGCTCACCGTGAGCCAGGCCGGCGGGTCGCAGTTCAACCTGGAGCAGTGGAACGGCCGCTACCACGGCACCTACCCGGGAAACGACAACGGCTTGCCGTGCCCGATCGTGGGCGGCGTGCCACAGCTCGCGGTCGACAACCCGGGCTGCAACATCCAGGTCGTCGACCGCTGGGGCGGTGGCGACGGGCTCACCGACCCGCCGCAGTGGACCACGGCGAGCCTGCCGATCGCGGAGATGATCGCCGCCGACACCGGGGCCGACGTGCCGCGCCCGCCGGGCGACACGTGGCCGGACCCGTCGGTCGCTTTCGGCGTCGTCTGGAACACGAGCTACACGCAGTTCCCCGACTGCACGTCGCCCGCGCGCGAGACATTCAACAGCCCGCCGCCCGTCGACTACCCACCGGCCACGCCGCCGGTGCCGCCGGCCGAGGGCTCCTGCTCGTACAGCGGGGGTGGCGGCAACTACCTCTCGAACGAGAGCGCCTATCGCAACACGCTGCTGCGTGACCGAGCCGGGCTCGACATCCCGGCCGGGCACATCCACACCCCGGACATGCAGCACTTCGAGACCGACTTCGGCGTGAGCGACCCGACGTTCGACGCGTGGCGCACCTCGATAGCGGCCCAGTCCCGCAACCTGGTCCACACGGTCCTGAACACGATCGACTAACCACATCCGCCGAGGTAGAACCCTGGCGAGGTAGAACCCTGGCGAGGTAGGACCAGGGCGAAGTAGAACCGCAGCGAGCCAGAACTCGAGCACATGGCTCAGCTTCTACCTCGCCAAGCTTCTACCTCGCCAGGCTTCTACTTCGCCAGAGTTCTACTTCGCCCTGGTCCTACCTCGGCGGGGGAAGGTGGGTCCGTAGGATGGGTTCAGTGACAACCGATCGGGCCGAGCGGAGTGCCGACGCCATCCGCGAACTGATCGTCACCGGGCGCCTGACGCCCGGGCAGCGGCTCTCCGAGCAGTCGGTCAGCGAGTCGCTCGACGTCTCCCGCAACACCCTGCGCGAGGCCTTCCGGATCCTGGTCCACGAGGGCCTGCTGGTCCGGCGCCCCAACGCGGGCGTCGCCGTCGCGCGACCCACCCTCGCCGACATCGTCGACATCTACCGCGTGCGGCGGCTCATCGAGGTCCCCGTGCTCGCCGCCGGCGACCCCGCCCACCCGGGGGCCCGCATCATGCGGGACGCCGTCGACGCGGCCCTCGCCGCCCGGCTCGGCGGCGACTGGCGCGACATCGCCGCCGCCAACATGCGGTTCCACTCGGGGATCGTGGCGCTCGCGGGCAGCCCCCGCCTCGACCGCGTGCACGCGAACCTCTCCGCCGAGCTGCGCCTGTCGTTCGGCCTGCTGGGCGACAACGGCTCCTTCTTCGACGGCTTCGTGGACCGCAACGCCGGCCTGCTGCGCCGGTTCCTGGCGGGCGACGCCGACGGCGCCGCGGCGGACCTGAACCGCTACCTCACGGACTCGGAGCGCATGCTCCAGGACATGGTGGACGGCGCTGCCCCGGTCGGCTCGCCGGATACCGTGAGCCTGTGAGCACTCTTCCCATCTTCGACTCCCCCTCCACGGTCAGCCCGGGGCTCGACGCCGCCTGGATCGCCCGCACCGTCGAGGTGGCCCTCGACGAGGACCTGGGCCCCGCGCCCGGCCGGGACGTCACCTCGCAGGCGACCATCCCGCCGTCGGGCACCGGGGTGGCCGAGCTGGTGGCACGGGAGGACGGCGTGGTGGCAGGCCTCGTGGTGGTGCGCGAGGTACTGGACCAGGTCGCGACCCGGCTGGGCCTGCCGGCCCCGACCGTCACGTACCACGCGCAGGACGGCGACGCCGTCACTGCGGGCCAGGTCCTGGCGGTCCTGAGCGGCCGCACCCAGGTGCTGCTCGTGGCCGAGCGGACCATGCTCAACCTGGCCAGCCGCGCGTCCGGCGTCGCGACGGCGACCCGCGCGTTCGCCCGCGAGCTCGCCGGCACGGGTGCGCGGGTGCTCGACACCCGCAAGACGACCCCGGGCCTGCGCGCCCTGCAGAAGTACGCGGTGCGGGCCGGCGGCGGCACCAACAAGCGCATGGGCCTGTACGACGTCGCCATGGTCAAGGACAACCACGTGGTCGCCGCCGGGTCGGTCGCCGCGGCGATCCGCGCCGTCCGCGAGATGTTCCCCGACGTCCAGATCCAGGTCGAGGCCGACACGACCGCCCAGGCCCTGGAGGCCCTGGCCTCGGGCGCGGACTTCCTGCTGCTCGACAACATGGAACCGGAGCTGCTCGCCGAGACCGTGACCGCCGTCCGCGCGCGGGAGGGGCGCGACGGCGTCCCCGCGCACGTCGAGCTGGAGGCGACCGGGAACCTGACGCTCGACAGGGCGCGCAAGATCGCGGCCACGGGAGTGGACTACCTGTCGGTAGGCGCCCTCACCCACAGCGCCCCCATCCTGGACCTCGCCCTGGACCTCCGCCCCTGACGCCGGCCCCGCTGAGTGCTGGCTATTCGCCCCTCCGATGTGGCCAACGCGGCGAAAATCCCGCACTCAGCGGGTGATGGGCACCGATAGAATCGCATCCGTGACCGATAACCCCGCCGCCGAGAATGCCGCGACCCCGCCGACCGATGACCTGCCCGAGCAGCTGCGGATCCGGCGCGAGAAGCGTGAGCGCCTGCTGGCGCGCGGCATCGAGGCCTACCCGGTCACCGTCCCGGTCACCCACGCAATCACCGAGGTGCGCGCGACGTACGGCCACCTCGAGGCCGGCCAGGAGACGGACGACGTCGTCGGCGTCGCCGGCCGGGTCGTGTTCATCCGCATCGGCGGCAAGCTCTGCTTCGTCACGCTGCAGGACGGCGAGGGCAACCGCCTCCAGGGCATGCTGAGCCTCGCCGAGCTCGGTGAGGAGGCGCTCGCGGCGTTCAAGACCGACGTCGACCTGGGCGACCACCTCTTCCTGCGCGGCCGCGTGGGCTCGTCGCGGCGCGGCGAGCTGAGCATCTTCGCGGACGAGTGGCAGATCGCGGCGAAGTCGCTGCGCCCGCTGCCCGTGCTGCACAAGGACCTGTCCGAGGAGGCGCGCGTCCGGCAGCGCTACGTCGACCTCATCGCACGCCCCGCCGCCCGTGACATGGTGCGCCTGCGTGCCGGCGTCGTGCGTTCTTTGCGGGAAAACTTCCACCGCCGCAGCTTTATCGAGGTCGAGACTCCGATGCTGCAGACCATTGCCTCGGGCGCGAGCGCCCGGCCTTTCTCGACGCACATGAATGCGTACGACCTGGAGCTCTTCCTGCGCATCGCGCCCGAGATCTTCCTCAAGAAGGCGGTCGTCGGGGGTGTCGAGAAGGTTTTCGAGATCAACCGTAACTTCCGTAACGAGGGTGCGGACTCGTCGCACTCGCCGGAGTTCGCCATGCTCGAGGCGTACGAGGCCTACGGGGATTACAACACCATCGGCGCGCTCACCCAGGACCTGGTGCAGACGGCGGCACAGGACGTTCTCGGCACCACGCTCGTCGGCCTTCCGGACGGTTCCGAGTACGAGCTGGGCGGTGAATGGGCAAACCTACGGATGTACGACTCGCTCTCCGAAAGCCTCGGCGAGGAGATCACCGGCGACACGTCGGTCGAGGAACTCGAGAAGATCGCCGGCCGCCTCGACATCGAGGTCGGCAACAAGAAGATTCTCAATCACGGAAAGCTCGTCGAGACGCTCTGGGAGCACCGGGTGGGTGACCACCTGTCGGCGCCGACGTTCGTCCGGGACTTTCCCGTGGAGACGTCGCCGCTCACCCGTGACCACCGCTCGGAAAAGGGGCAGGTCGAGAAGTGGGACCTGTACGTCCGGGGCGTCGAGCTGGCCACGGGCTACTCCGAGCTGGTCGACCCCGTGATCCAGCGGCAGCGCTTCGAGGCGCAGGCCAGGATGGCCGCGGCCGGCGACGACGAGGCCATGCTGCTGGACGAAGATTTCCTGACCGCGATGGAATTCGCCATGCCCCCTTCGGGCGGAATGGGCATGGGCATCGACCGCCTGCTCATGGCGCTGACGGGCCAGGGGATCCGCGAGACCATCCTTTTCCCGCTGGTGAAGCCGCAGGCCTGAGAAATATGAACCGCGCAGACGAGTTTGTGAGGATCTTGTGATGGATACGACGCTTGCGGTGCTCGCCGGGCTCACGCCCTCGGTGGGCGTCGGCCTGTTGTTCTGGTTTGCGATGCGCAAGATCCTGCGAGCCGACCGGCACGAGCGGGAGGCCCTCGAGCGAATGGATCGCGAGGGCATGGTGGCAGCGGAAAAGATGGGGAATTCCCCTTCGCACTGATCTGCGCCGCCGAGGTTATCCCCGCCGACCTTCCGGATCAAATCCACGTACATCACTGTCCGAGGGTGAAGTTTTGGTGATCGGGGCGGCATGCCCATTATTGACATGTCAATATTGAGTGAGGCATGCTCCGAACTAACCCCGGAATTTGTGGCGCGGAAGGGAAGTACCCGTATGGTTCAGAAGGTTCAGCTCGTTCTCGAAGACGACATCCATGGCGGTGCCGCTGACGAGACCGTGAACTTCGGCCTCGACGGCGTCTCCTACGAGATCGACCTCGACGCCGAGCACGCGGCTCAGCTGCGTGACGCACTCGCTTCGTGGGTCGGCCACGCACGTAAGGTGAAGTCGCCTGCCGCGCGTACCGCCACCACTCGCCGGTCGCGTTCCGGCAGTGACACGGCCGCGGTCCGCGAATGGGCCAAGGCCAACGGCTACACCGTGAGCGATCGCGGACGTATCGCGGCCGAGGTCCAGGAGGCCTACGCGAAGGCCAACGGCTGACGCAGTCGTTGACACGACGGCGGAATGCGCCCCGGCGCCCCTTTCCGAAGGGGCGGCCGGGGCGTCGTGCATTCCGGCCGGAGCATGGGCCCGGCGGAATTAGGCTGGCCGCATGAGTATCCCTACCGCTGCCCTGTGGATCGGTACCTATCCGACGGCGGGGGACGCCCCGGGCACCGGTGAGGGCATCTGGCGCGTCGACATCGATCCGAGCGGAAGGTTCGCGGGCGGGGAGCTCGTCGTGCAGGCCGCCTCGCCGTCGTTCCTCGCGCTGGACCCGTCGGGGCGCACGCTCCTGGCGGTGACCGAGCGCGAGCCCGGCAGGCTCACGTCCTTCCGCGTGTCCGACGCCGGTGAGCTCTCGCCCGCGTCTGCCGCCGCCTCGGGCGGTTCGGGTCCGTGCCACGTCGTGGCGACCGCCACGGTGGCCTGGGTGGCGAACTACACCGACGGCGTGGCCGCCGCCGTGCCCCTGGCGGACGACGGCGGGCTCCGGGCGCCGCGTACGTTCTCGCACGCCGGGTCGGGCCCGGTCGCGGACCGGCAGGAAGGGCCGCACGCGCACTTCACGCACGTGTGGGGCGACCGCGTCCTCGTGTCCGACCTCGGCACGGACGAGCTGCGTACCTACCCGCTGGACGCCGGGGAAGAGGTCGGCACCACCACGGTCGCCGCCGTCCTGCCGCCCGGCACGGGCCCGCGCCACCTGGTCGAGCTGGCCGACGGCACGATCCTGGTCGCGGGCGAGCTGGACTGCCGACTGCACGTCCTGGTCCCGGCCGGACCCGGCCGCCTGGAGCACGTGGGCTCCGTGGCGATCACCGGGCGCACCATGCCCGACGGCGCCGCGGGCTACCCCTCGCACATCAGCGTCGCCGGCGACCTGGTGCACGTGGGTGTGCGGGGCCCGGACGTCCTGTCGGTGCTGCGGGTGCGCGAGGCTCCGGCCGGTGCGGACGGCCCCGGCGTCGTCGGGCACCTCGTCGTCGAGAACGTCTCCGACGTCGACCTCGGGGCGGGAGCGTGGCCGCGCCACCATGCGGTCCTGGCCGACGGCGCCGTCGTGGTCGTCGCCGCGCAGAACACCGACGAGCTGATAGCGGTCCGCCTCGACCGCGCGTCGGGTGCGGGCGAGGTCGTCGACCGGCTGGAGCTGCCCGTGCCCGCGTGCGTCCTGGAGGCGTGATGCGCGAAAGCCTGCCCGCGGACCTCGCCGAGCCGGACACGGGCCGTCCGCTCCGGATCGCGATGGTCTCCGTGCACACCTCGCCGCTGGAGCAGCCCGGTACGGGCGACGCGGGCGGCCTGAACGTGTACGTGCTGGAGCTGTCCCGGGCGCTCGCCCGGCGCGGGGCGCAGGTGGAGATCTACACACGGGCGACGTCGTCGGCCCAGCCCAAGGTGACCGACGCCGAGCCGGGCATCCGCGTGATCCACGTGTCCGCGGGGCCGTACGAGGGCCTGGACAAGAACGACCTGCCGGGCCAGCTCTGCGCGTTCGCGGCGGGGGTGCTGCGCGCCGAGGCGCACCGCCCGGAGGGCTGGTACGACGTGCTGCACACCCACTACTGGCTGTCGGGACAGGTGGGCTGGCTCGCGGCCGAACGCTGGGACGTGCCGCTGGTGCACACCATGCACACGATGGCGCGCGTGAAGAACGCGTCCCTGGCGCCCGGGGACACCCCGGAGCCGCACGGCCGGGTCATCGGCGAGGAGCAGGTGGTCGCCGAGTCCGACGCCCTGGTCGCGAACACCGATCAGGAGGCCGGCGAGCTGGTGCGGGACTATCACGCCGAACCCGACCGGGTGCACGTGGTGCAGCCGGGTGTGGACCTTAAGGTGTTCTCGCCGCTGCCCGAGGCTGACCTCGTCGCCGAGGCGGCGGACGGCGATCCGGTGGACCGGGTGCGGCGGCGGGCCGAGCTGCGCGAGCGCCTCGGGCTCCCGCCGGACCGGAAGATCGTGCTGTTCGCGGGCCGCGTGCAGCTGCTCAAGGGCCCGGACGTGCTGGTGCGGGCGCTGGGCGAGCGGATCTGGTCGGAGGGCGACGGGCAGCCGCCCCTGCTGGTGGTCCTGGGCGGCGCCTCCGGGCGCGCGACGGCGGTCCGCGAGCTGGAGGCGCTCGCCTACCAGGAGGGGGTGGCCGCGCACGTAGTGGTGCGGCCACCGGTGCCGCAGCGGACGCTGGCGAACTACTTCCGGGCGGTCGACCTGGTGGCGGTACCGTCCCACAGCGAGTCGTTCGGCCTGGTGGCGGCCGAGGCCCAGGCCTCGGGCACGCCGGTGGTCGCGGCGGCGGTGGGTGGGCTGCGCACGGTGGTCCAGGACGGCGTCTCCGGCGTCCTGGTGCCCGACCACGAGCCCGAGAGCTGGGCGCTGGCCCTCAAGAGCCTCCTGGACGACGACGAGCTCCGAGCGTGCCTGGCCACCGGCGCCCGCGCCTCGGCGACGAGATTCGGCTGGGACCGCGCGGCGGAGGAGATCGTGGCGGTCTACGAACAGGCCCGCAAGCACCACGCCGCCCGCTAGCTGCGCGCCCGACGCGCGTCGGCCGTCGCGCCCGCGGCCGGTGCCTGTCCAGGGTCTGGGACCGGCACCAGCCGCGTTCCCGAACCTCGGGGGGAGTGCGGCAGGATGGGGGCATGACCTACACCCTCGTGCTGCTCCGCCACGGCGAGAGCGAGTGGAACGCCAAGAACCTGTTCACCGGCTGGGTGGATGTCGCCCTCTCCGAGAAGGGCGTCGAGGAGGCCAAGCGTGGTGGCACGCTCCTCAAGGAGGCCGGCGTCTCGCCCGACGTCGTGCACACCTCGCTGCTGCGCCGCGCGATCTCGACCGCGAATCTCGCGCTCGACGTCGCCGACCTGCACTGGATCCCGGTGAAGCGCAGCTGGCGCCTCAACGAGCGCCACTACGGCGCGCTGCAGGGCAAGGACAAGAAGCAGACGCTCGAGGAGTTCGGCGAGGAGCAGTTCATGCTCTGGCGCCGCTCCTACGACGTGCCGCCGCCCGAGATCGAGCTGGGCTCCGAGTTCAGCCAGGACGCCGACCCGCGTTACGCCGACGCCCCCCTGGTCCGCACGGAGGCCCTCAAGCTCGTCCTCGAGCGCGCCTTGCCGTACTGGGAGAGCGAGATCGTGCCCGACCTCAAGGCCGGCAAGACGGTGCTCGTCGCCGCGCACGGCAACTCGCTGCGGGCCCTCGTGAAGCACCTCGACGGCGTCTCCGACGAGGCCATCGCCGGGCTCAACATCCCGACGGGCATCCCGCTGGTCTACGAGCTCGACGAGGAGACCCTCGCCCCGGTGAACCCGGGCGGCACCTACCTGGACCCGGAGGCGGCGAAGGACGCGATCGCCGCGGTAGCCAACCAGGGCCGCTGACCCCTCCGCCGAAGTAGAACCAGGGCGAAGTAGAACTGTGGCGAAGTAGAACCGCCCTGGTTCTACTTCGCCACAGTTCTACTTCGGCGAGCTGGCGGTCACACGTCCGGGAAGTCGCCCGTCACCAGGAAGGTCACGCGGCGGGCCACCGAGACGCCGTGGTCACCGAAGCGCTCGTAGTAGCGGCCGACGAGGGTCACGTCGACGGCCTCCTGGACCGTGCCCTGCCACTCGGGCGCCAGGAGCTTGTTGAACGTCTCCTGGTGCAGCTCGTCGATGATGTCGTCGTCGCGCTCGATCGCCTCGGCCACCGTGAGGTCGCGTGTCGCCAGCAGCTTGGTGGTCCGCTGGGCCACGCGGACGGCGGCGTCGTGCATCTTCGCGAAGGTGTCCTCCGCCTCCGGCACGATCGCGTGCGCGGGGTAGCGCCCGCGTGCCACCTGGGCCACGTGCCGGGCGAGGTCGCCCATCCGCTCCAGGGAGGCGCTCATCCGCAGCGCGCTCACCACTATGCGCAGGTCGGTGGCGACCGGGGCCTGCTGCGCGAGGATGTGCACGCAGCGCTCGTCGAGCGAGTCCTCGATGGCGTCGATGGTCTTGTCGGAGGCGATCACCTCCTGTGCGAGCTGAAGGTCGGCCTCAAGCAGCGCCGTTCCGGCACGGGTGATGGCGGACTCGACGAGCCTGCTCATCTCGATCAGGTCGTCTCCGACCTGCTGGAGCTCAGCTTCGAAGATCTGTCGCATCGGTTTCCTCTCGCACTCGGGGCGCACGGACGGTTCGCGTCCGCTGAGCGCCGCCGCAAGGCGGGCAGGGGCCGACGCACGGCCGGGCCGGCCGCCCGGACAGTTCCCGGGACGACGCACGGCACAGCTACCGCCCGCACCCGCCAAGGTTCGACGTCGCGCTGTACCGGGAGGTTAACGCTCTTCCTCCCGTACATGAACAGTAGGCGACACGATGCCCCGTGCGCCCGCCGACGTCGACCTGCGGTTGAAACGTCGACCTACCCTGGAGGCGTGGACGGAATCATCTCCGGGGTGCCGGTGCTGGCCGCCGGCATCCTCGGCGTGATCGTCGGCGTGGTTGCCACCGTGGCCTTCCGCGTCTCCGAGCGGCAGCAGCATGCCCTTGCCCAGGCCGAACCCGACGAGCTCGACGCGGGTCTCGTCCGTGTGCTCTCGGTGCTGCGGTCCGCGGCCGTCGTGCTCGACGGCGAGGACGAGGTGATCCGCGCCTCGCCGCCCGCCTACGCGCTCGGTGTCGTGCGCAACGACGCCCTCGTGCACCCCGCGATCACGGACCTGGTGGCCCTGGTGCGGCGCGACGGCGTCATCCGCGAGCAGGAGCTGGAGCTGCCCCGCGGCCCGGTGGGCCAGGGCACCGTGCTCCTGCAGGTGCGCGTGGCGCCACTCGGCCTGGAACGGGTTCTGGTGCTCGCGGAGGACCGCACCGAGGCACGGCGCGTCGAGGCGATCCGCCGCGACTTCGTGGTCAACGTGTCCCACGAGCTGAAGACGCCGGTCGGAGCGCTGGCGCTGCTGGCCGAGACCGTCGCCGACGCCGCGGACGACCCGGTCGCCGTCCGCCGGTTCACCGAACGTATGCAGCGCGAGGCGGTCCGGCTGTCCGCCCTCGTGCAGGAGATCATCGAGCTGTCGCGCCTGCAGGGCGCCGGCGCCGTCCCGAAGCTGACCCCCGTCCCGATCCGCGAGGTCGTGGAGGAGGCGGTCGACCGCGCGCGGACCACCGCGCAGTCCAAGAACATAGCGATCACGATGGGCGGCGACCTGGACACCGAGGTCTACGGCGACCACAACCTCCTGGTCACCGCCGTCCGCAACCTGGTCGACAACGCCGTCGCCTACTCCGGGCCCGCCAGCCGCGTGGGCGTCGGGGTGAACGAGCGGGCCGGCCTGGTCGAGATCGCCGTCGTCGACCAGGGCGTCGGGATCGCCGAGGATGCGCAGGACCGCGTCTTCGAGCGCTTCTACCGGGTGGACCCCGCGCGCTCGCGCGACACCGGTGGCACCGGCCTCGGCCTGAGTATCGTCAAGCATGTGGCCGCCGACCACGGGGGCGACGTCACGATGTGGTCGGAGCCCGGCCGGGGCTCCACCTTCACGCTGCGCATCCCGTCCGCGGACCGGCCTGACGGCGGGAGCCGCGGCACCTCTCGTGAGGAAGCGGGACAGCACGAGGCGCAGGACCTGCAAGGCCAGCACAAGGCCACGGACAACGGGGCCACGAAGAACGAGGAGGTAGGTGCGTGACGCGCATCCTGGTGGTAGAGGACGAGGAGTCGTACCGGGACCCGCTGACGTACCAGCTGACCCGCGAGGGTTTCGAGGTGATCGAGGCCGCGGACGGCAACTCGGCGCTCGCTGCGTACGACGCGGAGGGGGCGGACCTGGTGCTGCTCGACCTGATGCTGCCGGGGCTGTCGGGCACCGAGGTGTGCCGCGAGCTGCGGGCGCGCGGCGACGTGCCGGTCATCATGCTGACCGCGAAAGACTCGGAGATCGACAAGGTCGTGGGCCTGGAGCTCGGCGCCGACGACTACGTGACCAAGCCCTACTCGTACCGGGAGCTGCTCGCTCGCGTCCGGGCGGTGCTGCGCCGCCGTCAGCCCAACGACTCGGCGGAGCACGACGAGGACGGCGTGCTCGAGGTCGGGCCGGTCCGGATGGACGTGGAGCGGCACACCGTCGCCGTCTCCGGGGAGGGCGTGGCGCTACCGCTCAAGGAGTTCGATCTGCTCGAGCTGCTCATGCGGAACGCGGGCCGGGTGCTGACCCGCGGCCAGCTCATCGACCGGGTCTGGGGCGCCGACTACGTGGGCGACACCAAGACGCTCGACGTCCACGTGAAGCGCATCCGGTCGAAGATCGAACCGGACCCCGGCACGCCGAAGTACCTGCTCACGGTGCGTGGCCTGGGTTACAAGCTGGCCGACGACGAGGCGTGACGCGCGCGCCGGCGCCCGTCGCGTGTCGCACGTCACGGGGTGAATGGGACGCTGGTCATCTTCCGTTCACCTGATGTTTGCTCACGGGACGGCGCTGGTGAGTAGTTTCGCGATCCGTGCGTACCTCCCTCTACACCCGTCTCGTCTCCGCTGCCACCGCAGGCGCCTTCATGCTGCCGCTCGCGGGCTGCGGCGTCGAGCTGCCCGGGTTCGGGGCGGAGGACGAGCCGAGTGCCGACCCCGAGCCCACCGTCGTCGGTGAGTTCCGCGGCGCCGGTTCCAGCGCTCAGGGTGCCGCGATGGAGGCGTGGATCGCCGGCTTCCGTGAGCAGCACCCTGATGCGGCGATCAGTTACGACCCGGTCGGCTCGGGTGATGGCCGCGAAACCTTCCTCGCGGGCAGCACCGCGTTCGGCGCCTCCGACGTCGCCCTCAACGACGAGGAGATGGCCGCGTCGGGTCCGGCGTGCGACGGCGGCAACGCCATCGACCTGCCGGTCTACATCAGCCCGATCGTGGTGACCTTCAACGTGAAGGGCGTCGACCAGCTGAACATGTCCTCGGACCTGATCGCGCGCATCTTCACGGGGCAGATCACCCGGTGGGACGACCCGGCGATCGTCACGGCCAATCCCACCGTTCAGCTGCCCGCCCTGGAGATCACGCCGGTGCACCGGTCCGACGACTCGGGCACCACCGACAACTTTACCGACTACCTGCACGCGACGGCCCCGGAGGCATGGCCGCACGATCCCGACGGCCTGTGGCCGCTGCCCGACGGGTTCGCCGCGGAAGGCACGGGCGGCGTGATCGAGACGGTCCGCTCGACGCCGGGCGCCATCACCTACGCGGACGCCTCGGCGACCGCCGACCTCGGGCAGGTCGCCATCAAGGTGGGCGAGGAGTACGTGCCCTACAGCGCGGACGCCGCGGCCGCCGTCGTGGACGTCTCGCCCCGGATCGAGAACCGCTACGAGCACGACCTCGCGTTCGTGCTCGACCGGAAGATCGACAAGTCCTTCGCCTATCCGATGGTGCTCGTCTCCTACCTGGTCGTGTGCTCGCGCTACGAGGACAAGGCCGAGGGCACCTTCGTCAAGGAGTTCGTCGAGTACGTGGCCTCCGTGGAGGGCCAGGAGCGGGCGGCCGCGGCGGCAGGCAGTGCCGTCATCTCGCCTGACCTCCAGGACTGGATCGCGGAGGCCGCGAAGTCCATCTACCTGACCCAGGAACGCCCGGAAGAAGAGGCGGCTGGACAGGCGGCCCGGCAGCCCGGAGGGACGGCCGGCGGGTGAATAATCCCAGACCATGCCATGGTGAGCGTGTTGCGGATCACCCCCTCCGTGATGGCTTGTTCACCTTGCGTTTACCTAGACCTGGGGATCAGGTCATTCCCACTCCCTAGCGTCCCGATTGACGCGCCGGCGATCGCCGCGCGTACGACTTGAACAGGATGGAACGACACGTGAAGATCAGCCGATTCCCCCGCGTTGGCTCCGCTGTCATGGTGGGCGCGCTCGCGCTGAGCCTCGCAGCTTGCGGGTCCGACCCCGGTGCGGACGAGCCGAACGGTGAGGGCTCCGAGACCGCCATGGACCTCTCCGGTGACCTCAACGGCGGCGGTGCGTCGTCGCAGGAGTCCGCGATGGAGGCCTGGCGCGCCGGCTTCCAGGGCCAGTACCCGGACGTCACCGTGAACTACGACCCGGTCGGCTCGGGTGGCGGCCGCGAACAGTTCGGCTCGGGAGCCTTCTCGTTCGCCGGCTCGGACGCGGCGCTCGACGAGGACGAGATGGCCACTGCGGAGGAGATTTGCGGCGCGGGCGGTGTCATCGAGTACCCGGGGTACATCTCCCCGGTGGCCGTCGCCTTCAACCTCGAGGGCATCGACACGCTGAACATGTCCCCGGAGACCATCGCGAACATCTTCGCGGGCGAGATCACGACCTGGGACGACGAGGCGATCGCCACTGACAACCCGGACGCCGACCTGCCCAGCACCGACATCACCGTCGTGCACCGCTCGGACGACTCGGGTACCACCGAGAACTTCCAGGAGTACCTGAACACGGTCGTCCCGGACGTGTGGACCTACGAGCCCGAGGGCATCTGGCCCATCGAAGGCCAGGAGTCCGCGCCGCAGACCTCGGGCGTGGTCAGCGCCGCGCAGGCCGGCGAGGGCACCATCACCTACGCCGACGCGTCGCAGATCGCGGACCTGGGCACGGTGGCCGTGGGTGTCGGCGACGAGTTCGTCGAGTACAGCCCTGAGGCCGCTGCCGCCGTCGTCGAGGGCTCGCCCCGCGTCGAGGGCACCGGCGAGCACGTGTTCGCCTACGACCTCCAGCGCGACATCGAGGGCACCTACCCGATCGTCCTGGTCTCGTACCACCTGGCCTGCGCGACGTACGAGGACGCCGCTACCGCGGACCTCGTCAAGGGCTTCTACACCTACATCCTGAGCGACGAGGGTCAGCAGGCCGCCGCCGACTCGGCGGGCTCCGCCCCGCTCCCGACCTCGCTGACCGAGCAGTTCCTGCCGTCGGTCGAGGCGATCACGGCCGGCTGACCCCGGCCGCACCGAGCTATATGCAGTAATGCAACCCGGCCGGTGGTCGGGCCGCACGAGCACGGCAGTCGCTCGTGGCCCGACCGCCGGCATGGCTGTGCCAGGCTTACCTCAACACAGACACGACGAGCCGAGGAACCTCTGTGACGACCACTGACAGCCCGCCCGCTCCCGCGGCGCCGGTCCGGCGACGACGGTCGAGCGGTGACACCGAACGGGGCTTCAGCCGGACATTCCGCTGGATCGCGACGGGGTCCGGTGCCCTGATCCTCGCGACCCTCGCGGCGGTGGCGCTGTTCCTGATCGTGCGGGCGTGGCCCGCCATGACCGCGAGCTCGGCGGAGCTGGCCGACGCTGTTCCCAGGTACCCCGACGACACGTCGTTCCTCGCGTACGTGGGACCGCTCGTCTTCGGCACGCTGCTCGCCGCCGTCCTGGCCCTGCTGATGGCCACCCCGGTGGCCATGGGCATCGCGCTGTTCATCTCGCACTACGCGCCGCGCAGGCTTGCCCAGGTCCTGGGGTACCTGGTGGACCTGCTCGCGGCGATCCCGTCGGTGGTCTACGGCTTGTGGGGAATCGCGGTCCTCGCGCCCGCCGTCGGGCCCGTGTGGCTCTGGCTGAACGAGTACCTCGGGTGGTTCCCGCTCTTCGCCGGGGGCGCGTCGCCGACCGCCCGCGTGCTGGCTACCGTCTCCGTCGTGCTCGCCGTGATGATCCTGCCGATCATCACGGCGGTCTCCCGGGAGGTCTTCCTGCAGACGCCGAAGCTGCACGAGGAAGCGGCCCTCGCCCTCGGGGCCACGCGCTGGGAGATGGTCCGCACCGCGGTGCTGCCCTTCGGCCAGTCCGGCGTCATCTCCGCGGCGATGCTGGGGCTCGGTCGTGCGCTCGGCGAGACCATGGCCGTGCTGATGATCCTGTCGCCCGGGTTCCTGTACTCGTTCAACATCCTCCAGGCAGCGCAGCAGCAGACGATCGCCGCCTACATCGCCCTGGACTTCCCGGAGGCGAGCGGCCTGGCCGTCAACGCGCTGATCGCCACGGGGCTCGCGCTGTTCGTCATCACGCTGGCGGTGAACATGGCCGCGCGGGCCATCGTCGCCCGCCGCAAGGAATTCTCGGGGGCCAACTGATGAGCGCCGACACGTCCACCATGGACTCCACAGAGCGCACCCGCGCGCTCCTGACCACTGCCGAGCCGCGTCGCCGACGCGTCGACCGGGCGATGACGGTGCTCATCTGGGGCGCCTTCGCGCTGGCGATGGTGCCGTTGGTCTCCCTGCTCTGGACCGTACTGTTCAATGGTGCGGGCCGGATCAGCCTCGAGTTCCTGTCGTACTCGATGCGCGGCATCTTCGGCGGTGACCCGAGCGGCGGTATCTATCACGCCGTGACGGGGACGCTGATCATCACCGGCTGGGCCGCGCTCGTCTCGGTGCCCATCGGCATCCTGGTCGCCATCTACCTGGTCGAGTACGGCCGCGGTGCCCTGGCGCGGTCGGTGACCTTCTTCGTCGACGTCATGACGGGCATCCCGTCGATCGTGGCCGGTCTCTTCGCGGTCTCTCTGTTCACGATCTTCTTCGGCCCGGGGGCCCGGTTCGGGTTCATGGGCGCGGTGGCGTTGTCCGTGCTCATGATCCCCGTCGTGGTGCGCTCCTGCGAAGAGATGCTCAAGCTCGTGCCCAACGAGCTGCGCGAGGCGTCCTATGCGCTCGGTGTGCCCAAGTGGCTCACGATCGTGCGGGTGGTGCTCCGCACCTCCGTGGCGGGTCTGACCACCGGTGTCCTGCTGGCCGTGGCCCGCGTCATCGGTGAGACGGCACCCCTGCTCGTCGCCGTCGGCGTGACCGACTCGATCAACTTCGACGCCTTCGACGGGCGCATGATGACGCTGCCGGTCTTCATCTATCGTCAGTACGCCCAAGGCCTTGCCACCTGCCGCGAGGGCCAGGAGGGCTGCGTCGCTGACATCGCCCTGCAGAACGCGTGGGGCGCTGCCTTGACCCTGATCGCGATCGTGATGATCCTCAACATTGCGGGCCGGCTCGTGAACCGCTGGTTCGCACCGAAGCTCCGCTGACGCGCATCGCACGTCTACCTCACCCGAAGCCACAGCCCGAAGGAATCAGACAGATGGCTCAGCGCATCGACGTCACGGACGTCAACATCTACTACGGCGACTTCCGCGCCGTCGAGGGCGTCTCCATGACCGTCGACCCCAAGTCCGTGACGGCCTTCATCGGCCCGTCGGGCTGCGGCAAGTCGACGTTCCTGCGCACGCTCAACCGCATGCACGAGGTGATTCCCGGCGCCTACGTGGAGGGCAAGGTCGAGCTCGAGGGCGTCGACCTGTACGGCGACGACGTCGACCCGGTGGCGGTTCGCCGGAACATCGGCATGGTGTTCCAGCGACCGAACCCGTTCCCGACGATGTCCATCAAGGACAACGTGCTGGCCGGCGTCAAGCTGAACAACCGCAAGATCTCCAAGTCCGACGCCGACGACCTGGTCGAGTCGTCCCTGCGCGGCGCCAACCTCTGGAACGAGGTCAAGGACCGCCTCGACCGGCCCGGCTCAGGCCTGTCCGGCGGCCAGCAGCAGCGCCTCTGCATCGCCCGCGCCATCGCCGTGAAGCCGCAGGTGGTGCTCATGGACGAGCCGTGCTCGGCTCTGGACCCGATCTCTACGCTGGCGATCGAGGACCTCATCCAGGAGCTCAAGAAGGACTACACGATCGTCATCGTGACGCACAACATGCAGCAGGCCGCGCGTGTGAGCGACCGGACGGCGTTCTTCAACATCGCGGGCACTGGCAAGCCCGGCCGGCTCATCGAGATGAACGACACCGCGACGATCTTCTCGTCGCCCGCCGAGAAGGCCACCGAGGACTACGTCTCGGGCCGCTTCGGGTGACCCTCGGTCCGCCGAGGTAGAACCAGGGCGAGGTAGAACCAGGGCGAGGTAGAACCAGGGCGAGGTAGGACTCTGGCGAGGTAGAACCGCAGCGGAAGCCGCTGGTTTTACCTCGCCAGAGTCCTACCTCGCCCTGGTTCTACCTCGGCGGGGTCACTCCGTGGGGGAGGGCGACGGCGACGTGGCCGGCGAACCCGCGGGGGACGGCGATGCCACCGCGGACGGGAGGTGGTCCGCGTACTCCGGCAGGGTGCCGTCGAACACCGGGAGCTGGAATTCCTTGGAGTCGCTGCCCACGGTGAGCACCGCGTCGAGGTAGTTGCCGGGTGCCGCGCCCACGGTGTCGAGCAGGACGGCCTCGCCGGTCTCCGTGCCCAGGTAGACGGTGTCGCCCGCCGGGACCTCCAGGGTGATGGGAGAGGCGCCGGGCGCCTGGAGAGTGAACGACGCGTCGTCGGGGGTCTTGTTGGCGAGGGCGCCCAGGACGCTGCCCGCCTCGCCCTCGGCGGCCGACACGACCATGAGGTTGATGCCCCGCAGATCCCTGTTCTCCTCGCCCAGCACGGAGACCCCTGCGCCGTCGGACGGGTCGTAGTTCAGGTCCGTGGTGGTCGGCGAGCAGGCCGCCAGGAGCAGGGCCCCCGTGGCGGAGACCGCAGCGAGGGCGATGGTGCGGGCGCCTCGGACGGCGGTGGCGCGACGGGACACGGTGAACTCCCTGATATTCGTCTGGTTCGGGCGGGGGCGGATCCCCGCCATATCCTAGTGGTCCCCGGGGTGTGCCCGCGCATCGCGACCGGAGACGAAATGCCCGGTCAGGGCGTGGCAACGGTCACGGCTGCGGAACGATCCGATCGAGCGTCCAGGAGTGGCGACCGCCCGAACTTGGGCCTTCCGCAGGCCTCTGACCTGCGGAAACACCGTTCAGAACCACCCGCTGCGAAGGCCAAGGGCGCAAGTTCTCCAGATCACGCCGTGGTAACCTGGTTTCAGGGAAAGGGGACATCTGCAGATGACGTTCACAGTAGGCGAGACGGTTGTCTACCCGCACCATGGCGCGGCGCTGATCGAAGAGATCAAGACCCGCAAGATTCGCGGCGAAGAGAAGATGTACCTCAAGCTCAAGGTTGCTCAGGGCGATCTGACCATCGAGGTTCCGGCGGAGAACGTCGACCTCGTGGGTGTACGCGACGTCGTCGGCCAAGAGGGCCTCGACCGCGTGTTCGAGGTCCTGCGTGCGCCGTACACCGAAGAGCCCACGAACTGGTCGCGCCGGTACAAGGCGAACCTCGAGAAGCTGGCGTCCGGCGATGTCATCAAGGTGGCCGAGGTCGTCCGCGACCTGTCCCGCCGAGACGCCGACCGTGGTCTTTCCGCAGGTGAGAAGCGTATGCTCGCCAAGGCTCGGCAGATTCTGGTGTCCGAGCTCGCGCTGGCCGAGCACACCGAAGAGGAGAAGGCGGAAGCGATCCTCGACGAGGTTCTCGCTTCCTGACTTACCCACAGGATCCCTCGCACGTCTGGCCTACCAGTCAGGAGCCGGTGCTCGCGCCCCACGGGATCCTTCGCTCAATCACGATCCTGTGGGGACCCCGACGAGATGACGACCCTTGCAATCCTGACGGCCGCCGGTTCGGGATCCCGACTGGGGCGCGACCTGCCCAAGGCTCTGGTCGAGCTCGACGGTTTTCCACTCGTGCTGCACGCCGCGCGACGCCTCGCGGCGTCGGGCGTCGTGGACGCGTTGGTGGTGACCGCACCTGATGGCCTGGTCGGCGTCATGACCGACCTCATGGCCGACGATCCGCACGTGCACATCCCCGTCGACGTGACCGACGGCGGTCCTACCAGGCAGGCGTCGGTCGCCGCGGGCCTGGCGCTCGCCCGGACGGATGACGACGTCGTGCTGGTGCACGACGCGGCGCGCCCGCTGGTCCCGTCCGAGCTCGTCCAGCGGGTCGTGCGCGCCGTCCAAGGGGGCCACGGCGCCGTCGTGCCCGGCCTGCCGGTCACCGACACGGTGAAGCAGGTTCGCCCGGACGGCGACGTGGAGCTGGTCACGGGCACCCCCGACCGCTCGATGCTCCGTGCCGTGCAGACACCCCAGGGGTTCGCCCGTGACCTGCTGGTCCGCGCGCACCGTGAGGGCGCGGCCCGGGCCGTGGCCGAGCACCTGGCGGCGACCGACGACGCCGGCCTCGTCGAGGCCCTGGGCGAACCGGTCCACATCGTCGCCGGGGACGCGGCAGCCTTCAAGATCACCACCGAACGCGACCTGTGGCTCGCGTCCCTCGTGCTGCAGGAGACCAACGCATGACCGACTCGTCCAGCACGCCGGACCCGGCGCGGCCGGCCCCGGCCGGGTACCCCCTGCCTCGCACGGGTGTCGGGGTCGACGTGCATGCCTTCGCGCCGGACGGTGCCGGCCGCGAGCTGTGGCTCGGCGGCCTGCACTGGCCGGGTGAGCGCGGCCTGGCCGGGCACTCCGACGCCGACGTCGCCGCACATGCGGCGGCGGACGCGCTGTTCTCGGCGTCGGGCCTGGGCGACCTCGGATCGCACTTCGGGACGGGCCGTCCCGAGTGGGCGGGAGCGTCCGGGACCACGCTTCTCGCGGAAGCCGCGAGGCGCGTACGGGCTGCTGGGTACATGATCGGTAACGTGGCAGTCCAAGTGATCGGAAACCATCCGCGGGTCGGTACGCGGCGCGACGAAGCACAGGCGGCTCTCTCCGCCGCCGCAGGCGCGCCCGTTTCGCTGACCGCGACCACCACCGACGCCCTTGGCCTGACGGGCCGCGGCGAGGGCATCGCGGCGATCGCGACGGCGCTCGTGGTGCCCGACGGGAGCAAGGCATGAACAAGCGCAAGCCGCTCGACGAGCGTCGGGCCGAGATCGTCGAGGCCGGCCTGAGCGTCGCGATGCGGGAGGGGGTCGAGTCCGTCACCGTGCGCCGGGTCGCGCAGGAGGCCGGCATCTCCCTCGGCACCGTGCACTACTGCTTCGACGACAAGGACGCGATGCTGCGGGCCATGGGCCGCGCCATCGCCCTGCGGGCGTCGGAGCCGGTGCTCTCCGCGCTCGACGCGGGCCCCGACCGGCGAGCCCTGGCCGAGGCCACCGTCGACGCGCTGCTGGTCGGGCTGAAGGAGCACCAGCACATGCGGCTGCTCACCTTCGAGTTCGCGGTCTCCGGCGCGCGGACGCCGGTGCTGCGCGAGGTCGCGCAGGCACACCTCAAGCAGAGCATCGCGATGACCCGCGAGTACCTGCAGCGGCTGGCGGAGGTCGCGGGCGTGACGTACCGCACCGAGATCGGCGCGCTGGCGCGGATGACCGCGCTCCGCATCGACGGCATCGAGCTCGCGTGGATGGTGGACCAGGACGACGCCGAAGCGCGCGAGGGGTTCGCGGTTCTCGCCCGCGACGTGTTCGCCGACATGGAGCCGCCATTGGCTCCGGCTCAGCCGGCCTAGGCCCGGTTCTTCCGGGTCCGGCTCAGCCGAAGACGCGGCGCGTGTACGGGTTGGCGAACACCCCGTCGGGGTCGGCGGCGCCCCGCGCCCGCCGGAAGTCCGGGAACCGGCGGTACTGGCCGGCGAGGTACTCGGCGTCGCGCGAGTGCATCTTGCCCCAGTGCGGGCGCCCGCCGACAGCCGTGAAGATCTGCTCGGCCGCGTCGAAGTACCGGGCGTACGGCAGGCGCCAGTACTGCTGCACCGCCACGTAGGCGGTCTCGCGGCCGTACGCCGTGGAGAGCCACACGTCCTCGGCCGGGGCGAAGCGGATCTCGAGCGGGAACGGGACGTTCTCGCCCGAGCTGCACAACCAGCCGTCGATCTCCCTCAGGACGTCGGCCACGACCGCACGCGGCACCGCGTATTCGGTCTCCCGGAACCGCACCCGGCGGCGGTTGCAGAGCACCTCGTACGACGGCGCCGTGTAGGTGCGCGGGCGCAGCGCCTGGGCCGCGAAGGAGTTGAGGGCCGGCGTCATTGCCGGGAACGTGGTGGCCGTCCGGTTGGTCAGCTCGAGCCCCACGTTGGACAGCACCTCGTCGTCGATGAACGTGCGGACGGCGGCGGCCGCCCGGCGCACCCGGCGCCCGGCGCTGACCGGCCCGCCGGCGTCCGCCCGCGCCTCGACCCGGGTGTTCGTGAGGGTCTGCACCTTGCGCGCGGTCGGGAACCAGAAGAACTCGAAGTGATCGGACCGGTCGACCAGGTGGTCGAGCTCCTCGAGCACGCGGTCCACCGGCTGGACGTCCTCCACGGCATGCAGATCGAACGCCGGGACCGCCTCGACGGTGACCGTGCTCAGCACCCCCGTCGCGCCGAGGCCGAGCCGCGAGGCCTCGAACAGGTCGTGGTTCTCGGTGGGGCTGCAGCGGGTGACCTCGCCGTCGGCGCCCACCACCGTGAGGGCGCGTACGCGACTCGCCATCCCGCCGAACCGCGCACCGGTGCCGTGCGTCCCCGTCGAGACGGCGCCCGCGATCGTCTGCCGGTCGATGTCGCCGAGGTTCTGCATGGCCAGCCCGCGCTCGGCGAGGACCTGGTTGAGCTGGTGCAGCCGGATGCCGGCGCCCACGGTGACCAGGGCGTTGCCCGTGCCCGGGTCGCGTTCGACGCGGTGCAGGGCGTTGAGCCGGTCCAGGTCGAGCTGCACACCGTCCGTGGCCGCGGCAGCCGAGAACGAGTGACCCGCGCCGACGGCCCGGACGGTGTGTCCCTCCCGCACGGCCCGGCGCACGGCGTCGGACAGCTCCTCCTCCGTGGCCGGGTGCGCTTGCCGCACGGGAGTCGCACTGGTGGTGCGTGCCCAGTTCGTCCAGATCATCGACGCACTATCCCACGGCACGAGCCGGGGGAGTAGCGTTCGGACATGAGCTCCGCAGCAGACACCGCCGCCCGGCTGTCCGCCGCCACGTCCGGCCTCCCGGCGCCCGTCGCCGTCGTGGACCTGGACGTGTTCGACACGAACGCGCGAGACCTTCTCAAGCGCGCCGACGGCGTCCCCGTCCGCGTCGCGTCGAAGTCCGTGCGGGTGCGCTCCCTCGTCGAGCGGGCGCTCGAGCACGGGTTCGCGGGCACCATGGCGTACTCGCTGCGGGAGGCGTTGTGGCTGGTCCGCGAGGGTGCGAACGATGTCCTGGTCGGGTATCCGACCGTGGACCGGGACGCGCTGGCCGCCCTCGCCGCCGACGCCAGGGCCCGCGCGGAGGTCACCCTGATGGTCGACGACGTCGCCCACCTCGGCCTGGTCGCGGCCGCCGACGAGGCCTCGGGTCGCTCGGGCGGCACCGACCCGATAAAGGTCTGCCTGGACGTCGACTGCTCGCTGCGCTTCGGCGTCGGGCCGCTGACCGCCCACCTGGGCGTTCGTCGCTCGCCCCTGCGTGAGCCCGGCGACGTCGCGGCCCTCGCGACCGTCGCTCAGGCGAAGGGCCTGGCGGTGCGCGGCCTCATGTTCTACGAGGCCCAGGTGGCCGGGCTGCCGGACACGAGCCCCGCCGTCCGGCTGGTCAAGCGCCTGTCGATGCGGGAGGTGAACGAGCGCCGGGTACGGATCCTCGCGGCGGTGCGCGACGCCGTCGGGCAGGAGGTGGAGCTGGTCAACGCCGGCGGTACCGGGTCGATCGAGGTCAGCGGGAGCGCGCCCGGGGTCACCGAGGTGACCTCCGGCTCCGGCCTGTACACGCCCGGCCTGTTCGACGGCTACCGCTCCTTCGAGGCACGCCCCGCGGCGTTCTTCGGGCTGGACGTCGTGCGGGAGCCAGCCCCCGGCTGGGTGACGGCGTTCGCGGGCGGCTACGTGGCGTCGGGCAAGGCGGGCGCCGCGCGGGTCCCGCGCCTCTTCACGCCCGGCTATACGCTGAGCGGCCCGGAGGGCGTGGGCGAGGTCCAGACGCCGCTGCGCGCGACGCGCGGGTCGGCACCCGACGGCCAGCTGCACACGGGCGACCGGGTGTGGCTCCGGCATGCGAAGGCGGGCGAGATGATGGAGCGGTTCGACCAGGTTCACCTGGTCAGCGGTACCGAGATCGTGGAGACGGTGCCGACGTACCGGGGCGAGCAAAAGAACTTCGGATAGGCCGTGAGGCAGGGCATCGGGTAGAAAAAGGGCCATGCCCCGCACACATCACCGCAACCGTCCCATGAAGGGCCGGGACCCCCACGAGCCCGCGCGCAGCGCCACCCCGCTCGAGCTGCTGTTCGACCTGGCTTTCGTCGTCGGGTTCGGCGTCGCCGCGGAGCAGGCCGCCCACCTGGTGGCCGACGGGCACGCGGCCGCCGGCGTGATCGCGTTCGCGTTCTCGATGTTCGCCATCTGCTGGGCGTGGATCAACTTCTCCTGGTTCGCCTCCGCCTTCGACACCGACGACTGGTTCTACCGCGTCACCACGATGGTGCAGATGGTCGGCGTCGTGGTGCTGGCGCTCGGCCTGCCGGACATGTTCGCGTCGGTCGTCGAGGGCGAGCAGGTCAACAACGTGGTCATGGTCGCCGGGTACGTGGTGATGCGCCTGGCCATGCTCGTGCAGTGGCTGCGCGCGGCTCGGCAGGCGCCCGAGTACCGGGCGACCTGCATGGGATACGTGCGTACGCTCGTCATCACGCAGATCGGGTGGATCATCCTCGCGGTCGCGCCGGTGAGCGTGCCGGTGTTCTTCGTGTGCGGTGTGGTGCTGGGTACCGCGGAGATGGCGGGTCCGTACCTGTCCGAGCGCCTCCGCGCGGACCAGCCCGGCCAGCGGAGTACCCCGTGGCACCCGCACCACATCGCCGAGCGGTACGGGCTGCTGGCCATCATCACGCTCGGCGAGGGCGTGATCGGCACCGTCGCGTCGCTGTCCGCCGTCACCCACGACTCGGGCTGGACGCTCGACGCCGCCCTCGTGGCGCTCGCCGGCACCGGGCTCACGTTCGGGCTCTGGTGGACGTACTTCCTCACGCCCCACGCCGAGATGCTGCACCGGCACCGGGAGCGGTCGTGGGTCTGGGGCTACGGGAACATCCTCGTCTTCGCGGGGCTCGCCGGCGTGGGTGCGGGGCTGCACGTGGCCGCGTACTACCTGGAGGGGGAGGCCCACATCGGCGCGGTGGGGACCGTGCTCGCCGTCGCCGTGCCGGTGCTCGTGTTCGTGCTGGCCGACTACATCCAGTTCTGGGTGCTGACCCGGTCTCTCGACCGACTGCACCTGGGCCTGGTCGCCGGCACCGTGGTGGTGCTCGTCGCAGCCGTCGCCACCGCCGCGGCCGGTTTCCACATGTCGTGGTCGCTGCTCCTGGTCATGCTCGCGCCGGTGGTGACGGTCGTCGGCTACGAGGTGCGGGGGCACGAGCACGTGGCGCGGCTGCTACAGGAGGACGCCGGTACCCTTGACAGGTGACCATTCGCCTGTTTGACACCGCCACGCGCGAGGTGCGCGACTTCACCCCCATCACCCCGGGCGAGGTCGGCATCTACCTGTGTGGCGCCACGGTGCAGGCACCCCCGCACGTCGGCCACCTGCGCCCGGCCGTCGCGTTCGACGTGCTGCGGCGCTGGCTCACACGGCGGGGCCTGAAGGTCACCCTGATCCGGAACGTCACCGACATCGACGACAAGGTGCTGGCCAAGTCGGCGGCAGCGGGCCGTGAGTGGTGGGCGCACGCCGCGCTGTACGAGCGCGTGTTCACGCAGGCGTACGACGCGCTCGGCGTCCTCCCGCCGACCTACGAGCCGCGCGCCACCGGCAGCGTGCCCGAGATGATCGGGCTCATGGACACCCTGGTCGCCAAGGGCCACGCCTACAGCACGGGCGAGGGCAACGTCTGGTTCGACGTCCACTCCTGGCCCGCCTACGGGGAGCTCACGCGGCAGAAGGTCGAGGACCTCAGCCCCGAAGAGGGGACGGAGGCAGCGGCCGGCCCGGCGAGCGAGGCCAAGAAGAACCCGCACGACTTCGCGCTCTGGAAGGCTCCCAAGCCGGGCGAGCCCGAGTCGGCGTCGTGGGACACCCCGTACGGGCGGGGGCGCCCCGGCTGGCACCTGGAGTGCTCCGCGATGGCCCGCCGCTACCTGGGCGACACGTTCGACATCCACGGCGGCGGCCTCGACCTGCGGTTCCCCCACCACGAGAACGAGCAGGCGCAGTCCCGGGCCGCGGGCTTCGGGTTCGCGCAGCGCTGGATGCACGTGGCGTGGGTCACGCAGTCCGGCGTCAAGATGTCGAAGTCCCTGGGCAACGGGCTGCTGGTCAGCGAGCTGCTGGGCCAGGCGCCTGCCCCCGTCGTGCGCTACGCGCTGGCCGCCGTGCAGTACCGCTCGATGCTGGAGTGGGCGCCCGACACTCTCGACGAGGCGCGCACCACCTGGGAGCGCCTGTCGGGCTTCGTCACGCGCGCCTCCGAGCGCGTAGGCGACGTCCCGGCCGAGGAGGTCGCCAAGGCGGAGGTCCCCGAGGCCTTCGCGGCGGCCATGGACGACGACCTGAACGTGCCGCAGGCGCTCGCCGTCGTACACGAGCATCTGCGCGCCGGGAACACGGCCCTCGCCTCGGGGGCCGACGCCGCGGTGCGTGACGAGCTGGTGGCGCTGCGTGCGATGCTGGACGTACTGGGCCTCGACCCCGCGGACCCGCAGTGGGCGACGTCCACCGACGACCGGCACGCCGCGGCGCTCGACGCGCTCGTGGCCGCCGAGCTCAAAGCCCGCGCCGAGGCGCGGGCCGCGAAGGACTGGGCCACCTCCGACGCGATCCGCGACCGCCTGGCGGCCGCGGGCATCGAGGTCCAGGACTCCGCCGACGGCGCCCGCTGGGCGCTCTCCTGACCTTTTCCCGGGTGGTCGCGCTTGTCGCGGCCACCACCGACGAACCCGCGGTGGTCGCGACAAGCTCGACCACCGGCTGAGAGACGAGATACACGATGGCAGGCAACTCGAAGCGCGCCGGTGCGGTGCGCAAGGCCGGCTCCAAGAAGGGAGCCCAGGTAGGTACCGGCGGGCACAGCCGCAAGGCGCTGCGCGGCAAGGGCCCCACGCCCAAGGCTGAGGACCGCACCTACCACCCCGCCCACCAGCGCAAGGCCGAGGCCGAGAAGAAGCGGGCGGTGTCGGGTGGACGGCGTCCGGGCGTCCCCGGCGGCCGTGGCGCCGGGCGTAAGGGGGCCGGTGCCACGGAGGTGGTCGCCGGCCGCAACGCGGTGCTGGAAGCGCTCCGGGCCGAGATGCCCGTCGAGGGCATCTACCTGGCGTCGCGCCTGGAGTCGGACGACCGCACCCAGGAGATCCTGGAGATCGCGCACGCCCGCAGCCACCCGATGTTCGAGGCGTCGCGCCTCGATCTGGACCGGATCACCGACGGCGCCGTGCACCAGGGCGTCGCGATGAAGGTGCCGCCGTACGACTACAAGGACACCGAGGACCTGCTCGACGCCGCGGCGGAGGCCGGTGAGCCGCCGTTGATCGTGGCGCTCGACGCCATCACCGACCCGCGCAACCTCGGCGCGGTGCTCCGTTCCGCCGGGGCGTTCGGCGCGCACGGCGTGCTGGTACCGGAGCGGCGCGCGGCCGGCGTGACGGCGTCGGCGTGGAAGGTGTCGGCGGGCGCCGCGGCGCGCGTGCCCGTGGCGCGCGCGACCAACCTGGCCCGCGAGCTCGCCGAGCTGAAGAAGAGCGGCTGCTTCGTGGTGGGCCTCGACGCCGGCGGCGACATGCCGGTGGGCGAGCTCGCCTACGCCACCGACCCGCTCGTGCTGGTCGTGGGCTCCGAGGGCAAGGGCCTGTCCCGCCTGGTCCGCGACACGTGCGACGCGGTGGTGTCGATCCCGATGGCGACCACCACGGAGTCGCTGAACGCGGCGGTGGCGGCCGGCATCACGCTGTACGAGGTGGCCAAGCAGCGCTCGGACGCGAGCTAGCCAGGCGTCCTCCGCGAGCACGGCCTCCGCGAGCTAGGCCTCCAGCTCGGCCTCTTCCGCCTCGCCCGGCGGGAGGCCGAGCACCGCGTCCTCGTCGGGGCGGTGCCGTAGCACGTTCTCCACGTAGGACTCGGCGGCCTCGGGCATGGGGATGTCCCGTTGCGCCTGCTGCGAGATGAACCAGCGGTGGTCGAGGATCTCGTGGAACAGCTGCGCCGGCTCCAGCTTGCGACGCAGCTCGCGCGGCACGGCGTCGATGGTCGGGCGGAACACCTGGCGGACCCAGGCGTGCGCCACGATCTGCTCCTGGTCGTTCTGCCGGTCCGTCGCGGCGCGGTAGCTGTCGAGGTCGTTGAGCATGCGGCGGGCCTGGTTCTCCTGCACGTCCAGCCCTGTGAGGCGGAGCAGACGGCGGGAGTGGTGCCCGGCGTCGACCACCTTGGGCTGGATGCGCACCTTGGTGCCGTCGATGTCCGTGGTGATCTCGAGCTCGCCCACGTCGAAGCCGAGGTCGTTGAGCCGCTCGATACGGGCGGCGACGCGCCAGCGGTCGTCGGAAGCGAATGCCTCCGAGCCGGTGAGGGCGTTCCACAGCTCCTGGTAGCGCTCCACGAGGGCGTCGCCGATGGCCACCTCGTCGACGTCCTCGTCGAGCAGCTCGCCCGCGGCGAGGTCCATCAGCTCGCCGATGATGTTGGTGCGCGCCAGGTCGACGTCGTAGTTGCGCTGGCCGTTGGTCAGGGTGCGGTGCAGGTCGCCGGTCTCGGCGTCGACCAGGTAGGCCGCGAAGGTCTCGGCGTCCCGCCGGAACAGGGTGTTCGACAGCGAGACGTCGCCCCAGTAGAAGCCCACGAGGTGCAGGCGGACGAGGAGCACGGCCAGGGCGTCGATGAGGCGGGTCGCGGTGTCAGGGCGCAGGTCCTGGCTGAACAGGGCGCGGTAAGGCAGAGAGAACTGCAGGTGCTCGGTGATGAGCACGGCCTCGAGCCGTTCGCCGTCGGGCGCGCGGCGGCCCGTGATGACGCCGACCGGGACGACCGAGGGCACCTCGATGCGGTGCAGCTGGCGCAGCAGCTCGTACTCGCGGTAGGCGACGGTCTCGCCGATCTCCTTGATCGCGATGACGCGGCCCCCGTGGTTGACGAAGCGGACCACGTGCCGCGAGATGCCCTGGGGCAGGGCTGCCAGGACGTCCTCCGGCCAGTCGACCAGCGGAACGTCCCACGGGAGGTCCAGCAGCGCGGGGTCGGGTGCGACCGCGGTGATCTGGAGATTCTGCTGGGGCATGGGCACCATTCTCGATGACGGGATGCGCCGAGATAGAACTATGGCGAGATAGAACTGTGGCGAAGTAGAACGATGGCGAAGTAGAACTGTGGCGAGACAGAACGCCAGACGGTGCTGACGTTCTATCTCGCCACGGTTCTACTTCGCCACGGTTCTATCTCGGCGCATTGAGGGCTGAGGATCAGCCGAGGCGCTCACCCGAGGTCGCGGAGAACACGTGCGAGTGGCCGGCCTGGATGGAGACGGCGATGACGTCGCCCTTGTCCGGCACGGTCCGCGGGTCGATGCGCACGATGAGCTGGTTGGTCTCACCGGCGGTCAGGTTGACGTCGGCGGCGTCGCCCTTGAGCGTGCCGTAGACGAACGCGTCCGAGCCGAGCTCCTCGACGAGGTTGACCTCGACGTCGAACGAGCCGGGCGTACCGACCGGGACGGGGTCGAGCGCCTCGGGGCGGAAGCCCAGGGTCACCTTGCCGCCGTCGGCGTCGGTCATCTCGCTCGCGATGGAGCGGTCGAGCGGCACGTCGGCCGAACCGACCTTGACGTGGCCGTCCTTGACGTCGAACGTGCCGATGTTCATGGCGGGGGAGCCGATGAAGCCGGCGACGAACACGTTGTTCGGGCGGTCATACATCTCGCGCGGGGTGCCGACCTGCTGCAGGATGCCGGCGTTGAGGACCGCGATGCGGTCACCCATCGTCAGCGCCTCGGTCTGGTCGTGGGTCACGTAGACCGTGGTGACGCCCAGGCGACGCTGCAGCGACGCGATCTGCGTACGGGTCTGCACACGGAGCTTGGCGTCGAGGTTCGACAGCGGCTCGTCCATGAGGAACACCTGGGGCTGACGCACGATGGCGCGGCCCATGGCGACACGCTGCCGCTGGCCACCCGAGAGGGCCTTCGGCTTGCGGTCGAGGTACTCGGTGAGGTCGAGGATCTTCGCAGCTTCCTCGACGCGCTGGCGGATCTCCGCCTTGGGCGTGCCCGCGATCTTCAGGGCGAAGCCCATGTTGTCCGCCACCGACATGTGCGGGTAGAGGGCGTAGTTCTGGAACACCATCGCGATGTCGCGGTCCTTGGGCTGCACGTCGGTGACGTCGCGGTCACCGATGAAGATGTGCCCGCCGTTGACGTCCTCGAGACCCGCGAGCATGCGCAGGGACGTGGACTTACCGCAGCCGGACGGGCCGACGAGGACGAGGAACTCGCCGTCCTCGATCTCCAGGTTCAGCTGGTCGACGGCCGGGCGCTCCGTGCCCGGGTAGACGCGCGTCGCGTGGTCAAAGGTGACCGTAGCCATGAGAAAACATCCCTCCACCGGCAGGTACGTGCCGGACGATCCGTTGTGGTCGGGTGCCGTTGCTTCCACTCGCGTGTCGGCGGTGACACTGTTGCAGCGCGATCGTACCCCGGTTCGTCAAGGTCGCGGTATCGGCCAGGTCACGGCTGGGTCAGATCTCCGAGTCACCCCTCGCCGCGCAGCGTGCGCGCCAGGCCCGAGAGGACGGCGGCCAGCGCGTCGGGGTCGGGCACGCGGTGCGAGGCGAGTGTGTCGCCCGTGCCGACCTTGATCGACAGGTCTCCGGACTCGAGCGCCCCGAAGGCGTGCTCGTCGGTGGTGTCGTCGCCGGCGTACAGCACGCGCACCTTCTCGACGCCCAGCTCGGCCGCGACCGTGCCGCGCAGCCGGCGCAGCGCCTCGCCCTTGCTGGTGGTCACCACCGACACCTCGACCACGTCCTTGCCGTGCATGGCGGGCAGCCCCAGGTTGGCGGCCACCTCGTCGGCGGCCACGGTGATGGCGGCGGCGTCGTCCACGCTCGCCAGCCGCGTGTGCACGACGGCGGCGGCGGGCTTGACCTGCACCCACGCCCCCTCGCGGCCGGAGACGGCGGACTCGAACCCCGCGACGAGCGCGTCGAGCTGGCCGGACTGCGTGGTGGTCAGCTGGAACGGCACCTGTTCGACGCCGGTGCTCGTGGCCCGGCCGGCCTCCGCGCCGTGGCTGCCGACGAGGAACGTGCCCTCCGGTGCCACGCTGCGCTCGGCCAGGTCGGACAGGTCGCGCCCGGAGACGAGCGCAAGGCGCACGGGCGCCTCCTGCGCGACCGTGTGCAGCTGCTCGAGGGCGGTGCGCGCGGCGCGGGTCATGGTGGACGACTTGGGGTCGTCGACCAGGGGCGCCAGCGTCCCGTCGAAGTCCGAGGCGAGCAGCCAGCCTGTGGTGGGCTTCTTGCGCCGTCCGCTCCCGTTGCCCATGCGGGCGAGCCGACCCCGCGCCGGGACGCCGTCGGGCACCGTGGTGAACGCCGTGAGGGCGTCCCGGAGGTTGTGGTGGCGGGGCTCCGCGGAGCGCGGGTCCACGCTGAGCGGTCGCGGCGGCACGGCGGTGAGCACGCCGAGGAAGGTCTCCGACCACTTGGCGACGTCATCGGCCAGGACCTTGCGGCGCAGGCGGCGCATGCGGCGCCGCTGTTCCTTGGGGTCCATGGTCGCGGCGGCCACGATGATGTCCTTCATCCCGTCGATGTCGTGCGGGTTGACCAGCAGCGGGCCGGGCGAGAGCTCGTCCGCCGCACCGGTGAACTCGCTCAGCACCAGCGCGCCGCGGTCGTCGGAGCGGGCGGCGATGTACTCCTTGGCGACCAGGTTCATGCCGTCGCGCAGCGACGTCACCAGCAGCACGTCGGCGGCCAGGTAGAGCGCCGCCATCTCCTCCGGCGGGTAGGAGTGGTGCAGGTAGTGGATGGCGGAGTGGCCCAGCTCGCCGTACTCGCCGTTGATCCGGCCCACGAGCACCTCGACGTGCTCCCGGAGCTCCTGGTAGGCGCCGACGTTCTCCCGGCTCGGGCTCGCCACCTGCACGAGCGTGGCGTGCTCGACGTCGAGGCGGCCGTCGTCGAGCAGCTCGCCGTACGCCTTGATGCGGTGCCGGATGCCCTTGGTGTAGTCGAGGCGGTCGACGCCCAGCATCAGGGTGTCGGGGTTGCCGAGGTCGGCCTTGATCTCCTTGGCGCGGGCCTGCACCTCGGGTGTGCGGGCGAGCGTGTCGAACCGGCGCGAGTCGATGGAGATGGGGAACGACGACGCGCGCACGTGCCGGCCGGGGCGCCCGTCGGCGTCGGGGATGGTGATGACGGGGCCGCGCGTGGTGTAGCCGGTCAGGCGGCGCGCGGACCGCACGAAGTTCGCGGCGTCGCCGTTGCGCTGGAAGCCGACGAGGTCCGCCCCGAGCAGGCCGTCGATGATCTGGCGGCGCCACGGGAGCTGCGCGAACAGCTCGACGGGCGGGAACGGGATGTGGTCGAAGAACCCGATGCGCAGGTCCGGGCGCAGGTCGCGCAGCATACGGGGGACGAGCTGGAGCTGGTAGTCGTGCACCCAGACCACGCCGCCCTCCGCTGCCTGCTCGGCGGCGGCGTCGGCGAAGCGCTGGTTGACCCGGCGGTACGCGTCCCACCACTGTCGGTGATAGTCGGGCGGCGCGATGACGTCGTGGTAGAGCGGCCAGAGGGTCGCGTTGGAGAAGCCCTCGTAGTAGCGCTCGATCTCGGTGGCACTGAGCGTGACCGGGACCAGCAGCACGCCGTCCGCCTCGAAGGGCTCGTGGGCCAGGTCGGGGGCGCCGGACCAGCCCACCCAGGCGCCGTCGGCGTCCCGCATCACCGGTTCGAGTGCCGTGACGAGGCCACCGGGAGACCTCTGCCAGGTGAGGTCGCCCTCTGGACCGACCGAGAAGTCGACCGGTAGCCGGTTCGCGACGACGACCAGATCGTACCCGTCTTTACCCGGCAATGTACTGCTCCTTGGTTGTAGAAGAGTCTCGCTGTCCAGTGTCAAGAGTACCGAGTTCTCATACCTCATCAGGGTAACGAGCGTCTCAGTGAGATGGATGAGCACCTGTCTCATCGCTGGTCAGAGGGCTCGGACTTGGCGGGCGTCGCCTCTCCGCGACGACTACCGTGTGCCTTATGAAGGAGGTGGAGGCCTCGATCGCGCCCTCGAACGGCGGCCCCGCCACGGGCTCGAAGCTCGGCGGGTACACGGTCGTGCGTCAGATCGGGTCGGGCGCCATGGGCGCCGTCTACCGAGCGGAGGACGACGGCGGGCACGCCGTCGCGCTGAAGATGCTGCACCGCCACCTGGACGACCCCGCGGCCCGGGAGCGGCTGCGCCGCGAGGCCGCCGCGCTGCAGGGCCTGCGCCACCCGGCAGTGGCCCGCGTGCTCGACGCCGAGCTCGAGGGGCCCGACGCGTTCATCGTCACCGAGCTCGTCGAGGGCCCGACGCTCGAGGAGGAGATCGACGAGCGCGGACCGCTCGACCCCCGGGACCTCTTCGAGCTCGCCGACCAGCTCGCCGATGCGCTCGAGGCCGTGCACGGCACCGGCGTCGTGCACCGAGACCTCACCCCGTCGAACGTGCTCATCGCACGGACCGGGCCGGTGCTGATCGACTTCGGCCTCGCCCAGGGGCCGGGCGACGTACGGGCGACCCGGACCGGGTTCGTCATGGGCACCCCCGGCTACCTGGCGCCCGAGCTGCTCAACGGCGCGGAGCCCGGCCCGGACACCGACTGGTGGTCCTGGGCCGCCGTGCTCGCGTTCTCCGGCACCGGCCGCGCGCCGTTCGGCGTCCGCCCCACCGAGCTGGTGCTGCGCCGCTCCCGGCAGGGCCAGGCGGACCTCGACGGGCTGCCGCGCCGGGCCGAGCGCGCACTCGCCGCCGCGCTCCGGGCCGTTCCGGCCGAGCGCTGGGGCCCGAACGAGGTGGCCCGGGCGCTCAAGGCCGAGTCGGAGGCGTTCATCGCCGAGACGGCGGGCGAGGACGGTTCGACGACGGCAGTGCTCGACGCGTCCGATGCCCAAGGCGCCCCCACCGCCGAGACGCCGGCCGACCTCGGTTCGACCCGGGTCATGCCGCAGGGCCTGCTGCCGCACCGGCGGCCGCTCTCCGAGGCGGCCGGGGGAGCAGGCGTCGGCGCCGCCGCGGGAGCTGCAGCGGCCGCCGGTGCCAAGCGCCGGGCGAGCCGGGACGTCGGCGGGGTGACCGACCTGGCGGCTGCGTCCGCGGCGCCCGGGGGTGGCCAGGTCAAGGGCCGGTCGGTGACCGGTCGCGCGACGGGTGCGGCGCGCCCGGCTCCGCCGTCCGTCGACCCGGCCTTCGCGCCCCAGCCGGCCAATCCTGCGCGCGTCACCGGCTACCGGGGACTGTTCCTCGCGACCGGGCTCGCGCTCGTGGCGCTCGCCGCGACCCTGCCCGGCATCGCCGTAGCCGTGCTGGTCGCCCTGCTGATCGTGGCCCGCCTGGCGGGAATCGCCGTCGACGAGTTCCGCAGCCGCCGGGCGCGGCGCGGCCCGGGCCGCGCCGACGCGCTCGTGGCGACGCTGCTGTCCCCCTGGCACCTCGTGCGGGCCGTCTTCGGCGTGCTGCCCGCCGCGGCCGTCGGCGTCTGCGTGGGCGTCATCGTGGTGCTGCTGGGCCTGCTGGTGTTCGGCCCCGGCAACCTGATCATCGCCCCCATCGAGACCGTCGAGGCGCGGTCGGTGGGCGGCACGAACCGGCCGATCGTCGACAGCATGGTGCTGAGCGTGGCGATGCTCGTCACGGTGGTCGTGTCGTGGTGGGGGCCGGGGTCGTACGGCACGCGGGTCGGCGCCGGGCCGCTGCTGCGCCGGATCGCGCCCTCCCGGGCGGCGAAGGTGGTGGTCGGCCTGGTCGTCCTGGCACTCGCGGTGCTGGCCGCGGCGCCGCTGTTCGACGGCACGGTGGACATCCTGTGGTGGCCCCTGGGGGGCCGGCCCGAGATCGGGTGGTGACCCAAGGTTCGGTGTCCGGATCGTGCCGAAACATTCAGCCGACTTCCAGCGAGCGCTTGTAGGCTGGGAGCGGGCGCCTGAGGCGCCTCGCCCCATTGGCCCGCATCTCGAAGGACCCCGATGTCGACGAATCAGACCAAGGCGCAGCGGCGAGACGCCGCCCGCGCCGAGGCCCTTGCACTCCAGAAGAAGCAGCAGGCGCGCGAGAAGCGCAGCCGTCTGATCGTGCTGAGCGCGCTCGGGCTGGGACTCATCATCCTGATCGTCGCGGTCGTGATGATCTTCATGGAGGGTCAGAAGACCGCCATGGAGAAGGTCGAAAACATCCCGGCCGGCGTGGTCGAGGACACCGGGATCCCGGTGGGGGCCGACGGCGTCGCGGGCACCGAGAACGAGGGCGCCAAGACGCTCGATGTCTACGTCGACTACATGTGCCCCGTCTGCGGCCAGTTCGAACAGATCAACGGTGCCAGCATCGCCGAGATGCGCGAGGCCGGCGACGTGACGCTCGTGGTGCACCCGGTCGCGATCCTGGACCGTACGTCCCAGGGCACCGAGTACTCGACGCGTGCCGCGTCGGCCGCCGCCTGGGTCGCTGACCGGGCGCCTGCGCAGTTCTCCGCGTTCCACGACGCGATGTTCGCGAGCCAGCCGGAGGAGCAGACGCCCGGTCTGTCCGACGAGCAGATCGCGCAGGTCGCCGAACAGGCTGGCGTGTCGGCCGAGGAAGCGGCGGGCATCGCCGACGGCACAGCGCACGAGACCTACGAGGAGTGGGTGACGGCCTCCACCGAAGCTGCCGGTTCGGACCCCGACGTCGTGAACCCTCAGACGGGCGGCATGGGTACCCCCACCGTGCTCATCGACGGCGAGCGGTTCGATGGCTGGCAGACTCCGGGCGCGCTGGCCGGGGCGATCACGGGCGAGGCGGCGCCGTCGTCGGAGCCTTCCGCGGAGCCGTCCGAGTAGTACCTGGCTTTACGCTGGCGGGGTCTCGGGCTGCGGCCCGGGGCCCCGCTGGTCTGCGCCCGGACGACTTGTGGTTCTCGACTCGGATTCTGGTGGCGGCAACCGTTAGGCTGTTCCCCGCCAGCCGCCTTAGCTCAGCTGGTAGAGCTCCCGCCTTGTAAGCGGAAGGTCGTCGGTTCGAACCCGACAGGCGGCTCCACGCATGACAGCAGGCCAGCACCGTTACGTGCTGGCCTGCTGTCGTTTCGCCTCGATGCGGGAGGCATGCTGACCAGCACAGATGGTTTCTGGTCTACCGATCGCACGGCTTCTAGTCTTCCAATCGCACGACCGCGTAGTCCCGGTCGGCAGGGCTTGGTGACGACGACGCAGGACTCCGAGGTCTCAGGGACGGGCCGATGTTCGGGGCGCTCTTCGAGTCTCTTGTGACGCTCAGCATCCGAACCTATGCAGATGTGCTCGGCCTTGAAACTGGTCACCTGCGTACACACCGGGGTGATCGCGAGGTCGATCTGGTCCCGCACTCCGGTGACGGGCGCGCTATCGCTGTGGAGGTCAAGCTGGCCGCAGCGGCTGACGACAGGGATGCGCGCCATCTCAACTGGCTGCACGAACAACTTGGCGACCGTCTTGTCGACCGCATCGTCGTCACGACCGGAGAGCGTGCCTACCGTCGGCCTGACGGCGTTGCGGTCGTGCCGCTTGCACTGCTCGGTCCTTGATGTCGGTTCCAGGTCGGGTGAGCCGACGGCAGTCAGCTGCCATCTGAAATACCCACTGCCCGCACCAGATGGTCCGCGACGGCGCGCCGTTGCGCCTCCGGCATCGCGCGGTAGGCGAGCGCTTCGAACATCCACAGCCCGTCGGCGGCGAGCCGGGCGACCAGCCGGGTCATGGACGCGGCGTCCTTCTCGGCGTCCTCGGGAAGGGGCGCCCAGCGCTCCAGGACGGCGCTCCAGGGCGCGGCCCACTCGGAACGGTTGGCGGCCTCGAGCATGAGCTGCAGCTCGGCGCGGGTCGCGGACCGGGCGCTCACGCGGATGTAGGCGGCCAGCCGGTCGTCGGCGCCCAGCTCGTCGAGGGGCCGCCCGGCGTCGGCCAGGAGCGTGGCCTCCCACTGGGCGGCCAGGTGCTGGTGGAGCGCGGCCAGCAGGTCCTCCCGGGACGGGAAGTGGTACATGATCCCGCCGCGGGTCAGCTCGGCCTCGGCCGCGACGGAGTCGAAGGTGACGGCGGTGACGCCCTCGCGCTGCACGACGCGCACGGCGGCGTCGAGGATTCGGTTGCGGTTGCTCGGTCGCACGTGGCCTCCAGCGGATCGGGGGTCGGTTCAGTGGCCGGAGCCGTAGGCGGAGGACGCCGACCCGGGCCCGTAGCGGCGGAGCAGCACGGTCGTGACGACAGCGCCGACGGCCAGCACCCCGACGCAGACGACCATGACCGCCGAGTAGCTGTTCCCGAACGCGCGGTACGCGGCGTCGAGGACCTCCGGGCCGGTGCCCGGTGCGGTGAGGGCGTCGGTCATGGACCGGCCGGCCTCGGCGGGAGCCCCCTCGGGCAGCCGGATCGTCATCGTGTAGACCGTGGTCAGCAGCGAGCCGAGCAGCGCGACGGCCGCCAGGCTGCCGAACTCGTAGGAGACCTCCTCGACGGAGGAAGCCATGCCCGCCCGGCGGGCGGGCACGTTCCCGATGATCGCCGTCGAGGCCACGGACATCGCCGCGCCCAGGCCCAGGCCCGTGACGAGCAGCCCGCCGAGCAGCCAGCCCATCCCGTGGGGGACGGCGAGCAGGGTCCAGGCGACGCCGACGGCCCCGACGCCGAGGCCGCCTCCGATCAGGACCCGCAGGCCCACGACATGGAGGAACGCCCCGCCCAGGATCGACGACGGCAGCGAGCCGACCGCGATGGCTGCCACCAGCAGCCCCGACTCGAGCGGCGAGAAGCCGGCCACGAGCTGGAACCGCTGGGTGGTGGCCAGCTGCAGGCCGCCCATGGCGAACATCGCGACGGCGGCCGCGAGCACCCCGGAGGCGAACGCCGCGTTGCGGAAGATCGACAGGTCCAGCAGAGGGAAGGGCAGACGCCGCTGACGGCGGACGAAGACCCACCACCCGACCACGGTGGCCAGCGTCGCGCCGAGGAGCACCGCATCGGAGCGTTCGACCTTGGCGACCTCCTTGATCAGGACCACCAGGCCGACCAGGGTGACCAGCGCCTGCACGGACGAGGTGAAGTCCCACCGGGCGGTGGGGTGGGGGTCGTTCCTCGGGGCGACGGCGACCCCGAGGATCACAGCCAGGAGCACCACCGGCACGTTGATCAGGAAGATCGAGCCCCAGGCGAACTGCTCCAGCAGTGCGCCGCCGACGATCGGCCCGAGCGCGCCGCCGACCACCGACAGGCTGCCCCACACGCTGATGGCGATGTTGCGCTCGCGCTCGTCCGTGAACGTCACGCGGATCAGCGCCAGGGTGGCCGGCATCATCGCCGCGGCGCCCACGGCCAGCAGGCCGCGTGCCGCGATCAGTACCTCGGGTGTGGGCGCGGTCGCGGCCAGGAGCGAGGCCAGCCCGAACACCACGAGACCCGCCAGGAACATGAGCCGGTGCCCGAACCGGTCGCCCAGCGTGCCCGAGCCGAGCAGCAGCCCTGTCATCACGAGCGGGTAGGCGTTGATGATCCACAGGCTCTCGGTCCAGCTCGCGTCGAGCTCCCGCGTGAGGGTGGGCAGCGCGGTATAGAGGATCGAGTTGTCCAGGGTGATCAGCAGCAGGCCGGCGCCTACGGTCACCAGGAGCGTCCAGCGCCGTCGGGCGCTGAGGTGGGACGTGCCCGCAGCCAGCGGAGGGCTCATCGTCATGGGCTTAACTGTACCATCTAGAAGGTTAAGTTACGCGGCGAACGCTAGGTTCCTGAGACGCCAGAGGCTCCCCGGCGCGAGCACCGGGGAGCCTCTGGGATTCACCCGCCGAAGTCTACGGCGGGACGGGCGGTCACGCCCGGGGCCACGCCTGCGGTGTCGGCCATTTGGCAGAGCGGCCGTCACCGCTGGAGGTGCCCGTCAGCCGGCGCTTGACCCATGGGCCCACGTGCTGGCGCATCCAGGCCGCGTTGGCGCGGGCAGCGTCGCGGAAGGCCGCGGGCGGGGCGGCGTCGAGCGGGGTGTCGTACGCGGCGTCGTCCGGGTCGAGGCCGAGGGCCACCAGGGCGGCGTTCGCCACCCGCTGGTGCCCCTCGGGGGTGAGGTGGATGCGGTCGTCGGACCAGAGGCGGAGGTCGGCGAGGGACCGCATGCCCCACAGGTCCAGGACGTGCGCGCCGTGCCGGCGGGCGATGGACCAGACGTTCGCGTTGAAGATGCCCACCCGGCCGTTGGTCCAGCTCAGGGCGGCGCCCGCCTTGAAGCCGGTGCCCATCAGGACGTCGGCGCCGGTGGCGCGGAGCGCGGCGACGGCGTCCTCCAGCGCACCCGAGATCGCCTCGATGTCGGCGGACGCGCGCAAGATGTCGTTGCCGCCACCGACCAGCGAGACGAGGTCCGGCTGGGCGTCGATCGTGACGTCCAGCTGCTCGTCGATGATCGGGCGCAGCTTGCGGCCGCGGATCGCGAGGTTCGCGTACTCGAGCGGCTCGTCGCCGGCCGCGATGCGGCGTGCCGAGAGCGCGGCGGCGAGATTGTCGGCCCAGCCGCGCTGGACGTCCGGGGCGTCGGGGTACGGGTCCCACAGGCCCTCCGAGAAGGAGTCGCCCATGGCGATGTACCGCGCCCAGCGGACCGGGTTCGTCGCAGGGAGGTCGGTGGTGGGGCCTTCCGGGTCTGGGGTTGTCGTGGCGCTCACGGCGCTCATTCTCCCGCTTGCACTGGACGGCTCGCTGGGCGGAGGGTGTGACGGGCAGCACAAACTGGCGCTGTCAGTGGGTGCCGGTAACCTCCTGGACGTGGAGACCACCGTGAACCCGACACCCCCTGTCGACACCACCCCCGCGTCCGGCCCGCCGCCGTTGTCCCAGGTCATCGCACCTGACTGGGCCGAGGCGCTCGCCGACGTCGAGCCGCGCATCCACGCGATGGGTGATTTCCTCCGGTCGGAGGTCGCCGCGGGGCGCACCTACGTACCCGCGGGCGAGAACGTGCTCGCCGCGTTCAAGCGACCGCTCGCGGATGTCCGGGTGCTCATCGTGGGCCAGGACCCGTATCCGACGCCGGGCCACGCCATGGGTCTGTCCTTCTCCGTCCAGCCGGACGTGCGCCCCGTGCCGCGGTCGCTGGCCAACATCTACCAGGAGATGCAGGACGACCTCGGTGTCCCGCTCCCCTCGAACGGCGACCTGCGTCCCTGGGCCGACCAGGGGGTCATGCTGCTGAACAGGACGCTCACCTGCCGTCCCGGCTCCTCCGACTCCCATGCGGGCAAGGGCTGGGAAGAGGTCACCGAGGCGGCCATCCGTGCGCTGGTGGCGCGGGGCGGGCCGCTCGTGGCGATCCTGTGGGGCGCGAAGGCGCGCAACCTGAAGCCATGGCTGGGCGACGTGCCGATCGTGGAGAGCGCGCACCCGTCACCCCTGTCAGCACGCAATGGATTCTTCGGCTCGCGACCCTTCTCCCGGGCGAACGCGCTGCTGGAGCAGCAGGGTGCGCAGCCGGTCGACTGGCGCCTTCCGTAGGGGGTCCGCGAGCTTTCAGACGGCGCGGGGCGGGTCGACGTGTTGACACTGTGAAAGGGCAAGGGTGAATGAGCGCCAGGCATTACGGGCATACGGTGACCAGATGAGCGAGATGCTGGTTTCCGGCGCCGATACCCCGGTCGTCGCGAGGGCCGAGAGCAAGCTCTCCGACCGAGACCGCGAGATTCTCGCGTTCGAGCGCAGGTGGTGGAAGTACGCGGGCGCCAAGGAGGAAGCAGCCCGCGAGCTGTTCGATCTCACGGCCACGCGTTATTACCAGGTTTTGAACACGCTGATCGACTCTCCAGCGGCCCTCGAGCACGACCCGGCGCTGGTCAAACGGCTGCGCAGGGTCCGGTCGACCCGCCAGCGAGCGCGTTCCACACGCCGGCTGGCGGATGAGAACCACTGAGCGGGCACCGATCCGTCACAACGACCCGCTACTCTCTCTGCCGTGACGAAGAGTGGCTACCCCTACCCGCCCGACGAGTTCGACGTCGCTGTCCCCGGGGGCGCACCAGTGGGTGTGCACCGTGCGCCGCGAAGCGGTTGGAGCTCGGCCTGGCCGTTCCTGTTGGTCGCCGTAGTGTGCGCCGCCGTGGCGTGGGGCGGCATCACGCTGCTGTCCGGGGGTGACGATCCGGCAGAGGCGTCGGGTAACGGTTCACCGTCGGCCTCCGCCTCGGCGCCCGCGGCGTCGCCGAGTACTTCCCCCAGTCCGGAGGCGTCCCCCTCCAGCTCGCCGTCGACGCCGACGGGAGTGACGGGTGATCCGACCGCGGCCGACCTGACCGCGGGGGTTCAGGTCCTGAACTCGGGTGGCCCGACGGGCTCTGCGAAGAGCACGGCCGAGACGATAGTCGCTGCCGGTTTCGACGTGAACAACGTGGTCGCCGAGGACGACACCGCGGGCCTGGGCGACGGTTACACCGAGACCACGGTGCTGTATGGCGAGAACAGGGCGGACACCGCTGCGGCTGTCGCCCAGGCGATCGGCGCGACCACTGCCATCGAGTCGGCGGACGTCACGGCGTCGGCATACGCGGTCATCGTGCTCATCAAGTAGCTGGAAACAGCCTTACCTCCCGTACCACTAGGTTGATATTCGCCTGCCCGGACCCCTTGGCAGCGCTCTGACCTGCACGTTCGCCGACCGCTTAATGCCCCATACCGGACATAGAGGCTTCCCTGGTGTGAGCCGGACCACTAGGCTCGAACCACCACGGGTCGACCGAGTGTCCCGTGCAGAGGTACAAGGAGAACTACGCATGGCCCAGGGCACCGTCAAGTGGTTCAACGCCGAGAAGGGGTATGGCTTTATTACCCCGACTTCCGGCGGCCAGGACCTTTTTGTTCACTACAGTGCGATCCAGACCGACGGGTACCGGTCCCTCGACGAGGGTCAGGAAGTCGAATACGAGGTGGGGCAGGGACAGAAGGGTCCGCAGGCAGAGCAGGTTCGTCCACTCTGATTCGATGGGACGACGGGCGGGAAGGGCCCGCCCGTCGCCCGCCGCCCCCCACAGGACTGCCGGGACCCAGACCCCGGCGTCCGATCTGGAAGGTCGACGACGACCGCTGTCGCACCGTGTCGGACGATGATGCCCGACGCCGCCGAGCAGCCGCCTCGTACCGCGGCTGCTCGTTCTGGTCTCTGGCCTGACGACCCCCCGCCGTCGGCCGTGTGACCCACGACCGTGTCAGACCCACGACCGCGCTTGACGCACGACCGTGATTCGATGGGGGAATGACCCTGCTCGACGCGGTGGTGGTGGGCTCCGGGCCGAACGGCCTGGCGGCCGCGGTCACGCTCGCGCGCGCGGGGCTAGGGGTCCACGTCCTCGAGGCCCAGCCCACGATCGGTGGTGGCGCGCGCACCGTCGCGATCCCCGAGCTCGCGGGCGACATGCTCTTCGACCTCTGCTCCGCCGTGCACCCCATGGCCTGGGCGTCGCCGTTCTTCCGGGCCTTCGACCTCTCCGCGCACGGCGTCGAGCTCGTCGGGCCGGAGATCGCCTACGCCCAGCCGCTCGACGGCGACCGCGCGGGCCTCGCCTTCCGCGACCTGGCCCGGACCGCGGACCGCCTTGGGCCCGACGGCGCCGCCTGGCGCGACCTGTTCGGCCCGCTGTCCGCGGACTGGCGCGCCGTCACGGCCCTGGCCATGGGCGACAAGCGGACCCTCCGCGGCATGCTGGAAGGTATGCCGCACGAGTCGGCGTCGAACGCGGGTCTGGTCGCGGAATCGGGCCGCGTGTCGCTACCGAAGCGGCGTTCGAGGGCGGGGAACCTCGTCCGGGCCGTTCGACCCGGGCTCCGGTTCGGGGCCGCCCTGCTCGAGCAAGGGGGTACGCGCTGGGACCGGCGGTTCCTCACCGATGAAGCAAAAGCGCTGTTCACCGGTGTTGCGGCGCACAACATCACGCCGCTTCCGTCGCTCGCGGGAGCGGGCACGGCACTCCTCCTCGCGGCGCTCGCGCACGCCGACGGCGGCTGGGCCATCCCCGTCGGCGGTTCCCAGGCCATCATCAACGCCATGGTCCGCGACCTGGAGGCGCACGGCGGCACCGTCGAGGCCGGCCGCAGGGTCGAGAGCTGGTCGGACCTCCCGCCCGCCCGCGCCGTCCTCTTCGACACCACGCCCAGCACGCTGCTCCGGATAGCAGGGGAGCGGGTCGGGCCGGTGCGCCGCGCGGCCCTGAGGCGGTTCAAGCACGGGAACGCGGCGGCCAAGGTCGACTTCGTGCTCTCGGGTCCGGTGCCGTGGCGGGTGGCCGACGTCGGACGCGCCTCGACGGTTCACGTCGGCGGGACGCGCGCCGAGATGGTGATCGCCGAGGACACCGTCGCGCACGGGCTGCACGCCGACCGGCCGGTCGTCCTGGTCAGCGACCCGACAGTCGCGGACCCGAGCCGGCTGCGGGGATCGAAGCGTCCGCTGTGGGCTTACGCACACGTCCCGGCCGGCTCGACCCAGGACGTCACCGAGGCGGTCACCCGGCAGATCGAACGGTTCGCGCCGGGCTTCCGCGACGTCGTCGTGGGCTCGCGGTGCATCCCCGCCGCGCAGATGGAGCGGCACAACCAGAACTATCCAGGGGGCGACATCTCGTCGGGTGCGGCGACCATGTGGCAGATGGTCGCGCGGCCTACGCTCGCGCCCGACCCGTACCAGGTCGCCGAGGGCGTGTACCTCTGCTCGGCCTCCACCCCGCCCGGTCCGGGCGTGCACGGGATGGGCGGCTGGCACGCCGCCCGCCGGGCACTGCTGCGGGAGTTCGACGTGCGACACACGCCCGGCCTGGCACCGGGGTAGGCCGGCGTCTCGTTTCGCCGGCGGTGTACGCGCCTTGCACTCTCAAGGTCCGAGTGCCAATAATGTCTTAGCACTCTCCGTTCGAGAGTGACAGCAGGGTCGAATGGTGAGGCCTCCTGTCGCGGCGAGACATGATCGTCGAGGCGGAGGCCGTCCGTCGCGGGCACCGGCCGGCCTGGACAACGCCACCAGCGGAGGATTCATCCCCATGGCCAAGATCATCGCTTTCGACGAGGAAGCTCGTCGGAGCATGGAGCGCGGGCTCAACCAGCTCGCCGACACGGTGAAGGTCACGCTCGGCCCCAAGGGCCGCAACGTCGTTCTGGACAAGAAGTGGGGCGCCCCCACGATCACGAACGACGGCGTCTCCATTGCCAAGGAGATCGAGCTCGACGACCCGTACGAGAAGATCGGTGCGGAGCTCGTCAAGGAGGTCGCCAAGAAGACTGACGACGTCGCGGGTGACGGCACCACCACCGCCACCGTGCTCGCCCAGGCGCTCGTGAAGGAGGGCCTGCGCGTCGTTGCCGCCGGTGCCAACCCGATCGCCGTCAAGCGCGGCATCGAGAAGGCCGTCGAGGCGGTCACCGAGCAGCTGCTCAACGCCGCCAAGGAGATCGAGACCAAGGAAGAGATCGCTGCCACGGCCGCCATCTCGGCCGGTGACCCGGCGATCGGCGAGCTCATCGCCGAGGCTCTCGACAAGGTCGGCAAGGAAGGCGTCATCACCGTCGAGGAGTCGAACACCTTCGGGCTCGAGCTCGAGCTCACCGAGGGTATGCGCTTCGACAAGGGCTTCCTCGCCCGCTACTTCGAGACGGACCCCGAGCGCCAGGAGGCCGTGCTCGAGGACCCGTACGTCCTGATCGTCGAGTCGAAGATCTCGAACGTCAAGGACATGCTGCCGCTGCTCGACCAGGTCATGAAGTCGGGCAAGTCGCTCCTCATCATCGCCGAGGACGTCGAGGGCGAAGCCCTGGCGACCCTGGTGCTGAACAAGATCCGTGGCACCTTCAAGTCCGTCGCCGTCAAGGCCCCGGGCTTCGGCGACCGCCGCAAGGCCATGCTGCAGGACATCGCGATCCTCACCGGCGGCCAGGTCATCACCGAGACGGTGGGCCTCAAGCTGGAGAACGCGACGCTCGAGGAGCTGGGCCAGGCGCGCAAGGTCGTCGTCACCAAGGACGAGACCACCATCGTCGAGGGTGCCGGCGACGCCGACCTCATCGCGGGACGCGTGAACCAGATCCGCAGCGAGATCGACAAGTCGGACTCCGACTACGACCGCGAGAAGCTCCAGGAGCGCCTCGCCAAGCTGGCCGGCGGCGTGGCCGTCATCAAGGCCGGTGCGGCCACCGAGGTGGAGCTCAAGGAGCGCAAGCACCGCATCGAGGACGCCGTTCGCAACGCGAAGGCTGCCGTCGAGGAGGGCATCGTCGCCGGTGGTGGCGTGGCCCTCATCCAGGCCGGTGCCGTCGCGTTCCCGAAGCTGGAGCTCGAGGGTGACGAGGCGATCGGCGCCTCGATCGTGCGTGCCGCGATCGACGCCCCGCTCAAGCAGATCGCCATCAACGCCGGCCTCGAGGGCGGCGTCGTGGCGGAGAAGGTGCGCAACCTCCCCTCCGGTCAGGGCCTGAACGCCGCGACCGGTGTGTACGAGGACCTGCTCGCCGCCGGCGTGAACGACCCGGTCAAGGTGACCCGTTCCGCGCTGCAGAACGCCGCGTCGATCGCCGCGCTGTTCCTCACCACCGAGGCCGTCGTCGCCGACAAGCCGGAGCCCGCTGGCGCCCCGGCCGGCGACCCGTCCGGTGGCATGGGCGGCATGGACTTCTGAGTCCGGCCTGACCCGCCCGGGCTCCGTCCCGAGCACTCTGTCCGACGCCGGTCGGTCACCTTCCGTACGGAGGGCGACCGGCCGGCGTCGGCCATTTTGTTGTGAGCGTGATAAATGCGCCTTCCCGTCCGTTATAGGCGCAACGATCCCGCCCACAACCCTCGAGGGTCAGGCGAACATTCGGGTGGCCGCTGCCTCGGCCTCCGCGTAAGTGCGGGCCGTGGCCGCCAGGGCGGCCTGGATCGTGTCCAGCGCGCCCTCGACCTGGGCCTGCGCGCCGCGCCACTGCGCGACGGTGCCGCCGAACGCCGCGGCGGCGGGCCCTTGCCACGTCGCCTGCAGCGCATCGAGGTTGCGCATGAGCGCCCCCACCTCCGTGCGTACCGTCGCCACCGAGCCCGCCACCGCCGCGCTCGCCTGCTCCACCTGGTCGCTGTCGACCTCGAACCGCATGGGTCATCACCTCCTGTGCGCCGGCCCGTCCGGCGTCGTCCCCCCGACCGTAGGCGGGCGCGGCCCGACGGCGGGGTAAGCCGGGGGCGCACTGTGCACGGACGCGCGAGAGCCAGGGGTGTGGTCGCGCTCGAACCGGTGGGGGACCGTGCGGAGGGGCCGGCTCAGGCGGAGCCGAGCTTCTCGGAAAGTCAGGCCGACTCGAGCTTCGCCTGCTCCTTGCGCAGCCGGTGCAGCTCCATGTCGAGGTTCTGCCGCGCGGGCTCCTCCCACGCGGTGCCCATGGGGCTGAGGAACAGCGACTTGCGCGCGAGGAGCCGTTCGATGACCCGGATCCGAGCCTTGAGGTACACATCCGTCGGGATGTGCCCGTACTCGGCGCGGATCGCCGACTTGTACTCCTTGTAGCGCTGTGGCTCGGCGGCGAGCATCGCCAGGTCGGCGTCGTTCAGCACGGCCGCGTCGAAGTCCGCGGGGTCCGGCGCGTGCCGCACTATGGCGTTGACCAGGTGGGCGACCCGGGCCGCCGCACGCTCGGACACCCCGAGACCGACCAGCTCGTCGTGGGCCAGGGTCGCGGAGGCGGTGGTCTGCTCGCCGCCCTGCGAGGCCTCCGCCACCTTCTTCTCGGCGCTGAACACCGCGCCGTGGTACCAGGCCGCGAGACGCACCAGGTCGGGCTCGTGCGTCTCCTCGGCCAGCTGGTCCACGCGATGCAGGACGGCGGCGAGGTGGCGCAGGTTGTGAAAGTGCCGGTTCGCGTCGGACCAGCGGTCGAGGAGACCCTGACCGACTTCCTCGATCGCCTCGGTATCCGCCGTGGCTCCCGCGCCCACCGCACTGCGGACGAAAGAACTCAGGAACCACTGCGGCGCGTCAGACGTCAGCACGCCCATGTGAATTCTGCCTAACGGTTGAGGTCGGTCACTGCGCAGCCAGCCTATTACCGAATGCGTCAGCGGCGGCTACCACCGTCTTGGATGCTGGTCATCGCCCGTGTCAGACGCTCAGGACACCGGGGTGGCCTCAGGGTCTGACACGTCGGGGGTGTCGCCGGTCGGGAGCGTGACCCGGACGGTGAGGCCGCCGCCCTCGGTGTCCGCGACCTCGACATGGCCGCCGTGGGTGCCGACGATCGCCGCGACGATCGCCATCCCGAGGCCCGAGCCGCCGGACTCGCGCGTGCGGGACGAGTCGGCGCGGTAGAACCGCTCGAAGATCCGCCGGCCCTGCTCCTCGGTGAGGCCGGGGCCGTGGTCGCGCACCTCCAGCACGGCGACGCCGTCGTCCGGCCGCAGGCCGAGCGCGATCTCGGCGGGCGTGCCCGCGGGCGTGTGCCGCGCGACGTTGCCGATGAGGTTGGTGACGACCTGGCGCAGGCGGTCGCCGTCGCCTTCGACGACCAGCTTGTCGGGGACCTGTCCCGCGGTGTCGAGCGGCACCACTGCCACGTCACGGGTCGGGTCCAGCGCATGCAGGTCCTGGACGGAGTCGCGCGCGAGCGCGACGAGATCGACGTCCTCCCGGGCGACGGGCCGGCCCTCGTCGAGCCGGGCGAGCACCAGCAGGTCGTTGACGAGCGTGCCCATGCGGCGCGCGGCGTCCTCGATGCGGACCATCGTGTCGTCGATCTTGTCCGTGGTGTCCAGCGCACCCATCCGGTACAGCTCGCCGTACCCGCGGATGGTCGCGACCGGCGTGCGAAGCTCGTGCGAGGCGTCCGAGACGAACTGCCGCATCCGGACCTCGGAGGCCTCCTGCGCCGCGAAGGCGCGCTCGATCTGCGTCATCATCGCGTTGAGCGACAGTGCGAGCGAGCCCATCTCCGTGCTCGGCGGGGCCCCGGGAACACGCAGCGTGAGGTCGCCGGCCGCGATCTTCGCGGCTGTGTGCTCCACGGACCGCAGCGACCGTAGCGACCGCTCGACCAGGACCCAGGCCGTGAGCCCGCCCAGCAGCACGATACCCAGGCTCGACATGATCAGGGTGCGGGTCAGGGTCGAGACCGTCTTGTCCATGCCGACCAGCGGCAGAGCCACGTAGACGACAGCTCGCTCGCCCGTCGGGTACTGCGCGGCCAGGGTGATGACGCGCCAGCTCTCGGTGCCCGCTCCGCTGTTCGTCCCGGGCGTCGTGAACGGCTCGCCGCGGCTCTCCGCCGCCTCCTCGTAGGTGACCTCCGGCAGCTCAGGCGTGCCGAACCGCGCGATCGCCGAGCGCCCGAGGGTGCTGGCCTCGCCCTCCTCGGGCACGATCCGGACGTAGTAGTTGCTGGGCAGCCCTTGCGCGGGCGGCGTCTGAAGGGACGTGAGGATCTCGTACGGGTTGAGGGCTGCGGTGTGCAGCTCCTCGTCCACCTGCCCGACGAGGAAGCTCGACACCACCGTCGTCGTCGCGACCCCCGCGATGCCCAGGCCCGCCGCGAGCAGCAGCGAGATGATCGCGACGAGCCGCGCGCGCAGCGGGATGCCGGAGAGGCGCTCCTTGGTCCCCTCAAGCACGGGCGTGCTGCGGGGCGCGCAGCAGATACCCCACGCCGCGCTTGGTGTGGATCAGGGGCGGCAGGGGCTCGCCGTCGACCTCGAGCGTGTCGATCTTGCGCCGCAGATAGGAGATGTAGGACTCGACGATGTTCGCGTCGCCGCCCCAGTCGTACTGCCACACGTGGTCGAGGATCTGCGCCTTGGACAGCACGCGGCCGGAGTTGAGCATGAGGTAGCGCAGCAGCTTGAACTCGGTGGGGGAGAGGTCCACCTCGACGCCGGCGCGGCGCACCTCGTGCGAGTCCTCGTCCATCTCCAGGTCGCCCACGTGCAGCACCGCCTCCTCCTCCGGCGCGGGCACACCCGTGCGGCGCAGCACCGCGCGGATCCGGGCCACGACCTCCTCGAGGCTGAACGGCTTGGTCACGTAGTCGTCGCCGCCGACGGTGAGGCCCTGCACCTTGTCCTGTGTGTCGTCCTTCGCGGTGAGGAAGACGACCGGGGTGTGCCGGCCGGTCGCGCGCATGCGGCGGGTCACGGTGAAGCCGTCCATGTCGGGAAGCATCACGTCGAGCACCACGAGGTCCGGCTCGACGTCCCGGACCAGCTGGAGAGCGCCGTTGCCGTCCGCGGCCGCATGTACCTCGAAACCCGCGAAGCGCAGGGAGGTGGACAGGAGCTCACGGATGTTCGGTTCGTCGTCGACGACGACGAGACGCGCCTCAGGAGTAGCCATGTTTCCAGTGTGCGGCCGGTTCCTGGACGATGCCTGAGATTCGCCAGGGAAATTGCCCCAGCCGTGTCCGGGCCTGCGACCTGGCACGCGGCTAGGCTGTGTCGCATGTCAGCACCGTTCCCGCAGGTTCCAGGGCAGACGCCCCGGCGTACGTATCTCATCGTCGACGGTGAGAACATCGACGCCACGCTCGGCATGAACGTGCTGAACCGCCGTCCCGCGCCCGAGGAGCGGCCCCGCTGGGACCGCATCTCCGCGTTCGCGGAGAAGGTGTGGTCGCAGGACGTCGTGCCGCTCTTCTTCCTGAACGCGACGTCCGGCCAGATGCCGATGCCGTTCGTGCAGGCGCTGCTCGCCATGGGCTACAAGCCCATCCCGCTGGCGGCGCAGGGTACGGAGAAGGTCGTCGACGTCGGCATCCAGCGCACCCTCGACGCGCTGATGGACCGCCCCGGCGACGTGCTGCTCGCGAGCCACGACGGCGACTTCCTGCCGCAGATCGAGGCGCTGCTCGAGGACGACGACCGGCGCGTGGGTCTGCTGGGGTTCCGAGAGTTCGTCAACGCCCGGTTCACCGAGCTGGAGCAGCACGGCCTGGTGATGTACGACCTGGAGGCTGACGCGGACGCCTTCACGACGATGCTGCCGCGCGTCCGGATCATCCCGATCGAAGAGTTCGACCCGCTCCGCTACCTGTAGCAGCCCGGGCAGGTCCCTTGGTTGTGGGCGTGATCGTTGCGCCTAAAACGGGCGCATAGTCGCAACGATCACGCCCACAACCAAGTGATCTCAGTCCTGGTTGACCGTGATCGTGCCCTCGTAGGCCACGCGGTCGCCCTGCGGCTGGATCGGGCGGGCGTTGTCCTCGTAGGCACCCTTGAGGACGGCGATCTGCTCCGCCGACAGCTCTATGGGCTCGTGGTAGATGACCCAGTCGACGCCCTCGGTGCAGGGCGGGGTCGTGAGGCTGCCCGCGTACTCCTCGAACGTCGGGTCGGTCGGCAGCATCGCGGCGACGTCGATCGGCAGCTCGTCCGAGCCCGGCTCGGCCGCGCCGTCGACGAACGGCTGCCAGGCCTCGTTCTCGGCGTCGCCCTCCTGGGCGAGCACGCCCAGGACGAGCACCTTGCCGCTCTCGGTGGTGTGGACGAAGTGGAACTCTGCGTCCAGCGCCTTGCCCTCGACGGTGTGCTCCGACGGCATGTGGAAGTGCACCTGGGCGAGGTCGAACTCGTTGCCCTTCCACTCGATCTCGGACGCGTCTCCGTCGGGCACGAGCTGGATGGTGTGACCGGTGTCGACCGACTCACCGACGGTGGGCGACGACGTGATCTTGGGGTGCCCCTTCACCTTCTCGGCGGCGTGGTCGGGCAGGTCGATGGGCGACTGCGCGTCACCCGTCTCGCACGCGGCGAAGTCCTTGGCGAGCGCGCCCCACTCGTCGGGGCCCTCCTCGCCGTCGTAGGACCAGTGCACCTCGCCCTCCGCGGCGGGCGGCGGAGCGGACGACGCCGCGTCGTCGGGCGAGCCCGACGCACACGAGGCGAGCAGCGGGGCGAGGAGCAGGACGACGGGCAGTGCGAACTTCTTCATGGTGGCTACCTCTCGTGGGGAGCATCCGGCTCCCCTTAGGTGAAATGACCGGCATGTCAAAGTACTCCCGATTCGCCGGTCTCCCGATGCCACCTGACTGTGATGTGCGACCCCTAT
>NZ_UWYY01000006.1 GCF_900608595.1 Promicromonospora panici | reverse complement strand
CGATCATTGCGCCTAAAGCGGGCGTGTTATCGCAACGATCACGCCCACAACCAAAGTTCAGCCGCGCTGGACGAACTGCGGGTCGATGAGCGCCGTCCGCTTCACGCGGCCGGGGCGGACCGTCGGCGTCCTCCGTGCGGCCAGGATCGGGCCGTGCAGCGCCGGGTCGCCGGTTTCGCGCTGCCAGGTCGCGAGCCGCTCGGCGAGGTCCTTCTCCACCTCGGCGAGGGCCTCGTTCCCGGCGAGGTTGTCTCGCTCGAGCGGGTCGGCGTCGAGGTCGTAGAGCTCGACACGGGGCCGCGGGGCGGCGTCGTCCACCCCGATCGCCGAGCCCGAGCGGGCGATGTCGCCGGGGAGCGGGACGGCGGGCCGGTCCTCGTAGCTGACTATGTACTTGTACCGCTCGGTGCGCACGCAGCGGACGGGGTCGTACTGCCGCACGTCGTGCCAGTTCTTCTCCGCGTAGACCGCCTCGCGCCCCGGGCCACCCGGGCCGCCGCCTTCGGCACCGTCGACCAGCTCGGCGGCGAAGCTCGTGCCCTGGAGGTTCCCGGGCACGGGCGCGCCGACGAGCTCGAGCAGGGTCGGCACCACGTCCACGTGGCTCGTGAGCGTCCGGGTCCGCGGGCTCGGGCGTGTCGTTCCCGTGGGCATCCGGACGATCAGCGCGGTCTCGATCCCGGCGTCGTACAGCGTGGACTTGGCCCGCGGGAACGGCGCGCCGTGGTCCGTGGTGAAGATGACGATCGTGCTCTCGTCGAGCCCGAGCGCCGCGAGCCGGTCGAGGATCCGGCCGGTCGCCGCGTCGGCGTAGGTGACCGCGGCGCTGAAGCCGCGAAGGTCGTCGAGCGCCTCCTCGGTCTGCGCCAGGTAGGGCGGCACGTCGACGGCCAGGTCCGGCGACGTCGGGAACCGGTGCTTGGGGAACGGCCGGTGGGGCTCGAACATCCCGACCACCATCAGGAACGGGTCGTCCTGCGCGGCCAGCGTGGCCAGGCGGTCCACCGCGAGCTCGGCGACGGCGGGAGCCGCCTGCCGGTCCGCGTTGAGGTCGATGACCTCGTCGTAGCCGAGCGTCGTCGGGTCGGAGCTCTCGTGCTGCAGGCCGACGAGCACCGAGTGGTAACCGTGCCGCGAGAGCAGCATCGGCAGGGTGTGCTCGTTCGCGTGGTACTCCCAGCCCAGGTGCGCCAGGCCCATGAGGCCGTTGCTGTGCGGGTAGCGGCCCGTGAACAGGGAGCCGCGCGAGGGGGAGCAGAGCGGCGCGGTGGCGAACGACCGCTCGAAGACGACGCCGTCCTCGGCCAGGCGGTCGACGTTCGGCGTGCGCACGTGCTCGAGCCCGTACGCCCCGAGGTAGCGGCCGGTGTCGTGCCAGTGGACGAGGACGATGTTCGGCTTCGCGGAACCCATGGCAGGAATCTACTCGGGCGGGTTCTACCCTTCCCGCCTCTGCTAATATCTGCGCATGCGTGAAGATAAGCAGGGATGCACATTCGACGCGGAGAGCCAGTACGTGGACCTCGCCGCCGAGGTGTTCTCGCTCCTGTCGGACGCGACGCGGATCCGGATCATCCTGGCCCTGCGCGCCGGTGAGCTGCCGGTCAGCGAGCTCGCCGAGAGGGTCGGCAAGAGCCCCACCGTGGTGTCGCAGCACCTGGCGAAGCTCCGCTGGGGCAGGATCGTACGGGCCCGCCAGGAGGGCACACGGGTCTACTACAGCCTGATCGACGAGCACGCCCGCAGCCTCGTCACGCACGCGGTCTTCCAGGCCGAGCACGTGGTCGAGGGCATGCCGCCCCATCACCTCGACGAGTCCGGGGCGGTCCAGCCCGGTCCGGCCGGGGCCGGGACGGCGGAGCCCGAGCCGGCCGACGTCGTTGCCGAGACCCCGGCGCCGGCGTCGTGAGCGCGGCACCGGCCGTCGGTGTGCCGGCCGCCGCCGAGACCACCCCGGAACGGACCGAGATCTGGCGCCGGATCGACCGCGGCGACCTGGCCCGTACGCTGTTCGTCGCGGCCTGTGCGGTCCTGGTCGGGTTCGGGCTCACCGGTCCGTGGCCTGCCGTGCCGGTGATCGCCCTGGTGGGGCTGGTCGTGGGCTGCTGGCCGATCGTCGCCGAGGCGTGGGAGGACGTGCGGCACCGGCGGATGAGCATGGAGCTGTCCATGCTCATCGCGATCGCCGCGGCGGCGGCGATCGGCGAGTGGGTGACCTCGCTGGTCATCACCGCGTTCGTGCTCGCGGCGGAGATCCTCGAGGACCTGTCGATGGCCCGCGGCCGCGACGCGCTGACGGACCTGATGGCGTTCCTGCCCTCGGCGGTCCAGGTCCGCGACGGTGACGAGCTGCGCACGGTGCCGCTCGACGAGGTGCGCGCGGGCCAGACGGTCGTCGTCTCGCCCGGCGAGCGGGTGCCCGTCGACGGCACGGTGACCGCCGGGACGTCCAGCGTCGACCAGTCGCGGATCACCGGGGAGTCGATGCCGGTCGAGCTCGGCCCGGGCGGCCTCGCGTACGCGGGCGCGGTCAACCATCTCGGCGCGCTGGAGATTCACGCCGAGCGGGTGGGCGCGACGTCGTCCTACGGGCAGATCGTCGACGCCGTGCGCGCCGCCCAGTCCTCGGAGGCCCCGGTGCAGCGGCTCGCGGACCGCTTCGCCGGCTACCTCGTGTACCTCGCCCTGGGCGGCGCCGTCATCACCTACGTCGTCACCCGCGACGTGACGGCGACCATCTCGGTGGTCGTGGTGGCCGGCGCGTGCGGCATCGCGGCGGGCACCCCGCTGGCGGTCCTCGCGGCCATCGGGCGCGCGGCCCGCACGGGGGCGTTCATCAAGGACGGCGCGCACCTGGAGTCGCTGTCCGCCGTCGACACCGTCATCTTCGACAAGACCGGCACGCTCACCGAGGGGACGCCGGAGGTCACGGGCGCCCGTCCGGCCGGCGACGCCTCCGAGGACCAGCTGATGACCTGGGCGGCCACCGCCGAGCTGTACTCCGAGCACCCGCTCGGGCAGGCGATTGTCCGGGCCGCGCGCGAGCGCTCGCTGCCGCTGGGCACGCCCGAGACGTTCGAGTACGAGCCCGGCCGCGGGCTGTCGGCCCACGTCGACGGGCGCCTGGTCCAGGTGGGCAACGCGGCGCTCGTACCGGGTCCGGACGCCGGCGCCCCGGGCCCGGACGGCGAACCCGGCCGGCCGGGCACCACCGACGTGTACGTGGCGGTCGACGGCGCGTTCGTGGGCACCGTCCGGCTCTCCGACACGGTCCGCGACTCGGCCCGGCAGTGCGTGGCGGACCTGCACGCGATGGGTCTGCGGGTGGTGATGCTCACCGGCGACGGCCGGCCCACCGCGGACGCCGTTGCCGCCGACCTCGGCATCGACGAGGTGCGCGCGGAGCTGCTGCCCGAGCAGAAGCTGGCCGCCATCGACGCCGAGCGTGCGGCGGGCCGCAAGGTCGCCATGGTGGGCGACGGCGTCAACGACGCACCGGCCCTGGCCCGCGCCGACGCCGGTATCGCGATGGGCAGCGGCACCCACGTCGCGCGCGAGAGCGCCGACATCGTGCTCATCAGCTCGGACCTGGCGGACCTGACCAGGACCCTGCTCATCGCCCGCCGGGCGCGGCGGATCGTGCTGACCAACTTCGTCGGCACGGTGGCGGTGGACGTGGTCGGCATCGTGCTCGCCGCGTTCGGCCTGCTCGGCCCCGTGCTCGCCGCGCTCGTGCACGTGGGCAGCGAGACGGCCTTCATCCTGAACTCCGCGCGCCTCGTCCCCGGACGGTCCGGAGGACGGCGCGGATAGCCCGGATTCCCCCGCCCGGCGCGGTGGCCACCGTCTACGCTGAGCGCCATGGACGACAGGCCAGTCATCCTCCTGGTCGTCGGCGAGCACGCCGACGTCGTCGAGCAGGAGTTCCGCGCCCGGTACGACCGTGACTACCGGATCGAGGCCGCCACCGGTTTCTCGGCGGGCCTGGACCGTGCGCGGGACCTCGTGGCCGAGGGCGCGCCGATCGCGATGGTCGCGGCGGAGCACCTCCTGGACGAGGGCACGTCGATCGAGTTCCTGCACCACGTGCCCGCCATCGTCGCGACGGCGCGGCGCGTGGCGCTCGTCTGGTTCGACGACTTCGCCGACGCCATCGACGACCTGCGCGCGGCGGCGCTGCGGCGGGACATGGACACGTTCGTCCTCATCCCGCGCGGCCCGCGCGACGAGGAGTTCCACACCGCGCTGATCGAGCTCTTGTCGGAGTGGGGCTGGTCGGTCGGACGGCCGCTGGTGACCGTGACGGACCTGGTCGCCGAGCCCGGCGACCGGGGCGCGGCGGCGGTCCGGGACCTCCTGGAGCGCCTGGGCTTCCCGTACCGTCCGCTCGGACCTGGCGCCGACGAGGCGCAGGAGATCGTCGAGGCCGCCGGGGTCGGCGCGGAGCTGCCCCTCGTCCGGACCTTCACCGGCCGGGTGCTGTCGGCGGCGACGCCCGCCGCGGTCACCGAGGCCATCTACGGCGGGTTCGACTCGATCCCCGAGGGTGTGATCGCGGATGTCGCCATCGTCGGCGGTGGGCCGGCGGGTCTCGCGGCGGCGGTCTACGCGGCGTCCGAGGGGCTGGCCACGGTCATGCTGGAACGGGACGCCATCGGCGGCCAGGCCGGGTCGAGCTCGATGATCCGCAACTACCTCGGCTTCCCACGCGGGATCTCGGGCATGCGGCTCGCGCAGCGCTCCCGCATCCAGGCCGGCCGGTTCGGCGCGCGTTTCTTCACCGGGCGCCCGGTGAACCGGATCGAACCGGGCCCGGCGAACGAGCCGGAGCACCAGCACGTGCACGTCGCCGGCGCCCAGATGTGCGCCCGCACCGTCGTCATCGCGACCGGGGTGAAGTATCGGCGCCTGGGCGTGCGCGGTGTCGACGACCTCGTGGGCGCCGGCGTCTACTACGGCGCGGCGACGTCGATGGCGCGCGAGATGCAGGACCGCGACGTCTACGTCGTCGGTGGCGGCAACTCGGCGGGCCAGGCCGCCGTCCACCTCGCCAAGTTCGCGGGCGCGGTGACGATAGTGGTCCGGCGTGCAAGCCTCGCCGAGACGATGTCCGCCTACCTGGTGCGCGAGATCGACGCGACGCCGAACATCCAGGTGTGGACCCGGACCGTCGTCGCGGACGGCGGCGGGGACGGCCGGCTGCAGTGGCTGCGCCTCGAGAACCTGGACACCGGCGAGCCGTTCAAGACGCTCGCCGACGGCCTGTTCTGCCTGCTGGGCGCCGAGCCCGACTGCTCGTGGCTGCCCGACGGCGTGGCCCTCGACGAGCGGGGGTTTGTGCTCACGGGCCGCGACGTGCCGCGCGAGGCGTGGGTCGACGGCCACCCGCCGGCCAGCCTCGAGACGACGGTGCCGGGCATCTTCGCGGTCGGCGACGTGCGCGCCGGGTCCATGAAGCGGGTCGCGTCGGCGAGCGGCGAGGGCGCGAGTGTTCTCCCCCTCGTCCACGCCCACCTGGCCCGTATCCGCGCCCGCGAGTTCGAGCCCCGTTGAGTGCGGGATCTTCGCCCCTGCGACAGCGCTGAAAGGGCGGATATCCAGCACTCAGTGATCGGTCTGGCGGAGCCGTGCCAGCTCGACGCCGATGGCGGCCATGCCCTTGGCCAGTGCCCGCAGCGGTATGCGCACAACCAAGCGCCCTCGCGCGGTTCCGCCGGTTCTCTCTTACCGTTTCGAACGTGAAGCGCACCCCAGGGGGCTTGGGCGCACTCGCGGCTGCTGTGCTGGTCGCGATCGCCGCCGTCGTTCCAGCGATCTCGGCGTCGGCAGAGATGAGCCCCGGATGGGCCGACTGGGATTCCTTGACCGGGTCGGCGGGCGACTGGTCGACCACCATGCGGCTCCCGGCCGGCGGCTTCCCAGCCGCGACGGTGACCTCCGACTCGAGGGGCGGCGTCGGCGTGATCTCCGGCGCGTCCTCCCGACTCAGCGCGGCGACGCCGCCGGGCGGGCTCTACGGGTCGAGCCGCGGCCAGCAGTACCTCAACCTGCGCCCCCAGGCCGACCGGCCGACGTCGCCGTCGACCACGACGTACTCGTTCGAGCGCCCCACGCCATCGGGCGGCTGGACCTTCGTGCTCGGCGACATCGACGCGGACCGTGCGGTCGTGACGGCCCGGTCGGCGGACGGCCGGCTGCTCACGGGCGCGGAGCTCGGCTGGCAAGGCGGGTTCAACTACTGCGCGGTCGACGGGTCGCCGTCCTGCACGGGTGAGCCGGACGACGTGCCGACCTGGAACCCGGCGACGGGCGAGCTGATCGGCAACGTCCGGGCGGCAGACGCGTCGGGCGCCGCCGGCTGGTTCCGGCCCACCACGCCGATCACCAGCCTGACCGTCGAGTTCTACCAGCGCAGCGGGTCCCCGGTGTATCAGACGTGGTTCGCCTCCCTGGCGCGGGACGTCGCCGGGACCGTCAGCCTCGTCGACGAGACCGGGGCACCGCAGGGCGTGCTCCCCGGCGCCGCGCTGACACTCTTCGGCCCGGACGGCACCGAGCTGGACACCACGACGTCGGACGAGAGCGGCCAGTACATCTTCTCCGGCTCCGGCTACACCGCGGCGTCCGGCTACCGGGTGGAGCTGACGACCCTGCCGGACGCCGACGACGAGCACCCGTACGGGCTCGTGCCCCACGGCGAGCGCGTGGTCGGCGAGGTGGACCTCAGCGACGCGGACGCCACCGGCGTCGACTTCGCCGCACGCGACATCCGGCCGGTCGCCGTGAGCGGCACGGTCCTGACCGACGACGGAGCCCCCGTCGACGGCGCGACCGTCACGCTCGCGCCGGCCGGGGGCGGCGCGCCGCTCACCGCAGTGACGAGCTCGCAGGGCGAGTACCTGCTCGACGGCGTCCGGTGGAACACCGTGACCGTGCAGCCCCGGGACCACACCTTCTTGCTCAGCGACCTGCCCGAGGGGTACACCACGGCCGCGACGCCGGACGGCATCACCATCGAGGTCGGCCAGGAGGAGCCCAGCACCGGCAACGACTTCGTCGTCCGGGCACCCGCTGCGCTCTCCGGCACGGTGACCGCCGGGGGCGAGCCGGTCGCCGGAGTCGTCGTGCGCCTGGGCGGCCCGGGCGGGACCCTCAGCACGACGACGGCCGCCGATGGCACCTACGCCTTCGACGACGTGCCCCCGGGTGACCACACCGTGCGGATCACCGTCGCGGACGGTCACCAGGCCGACGGGCCGGAGACGCGCGACGTCACGGTCGGCGTCGAGGACGTGACCGGCGTCGACTTCGCCCTGTCGCACCCCGGCTCGATCGGTGGCACGGTGACCGACGCGGGCGACCCGGTGCCGGCCGCGACGGTCACCGTGACCGGCCCCGACACCACGGCCACGCTCGTCACCGACGCCGCAGGCGGGTACTACACCGGCGACCTGCCCCCGGGCGACTACGCGATCGAGCTCACCGTGCCCGAGGGATACGCCGCGGACGACACCAAGCGTTCGGTCGCCTTGACCAGAGCCGGGGAGAACTGGCTGGAGGAGGACTTCGCGATCGACGCGCTGCTCGCGCCCAGCCCGAGCCCGACGCCTACCCCGAGCGCAACCCCGACGACCACACCGGGCCCGATGCCGTCACCCGGCCCGGGCGGGAGCGGGCCCACCGACCAGGGCAGCCTGGCCGCCACCGGCGCGACGATCGGTTCCATCTCGCTCGCCGCGGCCGTCCTGGTGGCCCTCGGTATCGCGACGGTCCGGGCGTCCCGGCGTCCGGCAGCCGCGACGGCCGGAGATGCGAACGCCGACGGTTGATGTGGGTGGCGTCGGGTAGAAAGGTCCGCATGGAAACCATCACCTCGGACGTCGTTGTCGTCGGTCTCGGTGGGTTCGGCAGCGCCGCGCTCTGGCGCCTCGCCGAGCGGGGCGTCGACGTGACCGGGATCGACCGCTTCGACGTCGGGCACAACCTCGGGTCATCGCACGGTGTGACGCGGCTGTTCCGGGTCGCCTGCATGGAGCACCCCGGCCTGGCCGCTGTGGCGCGCAAGTCCCTGGAGCTGTGGACGGGCCTGGGGGAGCGGTACGGCGAGACGTACGTCGAGCAGATCGGGTGCCTGAGCGTGGGCCGCCCGGGCTCGCGTCCCGTCCAGGGCACGACGACGGCGGCCGACGCCGCGGGGATCGGCGTGGCGCACCTGACCCACGACGAGCTCGTCGAGCGCTACCCGCAGTTCGCGGGCTACGCCGACGACGCCGTCGGCGTGCTCGACCCCGAGGGTGGCCTCTGTTTCCCCGAGCGCAACGTCCGGGCGCAGGTGCGCGCGGCCGCCGAGGCCGGAGCGCGGGTGTACCCGGGCACGCGGGTGGCGTCGGTGGAGCTGGTGGACGGCGGCGTGCGCGTGGTGACGCCGACCGTCGTCTTCGAGGCCGCGCAGGCCGTGGTCGCCGCCGGGGCGTGGAACCCGAAGCTCCTGCCCGGCCTGCCGCTGCGGCCGCGCCGCACCCCGCTGTACTGGTTCGCACCCCGGGCGGACGCCACCCAGTCGTTCGACCTGTCGGCCTTCCCGTCGTTCATCTACGAGCTCGGCGACGGCCGGAGCCTGTGGGGCCACGGGAGCGGCGACGGCTTCCACATCAAGATCGGTCTGGGCGACCACGGCTCGGACTACACCGACCCCGACGAGCTCGACCGCTACATCCACCCGCGGATCGACGTCGACCGGCTCGCGGACGCCGTCGGGACGGCGTTCCCGCAGGTGGACCCGGTACCGGTCAAGGCGATCCCGTGCATGATCACCGATTCGCCGGACGAGCAGTTCCTCGTCGGCCGGCCGGACGGCGACCCGCGCCTGGTCGTGGCCGGCGGCGACAGCGGTCACGGGTTCAAGCATGCGGCGGGCGTCGGTGAGCTGCTGACCCAGATCGCCGTGGGGGAGCAGACCTACGGAGACATCGGCTTCCTGGATCCCACCCGTTTTGCGGTATAGGTCACATTTTCGTGGGGTGAAACCGCCACAGGCCGAATGTGGCGCGGAGCACCCCCTGGCATGCGGAAAGATGCGCGCATGAGGTTCGAGTATTTCGCAGTCCCGGACGACGAGACAGCGGCCCTGACCATCGACGGCGGCGAGATCGACGGAAGCGTGTCATCCCACGTCGTCGACCCCGCCTCGGTGCTTGGCCAGCTGGAGCGGTTGCTGGGCGGCCCGGTCGGGGACGACGGCCTGCGCAGCGCACAGCTCGTCGCCGAGAGCCCGGACGGCGCCCGGCTCGTGATCCGGCTGTCCAACCACCTGGTGTCCCTGTTCGGCATGGTGCGGCCGACGACGCTGGACGACGTCGTGCGGCACTGGTCGCTGTCGCGGCGGTTCCGCCGCGCCGATCCGGAGGACCTGAACGCCTTCGCCGCCGGCCTGCACGAGCTGTGCAAGGGCACCGGGACACGCGTCTACTGCCGGGCGACGGCGGACGAGAGCGAGCTGGCGGCCGCCATGGCGCCGGCCGGCGGGGTCGAGGCCGGTGCCGACGCGAACCCGGACGAGCCGAGGCCGCTGCCCCGGCGTCGCTGACGCTCCCTGACATCGAAAGGCAGTCGTATGTCCCGGCCACGTGGCGGCGGTTCCGCCGAACCCTCTGGGCAGTCCGGCGGCGGGCGGAAACTGCTGGTCGTCGGCGCGGGTGTGGCCGGCCTCGCCGTCGTGCGGGTGCTGCGCGCCTGGGGCGCGGAGATCGAGGTGGTCGAGCGGACCGCCACGCCCGACGTCGGCGGAGCGGGCATCTTTCTGCCGGCCAACGCGGCGCGCGGCCTGCGGGCACTCGGGCTCGAGGACGCCGTCGTGGGCTCGGCCGTGCGGATCGAGCGGCAACGTGTGGCCGACCACAGCGGCCGCGTGCTCTACGAGGTGGGCACCGGGGACCTGTGGCAGGGCATCGCGCCGACTGTCGCGACCCATCGCGCGGCCCTGCACGGCGCCCTGCTCGACGGCGCCGAGGACGTCAAGATCCGGTGGAGCACCAGCCCGGAGTCGGTGGTCCCGGACGGTCCGGGCGTGGACGTCACGTTCGACGACGGCTCCACCGGCCGCTACGACCTGGTCATCGGCGCCGACGGCGCGCACTCGACCGTGCGCCGCCTGGCGTTCGGCGACGTCGGCCTGCGGGCCTCGGGCCTGCATGCCTGGCGTCTGCTCGCCCCGCGCGGCGACCTCGAGCCGGTGTGGTCGGTCCGGCTCGGCCGCGGGGCGTCGTTCCTGACCTTTCCGATCAGCCCGGACCTGGCCTACTACTACTGCGACGTGAGCGCGGACGACGCCGACGCCGGCCTGGCAGGGCTCGTCGCCAGGTTCGCGGCGCCGGTCTCGGAGCTGGCCGCTGCTGCCACCGTGGCGCACAGCGGGCCGATCGAGGAGGTCTCGCTCGACTCGTGGAGCTGCGGGAACGTGCTGCTCATGGGCGATGCGGCCCACGCCACCACGCCGAACATGGCGCAGGGCGCTGCGATGGCCTTCGAGGACGCCCTGGTGCTGGCCGACACCCTCGGCTCGGCGGCCTCGATCCCCGCCGCGCTGCGTCAGTACGAACAGCGCAGGCGGCCGCGCATCGAGCGGGTGCAACAGCAGACCCGCCGCCGCGACCGCACACGCGGTATGCACCCGGCCGTACGCGACGTCCTGCTGCGCACCGTCGGCAAGCGGCTGTTCCACGCGAACTACCGGGGTCTGCACGCGGAACCCTGACCGGGTCGACGACCCTTCCTGACCCGTGTTCAGCAGGCTCAGAGGGGCCGGAATCCTCGAGATTACGGTCCCGCTCAGCCTGCTGAACACGGGTCAGTCCGTCTTGCCGTGGGATCGGCGAGCCAGCTCCGTGCCGTCCTGCCAGGTCTACAGCCGCCGCTCGCGCGGAATTGCGTTGACAGTGCCGGATGGCCTCTTGGAACATCGCGTCTGACAAGTCGTTCCGCGATCAGCCGACAGAAACGGACCCCATCATGCGCGAATTCGTGTGCCCCGCCATCGCCGACCTGCACACGAGGAGCCATGAACCGTCCGCACTCCGCAGTCCCTGTACGCCATGACACTGCCGCTGCCGGCGCGTCGCCCGGCGCCCGGCGGCTCAATCTGGGCGTGGTCGCCCACGTCGACGCCGGTAAGACCAGCCTGACCGAGGCACTGCTGCACGTCGGTGGTGCCATCGAACAGGCCGGCCGGGTTGATGACGGCACGACTCAGACCGACACCCTGTCCCTGGAGCGGCGACGGGGCATCACGATCCGCTCTGCCGTCGCGACGTTCGAGATCGATGACGTCACCGTCAACCTTGTCGACACTCCGGGCCACCCCGACTTCATCGCCGAGGTCGACCGCTCATTGGCGGTCCTCGACGGCGCGGTCCTGGTGCTGTCCGCCGTGGAAGGCGTGCAGGCCCAGACCATCGTGCTGTATCGGGCGCTGCACCGCCTGGGCATCCCCGTGGTCTTCTTCGTCAACAAGATCGACAGGGCCGGTGCCGCGCCCGAGACGGTCCTCGAGGGGATTCGGAGGCGTCTGAGCACGGCTCTCGTACCGCTCGGGCACGTGCACAACCCCGGAACGGCCGCAGCAGAGACCGCTCCGTGCACGTGGGACGACCCCACCGAGGCCGAGCGTCTGACAGGGCTGATCGCGGATCACGACGAGGATCTGCTCAAGGACTGGCTCGCCCGGGATCGCCCCGTTGAACCGCAGCGGCTCCGCGCGACCCTCGGACGCCTCACGCGTGCCGGTACCGTCCATCCGGTGCTGTTCGGTTCGGCCAGGACCGGTGCCGGCGTCCGGTCTCTGATCGGTTCCGTCACCGAACTTCTGCCCGTAGCCCCCGGCGACGACCATGCCCCGGTGGCGGCGCAGGTGTTCAAGGTCGAACGGCCACCAGGAGGGCAGCGGGTCTGTACGGTGCGGATGCGTGCCGGAACGCTCGGCGTCCGCGGTCGGGTGTCGCTCGGTGGTGACCGGTCGGCGACCGTGACAGCCGTGGAGGTTTTCGAACCCGGCGGTACCGTCCAGCGCCCTTGCGCGACGGCCGGCCAGATCGCGCGCGTCCGGGGCCTCGACGGCGCTCGGATCGGAGACTGGATCGGCTCCCGCCCGGCCGCCACCGCCGCGCCAACGGCGCTGCCGGAACCGGGCTTCGAGACCAGGGTGGTTGCCCGTGATCCCGCTCGGCAGGGCGAGGTGCACCAGGCTCTCACCGAGCTCGCCGACATCGATCCGCTCATCGCCCTGCGGCCCGAGCGCGGTGCTGCACGGATTCGGATCTACGGCGAAGTGCAGCAGGAGGTCCTGGCCGACACGCTGGCAGCCGAGTACGGCATCGACGTCGACTTCCGCGACACCGGCGTGGTCTGCATCGAACGGCCGTCGGGAACCGGCAGTGCCGCGCTGCGCATGGGAGAAGCCGGCCACCTGTACAACTACACCCTCGCAGTGACCGTCGAACCGGCCGTGCCCGGCGCTGGTGCAGAGCTCGTCATCACCGCGGACCGGGCAACGCTACCCCTGCACGTTTACGGCAATGTCGACGGATACCGGGCCGCGATCCAGGAGTACCTCCGCGAACCCTTGGCGGTCGGCCCGCACGGGTGGCAGGTGGCCGACATACGAGTCACGGTCACCGACAGCGACTATCCTCCGGCGGGCCCGCGCGCCGTAGACGTCCGACGCACGACCGACCTGGTCGTCCGCGAAGCACTCAGGCGGGCGGGCACGGCTGTCTGCGAGCCCATCGACCGGTTCGTGCTCGAAGCGCCTGCGGACGAGCTGTCCCCTGTGCTCGTTCTGCTAGGCCGTCACGGCGCCGTCCCCGAGGCCCTCCAAACCTCCGGGACCATCGCAGTGATCACCGGAACCCTGCGGAAAGCACAGGTGAACGCGGTACGTGCGGGGTTGTACGGCGCGGCTCACGGAGAGGGCGTCCTCGAATCCGCCCCGGACCACTACCGACCCGTGCGCACCACCGGCAGGAGGCGGCAGTGAAGCCCCCGGCGCGCCGGGGTTCCGCACACCGCGGTTCGCAACGGCTCGCGCGCCGGTTCCTGGTCTGGAACTTTCTTCGGGCTGTGCTGCACAACGGCTGGTGGCTCGTCACCAGCTTGTACATGGCGGTCGATGCGGGTCTGTCCCCGGCACAGCTCCTTGTCATCGCCGCCGCACAGGGCGTGGCGAGCACCATCTTCGAGATTCCGGCCGGGGTGCTGTCCGACACCATCGGCCGCAAGTCGGCGATCGTCACCTCACACGTACTCATGGCCGCCGCCATGATCACGACCGGATTGTCCTCCGATTTCCTGCCGCTGATGCTGGCGCAGGTGCTGTGGGGAATCTCCTGGACATTCGCCAGCGGATCGGACGTGGCGTGGGCAACGGACGAGATCAACCAGCCCGAGCGCATGCATCTGCTGATCGCCGCCCAGGGGCGGTGGCAGATGATCGGAGCAGGGGCTGGCATCGTCGTCTTCGGCGCGTTCGCGACGATCCTCGACCGACCGGCCGCCATCGTCGGCGCGGGCGTTCTGATGCTCGTGCTTGGAGCATGGTTCACCGCGGCTGTTCCCGAGAACAACTTCGTCCGGGTGCGCAAGGACCACCTCCGCGTCGCGCTTGGCATCGCCCGTAGGGGAGCGCGGCTCGCGGTTACCGACCGCACCGTATGTGTCCTGGTTGTCGTCACGGTCCTGGTGAACGGCGCGGGTGATTCGTTTGCTCGGATCTATCCGGTGCGGCTGTCCAGCCTCGGTCTTCCTTCGGGCACGTCCGGCACGGTGTGGTTCACCGCCATCTCCTTGGCCGGCTACGCGCTCGCGGTTCTCGCCCTTGCCGTCGCCCAGAATCGGCTCCATGACGATCGCGGGGCCCGCACAGCATTGGCCCTCTCATGCGTCACGGGACTGATCAGCTTCGCGCTGGTCGGATTGGCGCCGAACCTCACAGGCGCCATCGTGGGCGTCGTCATCGCGAACGGCATCGCCATGCCGTTGATTCGGACGATCACCACGATCTGGGTCAATCGCCGCACAACGAACGACATTCGAGCCACGACCCATTCCTTCTTGGCACAAGCCGAGTACATCGGCGAGATTGTCTGTGCTTCCAGCCTGCCGCGGTCTCGGGAGCAGTGGGGTCGGGAACCACGGTGACCCTGGCCGCCTCGCTCCTCGCGGTGAGCGCAGGAGTGCTCGTATTGGCCAGGGTCCGAGGCACAGGCCCGACTTCCGTGGCGGATACCTCACCCGCCAGCGGGAGCACCTTGTGAGGTCTCGCCGTGCGAAAGCCGGGCCAGGTCCGCGCCGTCCCGCCAGGTCTGGAGGCGGCGCTCGTAGATCCCGGTGACGATCTGCTGGGCCTGCGCGCCGAACAGGGCGCGCAGCGGCGGGTGCTCGCTGTCCACGACCTCCAGCAGCGCGGCGGCGGCCGCGGCGGGGGAGCCGGGTGCCTGCGCGCCCCGGCGTCGGGCAGCGGCCTCACGGACGAAGTCGTAGGTCTCCGAGGGCGCGGAGGTGCGGGCGGACGGCCCCGCCCAGTCGGTGTCGAAGCCGCCGGGCTCCACGAGGGTCACGTGGATGCCCAGCGGCTCGACCTCGATCGCCAGCGACTCGCTGATGGCCTCCAGGGCCCACTTCGAGGCGTGGTACGCGCCGAGGTTGGCGAAGGCACCGACGCCGCCGATGCTCGACATCTGCACCACGTGCCCGCTGCCCTGCCCGCGCAGGATCGGCAGGGCTGCCCGAGTCACCCATATCGCACCGAAGAAGTTCGTCTCGAGCTGGGCGCGCAGCTCCGCCTCGGTGACCTCCTCGACGGCGCCGAAGTGTCCGTACCCGGCATTGTTGACGACGACGTCGATCCGCCCGAACCGTTCGTGCGCCTGCCGGACGGCGGCCTCGTCGGCGGCGCGGTCGGTGACGTCGAGCTGGAGCGGCAGGAGCCGGTCGCCGTGCTCCGCCACGAGATCGTCGAGCGCCGAGAGGGAGCGGGCGGTGGCGGCCACGCGGTCGCCGCGGCGCAGGGCCGCGCGGGCGAACTCGCGGCCGAAGCCGCGGGATGCGCCGGTGATGAACCAGACCTTGGGCCGTCCGGTGGTCCCCGCGTTCATCGCTGGGCCGCCGGGCGGACGATGATCTCGTTCACGTCGACGTCGGCCGGCTGGTCGAGGGCGAACGAGATGGCGCGGGCTATCGCGTCGGCGGGGATGAGGTTGCGGCGGAAGGTCTTCATGTAGGTCTGCGCCCCGGGGTCGGAGATGTGCTCGGCCAGCTCGCTCTCGACCGTGCCGGGCGTGATCGTGGTGGTGCGGATGCTCGGGTCGGCCTCCATGCGGAGACCCTCGGTGATCGCCCAGGCCGCGAACTTGGTGGCGGAGTACACGGCGGACGTCGGATACACCTCGTGCGCGCCGACCGACGCGACCGTCACGACGTGCCCGCCGCCCTGCCGCGCGAAGTGCGGCAGCACCGCGGCGATCCCGTGCAGCAGTCCCTTGACGTTGACGTCGATCATCTGGTCCCACTCGTCCACGAGGAGCGCGTCGAGCCTGGACAGCGGCATGATCCCGGCGTTGTTCACGATGACGTCGATGCGCCCGTGCTCCTCGACGACCTCGTCGACGACGTCGCGGACGGCGTCGCGGTCGGTCACGTCGAGGCGCTGGGCGGTGGCCTGGCCGCCGTCGGCCTTGATCTTTTCTGTCAGTGCCTGGAGGCGGTCCGTGCGGCGGGCGCCGAGGACGACCTGGTGGCCCTCCGCCGCCAGGCGGAGCGCGGTGGCCTCGCCGATGCCGCTGCTGGCGCCGGTGACGAGGACGACCTTGGCGGTCTGGGTGTTCGTGTCTGCTTTGGTTGTCATGGCTCCAGGCTGCGGTGCCGTACGGAGCCCAGGAAGGACGCGGTCTTCCTGGGTGCCACACACCCTGGATACGCCCGGCGGGACGAGTACGGTCGAAGGCATGACCTCATCACCGCTCGGCGACTACCTGCGCAGCAGGCGGGCCCAGCTGACGCCGGAGGCGCTCGGCCTGCCCGTGTACGGGAGGCGCCGCGTCGTCGGCCTGCGGCGTGAAGAAGTGGCGATGCTGACCGGCGTCAGTGTGGACTACTACGTCCGGCTGGAGCAGGGGCGCGAGGTGAGCCCGTCACCGCAGGTGCTGGACTCGCTCGGCGAGGTGCTGCGCCTGGACCACGACGGCCGGCAGCACCTGTACCGGCTGGCCGGCCTGAGCCCGCGGCCGGAGCCGCCGGTGCCGGTCGAGGAGGCGGACGCGTCGCTGCTGGAGCTCATGCTCTCGTGGCGGGACAGCCCGGCGATCGTGCTCGGGCGGGCGTTCGACGTGCTCGCGGCCAATCCGCTCGGCGAGGCGCTGTTCGGGGGTTTTCCGTTCTCGCGGAACCTGACGCGTGCGACGTTCCTCGACCCGGGCGCGCGGACCTTCTACCCGGACTGGCACCTGGTCGCGGAGAACACGGTCGCCGGGCTCCGCCTGGCCGACGGGCTGACGCCGGGCGATCCCGCCATCCGGGGCGTGGTCGACGAGCTGCGCGTGAAGAGCCCGGACTTCGTGACGATGTGGGACCAGCACGACGCGCGGGGGAAGCGGCTGACCTCGAAGCGGTTCCTGCATCCCGAGGTCGGTCACATGGAGCTGCGCGTGCACGTATTCGACGTGCGTGGGGCGCCAGGGCAGGAGCTCGTGGTTTATCACGCGACGCCGGGTTCGCCGGCGGCGGAGGCGCTGTCGTTGCTGGGGACGATCGCGGCTACGCGGGCGGTGGGCTGAGAGCGGTCGCATCCGTTGGGTCGGTCGCGTTGCCAAAGTTGTCCAACGGCACCGTATGACAAGCACATCGCCGCACCACCAGGTCATTCACCTGCTTCGGTACTGGCGCGAACTGTGTAGGGCCTGGTTCGATCCATGCCAGTTCGCGAGAACGGTCTTGGCTCTCGGTCTCTCGTGAAACCTAGTGAGGTTGGGGAGGATCGTGATGCCGAAACGTTCTGGTTGGCTCGTTGTGGCGATCGCCCTTCTCGGGATACTCGCCGGGTGCTCTTCGTATTCGGAGTTGGCGCAGATCCGAAGTGAGCTCATAGCGCTCGGGTTCGACGATGCCGGCGTGCACGTACGCCACTTCGAAGGCACGAAGCGGTCGGAGGACAGGGTCGAGGTGGTTCTGGTCGGTGATCCCATGGACGACGATGCCGCGCGGGAAGGTGCCGCCACATTGATCTGGAATGAGTTGCCGGTGCGGTTCGATACGCTGCTCATCGAGTATCAGGACGAGGTGACGGTCGCCTCGTATGCGGAGCTGGAAGCGCAGCTCGGGCCGCGGTCCGCAGGCATGGATGATCAGTCCATCATCGCGCTTCTTGGTGCTGAGATCGGCGCTTTCTTCGCCGCGCTCGGGACAATTCTCGTCGTGGCCATGGTGCCGATATCTGTGCTGGTCAGGCGGAGTCGTCGACGGCGACGACGCGAGAACCGTGAGCCATGGGCTAGCGCGTGATCGGGAATAAGAATGCGTGAATCAAACCTTGACGGACGTAGTTGGGGATGCCCGTGCATCCCGTGATCTTTATTGCAGCTACGGCATAGATTGCTGCCGGAATTCTCAGCCTGCTATTCAATCAGAGAAATGATCGCTGGTTCGAACCGAAGGGGGATCGGCCGATTCCGCGTGGTTTTCGAGAGACAATGGATTCCGCGTTCGGCAAGCCGAATGTGGGTCGAACGGCAATGAAGGTCGGGATAGGATTTCTGATCATGGGTTGTTTGATGATGTATTTTTGGGCCGGTTGTCTCGTGAGCCTGAACAGATTGACGCAGTATCGCGCTGTTCAATGATGCTGGCCAGCACCTTTTCAGATCAAGGGTAGGGCTCCGACATGGAGTGGGAATATGATGGGATCGTACTGCTCATCGGCCTTACTGGGGTGGTCTTCGTCGGTGGAGCGGTCGTGGTTGTCGCTCTCGCGGTTTATTGGTTGATGAAGCGCGCAGAGCGAAAGCGCGGGCGTGGTCAATGACGTTGCGGTCGACGCCCTTCAATTTCCGCTGCTACCAAACACCCCCTCAAGGTTTGGCAAGGAAGTGCCGCTTCAATGACGACTAGAACCCATTTCTCCTTGGAGGACGGCGATCTGCGCATTTCGCGTGATCTCCCTCCTCTTGAGTGGAGGGGCCGACCTGATGGATTACCAGTCGTGGAGGTGGAAGTATTGCCTGACCATAACTCGTCCATTGTGCTTCTCGATCCTCCTGTGGGCGAGGGAGAGGTTCGCAACCTAGTGAAGATTGGATCTGGCTCGGACATTCTCTGGCGTGCTGAGTTGCCTGACGGTGGACCTAATGACTGCTTCGTGGGATTTACGCTGACGAGCGACGGCGACGTAATGGCCTCAACCTGGAGTGGGTACCGGGTCCGCCTCTCTGGTAAATCTGGAAGACTCGGGTAGCACTTTCGTCAAATGAGTGTGGCGGGAGGCGCCGTCCGAGTCGCTCCCGGTAGGAATCTTTGACGAGACCTTTGGTGACCATCCAGGACCTTGAAACTGCTCTGCGGTTGCACAACGTCCCGAGTGGCGCGTGCAGCATCGGGACGGACGTCGACGAGCCCTACAGCTTGGTGCCTGAGTCGGATCGGTGGATGGTCTACTACAGCGAGCGAGGAAAACTGGAACGATCTCCGGATCTATGCAGGTGGAGTCGTGTGGTGCACAGTCGGCATCTGGTGCAGATTGTTGTTGGATCGCAAATTGCCATGCTGATCGCATCGCGTGGCGGGGCGGCAAATGAAGCCGCCGGCCCGCCGGATGCTGTTGGTCTTTTCAGCCTGCCGACCCCAGTGACGGGCTTGAGGCGGAGATCGCGACGCTGGATGGGCAGCGGGGTTGAAGTGACCGGTCTGGTCGACTTCGGGGCGCGCTTAGAGTGTGAATAGAACCGAGTTCCGAACGGTGTATACGACTGGGATCCTGGCGATCAGGGATGGATCGAAGTCTCCAGTGGAGATTCACATCTGGCGATCTGGCCAAAGGCGGGAAAGCTCGGGTCTGGGCCTGACTGGTCACGTATAGCAATAAATCCAGGCGTGGAGAATGCGGATGTGGACCAATTGGTCCGGTTCGACCGCGTCGATCGTTAACCTCGATTGTTCGGGTAGTAGGTAGATCGGCCTCGATGAGTCAGCGGGATGACATCGCTGGTTGATCGGGCTGGTGGGGCGTCGTCTCCGGGGTCGGGGCGTGGCGGAGGTCCGCGGGTCGCCGCGGCGCCGGGTTCCAGGGGCCCGGGCGCTCCTCTCGTTGTCTCGGGACGGGGTCCGGCAGTCAGGTGGTCACAGGGAGCATGAGGTCGTCCAGTCGCTGCCAGGCGATGGCGGCGGTCTTGGCCCATGGCCAGTCGTGGTTCAGGCCCGACTTGGGGTCACTGGTGTCCACATGCGAGACGTTCGGTAGGCGTCCCCCGCGCCGTCATTCGCCGGTCACGCAGGCGGCTCGGGAAGCCAGGTGAACCAGTCGTCGGCGGGCACCTCTTCCAGCCGGCGCAGGTCACGCGGGCCCAGCAGGCCGGTCCGGCCCAGCCCACGCGCCACCATGACTGCGACCGCGGACGCACCACGCGGCTTGAAGTGCGTGTTGTCCTGCTTCGTGTCGGTCCACAGGAAGTAGTTCTTGGTCTCCTCCGGCCCGAGCTCCTGCCACAGCGCGAGGGTCTGGACCTGGACGTCGATCACCGGCACGTCGAGGCGCTCCCCGAGGGCACGCATGGCGTGCGGGTACTCGCCGTGGGTCTCGACGGCGTTCCCGCTCGCGTCGAACCGGCGGCGTTCGGCGCTGGTTGCGAACACAGGCAGGGCGCCGGCGGACCGGGCCACGTCGACGTACATGGTCAGGTACTCCTGGTACGTGGTCCAGGGGTCGGTGCCGCGCGCGGGGTCCGCGATCTTTTCGTCGTTGTGCGAGAACTGGGTCACCAGGACGTCGCCTGCCGTGATCGTCCTGGCGATCGCGTCCAGGCGGCCCTCGTCGACGAAGCTCTTGGAGCTCCGGCCGTTGCGCGCGTGGTTGGCCACTGCGATGCGTCCTGACAGGTAGAACGGCAGGGCCATGCCCCAGCCGGTCTCGGGGCCGTTCGCCAGATCCTTGGGCGCGGCGGTGGAGTCGCCCGCGATGTAGATGGTGCCGACGGGGGACGTCTTGCCGGCGGCGGTCCGGGGCGCCTGCGCCACGGCCTGTGCCGCCGCCGCGGGTCCTGCGGTGGCTGCTAGCGACGCGGCAGCGAGGCCGGTCAGGAAGGCGCGGCGGCTCGGGTCGGACGTTCGATTCATGGCGTCTTTGCCTCTCCTCGGTAAGCGGTTTCCCGAGATGCTAGCAGGTCGAAGGGGGCCCCGATGTGGAACCCGGTGGACGTGAGAACAGCCGTCCCCCAGCGTCTGTCAAACTTGACCCGTGACAGACCGGATCCCCACCGGCGTGCCTACCCGGCCGGGACCCCGGCCCCGGGTGGACATCCCGTATCCCCGCTTGTCTCCAGGGCTGCGCAACTACTTCGCGACCGAAGGCGGGGGCGCGACGCTCCTGCTCGCGGCGTCGGCCATCGCCCTCGTGTGGGCGAACGTGGCGGGCGGCTCGTACCACGACCTGTGGGAGACGCCGGTCAACCTCACGGTCGGCACCTGGGAGCTGCACCTGTCGTTGCACCACTGGGTCAACGACTTCCTGATGGCCGTGTTCTTCCTGGTGGTCGGCGTCGAGGTGAACCGCGAGCTGACCGTTGGCGAGCTGCGCAGCTTCCGCGCCGCGTCCGTTCCGCTCTTCGGCGCGATCGGCGGGCTGGCCGTCCCGATCGGCATGTACCTCCTGATCAACCCGTCCGGTCCCGACGCCGCCGGCTGGGGCCTGCCGATGTCCACCGACACGGCGTTCGTGATCGGCGTGCTCGCGCTGGTCGGGCCGCGCTGTCCGGACCAGCTCCGGGTCTTCCTGCTGACCCTGGCGATCTTCGACGACATCGGCGCCATCGCCCTGCTCGGGCTCTTCTACTCCGACGCGCTGATGATGGGCGCGCTCGTCCTGGCCGCCCTGCTGACCGTCGTCCTGTTCGCGATGCGCTGGATAGGGATCTGGCAGATCCCTCCTTACCTGCTGGTGGGCCTGGTGCTGTGGGTGGTGGTCCTCGAGTCCGGGCTGCACCCGACCCTCGCGGGCGTCATCGTCGGACTCTCCATCCCGACGTCCCGCCGGGGACAGGACGAGGAGGCGCGCCGGCACCTCGGGTGGTACGCGCGCGCCCTCATGGAGGAGCTCGACCCTGCCCGCTCGCGCCTCGCAGTCAGCGCAGCGAGGTCGGCGGTCCCGACGAGCGACCGGATCCTTGACGGGCTGCACCCGCTCAGCTCCTACGTCGTCGTGCCGGTGTTCGGGCTCGCCAACGCGGGCGTCGCGCTGTCCGGCGAGTCGATCAGCGCAGCCCTTTCGAGTCCGGTGACACTCGGCGTGCTCGTGGGCCTCGTGCTCGGCAAGGGGATCGGCGTCTTCCTCGGGGCGATGATCGCGCTGGTGACGGGGCTCGGCACCCTGCCCGGCCAGGTGCGGTACGGGCACCTCGCCGGCGGTGCGTTCCTGTGCGGGATCGGCTTCACCATCGCGCTGTTCGTCAGCGAGCTCGCCTTCGACGACGAGGCACTGATCAACGAGGCCAAGGTCGGCGTCATCGTGGGTTCGATCGTGTCCGGCGTCATCGGCGCGGTGGTGCTCCGGTACTTCGGCAACCGCCTGCCGCTGTGCTCGCCGCAGGAGGCCAGTGGCCCGCCGCCGCTCCCGGAGGGGGCGTGGCGCCCGCCGGCGTAAGGGCCCTGCCGACCGCACTGAGCGATTGGGCCCAAAGAACCCGCGACTTCCGGGCACAATCGCTCGGCTGGGTCGGTGGGTCAGAGGGATCATCGAGTTCGGTCCCATGCACGTCTGGATTTCTGAGATCGGTCCGTTGCTCTGAGATCGGTCGGTTGATTGACCGATCTCAGAGCAACGGACCGAAGTCGGAACGGGCGCCGGTGCATGGGACCGAAGTCGGATCGGACGCGGTGCAAGGGACCGAAGTCGGATCAGCCAGCGAGGAACCCCGTCAGTGCCGCCAGGTGCTCTCGGACAGGGCCAGCGGTCAGGACGCCGCTCCCCGCGGCCACCTCGTCGGCGGCCGGAACGAGCGCCGCGCGGGCGCGCTCGGCGATCCGGCGGTCGCCCACCGCTATCGCCGCGCGTCCGGCCAGGATCCAGAGCACCTCGGTGAGCAGGCCGGGCGGCGGGCCCGGGATACGGCGGACGGCGGCAGAGGCGTCAGCTCCGCGGGCCAGGAGCAGGTGCGGCCGGGCCCAGGGCTCATAGGGGCCCCAGCCGTCGTCGTCCCGCGAATCAATGTCCGCGGGCAAGCCGTGCCACACCCGCAGGGCGAGCACCGCCAGCGGAAGCAGCCCCTCAGCCAGCCCAGGCATGCCGGAGCCATCGAGCGCCGCGGCGGCCCGGCGGTACGCCTGTTCCGCGGCGTCCACCGCGCCGCGGCCCGTGGGGCCGGTCACGCCGTCGGCCGGGTCGCTCGACGTCGCAACACGCACCGCCGCGAACCACCCCGTGAACACCTCGACCAGCGGCCGCTCGTACCGCACACCGAGTCCGGCGGCCGCGTCCGCGTGGCGCTGCGCCGCAGCAAAGTCGCCGAGCGCCGATAACGCTTGCATCCGCACCAGGTGCCCCAGGATCTCGAACGTGGACAGCCCGTGCCGGGTCGCCAGCGAGATCAGCTCGACGCCGATCGCGTCCCGCTCCGGCGCCAGGCCCGTACGCGAGAAGCAGGTCAGATACCGTCCGGCCAGGGCAAACGCCAGCACGGCGGGGTCGCCGGCCCGCCGCGCGAGCTCCTCGGCCCGGCGCGCGGCCTCCGGACCCCGAGGCCCCGGCAGCCCTCGCGACTCGATCGCGACCGTCGCCAGCAGCCTCGCCCGGACGGCGTCGGGCGCACCTTCGGGCAGGGCAGCCAGCACGCGCTCGGCGGCGGCGGCCACCTGCGCGGCCGCGTCGGCGTCGTCCGACCGGGTCCAGGAACCCGGCACGTCGAACGCGCCGATCACCCGTGCCGTGAGCTCCGGATCACCGAGCTGCTCCGCCGCCCGGACGGCGGCGACCCGCTGCGACCGCGCGGCGGCCAGACCGTCGCCGCCGGTCAGCGCCAGCGTGCGCAGCAGTGTCGCCGTCGACTCCAGCCGGGTGCGCGCCCCCGCCGCGACCACGCGCTCGTAGGCCGATGCGGTGTCGCGCCAGACGTCGTCCGGCGCGGGCGCCGAGCCCACCTCGTGCCGCAGCACCTGGGCCTCCAGCTCGGCGAGCCGCGGCCCCGGGTCGACGCCGAGCTCCCCGGCCAGCATCGCGCGCGCCCGGCGCAGCACGGCCAGCGCGTCCGCCTGCCGCCCCGACCGGTACAGCCCGAGCGCGAGCAGCCGCCATCCGTCCTCGCGCCAGGGATGTTCGGTCACGTGTGCGTCCAGGCACGGGACGACGTCGGCTGCCTCGCCGAGCGCGATCCCCGCCTCGGCGCTGCGCTCGATCGCGACCAGCCGCAGCTCGGCCAGCCGGGCACGCTCGGCGACCGCCCACGCCTGGTCCAGGCCGGCGTACGGGGTGCCGCGCCAGGCGTCGAGCGCGCGGTCGAGCGTCGTCCGCGCGGCGGCAGGCGCGAGGTCGCGCGCACCGGCCACCGTCGTCTCGAACGACCAGGCGTCCACGTCGACGCCGCGCAGCGCGTAGCCGGGCCCTTCGGTCACGAGCAGCCGGGCCGGGGTGCGCGGCGGCCGTCCGGGCTCGATGCCCCGGCGCAGGGCGGCGACGAACGTCCGCAGCGCGGGCAGCGCGCCAGGGGGCGGGTCGTCCCAGAGGTCCCCGACCAGCCGGTCGGCGGTCACCACCCGTCCCCGGGCGGCGACCAGGCGCGCGAGGACCGCCCGCTGCCGGGGGCCGCCCAGGGCCGCCTCGGCGCCGTCGACCCACGCCACCACCGGGCCCAGCACCCCGATCCGCACACGGTCACTCATCACTTGCTCATCCACGTCCTGGAGATTCGGGGCATGACACAGACGATCCCCGATTTCGACTATCAGCGCGTCGCCGTGGGCGACGTCGTCCTCAACGTAGCGGTCGGCGGCTCCGGAAGCCCGGTCGTGCTGCTGCACGGCTTTCCGCAGACGCACCTGATGTGGCGGCACGTCGCCGCGGACCTCGCCCGGGACCACACCGTGATCGTCCCGGACCTCCGCGGCTACGGTGCGAGCGACAAGCCCGCCGGGCGTGACACCAGCACCTACGCCAAGCGGACGATGGCCCAGGACGTCGTCGAGCTCGCGCGAGCGCTGGGCCACGAGACGTTCGCCCTCGCCGGCCACGACCGGGGTGCGCTCGTCGCCATCCGCGCGGGCCTCGACCATCCCGACCGGATCACGCACCTCGCCGTGCTCGACGTGCTGCCGACCCTCGACATGTGGGACGTGCTGCAGGGCGCGGATGCCGCCGTCGCATTCCACCTCTACCTGATGGCGCAGCCGCCCGGCCTGCCGGAGCGGATGATCGAGGCCTCCGCCGACGACTTCTTCGGGTTCTTCCTCGATGCCTGGGGCACCGGCCCGGACGCGATCCCGGCGGAGGTCCGGGCGGAGTACCTGCGGGCGTCGCGCGAGGCGGTGCCCTCGATCGTGGCGGACTACCGCGCGTCGGCAGGGATCGACGTCGAGCACGACCGGGCGGACCGGGCGGCGGGACGGCGCCTGACCATGCCGGTCACGGTGCTCCAGCAGGACTGGGGCGCCGCGCTCGGGTACGACGCGGCGGGCCTGTGGTCTGCCTGGGCCGCCGACCTCGAGCACCGCACCCTGGACGCGGGCCACTTCATGGCCGAGCAGTCGCCGGGCGAGGTGGTGGCCCACCTGCGCGCGCTGCTGGCGAGGTAGCCCGCTACCGGCGGAGGAAGCGGGCTCGCTTGCGCGACATCGACATCGTGTCCCGCAGGTCGGTGACCGTGACGTCGCCCTTGTACGGCTCGCCGTTGATGAACAGCGTGGGCGTGCCGTGCACACCGGCGTCGATGCCCGCCTGGTAGTCCTTGCGGACGGCGTGGGAGAACCGCTGCGCCGGGTCGCCCACCAGAGCGGCGGTGTCCAGCCCGAGCTGCTCGCCGTACCGCACGATGGAGGCGTCGTCGAGGCTGTTCTGGTTCTTGAAGAGCAGGCCCGCCATCGGCCAGAACGCTCCCTGATGACCGGCGGCCTCGGCGGCGAGGGCCGCCGTCAGCGCGTACGGGTGTGGCTCGAACAGGGGGAAGTGCCGCCACACCAGGCGGACCTGGCCCTCGGAGCCGTTGATGAGCTCGTGCAGCACGGGCTTGGCCGCGCCGCAGTACGGGCACTCGAAGTCGCCGAACTCCACGATCGTGAACGGCGCCTCCGGGTTGCCGTACGCCCAGCGGAACGCGAAGTCGCCCTCGTGCGGGTCGATCTGGGCGGCGAGCGGGGTCGCTTCCCGCGTACCGCCGTCGGACTCTTCGTCAGTCATGGCCTCATCCTCCCACCGGCTGGTTGACGGAGCTGGCAGACGACCACAGCAGTTGCTGCTGTGGTCAAACACGGGGTTCAGCGGGGGCGGCCCGTCGCGACGTCGAGCAGCGTCTCCGCCGCGGCCCGCGCGTCGCGCGCGGCGTCCGGGGTGCCCGCGATGGCGGCCGTCGTCTGCGCACCCTCGGCGAGGATCGCGAGCTGCGGGGCAAGGGCGGCGGGGGCGCCCGCGTCGGCCACGAGGTGGGCGACGTACTCCTGGAAGCTGCGCTTCTGCTCGCGGACGGCGTCGGCTACCGCCGTCGAGGAGGCGCCCAGCTCGCCGTGCGTGTTGATGAACGCGCACCCGCGGAAGTCCGGCTCCCGGAACCAGGCGTCCAGGAAGTCGAAGATCGCGAGGATGCGTTCACGGGCCGACGTCGCCCGCTGGGAGGCCGACGCGAGCCCCGAGTCCCAGACGGCGGTGCGGTGGTGGAGGACGGCGACGATCAGCTCGTCCTTCGAGGAGAACAGCGAGTAGATCCGCTTGAGGGACACGCCCGCCGCTGTCCGTACCGCGTCCATGCCCACGGCCTGGACGCCGCGCGTGTAGAACAGCTCGTCCGCGGCCCGGATCACGGCCTGCCGTGCAGTCTTCTCGTCGATCATGCGATCTCACCCCATTTTCTGTCCCGCACGACTTGCGCGGAGAACGATCGTTCTCTACTGTAGCTGACATCGGGAGAACGATCGTTCTCCCTAGGTCGAAAGATCAGGAGAGGAACGGATCATGGGGTTCATCAAGGTCGGCACCGAGAACAGCACCAGCACCGAGCTCTACTACGAGGACCACGGCTCGGGTCAGCCGGTCGTCCTCATCCACGGCTACCCGCTGGACGGCAACAGCTGGGAGCGCCAGTCGCGCGAGCTGATCGCCGCGGGCTACCGCGTCATCACCTACGACCGCCGCGGGTTCGGGCAGTCGAGCAAGGTCGGGGCCGGCTACAACTACGACACCTTCGCCGCGGACCTCGACGCGGTGCTGAACACGCTCGACCTGCGCGACGTCATCCTGGTCGGCTTCTCGATGGGTACCGGCGAGCTGGCCCGCTACGTGAAGAACTACGGTCACGAGCGCGTCGCCAAGCTCGCGTTCCTCGCCTCGCTGGAGCCGTTCCTCGTCGCGACCGACGACAACCCGACCGGCGTGCCGCAGTCGGTCTTCGACGGTATCGCCGAGACGGCTCGTGCGGACCGCTTCGCCTGGTTCACGAACTTCTACCAGGACTTCTACAACCTGGACGAGAACCTCGGCGGCCGGATCAGCCAGGAGGTCGTCACGGCGAGCTGGAACACCGCGACGCGGAGCGCCCCGGTCGCGGCCTACGCCGTCGTCTCGGCCTGGATCGAGGACTTCCGGGCCGACGTCGAGGCCGTCCGGGCCGCCGGCAAGCCGTCCCTGATCCTGCACGGGACCAAGGACAACATCCTCCCGATCGACGCCACGGCCCGCCCGTTCCACAAGGCGCTCCCCGAGGCGGAGTACGTCGAGATCGAGGGCGCGCCGCACGGCCTGCTCTGGACCCACGCGGACGAGGTCAACGACGCGCTGCTGCGGTTCGTCAAGGCCTGACGCCAGACGGCGGGCACCCGCTCTCGCGCGGCGCACGGCGCTAGCGCGGGAGCGGGCCCGCGTAGCCGGCGCGTGCTCTTTCGACGTCGGCCATGTGCTCGCCGGACCAGTCACCCAGGGCGGCGAACACCGTCTGGAGGCTGCGGCCGAGCTCGGTGATCTCGTACTCGACGCGCGGCGGCACCTCCGCGTAGATCTCGCGCCGCACCAGACCGTCGCGTTCCATCTGTCGCAGGCGCTGCGTGAGCACCTTGGGCGTGACGCCGATGCGCCGCTCCAGCTCGACGAATCGCTGCGTCCCGTGCTCGTGCAGCACCCAGAGGATCGGCGTGGTCCAGCGGCTGAACACCAGATCGACCACGGGCGAGATCGGGCAGGCGTCGGCCGGGTCGTCGTCGGGCTGCGGGCACCAGGTGCTGGTACGGGCCATGACACGGCCTCCAATACTTTCCTGAGGGAACCTACTGTACTGGGGCTCGTAACGTCGTCGGCACGGCGGCCGCACCGGCCGCCTGGTCCCCTCGAGGGCCCCCGCCGTACGGACCAGGAGCACCCCATGATCGTCGTCACCGGAGCCACCGGAAATATCGGGCGGCCGCTCGTCGCCGAGCTTGCCCGGCAGGGCCAGGATGTCACCGCTGTATCCCGCGCGGGCACCGCACCGCTCGATGACCCCCGGGTCCACGCGGTGAGCGCCGACCTGGCAGACCCGGCCAGCCTACGCGCCGCCCTCAGCGGAGCGAGCGCGATGCTTCTCCTCGTGCCGGGCGCCGGTAGCCACCTGGATCGGGAGCGGATCATCGCCACCGCAGCCGACGCCGGGGTGCGCCGCCTCGTGCTGGTGTCGTCCCAGGCGGCCGGCACTCGCCCCGAGTCCCTCTCGCACCGCCCCATGGCCGAGCTCGAAAAGCTCGTGCGGGGCTCCGGGCTCGACTGGACCGTTCTGCGGCCCGCCGGCTTCTACACCAACGCGTTCGCCTGGGTCTCGACGGTTCGCGCCGAGCGCACCGTCCAGGCACCGTTCGGCGACGTTGCGCTGCCCGGCATCGACCCGCTCGACATCGCCCATGTCGCGGCGGTCGCGCTCACGGAGAACGGGCACGCGGGCCGCAGCTACGAGCTCACCGGTCCGGAGGCAACCACACCCCGGGGCCGGACCGCGGCGCTCGCGCTGGCGCTCGGCGTGCCGCTCACCTTCGTCGAGCTCACCCGCGATCAGGCCTACGCCGGAATGCGCGAGGTCATGCCGGAGGAGATCGCCGACGGCACGCTCTCGATCCTCGGCGACCCGACGCCGCAGGAGCGGGCGGTCAGCCCGGACGTCGAGACTGTGCTCGGGCGCCCGGCGAGGACGTTCGCCGACTGGGCGGGCCGGAACGAGGCGGCTTTCGGGGCCTGATCGTCATCACGGCCGCATCTGCGATGCGTACTTGCCCGGCGGGACGCCCAGGTAGCGGGTGAAATGCCGGGACAGGTGTGCCTGGTCATAGAACCCCGCAGCGGTGGCCGCCTCGGCGACGGGGAGGCCATCGAGCAGGAGGCCCCGGGCGTGGTCGACTCGTCGACCGATCACATAACTGTGGGGCGGCAGGCCGAACGCAGCGCGGAACGATCGCACCAGATGGGTCGGACTCGCGTCGAGGGCTCGTGCCGCCTCGACCAACGTCACGGAGTCGGTGACGTTGGCGTCCAGGAACTCACGCAGCTTCGAGGCGACGAGCGCCCGTGGGCGTTCGACGGTCCGAGCCCGGTGCCCGAGGCGGGTCAGGAGACGGTCGCGCACGAAGGCGAGGCGGGTTTCGGCCTCAAGCTCGTTGCCGGGCCGGGCCACGGCATCGTGAAGGGCAGAGAGCTGCCCGCGCAGGCCCCGGTCGCGATGGATCGGGGTGTCGACGGCGGCGTCGGCCAGGTCCGCAGGTAGTACCGATGTGTCGAGGTAGAGCACGCGCTTGCGGAATCCGTGCGTCTCGACGGTACGCCCGTCGTGCGGCACACCGGGCGGCAGCAGGATCACCCTGTCAGGGTCACCGTTGTCGTGCCGGCGACGGTCCAGCGCGAAGTCGACGAAGCCGTCGTCCAGCAGCATGAGGTCCCACGTGTCGTGGGTGTGCATCGGATAGGCGTGTGTTCGGAACTGGGCGTGAAAGACCTCGGAGATCCCCGGGACGCGGGGCCGCCACGCAGCCACCGTCGCGCGTGGCTTCCCGCGATCGCGGGTGTCGAGGGATGACGGCATGTCAGGAACGTACAAGATCGGACCATGCGGCGGGGGCGAGAGTGCCGCCATGACAAAGGCTGCGAACAACGCGATCAGCATCACCGACTGCCTGCACCGGATCACCGAGCACTGGGCCCCCAAGCGGATCGCCACCGTCAATGACTACGACGTTCGGGTGGTGAAGATCCTCGGCGAGTTCGTGTGGCACGCGCACCCTGAGACCGACGAGCTCTTCCTCGTAGTCGACGGTCGCCTGACCATCCAGCTGCGTGACGGCGACGTCACGCTCGGGCCGGGCGAGCTGTACGTGGTGCCGCGGGGTGTGGAGCACTGCCCCATCGCGGACGAGGAGACGTCGATGGTGCTGTTCGAGCCGACAGAGACGCAGAACACCGGCGACGCCGGCGGCCCGCGCACCCGCGAGGCCGAACCGCTCGGACCGGGGCGGCGGTGACCAGATCCGTCCGCCCCGGGACCTGATCCGGCCTCCCGCCCGGGCTCCGGCGCAACCAGACTGGGGCCATGAACCGAGCACTGATCGTCGTAGACGTCCAGGAGTCCTTCCGCGCCCGCCCGCAGTGGGCCGACACGCTCAACCCGACGGTCGCCGAGCCCGTCAACCGCCTCGTCGACCTCGCCCGCGCGGCCGGCGACCTCGTGGTCTGGGTGCTGCACACCGAGCCCGGGTCGGGCAATCCGTTCGACCCCGAGTCCGGTCACGTCCGGCTGTTCGAGGAGCTGAGCCAGCCCCGTCCCGGCGAGCCCGTGCTGCACAAGACCTCGCACAACGCGTTCACCACGACCGACCTGCAGCAGATCCTCACCGCCCACGGCGTGAGCGAGCTGCGGGTCTGCGGCATCCGGGCCGAGCAGTGCGTCGAGACCACGACCCGGGTCGGCTCTGACCTCGGGTACGCCATGACGTTCGTCAGCGACGCTACCAGCACCGACCCGCTCGGCCGGTTCAGCGCCGCCGACATCCTGGAGCGCACCGAGGCCGTGCTCCGCGACCGCTTCGCGCGCATCGCCACGGTCGCGCAGCTCGAGGCGGAGGACGCCGGCACCGAGTCCGGCTCGGTGCCCGGCGCCGCACCCCAGCCCGAGGTGGCAGCATCGGCAAGATGACCACTGTCGTCTTCGTGCTCCTGCCCGGGGTCCACCTGCTCGACCTGGCGGGCCCCGCGCAGGCGTTCTTCACGGCGGGGGACCTCGGCCACCGCTACGACCTGCGGTACGTGTCGGGCGCTCCGGCGTCGGGCATCCGAACGGGCGGCGAACCCGGGGCCGACGCCGGAGTGGTCGCCTCCGCGCAGGGCCTCCCGCTGGTCGCCGGCTCGGACCGGCCGGAGCTGGGCCCGGACGACCTGATCGTCGTGCCCGGATGGCGCATCGGGAGCGACCCGGCCGCCTGGCCCCGGCTCAGCGCGGCGATGTGCGAGCGGCTCGCCGAGCACCACGCGGCGGGCGGCATCGTCGCCAGCGTGTGTGCGGGGGCGGACGCGCTCGGCCAGGCCGGGCTGCTCGACGGCCGGCGCTGCACCACCCACCACGCCGTGCAGGACGACCTCGCGGCCCGGCACCCGCGGGCGCATGTCGTGCGCGACGTCCTGTTCACGACCGACGACGGCGTCGTCACCTCCGCAGGCATCGCCAGCGGTATCGACCTCTCGCTGCACCTGCTCGCGATGCGGCACGGGCCGGCGCTCGCCGCCCGCGTTGCCCGGGAGATGGTCGTCTACGCCCGGCGCAACGGGACGGAGCCGCAGGCCAGTGCGATGCTGCGGCACCGGTCGCACGTCGACGACACGGTGCACCGCGTCCAGGACCGCATCGACGAGCAGTTCGCGAGCAATCTGCCGCTCGCCGATCTGGCCGCGCACGCCGGGGTCGCCGATCGCACCCTGACCAGGCTGTTCACCAGGGCCACGGGGGTGACGCCCCTGCGGTACCAGCAGCAGCTGCGCCTGGAGCGCGCCGAGCACCTGATCGGCCACGGCGCCACGGTCGAGTCGGCCGCGCACGCCGTCGGCTTCCAGGACGCGCGCATGCTGCGGCGGCTCCGGAGCTAGGCCTGACGACAAGGCCCGCCGCCGTCGAACCGCAAGTTGGCCGTGTAGCCAAGCGCCGAACCGAAACGACACGCCGATGCCGCGGCGATTCGTCGGCGTGTCTTGCGGTTCGACGGCCAGTAGGACAACAACGTGCCCGGCCTGGGGCGGGTCAGATCGTCAGGGCGATGATCAGGGCGATGACGCCCAGCAGCGGGACGAGGCCCTGCTTGAGCGCCGCGCCGCGCTTGGACGGGTCCGAGATCACCAGGACGAGCGCCGCCGCGACCATGGAGCCCGCGCCGGCAAACACGAGCGCCGCGCCCACCGCCGTCGACCCGGCGGCGGCCAGGACGATGCCCACCACCGTGACGATCGCGAGGAAGAGGTTGTAGTAGCCCTGGTTCAGGGCCAGGGGGCGCATCGCCTCGGCCTGCTCCGCCGTCATGCCGAACGTCGCCAGCGTCTTCCGGTCCGTCCAGGCGAAGGACTCCAGATAGAAGATGTAGACGTGGATCAGGGCCGCGAAACCCGAGAGGACAAGTCCGGCGATCAGCACTGTGGATTCCTTCTCGAGGCGGGCGTGTGATCGGCAGTATGTCAGGGGGAGGGCCGGGTCGGCGTGCCGGCCCCCGGGCAGGTTGGCCCGGGCCCGGAAGCGCCCGCCGGGAATAGGCAGCGCGTCTTCGTGGCTCGGACTCGTATGGAATGGGAGATGACCGCGCTGCGGCGCGAGCGGTTGCCCGCTGAGACGAGCCTGGTCCGGCCCGGCGCGCTCTGGGTCCTGGTCCTGTCCGGCGCCGCGACGCTCGAGACGGCGGGTGACCGCCGGACGATCCTGCCCGGCGACGCGGCGCTCGTCGACGCCCGGACGGCGCACCGGCTCACGGCCGACGTCGAGACCGACCTCGTGCACGGGGACCTGCGCCGAGCCGTCCCGTCCACGCCGCTGCCGAGCCCGCTGGTCCAGCGCGGTTTCGGCGAGGAGCACCCCGGCATCGTCGCCCTCGTGACGACCTGCCCCCTGTCGGTGGAGTGCAAGGTGGACCGCTTCGCGGCGGCCTACGCGAGCCTTCTCGGGGCGGCGATCCTGTCGCTGTGGCACCCGGCCGAGGACGGCGGCCACGTGGACGACGGGCGCGGCCCGGCCAGCGACGGGCGAGGCCCGGCGGGAGACGCGCAGGTCGCCGAGGTGGTGGCGGCCCTCGCGGCCCGGCCAGGAGAGCCGTGGACGCTGGACCGGATGGCCGGCCTGGTGCACCTGTCGCGCTCTGCACTGACCGAGCGGTTCCGCCGCGCGACCGGGCACAGCCCCATGCGGATGCTGCGGGAGGTGCGGATGAACCGCGCCCGCACGCTGCTCACCAAGCAGTGCCTGGCGGTCACGCGGGTGGCGTTCGAGGTGGGGTACGGATCGGTCGCCGCGTTCAGCCGGGCGTTCGCCGCGGACCACGGCGTCTCGCCGCTCGCGTGGCGTACCGGGCCCGACGCCGCGGCGTCGGGCCCGGCCCTGCCAGGCGCCGCCAGGGCGTCAGTCGCGGGGTATCCGCAGGAACGCCCAGCCGAGGCCCGCCGCCACCGCGGCTCCCGCGCCGACCAGCAGCAGCGACCGGACGCCGTACCCGTCCAGTAGCGCCCCGCCGAGTGCGGAGCCGACGGTGATCGCCACCTGGAAGGCGGTGACGATGAGCGACATCGCCGACTCGCTCCGTGCGGGCTCGACCCGCGCGCCCCAGAGCTGGACCATCACGGGGACCATGTTGAACGCGAAGCCCCACAGGACCACCGCGACGGTCAGCACCGGTACGGACGAGGCGGTCGCGCTGAGCACCAGCGCGGCGCCGAGCGCGATCGGCGCGGCCGCGGCCAGCGGTCGCAGCCAGCGCGCGAGCATCCCGGCCACGATCGTGCCCGTGACGGCGCCGACGCCCCATGCCAGCAGCATCCAGGTGGTGGCGCCGGGATCGATGCGGTCGATCGCGAGGCGGATGTACGGGTAGGCCGCGAAGTTGCCGAGGGCGACCAGCACCACGCAGCCGAGGCCGGCCAGGAGCTTCCTGTTGCGTAGGGCCTCGCGCAGCATCTGCAGGCCCGCCGTCGGGTGGGCGGGGACGGAGGGCATGGTCACGGCGAGCGCGACCGCGCTGATCGCGCAGAGGACGGCGGCGCCCGCGAACGCCGTCCGCCAGCCGACGGCGTCGCCCACTATCGAGCCGAGCGGGACGCCGAGCACTGTCGCGATGCTGACCCCGAACGAGATCGCGGACGACACGAGGCGGTCCTTGCCGGGGACGGCGTGGGTGCCGACGCCGAAGGCGAACGACCAGTACCCGGCGATCGCGACGCCGAGCAGGAGGCGGCCGATCAGCAGCACGGCGAAGCTGGGTGCGACGGCGACTGCGAGGTTCGACAGGGTGGCGGCGGCGAGCAGGCCGAGCATGACCTTGCGCCGGTCGGCCCGGGGGAGCAGGACCGCGATGCTCGGCGCCGTGAAGGCCCCGGCGATCGCCGTGGCGGCCACGGCGAGGCCCGCCGTGCCCTCGCTCACGCCGATGTCGGCCGCGAGGCCCGGCAGGACGCTCGCGGGCAGGAACTCGCTCGCGACCAGGATCGCGATCCCGGAGGCGAGCGCGATGACAGGTGACCAGGTCGTACGGGGCGGGGAGCTCGACGGGGCAACTAGTACGTCGGCCGGGGTGTCCGGCGGGGAGGGCTGTGCGGGCACGCCGGCCGAGGTTGTGCTCTGGGTTGGCATGGTCCAAGCCTGGGCGCCGCGCGTGCACGGCGGTTGATCCCCTGACGCTCGCTGTTGATCTCCCGGCCGAGAGCGGCACATGTCCGAGCGATCGGTAGAACGTCAGGTAGTCGGTACCTCGGACTGCCGGCTACCTGACCTTCTGCCGATCACTCGGCCGGCGCTTCTGCCGCGCGCCCCGCGCGGTCCTGGCGGTAGGCGCGGATGCCTGCCACCACTGACGCCGCTATGACCACGCCCGCTACCACGTACGCGATGGGGCGGACCGACGGGTCCGACGCCGCGTAGTACCCGAGCACCGTGATGAGCATGCCCCAGGTCACCGCGCCGAAGATGTTCGCCGTGAGGAACCGCAGGTAGGGCATCCCCGCGACGCCCGCGATGACCGGCACGAACACGCGCGCCCAGGGCATGTACCGGCCGATCACCACGGACCACCAGCCGAACAGGTCGTAGAACTTCTCCGTGCGCACCACCGTGGCCTGCACCCAGCGGCCCCTGCGGGAGCTCAGGTACGGCCGGCCGTACTTGCGGCCGAGCAGGAACGCGACCTGGTCGCCCGCCACGGCGGCGACGCCGACGCCGATCGCGAGCACCCAGATGTCTATGCGGTCGGTGCTCCCGGCCACGATGCCCGCGCCGAACAGCAGGCCGTCGCCGGTGAGGAACGGGATGAAGACGCCGACGAAGAACGCCGTACCGACGAACACGAGGCCCCAGACCACGAGGTAGAACGCCAGCGGGCCGAGCACGTCCAGCCAGCCGGCGACGTCGTCGGACACCGTGGTTCGGATCATCGTGGGCGTCCTCCGGTCCTCGCGGAACATCCTGGTTAGGACAGCCTAATTGCTGTGGAGACCGCCCCGTCCGTGGCGCCCGTCACGTCACGCGCCCGGCCGGTCGACGACCCGGGACATGACCAGCGCCGTGCGGGTCTTGACCACGTGGGTGACCGTGCGGATGCGCTCCACCGTGCGCTCGATCTCCTCCATGCTCGTGGCCATGACGTGCACCATCGCGTCGGCGTCGCCGGTCACCGTGGAGACCCGGACCACCTCCGGGATCGGGGCGAAGTCGCGCTCGAGCACCTTGGGTGACACGATCCCGGAGCAGAAGATCTCGACGTACCCCTCGAGGATCCAGCCCATCGCCTGTGGGTCCACGCGCACGGTGAACCCGGCGATCTCCCCGCGGGCCAGCATGAGGTCCACCCTGCGCTTCACGGCGGGCGCCGAGAGCCCGACGGCGCTGCCCACCTCCTGGTAGGTGGCGCGCCCGTCGCGCAGCAGCTCTCCGACGATCGCGCGGTTCACGGCATCCATGAACGAATCGTTCAACATGGCGTGCGATTCCGCAAGAATCCGTGGCTGGATGCGCAACGAATGCACACCTGTTGTGAATCGGTGCTGCCTTAGCCTCGCGGCATGACGCAGACCACCGCGCAGCTGCCGCACACCACCGCGCAGCGGACCGCCACGCCGCGGCACTACCTCATGTGCCCGCCCACGTACTTCGACGTCGTCTACGCCATCAACCCGTGGATGGACCCGTCCTCGCCCGTCGACACCGCCAAGGCGCTCGCCCAGTGGGAGGCGCTGCGCGCCGCCTACGAGGCCCGCGGCCACCGGGTCGACGTCATCGAGCCCGAGCCCGGCCTGCCCGACATGGTCTACGCGGCCAACGGGGGCATCGTCGTCGGCGGGCGGGCGCTCGCGGCCCGGTTCACGTTCCCCGAGCGCGCGGCCGAGGGGCCCGCGTACGACCGCTGGTTCGACACCGCGCCGGCGTCGGCCTACCGCCGGCTGGGCGAGGCCGTCGAGACCATGGAGGGCGAGGGCGACCTGCTGCTCGTCGGCAAGGTGCTGCTCGCGGGAACCGGCTTCCGCACGACGCCGGCCGGGCACGCCGAGGTCGCCGAGCGCCTGGAGCTCGCGGCGCAGGGGATCGAGCTGGTCCCGCTCGAGCTGGTCGACCCGCGCTACTACCACCTCGACACGGCGCTGTCCGTGCTCGACGACGGCGCCGTCTCCGGCGAGACCGTCGTCGCCTACCACCCGGAGGCGTTCAGCCCCGCCGCCCAGGAGACGCTGCGCGGCCTGTTCCCCGACGCGATCCTCGTCGGCGCCGACGACGCCGCGGTGCTCGGCCTGAACGTCGTCTCCGACGGGCTGCACGTGTTCCTCAGCGACCGTGCCCGCGACTACGCCGACGCGCTCAAGGAGCGCGGGTTCGTGCCCGTCGGCATCGACCTGTCCGAGATCTTCAAGGGCGGCGGCTCGGTCAAGTGCTGCACGCTCGAGCTGCGTCCGGCGTCGGACGACGCCGGTGCCATGACCGTCAACCCTGAGGAGACCCAGCGATGACCACAGTCCCGTACCTCGACGTCGCCGCCACCGCCCGGTGGGTGGCCCGCCGCGGCCCGGAGGCCGCGATCGCCGCCCTCACGGACGCGCTGGAGCGCGACTTCGCGCGCTGGCCCGAGCTCGACAAGCGGCCGCGCATCGCGTCGCACTCGACGGAGGGCGTCATCGAGCTGATGCCCACCTCCGACGCGGAGACCTACGGGTTCAAGCTGGTCAACGGGCACCCGCTCAACCCGTCGCTCGGGTTTCAGACGGTGACGGCGATCGGCATGCTCGCCTCCGTGCGCAACGGCTACCCGACGTTCCTCGCCGAGATGACGCTGCTCACCGCGCTGCGCACGGCCGCGACGTCGGCCCTCGCCGCCCGGTACCTGGCGCCGGCCGAGTCCCGGACGCTGGCCCTGATCGGCTGCGGCTCGCAGGCCGAGTTCCAGGCGCTCGGCATGCGCGCGGAGCTGGGCATCGAGACGCTGCGGATCTTCGACGTCGACCGCGACGCGATGGACAAGCTGGCGCGGCACGCCAAGGCACTCGGCTTCGACGTCGTCCTGGCCGACGATGCCGCCGACGCGGCCCGCGGCGCCGACGTCATCACGACGTGCACCGCGGACAAGCAGAACGCGACGGTGCTGCAGGACGCCGATGTGTCGGGTGGGGTGTTCATCAACGCGATCGGCGGCGACTGCCCGGGCAAGACCGAGCTGGACCCGGCGATCGTCGCGCGGGCGAGCGTGTTCGTCGAGCTCCCGGAGCAGACCCGGATCGAGGGGGAGATCCAGCGCCAGGCGCCCGACTTCCCCGTCACCGAACTGTGGCAGGTCGTCACGGGTGCGGCGCCGGGGCGGCAGAGCGCCGAGGAGCTGGTGGTGTGGGACTCCGTCGGCTTCGCCGTGGAGGACTGGACCGCGCTGAAGTTCGTGCTCGAGGACGTGACGGCGAACGCCCCGGAGCTCCTCGGCCACCTGGACCTGATCGCGGAACCGGAGAACCCGAAGGACCTGTTCTCCCTGGTCGCGAACTCCTGACCCCCTTTGTTGTGGGCGTGATCGTTGCGACTACCTGCCCGTTTTAGGCGCAACGATCCCGCCCACAACAAAGCCGGGGTTAGAGGAGGGTGGCGCGGAGCGGAGGTTCTTCCGCGAACTCGTGGAACGGGTGGGTCGGGGTGGTGAGGCGGTGGTGGCCCAGGCGGAGCAGGTCCTGGTCGACGCCGCCCGGGGTGAGCATGAGCATCCAGTCGGCGGCCATGTCGTAGAGGTCGGGCTCCAGGTAGCCGATCTTGACGACGACGACGTCGGTGTTGCGCGGGTCCAGGCCCAGCACCGTGAAGTCGGACTCCAGGTGGTACGGCTTGCGCCGCTCCGTGAGGATCACGCGCAGTCCTCCGACCCGCACGACGGCGACGATACCGGCGTCCGGGTCGCCCTCGCTGACGTGCTCGACGACGCCGCCCAGCCGGACCGGCCCGTGCGGGCCGTCGTCGACCCGGGCGCCCGCCTCGACGTCGACGGCCGCGCCCGGGCCGTGCTCGGCCCAGGCCTTCGCGACCTCGCGCGCGGCCGCGGCGTCGGGCAGCGAGGCGTAGATCGCGGTGTGGCCGCCCTCTTCCGGCGAGGCCGCGAAGGCCGGCTCGGCCAGCAGCCGCGCCAGCGTCCAGGTGACGTCCCCTGCGCCGCCGGCGGTCGGGTTGTCGCCCGAGTCGGACAGGAAGTACGGCCGCGCGGTGCTCGCCAGGGCCGTCGCGACGCACGCCTCGTACGGCGCGGCGGGCGCGACGAACGCGAACTCGTCCCGCGCGTCCCAGTACCGCCGGCCCAGCCGCTCGGCCTCTCGCACGATCACGTCCTCGTCGTCGCCCGTGACGACGACGGCGGCCCGGCAGCTCGGCTCGTCGGCCCACGCGTACCCGACCCACAGCGCGGCGTCGACCACGCCCGGCAGCTCGGCCACGCGCGCGACATCCGCGTAGATCGACGCGGCCGGCTCGATCCGGGTGCTCGTCTTCTCGCCCGGGAGCAGCACGGGCACCTGCAGCCACGCCTTGCTCGGGGCGCCGCCTTCCCGTAGCCGGGAGAGCAGGTTCGCGGCCGCGCGCTCGCGCGTCTCCCACGCGTCCTCGTGCGGGGCCATGCGGTAGCACGTGATCAGGTCGCTCACCTCGGCCAGCTCCCGCGGCACGTTGCCGTGCAGGTCCATGGTGGTGCTGATCAGCGTCCCGGGCCCGACGGCGGCGCGCACGGCCGCCGCGAGGTCCGACTCGGCGTCGTCCATGCCGACGACGGTCATCGCGCCGTGGATGTCCAGCAGCAGGCCGTCGTACGCGCCGTGCTCGGCCTGCTGGGTGCGCAGGGTCGCGACGATCTCGTCGCGCACCGCCGCGTAGACGTCGGCGGGCACGGCGCCGCCGGGCAGCGAGCGCGCGTGCAGCACGCCGGTCCAGGCAGCGGCGTCGCGCAGCGGGGCGCCGTCGGCGAGGAACGGGTAGTGCGCCACGAGCTCGCCGCCGCGGCGGAGCGTGAACGCCTCCCATCCGGAGCGGTGCGGCGAGAACGTGCTGGACTCGATCGACATGCCGGCGATCGCGACCCGCGGGCGGGTGTTCGTCATCGTGGTCCTTCCGGTTTGTGGGGGCGGTGGGCGGTGGGCGGGGATAAGACGGAGCAGCGGCGCCCGACGGCGTCAGCCCGCCAGGGCGTGCGGCACGAGTGCGTCCTCCAGGAGGCGGCCCACGCCCACGAGGTTCGCGTCGGCACCCAGGGCGGACGGCGCGATCACCAGGTCGCGGGTCATGAGCGGGTGCGCGCCCTCGTAGATCTGGCTGCGGATCGCCGAGACGAACGGCTCCAGCGTGGACAGGGCGCCGCCCAGGTAGACGGCGCCCGGGTTGAAGAAGTTGACCACCGCGCACAGCACCTCGCCGAGGTGCCGCCCGGCGGTGCGGGTCAGGGTGGTCGCCACCGGCTCCGCGTCGCGGACGAGGTCGAGCACGTCGGCGGTCGCGGCGACGTCGTACCCCTGCTCGCGGAGCAGCCGCACCAGCGCCGCGCCCGAGGCGACCGTCTCCAGGCAGCCGCGGTTGCCGCACGAGCAGGGTGTGTCGCCCGCGGCGGGGATCCGCGTGTGCGTGATGTCGCCCGCGGCGCCGCCCGCGCCGCGGTGCAGCCGGTCGTCGACCAGGATCCCGGCGCCGATCGCGCTGCCCGCCTTGACGGACACGGTGTGCCGGGTCCGGCGCGGGTGCCCGAAGTGCTCGCCGACGGCCATCGCGTTGGCGTCGTTCTCGACCACGGCGGGGACGCCCAGGGCATCCTCGAGCCAGGAGCCGACGTCGAATCCCGACCACCCGGGCATCCGCGACGGGGAGTCGAGGGCGCGGCGGGCGACGTCGACCGGGCCTGGCAGGGAGATGCCGACGCCGAGCAGGCGGCCACCGTCCGCGCTCGCCCCGCTGCCGGGAGCGCCGGCGCCCGCCTCGGAACCGAGCGTGCCCGCCAGCTCCCGCAGCGCGGTCGTGACCTGCGTCAGCACCGGTTCGGGGCCGTCGGCTATCGCGAGCGCGACCTCCGTCGTCGTGGCGAGCTCGCCGCCGTGCCGCAGGATCCCGAGGCGGGCGTGCGTACCGCCGACGTCGACGACGCCGAGGTAGCCGGTGCTGCCCGGCACGCGCAGCGCCCGCGGGCGCCGTCCGCCGCTGGACGCGCCCTCGCCCGTCTCCTCCAGGACGCCGGACGCCAGCATCGCCTGCACGCGCTGCGACACGGTGGACGGCGCGATGCCGAGCGACTCGGCGATCTCCTTGCGGGACCGGGCGCGCCCGCTCGACACGAGCACGAAAATCTCCCGCTCGAGCCGCGGGGCGGCGACGCGGGGACGCGCGAACTGCGCCACGGACATCCTCCCTCTCTCGTCCGGAGCCTCGTCCGGAAACTGCACCAGAGCGCGCCCGGGACCGCGTCCCGAACTTTGGCCAGATCTGGAACAACTGCTGGCACGAGTCTGCACCACGTCGCAGCAGGTCCCGGCCCCGGGGGCTTTTTGCGGGGGCGAATTAACAGGCTTGTTACGGATCCGGCATAGATCCCCACAACTTGGTACGTCTACGGTTCTGGATTATTCGGCCGCCGAATCAAGTCTCCACGACCCGAGGCTCTTGCATCGACGGCGCCGCAACTCAAGGAGACCCAGATGCGCACCACGCATGCCGGACGGGCCACACGGCTGGCCGTCGGTGCGGTCGCCGCCGTCGCCCTCCTCGCCGGATGCTCGACGTCCTCCGGTGCGGACGGGGCGGCCGGCCGCACCGACGTGAACTACGCCCTGCCCGCCAACGCGACCCCGAACTGGATAGTCCCGCTGGGCATCGCGGGCAAGCTCGCGACGCACAACTCCGCCATCATGCGCACCCTCTGGGAGCCGCTCGTCGCGTACGACGGCTCCGAGGGTGAGGTGGGGCGGGTCGCGCAGGCAGACCTCGCCGACGAGATCACCTTCTCCGAGGACGGCCGCACCGCGACCATCACCCTCGACGACCGCACCTGGAGCGACGGCGAGCCCGTCACCTCGGCGGACGTGAAGTTCTGGTTCGACCTCGTGAAGGCCAACACCGACGTCTGGGCAAGCTACTCCGAGGGCCGCATGCCCGACAACGTCACCGACGTCGCCACCCTCGACGACAAGACCGTCGAGCTCACCTTCGACAAGGTCTACAACCCGGAGTGGCTCCAGGCCTCCCAGCTCACCCTCGTCGTGCCACTGCCCGCGCACGCCTGGGCCAAGACCACCGACGACGAAGAGCCCGACCCGGCACTCGCGGAGACCGAGAAGGGCGCGAAGGCGATCTTCGACTACCTGGTCACGCAGAGCGAGGACCTGAGCACCTACGAGTCCAACCCCCTGTGGCAGACCATCAACGGGCCCTACTCGCTGACCGGGTTCACCGACGCCGGCCAGGTCGAGCTGACCAAGAACGAGAAGTACGACGGCGACGACGCCGCCTCGATCACCACGGTCAACCTCCTGCCGTACACGTCGACGGACGCCGAGGTGAACGCCGTCCGCTCCGGCGCCGTCGACTACGGCTACATCCCGACGACCGGCCTGGACGCCCCGGAGCAGTACGAGCAGCTCGGCTACACGGTCGAGCCGTGGGCGGGCTGGTCGATCACGTACATGCCGTACAACTTCAACCACCCCGAGATGGGCCCGGTGTACCGCCAGCTCTACGTGCGCCAGGCGCTGCAGCACCTCGTGGACCAGGAGCAGATCTCCGACGTCATCTGGAAGGGCGCCGCCCTGCCCGGCTACGGCCCCGTGCCGCAGAACCCCGAGAGCGACTTCCTCTCCGACGAGCAGAAGGAGAACCCGTACCCGTTCGACCCGGAGGCCGCGGCCACGCTGCTGGCCGACCACGGCTGGACCGAGGGCTCGGACGGCGTGCTGGAGTGCACATCGCCGGGTGACGGCGACGACCAGTGCGGCGACGGCGTCAAGAAGGGGCAGAAGCTCGCGATCACCATCCTGGCGCAGAGCGGCTCGGCCGAGACCGACAACATGTTCGCCGAGATCAAGTCGACCTTCGACCAGGCCGGCGTCGCCGTCGCCATCGAGACGGCGCCCCTGAACACGGTGCTCTCGTCCATTCCCCGGTGCACCGCGGACCAGCCCGAGTGTGACTGGGAGCTGCCGTTCTTCGGCACGGCGGGCAGCTGGTACTTCGGCGGCTACCCGAGCGGCGAGCGGGTGTTCGGCACGGAGGCGGCGTCCAACTTTGGCTCCTACTCCGACGAGGAGCTCGACACCCTCATGCGCGACTCCACCGAGAGCACCGACGCGTCCGTGATGCGGGAGTACTCGAAGTACGGCGCCGAGAACCTGCCGGTCATGTGGCTGCCGAACCCCGTGTACCAGGTGTCGGTGATCAAGGACGGCCTGGAGGGCACCACGCAGGACCCGCTCGCCAGCTTCCACCCACAGCGCTGGAGCTGGGCCGGCTGAGATGACGACAGCCATACCCGCTGCGTCCGGAACCCCCGGAGCCGAAGCTGCCGCGCCAGTGCCCGTCAGGGCGCAGCGCGGCGGCTTCGGCCGCTTCCTGATCCGGCGCGTGCTGCAGGCGCTCGCCGTGGTCCTCGTGGTCAGCGTGATCGTGTTCGCGCTGCTGCACGCGCTGCCGGGCGGCCCGGCCCGCGGCGTCCTCGGCCAGCAGGCCACGCCCGAGCAGATCGCCGCGTTCGAGGCCGCGAACGGCCTGGACCAGCCGGTGGTCCTGCAGTACCTGTCGTTCCTGGGACGCTCCCTGACCGGGGACCTCGGCGAGTCGTACCTGCTGAACCAGTCCGTCGCCGACGCGATCGGCCTGCGCTTGCCCAAGACCCTGCTGCTGACCGGTCTGTCGCTGGTCGTCGCGGTGCTCGTCGCGCTGCCCGTCGGCGTCTACCAGGCCGTGCGCCGCAACCGCGCCGTCGACTACTGGCTCTCGACCCTCGCGATCGTCGCCTACTCGACCCCCACGTTCTTTCTCGGGATGCTCCTGATCCTGCTGCTCAGCCAGACCGCAGGGCTGTTCCCGGCCGCCGCGCCGCAGGGCAACGGGGTCCTGGACGTGCTGTCCCAGCCCGCCGGGCTCGTGCTGCCCGTGCTCACCGGCGCCGTGCCGATCGTGGCGACCTTCAGCCGCTACATGCGGTCGTCGACCCTGGACAACCTCGGCGAGGACTACGTGCGCACCGCCCGAGCCAAGGGCACCGCCTACCGGGCCGTGGTGCTCAGGCATGTGCTGCGCAACTCGCTGACGCCGGTGGTCGCGATGCTCGGCTACTACCTGCCGGTCATGTTCGGCGGCGCGCTCGTCGTCGAGCAGCTCTTCAACTACCCCGGCATGGGCCTGCTGTTCTGGAGCGCCGCGCAGAGCAGCGACTTCCCGGTGCTGCTCGGCTGCGTGCTCGTCATCTCGGTGGCCACGGTGGTCGGCTCCCTGCTCGCCGACGTCGTACAGGCGCTCCTGGACCCGCGCACCCGCGGAGGCATGCGATGACCGCCCTACGCCGGTTCGCCACCAACCGGCTCGCCGTCGTGGGCGCGGTGGCGCTCGCGGTCCTGGTGCTGTTCGCCGTGCTGGGCCCGCTGGTCTACCCCACGGAGCAGGTGGCGACCGACCTCGGTGCCGCCAACCTGCCGCCCGGCGTCGACGGGCACCCGCTGGGCACGGACGCGCTCGGTTACGACAACCTGGGCCGGCTCATGGTCGCCGGCCGGGTGTCGCTGCTGGTCGGGGTCCTGGCGGGGGCGCTCGCAACGGTGGTCGGCACGCTCTGGGGCGCGGTCGCCGGGTACGTGGGCGGCGTCGTGGACGCCGTCATGATGCGGGTGGTCGACGCCGGTATCGCGATCCCCGCGATCTTCCTGCTGCTCGTGCTCTCCACGATCGTGCGGCCCACGGTCGGGATGATGATCGTCGTGCTGGGCCTGGTGTCGTGGCTGGTGCCGGCCCGGCTGATCCGGGCGGAGGCGCTGTCGGTCAAGACCCGCGACTACGTCGTGGCCGCCCGCGCGATGGGCGCCACGCACCGCCGTACGGTCCTGTCGCACGTCATCCCGAACACCGTCGGCACCGTGGTCGTGAACGCGACCTTCCAGGTGGCCGACGCCATCCTGCTCGTCGCGTACATCAGCTTCCTCGGGATGGGCATCCAGCCGCCCACCACCGACTGGGGCGCGATGCTCAACGACGGCATCAACTACATCTACCAGGGCGCGTGGTGGCTCATCCTGCCGCCGGGCCTCGCGATAGTGATCGTCGTCTGCGCCCTGAACTTCGTGGGCGACGGGCTGCGGGACGTCGTCGACGTGAAGGGGAGGACGGCATGAGCGCGCCCACATCAGGGACCGGCGGGGAGACGCCGGCCGACGACGTCGTCCTGCGCATCCGGGACCTGAACGTCACCTTCACGACCGGCTCCGGCGACGTGCCCGCCCTCCGCGGCATCGACCTCGAGGTGCGGCGCGGCCGGGTGGTCGCGCTGGTGGGCGAGTCGGGCTCCGGCAAGAGCGTCACCTCGCTCTCCGTGCTGGGCCTGCTGCCGTCGACGGCGCGGATCACCGGCTCGGTGGAGCTCGCCGACGGCGGCCGGCTGCGCGACGTCGCCGCGGCCGCCGAGGACGAGCTCGTGGACCTGCGAGGGCGCGTCGTGTCCATGGTCTTCCAGGAGCCGATGACGGCGCTCAACCCGACCATGACCCTGGGCGACCAGATCGCCGAGGCGGTGCTCAACCACGAGCGCGTGCCGCGCGCTGCCGCGCGGGAACGGGCCGTTGAGCTGCTCCGGTCGGTCGGCATCCCGGAGCCGGAGCGGCGCGCGCGCCAGTACCCGCACGAGCTGTCCGGCGGCCAGCGGCAGAGGGTCGTCATCGCCATCGCGCTGGCCTGCGAGCCACGCCTGATCGTCGCCGACGAGCCGACGACGGCGCTCGACGTCACCGTACAGGCGGAGATCCTCGACCTGCTGCGCGAGCTGGTCGCGCAGCGGGACACCGCGCTGCTGCTGGTCACGCACAACATGGGCGTGGTCGCCGACATCGCCTCCGATGTAGCCGTGATGAAGGGCGGCCGGATCGTCGAGCACGGGCCGGTGGAGCAGGTGCTGCTCGCGCCGGAGCACGAGTACACGCGCACCCTGCTCGACGCCGTCCCGGCGGTCCCGCCGGCGAGCCGCGAAGCAAGGGTTCGCGAAGTTGAGCGTGTGTCCAGCGAGGTGGTGCTTGACCTGCGGGGGGTCAGCCTGGACTACCGGGTGCAGGGCCGGCACGTGCGCGCGGTCGACGCCCTCGACCTGACCGTGCGGGCGGGCGAGATGCTGGGCTTGGTCGGGGAGTCCGGCTCGGGCAAGTCGACGGCGGGGCGCGCCTGCCTGGGGCTGCTGGCGCCGTCCGAGGGCGAGGTGCTGCTGCTCGGCACGTCCGTGGCGAAGGCCCGGGGCCGAGCGCGCAGGCGCCTGCTGGCCGACGTCGGCGTCGTGTTCCAGGACCCGGGCGCCTCACTGGACCCGCGCAAGCTCGTGGGCGAGTCGGTGGCGGAGCCGCTGGCCATCCACGGCCGTGACGGCCGGCGCCTGTCGGCCGCCGAGCGTCACGCGCGGGTGCGCGAGCTGCTGGACGCCGTGCGGTTGCCCGCCGGCGCGGAGCGCCGCTACCCGCACGAGTTCTCCGGCGGGCAGCGCCAGCGCATCGGCCTCGCGCGCGCCCTGGCGCTGCGGCCGCGACTCCTCGTGGCGGACGAGCCCACCAGCGCGCTCGACGTGTCGGTGCAGGCGGAGGTGCTGCAGGTGCTGCGCGACTTGCACGACGAGCTGGGGTTCGGCTGCCTGTTCATCAGCCACGACCTCGGCGTCGTGCACGAGCTGACCGACCGGGTGGCCGTACTGCGCGCCGGGCGCCTCGTCGAGAGCGGCCCGACCGCCGATGTGTTCGGCGCGCCGCGCGAGCTGTACACGGCCGAGCTGCTGGCGTCCGTCCCGACGCCGGACCCGGCGGCGCAGCGGGAGCGGCGTGCGGCCCGGCACCGGCTCGCGTCCGGCGTGGTGGTCGGCGTCGGCCCGGACACGGCTCCCGGTTCGAGCGCTGCCCCCGGTTCAGGCGCCGCCTGATGACGGACGGGCCCACAGCGGGCGTCGACATCGGCGGAACCAAGATCCGCGCCGCAGTCGTCATGCCCGGCGGCGAGGTGCTCACCTCGGCGACCGCGCCGACGCCGTCGGGCGGCGCGGCGATGCTCGACGTCGCCGCCGCGCTGGTCGAACGGGCGGCGGCCTCGGCGGGCGTGCGGGTGGCGGCGGTCGGCGTCGGTGCGGCCGGCGTCGTCGACCCCGCGACGGGCGAGGTGCTGGCCGCGAGCGACACCTTTGCCGGATGGATCGGCACGAACGTGCGCACCGGCCTCGGATCCCGCACGGGGCTGCCCGTCGTCGTCGCGAACGACGTCGACTCCTTCCTCGTGGGCGAGGCGACCTGGGGCGCGGTCCGCGGAGTCGGCTCGGCGGCGGGCATAGCGCTCGGCACGGGCGTGGGAGGAGCGTTGTGGCTGGACGGCGCGCTGTACCGCGGTGCGGGAGCGGCCGGGGAGATCGGGCACATGCCCGGGTTCGGTGACGCGGCGTGCACGTGCGGCCAGCGCGGGCACCTCGAGACGCTGGCCTCGGGCCGATCGGTGGAGCGCCGGTACGGGGAGCTCGTCGGTGGGGTCGGCGTCGGTGGGGTCGGCGCCGGTGGTGTCGGCGCCGCGGAGATCGAGGCCCGCGCCCGTGTGGGGGACCCGACGGCGGCCCGGGTGTTCGCCGACGCCGGCCACGCCGTCGGTTCGGCGGTGCTCGTGCTGGCGGCGCTGCTCGACGTCGGGCACGTGGTGGTGGGCGGCGGGCTGGCCCGCGCCTGGGACCTGCTGGAACCCGCGCTCCTGGCCCGGCTGCGTGACGAGCCGCCCGTGTCGGGGCACACGATCGAGGTACGCCCGGCGCTCCTCGGAGCCGACGCGACCGTGGTGGGCGCCGCCGCCCTCGCCCTTTCCGCCACTTCTTGGTTGTGAGCGTGATCGTTGCGAATCTCTGCCCGTTTTAGGCGCAACGATCACGCCCACAACCACTGGGTTTATGGGAGGGCCCAGCGCTGGACGGCGCTCCCGTCGCAGTTGGCGATCTCGGTGCGGGTGCCGTCGTTCTGCACCCGGCCGACCGGCTGCAGGCAGCGTCCGGACTGCGGGTTGCGCAGCGCCTGGGTGCCGCTCGTGTGGGTCCACTGCTGGGCGCCCGTCCCGTTGCAGTCCCACAGCTGGACAGGGGTGCCCGCCGCGGTGCCCCCACCTGCGACGTCGAGACACTTGCCGAGCGCCCGGACCGTGCCGTCCGAGCCGACTGTCCACTGCTGGGCCGCGTTGCCGTTGCAGGTTGCGAGCTGGATGGGCGTGCCGTTGGCCGTGTTCGCACCGGCGACGTCGAGGCAGATCCCGTTGCTCGCGGTGACCGTGCCGGTGCGGCTGCCGCCCCCGCCGCCCGTGGAGTCGTAGACGCGGACGTAGTCGACGACCATCTGCTGCGGGAACTGCGTGGTGCCGTCCGGGTACCCGGGCCAGTTGCCGCCGACGGCGACGTTCAGGATGAAGAAGAACGGCTGGTTGAAGACCCAGGGATTGCTCCCGGTGTTCGCCGGGGTGAACGTCTGGTAAGCGTTCCCGTCCACGAGCCAGGTGATCGAGTTGGGGCTCCAGTCGATCGCGAAGGTGTGGAAGTCGTCGGCGAACGACCAGCCCTGCGGGTGCATGTAGTGCCCGGTGATCGGATTGCCGCCCGAGTAACCCGGGCCGTGCAGCGTGCCGTGCACCAGGTGCGGCTCGCGGCCGATGTTCTCCATGATGTCGATCTCGCCGGAGTTGGGCCACGGTGTGCCCGGGAACTGGCCGCCGAGCATCCAGAAGGCGGGCCAGATGCCCTGCCCGCGCGGGATCTTGATCCGGGCCTCGAGGCGGCCGTACTGCGGCTGGACCTTTCCCTTGGTCGTCAGCCGGGCGGAGGTGTAGCCGCCGTTGCCGTCCTGCCGGGCGGTGATGACGAGGTTGCCGTTGCCGTCCAGTGCGGAGTTCTGCCGGGAGCTGGTGTAGTTCTGCAGCTCGTTGTTGCCCCAGCCGCCGGCGCCGGTCTCGAAGTTCCAGTTCGCGCCGTCGGGTGCGCTGCCCGCGGCGCCGTTGAACTCGTCGGACCAGGTCAGGGCGGCCGTGACAGCCTCGGCGGACTGGGCGGACTCGGCGGACTGGGCGGACTCGGCGGACTGAGCGGTTCGGCCGCCTCCGCCGTCGGGCGCCACTCCGGCGCCCGTCCGGGGCGCCGCCGCCGAGGCCGCGAGCGAGGCCGACAGGACCAGTGCCAGGGCGGCGGCCGCCGTCAGTGCGGTGCGGGTGGTGCGGTGTCTCGTGCTACGCATCGAACGCTCCTTCGCGAACATGTCCCTCCCGCCGCACGGAACAGCGCGACAGGCATAGCTGCAGCAGTCGCGCGTGCCCCCTGTGCCACGGGCGATGCGTGAGTGTTGACGAAACGGTGCTCACGAGAAGTATTCGGGGCCGTCCCGCGGCGCACAACGGGCGGACCAGCACATACGGGTTTTCCCCGACGTCGTCCCACGGCAACGCAGACGGCGCCCGACCGCGGGTGCGGTCGGGCGCCGTCGGGAAGCCGGCTGAGGTGATCAGGCGGCGGTGGTGACCTCGATGCGCTGTGGCGTCGTGCCGGCGAAGACGCCCGGCACGGTGACCGTCAGCACGCCAGCGTCGTAGGACGCGCGGACGGCGTCGCCGTCCACGGCCTTCGGCAGCGTGACGGTGCGGCGGAAGGCGCCGAAGCGGACCTCCGAGATGCGGCGGCCCTCGGACTCCTCCGAGCGCTGGTCCTTGCGCTCGCCGCGCACGACGAGCCTGCGGCCCTCGACCTCGACGGTGATGTCGCCGGCCGGGTCGACGCCCGGCAGGTCGAGGCGGGCGACGAGGTCCTCGCCCTCACGGTAGACGTCGGCCGCGGGCACGGGGCCCTCGGCGGCGAGCTGCTGGCTCCACGGGTCGCGGAGCCAGGTGCGGGCGAACGGGGAACGAGTTGTCAGAACGGTGGTCATGGTGTTCTCCTCCGGATGGGATTGATGTCAGTCTCAACCTGAGTCGACCCGACTCAATTTCCGGGTTCGCCGACGGCGGACGACGTCGGTTCAGTGCCGCGTGATCGTCAGGCCGGCCTCGACCGGGCCGACGGCGACCTCCGCCGTCCCGCCGACCGGGAAGGTGAGCAGCGGGCTGGTGTGCCCGAAGTCCACGCCGGCCAGCACCGGCTTGCCGCTCAGCGCGGGCTGACGGGCGACGATCTCGTCGAGCGCCTCGCGCGTCACGGCGGAGGCCCGCTGGAACCGGCCGACGACCAGCCCGGTGACGCCGTCGGCGTCGGGCAGCTGGAGCAGCGAGGTGAGGTAGCGCGCGAAGTGCGCGGCGTCCGACTCGAAGTCGTCCTCGAGGAAGAGGAGCGCGCCGTCGAGCGACGGCATGTACGCGGTGCCCTGGAGCAGGCTGAGCGTGGCGAGGTTGCCGCCGACGATCCGGCCCGCGGCCTGCCCGGGGCGCAGTGGCCACCAGCCCTCGTTCGGGACGGCGGTGCGTGTGTCCTGGTCCAGGAACCACAGGTCGTCGGTCCAGGCCCGCGACGGTTCGACGGTGATCGGGGCGTCGTCCATGACGGCCGCGCGGAACCAGTCTCCGGTGGGCTCGAAGTGGTCGCGCATGCCCCAGCTCGACCAGTGCGGGCCCGAGTAGGTGACCAGGCCGGTGCGGGCGAGGATCGCGTTCTGCAGTGCGCTGATGTCCGAGAAGCCGCAGAACACCTTGGGGTTGGCGGCGATGAGGTCGAAGTCCAGGTGGGGGAGCAGCTCGTTGCTGTTGAACCCGCCGATCACGGTGAGGATCCCGGCGACGTCGGGGTCGGCGAACGCTGCGTGCAGGTCGGCCACCCGGTGCTCGATGGAGCCGCTGCGGAACTGGTCGTCCTCGTCGACGTGCTCACCGAACGTGAGGGTGAGTCCCATGCCGGCGAGCCGTTCGTCGATCCACCGGGTGTTGTCGTGCTCCATGACCAGGGCCCGCGACCGTGCGGGCGCGATCACGCGGATGGTGTCGCCGTGGCGGAGCTTGGGCGGGACGATGGCCTGAACGTGCGCTGACATGCCCGCAGCATAGGTCGGGGCCTCCGGCGCCGGCGTCCGTATTTCCGCGAGGAGGAACCATGCGCGCCACACGCATCACGGCCAACCTTCGGGTGCCCGACGTCGATGCTGCCAAAGGCTTCTACACCGACTACCTCGGGCTGCGCACCGAGGAGTTCAACCTGGGCTGGGTGGCCCGCTTCACCTCGTCCGAGAGCGGGGCGAACGTCCAGCTCCTGACACGCGACTCGACAGCGCCCGAGGACGCGGTCGTCTCGGTCCACGCGGTCGACGTCGACGCCGCCTACGACGAGGCGCGGGCGCTCGGCTACGTGATCGTGCACCCGCTGACGACGGAGTCATGGGGCGTGCGCAGGTTCCTCGTCCGGGCGCCGGACGGCAACGTGATCAACATCGTGCAGCACCGTGACTGAGCCGGGGACGGCGAGCTGACTCGTGTTCAGCAGGCCTTGGCAGAGCCACAACCTGCCCGATAACGGTCGCCCGGCGCCTTGTCAACCAGAGTCAGTCCTTGGCTGGCCGGACCGGCGGTCAGGTCAGCCGTGGATCGGGCCGTCCGTCTCGCGCAGTGGCCGGGCCGAGGCGCCCGACCGGGCCGCGATCATCTCAGCGGCGATCGACACCGCGGTCTCGTCCGGGGTGCGCGCGCCGAGGTCGAGCCCGATCGGGCTGCGCAGCCGGGCCAGCGCCTCGGGCGGGACGCCGTCCTCGATCAGCCTGGCCTCCCGTTCCTCGTGCGCCCGGCGCGAGCCCATCGCGCCCACGTAGGTGCCGGCCGGCAGCTCCGTGAGCGCCGTGCGCAGCAGCGGCACGTCGAACTTCGGGTCGTGCGTCAGCACGCACACGGCGTCGTGCTCGGCGACCCGGCCCGCCTCGATCTCGGCGGCGAGGTACCGGTGCGGCCAGTCGACGACCACCTCGTCCGCCTCCGGGAAGCGGGCCGCCGTCGCGAAGATCGGGCGGGCGTCGCACACCGTGACGCGGTACCCGAGCAGCCGCCCGGCGCGCGCCATGGCGGCGGCGAAGTCAATGGCGCCGAACACCAGCAGCCGCGGGCGCGGCGCGAAGACCTGCAGGAACACCCGCGTCCCCGTCCCGGTCCGCTCGCCGCGTGGCCCGTACTCCCGCACGGCGGAGAGCCCGGCGGCAATCTGCCCGACGGCGTCCGCGCCCACCGCCGCGCCGAGCCCGCCGTCGCCGAGCCCGCCGTCCCCGAGCCCGCCGTCCCCGAGCCCGCCGTCGCCGAGCCCGTCGTCCCCGAGCCCGTCCGTGACCGAGTGATTGGGCCCGAAGAACGGCGTTTCTTGGGCCCAATCACTCGGTACGCACGGCGACCCCGGGGCTCGGTTCGGCTCACCGCTCCCGACGACCAGCGTCCGGCCGAGCGCCGAACCCTCGCCGTCGGGCGTCGCGATGACCGTGGCGAGGCAGACGCCCGAGGCGGGTGGGGCGCCGTCGGGCAGCGTGGGGTCCGTGCCCAGCACACGCGAAGCGAACCGGTCGAACGACGGCCAGGCGGTGCGCGAGAGCGGCGCGACGAAGATCTCGATGGTTCCGCCGCAGGTCAGGCCGACGTCGAAAGCGGTTTCGTCGGAGACGCCGTACCGGACGAGGACCGGGCGGCCGGTCTCGGCGACCTCCAGGCAGAGGTCGTACACGGCGCCTTCGACACAGCCGCCGGACACGGACCCGATCACCTCGCCGCTCGGCCCGACCGCCATCGCGGCGCCGGGTTCGCGGGGCGCGGACCGGAAGGTGCGCACCACCGTGGCCACGGCCGCGCGCTCGTCGGCGCGCCACCAGGCCAGCAGCTGCGGCAGCAGATCCCGCACGCGACACCCCTCTCCTCGATCGCACGTCCGGGCCACGCGTCCCGGCTCACACCCTCCGGTCTCAGAATCGCACGCACGCGTCAAGCGCTGATGTCGTGCGAGTTACCGCTGCGTCTGACAGCGGGGCCCGTGCTGGGCGATGATGGAAGGAACGCAACGACGCGAGGAGGACCCCATGAAGGCAGCAGTGGGCGACCGGATAGTCACCGCCTCGGGAGTGGTCGGTGGCGCCGTGCGGGACGGCGTGGTGACCGAGTGTCCGCACGGCGACGGCTCGCCGCCCTTTCGGGTGAAGTGGTCCGACACCGGCGAGGAGACGCTCGTCTACCCCGGCGCGGACACGATAGTCGACCGGCAGGTCGAGGCCGGCTCGGACGAGTGGCGTGAGGCACGGCAGGCCCGTTCACTCACCTGGGACGTGCGGATCACCGTGGTCGAGTCGGGCGGCAGCACAACGGCCGAGGCCACCGTGATGAACGGCCCGCCGGATGCTTTGCGCGCCGTCGGGCACGCCAGGAAGGCGCCGGAGGATCCCGAGGTTCCGCTGATCGGCGACGAGATCGCCGCCGGACGGGCGCTGCGGCGGCTGGCCGACCGGCTGCTCACCGTGGCCGAGGCGGATGTCTCGGCCGCCGTCGGGCACAAGGCGCACCTGCACAAGTAGCCCCATGGTGCGCCGACCGGAGCGGCACGGGCACGGGCTCGACGGAGCGTTACGCCAGGATGCCGGACGCGTCCAGGGCGCGGCGCACCTCGGCGTCGAGCCGCGGCTCGATGTCCTCCCACGTGGTGCGCCAGGAGACGCCGGTGATCTGGCTGCCGTCGGGGAACGTCTCGATGTAGTCGGCCTGGAGCACGCCGAAGTTGTCGCACCAGAAGGCGTTCGCAGGGCTCCCGTCGAGCAGCTGGTCGATCCGCATGGCCGACGTCGAGATGCCGTCCGGCAGGATGAGCGGCTGGGTGTCGGTGCGGACCATGAGGGCGTGCTGCGTGCGGGTCGGGTCCGCGTCGTCGAGCTGGGTGTACTCGACCCATGCGCCGACCGTCGCGAGCTCCAGCACCAGGAGGTAGCGGGCGAAGGACGGCACGCCGTTCCCCACGCCGGGCGGGAGGTCGGCGCGCTCGAACGCGACGTCCACGCCGCCGGGCTCGCGCTGCAGGGAGTAGCGCACCCAGCGGCGGACGTCACCGTCGTACTCGACGCGCTGCCGCGCCCGCAGCACGACGTCGGGCGTGGGGCGCATGGCGAGCACCGAGTCGAGCACCCGGAGGTTGTCGTGCGTCTGCGAATCCCGGCGCACCAGGACGCCGTCGGGCGTGGTCCCGTTGTTGCTCAGCGCATGGATGTGCATGATCGATTCTCGCTCCGCCCCGCCGGAGCCGTACAGGGCCGCGCCGCGTGTTCCGTCCGCCGGACGACGAACGCACCCGAGGCGCCGGGATAGGTTGCTTGCATGGCTGATCGTGTGGACGTAGAACAGCATCGGACCGACGTGGCCGAGCTCCTCGCCGGGCTGGCCGACCGGTCGGAAGAGGAGATGTCCATCCAGCGGGGAGTGCTGGGGCGGGTCCTGGCGCGCGACGTCGTGGCCCCCGGGCCGCTGCCCCGCTTCCGCAACTCGCAGATGGACGGCTTCGCGGTCCGCGCGGCGGACGTCGCCGCGGCCGGCCCGGGTGCGCCCGTCACCCTGCCGGTGGCGGGCGACGTCGCCGCCGCGCCCGGCGAGCCGGTCCCGCTCGCGCCGGGTACCGCGGTCCGCATCATGACGGGCGCCCCCGTGCCGGAGGGCGCCGATGCCGTGATCCCCGTCGAGGACACGGACCACGTGACCTTCAACGGGGCGCCGGGCGACCTGGCGGCGACCGTCGAGGTGGCGCGAGGACGGACCGCTGGGGAGTTCGTCCGGGAGCCGGGGTCCGACGTCGCGGCGGGCGACGTCGTGCTGCGCGCCGGCACCGTGCTCGCGCCGCACCATGTGGCGGCCGCCGCCGCGTGCGGCATCGGGCGGCTGACGGTCCTCGTGCCGGTCTCGGTGGCCGTGGTGTCCACGGGCAGCGAGCTCGTCCCGCCGGACGGCGAACCGGGTCCCGGCCAGATCTGGGACGCCAACGGGCCGGCGCTGGTGGCCGCCGTCCGGGCCGCGGGCGGGCGGGTCGACCTGCGCCTGACCGTCCCCGACGACCCGGAGCTCGTGCGCGTGGCCCTGGAGCGTGCGGCGGCGCTGTGCGACCTCGTGCTGACCACCGGGGGCGTCAGCCAGGGCGCCTACGAGGTGGTCAAGGATGCGCTGCCGGAGGTGACGTTCCGCTCCGTGGCCATGCAGCCCGGCGGGCCGCAGGGTCTCGGCCGCGTGGTGGGCACGCCGGTGCTCGCCTTCCCCGGGAACCCCGTGAGCGCGCAGGTCTCGTTCGTGGTGTTCCTGCGCGACGTCCTGCGCGGGGCGGGCGGCCTGCCGCCGGTCGAGCAGGTCCCGGCGGTGCTCGACGGCGCCGTCAGCTCACCGGCCGGGAAGCGGCAGCTCCTGCGCGGGCGCTGGCTGCGGGAGAACGGGCAGCGCTCGCGGGTCGCCATCGTCGGCGGGCCGGGGTCGCACCTCGTGGCATCGATGGCGGCGGCGGACGTGCTGATCGACGTCCCCGCGGCCACGACTACGCTCACACCGGGTGCCGAGGTGACCACGTGGCCGCTGTGATGCCGCACCCGACGGACAGATCGACGGACGACGAGGGAGTGCCGGTGGACGAGGTCGTGCGCGTGACGCAGGAGGTGCTCGACGACGCCGTCGGGCGGGCCGTCGAGGCCGCGGTCGCCGCGCCCGAGTGCGGGGCCGTGGTCACGTTCCGGGGCGTGGTCCGCGACGAGGACGGCGCCCGCGCCGTGACGAGCCTCGACTACGAGGCGCACCCCTCCGCTACCGACGTCCTGCAAAAAGTGTGCCAGGCCGTGGCCGCCGAGACCGGCCTGCGAGTCGCCGCCACGCACCGGTACGGGCACCTCGAGGTCGGGGACGTCGCGCTCGTGGCCGCGGCGTCGGCCGGGCACCGCAAGGAGGCGTTCGAGGCGTGCTCCCTGCTGGTGGAGCGCATCAAGGCCGAGGTGCCGATCTGGAAGAAGCAGCAGTTCACCGACGGCGAGTCCGAGTGGGTCGGTCTGTAACCAGCCGGTGCACCCGGGTGGCCGCCCGGCGCACCGTGCCCGTGCCGGGGATGCGGCCCGGCAACAGCTCCGGGAGTCGTGCCGGGTGCATCCGCTGGGTCAGCTCCCGCGCCCGCGGGAGCGTCAGGCTCGGCCTCGACAGGCCGGGCCGCGACAGGCCCGTCACGGTGAAGCTGGGCATCGTCAGGGTCGGCATGCTCAGGCTGATGCTCGGTAGCCGCTGGATCCCGCGCCGCCAGATACGTTCCCGGACCGGCGGGGGCGGCACGTCGAGCTGCGCGTAGAACGTCTCGGCGCACGCGCGCCACGAGAAGTGCTCGGCGTACCGGCGGGTGTCCTCGCGGGAGCAGTCGAGCGCGGCGAGGCACGCGGCCCGCAGGTCGTCGTCGACGGCGCCCGCGCGGGACCCCGGGATGAGGTCGCGTGGGCCCGGGGCGTCGAAGCCGGCCACCGGGGTCCCTGACGCCATCGCCTCCAGGATGACCAGGCCGAACGTGTCGGTGCGGCTCGGGAAGACGAGCACGTCGGCGTCGGCGAAGTGCTGAGCCAGCTCGTCGCCCGAGCGTCGTCCGCGAAAGTGCGCGCCGGGGTGGGCGGCCTCGAGCTCGGCGCGAGCGGGGCCGTCGCCCACCACGACCTTCGAGCCGGGCAGGTCCAGGGCGAGGAACGCCTCGACGTTCTTCTCCACGGCCAGCCGCCCGACGTACAGGAAGACGGGGCCGGCGAGGCCGCGATACACGCCGTCGGGTGTCGCCGAGCCAGGCGCCGCTGCCCGACGGCGGGGGTGGAACTGCTCGGTGTCGACGCCGAGGCTCCACGGCGTCACGTTGCGGATGCGCCACTGGGTGAGCTGCTCGCGCATGGTGGGCGTCGCCACCAGCACGGCGCCTGACTTGTCGTGGAACCTGCGCATGTACCGGTACCCGGCCCAGAGCGGGATCCACGACCAGCGCGCGCTCAGGTACTCAGGGAACTGGGTGTGGTAGCTGGTGGTGAACGGGAAGCCGAAGTGGTCGCAGACGGCGCGCGCGTACCAGCCGAGCGGGCCCTCGGTGGCGATGTGCACGGCGTCTGGCGCGAACTCCAGGAACCGTCGCTCCACGTCGTCGCGGGCCATGATGGGCACGCGGATCTCGGAGTACGTGATCAGGGGGATGGTGCGGTAGCCGTCCCACGGCGTGACCACCTCGACCGCGCAGCCCATCCGCCGCAGCTCGGTGACCGTCCGGGACAGCGCCGTGGCGACGCCGTTCACCTGCGGTTCCCAGGCGTCGGTGACGATCATGATGCGCTGCGGCCGCTCGGTCGCTGTAATCACGCGGGAATTCAACCACGCCCTGAGGAAAACCCTGACCATCGTTGGCTGTGAGCGCGATCGTTGCGCCTAAAGCGGGCAGGCAGCAGCAACGATCACGCCCACAGCCAGGGAGGGGTCAGCCGCCGATGGCGCCCATGCTGCGCTCGGTCTCGGCGAACGCGTCGGCAGCCAGCTCGACGGCGTCGCTGCCGTGGGCGCGGGGCTTGGCCCACATGGCGGCGCGCCAGGCGTCGCCGACCTCGTCGTCGGTGGCGCCGGCGCGGAGCAGCGCCTTGAGATCCGTCTCCTCGTTGCCGAACAGGCAGGACCGGACGGTGCCCTCGGCGGTCAGCCGGGTGCGGTCGCAGGCTCCGCAGAACGAGCGGGTCACCGACGCGATGATGCCGACCGTCGCCGGGCCCTCGTCCACCAGCCACTCCTCGGCCGGGGCCGACGGATCCTCGCGGCCCGCCGGGGTGAGCGTGAAGCGGGACTCCAGCACGCCCAGCAGGTCGGCGGCGCTCACGACGTCGTCGCGCGTCCACTGCCCGTCGGCGTCGAGCGGCATCTCCTCGATGAACCGCAGGTTGCAGCCGTGCTCGACGGCCCAGGCCAGCAGGTCGGCGGCGCCCTCGAGGGTCTCGGGCAGGAGCACCGCGTTGATCTTGACCGGGGCCAGCCCCGCGGCCAGCGCCGCGCGGATGCCCCTGAGCACGTCGTCCAGGCGGTCGCGCCGCGTCAGGGTCGCGAACGCCTCCCGGTCGACGGTGTCGAGGGAGACGTTGACCCGGTCGAGGCCGGCCGCGACGAGCGCGTCCACGCGCTTGTCCAGGCCGAGCGCGTTGGAGGTCATGGCGATGCGGACGCGTTCGGCTGTCGCCTGGCTGCCCGACGGCGGCAGGGTCGCCCGGGAGCCGCGGACCGCGGCCATCCCGTCGTCGGCAGCCGTCCGCGCCGCGCTGATGATCTGCTCCAGGTCGCGCCGCATGAGCGGCTCGCCCCCGGTGAACCGAATGTCGCGGATGCCGAGGTCCCGCACGCCGATGCCGACGAGCCGGCCGATCTCCTCCGGCGTCATCAGCTCGTCGCGGGGCACCAGCGGCAGACCCTCGGCCGGCATGCAGTAGGTGCAGCGCAGCGAGCACGCGGTGGTGATGGAGACGCGCAGGTCGCGCGCCACGCGCCCGTACCGGTCGACGAGCAGCGGGGTCTCGGGGCGTGGTTTGCCGGCTGGTGCGGCAGCGCGGCGGGGCACGCCCCGCACCGACGGGATCCCGAGCGTGACTGCTGCCATGCACCGAGAGTAGACGCTTCGTTGGCACGGCACCGACGGGTCCGGGGTAGCAACCGGGCGCATTTCGTGACGAGCGAACTCGACGTATTACGGCTTCGTCAGCAATCAGCCCGCGGCGGGCGATCTTCGTCGGCTCGGCGTCGCGTGCCGTGCGGGCATCAGGCAAGACATCCGGTCCGCCTAGCCGATCGAAGAGCCCGCTCGCGTACCTTCCGATCTAGCCGGCCCTCGGCGCGGGCCGATGCCGCGTTGCTGTCCGAGGGGAGGCCCGCCCTGGCGCTGACGCGCAAGTCGGACGCGTTCCTCGCGCGCCATGCGGTGGACGGCAACCACGAGACTCGGTGGACCAGTCGTCCCGAGGACCCGCAGTGGCTCCGTGTGGACCTGGAGCAGGCCGCCGACGTCCAACGCGTGGAGATCGACTGGGGAGCCGCGTACTCGACGGCGTACTCGATCCAGATCTCGGACGACGGCGCGGCCTGGTCGACGTCGTGGTTCACGGACGGGGGCGACGGCGGCAAGGACGTGATCACCGTCTCCGGTGACGGTCGCGGCCGCTACGTGCGGATGCGCTCGGTGACCCGCGGCGGCTCGGCGGGCATCGCGATCCGGGAGACTCGGGTGTACGGCTGGCGGGAGAACGAGGAGCCGGTCGAGACGGGGATACCGGTTCCGGCACCGGGCGTCTCGCCGAAGCCGTCGAACCCGAGCCCGAAGTCGACACCGACCCTGCCGCCGGCACCGGCGACGAGCTCGCCACCGACGGCGCCGGCCACGACCGCTCCGACGCCGTCGACCCGGCCCTCGCCGGCGCCGAGCCGCAGGGCGCGGAGGCGGCGGCCGCCGTCGGCCCGATCGTCCCGATCCTGTACGCGGTCGGTGTGATGGCGGGGCTGGTCGCCCTGGGGATCTGGCTGGCGCGGCGCCTGCAACGCGGAGCCGACTGACCTACCCCACGCGAGTGCTCATAGAAGCTGCGGGTACCGTCTCAACCTGGGGCCGTTCCGGCGCGTGGGTAGGAGCATGGAGACACTTTCGGCAGAACGGGTCGAGGTCCGGGTGGGCGGCCGGTCGCGTGACGAGGAGTTCGTCGCGTTCGTGGAGGCGGACGGCCCGTACCTGTTTCGGACGGCCTTCTTCCTGGTCGGCGAGCGTGCCCTGGCCGAGGACCTGGTCCAGGGCACCTTCGAGCGTGTTTATCGACGCTGGGACAAGGCTCGGAGCGGGAACCCGCGTGCGTACGCGCGAAAGGTACTGGTCAATCTCAGGACCGATGCGTGGCGTCGGACGCGGCTGACCGACGTCCCGGGGGACGACAACCTTCCGGTCGCTCACGTGGACGACCACGCCGCACAGGTCGCGCTCCGGGACGAGCTCGCCCGGGCGCTGAGGAGTCTCTCGCCGCAGCAGCGACGGGTCGTGGTGCTGCGGCACGTGCTTGATCTACCGGAGGCACAGGTTGCCCGCGAGATCGGACGGTCGGTCGGCACCGTCAAGGCCGCAAGCTCTCGGGGCCTCGAACGGCTTCGCTCGCTCCTGACCGACGCCGCTCCGGAGGCCGCGGACGAGCCGGTCTTCGACGGTCGCGAGACGTTGACCCGCAGCAAGGCCGCGGCGGCACGTCGGGTTCGTCGCAACGGTGCGCTGAGCGTCGCCGCGGTTGCGGTGTGCACGTTCATCGCTCTGGTCGTGCACGGTCCGGTCGGTGTACCAGTGGTGGACACCGTCACCGCTCCGGCACACCGCTGGCTGGTGGAGACCTTCCACCTGCCCACGGTCGACACCAGTCGTGATGATGACGACCCGGTCCAGGACGACGACGCGGTGGCCGGGCAGGACGACGCCGTCGGGCTGGGCGACCTGGACATCCCGGAGATGGCGGCCTCCGCCGCCGCATGTGCCGGGCAGGACCTCCCCGCGCCCGGCGCGACCAGGACCATCCCGGTTCCCGGAGACGCCCCGACCGGCGACTACACGGTCGTCCAGGCGCTCGACGCCGAAGACGCTCGCCCGGCGATCGAGTGCGTCGACTACGTCACCGAGCACAGGGTGGACCTTGGCAGCCCTCCGGACGTCATCGTCGGATCCGCGATCGGGGCGGACCCCAACGTTCCGTTCGCGGTCCGTCGCGACGGGACGCTGATCGCCGCGCTGGCCCGGCCCGACGTCGGACCCGGCTCCGAGCCGGTCACCGCGCTGGCGCGGCCCGCGGCCACCGGGTCGGCCGGAGAGTCCACCTTGGAGCAGTGGCAGCTCACCACCGGTTCGCCCGATCCCCATTCCGACCCCGACTCCAGCAGCGAGCATCGCGGGTACCGCGGGGTCAGCAGCCCGGTCCTCACCGACACGCATGTCGCCTGGACCGAAGGGTTCTCCGAGAGCGAGCCGGTCGTGGTCAAGGCGCAGGGACCGGACGGGGAGGTTCGTACCGTCACGAGCTACGAACCGGATCCCAGCCGGTCCGTCTGGAAGATCGCAACAGGAGGGCGAACCCTGGCGATCTTGCACCTCACGGACGGGACCCTCGCCGACCGGGACCGGTGCAACGGGCGCATCGATCTGGTCGACCTGGCCGCGCCCGGTACCGACGTCGTCCGCGACGCGGTCACTGACGTCTGCGCCATCTCGGACAGCGACGACGGTGTCGTCGTGTCACGCAATCCTGCTGACGGGCCCAGCGCGATCGGACTGCTCGCGGCAGGCGCCGGACTGCGCGACCTCGTACGGCTCGACCAGGGCACGGCGTGGAACCACTACGCCTACCTGTCTGGAGACACTCTGCTGTTCGAGTCGGGGCAGTGGATCGTGGCGCTCGACACGGACTCGCGCGAGGCCACGGTCGTCCGTGAGGATGCCGCGTGGACGGTCAGCGCGTTCGACGACGGCATCCTCTGGGCCGACGGCGAGGACATCTACTTCCTGCGGCTCGAACCGCAGGACGGCGTTGCCGTGCCCGCCCTGACCATGCTCGGGCCGGACGAGGACGGGACCTCGTGGCTGGACGTCGCCGGCGCTGCGAACCGGGTCGTCTGGACCGAGCACGCCCGCGCGGAGATGGAAGGTCTCCAGAACCAGGACTCGTGGAGCTACGGCGAGCTGCACCAGACGGTGGTGTACGTCAGGACGTCGTGGTGACGGCAATAGCCGCGGCCTACACCCACGCGAGCGCGTCGAGCAGCTTCTCGGCGACCTCGAGGTCGTCTCGCAGGTCCCGGTCGGCGTCCTCGGCAGGCAGCGCCGCGGCCAGCTCGAACGCGTCGCCCAGCGGTCCCTCGGGTAGCACGACACCGCGCTGGCGGAGCAGCCGCACGGCCCCGACCAGCTCGCAGGCGAGCAGCGTCCGGTAGGCGGAGGCCGCCCGCTCGGCCTGGACGACGGCCTGCGACGCGAAGCTCGCGTCCTCCTCGGTGCCGCGGGAGAGCGCGACGGAGCCGAGCGACGCGGGCTGCGCTGCCGCGCGCAGCTCGCCGAGCGCGCTCGCGGCGACGTACTCGACCATCATCAGGCCGGAGGCGCCCTCCTGGCCCGTCGCGAGGAACGGCCGGAGCCCGGTGAGGGCCGGCTCGTTGATCATCCCGATCCGCGACATCACGAGCGGCCCGGTCTGGGCGAGGGCGAGGTTGCACCCGTCCAGAGCCAGCCCGAGCGCGGCCTGGTGGAAGGCGCCGTGGTGCACCACGGCCTCGCCGGCCAGGTCGAACAGCGGGTTCTCCTGGGCGACGCCGAGGACCCGGCCCGCCTGTTCGGCCAGCGCCCCGAGCGCGTGCGTGAAGGCGCCCTGGCTGATCGGGAACGCCCGCAGCCCGAAGGCGTCCTGGATCCGAGCCGGTGGCTCCACGGACCGCCCGGCGGTCCCGGCCTCCAGCAGTCGCCGCACGCGCTCGGCCACCACGTCGACCCCCGGCGCCGCGGAGGCCCGCACCGCCGCGGGGGAGAGGACCGACGGGTTGCCGTCGAGCCCGCGGAAGCTGAACGCGTAGACGGCAGTGGCGGCGCGGTCGAGCCGGGAAAGGGTGTCGACCACGAGGCAGGTGCGGCCGATCGTGAGGGCGTTCGAGCTGATGAACGGCAGCGCGCTGTCGCTGCTCCACGGCCCCATGGGCTCGAGCGGCTCCGTGGCCGGGCGCTCGCCCATGAGAGTCAGGGCGGTGCCGGCCAGGGCCCCGAGGTCACCGGTGCCGATCGAGGCGTGCGCACGGACGGTGGGCAGGGCGTTCCCGTTCAGCATCCCCTCCAGCGCGCCGAGCACCGCCGGGTCCACGCCCGATCCGGGCACGCAGAGCTGGTTGAGCCGCACGGCGAGCATCGCCCGCACCGCCCGTTCGGGCAGCTCGGCGCCGGCGTCGACCGCGTGGCTGCGCAGGAGCCGGAGCCCGTGGGCGGCATCGTCGTCGACGACGGCGGCGGACTTGTTCGCGCCCACTCCCGTCGTCCGGCCGTAGGTCGGCACGTCCGCGCTGAGCCGGCGCGTGACCTCGTGCGCCCGCCGCACCGCCTCGACCGCGGCGTCGGGCACGTTGACCCGCCCGCCGTCGGCGACGGCGACCACGTCCGCCAGTCCTGCGCTCCCGCCAAGCTCGATCATCGGCGCATCCTCTTCTCTCGTCTCCTGCTCTCCTGCCATTGTGCCGGTCAGGGTAGTGCCGCTCAGTGGCAAGCGGGTTTTACACAGTGGCAATGCAGTGGCGATGTGCCGAAAACCCCCGGCCCCTACTTTCGCTGGAGGAAGAGACCAGGAACGCGACGCGTGGAGGGACCCAGACATGGCAGAGGCCGGGACCAGGACAGCCGAGCGGGTGCTCGCGCTCCTCGCCGTCGTCTGCGAGGAGGGCCGGACCAACCTCTCCGAGGCGGCCCGCGCCACCGGGCTCGCGCCCAGCACCGCCTTGCGGCTGCTGCGCACGCTGGAGGGCGCTGGCTTCGTCCGCCGGGACGACGACGCCTCGTTCACGCCGGGCGGGCGGATCATCCAGCTCGGCGCGCAGGCCCTGAGCAACGAGTCCCTCATCGACCTCACGCGCCCCGCGATGAAGACGCTCGCGGAGGCGACCGGCGAGTCGGTGTACCTCAGCACGATCGGCCATCACGAGACGGCGCTCTACATCGCCATCGTCGAGGGCTCGCACTCGATCCGGCACCGGAGCTGGGTGGGCGGCACCATCCCGCTCGACGGCACGGCCGCGGGGCAGGCCCTCACCGGCGCTGTCCCGCCCGGGTCCTGGGCGCTGGTGCGGAGCGGCGTCGAGAGCGACGTCACGGGGATCGCCGCACCGATCCAGGTGGGCCGGCGCGTGGTCGCCGCCCTGAGCCTCGTCGTCCCGAGCTACCGGCTGAGCGAGGACGACGCCTCCCGCTACGGGCGGCTCCTCGCCGCCGAGGTCGCCACCATCTCGTCGGAGCTCGGCGGCCCGGCGGGCCAGAATCTCGAAGGAGCCACGGCATGATCACGTTCGAGCACGTCTCCAAGGTGTACCCCGACGGCACGCACGCGGTGCACGACCTCACGTTCGACGCCCCGAACGGCCGCCTGACGGTGCTCGTCGGCCCCTCGGGCTGCGGCAAGACGACGTCGATGCGGATGATCAACCGCCTGATCGACCCGACCGAGGGTGTCGTGAGCCTCGACGGCCAGGACACCCGGTCGGTCGACGCCATCGACCTGCGGCGCAAGATCGGCTACGTCATCCAGAGCGCCGGTCTGTTCCCGCACCGCACCGTCGTCGACAACGTCGCGGCGCTGCCCCGCCTGCTCGGCGCCGGCAAGAAGGAGGCGCGCTCCCGCGCGCTGGAGCTGCTGGCGAAGGTCGGACTCGACGAGCGCTACGCCCGGCGCTACCCCTACCAGCTCTCCGGCGGGCAGCAGCAGCGCGTGGGCGTCGCCCGGGCGCTCGCCACGGACCCGCCCTTCCTGCTGATGGACGAGCCCTTCAGCGCCGTCGACCCGGTGGTCCGCACCCAGCTCCAGGACTCCTTCCTCCAGCTCCAGCGCGACATCGGCAAGACGATCGTGATGGTCACCCACGACATCGACGAGGCGCTCAAGCTGGGCGACCAGGTCGCCGTCTTCCGGGAGGGCGGCACGCTGGCCCAGGTCGCCACGCCCGCCGAGCTGCTCGCCCACCCGGCCGACGCCTTCGTCGCGGACTTCGTCGGCGCCTCCCGCGGCTACCGCGCCCTCGGCTTCGTCGAGGCGACGGCGACCGTCGAGCTCGCCGACGAGGTGACGGTCCGGGTCGGCGCCCGGCCGGCCGACGTCGTCGGCGACGCCTGGTGCGTCGTCGTCGACGACGCCGACGCGCCGCTCGGATGGGTGGACCTGCGGGCCGCGCGCGACGTCGTCGAGGAGCGCCAGATCGACTTCTCGGGGACGGTCGCCCGCGCCGACGGCAGCTTGCGCGACCTGCTCGACGCCGCCCTCTCGAGCCCGACCGGGCGAGGCCTCGTGGCGGGACCCGGCGGCCGGCTGCGGGGGAGCGTCACCGCGGACGAGGTGCTCCGGCACATTGCCCGCGAGCGCGAAGCCGGGGTCGCATCGTGATCGTCGACTGGATCGCCGACAACGCCGCCCGCATCGGTGAGCTCACCGCGTGGCACGCCGTGCTCAGCGTCATCCCCACGGTCCTCGGCCTGCTCATCGCCATTCCGCTGGCGTGGTGGGCGTCGCGCTCGGCCCGTTTCTACCCGCTGATCGTGGGCGCCTCGGGCCTGCTCTACACGGTCCCGTCGATCGCGCTGTTCGTCCTCCTGCCCCAGCTGCTCGGCACCAAGATCCTCGACCCCCTCAACGTCGTCGTCGCGCTGACGGTCTACAGCGTCGCGCTGCTGGTCCGGGTCATCGCGGACGGGCTGGCCTCGGTCCCGCACGACACGGTCCAGGCCGCGACGGCGATGGGCTACCGCCCCTGGCAGCGGCTCCTGCACGTGGAGCTGCCCGTGGCCGTCCCGGCGATCGGCGGCGGCCTGCGCGTGGCCGTCGTCTCGAACGTGAGCATCGTGACCATGGCGGCCCTGCTCGGCATCCCGCAGCTGGGTTCGCTCTTCACCGAGGGCTTCTCGCTGCGGCTCACGCTGCCGATCGTCGTGGGGATCGTGCTGTGCCTGGTGCTGTCGGTCGTCCTCGACGTGCTGGTGCACGCGGGCACCCGTGCGCTCACCCCGTGGCAGCAGAAGGCGGAGACGGCATGAACATCGTCGGCTGGTTCCTCGACCCCGCCCAGTGGACGGGCCCCGACTCGATCCCGGTCCAGGTCGGGTACCACCTCCTGTACTCGGGCATTGCGCTGCTCATCGCGCTCGCGATCGCCGTCCCGCTCGGCGTCTACATCGGCTACACGGGGCGCGGCGAGCTCTTCGTATCCGGCGTCGCCAACGCCCTGCGGGCGCTACCGACGTTCGGCCTGCTCGTCCTCGTGGTCATGCTGGTCGCGCCGCACATCGGCTCCCAGCTCGCGTTCGTCGGGCCGACGATCGTGGTCCTCGTGCTGCTCGCGGTGCCGCCCATCCTGGCGGGGACCGTCGCGGGCATCCAGGGCGCGGACCCGGGCGCCGTCGGTGCGGCCCGGGCCACCGGGTACACGCGCCCGCAGATCCTGCTGCACGTGCAGGTCCCGTGCGCGCTGCCGCTCTTCCTGTCCGGGGTCCGCAACGCGACGCTGCAGATCGTCTCCACCGCTACCGTCGCCGCCTACGTCTCCCTCAAGGGACTCGGCCGGTACATCATCGACGGCCGCGCCTCCTCGGACTACGAGCAGATGGCCGCCGGCGCCGTCCTCGTCGCGATCGTCGCCCTCGCGCTGGAGCTCGCGTTCCTCGCCCTGGGTCGCGCCGTCGTCTCGCCGGGGCTGACCCGGGCCTCGGCCCCCAGCCTCCGGCGGGCACGGGCCGGCCGTCAGGGCCCGGTTCCCCGCATCACCCCCATTCCTCCCAGCTCGACCAGCAGCCCCAGAGAGGCAACACCATGAAGCGATCTCCCGCCCGCGCCGGCTTGGCCGGCCTCACCGGCATCGCCCTGCTCGCCCTCACCGCGTGCGCCGGCGGTGACCCGCTCAGCGAGGAGGCCGACGCCGGTGGCGCGGACTCGGGTTCCGCCGTCGTCATCGGCTCCGCGGACTTCTCCGAGAGCCAGCTGCTCGCCACCATCTACTCCCTGGCACTGCAGGACGCCGGGGTCGAGGTCGAGGAGAAGTTCAACATCGGTAGCCGCGAGGTCTACATCGCGGCAGTCCAGGACGGCTCGATCGACCTCGTCCCGGACTACTCGGGCGCTCTGCTCAAGTACCTCGACACCGAGTCCACCGCGAGCAGCACCGAGGACGTGATCGCGGAGCTCGAGGAGACGCTGCCCGAGGACCTCACGATGCTCGAGGCCTCGGACGCGCAGGACAAGGACGTGCTCGCCGTGACGCAGGAGACGGCGGCGAAGTACGACCTGGAGACGATCTCCGACCTCGAGCCGGTGGCCGGCGAGATCTCGCTCGGCGGGCCGCCGGAGTGGAAGACGCGCGTGAACGGTGTCGTCGGCCTGAAGGAGGTCTACGGCCTGGAGTTCAAGGAGTTCGTCAGCCTGGACGCCGGGGGCCCGCTCACGATGACGGCGCTGACCTCCGGCCAGGTGCAGGCGGGCGACATCTTCAGCACGGATCCCGGTATCGCCGAGAACGACCTCGTGTCGCTGGAGGACGACAAGTCGCTGTTCGCCGCGGAGAACATCCTGCCGATCGTCCGCACGGACACGGTGGACGACACCATCACCACGACGCTGAACGAGGTGTCCGCCGCGCTGACCACGGAGGACCTGATCGAGATGAACGGTCGTGCCGGCACGGGCGAGGCCCTCGCCGACATCGCCGAGGACTGGTTGACCGACGCCGGCCTGCGCTGAGCCCGGCCGCCGGACCAGGCCTCGAGCCGTCGGGACCGCTGCCTACGATGAGGCCCATGACTGACAACCTCATCGCCGTCATCGGTCCCGGCGCGATCGGTGGCCTGGTCGCCGCCATGCTCCAGCAGGCAGGGCACGACGTCGTCGTGGTCGCCCGGGAGAAGACCGCCCGGCAGGTCACCGAGCACGGGCTGGACGTCCAGACCGACGAGTTCGGCACGTGGCACGCCCCGCTCGTGGCGGCGACGGAGGTCCCGCACGGTGCGCGGGTCGTCGTGGCGGTCAAGGCGGAGGGCGTCGACGACGCCGCCCGGCTGCTCGCCGGCACCGCGCCGATCGAGGTGCTGTCCCTGCTCAACGGCCTGGACCACGTCGACGTCCTGAGCGCGGCCCTGCCCGGCGGGCGCGTCGTCGGGGCCACCATCGCGGGCGAGACGCTGCGCACCCGTGCCGGCGGCTTCGGGCCGGCCCTGGTCCGGCACCGCGGAACGCTGCTGCGCGTGGTGGTGCCCGACGACGCCGCGCAGTTCGGCCTGGTCGACGCGCTGCGGGACACCCCGATCGACGTCCTCACCGGCGGGACCGAGGCCGAGGTGCTGTGGAAGAAGCTGCGCTTCCTGGCGCCGCTCGCGCTGCTGACCTCGGCCTGGGCGACCGGCATCGGCGACGCCCTGACCAGCGACCCCGAACTGACTGCCGGCCTGCTGGCCGAGATCGCCGCGGCCGCCACGGCCGAGGGCGTGCCGACCACCGGCGCGGACCTGGCCGGCATCCTGGGCAGCTTCCCGGCGCCGATGAGATCCTCGCTGCAGGCGGACATCGAGGCCGGTCACGAGGGCGAGCTCGACGCGATCGGCGGTGCGGTCCGCCGTCGGGCGGCGGCGCACGACATCGCCACCCCGATCCTGGACGACGTCATCGCCAGAATCTCGGCGAGAGTAGCGAACGCCCCGTCCTGACCCTGCCGAGGTAGAACCTTGGCGAGGTAGGACTCTGGCGAGGTAGAACCCTGGCGAGGTAGGACTGCAGCGCAGGCTGCGGTCCTACCTCGCCAGAGTCCTACCTCGCCCTAGTTCTACCTCGCCAGGGTTCTACCTCGCTGTGGTCCTACCTCGCGGAGCGCTCGGCCGGGCGGGGAAGAAGGTTTTGCCTGGTCAGCGGACTCGGGTTGTCAACGGGAGGCCGATCACCAGCGGCGCGACCGTCACCTTGTCGATGTCCGGGGCCCAGGCCGTCGGGTTGCCGAGCCGGAGCTCGCCCGTGCCCGTGGTCAGCGTGACCGGCACCGTGCGCTGCCAGAAGCTGTGCCACGAGTACGTGTACCGGAAGTAGGCCGAGCCGACCCGTGCCGCGTCGTCGCCCTCGGTCACCACGACCTGCCGGTCGACGACCTGCGGGTTGTAGTCGTGCTGACCGGCCGTCTCGGCGTTCGCGTAGTGGACTACGAGGTCGTAGTCACCCGGCTTGTCGAACCCGGCACCGCGTGGGATCGCCACGTGGTTGCCGCTGCCCTGGCCGACCCACCCCACGTACCGGCCACCGGAGGCGTTCGAGCCCGACGACGGGTCGACGCTCACCGCCGCCGCGTCCCCGCGCAGCGTCAGCTCCTCCGCCTCGAACGTCGACGCCGCGGCATCGCCGTCCGGCGCGCGGGTGACGGTCACCGACTTGATCCGGGCGCCGCGGCTCGACCGCAGCTCGAGCTCGTTGATCCCCTCGGCGAGGTGGGCCCGGACCGTGGTGCGCCGGTGCCCTCCGTCCGAGACCCGGACCTCGGCGGCCTTGCGGCCCCCGAGGTCGAGGCGCAGGTCGGACGCGCCGGCGGTGTGGTACTCGACGGCGACGTCGTAGTAGCCGGCCTCCATCGCGTTGAGGTAGGCGTCGGCCCGCTGCCCCTGGCCGGCGATCGCGCCGAAGCCGCGTGTGCCCGACTGCCAGCCGAGGCCCGCCCCGCCGTAGTAGCGCAAGGTGCTGGCGGGGTAGCTGGTCGGCTCCCCGTCGGTGACGTCGGTCAGGACGAACTTGTCCAGCGTGATGTCCGAGTTCGGCAGCACCTGGGTGCCGTCCCGGCTCGCTCGGACGGACAGGACGTGGGTGCCCGCCGTGAGCTCGACCGCCACCTCCGTGCTGCCGCGGTACTGCCACCGGGACGTGTCGGTGAGCGCCAGGTCGGCCGTGTACTGGACGTCGGTGCGGTGTGACCCGTCGACGAACAGGGCGTGCCGGCCGGGCTTGCCCGGCGTGGCGCCGATGACCTGGAACCGGTAGGTCCCCGTCCTGGGGACGCTGACCGTCCAGTCGGCTCTCGAGCTCGGCTGGTTGAACGACCCGACGTCGTGGCTGCCCGAGGCCAAGAACTTCCAGCCGCCGTTCGCCCGCGGGTCCTGGAAGTAGGTTTGGGCGGCGGTGAGCTCGGTGTCCTCCGCCTCGATGCTCGTGGTCCAGACGGGGTCGACCTGCACCGCCCGGTCCTGGGCCGGCGTGACGACCACCTGGTAGGCGGCGAACCGGTCGTAGGTCGGCACGGTGAGGTTCAGGGTGCCGTTGTCCGCGACGCGCGCCCCGTCGATGGCGTGGACGACGCGCGGCGTCGCGGCCAGGCCCTCCGCGCCGGTCAGCGTGACCTCGCGGACCTCGACGTCGACCGAGCGGCCGAACACGCCCCGCGAGAGGCCGCGCAAGTCGAGTCGGACGTCGGAGTCGGTGCCGCCGTACAGGACGGTCGCCCGGCGGTTGGCCGCGTCGATCGCCCCGATGCCCTGCAGGGTGTCGGCGACGTTCAGCTCGGGCGGCGTCACCTTGACGGTCTGCGACCCGGCCAGGTCGCCGTACCACTTGAACATCCACCAGCCGCCGTTGGCGCCGTTGGGCCGGGCGCTGTTGTCGGAGAAGTTGCCGGCGTAGTTCCAGTACGCCGTCTGCGAGTCGACCTTGGTGTCCTCGAACATGGAGAACCACTGGATCAGCTGCCCGGGCACCCCCATGTCGCGCAGCATGCCGTACTCGGTGATGTTGACGTGGATCGGCGGGACGCCCAGCTCGCGCTCGAGCGCGCGGTAGTCGGCGAAGTGCGACCGGAACGTCGCGAGGTTCTCGATGCCGAGCTCGTGCCAGATGAAGACGTCGGGAAGCACGTCGTGCTGCTTCGCGAAGGTGAGGAAGTCCCGGGACCGCTCGGGCTGCCAGCGCGCGTCGCCGGGGCCGCCGATCCGCGCGGGCGCCAGCCCGTGGCGGGCGTACACCTCCTGGATCTTGTCGTGGACCGCCTTCCAGTCGGCGAGGAAGGTGTCCCGCATCGTCGGCCAGTTCTGGTACCAGATGCCGTCCGGCTCGTTGAACGGGATGAAGAGGTACTCCTCCGGGTGGTCGGACTGCGTGGCGACCACCTCCACCATGAGCTCGACGACCTCGAGGTAGTCCCAGACGCCGTTGGGCTCCTCGGTGTACTCCCCGGTGGCCTGGTCGTAGGTGCGCACGTCACCCACCCGCACGCCGCGGTGGTACGGCCAGTCGGGGTAGTGGTCCTGGATGTAGATCGCCAGCTCCTGGCCGTGCTTGGCGAAGAAGCCGTCCTCCACCTGGAGGATGTCGCCGCTCGGATGCTGCGTCCCGAACGGCGGCTTCTGCGAGGAGTTGGTGATGTGTGCGCCGTTGATGAGGGCCTGCGTGGGCGCGCCCTCGTCGCCGAACCCGTAGAGCGTGCCGGTGGCGCCGCCCCGGAAGGCCCCGGTCGTCGCACCGAAGTCCACCATGAGACTCTCGGGCTCGGCGGCCGCCGGCTGCGCGACCGTGAGTGTTGCCGCTACCAGAGCTGTCACCGCGATGCCGCTCCATCCTCGTCGCTGTCGGGACCACTGCCAGGATCGCCGACGGGCCTGTCGCCCGGATCGAGCCTGATCTGCGCTATCAGGAATGCTCACCTTGTGCTCCACTCCTTCGTGGATCGGGACCGTGCCGAGGCTATGAAAGCGTTAATCATCCAGGTTTGGCAAGAGCGCTACGGGGATCGGCCAGGTTTGGACGTAACCTGGCCCCGTGGAAGCTGACCGCCCGATGAAGCCGCCTGTCATCGCTGACGTCGCGCGCGTCGCCGGCGTCTCCGTCCCAACCGTGTCGCGCGTGCTCAGCGGCTCGGTCCCGGTTGGCCCCGAGCGCCGCGCCCGCGTGATGGCCGCCATCAAGGAGCTCGGCTTCCGGCCCAACGGGGCGGCTCGTGCCCTGGCGACCGGCGGGCAGCCCATGATCGCCGTGTTCGCCGGCGACACCACGCGGTACGGCTACGCCTCGACGCTGCAGGGCATCGAGGAGGCCGCACGGCAGGCGGGCTACATGGTCGTCATCTCCGTGGTCGAGACCGACGACAGGCGCACCGTCGACGCCGCGATCGACCATGCGCTCGGCCAGCCGATGGCCGGCGCCATCGTGCTCGAGTACGACCCGCCGGGCGTCGCGGCGCTCGCCGCGATCCCGCCGTGGCTGCCCGTGGTCGCGGCGGCGTCCGGCAGGCCGTCCGACGAGGAGGTGGCGCACGCGTTCATGGACGACCGCTTCGCCGCCGCCCGGGCGACCAAGCACCTGCTGGAGATCGGCCACCACACCGTGCACCACGTGGCGATCCCGTCGCCCGGCCGCCCGAGCGCGCGCCTGCTGGGCTGGCGCGACGCGCTCACCGAGGCGGGCGCGCCCGAGCCGCCGGTGCTTTACGCGGACTGGGCCCCGGACTCCGGCTACGACGCCGGCACCCGGCTCGCGCGCGATCCCGACGTGACAGCGGTGCTGTGCGGCAACGACGAGCTCGCCATGGGTCTGACCAAGGGACTGGCCGACGCCGGCAGGAGGGTCCCCGAGGCGGTCAGCGTCATCGGCTTCGACGACCATCCGCTCAGCCACCTGTGGACGCCGCCCCTGACCACGGTGCGCCAGGACTTCGTCCGGCTGGGCCAGAAGGCGTTCCAGCTGCTCAACATGCAGATCGACAGCGGGACCGTCCCCGCGTCGGTGCGCTTCGTGCCCGACCTGATCCTGCGGTCGTCGGCGGCGCCGCTGGCCCGCCGGGTGCTCGACGCCGGCTGAGCGCGCCCCCTTCTCCGTCGGCCGTCTGCCAGCTCAGGCCGCGGACCTGAAAGCGGTTGCGTCGCTGTACCGCGCCAAAAACCAGCAGCCCACTGGAGTCTTGCGCTTCGTTCTGATATGCGCTTTCATGACGTCGTGCAAGGAAGCCAGCCGACGACGGCGAACCACCGCTCAGCAGCGACGCGAGTAGCTCTCTGGACCCGAGGCGAGAACGAGCTCGCGCTCGTGCTGCCCGACGACGCCCCGGCCGCCCTGTCCACGACGGGCGCCGCCGGGACCCCGGCCCAGCCCCTCGTGGAGATCCTCGCGGTCGGTCACGGGCGCGCGAACGCCAACACCCGCAACACCGCGACGGCGATCGGCGCGCGGCTGCGGGTGCTGGGCCACGACGTGACGTCGTCCGACGGCTGGACCACCGTCCGGGTGTTCCAGAGCGACGCCGTCAGCGGGCTGCACGTGACCTCTCACCTCCGGGTCCGCGAGGGCGCGCGCTCGCTCCAGGCGTGGACGTCGGTCCGCAACGACGGCCCGGCGCCGCTGGTGCTGCAGGCGGTGTCGTCCCTGGTGATCGGCCGCCCGGTGGGCATGGCCCGGGTCGACGAGACGCTGTCGCTGGAAGGTCACAGCGAGTGGGTCGGCGAGAACCGCTGGACCTTCAGCGGGCTGGCGGGCCAGGACGGCCTCGTCACGCTCGACCTGCCCGCGCACCAGCACCAGGACGCCCGCGGGGCGCGCACCCTGGTCAGCACGGGCTCGTGGTCGTCGGGGCGGTACAACCCGTCCGGCGTGATCCTGGCCGAGGTCGGTCCCGCGCTCGCCTGGCAGGTCGAGCACAACGGTGCCTGGCGCGCCGAGCTCGGCGTCCGCCTCGACAGCAGCGACTCCGATGTACTCGTGCTGGGCCTGTTCGGCCCCACCGACGACGACCACGCCTGGACCCGGGTGCTCGGGGTCGGCGAGTCGTTCGAGACGGTCCCGGTGTCGGTCGCGGCGTCGGACGGGTGGCAGGAGGCGCTGGCCGAGCTGACCCGGCACCGCCGGGCGCTGCGCCGCGACCCGCGCCCGCCCGTCATCGTCTTCAACGACTACATGAACACCCTCATGGGCGACCCGACCACCGCCAAGCTCCTGCCGCTGGTCGACGCCGCGGGCCGGGCCGGCGCGGAGTACTTCTGCATCGACGCCGGCTGGTACGACGACGGCGGGGACTGGTGGGACTCCGTGGGCCTCTGGGAACCGTCCGTCTCCCGGTTCCCCGACGGCGGCCTGCGGCGCGTCGTCGACGCGATCCGCGCCGCCGGCATGGTGCCGGGACTCTGGCTCGAGCCCGAGGTCGTGGGCGTGCGCAGCCCGCTGGCCCAGGCGCTGCCGGACGCCGCCTTCCTCCAGCGCCACGGCGTGCGGATCACCGAGCACGGCCGGCACCTGCTCGACCTGCGGCACCGCGACGTCGTCAAGCACCTGGACGAGGTGGTCGACCGGCTGGTCGAGGACTTCGGCGTCGGCTACTTCAAGCTCGACTACAACGTCACGCCCGGCGCGGGCACCGACCGCGACGCCGACAGCCCCGGCGACGGCCTGCTCCAGCAGAACCGCGCGCACCTCGACTGGATCGACGGTGTGCTCGCGCGCCACCCCGGTCTGGTGATCGAGAACTGCGCGTCGGGCGCCATGCGTGCCGACTACGCGCTGCTGTCCCGGCTCGACCTGCAGTCGACGTCAGACCAGCAGAACCCCTTGCTCTACCCGCCGATCGCCGCCGGCGCGCTGGCCGGGATCGTGCCCGAGCAGGCGGCCAACTGGGCGTACCCGCAGCCCGGCATGACCGACGAGGAGATCGTCTTCACGCTGTGCACGGGCCTCGCCGGCCGGCTCTACCTCTCCGGGAAGCTGCACGACATGACGCCGGAGCAGGCGGCGCTCGTCGCGGACGGCGTCGGCCTGGCCAAGCGGTGGACGTCGCGGCTCGTGGAGTCCGTCCCGTTCTGGCCGCTGGGGCTGCCGACCTGGACCGAACCGCTCGTGGCCTCCGGCCTGCGCGGTGCCGACGAGTCGCTCGTCGTCGTCTGGTGGCGCGGCACCGAGGCCACTGAGACCAACCTCGACCTCCCGGCGGGCGAGGTCGACATCGCCTATGGGCCGCCCGACGACGGGTGGCACGTCACGCGCAACGGGGACGGTCCCGTCCGCGTCCGCATTCCCGCCGGCCCGCAGGCTCGCGTCCTGCGTGTCCGGCACACATCCAAGGAGTCGATATGAAGAAGTATCTGACCATCCCGACCGCCGTCATCGCCGTCGGCCTCCTCGCCGCCGGATGCAGCGACCCGACCGCGGGCGGCGGCGCCGAGCCGGGCGCAGAGCCCGGCACCGGCTCCGCGGACTGGCCCGCGCAGGACACGGACCTCACCGGCACCACGCTCACCATCTGGGCCGCCCAGAACTCGAACACCGCGCCCGACGCCGTCGTCGAGGGCTTCGAGGAGCTCACCGGGGCCGAGGTCGAGGTCGTCACGATCCCCGACCCGTACGAGCAGGGCGTGCAGACCAAGGTCGCCACGGGCGACAAGCCCGACCTCGCGTTCTGGCAGCCGACCGGCTCGATGCTGACCGCGCTCAACGCCCCGACCAACCTGCAGCCGCTCGACGGCGCGCCGTGGGTCGACTCCTACAGCGGCGACCTCGCGGACATGACCGGGATCCTCGACGACACCCGCTACGCGGCCCTGATCACCAGCCCGGCGGTCGAGGGCGTCTACTACAACAAGGAGGTCTTCTCCGAGCACGGGATCACCGAGACCCCCACCGACTGGGACAGCTTCCTGGAGACCGCCCGCACCCTGAAGTCCGACGGCGAGACGCCGTTTTTCGAGATGGGCGGCGACCGGTGGGCCACGCAGTGGTGGGTGCAGGTCCAGCTCGCCGACGCCGCGGCGGACGGCCTCTGGGACCGCGTGAACACCGGCGAGGAGAAGTTCACCGACCCGACCATCCTCGGCGCTATCGAGACCTACCAGGGCCTGATCGAAGAAGGCCTGTTCAACGAGGACATCAAGACGGCGACCTTCGAGGACCAGGCCGACGCCCTGCTGTCCGGGGACGCCGCCATGGCCGTCCAGGTGAACTCGTTCTTCGGCCAGCTCCAGGCCAAGGCCGACACGGAGGAGCTCAACGAGAAGATCGGCTTCTTCCCGATCTCGCCCACCGGCAACGTCGGCACCTTCATCCCCGACCAGTCGAACGCCCTGGTCGCGTTCAAGACCGGCGACGCCGACCGGGAAGCGGCGGCCCGGCAGCTGCTCGCCTACTGGCTCGGCGACGGTTACGCCGACTTCGTGGCGGACCGCGACACCATCTCGTTGCGGGACGACGTCCCGACGCCGGACTCGGTGCCGCAGGCCCTGCTCGACGTGCACGCGTCGCTCGGCGACTCCGTCGGGTCCATGCAGGCGCTCGCCGTGGCGAACCCCGACCTGTACCTCTACCTGGCCGACATGATCCAGGGCACCACCACGCCCGACGAGGTCGCGCAGCAGACCCAGGACCAGTTCGCCCAGCTCGCCCGAGCCCAGGGCATCGAAGGCTTCTGACCCGGTGCGCGACAACGTCCGACACCGGGCCGCCCACCCGGCCCGGTACCTCGTCCCCGCGTTCGTGGTCCTCGGGGTGTTCTTCTTCCTGCCGACGGTCTTCAACTTCGTCTACTCGCTCACCGACTGGTCGAGCTTCAAGAGCGAGATCGCCTTCGTCGGGCTGCAGAACTTCCAGGACCTCATCGCGAGCGGCACCCTGCTGTCGTCCCTGCGGATCACGCTGGTCTACGCCGTGCTGGTAGCGCTCTTCCAGAACCTGTTCGGGCTGCTGCTCGCGCTGCTCCTGGAGCGGGACACCCGGATCAACCGGTTCGCCCGGGTCATGTTCTTCATCCCGGTGGTCATGTCGGCGCTCGCCGCCGGGTACGTGTTCCAGGCGATCCTCAAGCCGGACGGCGCCGCGAACGCGGTCCTCGGCGCCCTCGTCGGTCACCCGGTCACCATCCCGTGGCTGGGTGACACGACGTGGACGCTGGTGGTCGTCGCGCTGGTCCACTCGTGGAAGTGGATGGGCCTGTCGATGCTCATCTACCTCGCGGGCCTGAAGACCATCAGCGAGGACGTGCTGGAGGCCGCCAGGCTCGACGGCGCCTCGGCATGGACCACGTTCCGCGACATCCGGTTCCCGCTGCTCGCGCCTGCACTCACGTTCAACGTCGCCACCGCGCTGCTCGGCTCGATGAACGGGTTCGACATCGTGCAGGCCACCACGGGCGGCGGGCCGGCGCGCACCACCGAGCTGCTGAACATCTTTATCTTCCGAACATTCGGCCAGGGTCTGTTCGCTCAGGCCACGACGATGAGCCTCGTGCTCTTCGTCGTCGTGGTGGCGCTCGCGTTCCCCGTCATCCGGACCCTGCGCAAGAGGGAGGAAGTCCTGTGAGCTCCACGAGGTACGTGAACAGCAGGCGCGGCAGGCACGTGGACAGCAGGCACGGCGTCTGGCGACGCGTCCAGCCGTTCGTGGCGATCCTCGCCGTCGTCCTGCTCATCGGGATGCCGCTGTGGATAGTGGTGGTCACAGCGGGCAAGACCCAGGGCGAGGCTCTCAACCCGGACCTGTCCCTGCCCACGACCTGGCAGTACGCCGAGAACTTCGCGGCCGTCTGGGAGCAGGGCCGGGTGCCCGCCGCGTTCTTCGGGAGCCTGCTGGTCATGGTCCCGGCCGTGGTCGGGGTGCTCGCGCTCGGGTCGCTCGCGTCGTGGGTGCTGGCGCGTCGCGGCTCGCGGCTCATGGCGGTGCTCTACGCGCTGGCCATCAGCGGGATCGTGCTGCCGCCCGCCGTCGTGACGGTGGTGCTCCTGCTGCGTCAGCTCGGCCTCGCGGGCACGGCCATCGGGATGATCGGCGTCTACATGGGCATGTACATGTCGACGGTCATCTTCTTCGTCACCGGGTTCATCCGGACGATCCCCGTCGAGCTGGAGGAGGCGGCACGCGTGGACGGGGCGGGGCCGCTGCGCGTGTTCGGCCGGATCATCCTGCCGTTGCTGGCGCCGGTGCTGTCCACGGCGACGATCCTGATCTGCCTGTACGTGTGGAACGACGTCTTCTACGCGTTCTTCGTGGTCGGCGGGCGGCTGGACACCCTCCCGCTGAACCTGTTCCAGGTCGCCAGCGCCGGGCTGTACCTCGACAACTGGCACCTGATCTTCGCGTACGTGGTGCTGATGAGCCTGCCGCTGCTCGTCGTCTTCATCGTCGCTCAACGCAAGATCATCTCGGGCATCACCTCGGGCGCCGTTAAGTGACGTTGGTTGTGGGTGCGATCGTTGCGACTACGCGCCCGTTCTAGGCGCAACGATCGCGCCCACAACCAACGGTGGTCAGGCGTAGCTGGCCTTGACCACCAGGACCGGGGCCGGGGAGTCCAGCAGCACCTGCTGCGTCGTCGACCCGACGAGGAACGTGCCGACCGTGGAGTGCTTGCGCGAGCCGATGACCACGAGCTCCGCGGCCACGGCCTCGGCCCGGTCGACAATCGCGTCGGCGACCTCGGACTGCTCGGCGCGGAAGCTGATCGGGGCGAGCGGGACGGTGTTGGGGACCGAGTCGAGCAGGTGCGCCAGGGCCGCGGGGACCGTGGTGCCCACCTGCGGCGTCAGCACGAGCACCGCCAGCTCCTGCCGGCGCCGAACGGCCTCGCTGACGGCAGCGCGCATGGCGGCCTCACCCTGGGGTGACTCGTTGTACGCCACGAGGACGGTCATCGGTCCTTGCACCTCCGGACAGGTTCGCCGGGTGTCACCCCTGCTGGTGAAACTCTCTCACATGTCAGGGGCTCCGGCAGTCGTCGGATGCCACGTGATACGGCGCCGGCGTGGGCCGTTCTCGTCTCCTCTTTTGTTTCCTCGGCACTCCCGGACTTGTAGGGTCCAGATGCTTGCAGCGTCCGGGCGAGCGTCCCGGGTGGGAGAGAACGAGGGAGCACGTCATGGGCCTGCTGGACAAGATCAAGGGCGAGCTGGTCGACATCGTCGAATGGCTCGACGACACGCGCGACACCATCGTGTGGCGGTTCCCCCGGTACGAGAACGAGATCAAGATGGGCGCCCGGCTCGTCGTCCGCGAGTCGCAGACCGCTGTCTTCGTCAACGAGGGCCTGATCGCCGACGTGTTCGAGCCCGGCACCTACACGCTCGAGACCCAGAACCTGCCGGTGCTGTCGACCCTGAAGGGCTGGAAGCACGGCTTCCACTCGCCGTTCAAGGCCGAGGTGTACTTCGTCAGCACGCGCCAGTTCACCGACCTGAAGTGGGGCACCAAGAACCCCGTCATGATGCGGGACCCGGAGCTCGGCATGGTGCGCCTGCGCGCCTTCGGCGCGTTCGCCGCCCGCGTGGTCGACCCGCAGAAGCTGCTGCGCGAGCTGGTCGGCACCGACCCGCAGTTCCGCACCGACGAGGTGCACGAGTACCTGCGCCAGAACGTCGTGAGCCACCTCGCGAGCGCGCTCGCGTCCGCGGGCATCCCGGTGATCGACCTCGCCGCGCACCACGAGCAGCTCGGCGACCAGCTCGCGGCCAAGCTCACCGAGGAGCTCGCGGACCTGGGCATCTCCGTGCCGAACTTCGTCATCGAGAACATCTCCCTGCCGCCCGAGGTCGAGGAGGCGCTGGACAAGCGCACGTCCATGGGCATCGTCTCGTCCGGCACCGTGGGCAGCATGGCCGCCTTCCAGCAGTTCCAGGCGGGCCAGGCGATGGAGGCGGCAGCCGACGGCGGGGGCAGCGCCGGCGCCGTGATCGGCATGGGGCTGGGGCAGTCGGTGGGCAACGCGATAGTGCCGCCCGCACAGCCGACGGCGCCCGCGCCCGCTCAGCCCGCGGCCGCACCGGCGTCGGGCCCGCCGCCCCTGCCCGGCTGGTACCTCGGCAACGGCGGCGCGCAGGCCGGCCCGTTCGACGACGCGGCGCTGGCCGCCCAGGCCGCCGCCGGCACGCTGACGCCGGGCACGCTCATCTGGCGCGCCGGCATGGCGGCCTGGGAGCCGGCGTCGTCCGTGCCCGACGTCGCGAAGCACCTCGGCGCGCCGCCGCCGCCCCTCCCGCCGCAGGCCTGAACATGGCGGAGCTGACCGACGGCGGCCCGGCCGCCCATCACTCCTACCCGTGCGAGCAGTGCGGGGCCAACGTCGAGTTCGCGGCCGGGACCGGGACCCTGACCTGCCCGTACTGCGGGCACGCGCAGGACGTCACCCCCGTTGGCGAAGCGGTGCGCGAGCACGACTTCGCGGCCCTGGCCGCGCGGCAGCGCCCCGCCCCACCGGCCACGCAGGAGTACCGGTGCGGTACGTGCGGCGCGATCACCACCAGCGACCACCTGTCCCAGAAGTGCGGGTTCTGCGGGTCGCCGATGGTCGCGGAGGTGGAGGCGCTCGGGCTCGTGGAGCCGGAGGCGGTGCTCCCGTTCGGCGTCGACCGGGCGTCGATGCAGGGCGCGCTGCAGAAGTGGGTGCGCTCGCGGTGGTTCGCGCCGTCGGCCCTGAAGAAGGTGGTGTCCGCCGAGCAGGCCCACGGCGTCTACCTGCCGCACTGGACGTTCGACGCGCAGACGCGGTCCGACTACACCGGGCAGCGGGGCGAGCACTACTGGGTCACCGAGACGTACACGACCACCGACTCCGAGGGCCGGAGCCAGACCCAGACGCGGCAGGTGCAGAAGACGCGCTGGTACCCGGCGTCGGGCACCGTGGCGCGGGCCTTCGACGACGTGCTCGTCGCGGGGACGCGGCGGGTCATGCCCGAGCACCTGGCCAAGCTCAGCCCGTGGCCGCTGGAGCAGGCCGCGTCGTACCAGCCGGACTACCTCGCCGGCTACGAGACCCTGCGGTACGACGTCGAGCCCGAGGCCGGGCTGGACGTGGCCAAGCAGGAGATGGCGCCGGTCATCGAGAACGACTGCGAGCGGGACATCGGCGGCGACGTCCAGCGGGTGCACCACGTGGCCACGAGCTACTCCGAGGTGACATACAAGCTCTTGCTGCTGCCGGTGTGGATCGCGACGTACCTGTACGGCGGCAAGCCGTTCCAGGTGCTGGTCAACGCGCGCACGGCCGAGGTGGTGGGGCAGCGCCCGTGGTCGGCCTGGAAGATCACCTTCGCGGTGCTCGCCGCGCTCGTCCTGGTGGGCGCGATCGTGTGGGCGGTGGTCGCGTCGCAGGACGGCGGTACGGCGAGCGGCGTCTACTCGGGGCTCTCGCTCTTGGGTGATCCGGTGGCGCGTGAGAGCGTGGACCTCTACGCGGGATCTCGAGGCTGAGGAACCGCACGTCCGGCCCGTCCGTTGGTTCACCGGCAGACGACGACCGCAAGGAGACCACACGATGCTGTGCCCCATCGACCAGACCACGCTCGTCATGTCCGAGCGCAAGGGGATCGAGATCGACTACTGCCCCACGTGCCGTGGCGTGTGGCTCGACCGTGGTGAGCTCGACAAGGTCATCGACCGCTCGGTCGAGAACGAGATAGCCGCGGAGAACCGGCCGACGACGCCCGCCGCTCCCTCGGCTCCCGCCCCGCCGATGCCGCCGGTGCCGAACCCCGTGCAGGCCGGCCCTGCCTACGGTTCCCCGCAGCCCGCCTACGACCCGCGGTACGACGACCGGCGGCGCGACGACGACCGCCGCTACGACCGCGACCGCCGGTACGACGACGACCGCCGGTACGACTCCTACGGCGACCGCCGGCACGACCCGCGGTACAAGAAGAAGCGCAAGGAGTCCTTCCTGGAGGACCTCTTCGACTTCTGACCCTTCCGGGCCGAACGACCCCAACACAATGCATGCGACACGCCGACGGTCGCGTGCATCGTGTTGGGGTCGCTTGTCGCTAGCTCGGTGGCCAGATCGAAGTACCTCGCGCGGGTGACCTCGGCGTCAGGAGGGCGTCAGGGTCGTCGCGCTGCGTGTCAACGTTCCGTCAAAGACCCGCTCTACCGGTCGCCGTCGGGCATAGACCGGTGGCATGACCGATCTGGCCTTCATCCTCCTGACCGTGGTGTTCTTCGCCGCGGTCGCCGTGGTGGCGCGTCGCGCCGCAACGCACGAGTCCGCCCCGCGTGACTCCTCCGTCAACCCCTCGGGGAAGCGGAAGTGAACCCGTTCGACGTCGTGGGCCTCGTGCTCACCCTCGCCGGCCTCGTGTACCTCTTCGTGGCGCTGGTCCGCGCCGACCGGACGCGGTGATCCCTGTGAACACCGCAGTCCTCATGGCTATGGCCCAGATCCTCGTCCTGGTCGCCGCCCTCGCCGCCGTGCACGTGCCCCTGGGCGCGTACCTGGCGCGCACCTACTCCAGCCCGAACCACCTGCGGGTCGAGCGCCTCTGGTACCGCGCGGTGCGCGTGGACCCGGACGCCGAACAGCGCTGGACCACCTACCTGATGTCGCTGCTGGGCTTCTCGCTCGTCTCCGTGCTCTTCCTGTACGGGCTGGAGCGCCTGCAGGGCTACCTGCCGTGGAACCTGGGCTTCACCGGGTTCGACCCGGCCGGCGCCTGGAACAGCGCCGTCAGCTTCACGACCAACACCAACTGGCAGTGGTACTCGGGCGAGGCCGCGGCGGGACACCTGCTGCAGATGGCCGGGTTCGCCGTCCAGAACTTCGTCTCGGCGTCGGTCGGTATGGCCGTCGCGATCGCCCTCGTCCGGGGCTTCGCCCGGTCCGGTACCGACGCCCGGATCGGCAACTTCTGGTCCGACCTGACCCGCGGCGTCGTCCGCGTCCTGCTGCCGCTCTCCGTCGTCGCGGCGATCGTCCTCATGGCCGCGGGCGCGATCCAGAACCTGGACCCGCACACCGCCATCAGCACGGTCGAGGGCGCCACGCAGCACGTGCTGGGCGGCCCGATCGCCTCGCAGGAGGCGATCAAGGACCTCGGCACCAACGGCGGCGGCTTCTTCAACGCCAACTCGTCGCATCCGTTCGAGAACCCGACGCCGTTCACGAACATCGTCGAGATCTTCCTGCTCCTGGTCATCCCGTTCACGCTGCCGCGCGCGTTCGGCATCCTGGTCGGCGACAAGCGCCAGGGCTGGGCGATCCTCGGCGTCATGGCTGGGCTGTGGGCGGCGTCGCTGGCGCTGACCACCTGGGCCGAGCTGGCGGGCCCGGGCGCCGCGCCCCAGGCGGCGGGCGCCGCCATGGAGGGCAAGGAGTCCCGGTTCGGGCTCGCCGCGAGCGCCCTGTTCGCGGTGTCGACGACGGCGACGTCGACGGGTTCGGTGAACTCGATGCACGACTCGTTCACGGCGCCGGGCGGCGGGATGCTCCTGTTCAACATCCTGCTGGGCGAGGTGGCGCCGGGCGGCGTGGGCGCCGGCCTGTACGGGATGCTCATGCTGGCCGTGGTCGCGGTGTTCGTGGCTGGCCTGATGGTGGGCCGGACCCCGGAGTATCTGGGCAAGAAGATCGGCCGCCCGGAGATGACCATCGTCGCGCTGTACGTGCTGACGGTGCCGGCGCTGGTGCTGGTCGGCACGGCGGTCGCCGTGGTCGTGGAGCCAGGGCTGTCGGGTATCCAGGACCCGGGCCCGCACGGCCTGTCCGAGGTGCTGTACGCGTTCGCGTCGGCGGCGAACAACAACGGGTCGGCGTTCGCCGGCCTGGCGACGGGCACACCGTTCTACGAGGTGGCCCAGGGCTTGGCGATGCTCGCCGGGCGGTTCGTCCCGATCGCGTTGGTGCTGGCTCTGGCCGGCCGGCTCGCGAGCCAGACGACGGTCCCGGCGACGTCGGGCACGCTGCCGACGCACCGCCCGCTGTTCGCGGGCCTGCTGGCCGCGGTGACGATCGTCGTCGTCGGGCTCACCTTCATCCCCATTCTTTCCCTCGGTCCCGTTGTGGAGTCTCTGTCATGACCATCGACACCCGGAACACTCCGGCCGTCCCCACCCAGGAGCCAGCGCCGGACGCCGGCACGCGGCACCACTCGAAGCGCGCCACTCCGCGTGCACTGATCTGGGCGCAGCTGCGGGCTGCGCTACCCGGCGCGGTGCGCAAGCTCGACCCCCGCGTGCTGTGCACCTCGCCGGTGATGTTCGTCGTCGAGGTGGGCGCGCTCGTCACGACGGTCCTTGCGATCATGCAGCCGGGCGTCTTCGCCTGGTGGATCGCCGTGTGGCTGTGGGCGACCGTGTTCTTCGCGACGCTCGCGGAGTCGGTTGCGGAGTCGCGCGGAAAGGCTCAGGCCTCCAGCCTGCGTGCCACGCAGCAGCAGACCACTGCGCGCAAGGTGTCGGTGCCGCAGGACACGCTGGAGTCGGGCTCCCGCCTGGACCTGCTGCCCACGGTCGAGGTGCCGTCCTCGACGTTGCAGGTGGGGGACGTCGTGGTGGTCGCGGCGGGCGAGACCCTCCCGGGCGACGGCGACGTCATCGAGGGTGTCGCCTCGGTGGACGAGTCGGCGGTCACCGGCGAGTCGGCGCCCGTGATCCGGGAGTCGGGCGGCGACCGCAGCGCGGTCACCGGCGGCACCGTGGTCCTGTCCGACCAGATAGTCGTGCGCATCACGGCACCCGCAGGCTCGACCTTCGTGGACCGGATGATCGCCCTGGTGGAGGGCAGCGAGCGGCAGAAGACGCCGAACGAGGTGGCGCTGAACATCCTGCTCACGTCGCTGACCATCGTCTTCCTGCTGGCGGTCGCCACGCTGCAGCCGTTCGCCGTGTACTCGGGCTCGCGGCAGTCCCTGCTGGTCCTGGTTGCGCTGCTGGTCTGCCTGATCCCGACGACCATCGGCGCGCTGCTCAGCGCCATCGGCATCGCGGGCATGGACCGGCTGGTGCAGCGCAACGTGCTGGCGATGTCGGGCCGTGCGGTCGAGGCGGCGGGCGACGTCGACGTGCTGCTGCTCGACAAGACCGGCACCATCACCTACGGCAACCGCCGTGCCACCGAGGTGCTGCCGGTCGGCGACGTGACGCCGCGCGAGCTGGCGGACGCGGCGCGTCTCGCGTCTTTGGCGGACGAGACCCCGGAGGGGCGCAGCATCGTCGAGCTCGTTGACGGGCTGCGCTTGTCGAACAACGGAGACGGTGCGGGCGACGAGCTGCCGCTGGACGCCGAGCTGGTGCCGTTCACCGCCCAGACCCGGATGTCGGGCGTCGACCTTCCGCTCATCGACGGGGCCGGGCACACCACGCTGCACCGCATCCGCAAGGGCGCCGGCAGCGCCGTGCAGCTCTGGGTGCACAGCACGGGCGCGCAGGTCTCCGCCGCACAGGACGCCGAGCTGGCCGCGCACGTCGACGCCGTCTCCCGGACGGGCGGCACGCCGCTCGTGGTCGCGGAGCAGGTGGGCGATGCGCCGGCGCGGGTGCTCGGCGTCGTCCGGCTGAAGGACGTGGTCAAGGAGGGCATGCGTGAGCGGTTCGACGAGCTGCGCGCCATGGGCATCCGGTCCGTCATGGTCACGGGTGACAACGCCGTGACCGCCCGGGCGATCGCGGAGGAGGCGGGAGTGGACGACGTCCTGGCGGAGGCCACACCCGAGGACAAGCTCGCCCTCATCAGACGCGAGCAGGAGGGCGGCAAGCTGGTCGCGATGGCCGGGGACGGCACGAACGACGCCCCGGCGCTCGCCCAGTCGGACGTCGGTGTCGCGATGAACACCGGCACGTCCGCCGCCAAGGAGGCGGGCAACATGGTGGACCTCGACTCCGACCCCACCAAGCTCATCGAGATCGTGGAGATCGGCAAGCAGCTCCTCATCACACGCGGCGCGCTGACCACGTTCTCCGTGGCGAACGACGTCGCGAAGTACTTCGCGATCCTGCCCGCCATGTTCAGAGAAGTGTTCCCGCAGCTCGAGGTGCTGAACGTCATGCGGCTGGCGAGCCCCGGCTCGGCGATCCTGTCGGCCGTCATCTTCAACGCGCTGATCATCCTCGCGCTGATCCCGCTGTCGCTGCGCGGCGTGCGGTACCGGCCGGCGTCGGCATCGTCCCTGCTGCGGCGCAACCTGCTGGTCTACGGCCTCGGCGGCCTGGTCGCGCCGTTCATCGGGATCAAGCTCATCGACCTCGTCGTCTCGCTGCTGCCGGGCCTGTGACGCGGACCGTGCGGCAGACCTGGAAAGGAACTCACATGGCACGAACCACGGTGGCGAGCGACCTCGCGACGCTCACCCGCCACTCGATGGCAGGGCTGCGCATGCTGCTCGCCTTCACCCTCGTGACCGGGCTGGCCTACCCGCTCGCGATGACCGCCGTCGGGCAGGTGGCCTTCCCCTGGCAGGCCAACGGCTCGCTCGTCCAGTCCGACGGCGCCCACACCACCTCGCGTTCCGACGCCGTGGGCTCCGCGCTCATCGCCCAGGGCTTCACGGGGGAGGAGTACTTTCACCCCCGGCCGTCCGCGGCCGGCGACGGTTACGACACCCTCGCGTCCGGCGGGTCCAACCTGGGCCCGCTCAACCCCGACCTGGTCGCCTCCATCGAGGAGCGCAAGGCGGCGGTCGCGGAGGAGAACGGTGTGGCCCCGGCCGACGTCCCCGCGGACGCCGTCACGGCGTCGAGCTCCGGCCTCGACCCGCACATCAGCCCGGCGTACGCCGCCATCCAGGTGACGCGCGTCGCGCAGGCGCGCGGCCTGTCCGACGCCGACGTGGAGCGCCTCGTGGCGGAGCACACCGCCGGGCGTGACCTGGGCGTGCTCGGCGAGCCGCGCGTGAACGTGCTCGAGCTCAACCTCGCGCTCGATGTCGCAGACTGAAGCCATGACCACCGGACGCCGGGGCCGCCTCACCGTCTACCTCGGGGCGGCCCCGGGCGTGGGCAAGACCTACGCCATGCTCGACGAGGCGTGCCGCCGCCGTGCGCGCGGCACGGACGTGGTGGTCGGCCTCGTGGAGACCCACGGCCGCGCCGCGACCGTCGAGCGGATCCGGGACCTGGAGATGGTCCCGCGGCGGCTCGTCGAGCACCGCGGGACCACGCTCACGGAGCTCGACGTCCCGGCGGTGCTGGAGCGGGCGCCCAAGGTCGCGCTCGTCGACGAGCTCGCGCACACCAACGCGCCCGGGTCGAAGCACGCCAAGCGCTGGCAGGACGTGCACGAACTGCTCGACGCCGGCATCGACGTCGTCACCACCGTCAACGTGCAGCACCTCGCATCGCTCACCGACGACGTCGAGGCGATCACCGGCGTCCGCCAGCGCGAGACGGTGCCCGACCAGGTGGTGCGCGACGCCGACCAGATCCAGCTCGTGGACCTCTCGCCCGAGCAGCTGCGCCGCCGCCTCGCCCACGGCAACGTGTACCGGGCGGAGCAGATCGACGCGTCCATGTCGTCGTTCTTCCGCGTCGGCAACCTCACGGCGCTGCGCGAGCTCGCCCTGCTGTGGCTCGCCGACCGCGTCGACGACGCCCTGACCCGGTACCGCGCCGACCACTCGATCGACGGCACCTGGCCCGCTCGCGAGCGCATCGTCGTGGCCGTGACGGGCGGCCCGGAGACGGAGACGCTGCTGCGCCGGGGCGCGCGTATCGCCCAGCGGGCGGCGGGCACCGAGCTGCTGGCCGTGCACGTGTTGCCGACCGACGGGCTGCCGTCGACGCCGTCGGCCACGATCAGCGCCTACCGGGCGCTGGCGGAGTCGCTCGGCGGCACGTTCCACACGGTGGTGGGGGAGGACGTGCCGTCCGCCGTCGTGGACTTCGCGCGCGGGGTGAACGCGACGATGATCGTGGTGGGTGTGTCCCGGCACAGCGTGTGGCGGCAGGCGCTGCTCGGGTCCTCGAGCGCGGAGATCGCGCGGCTGTCGGGCGCGATCGACGTGCACCTGGTGACGCACGAGCAGGCGGGCACGGGCGCGGGGGTGCGTTCGCGCTACTCCTCGCTCTCCCCGAAGCGCCGGATCGCGGGCTGGCTGACGGCGGTCCTGATCCCCGTGCTGCTCACCCTGGTGCTGGTGCTGTTCGGCCGGGACGAGCAGAACCTGCCGAGCCACCTGATGATCTATCTCGCGGGCGTGGTGGCGGTTGCCCTGGTGGGCGGGCTGTGGCCCGCCCTGGCCACGTCGGTGGTCTCATTCGCGGTGCTGAGCTGGTTCTTCACCGAGCCGACGGGGCTACTGATCATCGACCAGCCGGAGGACATCGTCGCGCTCGTCGTGTTCGTGCTGGTCGCGGGGTCTGTGGCGTCCGTGGTCGACCTGGCTGCGCGCCGCACCACGCAGGCCTACCGGTCGCGCGCCGAGGCGTCCACGCTCGCGGCGCTGTCGCGTTCCGTGCTGTCCGGGGAGGACACGGCGCAGGCGATAGTGCAGCGGCTCGCGCAGACCTTCGGAATGGCCGACGTCCGCCTCGAGGAACGTGACGGCGACCGCTCGCCGTGGACCAAGGTGGCGCACGAGTCGAGGGACACGGAGGTCGGGCCCGGCTCCCCGCCGGCCGGTACCGGGCCTGCGGAGACGGTCACCGAGGTCATGATCGACGACCGGCACCGGCTGGTCCTGGCCGGCCGGGTGCTCCCGGCGAGCGACCGCCAGGTCGTCGAGGCGTTCGGCGCCCAGGCCCGCATAGTGCTGGAGCACCGGCGCCTGCGCGAGCAGGCCGCGCAGGCCGAGGTGCTGGAGCAGACCGAGAGCACCCGCACCGCGCTGCTGGCCGCCGTCTCGCACGACCTGCGCACCCCGCTCGCGGTGATCCGCACGGCCGTGGACGGCCTGGGCTCACCCGACGTCGAGCTCGACCGGGAGGACCGCGATGTCCTGACGGCAACGATCGCCGACTCGACCTACCGGCTGGAGCGGCTCATCGGGAACCTCCTGGACCTGTCCCGCCTGCAGACCGGTGCCGTCCGGCCGGCGATGCGGGCCGCGTCGCTGGAGGAGGTCGTGCCGATCGCCGTCGAGCCGTGGTTGTCGGAGCTGGCGCTGGACGTACCGGAGGATCTTCCCCTCGTGCACACCGACCCGGGCCTGTTCGAGCGGGTGGTGGCGAACGTGGTCTCCAACGCCGTCCGGCACTCCCCGCCCGGTGCGAAGGTGCTGGTCACGGCGTCCGCCGCGCGGGACGCGGTGCAGCTGCGCGTCGCCGACGCCGGGCCGGGCGTGCCCGACGACCGCAAGGCCACCATGTTCGAGCCGTTCCAGCGGCTGGACGACACGAGCGTCGACGGCCTGGGCCTCGGGCTGGCCGTCGCGTCGGGGCTCGCGGCCGCCGTCGGCGCCCGGATCGCCGCCGAGGACACGCCCGGCGGCGGCCTGACGATGGTGCTCACCGTGCCGCGCCAGGCGCCGCCGGATGATGGGATGGTCTCGTGACCAGTGGGCTGGACGGCGGGGGCGAGCGGGCGACGGCGTCGGGCAACCGCGTGCTCGTCGTGGACGACGACGTCGCGCTGGCTCGCGCCCTGGCCATCAACCTGCGGGCGCACGGCTGGGACGTGACCGCCGCGCCGACGGGTGCGGCGGCGCTGGACGCCGTGGCGTCGGCCCGGCCGGACGTGGTGCTGCTGGACCTCGGCCTGCCCGACATGCCGGGGCTCGACGTCATCGAGGGCATCAGGGGCTGGACGCGGGTGCCGATAGTGGTGCTGTCCGCGCGGCAGCTCGGTGACGACAAGGTGGACGCCCTCGACGCCGGGGCCGACGACTACGTGACCAAGCCGTTCGCGATGAACGAGCTGCTCGCGCGGCTGCGCGCCGCCGCCCGCCGGGCGGAGCCGGCCCAGGCCGAGGAGCCTGTGGTCGTGGCGGGCGAGCTGCGGATCGACCTGGCGCGGCGGCAGGTCTCGCGCAGCGGGGCCGAGGTGCGGCTGAGCCCGACCGAGTGGGCGCTGCTGGAGGTGTTGGTACGCAACCGCGGGCGGCTCGTGGACCGCAAGCTGCTCTTGCAGGAGGTCTGGGGCCCCGCGTACTCGACCGAGACGAACTACCTGCGCGTCTACACGGCACAACTGCGGCGCAAGCTGGAGAAGGACCCGTCGCAGCCGCGGCACATCCTCACGCACCCGGGGGCGGGATACCGGTTCGAGGTGTAGCCGGGGCTTACCCCGGCCCTCGCCGGAGGGAACTGCGCCAGCCAGGTAGGTAACGGGCACGTAGCAGTGCTAGCACTCCGTTACCTACCCGGCTGGCACAGTTCCTTCCCGAGAAGCCCGCACGGCCTTCGGACGCATTCCCAGCACGACCCCGACGACAACGACCGCGACGCCCAGCCATACGGCCGGTCCCGGCACCGGGCCGCCGAGCAGCACGCCGCCCACGGCCGACGCGACGGGCACCACCCCGGTGAACAGCCCGGCGCGCCCTGGCCCGATCCGGCCGACCGCCGTGTACCAGAGCAGGAACGCCACGACGGTGACACCGAACGCGAGGTGCAGCATCGCGGGTACGTGCTCGGCTCGCAGCGTCCCGATGGCACCCGGCCCCTCGGCGAGCAGGCTGAGGCCCCAGAGCGCCACCGCCGCGATCCACACGGCATGGAGGGACACGCCGTGCGGCCCGAGCCGGCGCAGCACCGGGACCGCGAGCAGCGTGAACCCGGCCTCGCAGAGCAGTGTGAGCAGCGCGTAGCCCAGCCCGGCGGCGTCCGTGCGCCCACCACCGGTCACCAGAACGGCGCCCACGGTCACGACCGCGGCGGCGGCCACCACCGCCGGGGCGGGCCGGGTCCGCCCCAGGAGCGGCCCGCCGAGCGCGAGCAGCACCGGCACCGCGGCGACCGCCACGCCGATCACCGCCGGCTCGGCATGCGCGACACCGCGCACCACCCCCACGTTGAACAGCACGAGCCCGCTCAGCGCCACGCCGGCGAGCCACGCCCACTCCCGGCCGCGTGGTACGGGAATCGCCCGGCCTGTGACTCGCAGGACCACCAGCAGCCCCAGGGCCGCGAGCGTGTAGCGGAGGGCCTGAACCGCGAAGAGCGGCGCGTCGGCGAGGACGCCGGACACCGCCACCTGGCTGCCCACGAGGGCCATGCCGAGCGCGGCGAACAGCGGTCCGGACCAGGACGCCGGCGGTCGGCCGGATCGGAGGTCGGCGCGCACCGCCGACCGGGCAGAAGTCGTCATGCCCGTGAGCCTGATCGTTTCTTGGTATACCTGACAGAGCCAAGAGAGCGACGATCAAGGGGACCAAGATGACCGGGGCCGACTTTCTCCAGCTCGACCCCGCGCAGGCGCCGCCCGGGAACCTGACCGCGTGGCTCGCCGAGGCGGTGCGGGAGGCGGTGTCCGACGGCCGTCTCGCCCCGGGCGACCGGCTGCCCGCGACCCGCGTCCTCGCGGACCAGCTCGGCTGCTCGCGCGGGGTGGTGGTCGACGCGTACCGGCGGCTCACCGACGAGGGCCTGCTGTCCGGCAGGCGCGGGGGCGGCACGACGGTTCGCTCCGCCTGGGCTCCGTCATCGACGCCGGAAACGCGGCCCGCCTGCGCAGGAGCAGGACCCGCCGGCATCAACGAGCACCCCGCCTCGCCGTCGGGCCTCGCCGGGGCGATGCCGCCGGACCTGACCGGCCAGGTCACCTCGAGAACCGACCTGATCGACCTCCAGCCCGGCCTGCCCGACCTCTCCGCCTTCCCGCGGGCGGCGTGGGCCCGCGCCGAGCGGGCCGCGCTGGCGGGCCTCGCGTCGAGCGAGCTCGGCTACGGCGACCCGCGCGGCCTGCCCGCGCTCCGCGAGGCGCTGGCGGGCTGGCTCGCGCGCACCCGGGGCCTGCGCGCGCACCCCGACGACATCCTCGTCGTCAACGGGGTCTCGCAGGGCCTCACGCTGCTCGCCCGGGCGCTCGGCGCGCAGGGCAGGAACCGGATCGGCTTCGAGGACCCGGGCTCGTACGGGGCGCGCGAGCATCTGCGTCGGTGGGCCATGGAGCCCGTCCCGGTCCCGGTGGACCAGGACGGGCTCGACGTGGCCGCGCTCGCAGGCACAGCCGTCGACGCCGTCCTGGTCACGCCCGCGCACCAGTTCCCCACGGGCGTCGTCCTCGCCCCGGACCGGCGCCGGGACCTGGTGGCCTGGGCGCGCGCCGCGCCGCCGTCGGGCCCGGGAGGAATGCCCGGCCACCTGGTCATCGAGGACGACTACGACGCCGAGCACCGCTACGACCGGCCGCCCGTCCCGGCCCTGCGTGCCCTCGCGCCCGACCATGTGGTGCACCTCGGGAGCGTGTCCAAGTCGCTGGCTCCCGCCATCCGCATCGGCTGGCTGCTCGCACCCGCAGCCGTGCAGTCCGAGCTCGTCGAGGCCCGGTACTGGACGGACCTCGCCAGCGCCGCCCTGCCCCAGCTGGCGCTGGCGCACTTCATCACGTCGGGCGGGTTCGAGCGGCACCTTCGCCAGGTCCGACGCCGCCACCGCGCCCGCCGCGACGCTCTGCTGGCGGCGCTCGCGGCGTACCTGCCCGGCGGTACGGCCCACGGTGTGGCCGCCGGGCTGCATCTCCTGGTGACGCTGCCCGGCATCGACGACGGCGACGTCGCGTGGCGGGCGGGCGAGGACGGTGTGCGGGTGCAGCCGTTGTCGGCGCACCGGATGGGGGACGGACCGCCGGGGCTGGTGATCGGGTACGCGGCGAACACACCGGACCGGCTGCACGAGGCCGTGCGGCGGATCGCACGGCATGTCGAGAGCACTCGGTGAGGATTGTTCGAGGCTGCGTGCGGCGTCATGTCGAAATGCGCGATACCGCCGTCCATAAAGCAGTGAGGCCCTTTCCCGGATATCCGGGAAAGGGCCTCACCGGGAGCCCTTTGTCACCAGCCCCACCGTTCACGAACGGCTGGTGGAAAAGGGGTTCGGTAACCGGCCGTGCTGGCGACGTCCGGCGAGCTGTGAAGGGGTCGGTCGTCAGACCCCGGGGACGGGAAGAGGCAAGGAGGTGCCGAGGCCGCCGAGGAGCGAGCTGAGCAGGTTGCCGACCGCGGCGAGCAGCCCGTCCAGCAGGCCCGTCGGGACCGGCACCGGAAGCTCCGGAACCGGGAGGTCCGGGACGGGAACGTCCGGCACGGGGTTCTCGACCGGCGTCTCCGCCACGTCCTCGACCGGCACGTCGGGCACGGGGTCCGTCGCGGTGATCGTGGCCGCAGGCACGTCGCCCTCGGTCACCGCCATGGCACTCGCACCGGTTGCGGCTGCGCAGACCAGACCGGCCGAGACGGCTACGGCTGCGACAGTGCGACTGATTGCACGGAATCCTCGGATCATTGTATTTCCCCTCGAATAGCTCCGTCGAAACAGTGGTGGAGCACTCATGTGTGTTCACCACGAAGAACTGTCAGACGCGCTTTTCACCCTGTCAATCGGAGTGTATCGAGTGGTGCGAGGAATGAAATAAGACATTCCAGGATCGAACTCTTCGGCAGAGCGTCAGGAATGCCCGTAACTCAGACATCACAGCCGTGATATCCAATCTGGCGGTGGACGATCGTCCAGGTCAGGAGTTCCGGCCCCACGTCTGATTTCTCCTCGTCAGGCCCCGCAGCCGGTTGGCATGATCGCCGCATGACCCGCATCCGGCCCACCTGGCCCGACCTGCCCACGCACGTGCGCGACGCCGTCGCCGCGGAGCTAGGCGGTCCGGTCACCGGCTGGACGTCGCACGACGGCGGCTACTCGCCGGGGTGGGCACTCACGCTGGAGTCGGCGGGTGGCAGCGCCTTCGTGAAGGTCGCCTCGACCGAGTACGACGTCGCCGCGCGCCTGCACCGCCGGGAGGCGGTACGCGCGGCGGCGCTGCCCGACGGCGTTCCCGCACCCGCGTTCCGCTGGATCATGGAGCTGCCCGAACCGGGCGGAGCGGAGCCCGCCTGGGTGGTCATCGCGTCCGACGTCGTCGACGGGCGGGCGCCCCGGACCGAGCCGTGGGACCTGGACGACCTCGACCGCCTGCAGTACCTGGCCCGCCGCATCGCCCAGCACGAGGTGCCCGACGGCGGCGCGTACCCCGACTTCGCCGACCGCACCTGGCGCGAGGCGGCCCTGTTGACCGACGAGCGCCCCGCGGGCCTGGCGACGTACGACCCGTGGCTGGCGGAGAACCTCGAACGCCTCGCCGAGATCGCCTCGCCCGAGCGCCAGGCCGAGGCGTTGGCGGGCCCGCACCTGGTGCATGCCGACCTGCGCGCGGACAACGCGCTCGTCGTCCGCCGGCCTGACGGCGCGGAAGAAGCGGTGGCGGTGGACTGGCCGCACGCTGTGCGCGGCGCGCCGTTCATCGACCAGGCCAGCATGCTCCCGGCCGTGCACGCCTCCGGTGGGCCTGCCCCGGAGCAGGTCCTGCAGCGGACGCCGCTCCCGGCCCGCGTCGACCCCGAGGCGGTCACCGTGTGGGTGGCGGTCCTGACCGCCTACTTCGTGCGTACCTCGCTGGAGGACCCGCCGCCCGGCATCCCGCACGTGCGCGCGTTCCAGCGGATCCAGGCGGAGGCCTGCATTCCGTGGCTGCGCTCCCGGCTGCGGGAGCACTAGGCGGACCTCTGCGCTCAGACCTGGGCCGCTGCCATCTGCTCCCGGACCTGGCGCTTGGCGCGGGAGAGCATGCCCGCCATGCCGTTGAGGCGCAGCAGGCTGACCACCTTCGTGAGCCCGAGCTGGAGCGGGTAGTCCTCGGGGACGTCCAGCACCTGCTGCGCCGTCAGCCCGGTGAGGCCCTGCGCGAGGATCGACGCGAAACCGCGCGTGGTGGGCGCCTCCTCCGGCGCGCTCGCGTGGAAGGTGACCACGCCGGCGTCGTCCACCTCGGCGAAGGCGTAGACGGGGGACTGGCACTCCTGGACCCGTTCGAGCCGCTCGGGCGCGTCCGCGTACCGAGTCGGCAGCGGCGGAAGCTCGCGCGACACCTCCAGCAGCAGCTGGAGGCGGTCCCGCTCGGGCGTCTCCAGGAAGGCGTCCCGCAGCTCGGCGAGGGCCTCGGGCAGGTCGACGTCGTTGGTGCTCATCTGCTCATCCTCCCACCGCGCTCGGGGCTCGGGCGAGCTACCGGGCGGCGTCGTACGGTTGATGTATGGCCGAGAAGAAACGGTCTGACCAGGGCCGCGAACGCTGGTCCCAGGGTGTCACCGAAGGCAGCGACGCCCTGGACCTCGAAGAGGGCGTCTTCACGTGGAAGGACCCCAAGCGGATCGCCCGGTCGCTCAAGCACTCCGCGGAGTCGAGCGGCCGGCGCAAGAGCTCCCCGTACCGTTCGGCGATGTCGATGCTCACGTTCTACGTGAACCGTGCAGGCAAGGAGCTCGACGCCGAACAGCGCGAGGTCCTGGAGCGCGCCAAGGACGAGCTCCGCAAGGAGTTCGGCCGCGCCTGACCGCTCCCGTCCTTTTGTTGTGAGCGCGATCGTGCAGCCTAAAACGGGCGCACAGTCGCAACGGTCGCGCTCACAACAAGGAGCGGTCAGACGGCGCCCGGCTCGGTGCCCGTGGCGATCGGCACCCGCACGGCGTTGCCCCATTCGGTCCACGAGCCGTCGTAGTTGCGCACGCCTCTGTAGCCGAGCAGGTAGGTGAGAGCGAACCACGTGTGGCTGGAGCGCTCGCCGATGCGGCAGTACGTGACGACGGCGTCGTCCGGGTTCATGCCCAGCCCGGCCGTGTAGATGGCCTCGAGCTCCTCCCGGGTCCTGTAGGTGCCGTCCTCGGCGACCGCCGTCGCCCAGGGGACGTTGCGCGCGGTCGGGATGTGGCCGCCGCGCAGCACGCCCTCCTCCGGGTAGTCCGGGATGGCGATGCGCTCGCCCGTGTATTCCTGCGGGGAGCGGATGTCGACGAGCGGGCCGGTGCCGAGGTGCGCCAGGACCTGGTCGCGGAAGGCGCGGATCGTGCTGTCGTCGCGCACCACGGTCGGGTACTCGACAGGAGCGGGCGCCGGGACGTCGGTGGTGAGCTCGCGGCCTTCCGCGCTCCAGAGCCCGCGGCCGCCGTCGAGCAGGCGCACGTCCGAGTGCCCGAACAGCGTGAACACCCAGGCCGTGTACGCGGCCCACCAGTTGTTCTTGTCGCCGTACAGGACGACAGTCGTGTCCCGCGTGATGCCCTTGCTGCCCATCAGGGCGGCGAACGCCGCGCCGTCGAGGTAGTCGCGCATCTCGGGGTGTTGCAGGTCGGTGTGCCAGTCCACCTTCACGGCGCCGGGGATGTGGCCGGTCTCGTAGAGCAGGACGTCCTCGTCGGATTCCACCACGACGACGCCGGGGTCCTTGAGGTGCTCGGCCAGCCACGTGGTGCTCACGAGACGTTCCGGGTGGGCGTACTGCGCGATCTTGTCCGACGGGTCGATGGGCGCGGGCATGGGTCCTCCTCGTAGAGCACGTGCACTGACGAGAATATGAACACACGGCCGTGCCGAAAAGATCCCGGCTCACGACAGCCGGCGGTCCAGCACCCCCAGGTGCGCCCACGCCCGCGCCGCCTGCGGCCCGCCCTGCGGAGCCAGCTGGGCCAGGCGCGTCCAGGCCGCATGGTCGTCCGCGCCTTCGTCGCGTGCGGTCCACTGCTCGACGGCGGCCGCGTCGGCGCAGGCGTGCACGGCCTCGCGCACCTCGGCCTCGAGCTCCTCGCGCAGCCGCTCGACGCCCGGCGCGAGCGACCGGCGCAGCAGCGGCTCCGGATACGCCGAGAGCGCACCCCGCACGTCGCCGCGCCGGAGCCGGGACCGCACGGTGTCGACGTCGGACCGCAGGACTCGCGCCAGCCGGTACGGGCGGGAGCCGGCGAGCAGGGGGCCGTCCAGCACGGCACCGGCCACGCGGCGCAGCCGGGAGATCTCCGCGCGTACGGAGACGAGCGACAGGTCGCCGGGGTGCAGCAGCACGGCGAGCTCCTCCGCGCCGAGGCCGCGCGGGTGCTCGGCGAGCAGGAGCAGGATCTCGGCGTGGCGCAGCGAGATGCGCCGCCCGCCCAGCGTGGGCATGCCGAGCAGGCGTAGGTGCGGGGCGCGTTCGGCCGCGCCCGTGCCCCTCCCCGGGCCCAAGCCCGGGTCCGGGTCGGCCTCGCCCGCCCAGGCGTCGGCCCCGTGCAGGCGGTCGGCGGCGCGGGCGGCCAGCTCGCGTTCGACCATCGCGACCGTGGCCCGCACGAGCGCAAGGGCGACATGGGAGCCGGCCGCGCTGCCGCCGGTGAGGTCGAGGACGCCGACGATCCCGCCCGCGGGGTCGTGCACCGGCGCCGCGGTGCAGCTCAGCCGCTGGACCGGCCGGGCGAAGTGTTCCGCGCCGAGCACCTGGACCGGGCGGCGCGTGGCCAGGGCCGTGCCGGGCGCGTTGGTGCCGACGGACTCCTCGCGCCACACCGCACCCTCGACAAAACCGACGTGGTCCACGGCGGAGCGCACCGGCCCACGGCCCTCCACCCAGAGCAGCCGGCCGACGTCGTCCGACACCGCCACGACCAGGTCGTCGCCGGTCGCTCCGCCCACCAGGTCCCGCACCAACGGCATGGCGACCGCGAGGGGATGGTCGCGGCGGTAGTCCTCGAGGTCGTCCGACGCCGCGACGGCCACCGCGCTCGGCCGGTCCGGGTCCACCCCGTTGCGCAGGCTCCGTCGCCACGAGGCCGCGACGACGGGGTCGATGCCCTCGGGCTCCTGGGAGCCGGCAGAACCGACGAAGCTCTCGTATGCCGCGCGCACCCACTGCGCGTCCCGGTGTGGCACCTGCGTCATCCTGCCCCTGACCTTGTTCGGACGCCGTCGTCGAACCGGGCCAGTCTATGCGGGGCACCGCCGGCATCAACAGGTTGTCCACCGCGGCCCCAAAGTTATCCACCGCGCGGGGACGGTTTTCCACAGATCACAGGTGTATTACGGTCTCGCCGCGCGGGACCCAAGAAGTAGTCCTAACGTCATTCGCATCGGTCGTTAAATGGGCCTCGAGCCCGACAGCTTGTTTTCATGGGACTCTCTTTGGGGGAAGAGTTGAACACCGCCGCTTTGGTCAGGCCGGCAGCCGCAACTGGAACAGACGAAGACCCCGGGGACAGTCGGGCCTCATCGCCCGCACTCGACCCGACCCGGCTACCCGCACTCCACGCGCCGGAACCACCACCTCTCAGCTCGGAGCCCGAGCTCGACCTCGCGGGCGCCCGCGGGCGCAGGCGCTGGACCTTCGGCGCCGCGATCGTCACCGGTGTCGCCGTCGCGATCAGCCTCTGGGCCGTGTCGGCCCGTGCCGAGGAGACCAGCCGCATCCTGACGCTGACGTCGAAGATCGACACCCAGGTCAGCACCACTGTGGCCCGCTCGCACGACCTCGCCGCCGTGATGGACATGGCCGAGCGGGTCTACGAGGGCTCCGACGGCCGGGTCGCCGACCCGGCGACGCGCGACGTCCTGGCCGAGGCCCTCGTCGACGCCCGCGCGGCCGTGGAACAGCGCGTGACCGACACTCCGCCGTCGTCCGTGACGCAGGCCAGCACCCTGCTCGCGCAGGCCACGCACATCGAGAACTCGCTCGACTGGGCCACGGAGGACTTGCGTGCCGCCGTCGACATGGTGCAGCAGTCGCAGGGGGCGCAGCGCGCTCTGGATTCCCGTGAGCCGGTAGGAAACCGGACGATCCTCACGTCGCGCGAAGGATCCTGACAAATCTGCGCTGCCATTTGATGGCGTTAAAAAATTCCAGGCGTCTCTGCGCGTAGAAATCTCTTTCCGGCGCATTCTCAGGCGGCCTTTATTGCGCCCCGTCGCCCGGGGCCACCTCTCGGTAGGCGCCGACCAGGTCGACGAACTCCGCGCGCAACCCGTACCGATCCTCTCCGAGCGCGGCAGCCGCCCGCTCGATGACTGCGTCGACGTTCGCCTCGGCCCGGTACTCCGACTCCGTGGCGATCAGCCCTAGCTCGGCGACGGCGGAGGCGAAGGCGAAGTCCGCCGTCGGCGTCGACGTGAACGCGTCGGCGCCGACCGGGAACTCGACCTCGGTGCTCGCCGCGGGCCGGCCGCCGTCCGGCGCCTTGTACCGCACGTGCACGGTCATGTAGTCGTCGCTCGTGCCGACCTCCTGGTCCGAGTACTTCAGGTCGTCCGATCCGCCGCCGGCGCCGGCGGGTACCAGCTCGTAGAACGCGGTCACGGAGTGCCCGGCCCCGACGTCGCCCGCGTCCTTGGCGTCGTTGTCGAAGTCCTCGTCCTCCAGGCGCCGGTTGTCGTACCCGATCAGCCGGTAGGACCCGACGGCGGCCGGGTTCAGCTCGACCTGCAGCTTCAGGTCCTGGGCCACGACGAACATCGTCGAGCCGAACTCGTCCACCAGGACCTTGCGGGCCTCGGCCAGCGTGTCGATGTAGGCGTAGTTGCCGTTCCCGTGGTCGGCGATGGCCTCCATCGTGTTGTCCTTCAGGTTGTACATACCGAAGCCCAGCACGGACACGTAGACGCCGGACTCCCGCTCGGCCTCGATCAGCTCCGTCAGCTCCTCCGGGGTGGACGGGCCGACGTTGAAGTCGCCGTCCGTCGCCAGGATCACCCGGTTGTTGCCGCCCGCCACGAAGTTTTTCTCGGCCAGCTCGTACGCCGTCCGCAGGCCGTCCGCTCCGCCCGTGGAGCCGCCGGCCCGCAGGGACCGCAGGTGGTCCACCAGGACGCCGTGCTCGGAGCCCGGCACGGAGTCCGCGATCACCTGGTTGTCGCCCGCGTAGGTCACTATCGACACCCGGTCGTCCTCGTCGAGCTGCTCCACGAGCAGCGCGAACGACTCGGCGAGCAGCGGCAGCTTGTTCGGCTCGTCCATCGACCCGGACACATCGAGCAGGAACACGATGTTGTTGCCCTCCGACGTCGGCAGGGCCTCCGTCGCCTGCACGCCGACCATCGCGAGCTGGTGCTCCGGGTTCCACGGTGCCGTCGCCACCTCGGTCGTCACCGAGAACGGGTGCTCGGCGCCGACGGTGGGCGCCGGGTAGTCGTAGTCGAAGTAGTTGACCAGCTCCTCGATGCGCACGCCCTCGGGCGCCACCCCCTGGCTCACCTGGCGGCGCAGGTTCGAGTAGGACGCCGTGTCGACGTCGGCCGAGAACGTGGACAACGGGCTGGTGGCGACGTCCTGGAAAGGCGTCTCTGGGGAGTCGTCGTACTCCTCCTGGTCGGTCAACGCGCGCTGGTCCGCCGGGGGAACCGCCGGCTCGGGGCCGGGGAGCGGCGCGACCTCGGCACCGCTCAGCCCTTCGGTGGCCGGGGCCGGGGCCGACAGGCCCGCCGAGTCGGCGGACGTCTGCGTCCGTTCGCCCTGAGCGGTGCAGCCCGCGAGCGCCAGCGCCGCGGTCAGCAGTGCTGCCAGCACGGTCGGTCGTGCGGTCAGCGGCCGCGGTCGCTGCGCTGCCGTGCCTCCGGTGTGCCGGGTCCGGTGGGGTGCGGAAGTCATGGGGCGCCTCTCGTCGTGTGTGGTGTCGGCTTCGTGTGGCCGAGCGGCTTCGTGTCGTCGGGCGTTCTGTCCTCTGAAGTCCATTTGTTCCGCGGTGGGCGCGGCTTGCCCCGCCCAGGTCACGGTCCGGTTGCAACCCCGATGCAACTCCCCGCTGCCTAACGTCGGGCCTACCCGGGTGCACCGCCGCAGCCGGGTGTCGCTCCGCCGTCGGGCAGCCGACGGCGGGCACGAGAACCTGCGAGGAGGCAGACCATGACCGTGTACGCAGCCCCGGGTACCGAAGGCGCCATCGCCAACTTCCGGCCCCGGTACGACCACTGGATCGGGGGCGACTACGTGGCCCCCGCGAACGGCCAGTACTTCGAGAACCCCAGCCCTGTGAACGGGCGGACGTTCACCGAGGTCGCGCGGGGTGACGCCGACGACATCGACCGGGCCCTCGACGCCGCCCACGGTGCGGCGCCCGCGTGGGGGCGGACGTCGGTCACCGAGCGCGCGACGATCCTGAACAGGATCGCCGACCGCATCGAGGAGCACCTCGAGGAGCTGGCCGTCGCCGAGACCTGGGAGAACGGCAAGCCCGTCCGTGAGACCCTCGCCGCCGACCTGCCCCTCGCGGTCGACCACTTCCGCTACTTCGCGGGCGCCATCCGCGCGCAGGAGGGGTCGATCAGCGAGATCGACGGCGACACCATCGCCTACCACTTCCACGAGCCGCTGGGCGTGGTCGGGCAGATTATCCCGTGGAACTTCCCGATCCTGATGGCCGTGTGGAAGCTGGCGCCGGCGCTCGCGGCGGGTAACGCCGTCGTGCTCAAGCCTGCCGAGCAGACGCCGACGTCGATCCTGTTACTGATGGAGCTCATCGCGGACCTGCTCCCGCCGGGTGTCGTCAACGTCGTGAACGGGTTCGGCGCGGAGGCGGGCAAGCCGCTCGCGAGCTCGTCCCGGATCCGCAAGATCGCGTTCACGGGCGAGACCACGACGGGTCGCCTGATCATGCAGTACGCGTCGCAGAACATCATCCCCGTGACGCTGGAGCTCGGCGGCAAGTCGCCGAACATCTTCTTCAGCGACGTCGCCGCGGCGCACGACGAGTTCTACGACAAGGCGCTGGAGGGCTTCACGATGTTCGCCCTCAACCAGGGTGAGGTGTGCACCTGCCCGTCCCGCGCGCTCATCCAGGCGGACATCTACTCCTCGTTCCTGGCCGACGCCGTCGCGCGTACCGAGGCGATCAAGCAGGGCAACCCGCTGGACACCGAGACGATGATCGGGGCGCAGGCGAGCAACGACCAGCTGGAGAAGATCCTCAGCTACTTCGACATCGGCAAGGCGGAGGGCGCCAAGGTGCTCACCGGCGGGTACCGCGCCGAGATGGAGGGTGACCTCGCCGGCGGGTACTACGTGACGCCGACGATCTTCGAGGGCAAGAACTCCATGCGAATCTTCCAGGAGGAGATCTTCGGGCCGGTGGTCGCGGTGACGGAGTTCGCCGACTTCGACGACGCCATCAAGGTCGCCAACGACACCCTGTACGGGCTGGGCGCGGGTGTGTGGACCCGGTCCGGCGCGGACGCCTACCGGGCGGGACGCTCGATCGAGGCCGGCCGCGTGTGGACCAACTGCTACCACGCCTACCCGGCGGCCGCGGCGTTCGGCGGATACAAGGGCTCGGGCGTGGGCCGCGAGAACCACAAGATGATGCTCGACCACTACCAGCAGACCAAGAACCTCCTGGTCAGCTACGCCCCGCAGAGGATGGGCTTCTTCTGACCCAGCCCCGGACTGTCAGACGTACAGGTCACTCCCGTGACCTGTACGTCTGACAACTGACCTGTACGTCTGACAACCGAGATGAGGAGGCTTTATGTCGGACGACGTTCGCTCGCCTCGGGCGGTCGGCGCACCACCCGCTCGGGTGGGCGTGACCGATGAGGCGGCCGCGCTGCTCGCGCGGCTGCGCGCCAAGCACGGCGAGCTGATGTTCCACCAGTCCGGTGGGTGCTGCGACGGCTCGTCGCCCATGTGCTATCCCGACGGCGACTTCATCACCGGCGACGCCGACGTCCACCTCGGCGACCTCGCGATCGCGGCCGGCCTGGACGAGGACGGCGGTGCGTTCACCGTCCCGGTCTGGATGAGCCGCAACCAGTTCGAGTACTGGAAGCACACGCACCTCACGATCGACGTGGTGCCCGGCCGCGGTGCCGGGTTCAGCGTGGAGGCGCCCGAGGGCGTGCGGTTCCTCATCCGGTCGCGGCTGTTCACGGACGACGAGTGGGAGCTGCTGCAGGGCTGAGCCGGGACCCACGCACCCATCAGTCGGGCGAGAGCGGGCGGACGCCGTGCGCCGTCGCGAGGAAGAACGCGGCGAGCGTGATGCCGTGCTCCGCCGCTGCCGCGCCGAGCGCCACGCACCACGCGAGGTCGTCGAACGAGGCGACCGGCGGGCCCGGCCGCTCGAGCATCAGCACCACCGACGAACCCGGCTCGTCCTGCAGGATCTGGTGCCAGGCCTGGCCCAGATTGCCCACCATGAGCGGGTCAGGTTCGTCCGGTACATGATCGATCGGCACGATCACCGGCAGCGGGCGGCGCTCGCGGTCCAGCAGCACGAACCACAGGGTTCGGCGACGCGGTGCGACGCCATCGTGCAGAAACTTCGCGAACGCGAGCAGCAACCTGTCGTCGGCCAACGGTTGATCCGGAATGATATCGCTTGATGTCGTCATGGGTTCAGTATTGATCACCCGGGATGGGAGCAGCCCGGGTTATGCACAGGCAGCTCCGGCTGCGCCCGAAACTTCCGGGACTCGGGGCTTGAAGTTGACGCGGCGTCAACCTCTACCGTGGTCGACATGCACTGGTCCATCCAAGAGATCGCGCGGCTGACCGGCGTGACCAGCCGGACGCTGCGGCACTACGACGCGGTCGGGCTGCTGCCCGCCGTCCGGACGACGGCGAGCGGCCCGCGCCGCTACGACCGCACCGCGCTGGTGCGGTTGCAGCGGATCCTGCTGCTGCGCGACCTCGGTCTCGGCCTCGGCGACATCGCCGGGGTGCTCGACAGCGACCAGGACGAGGCGAAGGCGCTACGCCGGCACCTCGTCTCGCTGCGGGCGGAGCAGCACCGGCTGACGCGGCAGATCGCGTCGGTCGAACGAACGGTCGCCGCTCTCGAGAAGGACCCCGAAGCGAAGGAGGACATCATGGCGAAGGACATGCTCGACGGGTTCGACCACACCCAGTACGAGGAGGAGGTGACCGAGCGCTGGGGTCGCGACGCGTACGCGAAGAGCGACGCGTGGTGGCGCGGGCTCGGCGAGGAGGGGCAGCGACAGTGGAAGGCCCGGGCCGAGGCCCTGGGCAAGGCCTGGATCGACGCCGCCGAGGCGGGGCTCGACCCGGCCTCCGACGAGGCGCAGGCCGTTGCCGCCCAGCATGCCGAGTGGCTCTCGTCCATCCCGGGGACCCCAGGTCACGAACAGGGCCGCCCCGACCGGGGCTACCTGCTCGGCCTGGCCGACATGTACGTGGCGGACGATCGGTTCGCCGCGAACTACGGCGGTAACGAGGGGGCGACGTTCGTGCGCGACGTGCTGCGCGTCTACGCGGACCGGGCCTACCCGGACGGCCAGTCCTGATCCCGGTACAGGTCACGCAGGAGGCAGATCTCAGCGCCGTGTGCCATGGTCTCGCGGCTGAGGTGAGTCACCAGCGCGGCCATCGGCGACTCACCGAACTGTCCGCCCAGCGGGCCGATCGGGCGCATCAGGGACTCGTCGTCCAGCGCGGCGATCCCGGCTCGCCATGACCGGTAGCCCTCGTCGAGCAGGGCGAGGCCACCCTCGGCGGTGACCGGCGTCTCGGGCCAGTGCCTCGGGTCGAACATGTCGGCGTCGGGCGGCGCGTCAGTAGGGCCGAACAGGGCCCGGGCGCGCCGTCCCAGCACGTCACGCCCCAAATGGACCATCCGCCATGCGATGGTAGTAACTGGCGGAATCTCCGGTTCGGGTACTTCGTGCTCGAGCCGGGGCTCGCCGTCGGGTCCAGGGCGGAGGCTCCAGGCGGGTGATGCCGGCTCCCAGAGGTACTCGGTGTCGGTCAGGCCGTCCAGGCGCGGCCAGAGATGAAAGTTCCAGTAGAAGTCGAGCTGGTCGAGCAGGAGGTCACGCCATGGCATCGACGGTGCGGTCGGGGATGTCGCCGGTCCGGGAGCGGTCATGGGGCGACCGTACGCTCGGTCACTGACACGCAGTTTCACAGGTAGCCTCTGCTCATGCCCGAAGACCTCGCCGCAGCCGACCGGAAACCCCCCGTGACCTGCTGGTTTGCTGGTCTGACGACGCTCGATGTGATCCACCGCAGCGCCGTCCGGCCGGGGCCGAACCAGAAGATCACCGCCATCCGGCAGGACGTCTCAGCGGGCGGTCCCGCGGCCAACGCGGCGGTGACCGCGGCGACGCTCGGAGCCCGCGCCCTGCTGATCAGCGCGATGGGTTCGGGGCCGGTGGGCGCCGCGGCGCGCGGCGACCTGATGCGGCACGGCGTCGAGATCCACGACGCCGCCGAACAGCGCGAGATCCCGCTGGCCGTCTCGGCCGTGCTGGTCGACGACGCGACCGGCGACCGCTCGGTCGTCTCTCCCGATGCCACGCTTGCCGGCCGCTTCGACGTCACGGCCCCGGACCTCGACGCCCTGCCCCGGCCCGACGCCGTCCTGCTCGACGGACACCACCCCGACCTTGCCCGGAGCGTGCTCGCGTACGCGCGAACCCTGGACCCGCGCCCCCTGATCGTGCTCGACGCCGGCCGGTGGCGCCCGGTCTTCGCCGACCTCCTCGGGGCCGCCGACGTCACCGCGAGGTCCGCAGACTTCCGTGCGCCCGACGACGTCGCGCGCTCCCGCGCCACCGTCGCCACCCACGGTCCCGAGCCCGTGACCTGGTGCGACGAAGACGGTCGGCGCGGATCCACGGACGTGCCCGACGTCGAGGTGCGCGACACCCTCGGCGCGGGCGACGCGTTCCACGGCGCCCTGGTCGTGGCGCTCGCGCGGGGCGCCGACCTGGAAGCCGCGGTCGAGGAGGCCGTGCGTGTCGCGTCCGTCCGCGTGCAGCACATCGGCCCGCGCACCTGGCTGGAGAACCTGTCGTGCGCCTGACCGCGAACGAGCTCGTCGAGCGGGCGACGGGGCTCGTCGCCGAAGCCTTTCTGGCGGGCGAGACCCGAGTCCTCGGCATCACCGGCCCGCCCGGGGCGGGCAAGTCCACGCTGGCGACTGCCCTGATCGACGGACTGGGGCCCGGCACCGCCGTCGTCGTCGGCATGGACGGGTTCCACCTGTCCAACGCGGTCCTGGAGGCCCGCGGCAGCCGTGACCGCAAGGGCGCCATCGACACGTTCGACGACGCCGGGTACGCGGCCCTGATCGGTCGCCTGGCGGACCGGCGTCCCGGCGAACCCCCGGTCTACGCGCCGGAGTTCCGCCGGGAGATCGAGGAACCGATAGCCGCCGGCATCGCCGTCGCCGACGAGCCGCTGGTGATCACGGAGGGCAACTACCTCCTCGCCCCCGGCGGCGCCTGGCCCGCCGCCCGTGCCCGGATGGCCGAGGTCTGGTACCTCGACCTGCCCGACGCCGAGCGCCTGCGGCGCCTCGTCGCCCGCCACCGCGCCTTCGGCAAGCCCTTGCCCGACGCCGAGGCGTGGGCCGGCGGCACGGACCAGCGCAACGCGGAGCTCATCGCGACCACCCGGGACGCGGCGGACCTGATCGTCGAGTGGGTGTAGTTCAGGCTCTATGAGTGTCGGCTGAGCCTGCGGTTCCGCTCCGTGCGCGTGCCTCGTTCCTCGGCCCGCACCCTGCGCTGCGCCTCCGGCTCAGCCGATCTCCAGGACCGCCACGCGCCAGACGCCCCGGCCTCCCTCCAGTCGCACGGCCGCCGCCCGCACCCGGCCCTCGTCGTGCAGGATCACCGTCGCTTCCGCCGACGCGGCGCCCAGCCGGACCATGCGCACACGCCGGACCGTGGCTGCGTGTGCCTTGGGCCGGGGCGGCCGGCTCTGCTGGGCCTCACGCATGAGCCTCCCCCTCTCGAGCAGCTGGTCATACACCTGAGGTGTCACCCACCGGGCGAGCTGGGCCGCGGGACGTTCGCCGCGGAGTACCTCCACAGCGGCACGGACCACGCGGCAGACCTGCGCCGTGGGGTCGGGCAGGGCCGGGTCGGGTTCGGGGGTGGGCCGCCCGGACACGGCTTCCAGGGCGGCCGCGGCGTTCTGCAGCTCCGGGTACGGCGTGCCGCCGATCCGCATCCGTCGCAGCCGCCGGCCGATACCGGGTCCGGTGACCGGCCCGACCTGCGGGGTGACGGGCCGTCGGGGTGGCGTCGCGGCCCTGGTGCGCAGCGCAGGGGCCGCTGACTTCGCTGCGGGGGTCTTCCTCGCTGGTGGCGGGTCGTCGGGCGGGGCATCTGGCGGGACGTCGAGCGTGGTCATGCGGGATCTCCTGGGGACTGGGCGGGACGGAGCGGTGTAGGGGGCGTGGTGGAGCGGTCAGGGCTGGCGCAGCACCATGCCTGGGCGGATCAGGTCGGGGTTCCCACCCAGCACCTGCCGGTTGGTGTGATGCCACCGGTTGACGGCCGCGGCGACGTCGGACGGGTGCGTGGCCGCGCGCTCGGCGGTGAGCCGGTCGGCGGCGATCGCCCAGAGCGTGTCGCCTGGCTCGACCACTACGAGGGGCGCACGCTCGGTGCCCGCCCGCACGCCCCGATTGACCAGCGACGACCGCTCGGGCGCCGGGCCGGAGCGCGGCGACGTCGACCGGCCGGGTGCGCTCTCGCCTGCCGCTCCGCGGTCACCCGGCACGTCGTCGGTCGGTTGCCAGCCCAGCTCGACGGCGACGACGGGGCGGTCGGCGGAGGCGGCAGCCCCGGTGCCCCAGCCCGGCAGGGCCATCGCTGTCGGGGTGGTGAGGGCCAGGCCGATCCCGGCGCCGGCGGCCGCCCGGGCGAAACGGCGTACGACCGCCGGCGCGTTCCGGGCCACCGCCCGTTCGCCCGCCGCCCAGCGCACGCCTCGGCGGCCGGCGAGAACACAGGCCAGCGCGATGAGCGCGTGCAGACCGGTCCAGCCCGCCGCCACCGTGCCGACGGCGACCGCCGCCAGCTCGACGATGTCCTCGACCGGGAAGAGCGCCGAACCCAGCGCTGCGCCGACCTGCCACGTGCGGATGCCCAGGGCGCCGGCGGCCGCGACGAGCGCGAGCGTGAGAGTCAGCAGCCCGGCGAGCCCGCGTCGGGCATGACTGAGGGTGTTGTTCGGCATGTTTCCCCCTGCGATGGTCGATTACCGGACGGGATGGACCAGCCAGCCAAGTTTGATAGTGGTTGGTGCTGCCCGGTGCTCGATATTCAACATCGGTGCCTTCGGGGTGTCCACCGGAGGGCGAGATGCCTGTGGATGGCGCAGGGTGGCTCCATGGCATCTGTGTACCCGGCTGGTCCCACGCGCTGGGAGGCGCTCTTCGGCGACCTCGAGGCGCAGGCTCGCGCTCAGTCCGCTGCCGAGGCCGACGCCCTCGTGTCCGAGCTGACGCGGGCCGAGCACGCCACGATGACGCTGGCTGACCGGTTCCGCGCCGTCGTCGGGGCGGTGGTCACGCTGGAGCTGCTCGACGGCGCCCCGCTGCGCGGCGTCGTGCGGGAGGCCGCGGACGAGTGGACCCTGCTGCAGGGCGTGCGGCCCGAACCGGCGAGCCAGCATCTCGTGCCGCTGGCCGCGATTGCGGGCGTGCACGGGCTGGCCCGACAGGCGGCTTCCGCGACGTCCCGCAGGGACGGGCTCGGGCTCGGCCCGGTGCTACGGACGCTTCAGCGGGACCGGGCGCGGATCACGGTGCGCACGCTGGGCGGCGCCGTGGGCGGCCGGATCGCGCGGGTCGGCCGGGACCACCTGGACATCGATGTGCTCGATGACCGGGGAACTCGGCTCGTCCCGTTCTCGGCCTTGCTGGCCGTGAGCGAAGCCCCCTGAAACCGTCGAGAATGCCGGTCAATGGAGAGCGGGACCGGTGCCACTCCCGATGGAGTGCGCCGGTCCCGTCGTGTGCGGATGGGGGCTTTTCACGCGTCCGTGGTCGCAGAGTCCTTGAGCCGCTCGCGGCTCTTTGCATACATGCGCTCGATGTATGCCTCGAGCTCCGCTGCTTCGACGCGCCAGACCTTCTTGGGGCCCACCTGGATGGCGGGAAGGTCGCCGGTCCGAACCAGTGCATAGCCCTGGGCCATCGAGATGTTCAGGGTCTCGACCACATCGGCCAGAGAGAGAAAGCGCTTTTCCATGGGAACAGTGTGGCACGAGACACCGACATGAGGGGGTTATCCACAAGAAGTGTTTATCTGATGCCGGATCGGCGACGTTCGATCACTATGGTTCCGGCGCTCTGCCTACGCTGCGCGCCATTCTGTCCGGATCGACACTTCAACTTGTACTCGAAGGTCTACCCAAAGTCCACCAAAGTACGTGGAAGGACCGAGATGACGTATGCCCCGGCTGCCCCGGCGCCCGCACTCGAGGGTCAGGGCCTGCCCGCGCCGGTGGCCGCCCGGCTGCGCCGGCCCCGTTGGCGCGACCCGCGACTGCTGATCGGCGTCGTCATCGTCGCGCTGTCGGTGGCGCTCGGCTCGTGGGTGTTCTCCTCGGCGAGCCGTACCGTCCCGGTCTTCGTCGCCGACGGCGCGCTGACGCCCGGAGAGCCGGTCACGGCGGACGCGCTCCGGGTCGCCGACGTCCGGCTGGGTGCCGGGACGGGACGCTATCTCGCGGCAGACGAGCCGCTGCCCGCGGACCTGGTGGCGCTGCGCGTCGTGGACGACGGCGAGCTCGTCCCGCTGACCGCCCTCGGCGCCGATGCCGACGTCCGGTCCGTGGCCGTACCGGTCGCGTCCGGCCTCTCCGACCGGATCCGGTCGGGCACGGTGGTGGACCTGTGGTTCGTCCCGGACGCACCGGTCGCGCCGGGGGAGTCGGCCGACGGGCCGGAGCCGAGCACGCTCGCGCCGGACGTGGTGGTCGAGCAGGTCGACGCCGAGGACGGCGCGATCGTCGTGGACGGCGCGGTCACGCTGCACGTGCTCGTCCCGACCGAGTCCCTGCCCACCGTGCTGAGCGCGCTCTCGGGCGCGGGCACGGTGGCCGTCGTGCCGGTGGCGGGCGGTGTCCGATGAGCGAGGAGCGGACGGTCACGGTCCTGGTCGCGGTGCACGCACCCGACGAGGAGGCAGCGGCGGTCACGGTGCTGGGTGCGCAGCCGCAGGTCACCGTGGCCCGGCGGTGCGCTGAGCTCGCCGAGCTCCTGGCGGCGGCCGAGGCGGGGGCCGGGACGGCCGCCGTCGTCTCGGGGGACCTGCCCGGGCTGGACCGAGAGGCGGTCGCGCGGCTGCGCGGCGCGGGCCTGCGGGTGGTCGCGATCGAGGACCCGGCAACGCCCGCCGAACGGCTCGCCGGGCTGGGCTGCGACGTCGTGGTCGCCGGCGGGGACGCGGAGAACCTCGTGGCGGCGGTCCGAGGCGACGCGCCGGACGCCGCCGAGCCTGCCGCACCCGCGCCCGACCTCGGTGGCCGGTCCGGCACGATCATCGCCGTCTGGGGGCCGGCAGGCTCGCCCGGGCGGACCACCACCGCCATCGAGCTCGCCGCGGCCCTCGCGGGTATCGGCGCCGCGGCGCCACGCCGTTCCGGCCTGCTGCGCCGGCACCGCCCGGCACCGCGGCCGCGCGCCGACACGGTGCTCCTGGCCGATGCCGACACCTACGCGTCGTCGGTCACCTCCCGCCTCGGACTGCTCGACGACGCACCAGGCCTGGCCGCCGCCGCTCGTGCCGCCGGGCAGGGCGTGCTCGACGTCGTGACGCTCGCCCGGCACAGCCCGGTGGTGCTGCCGGGCGTACGGGTGCTGACGGGCATCACGCGCGCGTCGCGCTGGCCCGAGCTGCCCGCCACGTCGCTGGACATGGTGTTCCAGCGGTGCCGCGAGCTCGCGTCCTGGACCGTGGTCGACTGCGGGCCGGTCCTCGAGGCGGACGAGGTGCTCATGTACGACACGCGGGCGCCGCAGCGCAACGGCGCCACCCTGAGCGCGCTGCAGGCCGCCGAAATCGTGGTGGTGGTCGGCGGGGCGGACCCGGTGGGGCTGCAGCGGCTGGTCCGGGGCCTGGAGGATCTGCGGGACGCCGCCGTTCCGGTGCCCGCGGCGCGCCTCGTGGTGGTGAACCGGGTGCGCGACGCCGCCGTCGGACGGCGGGCCGAGTCCCAGGTGCGGGACGCGCTCGCCCGGTACGCCGGGGTCGACAACGTGCACCTCGTGCCCGACGACCCGGCGGGCCTCGACACCGCGCTGCTGGCCGGCCGGGTGCTCGCCGAGTGCGCGTCCGGCTCCCCGGCCCGGGCCGCGTTCGTCGACCTGGCCGGCCGGGTCCGGGAACTGGTGCCGACGGGGGTGTGACCGGGCCGGATCCGGGACTTCCTGCGTAACAATCCGCCCGACCGGCGCGGCTCAGTGATGGAAAACTGGCATCCGGCGCTAGGTTGTCCGCGTGGCCGCCATGACGAAGGACAACTACGCCGACGACCTACGTCTGGCGCACGTGATCGCCGACCAGGTCGATTCCATCACCATGTCTCGGTTCAAGGCGCTGGACCTCAAGGTCGAGACCAAGCCTGACCTGACTCCGGTGTCCGACGCCGACCGTGCCGCCGAGGACTTCATCCGCGGCCAGCTTGCCCGCGCCCGCACGCGCGACGCGATAGTCGGGGAGGAGTACGGCTCCGCCGGCAACGGCGCCCGGCGCTGGATCGTGGACCCGATCGACGGCACCAAGAACTTCGTGCGCGGCGTCCCCGTGTGGGCCACGCTGATCGCCCTGGCCGACGGCGAGGAGGTCGTCGTGGGCCTGGTCAGCGCCCCGGCGCTGGGCCGCCGCTGGTGGGCCGCGAAGGGCTCGGGGGCGTGGACGGGCAAGTCGCTGGCCGCCGCGAGCCGCATGTCCGTGTCGGGAGTGTCGCGGATCGCCGACGCCTCGTTCAGCTACGCGTCCCTCGGCGGCTGGGAGGAGCGCGGCAAGCTCGACGGGTTCCTCGACCTGACGCGGGCCTGCGCGCGCACGCGCGGGTACGGCGACTTCTGGTCGTACATGCTGGTGGCCGACGGCGGCGTCGACATCGCCGCCGAGCCCGAGCTTGAGGTGTACGACATGGCGGCGCTCGTGCCGATCGTCACCGAGGCCGGCGGGACGTTCACCTCGCTCGACGGCAAGCCGGGCCCGTGGGGCGGCAACGCGGTGGCGACGAACTCGAAGCTGCACAAGTCCGTACTCGACTACCTGTCCTGACCAACTCCCGGTTCGCTTGGTTGTGGGCGTGACCGTTGCGCCTAAAACGGGCACGTAGTCGCAACGGTCACGCCCACAACCAAGGGACGTGCGTCAGGCGCGGGGGACGTTCCTGATCTCGGTCCAGTCGTACCAGAGCAGGTCGCGGTCGGTGACGCGCTGCAGCGCCTCGTCCAGTGCCGTCTCCGACTCCTCGCCTACCTTCGCGGTCTCCTCGGCATCGCTCTCCTCGTCGGCGGCCTGGAGCACGTCCGCTATGTCGGTGGCCGCGGCCGGCTCGTCGACGTGTACGCAGACGATCGCCACGTCCTCGACGGTGGTGGTGACGTCGACCTCCGAGGGGACCGGCTCGTCGTCGTCCTCGCCGGCGGACGCCGGGGTGACCGCGGTGTCCGGGACCTCCAGGGTGATGACCACGCGCTGGTGCGGGGCGTTCGGGCGGGCCGCGATCAGGGCCAGGGAGTCGTCCGCGGCGTTCAGGGCGGCGACGTACTCCTGACCCTCGGCGTCCTCGTCCGGCAGGGCTGCCTCGAGGTCCTTCGTGACGGCGTGCACGCGGCGCGGTGCGACGGTCCAGCGGGCGGCGTCGGTGGTGTGGGTGACGGCGTCGAGCTCGTCGAGCGTCGCGGGCACGTAGATGCGCATGTGCTCAGTCTGCCGCCGATCGGCCGATGACGCGGCAACCACACCACCGAGCCGCTCACGCGGTGGCGGCCGCCGGCCGGCCGGCCGGGTTCACCTCGACCACGCGCCGCTCGCGCCAGGACCGGTAGGCGGCCTCGACGATCGCGGTGGTGCGGATCCCCACGTGACCGTCGGGCTGGGGCGTCGCGCCGGTGCGTACCGCGGAGAGGAAGGTCGCCAGGAGGGACTCGTCGAGGTTCGGGCCGTAGCCGAGCGCGAGCTCGTTGGCGGCGGTCTCCGACCACCCCGAGACGCTCGGGGCGAACGGGTCGACGTCGATCAGGCCGGCGTCGGAGACCACCGACATGGTCAGGCCGCCCCAGATCGAGTGCGAGGCCGGGCGCGACCAGCTGCAGTCGATGGTGAGGTTCGTGCCGTCCGCGTAGGTGACGGTGACGATACCCGCCGTCTCCACCGCGGCGTCCGGGTGCAGCAGGTTGTTCGCGGTCGCGTGCACCCGCACGGCCGGGACGCCGTCGAGCAGGGCGTCCACCAGGTCCGCGAGGTGCACCGTGTGGTCGGTCATCGCGCCGCCACCCGCCAGGTCCGGGTCGGTGAACCAGGCCCGCGCCGCGGGCACCTGGCCGTTGTTGGTGCCGGTGATCGCGTGCACCTTGCCGATCGTGCCCGCCCGGTGCTGCTCGCGCAGGTCGGCGAAGGCGGGGGAGAAGCGGACCGGAAACGCGACCATGAGCGGCACCCCTGCTGTCGCGCAGGCGGCGACCATCGCCTCGGCGTCGGCCACCGACGTCGCCAGCGGCTTCTCGCAGAGCACCGCCGCCCCGGCAGCGGCGGCCGCCTCGACGTGCGCGCGGTGGCGGGTGTTCTCGGAGCAGACGACGACGGCGTCCGGACCCCAGGCCAGCAGCTCGTCGTAGGTGTCCACGTAGTCGACGCCGAGCTCCGCGGCAAGCGTGGCGCCGCCGGACTCGCCGGGCGGGCGGGTGGCGGCGTCCGGGTCGGAGGTGAGGAGCTCGACGTCGGGCATCGCCGCGAGCAGGCGCGCGTAGCCGAGGGCGTGGGTGTGCGCGAACGACATCAGGGCGACCTTCATCGTGCTTCCTCCAGTTCGGTGGGCTGGTCGGCAGGTTGCTCCGCCGGCACGGTGACGGCCTCACCGAGGGTGAGGGAGCGGCGTGCGGCGTCGGCCAGGCGGACGGCCTGCAGCCCGTCCGCCGCGGTGACCCGGGGCTGCGGGCCGCCCTGGAACGCCGTGAGGAACTCCCGCAGCTCGGTCAGGTACGGGCTCTCGCCGATCGCCGCCTTCGGCGCGTAACCGTCGGCTCCGACGACGGCGCCGTTGACCCAGGTGGCGGGGTTGGTCGCGGAGTCGTACCGCAGCACCCCGCCCGTCCCTGCCACCTCGAACCGGGTGCGGAACGCCACCGGCCGGGCGGACCAGACCCCGCCGATGCTGCTCACGCTGCCCGAGGCGTGGGTGAGGACCACCTGCGCGGCCACCGTGCCGGACCCGTCCGGCACGGAACGAACGGCCCGCAAGGACGCGACCGGGCCCGCGTTCCACCGCGCGAAGTCGATGTCGTGGATCATCAGGTCCATGATGATCCCGCCCGAGAGCTCCTCGTCGAGGAACCAGGGGGCCACCGGCATGCCGCCCTGGCGGTCGTAGCGCTGCACGGCGAGGGTCCCCAGCGTGCCGCGCTCCACGGCGTCGTGCACCACCGCGTGCTCCGGGAAGAACCGGACCACGTGCGCCGGGTACAGGCCGACACCCGCCGCGGCGCACGCGGCGATCATCGCCTCGGTGTCCTCCACGGTGAGCGCGAACGGCTTCTCGCAGATGACGTCGCGGCCAGCCGCCGCCGCAGCCTCCACCAGAGCGCGATGCGTGTAGGTGGGCGTGCAGATGTCGACGACGTCGCAGCGCGCCAGCAGGTCGTGGAGCGACGCCGCGACCTGGCCGCCGTGCCGGGCGACGAGCTCCGGCGCGCCGGCCATGCTGTGGACGACGACGTCGACCCCGAGCTGGAGCCAGCCGGCGATATGGACGCCGGAGATCCCGCCGGCGCCGATGATTCCGACAGTTGTCATAGGTGGTCCTGCCCCGTCTCTTCATACGGCCCTGGGTGTGCCTCGGTGGTCAGCATGCGATCACTGCTGCTCGTCGAGCGCCGCCTGGGCGTTCTTCGCCGCCGCCTGGAGGGCCTCCTCCGGCGTCGACTTGCCGAGCAGCGCCTTCTCGATCTCCGTAGAGAGTGCTGCGCTGATGCCGCTGTAGGCAAGGATCGAGGGGCGCGCCTCGGCGTACTCGAGCTGGTCGTAGAACACCTGCTGGCGCGGGTCCTCTTGCAGGAAGTCGGTGAACGTCTCGGACTCCGCCGTCTCGATGTTGGTCGGCAGGTACCCGGAGGCGATGCACCACTCGGCCTGGACCTCGGGCGAGAGCCAGTACTGCAGGAAGTCCCAGGCACCCGCCTCCTCCTCGTCGGTGCCCTCGAGGATGTAGGAGTTGTTGGTGCCCGTGTTCATCGCGGGCTGCTCGATCTGCGGGAACGTGGCGACGCCGACGTTCTCCGCACCCAGCGCCTCGTCGAGGATGCCGAGGTTGTAGGCGCCCGTGACGACCATGCCGACCTGGCCGGTCTGCAGGCTCGCGATGCCCTGCCCGTCGGCGTCGGTCTGCAGGCTGGAGGGGTAGGCGACGCCGTCCTCGACCAGGTCGGTCCACGTCTTCAGTGCGGTCACGCCCTCCGGTGAGTCGAAGGCGACCTCCGTGTTGTCCTCGTTCAGCAGCTCGCCGCCCGCGCTCCACAGCATCGCCTGCCAGGTGAAGACCGGCCACTCGCCGGTGCCGATGGGGAGGTAGATGCCGTAACGGTCGTCGGTGGTCAGCGCCTCGGCCGCGTCGGCGACCTCGTCCCAGGTGGTCGGCACCTCCAGGCCCGCCTCCTCGAACATCTCCTTGTTGTAGACGAGGCCGAAGTCCCCCGCCTCGGTCGGGAGCGAGTACACGGTCCCGTCGAAGGTGCCGGTCGCGAGCATGCCCTCGGTGAAGTTGTCCCGGCCGACCTCCGCCTCCGGGTCGTCGATCAGGTCGTCGAGCGGGAGCACCTTCCCCGTCTCGAGGAGCTGAGCCAGCATCTGCGGTGTCGAGTCGCCGAGCTGCATGTTCGGGCCCTGGCCGTTCTGCACGGCGTTGAGGAGCTTGGCGGGGAGCTGGTCGCCGGTCCCGGAGAACTGCGTCTCGACGACGTACTCGTCCTGCGAGGCGTTGTACTCCTCGACGAGCTCGCCGAGCTTGACCTCGGCCTCACCCTTGACCCCGGACCAGACCAGGATCGGAGTGGGGCCGCCCTCGCCCTCGCCCTCGGCGGAGCCCTCCGAGAGGCCACCGGTCGAGCACGCGGCGAGGGAGAGGGTGAGCGCTGCCAGGGCGGCGACGGTGCCGCGGCGAGAGAACGTTGACGTGGCTTTTCTGAGCTGCATCGTGAGTCTCCGAGTGGTGAGAGGTGAGGGTGGACGTGCGCCTAGCGCAGGCCGCCGGACATAGCGGTGACGATCTGGCGCTGGAACAGGAGGAAGACGACGAACACGGGCAGGATGGCGAGCGTCGAACCCGCCATCAGCAGGTTGAAGCTCGTGCCGTGCGTCGACTGGAGCTGGGACAGACCGATCGGGATGGTGAAGAACTCGGTCCGGTTCACCGCGAGGAACTGGAAGAAGAAGTTGTTCCAGTTGTAGACGAACGCCAGGATCGTGAAGCTGCCGATCATCGGAGCGGCCATCGGCGCCATGATCGACCGGAACCGTCGCCAGACCCCGGCGCCGTCGATCCGGCTCGCGTCCTCGATCTCGCCCGGGAAACCCTCGAAGAACTGGCGGAACAGGAAGACGCCGAGGATCGACGGGATGTTCGGGATGATCAGGCCCTGATAGGTGTTGAGCCAGCCCAGCGACGCCAGGAGGCTCATCAGCGGCGTGAACACCACCTCGAACGGCACCAGGAGTGCCGCCAGGAGCACGACGAACAGGACGTTGCGTCCCCGGAAGTGCAGCCGCGAGAACGCATACCCGGCGGCCAGGCTCGTGACGACCTGCCCGACCGTGGCCGCGACCGTCACGAAGATGCTGTTGCCGTAGTAGAGCCCGAACGGCACCGCGTCGAACAAGCTCAGGTAGTTGTCGAAGCGCCACTCCTGCGGCAGGAACGTCGGCGGGAAGGAGAGCGCCTCCTGCGCGGACTTCAGGCTCGCCAGAACCATCCACACGAACGGGCCGAAGAACACCAGCGACGCGAGAATCAGGACCGCGTGCCGCAGCACGTGCGGGAGCGCGCGACGGAGAGAGGTACGTGCCATGGTGCGCCTCAGCTCAGCTCGACGGCGTCGCGACGGGAGATGACGGTGAGCTGCACTATCGACGCCACGATGCCGAAGACGAGCAGCAGCACGGCGCCGGCGCTCGCGGAACCGCCGTCGAAGAGGACGAAGCCCTGCTGGTAGATCCAGTACAGGACCGTCTCGGTGGAGCCCAGCGGTCCGCCGCCCGTGAGCACGTACACCTGCGTGAAGACCTGGAGCGATCCGATCACCCCGGTGATCGCGAGGAAGCCGCTGGTCGGTCCGACGAGCGGCAGCGAGATCGAGAAGAAGCGGCGGATCGGACCGGCGCCGTCGAGCGTCGCAGCCTCGTGATAGCTCTGCGGCACGTTCGTGAGCGCGGCGGAGTAGATGATCATCGTGTAGCCCACGAGCTGCCACGTGGAGAAGATCACCACGGAGACCATCGCCCAGGGCTCGGTCGTCAGGAACGCGATCGGGCGGACGCCGAACAGCCCGAGGAACTGGTTGACGAGTCCGCCCAGCGGCGTGAGCAGGAAGCTGAAGATGAGCGCGCTGCCGACGATGGGGGCGATGTACGGCGTGAAGATCATCGTCCGGTACAGCGCCCGCCCGCGGAACGGCGTCGCGAGCAGGGCCGCGAAGACGAGCCCGAGCGCCATCGAGCCAGGAACCACCGTCACGACGTAGACGAGGGTGTTCGCCACGGCGCGGCCGAACTCGGGGTCGGTCAGCACGTGAGTGAAGTTCGCGAGCCCGACGGACGTCGTGACGAGCCCCGTCCCGGGGTTCCAGTCGGTGAACGAGAAAACGACGGTCTGCGCGAGCGGCCACAGGTAGAAGACCGTGAGCAGGATCGCCGTCGGCGCCACGAGGACGTAGCCGGCCCGCCCTTCGGCGCGCCGGTGCTGGTTGACCGGTTCGACCCGGCGGGGGGCGGTGCGCCGGGCGGCCGGTGCCGCAGGCGTGTCGATCAAGGTGTGCTCCCTTGCATTTCGGTGGCCGTGGGCCGATGCGAGCGTCCTCACTGACGCTGACACTAAGACGGCCGAATACCACGCGCTGTTTCTCGCACGTTACAGTTCGAAAACCGAAAAAACCAGATGCGTGTCGTGAGGAGAGCGGGATGGCTGAGCACTACCGTGTGGCCGTGAAGAATCCGCGGTCGCGCCAGCGCACCGAGCCTCCTGCGTCGCTCGGTGAGATCTTCACCCTGGTCCGGCAGGGCAAACGCACCCGAGGCGAGATCGCGAGGGCCACCGGGCTCGCGCCGTCCACCGTCTCGCTCCGGGTCGAGACGCTGATCCAGGCCGGCCTGCTGGAGGAGCGGACCGGTGAGGCCGCCACGGGCGGACGCCGGGCGCGCGAGCTGCAGGTCCGGGCCCGCGCCGGAGTCGTGGCGGCCGCTACCCTCGGGTCGAGCCACCTGCGGGTCATGCTCGCCGACCTGTCGGCGGCAGTGCTGCACGACGTGGAGGCGCCGGTGGACGTCTCCGTCGGGCCGGAGGCCGTGGTCGAGGAGATCTGGCGCCGGGTCGTGGACGGTCTCGCGGCGACCGGGCTCGAGCCCGACGCGCTCCGCGGTCTTGCGCTCGGCGTGCCCGTCCCGGTCGACTCGCGGGCCGGAGCGATCGCGCCGTCGGTGCAGCTGCCCGGCTGGGACCAGGTCCGCGTCTACGACCTCCTCGGGGCCCACACGGACGCGCCGCTGCTCGTCGAGAACGATGCGAACCTGCTCGCCGTGGCCGAGGCGGCGCTGGCGGGTCCTGCGGTCGAGCACCTCCTCGCCGTCAAGGTCGGCAGCCGGATCGGCTCCGGCATCATCTCGGCGGGTGTGCTGCACCAGGGCGCGAGCGGGGCTGCCGGCGAGATCAGCCACACGCCGACCGGGGGGACGTCCGCGATCCCGTGCTCCTGCGGCACCGACGACTGCCTGGAGTCGGTCGCCAGCGGCAGCGCGGTGGCGGCGCGGCTCCGCGCCGCGGGGCGGGACGTGCCCGGGACCGCGGCGCTGCTCGAGCTGGCTCGGATCGGCGACCCGCAGGTGGTCGCCGAGCTCCGCGAGGCCGGACAGCGGGTCGGCGAGGTGCTCGCCGAGGTGGTGAACTTCCTGAATCCCCACGCGGTGGCGTTCGGCGGGGTCCTCTCGACGTCGGCGCCCTTTGTCGCCGCCGTGCGCGGGGTCCTCTTCCAGCGCTGCTTGCCGATCGTCTCGGCGGTGCTGGACGTCCGCGAGGGGCGCGGCGGGCCTTCGGCCGAGGCGCTCGGCGGGGTCCGGCTCATCCTGGAGCGCATCCTGACGGCGGACGCCGTGGACAAGCTCGTCGCCGAGCGCCGGTAGGTCGCCGAGAACGGGACGTGATCGGGGCGCCGCATGTCCACCCCGTGCGAGTGGAGTGGCGGTGTCACCAAGTGCCCGTACCCTCGTGTGCGGCGTACGGGCGGGCGTCGAGCGCAGGGGTAGACGTCGAGAGCGGGAGAGCGAGATGGGTGTCAGGACCGCGATGCTGGTGTACGCGGACGGGGACGTGGCGGCTGGGCTGACGGGGGCCGCGGAGTTCGCCGACGAGGCGGGTGCGGCCGAGCTTCTCGGGCTGCTGTGGCCGCCTGCTCGGATCCGCCCCGACGGCGAGGAGCCCTGGGAGCTCGGCGACGCGGTGTTCCCGCCGCAGGGTCGCGCCTGCGCGCTGTCGACGCCGGAGGTGGACGTCCTGTGCGACCAGGCGCTCATGCTCGACCGGCCCTCGCAGCTGCCCGCGCACCTGGTGGACGCGAGCATGGGCCGCACCCTGTACCTGCACGCCATGCACAGCGCGGTGGACTGGTTCGCCTTCGCGGTATGGCGCGACGGCGCGCTGGTGCGCTCGCTCAGCTTGTCGCCCGACGACGGCATCCTGGAGGACGCGGGCGAACGGCTCGCCTTCGAGGAGCCGTTCTGGGCGGGCAGGCACCCGGCGCCCTCAGGCCCCTATCCGTTCCCGTTCCATCCGCTCGTCCTGGGGGACCACGCCCTGCAGGAGTTCTTCGGGTTCAGTGGCGAAGGCGCCGACGACGGCGGCCCTTCCGCCGGACGCCTGGATCCATGGGCCGTCGAGCTGTTCGGCTTCCAGGTCGGGTAGTCGGCGCGCTCGACAGATCCCCGAAAGACTCGTACATTTGTTCGAGAGCGAGGAGGTCTGTCATGCCCGAACCCCAAGCCGCACCGCTGCCCGCGGTCATACCCATGCTGTCCTACCAGGACGGCGTCACAGCCATGGACTGGCTCATCGAAGCGTTCGGCTTCACCGAGGCGGAACGCTGGCTGGACGACGACGGTCATCTCTCCCACGGCGAGCTCGACGCCGGTGGTGGGCGCGTGATGCTCTCGGAGCTCGCGTCCTACGAAGGGCCCACGGCCCACCGCAAGCACTGCACCGCGGCGGATGCGTGGCTCTCGACACCCTGGGTGATCGACGGCGTGCTGGTCCACGTGTCCGACGTCGACGCCCACTTCGCCCGGGCGCGGGCGGCCGGGGCGGGGCTGCTCTCCGAGATCGAAGATGCCCCGTACGGCCGCCTGTACCGCGCAGAGGACGTGGAGGGCCACCGCTGGATGTTCCTGCAACCGTGAACCTTGCACCCTGGACCGGGTGGGTGCGGCCGGGCGCCGTGTCCCGGTGGCGCGCGGCAGGCGGCGTGCGCCTCAGCTCGGCGGGAAGCTGTCCGGAGTCGCCCCGCGGGCAAGCCGGTCCACGCGGCGCAGTGCGTCGGGCAGCCGCGCGTCGCCGGCCATCGCGCGCACCAGGTTCGCCGCGGCGTCGAGCGCTATGCCCGATGCCGTGACATACAGGGGCCTGGTGGACTGCCCACGTAGCACCTCGGCGGCGTGCGTCGCGGCACGGAACCGGGTCTTGGCGACTCCGAGCACGACGGGCGCGAGCCCGGCGTCGGCCACATGGGCGCCCAGGCCCGGGCGCCCCGCAGGGTCGAGGTCCACGTACCCGTCGACGATCAGCAGGTCCAAAGGTGCGGCGTCTGACAGGACCAGCTCCAGCGCGGGCAGCTCCCGCTCGTAGAACCTGCCCGGCCGATACTCCGCGACTTGCTCGACGAGCGTCGTGCGCTCCTCGGTGAGCGTGGTGAACGCCATGTTCTCGGCGACGACCAGCGCCGCTCGCGCCCCGCCGTCGTCCAGGTAGTGCACGTCCACCGCGCCGTAGCGGGCGCTGCCGGTCACGGTCAGGCGTCCGAGCCTGTTCGCGACGAGAGCAGGCGGCGGAACGAGCTGAGCCGGGCCGCACGGGACGGCCGCTCGTCCTCCGGGGAGGCCTCGATCCAGTCGTCGAGGGCGCAGTCGGGCGCGTCCGCGAGGTGCGTGCAGCCGCGGGGGCACTCCTGCGCCACCTGGTCGAGGTCCTCGAACGCACGCAACAGGTGCGCCACCTCGACGTGCGCCAGGCCGAACGACCGCACGCCCGGGGTGTCGATGACCCAACCGTCGAAGGTGTCGGCGGGCTCGCCGTCCGAGACCGCAACGGGCAGCGGGAGCGCCACGGCGGAGGTCGAGGTGTGCCGGCCCCGGCCCGTCACGTCGTTCACGACGCCGGTGGCGCGCCCGGCGTCCGGCACCAGGGCGTTGATCAGCGTCGACTTGCCGACGCCCGAGTGCCCGACCAGCACCGACACCAGGCCGCGCAGTCGTTCACGCACCTCCTCGACGGACTCGGCCGCCAGGACCATGCCTTCGGCCGGTTCATCACCTGACGGCGCTCGCCGCGTCACCACCACCTCGACCCCGAGCGGCTCGTAGAGCTCGCGCAGCTCGTCGGGGGAGGCCAGGTCGGCCTTGGTGAGGCAGAGCAGCACCGACATCCCGGCGTCGTAGGCGGCGACGACGCAGCGGTCGATCATGCCGGTCCGGGGTTCGGGCTGGGCCAGGGCCGTGACGATGACGAGCTGGTCCGCGTTGGCGACGACTATCCGCTCGTACGGGTCGGTGTCGTCAGCGGTGCGGCGCAGCGTCGAGGTGCGCTCCTGGATCCGCACGATGCGCGCGAGCGATCCCTCCCCGCCGGAGACATCACCGACGACGTCGACCCGGTCGCCCACGACCACACGCGTACGCGTGAGCTCGCGGGCCTTCATCGCGGTCACGATCGTCTCGTCGGACGATCCGGCGTCGGCGTCGTCGCCCTTGACCAAGAGGGTGTAGCGCCCGCGGTCCACTCCCGTGACCAGCCCGGTCACGGCGTCGGAGTGCTCGGGACGCTGCTTGGTCCGAGGGCGTGAGCCGCGCTTCGACGGGCGGGACCGGAAGTCCGACTCGTCGATGTCGCGCCGGCCCATCAGGCGGGCCTCATCAGCGGTATCCCATCAGCGTGCGCCCATCAGGCGTCCGAGCCGAGCATGCCCAGCCACATGCCCGTGAAGTCCGGCAGGGTTTTCGCCGTGGTACCGACGTTCTCCACCAGGACACCGGGGACGCGCAGCCCGAGCAGCGCGGCCGACGTCGCCATGCGGTGGTCGGCGTACGTGCGCACGACGTCGCCGCGCAGTGGACGCGGCGTGATGACCAGGCCGTCGCGGGTCTCCTCGGCCTGCCCGCCGAGGCGCGTGATCTCGCGGGCCAGCGCCGCCAGGCGGTCGGTCTCGTGGCCGCGCAGGTGCGCGATCCCGCGCAGCCGGGACGGGGAGTCCGCCAGGGCGGCGAGCGCGGCGAACGTCGGCGCGAGCTCGCCCCCGGCGTGCAGGTCGACGTCGATCCCGTGCACCTCGCCCGTCCCCGTCACCGACAGCACGCCGTCGGTCAGGGTGAACGAGCCGCCCATGCGCTCCAGCAGCTCGGGGACCATCGCGCCGGGCTGCGTGGTCGCCGTCGGCCAGCCGGGGACGCGCACCGTGCCGCCCGCCACGAGGGCCGAGGCCAGGAACGGCGCGGCGTTGGACAGGTCCGGCTCGACGCGTACGTCCCGGGCCGCGATAGGCCCGGGGGAGACGTCCCACATGCCGTCGCGCGAGTCGTCGACGGCGACGCCGACGTCGCGCAGCGTGGCGACCGTCATCTCGATGTGCGGCAGGCTCGGCAGCGTGGCGCCGATGTGCCGCAGCGTCAGGCCGCGCTCGAACCGGGCCGCGGCGAGCAGCAGCCCGGACACGAACTGGGAGGACTCCGAGGCGTCGACGTCGACGGCGCCACCCGGCACGCCGCCGCGGCCCTCCACGGTGAACGGGAGGTGGGTCGGCAGCGTGTCGGGGCCCACAGAAGGGTCGTGCACCGCGACGCCGAGGGTGCGCAGCGCTGCCAGGACCGGGAGCATCGGGCGGACGCGGGCCTCCGGGTCGCCGTCGAACCGGACCGGGCCGTCGGCGAGGGCCGCGACCGGGGGCAGGAACCGCATGACGGTCCCGGCCAGGCCGGTGTGTACCTCGGTGTCGCCGGTGACCGGCCCTGGTGTGACGTGCAGCGTGCTCGGGTGATCGCCCTCGTCGATCTGAGCGCCCAGCGCGCGCAGCGCGCGGATCATCAGGTCGGCGTCCCGGCTCCGCAGGGCACCGCGCAGCGTTCCTGGGCCGTCCGCCAGCGCGGCGAGCACCAGCAGCCGGTTGGTGAGGGACTTGCTGCCGGGTACCTCGACCGTCGCGTCCAGCGGAGCGCCGGCCAGGGGCGCCTCCCAGGTAGGTGCGGGCGCGGTCGTCGAGGAGGAAGTCATGTGCCGAGATTATCGCGGACCGCTCCGGAACAGCGGCTTCGTGTCAGACATACGGGTCACTCGGGTGCCCTGTGCGTCCGACAGGTCGGGTCAGGCCTCCGCGGCGGCGGCCTTCGCCTCCGCGCGGGCCGCGCGCGCCTGCTGGACGCGCCACGACAGCCCGGGCCGGCCCTCGAGGTCGGCGCCCGCGATGAGCGCCGCACCCACGGAGGCGAGGTTGCGCACGAACCGCTCGGTACGCGCGGGGCGCTCCTCCTTGGGCGCCGTGAACGGCTGGTTCACCACGGCGAGCGGCAGCGTGAGCAGCGCCAGCGCGAGGGCGGACGCGCGCGGCGCCTTGCCGAGCGCGAGCAGCGTCCCCGCGGTGGCGGTCGCGATGCCGTGCGCACGGACGAGCGTGGTGACCTGCTTCTCGCTGAGCGGCTCCGCGCCCAGGGCCTGGGTGGCCAGGGCGGACCCGGTCTTGGCTGCGGCCACGTGCTCGCTCGGCTTCCGGGCAGCCTGCACGCCGTCGTAGATGAACGATGAGGCCAGCAGGGGTCGCGCGATGTGTCGAAGCAGCATGCCTCCACCATGGCAGATCCGGACGATCGACGCAGCAGGATCATGCCGCGGAAGAACGCGGGACGGCGCGGTGGCGGCATTGCTTGGGACAGCCCCCGACACGCCGGGAATTCGAAGCCTCGGCAGAAGGTTGAAGCGGTCGTGGAGCGATGCCTCGAGAAGGAACCGGTGAAGAACAGGGTGATCGACACGGTGACAAGTACGACGACCGGCACGGTGACGAGCGCAGCCACGGGTGCGGGGACGGACGCGATGGCAGGTGCGACCGCGGGCGCGACGTCGGGCGCGCAGGGCGTGCCCCTGATGTTCGGAGCGGTCCCCGCACACCTGCTCGACACCGGCACGGACTCGGCCCGGTCCACGGCGAAGCACGCGGCGGAGGCTCTGACTGTGGCCCTGCCGAACACGGGTTGGCCGACGAGGCTAGGCTCAAGTGCGATGACTGACACTTCCCGCGAGCAGAACCAGGGCACCGGCGGCGACGTCGTGGGTGCGGATGCCGGGGCGCGCCCCGACACGAACGCGAGCGAGGGTGTTGCCGGGACCACGGAACCGACCGCGGCCGAGAGCACCACCGAGAGCGAGAGCGACGAGGGGACCGAGCGTTCCCCGGTCGAGGAGGACGCCGCGGCCCGTGCCGTGCGCTTCGAGCGCGACGCGCTGCAGTACCTCGACCAGATGTACTCCGCGGCCCTGCGCATGACGCGCAACCCCGCCGACGCCGAGGACCTGGTGCAGGAGACGTTCGCCAAGGCCTTCGCGGCGTTCCACCAGTACCGCCCGGGCACGAACCTCAAGGCCTGGCTGTACCGCATCCTCACGAACACGTTCATCAACAGCTACCGCAAGAAGCAGCGCGAGCCGCAGCAGTCCCAGGCGGAGGACGTCGAGGACTGGCAGATCGCGCGAGCGGCGTCGCACACGTCGCGCGGACTGCGGTCGGCGGAGGCCGAGGCGCTGGACCGGCTCCCGGACAGCGATGTGAAGCGGGCGCTCGCCGAGCTCCCGGAGGACCGTCGGATGGTCGTCTACTACGCCGACGTCGAGGGCTTCCCCTACAAGGAGATCGCGGAGATCATGGGAACTCCGATCGGGACCGTGATGTCCCGGCTCCATCGCGGACGCCGGCAGCTGCGTGAGCTCCTCGCCGACTACGCCGCCCAGCGAGGACTCGTCAGCCAGGCGCCCGGAGGTGCGCAGTGAACAACGTCAAACCCATCCCGCACGACACCGCGGGGGAGTCCGAGTGTGAACACGCACTCACGCACCTGTACGAGTACCTGGACTCCGAGATGACGCCGGAGGACGAGCAGCGCATGCGCGCGCACGTCGCCCACTGCTCGCCGTGCCTGGCCGAGCTGAGCGTCGAGGACCTCGTGAAGCAGCTCGTGAAGCGGTCGTGCAGTGAGCGCGCGCCCGACACGCTGCGGGTGCGGATCCACGAGCAGCTGACGGTGATGTCAGTCGTCGAGTGACGGCGCTCGGCTGATCGCGAGCGGACATGACGAAGGGCCGGGACCCCCTGGTAACAACTCAGGGGTTCCGGCCCTTTCGTATGCCCTGCTGAGCTGAGATTCAGACTCAGGCGTTGGGGCGCTTGCCGTGGTTGGCGGCCGAGCCCTTGCGGCTACGGCGCTTGCGACCGCGCTTGCTCATGGGTGTCTCCTGACAGGTGACGGACTGAATGGGTCAATGGTCCCACAGATCAGAGGGTCGTCAGGCATCGAAGGGGTTGCCAGGCCCGAGGACGCGATATATCGTGAGTCACCTCGACGCGATATATCGCGTTCTCCCGAACGGCCCGAGGCACCACCCGAGCAGGTCACGAGCACCGGAGGAACCCATGAGCGCGGACACCTGGACCGTCACCGGTCCGCAGACCATCGAGCTCGACGGCGTCAGCACCGTCGATGCCCACGTCGTCGACGGCAGGCTCGACATCGTGGCCCACGACGAGCCCGTCGCCCGGGTGGAGGTGCACTCCGTCGAGGGCCGGCCCCTCGAGGTGCGCCTCGAGGGTGGTCACCTCGTCATCGGGCACGAGACCGCGCTGTCGGGCTGGGGCTCGTTCATGAAGCGGTTCGCGGACTTCGGCGGCAAGGCGCGCGCGGACATCCATGTCGCGGTGCCCGCCGGGACCACCGTCCGGCTCGGCACGGTGCGCGGCGAGGGCCTTCTCGCGGGGACGACGGCGGGTGCGTCGGCGTCAACCGTCTCCGGCTCCCTGCTGGTCTCCCGGACCGCCGGCGACCTCAAGCTGAACACCGTCTCCGGCGAGGTGACGGTGCGCGACCACGTGGGCGACATCACGAGCAACACCGTGTCCGCCGACGTCGTGGTGAGCGGTTCCGCCGACACCGTCACGTCGTCGTCGGTCTCGGGGGACGTGACGCTCGACCTGGCGAACCAGCCGCGGTCCGTCCGGGTCAACACGGTGTCCGGGAACATGCTCCTGCGGATCCCGGACGAGCGCGCCGTCGAGGTGTCCGTGCAGAGCGTGAGCGGGCGCGTGACGCTGGGTGGCCTGCAGTTCACCGGGGGCGGCGGCGCGAAGGTGACCGGGGGCGGTGAACGCTCCACCCGGCCGGGCGCCATGCACCTGCGTGTGACCGGCGTCTCCGGCGACGTCACGGTCATCGGCGGGCCCCAGGACGCTCCGGCGGACGCAGCACCCGAGAGCCATGCGCCCGTGGAGCTGTGATGCCGCCTGTCTTCGCCCACGGTGAGCTGCGCCTGTACCTGCTGGTGCTGCTCCTGGACGGGCCCCGGCACGGGTACGAGCTCATCACGGAGCTCACCCGGCGCTTCGGGGGCACGTACCGCCCCAGCGCCGGCACCATCTACCCGCGCCTGGCCCGGCTCGAGGAGGAGGGGCTGGTCCGCCGATCCGTACCCGGCGCCCCGGAGTCTCCCGGCGCGGCGGGCTCCCCGGGGGCCGGCCGCAAGGCCTCGTATGAGCTCACCCCGGCGGGCCGGGCGGAGATCGACGCCCGCCTCGACGACGTCCGGCGCCTGGAACGCAGCGTCGCCGAGACGGTGCGCAGCCTCGCGGACGGCGTCCGGGCGGACATCCGCGACACGATGCGCGGCCTGCGGGCCGAGCTCGCGGCGGCAGCGCAGGAGGCCCGGTCCCGGCCGCGGCCGGGACCGGACACCGCACCGGATGCCCGCCGCACGCAGTCCAACTCGCTGCGGCACGACGCCGAGGCGGTGCTCCAACGCTTCCGCAACGACGTCCTGGCCGACCTGCGCGAGGCCGACGTCGCCGGTACGGTGTCCGCGCTGACCGTGGAGACGCTGCGCACCGTCCTCGACTCGGCGCGTGCCGCGATCCGCGGCACGCTGCCGAACAGCTCGGCCTCCCCGCCACACCCCACAGACCGCACCAAACCCCAGTGATGCCCACTCCCTGTGGACGCATCCGAGAACCGCATCCCAGAACCGCACCCATGAAGCACCCCGGTACCTCCCCAATGAACGGAGCACAGCGATGACCACCGAGTCCTGGAGCGTGGCAGCACCGCAGACGATCGAGGTCGGCGGCGCCTCGACCCTGACGGTCCGACTGACGAACGGCCGCGCGGAGATAGTGGCCGACCCCAACCGCACGTCCGGCGCCGCCGTCGAGGTGCTGGAGGTCTCGACGCGACCCCTGCAGGTCCTCGCCGAGCATGGCAACCTCCGGGTGGCCTATGACTTCCCCGGCCTCGAGGGCTTCGTGGACCGCTTCCGCGGCCTCAAGGACCAGGACAGCGCCGTCGTGCGGATCACCGTGCCGGCCACGTCCGTGGTCGACGTCGCGACGGTAGGCGCCGAGGTGGTGGTGACCGGGTCGGGGGCCGGCGTCAACGTCAAGACCGCCGGCGGCGCCATCACCGTCACCGGCACCACCGGATCCGTCACCACGAAGTCCGGCACGGGCGCCGTCACCGTCGCCGAGCACGCCGGAGACGTGTCGGTCAGTACCGTGTCGGGCGCGGTCTCGGTCGTGGGCGCGCTGGGCCGGGTCTCCGTCCAGACCGTGTCCGGAGCCGTCGACGTCACCGCCATCGGCACGACGCCGCTGGTCAACGCCAAGACGGTCTCCGGCTCGGCGGCGGTCCAGCTCGACGCCGGGTCGCCGGTCAACCTCCGTGCGCGCAGTGTGACCGGCAAGGTGGTGATCGACGGCGTGCAGGCGACGTCCAGCGCGCAGCGCACCGTCGTCGTCGACCACGCGGAGCCCGGGGCTGCCGCGTACATCTCGACCAACACGGTCTCGGGAACGGCCACGATCACCCGCGGCTGACCCTGACCTCGCCGAGGTAGAACTGCGGCGAGGTAGAACCAGAGCGAGGTAGGACTGCAGCTCGCGCTGCGGTCCTACCTCGCTGCACTTCTACCTCGCCAGGGTTCTACCTCGCTGCACTTCTACCTCGGCGGGGTGGGTCAGGCGACCTCGTCCTGGGGGAGGCCCAGCCAGGCGTGCCAGCCCGTGTGCAGCACGAGCCACGCCATGAGGCCGTAGCCCGCCTGGCCCGGGTACGTGCCGCCGCCTTGCGCGAGGTCGGCGAGCCACTGCTCGTGCTGCGCCAGCGGCGTGTACGTGTCGACGTACGGCACCCGGCGCCGGCTGGCGACGTCGGCGAACGCGTCGGAGAGCTCGGCGATCCGGCTGCCCTCCGCGGGCGATCCCGGAGGCGGCCCGACGACGAACGCCGCCGTCCGGTTCGCGTCCGCGACGTCCAGGATGTTCGCCAGGTTCAGCCGCGAGCGCGCGACGGTGAGCCCGGAGGCGACGTCGTGCCGCCCCAGGGCCACCACCAGACGGTTCTCGACCTCCGAGTCCGGGCCGAACCGCGCCGACGTCTCCGCCTCCCAGCGGGCGCCGAGCTGCGTGCTGGTCTCGCCCGGGACGGCGAGGGTGAAGAGCATGGCGGGCCGGGAGAAATGGGTGCGCGCGACGACGCGACCGGTCCAGCCGAGCGCACGAGCGTCTCCGACACCCGTGGCCAGCTCGTCACCGACGACGCAGATGCGCACCTCGCGATCCTGCAACGGACTCTCCTTGCCTGTTCCCGGCAGCCTGGCGGACGGCCGGTTCCCCATTGTGGTGCACGGACCGCAGCCGATCGGTGACAACGCGCCGACGCCGAGCGGCCGCGTCAGAACTGGAGACCGTCAGAGCAGCGTCATCCCCCAGCGGACGCCGTGCCGCTCGCCCGGGGCGAGGTGCACCAGCCGCTCGCCGGTACGGAACGCGTCGGCGACGCAGGTCATCGGCTCGGCGGCGAGGCCCATCCGGCGTCGGGCGGGGTCGATGTGGTCGCCCGAGCAGACCTGCCAGACGTCCTGCGACTCGTCCATCCAGACGGCCGATGTGCGGCCGTCGGGGGCGGAGAGGTGGGCCCAGGACAGGCCGTTGCTGTCCCGGATCACGTCGACGTACGCGTCGTCGAGGTCCAGCCCGGCCGCGCTGCGCGGCTCGCGCAGGTCGTAGGTGCCCGACGCCGGCTCGGTGCCGGTCGGGAGCAGCCGCTCGTCGGTGGTGACCCGGGTCCTGGCGTCCAGCCGCACCGTGCATTCGTCCAGGTCGGCGCCGCCCGTGGACAGCCACGGGTGGAACCCGCAGCCGTACGGCGCGGTGCTCGCGCCCACGTTGGTGACGTCGAGGGTGACCTCGAGGCCGGCGTCGGAGAGCGCGTAGCGGATCTGCGCGACCAGCTGGAACGGGTAGCCCGGCCGGGCGACGAGCTCCAGCTGGAGCGTCACGGCGGAGCCCGTGTGCTCGATCACGGACCAGCGCTCCCACGCCGCGAGACCGTGCAGCGCGGTGTTGCGCGCGGGCTCGCTCACGGGGAGCTGATAGGTCACGCCGTCGTACTCGTACGAGCCGTCGCGCAGCCGGTTGGGCCAGGGGATGAGGACCGCGCAGTTGAACACGGGGCTGACCTCGTCGACATCGAACGGGACCACCACGTCACGTCCGTCGACCGAGTACTGTCGCAGCGCCGCACCCACCTGGGTGACCGTTGCGCGGTGGCCTTCATGGCTGATCCGGAACTGGTCCCCGGAAGGATGGGGCCTGGCCGCGCCAACGGGAGGAATTTCTGTCGTCACACTCACACCGTAACCGTAGGGCAGATTATGCCTGCGCCACGTAGCGTGAGACAGCAGACTAGGGGGTTGGGTTGCGTCATCCAAGACCCGGCCCCGCTACGAACAGGACCTGATGACGGGTCCGCGCAGGTCTTGTCGGCCTGCCCAGCAGTAGGAGGAACGATGGAACAGCAGGTACTCGGACGGACCGGTCGGCTCGTATCGGCCGTGGGCCTGGGCACCTGGCAGCTCGGTGCTGACTGGGGAGAGGTGAGCGAGGGCGACGCCCGCGCCGTGCTCGAGGCCTCGCTCGAGGCCGGGGTGACCTTCTTCGACACCGCGGACGTCTACGGGGACGGCCGCAGCGAGCAGGCGATCGGTTCCTTCCTCAAGGACCACCCCGACGCCGGGATCACCGTCGCCACGAAGATGGGCCGGCGTATGGACCAGGTGCCGGAGAACTATGTGCTGCAGCACTTCCGGGAGTGGACCGACCGGTCCCGGCAGAACCTCGGCGTCGACCGGCTGGACCTGGTGCAGCTGCACTGCCCGCCCACGCCCGTCTACTCGTCCGACGCCGTCTACGACGCGCTCGACCAGCTCGTGTCCGACGGCGTCATCGCCAACTACGGCGTGAGCGTCGAGAAGACCTCGGAGGCTCTGGAAGCCATCGCACGGCCCAACGTCGCGACCGTGCAGATCATCCTCAACGCGTTCCGGCTCAAGCCGCTCGAGGAGGTGCTGCCCGCGGCCTCGGCGGCGGGCGTCGGCATCATCGCGCGTGTCCCGCTCGCGTCCGGCCTGCTGTCGGGCCGGTACACCAAGGACACCGTGTTCGCCGAGAACGACCACCGCACGTTCAACCGGGACGGCGCGTCGTTCGACGTCGGCGAGACGTTCTCCGGCGTGCCCTACGAGGTGGGCCTCGACGCCGCGGCCCGGTTCAGCGAGCTGGCCAGGGACCGCGTCGGCGATGCCCTGACGCCCGCCCAGGCCGCGATCGCCTGGGCATGGCAGCGGCCGGGCGTCTCCTCGGTGATCCCGGGGGCGCGCAACGTGGAGCAGGCCCGTGCCAACGCGGCGGCGGGCTCCGCTGCGACACTGGGCCCGCTCTTCATGTCCGGCGTCCGCGACATCTACGAGGAACTGATCAAGGACCACGTCCACGACAAGTGGTGAGCTCACCCTGCCGAGGTAGGACTGTGGCGAGGTAGAACTGGGGCCGGAGCGCTGATCAGCGCTCCGGCCCCAGTTCTACCTCGCCACAGTCCTACCTCGGCGAGCTCAGCGGGTGAAGGCCTGCTCCAGGAGCGTCTTCTGCTGGGCCTGGTGCAGCTTCGCCGTGCCCGCGGCGGTCGACGCCGACGCCGGGCGGGAGACGACCTTGACGTACGGCACGTCCAGCGGCAGCGCCAGGTGGATGAAGCCCCACGCGCCCTGGTTCTGCGGCTCGTCCTGCACCCAGACCACTTCGGCGTCGCCGTACTTGGCGATCTCCGCGCGGATCTGAGCCTCCGGGAACGGGTACAGCTGCTCCAGCCGGACGATGGCCACGCCGTCGTCGCCGCGCTTGGTGCGCTCGGCGAGGAGGTCGTAGTACACCCGGCCCGTGCACAGCAGCACGCGGTTCACCTTCGCGGGGTCCACCGCCGGGTCCGGGAGGACCTCCCGGAACGTGTCCGAGGTGAAGTCCTCGACCGAGGACGCCGCCGCTTTGAGCCGCAGCAGCTGCTTCGGCGTGAACACCACCAGCGGACGGCGCGGACGGGCGTATGCCTGACGGCGCAGCAGGTGGAAGTACGACGCCGGCGTGGACGGCTGCGCGACCGTGATGTTGTTCTCGGCGCACAGCTGCAGGAACCGCTCGATGCGGGCGGACGAGTGGTCCGGCCCCTGGCCCTCGTAGCCGTGCGGCAGCAGCATGACCACCGACGACGACTGGCCCCACTTCTGCTCGGCGGACGAGATGAACTCGTCGATCACCGTCTGGGCGCCGTTGACGAAGTCGCCGAACTGGGCCTCCCAGAGCACCAGGGCGTCCGGACGCTCAACCGAGTAGCCGTACTCGAAGCCGAGCGCCGCGTACTCCGACAGCGAGGAGTCGTAGACCCAGAACTTGGCCTGCTCGCCCGACAGGTACAGCAGCGGGGTCCACTCGGCACCGGTCTCCCGGTCGTGCAGGACCGCGTGCCGCTGCACGAAGGTGCCGCGGCGGGAGTCCTGCCCGGCGAGGCGCACCGGAGTGCCCTCCGCGAGGAGGGAGCCGAAGGCCACCAGCTCACCGAAGCCCCAGTCGATGCCGCCTTCCTTCGCCATGAGCTGGCGCTTCTCCAGCATCTGGGCGAGCTTCGGGTGGATCGTGAAGCCCTCCGGCGGCGTGGTGTGCACGTCGCCGACGCGCTGCAGCATCTCCGGCGAGATCGCGGTCTGCCAGCCCACCATCGTCCCGGCGTCCTCACGCTGGGACTCGGGGCGCTCCAGGCCGGCGATCTGCTCGGTCTGCGGCGCCGGGGTGAAGCCGGACTTGGTCTCGGTGAAGACCCGCTCGAGCTGCGACTGGTAGTCCTGCAGTACGCCCTCGGCCTCCTCCACGGTGATGTCACCGCGGGCGACCAGGTTCTCGGTGTACAGCTTGCGCACCGAGCGCTTGGTCTCGATGAGGTTGTACATGAGCGGCTGCGTCATCGACGGGTCGTCGCCCTCGTTGTGCCCGCGGCGGCGGTAGCAGATGAGGTCGATGATGACGTCCTGGCCGAACTGCTCGCGGAACGCGAAGGCGAGCTCGGCGGTGCGCACCACGGCCTCGGGGTCGTCGCCGTTCACGTGGAACACCGGGACCTGGTAGCCCTTGGCGACGTCCGTCGCGTAGGTGGTCGAGCGCGACGCCGTCGGACCGGTGGTGAAGCCCACCTGGTTGTTCACGACCACGTGGATGGTGCCGCCGGTGCGGTACCCGCGCAGCTGCGACAGGTTCAGCACCTCGGGGACCACGCCCTGGCCGGCGAAGGCCGCGTCGCCGTGCACGAGGATCGGCAGGACGGAGAAGCCGTCGCCGCCGAGGTCGATGCGGTCCTGCTTGGCGCGGACGATGCCCTCGAGCACCGGGTCGACCGCCTCCAGGTGTGACGGGTTGGCCGCGAGGTAGACGCGCGTCGTGGCGCCGGACTCCGACGTGAAGGTGCCCTCGGTGCCGAGGTGGTACTTCACGTCACCCGAGCCCTGGACGCTCTTCGGGTCGAGCTGGCCCTCGAACTCCTTGAAGATCTGGCCGTAGCTCTTGCCCGCGATGTTCGCCAGCACGTTCAGGCGGCCACGGTGGGCCATGCCGATACCGACCTCGTCGAGCCCGCCCTCGGCGGCCCGCGACAGGATCGCGTCGAGCAGCGGGATCAGGGACTCGCCGCCCTCCAGCGAGAAGCGCTTCTGCCCGACGAACTTGGTCTGCAGGAACGTCTCGAACGCCTCGGCGGAGTTCAGGCGGCGCAGGATGCGCAGCTGGTCCTCGCGCGGCGTCTTGGCGTAGCCCGCCTCCAGGCGCTCCTGGAGCCACTTGCGCTGTGCCGGGTCGGCGATGTGCATGTACTCGATGCCGATGGTGCGGCAGTACGAGTCGCGCAGCAGGCCGAGGACGTCGCGCAGCGTCGCCTTGGGCTTGGGGCCGAAGCCCGCCGTCGGGAACGTGCGGTCCAGGTCCCACAGCGTCAGGCCGTGGTTCTGGATGTCCAGGTCGGGGTGCTTGCGCTGGCGGTAGGCGAGCGGGTCGGTGTCCGCCATGAGGTGGCCACGCGAGCGGTACGACTGGATGACCTCGGCGATCTTGGCCGGCTTGGCGGCCTCGACGTCCGCGTCGACCGTGTTGTCGCGAACCCAGCGGACGGGCTCGTACGGGATGCGCAGCGCCGCGAAGACGCGGTCGTAGAAGCCGTCCAGGCCGAGCAGCTTCTCCGAGATGATCTTGAGGAACTCGCCGGACTGGGCGCCCTGGATGATCCGGTGGTCGTACGTCGACGTGAGCGTCATGACCTTCGAGACGCCCATCCGGGCGAGCTGCTCCTCGGACGCGCCGGCGAACTCCGCCGGGTAGTCCATGGCGCCGACGCCGACGATGGTGCCCTGGCCCTGCATGAGGCGCGGCACCGAGTGCACGGTGCCGATGCCGCCGGGGTTGGTCAGCGAGATCGTGGTGCCCTGGAAGTCGGGCACGGCGAGCTTGCCGCCGCGCGCCTTGCGGACCAGCTCCTCGTAGGCGGCCCAGTACTCGGCGAAGTCGAGCTCCTCGGCCTTCTTGATGCTCGGCACCAGGAGCTGACGCGAGCCGTCCGGCTTGGCCAGGTCGATCGCGAGGCCGAACCCGACGTGCGCGGGCTGGTTCACGCCCGGCTTGCCGTCCACCTGCTCGTAGTGCGCGTTCATGACGGGCATGTCGGCCAGCGACTCGACCAGCGCGAAGCCGATGAGGTGCGTGAACGAGATCTTGCCGCCGCGGCCGCGCTTGAGGTGGTTGTTGATGACGATGCGGTTGTCGACCATCAGCTTGGCGGGCACGGCGCGCACCGAGGTGGCGGTGGGGACCTCGAGCGAGGCCTCCATGTTCGTGACCACGCGCGCAGCGGGGCCGCGCAGCTTCTGCACGTCGTCGACGGCGTCAGGGTGCGCGACGGGGCGCTCGAACGTGTCCGCGTAGTGCGTGGTGGGCGGGGTGGCGATCGGGTTGGCCGGGTTGACCTTCGGGTCGGCCGGCAGGACCTTCTCGCGCACCGGCTGCCCGGCCTCCGAGGCTGCGGTGCCGCCCGTCACCGGGGTGGCCGCCTGCTGGGCAGGAGGGGCGGCCGGGGCGGCCGCCGTCTCAGCCGGGGCAGCGCTCGCCTGTGCCGCGGGGGCTGATGCCGCGGGAGCAGGTGCCCCCGGAGCGGGCGCCGCAGCCGGAGTCGGGGCGGCCGAGGCAGCGCCGTCCTTGGTGGAACCGTTCTCGCTCGGGGTGTAGTCGGCGAAGAAGTCCCACCACGCGGGGTCCACCGCGTTCTTGTCCTTCAGATACTGCTGGTAGAGCTCGTCCACAAGCCATTCGTTGGCTCCGAATGACGAGCTCGCCACGCTGATCGACTCTGAACCAGCATTAGCTGACACGCGCGGATCGCCCACCTTCACCACAGTTGCGTTCTTCGCGCGCCGCCCTTGTCGCAGCGCGCACAGCCCGAATGTTTTCGGACCCTCCAAGGGTATGCCCTTTCCACCCGCTGGTGGGGGTGCTCACGCGGGCGTCGAGGTGTCCTGCGGCGCCAAAGAAGTTGGTTCGTCATGGTTCTCGCACCCAGAGCAAAACGCGGGCAACATTGGCCCTCGAAGTCGCCAACGCGACGTTACGGGGTTTTGTTGCGGGCCGAAGTTCCTTTGCGTGTGTGACAGAAATCACGGAACCCCGTCTCACGCTCCGACCGCCGACGGTTCTAGGCTTCTCCGTTTCGCGCAGACACGTACCCGCAGGTCGGCGGCCCGACGGCGGCCCGGGGACCCGGACCGCCGTCCTGCCTCACGCCGTGTGCGTGGTCGTGACGCCCGGTGCCGGGTGCGCCCGCGCGGGGAGCGTGACGCGCATCGTCGCCCCCCGCTCGGAGTCGACCACCTGGACGTGGCCGCCGTGCAGCTCGACCGCCCACCGGACGATGGCCAGGCCGATCCCGGTCCCGCCGCTCGAACCGACGGTGCCGCCGGCCGTGCTGCCCACCGTGCTACCCGCGGTGTCGGTGAAGGTCTCGCTCGAGGGCCCGTTCCGCCCCCGGCCGTCGGCGCTCGACCCGGTGCCCCGGACGAACCGCTGGAAGATCCGCTCTCGGTCGGCGGCGGCGATCCCCGGCCCCTCGTCACTGACCTCGACCACGACGTCGGCCCCCTCGCTGCCGTCCACGGGGTAGGCATCCAGCCGGACCACACCGCCCTGCGGCGAGTGCCGGATCGCGTTCTGCAGCAGGTTGATGACCACCTGGTGCAGACGTTCGGCGTCGCCCTCGATGACCAGGTCCTCCGGCGTGACGTCGACGACGTAGTGCAGGTCCTTCGCGGCGTCGACCATCGAGAGGTCCTCGGCGCAGTCCTCCAGGAAGTCGCCCACGGCGATCTTGCCGACGTTCAGGGCCGAGGCGCCCGCCTCGATGCGGGACAGGTCCAGCAGGTAGGTGACGAGCCGGGTCAGCCGCTCCGTCTGCGCGTGTGCCTGCTCCAGCGCGGCCGGCGTGGGCGGCACGACGCCGTCGACCATGTTCTCCAGCTGGGCCTGCAGCGCGGCGACCGGCGTGCGCAGCTCGTGCGACACGTTCGCGATCAGGTCGCGGCGGGTCTGCTCCACGGAGGCCAGGTCCTCGGCCATCCGGTTGAACGCATGCGCGAGCTGCCCCACCTCGTCGCTGCTCGTCGCGCGCACCCGGCGGGTGTAGTCGCCGTCCGCCATGGCCTCGACGGCCTCGGTGATCTCCCGCAGCGGCGACGTCATGCCGCGGGCCAGGACCTGCGTGACCAGCAGCGACAGGATGATCGCCAGGGGGAAGGTGCGGCTCGGCCCCAGGGACGCCTGCAGACCGAGCCACGTGATCAGCACCGCCGCGGTGACCGTCACCGCCACGAGCACGCCGAGCTTGATCTTGAGCGAGCGCAGCGGGTCGAGCGGCCGCACGTCGGGGACGCGGGGCACGTGCGGTCTCATCCGGATCACCGGTTACTGGTTGGCGGGCGGCTCGAACGCGTACCCGACACCGTGCACCGTGCGGATCAGGTCCGGCCCGAGCTTGCGGCGCAGCGCCTTGATGTGGGAGTCCACGGTGCGGGTGCCGCTGGCGTCCGCCCAGTCCCACACCTCGGCGAGCAGGCGCTCGCGGGTGAGCACGGTCTTGGGAGAGCCGGCGAGCATGACGAGCAGCTCGAACTCCGTGGGAGTCAGGTGAACCTCGTCGCCCCCGCGGTAGACGCGGCGCTGGGCACGATCCACCGTCACGTCGCCCATCGTCATGGGCGGGTCCGCCGGTGTGGTGGCGGCGGCCTGCGCGGCGCGGTCCACCCGGCGCAGCAGCGCCTTGATGCGGGCCACCAGCTCGCGCATGGAGAACGGCTTGGTCATGTAGTCGTCCGCGCCGACGCCCAGGCCGACCAGCATGTCGGTCTCGTCGTCGCGCGCGGTGAGCATGAGGATCGGGGTGGGGTGCTCGGCCTGGATGCGCCGCGTGACCTCGAGCCCGTCGATGCCGGGCAGCATCACGTCGAGGAGGACGACGTCGGGGCGGAGGCGCGAGGCGGCGTCGACGCCGGACAGCCCGTCGCGGGCCACCTCGACGCGCCAGCCTTCCGCCGACAACCGCTGGGCGATCGCCGTGGCGATCGTCGGCTCGTCCTCCACCACGAGCACCGTCGCGCTCTGCTGACCTGTCGAGGCCGCGGACGATGCCGTGCCGGGCTGCTGCGGGGCCCCAGACGGCTGGGGAATACCAGATGACATAGGTCAATCATGCCCGTACCTGCCTGATAAGACACTGATGGCACCCTGAGAGTCGCACCGGGAGCGCCTCGATGCCCCGCTCCGCCCGGTCCATGAGCCCTGCTCCTGCAGCCGTCGGCACGGTGTTCCGGCTACGATCGGGTGCACGATGACCGAGCGATATCCCGACCGAAGACCCTGGAAGAATCCGGACCCCCCGAACGCCCTCCGGAGCGCGAGATGACCGGCGACTGGATCATGGTCGCCGTCGGTGTCCTCCTCACAGCAGGTACTGCTGTATTCGTGGCCGGGGAGTTCTCCCTCGTCACCATCGACCCCGCCGTGATCGGCGACTCCGACGACTCGGAGGGAGACAGACCGGGCCGGGCCGGGTCTGATTCCTCGCCGTCCGCCGCGTCCGGCTCCCGGACCGCGTACGCCGCTCGGCCGTCTCTGGGCCAGGGCCTGCGGGACCGCAGCGTGCGCACCGCACTGCGGCACCTCTCGACGGAGCTGAGCTCCGCCCAGGTCGGCATCACGCTGACGACGATCCTGCTCGGCTACACGGCCCAGCCGGCGCTGAACTCCCTGCTCTCGGCCGCGTTCGGCGTGGCGTCCGTCCCGACCGCTGTCTCCGCGGGGCTCGCCGGCTTCCTGGCCGTCGTGCTGGTGAACGTGTTCTCCATGGTGTGCGGCGAGCTGATCCCCAAGAACTTTGCGCTTTCGGCGCCCCTGGCCACGGCCCGCCTCGTCGTGCCGATGCAGCGGGTGTTCACCATCGCGTTCAAGCCGGTGATCGCCGTGCTCAACGGCTCGGCCAACGCGCTGCTGCGCCGTATGGGCGTGGAACCCCGCGAGGAGCTGTCGGGGGCGCGTTCCGCGACCGAGCTGGCCTCGCTGGTCCGCCGCTCCGTCGAGGAGGGCACGCTCGAGGAGTCGGTGGCGACGCTGCTGACCAACTCGATCGAGCTGGACACGCTCAGCGCGCGCGACGTCATGACCGACCGGCTGCGCATGTCCGTCGTGGACCGGGACGCGACGGCTGCCGACGTCGTCGCGCTCGCCCGGCGCACCGGCCACTCGCGGTTCCCCGTGATCGGGGAGGACCGGGACGACGTCGTCGGCCTGGTGCACCTGCGGCGCGCCGTGGGCGTGCCGCACGACCGCCGCGGCGAGGTGCCGGCCGCCGCCCTGATGGTGGACGCGCCGCGCGTCCCCGAGACGGTGCGCCTCGGCCCGCTGCTCGTGGAGCTGCGCGGGTTCGGGCTGCAGATGGCGGTGGTCGTCGACGAGTACGGCGGCACGTCCGGCGTCGTGACGCTGGAGGACGTCGTCGAGGAGCTCGTGGGTGACGTCGCGGACGAGCACGACCCCCGGCGCGCGGGCGCTGCCCGTGCCGCGGACGGGTCCTGGATCGTGCCGGGCATGCTGCGCCCGGACGAGCTCGACGAGTACACCGGGATCGAGGTCCCGGAGGGCGCCGCGTACGAGACGCTCGGTGGCCTCGTGATGGCCGAGCTGGGCCGCCTGCCCGCCGTCGGCGACGAGGTCACCGTGGGCCGCACGGGCGGCCGCGTGTCGCTGCGCGTGGAGGCCATGGACGGGCGGCGCGTCGAACGGATCCGGGTGCGGGTCCGCCCCGACGCGTCGGAGCAGGTCCCCAGGGAGAAGGGCGCGAGCCGATGAGCACGACCACCGCACTCGTCATCGGCCTCGTGCTGCTCGCCGGCAACGCGTTCTTCGTCGGCGCGGAGTTCGCGGTCATCTCGGCGCGCCGCAGCGCCATCGAGCCGCTCGCCGAGGCGGGGGACCGGCGCGCCGTCACCGTCCTGTGGGCGATGGAGCACGTGTCGCTCATGCTGGCGTGCGCGCAGCTCGGTGTGACCGTCTGCTCCACCGGCCTGGGCATCGTGGCGGAGCCCGCACTGGCGCACCTCCTGGAGGGGCCGCTGCACAGCCTGGGCGTGAGCGAGGACCTCACGCACCCGATCGCGCTCGTCGTCGCGCTGTCGCTCGTCGTGTACCTGCATGTGGTGCTCGGCGAGATGGTGCCGAAGAACCTCGCGGTGTCCGGCCCGGACCGGGCGGTCATGTGGTTCGGGCCGCCGCTGGTGTTCCTCGGCCGGGTGCTGCGTCCCGTCATCGTGGGCCTGAACTGGATCGCGAACCACGCGGTGCGGCTCGCGGGCGTCGAGCCCAAGGACGAGGTCGCCTCGGCGTTCACCGCCGAGGAGGTGCAGTCCATCGTGGAGCGGTCCCAGGCCGAGGGCGTGCTGCGCGACGAGCAGGGTCTCCTGACCGGCGCCATCGAGTTCTCCAACCGCACGGCCGGCGACGTCATGGTGCCGGTCGACGGCCTGGTGGCCGTCGACGAGAACAGCACGCCCGACGACGTCGAGCGGCTCGTGTCGAAGCACGGCTTCAGCCGGTTCCCCGTGGTGACCCGGCGGCCGGACGGTGACGAGCTCGTGGGGTACCTGCACCTCAAGGACGTGCTCTACGCGACGGGCCCGGCCCGGTTCGAGCCGGTGGCGGCCTGGCGCGTGCGCGCGCTGGCGGCCGTGGCCCCGGGCGACGAGGTCGAGGACGCCTTGCGCGTCATGCAGCGGTCCGGCTCGCACCTGGCGCGGGTCGAGGGCGCCGACGGCGACGTGCTCGGGGTGGTGTTCCTCGAGGACATCCTGGAGGAGCTCGTCGGCGAGGTGCGCGACGCGATGCAGCGCCGTTGATCGGGCATGAACGGGTAGTGATCAGGCCATGCGCAGGTCGTGCGATCCACAGGCCGGGCTTGGCAGGCGCGCCGAGCCCGGTTAGTGTCTCGTCCGACCACACCGCGAGGGGCCGCGGACACTCGACGACGGAGGACCAGTGGAGTCCACTGCTGTGACGAGCCTGCAGCCCGCGCCCATGACGCGCCGCGCCCGGCGTGAGGCGGAGCAGGCTCAGGCGCAGGTCATGCGTACCCAGGGCATACGTTCCCCAGGAGCGCGGGCCCGGGCGACCCGGGCCCAGGCGACACACCCGCCGGCCACGCGGAGCAACACCTCGTTCGACCAGCTCGTCACCGGATCCATCCCCCGGCCCGCGAGGGCGACGTCCTCCGTGCCCGCCGGCCAGCGCTTCATCTCCCGGGCGACCGTGATCGGCACGCTGGCCGCGGCGACCATCGCCGCGCCGTTCGCCCAGGGCGCCGCCGAGTCCGGCGAGTCTCCGTTCGACGTCGAGGCGCCGCGCACCGGGCCGAACGTGCTCGACCTCGTGACGCAGCCCGTGGAGCGGCCGGAGACCTCCGGGGCGGTGGTGCGCGCCGAGGCCATCACGCGGCCGGAGTCGGCTGCCAGCCGATCCCTTGACCGCAGCCCTCTGCCCGAATGCGACGTGAATGCTCCCGTCGAGGGGACCAACGGCGCGCTCGCGGACCACTCGCTGTGCGAGCTGTGGCAGGCGGGGGAGTACCTGCGGCCCGACGCCGCGATGTCGCTCAGCGCCCTCAACGAGGCGTTCCGTGCGTCGTTCGGGCGGGAGATGTGTCTGGTTGCGAGCTACCGCTCACTGGGCGCGCAGTACGACATCAAGGCCGCGCGCGGCTACTTCGCCGCCTCGCCGGGTACGTCCATGCACGGCTGGGGCCTCGCGATCGACCTCTGCTCCAAGGAGACCGGCGACAGCGAGGTCTACTCGTGGCTCTGGGCAAACGCGCCGTCGTACGGCTGGCAGAACCCCGCGTGGGCCCAGCTGGGCGGCGGCGGTGCGTACGAGCCGTGGCACTGGGAGTTCGTGTCGGGGGTCATCGAGAAGGGCGAGTGGTACGGCTAGTCAGAGGCGCAGGTGCGTGTTCGGCCCGAAGTCCTGGCGGAACACGGGGCCCTCGTTCGCGAGCTCGGCGGCGAACGCCGGCGCCCAGGCGCTGTAGGGCTCCATGGCGAGCGACTCGTTCGAGAACCGGCGGTCGTCGGTGATCTCGGTGACGCAGAAGTCCGGGATCTGCAGGCCTGTGACCGGGCCGGAGCGCTCGCACTCGGCGATCACGAGCGGGTGGTTGGCGCCGCCGAAGACGTCGATCGACCAGCCGTCCGCCCCGAGCCACACGGCATACCGGATCTTCACGATGGGCGCCCCGCCGCGCCGGACCAGCTCGACGCCGACGCTCGGGTCCAGCTGCCGCTCCGCCTCGTAGCGGGTACCGCCGACTGCGGGACCCTTCACCGTGACGGCCGCGAAGTCGATGTCGCCGGTGTGCGCCCGGAGGATCTCCGCGGGATCGGTCTCACCCGTCAGGTCGGCGTCGACGTCCCCGGCCTGGACCCGGACGCGGAGGGCGTAGCCGTCGTCGGCCAGGAAGTACGACTGCACGATCAGGGCCGGCGCGTCCCGGAGCTCGGCCGGGAGGTCGCGCACGAAGAATCGGCGCTCGAACTCGAAGTCGGCGTAGCCGCGGTCGGGATCGGGCTGGCCGGGTTCGTCGAAGCGATCGTCGCTCATGGGGTCCCCAGGTGCCTGTCGTCGGCTGATCTGGGTAGTTTACCCAGGTCGTGCAGAGCGTGTGCGGCGCGGGCTGCGGGCGGCTGTGCGCGCCTGCTCAGGCCCGCGCGACGGCGGGATCCGGCTGGGTGAAGCGCTCGAAAGCGGCCTCGAGGTCGGCCATCGTGCAGTTGATGCTGCCCGGCTTCAGCACCACCGGCGTGCCGACCAGGCGGGTGTTCGCCGCGGCGACCGCGCGCCGCAGCACGGTCCGCTGACGGCCCACCACCGCCTTCGGGTCGGCGACGTCCACCGCGAGCACCCGCCGGAAGGCCACCCGGGTCTCCCGGACGCAGGTGACCTCGGACCAGAGCACCTGCTCGACGCCGAGGTTGGGCAGCCAGTCGGTGAGGCCGTCGCCGTCGAGCGTGAGCACGGGCCACGTCGGGAGCAGCAGGCGGCGCACCACGAGGAGCCCGAGGCCGGTGAAGACCAGCACCCCGGTCGCGCTGACGGACACGGCGGCGAGCGCGGCCCGTGAACCGCTGGTCTGCGCTATGTCGAAGCCGAGCCGCGCGGCGATCGCGCAGACCACCACCAGCGCGAGGGCGGCGAGGGCGAGCGTGAGGACGTGGGCACGGGACGGGTAGAAGTCCACGGACTCGTCGGGCATACCGGGACACTAGCGCTCCTCAGAGTGTGCTGGTAGCCCAGGCGCGAGGAGGATGTTTCGATACGCTACAGTCGTGTATCGTTACTCGGGTGGGCAAGGAACAGAACCGTGCACCGGGCAGGCCTCGGAACGTGGAGGCCGACAACGCCGTGCTGACAGCTGCGCTGGACCTGATCGCCGAGTCGGGCGTGGACGGCGTCAGCATCGAGCAGGTGGCGAAGCGCGCGGGAGTGGCCCGCACGACCGTCTACCGGCGGTACGCGACGCGCGACGAGCTGGTGATCGCGGCACTCGTGGCGAACGAGAAGGCGGTCCTGGCCTCGTTCCAGGTCCCGGACGAGCCCGGCCCCGGCGACCTGGTCGCCACCTGGTCGGTCGCGCTGAGCGCGCCCCGGGCGCGCCGGCTGCTGCGCCGCATGATGTCGGTACCGCGGGACCACCCGGACCTCTGGGCGGCCTTTCGCAAGGCGAGCGTCGACTCGCGGGAGCAGGGCATCCACGACCTGCTCGTCCGTGCACAGGAGCACGGCCAGCTGGCCGCGGACGCCGACCTCGAGATGGTCCACGCCCTGCTCACGGGGGCCGTGGTGGTCCACCTCACGAACTATCCCGATGACGCGCCGGCCGAGGAGATCGCGTCCTTCTTCTGGCGCGTCCTCCGCACCATCGGATTCGACGTCGAGAACGACAAGAGCGTCGAGAAGGGAAACCAGTGAGCACAGTCATCGAGGTCGCGGGACTGACCAAGTCCTTCGGCCCCACGCAAGCCCTCGCGGGCCTCGAGCTCATGGTTCAGCAGGGCGACGTACACGGCTTCCTCGGGCCGAACGGCGCGGGCAAGTCGACGACCATCAAGATCCTGCTCGGTCTCATGCGGGCGAACGCGGGCCGGGTGCGGCTGCTCGACGGCGACCCGTGGGACGACGCCGTCACACTGCACCGCAGGATCGCCTACGTGCCCGGCGACGTCGACCTGTGGCCGAACCTGACCGGCGGCGAGGCGGTGGACATGATCGGCCGCCTGCGCGGCGGCCTGGACGTGCGGCGCCGGGACGAGCTGGTCGAACGGTTCGAGCTCGACCCCCGCAAGAAGTGCCGTACGTACTCGACGGGCAACCGGCAGAAGGTCGCGCTGATCGCCGCGCTCTCCACCGGCGCGGAGCTCCTGGTGCTCGACGAGCCGACGTCCGGCCTCGACCCCCTCATGGAGCTGGTGTTCCAGCAGGTGGTGCAGGAGGCCGTCGGCGACGGCGCCACCGTGCTGCTGTCGAGCCACATCCTCGCGGAGGTGGAGAAGCTGGCCGACCGGGTCACGATCATCCGGCAGGGCAGGACCGTGCAGTCCGGTTCGCTCGGCGAGCTGCGCCACCTGACCCGCTCCACCGTCGACGCCCGCACCAGGACGCCGTCCACCGGCTGGGGCGAGGTTCCGGGCGTGGCCGACGTGGTCGTCGACGGCGAGCACGTCCTGTTCACGGTCGACGGCGACCGGACCGACGCGGCCATGCAGCATCTGGCGAAGTTCGGGACGACCGCGCTCACCGTCCAGCCGCCGAGCCTCGAGGAGCTCATGCTGCGCCACTACCAGGGAGCCGGCGATGAATGACGGACCGCTCACCGGCACCGGCATGCTGCTGCGTCTCGCGCTGCGCCGGGACCGGTTCAAGCTGCCGCTGTGGACGATCCTGATCGCGGTGTTCGTGCCGTACTTCTACGGAGTGCTGGGCACGACCATGGGGGAGAACCCGCAGCAGACCGTCGACGAGATGGCCTCCGCCCAGGCCATGCTCGACGTGTTCTCCGGGCCGATGTACGGCCTGGACGCCGTCACACAGGAGCGCTATTTCCTGCTCTACACGCAGGAGTTCCTGCTGGTGGCGGCGCTGATGAACATCCTGCTGGTCGTGCGGCACACCCGCGGGGAGGAGCAGACCGGCCGGGCCGGCCTGATCCGCGCGGGTGCCGTCGGGCGGCACGCCCCGCTGACGGCCGCGCTCCTCACCGCGCTCGTCACGAACGCCGTGCTCGGCGTGCTGCTGACGCTCGGCGCGGTGTCGATCAACTTCAGCCTGGTCAGCGCGCTGCTCTTCGCGACGGGCATCAGCCTGACCGGGCTCGTGCTCGCGGCGGTCACCGCACTGCTGGCACAGCTCGCCGAGCACGGGCGCATGGTGGCGGGCCTGGCCGGCGTCGTGCTCGCGGCTGCTTCGATAGTGCGCGGCGCCGGCGCGGCCGGAGGCGGCGACGCGCTGCTCTGGCTGTCGCCCCTGTCATGGGCGCCGCTGACGCGCACCCTCGTCGACGAACGCTGGTGGCCGCTCGCGATCCCCGTCCTGGTCGGCGGCGCGCTCACGGCCGCCGCATACTCGTTGTCGGTGCGGCGCGACGTCGGCGCCGGACTCGTCCCGCCCCGGCTGGGGCGTGCCCGGGCCGCGGCATGGCTCAGCTCCCCGCTCGCGCTCGCCTGGCGGCTGCAGCGGACCGCCATCGGCTGGTGGGCGCTCGCCCTGGGGCTGCTCGGCCTCGTCTGGGGCAGCCTGGCGGTCGCCATCCAGCCCGGCATGGCCGAAGACCTGGTCGGCGGCGACGTCGTCGACGGGTATGTGAGCCTCATCGGCATCATGGAGCTCTTCATCGTGGGGGTGATGGGCCTGCAGCTCATGAGCCGCCTGCACACCGAGGAGACCCACCGGCGTCACCTGCCCGCGCTCGCCGGGACGGCGAGCCGGGCGGCCTGGCTGGGCTCCTGGCTCGCCGTGACCTGCGGCGGGATCGTGTTCGTCGCGGGGCTGGCGGCCGTCGGCACCGCGGTCGGCGCCGCGGGTTCCGTGGGCGACCCAGCGCTCGCCGGCACGGCCTTCGGCGCGATGATCGCGCGTGTCCCCGAGCTCCTCCTGCTCGTCGGCGTCGCGGCCCTGCTGTACGGGCTGGCGCCGCGGTGGCAGGGACTCGCCTGGGCGCTGCTGGCCTTCGGGATGGTCACGCGGTTCTTCGGCGAGGCGCTCGCCTGGCCCGACGCCGTCATGACGCTCTCCCTGTTCCAGCACATCCCGCGGATGCCGGTCGAGCCGTTCGACGCCGTGCCGGTCCTGGTGCTGACGGTGCTGGCGGCGGGCGTTGCGACGGCTGGGGTGGTGGCGTTCCGGAGTCGGGACGTGTGAGGCGAGCGTCCGTCGCGGTCTCTTACGACGAGGGCGTGACCTGGCGCAAGACGGCAGTCAGCAGCGCGACCGCGGCGATCCCCGCCGTGGCCCAGAAGAGGAACTGAGGGCCGGCCTCGTCGTAGGCGTGTCCTCCGGTGAACGCACCGAGAGCGATGCTGGCGTTGAAGGCGCTGACCCACAGGGCGGAGGCCGCTTCCCGCTGAGCGGGTGCGGCGTGGGCGAACGACGCCTGGGTGCTGACCGACACGCCCCCGTACAGAAAGCCCCAGACCGCCATGGCGACGGCGGCGGCAGCTGCCGCGGTCGCGAGGGAGGGCATGAGAGCAAGCGTGGCCGCTATCCCCAGCGAGAGAGCGCCGACCACGGTCATGGGGGAGCGTGCCGCCGTCAGGCCGGCGACGAAGTTGCCGAGCACGCCAAGGACGCCGTAGAGCAGGAGCATCGACGCGATCCGGGACGCGTCGAGACCTGCGAACGACTCGAGGGCGGGACGCACGTAGGTGTAGGCCGCGAAGTGGGCCGTCACCAGGAGCGCCGTGATCGCCAGCCCGCCCAGGACGGCTGGGCGGCGGACAGTCGCCCAGAGTGCGTGCAGCGGAAGGGGCGCCTCGGCCGGCATGCGAGGGAGGACGACGGTCATCGCCAGTGCCACCCCGACCGCGGCCACGGCGAGCGCCCAGAAGGCGGCAGGCCATCCCGCGACCGCTCCGACATAGGTACCGACCGGGACGCCGATCACCGAGGCCACGGCGATCCCGCTGAAGATGATGGCCGTCGCCGTGGGGACAGCTCGGGCCGTGGCGAGGCGTGGTGCCAGGCTCGCCGCCAGTGCCCACACACCACCCATGCTCACGCCGAGCAGTACGCGGGCCCCCGACATGACGGCGAAGCTCGTTGCGACGGCGGTGAGGGCATTGGCCGCCGCCACGAGCGACATCAGGACGACGAGTGCGGTGCGCCGGTCGATCCTTCCGGTGAGGACCGGGACGAACGGAGCGGTGACCGCGGCCACCAGCCCGGTGATGGTCAGCGAGAGGCCGATGGTCCCTTCGCTCTCGGCCAGCGAGGCGCCGATAGGAGTGAGCAGCCCGACCGGCATCATCTCGGCGGCGACGACGATGAAGACGGCCAGCGCGATCAAGGTGACGGCGCCCCAGCGACTCGCGTCGTGCGTTCTTGGCGGTCGTGCCGAGGCAGGGCGGGGCAGGGCTGCGGACGTAGAGGAAGGCATGTGACCAGCGAAGTGCCCGGCGGACGAGTCATCAACGGTCGGCTCGGTATCGCACCATTAGCCAGATTCATCGATGGGATACGCTCGACCACGTCGTCCAGGGTCACGGTGCGGAGGTGCGGGTGTCGGAGCTCCCTGCGCGCGAGATCGAGTGCTTTCTCGTCCTCGCGGAGGAACTGCACTTCGGTCGGACGGGCGACCGCCTGTTCATCTCGCAGAGCCGGGTCAGCCAGCTGGTCAAGGCGCTGGAGCGGCGCATCGGCGCCAGGCTGGTCGAGCGCACGAGTCGCCGCGTGCGCCTCACGGAGTTCGGAGCCGAGCTTCTCGCTGAGCTGGCCCCCGCCCATCGGGCGCTCGTCGACGTCGTCGAGGAGGCGCAGGCGCGTGCCGGCACGATGCCGACGTCGATCCGGGTGGGATTTCAGGGTGCGGTCTACGACTCGATCGCGAGAGCGATCGCCCAGTTCCGTCTCCGGTTTCCCGCCGTGTCCGTCCAGCTCAAGGAACTTCCGCTGGGCGACCCGTTCAGGGATGTGCTGGCCCGGCGCATCGACGTCGCGGTGGTCCTTCTGCCGGTCGAGGAGCCCGAGCTGACGACAGGGCTGATCTTCTCCCGGCAGCCTCAGACGCTGGCGGTCTCGGCAGACCACCCGTTCGCTTCCCTCGACTCCATCTCGGCGGAGCGGCTGGCAGAGGTCACGCTCGTGCCCATCACGGGGCCTGCTCCGGAGTACTGGCGGCACGTGCACTCGTTGCAGGCGACGCCCGGCGGCTCCGTGATCAGTACGAGGGGTGGGGCGAGCACCGTCCAGGAGGGCCTCTCGCAGGTCGCGTCCAACCAGGCGGGGATGATCGTGTGTGCCGCGATGGCTGCGTACAACCAGCGGTCCGACATCCGGTTCGTGCCAGTCGACGGTCTACCTGACTCGACGCTGGGGCTGGTGTGGCGATCCGATCGTGAGAGCTCGCGGATCCGTCACTTCGCGGACGCCGTCGAAGCGGCCGTGGTCGCTACCACGTGAGGGTCCAGGTGAGTTGGGCGGTCGACCTGCGACCAAGGCGACGAAGAGTCAGTCCGGCAGCGCACCCGGCCCTGGCCGCGAGGTGACCTGGACCGAAGCCATATCGGCGTCGCAGTCTACGGACGGCAGGAGGCGTGGGAGGACTCGCTCGACGGCTGGCCACAGCCCTGGTACTCGGACGAGCGACCTGGGGAATTTCAGATCGACGGACGCCCCATCGCGCAGTGGGCTCGCATCGAAGCCGGCCACTCCGGCGACCTGACCCGACCATGACTGTTACCTCCGCCGCGCCCGCCGTCTCCACGAAACAGGCCGTGACCAGCGTTTGCGCTGGTCACGGCCTGTTTTTGTCTGTGCGCCTGAAGGGATTCGAACCCCCGACCTTCTGCTCCGGAGGCAGATGCTCTATCCACTGAGCTACAGGCGCGTGGCCGACATCCAGGAGCTAGCGCCCACCGTATCGGCCGAAACGAGACTACCAGGTGACGCGCCCGGGGCGTGCATCGATATGTGTGACGAGCATCGTGCCCGACGGCGACCGGCGTACCCGCGCACACCGGTCGCCTCCCCGGACTCCAGGACGATCTCGGCGACACCGACGAAGAAGTCAGGACCCATGTCGTGGTCCTTGACGATCACGACGAGCACCGAGGTGGCGCCGTCCACGGGCACCGAGGTCTGACCGGGCCGCTGCTTCTCGATCGGCGCGTCCGTCGGGGTGACGGCGAGATCGGCGTCGTCCTGACCGGTGCCCGTCGCCCAGTAGCCTTCGCCTTCCTCCTCCAGACCCTCTGGGACGGCCAGCTGCAAGAAGCCCACCTCGGCCTCGGCCCAGGACGCCGGGGGAGAGGACCTGATCGATGCCCAGCCCGTCGTGGACGACGCTCCGGAGATCCCGGAGGACTGGGTGGTGGCGGACGGCGGACGGTACCGGCTGAGAGTGCCACCGGAGCTGACCGACCTGGGCACCACCATGGAAGGCGAGATCCTGGTCAGCTCCCCGGCGGGCGAGAGCGTGAGTGCCTACCTCGTGGAACCCGGCGTCACCGGCTTCGGCGAGATCCAAATCAATGGGTATCGGCTCGACATCCCCGGCGCCGAGCGGACAGCCATCCGCCGTGACGACTACTCGGCCACCGGGGAGCCTTCTTTGTTCATCGCTTGGGCTGAGGTCGCTCTGGCCGACGGCTGGTACCTGGACCTGGACCTGAGGTACGACGGCCCGGCGGGTCCCGAGTCGGAGGAACACTTCTGGCAGGTGCTCAGCACGCTTGAGGTGGACGACTGACGCTTGTGCCCTTCCCTACGTCGTGGCGCGCCCCAGCAGGGGCACGCCATCGCCGTCGGACATCACGTTTCCCGGCCTGTGGAAAGCGTGGGCAACGCGACGGTGCGCGCCCGTAGAATCGTCGAGTGACACCTTCCGAGCTCTCTGAAGCGCTGAGCGCTGCCCTTGCCGCGGCCGTTGCCGATGGCACACTCGCCCTGCCCGCCGACGCCGTCCCGGCGTCGGTCCACGTGGAGCGACCCAGGCAGCGCGAGCACGGGGACTGGGCCACGAACGTGGCCCTGCAGCTCGCGAAGAAGGCCGGCACGACGCCGCGCGCGCTGGCCGAGGATCTGGCCGCACGCCTCGGTGCGACACCCGGCATCAAGTCGGTGGGCGTCGCCGGCCCGGGCTTCCTGAACATCACGCTCGACGCCGCCGCGGCGGGCGAGCTGGCTCGCACCATCGTGGAGGCGGGCGCGGAGTACGGCCGGGGCGAGGCCCTGACCGGCCAGGTCATCAACCTGGAGTTCATCAGCGCCAACCCGACCGGCCCGCTGCACATCGGGCACACCCGGTGGGCCGCGCTGGGCGACTCGCTGGGCCGCATCCTGCGCGCGGCCGGCGCCGAGGTGGCGGCCGAGTACTACATCAACGACGCCGGCGCGCAGATGGACCGCTTCGGCGAGTCCGTCCTGGCGCGCGCCACGGGCACCGAGGTGCCCGAGGGCGGCTACCGCGGCGAGTACGTCAAGGAGCTCGCGGCCAAGGTGCTCGCGGACCGCCCGGACCTGCCGGAGCTGCCGCGCGACGAGGCCATCGCGGTCGCCCGCGAGGCCGGCTATGCGCACCAGCTCGCGGAGATCCGCGAGGTCCTGGAGAGCTTCGGCGTGCACTTCGACGTCTGGTTCTCCGAGCGTGAGCTGCACAGCTCGGGCGCCGTCGAGAAGGCCGTGGCCCGCTTGCGCGAGCAGGGGCACGTGTTCGACAACGACGGCGCCGTCTGGCTGCGCACCACGGACTTCACGGACGACAAGGACCGCGTGATGATCCGGGCGAACGGCGAGCCCACGTACTTCGCCTCCGACGCCGCGTACTACCTGTCCAAGAAGGACCGCGGGTTCCCCGGCAAGATCTACCTGCTCGGCGCCGACCATCACGGGTACGTCAACCGCCTCAAGGCCATCGCGGCCTGTGCGGGGGACGACCCGGAGGCGAACATCGAGGTGCTGATCGGCCAGCTCGTGAACGTCGGCGGCGCCAAGCTGTCCAAGCGCGCGGGCAACATCATCGAGCTGCGCGATTTGGTCGACTGGATCGGCAAGGACGCCGTCCGCTACTCCCTGGCCCGCTATCCGGCGGACTCGCCGCTGGAGCTGCAGGGCGAGGACATGATCAAGCAGTCCAACGACAACCCCGTGTTCTACGTGCAGTACGCGCACAGCCGCACGGTCCAGATCGGGATCAAGGCCGTCGAGCGCGGTGTGCGCCGCGCGGACGGGTTCGACCCGGCGCAGCTCTCGCACGCCTCGGAGACGGCGCTGATCGGCCGCCTCACCGAGTTCCCGCGGATCGTGGCGCAGGCCGCCGAGCTGCGCGAGCCGCACCGCGTCGCCCGGTACCTGGAGGCCCTCGCCGGCGACTTCCACGCCTGGTACAACGACGACGCGAAGCTGCGGGTCACGCCGTACCCGGACGAGGAGGTCACTGACGCCCACCGGGCCCGCCTGTGGCTGAACGACGCCGTCCGCACGGTCCTGGCCAACGGCCTGGACCTGCTGGGCGTGAGCGCTCCGGAGCGGATGTGATGGGCGCGCCCTGGTCCAGCGGCACCGGGCGGCTGCCGGACGGCGCGCTGACTGTCGGGGGCGTCGACGTCCGCGGCCTCGCCGCCCAGCACGGCACGCCCGCGTACGTGCTCGACGAGGCCGACTTCCGCATGCGGGCCCGCGCGTACCGCACCGCGTTCGAGGCGGCGTTCGGCGCTGTCGGCACGGGCGTGGACGTGTACTACGCCGGCAAGGCGCTGCTCACCGTGGCCGTCGCGCGCTGGGCGCGCGAGGAAGGGCTGCGGGTCGACACGGCGTCGGGCGGCGAGCTCGCGGTCGCCCTCCGGGCCGAGGTGCCGGGTGCCGGGATCGGCCTGCACGGCAACAACAAGTCCGACGCCGAGATCCTGCGGGCGCTGGACGCCGGGGTGGGCCGCATCATCGTGGACTCGCTGGTCGAGATCGAGCGGGTCGCGCGGCTCGCGGCCGAGCGCGGTGTCGTGGCGCCGGTGATGGTCCGAGTGACCACCGGCGTCCACGCGGGCGGGCACGAGTACATCGCCACCGCTCACGAGGACCAGAAGTTCGGACTGTCGGTCAACCCGGTGGGGGACACCGGGAGCCCCGCGATGAACGCGCTGCTGGCGGTGCTGAAGCACCCCGAGCTGAAGCTGCTCGGCATCCACTCGCACATCGGCTCCCAGATCCTCGACCCCGACGGTTTCGAGGCGGCGGCGCGCGTCGTGCTGCGCCTGCGGGCCGACCTGGCCGAGCGTTCGGGCGTGCTGGTCGACGAGGTGGACCTCGGCGGCGGGTACGGCATCGCCTACCTTCCGGGCGATGTCGCGCTCGACCCGGAGCGGGTGGCGAAGGACATCGCGCAGTCGGTGGCCGGCGTGTGCCAGGACCTGGGCACGAGCCTGCCGCGGTTCTCGATAGAGCCGGGCCGGGCGATCGTCGGCCCGGCGGGCCTCACGCTCTACACGGTCGGCACGGTCAAGCCGGTCACGGTGTCCGACGCCGGTGGGGGCGCCGAGTTCGTCCGTACCTACGTGTCGGTCGACGGCGGCATGAGCGACAACATCCGCCCGGCGCTGTACGGGGCGGCGTACCACGCGGAGGTCGTGGGTCGTTCGTCAGCGGCCGATACCGTGCTGGCCCGCGTGGTGGGCAAGCACTGCGAGTCCGGCGACATCGTGGTGCACGAGGTGCAGCTTCCGGCCGACGTGCGCGCCGGCGACCTGCTCGCCGTCGCCGCGACCGGTGCCTACGGGCGCTCCATGGCGTCGAACTACAACATGCTGCCGCGCCCGCCGGTCATCGCGGTGTCCGACGGCGCGTCGCGCGTGCTGGTCCGCCGCGAGTCGGAGGACGACCTGCTGGCCCTCGACCAGGGCTGAACGGGTGGGCTGATCCAGCAGGCTGATTCAACCCCGGCTTTGAACGTGGTTGTGGGCGGGACCGTTGCAACTATGCGCCGGTTTTAGACGCAACGGTCCCGCCCACAACCAAGGGTTACGGACGGTCGATGGTGATCGTCGGGGACGTCCAGGTCTCCCAGTGCTCGGAGTTCCAGGGCTCGCCGTCGGCCTTCAGGGCCTTGAGGGAGAGCACGTAGTCGCCGTCGGGCACGCTCTTCGTGTCCCCGCGCAGCGTCGTGTAGGAGCCGTCCCACGCGTAGGCGGTGAACCCGCCGGCGGTTTCGTTCCGCTCCCCGCCCGTCACGTCGACGGCGTACGCACCGCGGCGGTCCACCGGGCGGCCGGTTGCGGCGTCGAGTACCGTGACCTGCAGCTTCTCCACCTGGTGCTGGAAGTGGACCAGCGTGTACGGGATGTCGGGCAGCCCGTCCACGGTGCCGAGCGTGTACGTGCCGCCGTCGGGCAGCAGCTCGTAGTCGCCCTGCGGGTCGATGCAGTCGAAATTGATGAACTCGGCACACGCGGTGATGCTCCCGACCGAGGGCAGGTCGGCCACCACCTCGCCGCCGGACATGACCGGCGTGATCGGGTCGATCGCCTGGTAGTCGCCCGCGTATCCGGCGTACGGCACGGAGTAGGCGGTGCCGTCGTCGGCGGTGAGCACCACGTACCCGCCGTAGATGAGCTGGTCGGCGTCCGTCGCCTCGGGTGCGGTGACGGTCACGCCGACGGTGGCGGAGCGGCCAGGCCGCAGCGTCACCGACTCGCGGCTGAACGACACGTCCGCGTACGTGTCAGCGAACGACGGCGCGAAGGTGTTGCCGGACGTCGCGAGCGCCGGCGCGTGCGACACGGTGTACGTGACGGTCTCGCGGGTGGTGTTGCGGACCGTGACCCACTTGGTGCTGGTCCCGCCGGTCCGGGTGTCGCTCTCACCGAGCGCGAGCTTCGCGGGCCGCACGGTGGCGCCGGCCTGTACGACGCCCGGGATGTCGAGCATGCCCGCGCCCTGCCGGTGCGCGTTGTCGAGGTAGCCGGCTCCCGGGTTGCCGGACCACGCAGCCGGGTCGGCGCTGTTCTGCAGGATGTCCCGGACGTCCCACGCGCGTAGCCCGGGCTTCGCCTCGAGCAGCAGGGCGACGGCGCCCGCGACGTGCGGCGACGCCATCGACGTGCCCGAATTGACGCCGTGGCCGCCCTGCTCGAGCGGCAGGGTCGAGTTGATGTTGCCACCGGGGGCCCCGATGTCGGGCTTGAGGGCCAGGTCGGGAGAGAGGCCATACGAGCTGAACGAGCTGATCAGGCCGCCGGTCGGGCTGGGTGTGGACACCTCGTCGGCGCTCCATGTGAGCGTCACCTCAGTGCCCGCGGCGAGCTCGGCCGCGAGCGCCTTGCCCTCCGCCTGCGGGATGCCGATGCCCGGGATGTCGCGGTCCACGACGCCCCCGCCGGAGAACAGGCCGGGGCTCGAGTTGTAGATCACGACGGCGGTGGCACCCGCCGCGGCGGCCGTGGCGTACTTCTCCTCGAAGGTGCACGAGCCGCGCGCGATGAGGGCGGTCTTGCCCGTGACGTCGGCCTCGAGCGGGATGCCGACGCTGGGGCAGACGGCTCCGGCGTCGACCAACGGGTCGGTGGTGCCCTCGGTGGGCGGGGCGGCGACGTTGCCCAGGGGGAGGTAGGGCACGCTCGCGCCCGAGGGGTTGGCGACGACGGAGACCGCGGTGACGTGCGTGTTGTCGAACGACGCGACGCCGATGACCTTCTCGCCGAGGCCGGGCGCTCCGGCCGAGTACAGGCCGGACGCGCCCGAGTTGCCGATCGAGGCGACGACGACCATGCCGCGGTCGACGAGCCGGTCGCTCGCGGTCGCGGTCGGGTACGTGGGCCACGAGAAGGCCGAGCCGATGGACATGTTCAGCACGTCCATGTCGTCCGCGAGAGCGCGCTCCATCGCGGCGATCATGATGTCCGCGTCGGTGGAGCCTTCGCAGCCGAACACGCGGTAGGCACCGAAGGAGACGCCGGGGGCCACGCCCGTGATCCCGCCGTCCCTGCCTTCGCCGTTCGCGCCGACGATGCCCGCCACGTGGGTGCCGTGGCCCTGGCAGTCGTCGGGTACGGCGTCGGGGTGCGGGACCCGCCGGTCCGGGTCGCTCGAGTTGGCGTTGTACTCGTCGCCCACCAGGTCGTAGCCGGCCACCACGCGGCTGTTCGGGAAGCCGGGGCCGCCCAGGTCCGGGTGGTCGACGTCGATACCCGTGTCCATGACGGCGACCTTGACGCCTTCGCCTGTCAGGCCGAGCTCGTTCTGCGCGATGTCCGCGCCCGTCATGCCGAGCGCCGTCGCGAGGTCGGGCTCGTTGCCGGCGGGGAGTGTCTCGGGGATCTCCATCCGTGTCATGGGGTAGATCGCCTTGACGCCCTCGGTGCGCTGCAGGCGTCCGAGCTGGGCCGAGTCCATGTTGATGGAGTAGCCGTTGAACAGGGTGTGGAACGCGCGCCGCACGGAGTAGTCGACGCCCGCGTCCTTCGCGGCCGCCCGGAAGTCCTGGCGTTCGGCGGTCAGGGTCTTGGCGTCCGTGCCCGATGACGCCGGCTCGCTCTCCAGCTCGACGAACCACGAGCCCTTGGTCTCGTTGACCAGGGTCGTGTCGACGGAGCTCGGTATGTCGTGCACCGGCGCTATCGGGTCGATGGTGCCGGCCCTTTCGAGCCCGGCCGTCGCGCCCTGGGCCGCGAGCCCCTGGGCGGTGACACCCCCGGCAGCCAGTGCGAGGGCTGCGAGCGCCCCGAGGTACCTGCTCCGATTCATACGTGCTCCCCGTTCGGAAGGCCACCGCGACCCGGGTGGCCCTTATGTGAAGAAAGCGTGACTCGGGAAACTGTAGAGGAGCGTGTCGGTGTGGGGAAGATGCCGGCGGGAAGCCGGGGGTGATTTTTTGCCGGAGCGCGGGGTTTTCGGCCGCGTCGCCTCAGTCGGTGCCGAGCAGCCCGCCGACCAGGCCACCCACGACACCGTTGACGGTCCCGTCCACCAGCTCGACGGTGTCGTCGACCACGTCTCCGACGACACCGGTGTCGGGTGCGGTGGGGGCGTCAGGGGCCTCCTCGGGCGGGTCGGACGGCGTGGGCTTCGGCGCCGGCTTCGCGGGCGGGGCCGGGGTCGGGTCGGCCGGCTTGGGGGCCGCGTCGTCGCCCTGGGCGGGTGCTCCGGCGTCGGTTCCGGCGCCCGCCGTGTGATCGCTGACGGCACCCTCGGACGGCGCACCCGCGTCGCCCGGAGTGCGCGCGGGGACGACGACAGCACCGTCCTCGTCGTCGGGTGCCGCTGGTGCGCCGGGTGCCCAGGTGCCGACATCGGACGGGTCGATGGCGCGGTTCGGGATCGAGCCGGCGGCGAAGAACTCGAAGTGCCACGGCTCCGGCTTCGCGCCGCCGAGGCGGGCCCACGACGGGTTGTCCCAGCCGTAGTCGGGCGCCTGCAGTCGCAGCCAGACGTACTCGGCGGAGCTGCCGCCCGCGATGGGGTCGTCCAGGTCGATCGCGAGGCCCCAGCCGTGGTTGGAGGTGCCGGGGATCGCCGCGAGGTGCGGCTTGGTGCCCTTGACCGCCACCTGCATCGAGTAGGGGCGGTACGAGTCCGTCAGCGGGATCGGGTAGCCGAACGCCCTCTCGAACTCTGCGCTGAGCGCCGTCAGTCGCTCGGCCGCGTCGCAGCGCAGCATGTGCCCGGGCGCGAAGGGCAGCGGGCACAGCACGTCGGCGGGAATGCGGCCGTTGGCGTAACCCGCTGTGGAGTCGCCGTAGGCAGCCACGGTCTCCAGCAGGCTCCGGCGCAGCGAGGACTCGGCGTCCGGCAGCGCCTCGACGAGCGCGGTCGGCGACGTCGGATCGAGCAGGTTCGCGAGCCGCATCGCGGCGACGGCCACCTCGTCGAAGGTGACGTGGTCGGAGTCCCGCCGCTCGGCGCCCGGGTGGGACACAACCGGGGCGTTCGCCGAGGGCTGCGCGGTCACGAAGCGCAGCACCGGGGCGGCCGACGTCGCGCCGCCGGGTGGCTCAGCGGTACCCGCCGGGCCGGGCGTGGCGCCCGATGCCGGGCCGGCGTCGTCCCGGGGCAGGTCGCGCGCGCCGTCTTCCGCGTCGTCGTCAGCGCCGTCGAGTGCGAGCTGCTGAGCCTGGTACGTCGTGTAGAGCATGCCCAGCTCCGCCGCCGCCTGCGCGATGCGAGGGCTGAGGGGCGAGCCCTGCCGCAGCCGGCGCTCGGCGCGATCCAGCACCGCGAGCACCTGGCCGACCGTGACGCCGTTGATGCCGGTCGGTGCGGCCTGCCCCTGGACTCCGGTCCCGGCAAGCGGCCGGCCGGCGCCCGTCGTGGCGCCGGACTGCGTGGCGGACGTCGTCGTGCCGGACGTCCTGCTCGACGCCGACGTGTCGGACGCCGTCGTGCCCGCGACGGGCACGCTCGCCGACGCGCTGACCAGCACCCCGCCGGTCACGGCCAGGGCGACCGCGCCGGTCCAGACGTTCCGGGCGCGCGGGTTCGTCAGCGCGCGGCGCAGGTGCGCGCCGCGATCACGCAGGAACGCGGCGCCGGCCGGGTACTCGTTCGGCCTGGCACCACTCGTCTTGTCCGTCACTGGTGAAACGCCCCCTTGCGCCTGGCATGTTCGCGGCGGCGCCGCTCGCGCCGTCCGCAACTCGGTCGAGCCGGGCATCGATGCAGGCTGTGGCATCGACGCCGGCCGTCGAGAGCGACCAGGGTAGCCCTACTGACGCGGACACAACAACCAAAATGTCCTAGTACCGGCCGACGCCGCCTAGCGCTTCCGCGGAGGCTTGCTAGCGCACGTCGATGTAGATCGGGTTGGTGTAGAGCCAGGTATCCGCCCACGGGTCGCCGTCATTGTCGGCATGCGGCAGCGGGCCCGCGGGGTCGATCGACGCTCCGAGATAGCCGGCACCGTGGCGGTTGCCGTCGCTGCCGCGCAGACGGATGTAGCAGGACTCGGTGATGCGGCCGAGCGGGATGCGCAGGCCGTAGGTGCCGGACCGGCCACTGGTGTCGACCTGCTCGACGACGCGCGTGTCGGGCGCCCGCCAGGTGTCCCGGTCGGACGAGGGTCCGGTGACGGCGCCCCGGATCACGTCGAGGTGGGCGAGCCGGGGGAGGACCCCGTGCGGGTTGGGCCGGTGCGCGCTGCGCACCGTGATCATCAGCTCGGCCGCGGTCCCGCGCCGCACCGTGAGCCGGCCGCCGAGAGTCGTACCGCGGCCGGACCCGGCGTCGCGGCCGGAGCGAAGGAGGCGCACGTCGAGCCCGTCCACGAGGTGTCCGTGGTCCACCCAGACCCGGCCGCGGCGGAGGCCGTCCATGACGTCGAGGTACCCGTGCCGGGTCACGCCGACGTGGGTGCGGCTGAACTCGCCGGGCCAGAAGTCGCTTCCCGGCTGCGGCGTCCCGGTGTCGACGGGGGACGGCTTCCAGCCGAGGGAGTCGAAGTTCTCGCCGGCCGGCATGTCGCCGTCGCGCCAGGTGTCCCAGATGGTGCGGTGGTTGTCCGAGTTGGACGTGATCGAGAAGAGTGAGCCCTCCGACAGCATCGCGTCCCACAGACCGCCGACGGTGGCCGTCATCCAGTCGAAGCCGCCGAAGGTGCGGTAGGCCTCGGCCGGGTAGCCGCCGAAAGAGTCGGGCCGCGGTGCATTGTTGTACTCGCCCCGCTGGGCCCGCGTGCTACCGCGGTAGGCGACCCAGGCGGGGTCGGCGTCGCCCTGGGCACCCGGCGCGCCCTCCATGCCGATGCAGATGCCGGCCGCGGCGTCACGCCAGGCCCGGATCTCGTGCGGGGAGTCGATGCCGAGCCGGGACGGGTGGTTGGCCAGGACGAGGACGTCGTCGACGTAGCGCTCCTTCTTGCGAGCTGCGAGCCAGCGCAGGGCCTCGACCGCGCGGGCCTCGTTCTCGGGCAGGTTGTCCGCCCAGCCGTTGAGCTTGCCGTCCCATCGGCGCTCGAACTCGCGCAGCAGCTCGACCTCGTGCGGGCCGGGCGCGGCGAACACGGTGCCGTGCTCAGCCGCGGGGATGTACCACTCGAGGCCCTGGAAGATCAGCTGGCGCGGGTTGCCTGCCCGCGCCGCCATGATCTCCGCGTGCTCGGCGGCGGCTCCCTTCTCGGCGTGCCCGTGGTTGCTGTGCTCGGTGAAGACCATCCAGTCCAGGCCGAGCTCCGCGCCCCTCCTGGCGAGCTGGTCGAAGTCGTACTTGGCGTCATGGCTGTAGCGGCTGTGCACGTGGTGGTCGCCGACGAGCCACGCGAGCTGCGGGTCTCCGGGGCGGCCCGACGCGGTGGAGGCGTGCGCGCTCGCGGCGCCGGCGTGCGCGCCCGCGGCGAGGGCTAGCCCACCGACCATGCCGAGGCGCAGGAACGCCCGGCGGGAGGCGCCCTGCGGGTCAAGGGAAGAGGCTGGAACGGAGGGGTCGGCCCAGCGAGGCAGATCGGTGGCGCGGAACGGGGCAGGCATGGGTCCTCCTGGGTCTGACGATGACGGCACAGGGTCGCGTCGTCAGATGGCACAGGCATGAACGCCGGGTGTTGGACACCCGTCCGACAGTCGTCGAGTCCACGACCGGTCAGGGTTCGGCTGTGGATCGGCGGGTTCAAGAGGCCAATCGAACGGGCGTGCTATATGATGATGTCGTGTTCAGAGAGAGTGCAGCGGAGGGGTCGCCGGTTGGCGGTGTGCTGCCCGCCGCCGCGCGGGCGGGCGACGTGATTGCCGGCCTGGCACTGGTCTCTGACATCGAGCCCGACGACGGCAGGCCCGACGCCGTCGGGTCGCCCGGTGCCCTCACCGGTGGCGTGACCGCGGACAGGATCGCGGCCGTGCACGCGTGGTTCGTGTCGGATTCAGGTCCGGCCGACGCCGCCTCACGCGTCGCGACCCTGCGCGCGCTGGAGGAGCTTGCCGCTGGCGTCACGGCCGCACAGTCCCAGGTGCTGGTCGACCTGCGTGACGAAGAGGTCCGGGTGGCGAAGGAGGCGGCGATCGCGTCGGGCGGCACCGCCCACGACAAGCGTGGCCGCCAGATCCCGGTGACTACCAAGTCCGCCGCGCGCGACGCCGAGGCGAGCGTGGCTCAGCAGGTGGGGCTCGCGCTGCGCGTCTCGCCGCACCGGGCGCGATCGCTGCTCGGGGTCGCGAAGGTGTGGCACACCGAGATGCCGCACACCCTGAACGCGCTCCGGGAGGGCTGGCTGTCCCAGGAGCGGGCGACGCTGCTGGTCAAGGAGACCGCCTGCCTGAACCTGGCGGACCGGCAGCTCATCGACGCGGAACTCTGTGCAGACCCGGCGGTCCTCGAGGGTGTCGGTACGCGTCGGCTGGTCGCTCTCATCAACGAGCACGCCAACCGGATAGACCCGGCCGCGCGGGCCAAGCGGGCGGCGAAGGCGACCTCGGACCGGTGCGTCACCATCCGGCCGGCGCCCGACACCATGACGTACCTGACCGCACTGCTGCCCGTCGCTGAGGGCGTGCAGGCCTATGCGGCGCTGAAGCTCGCCGCGGAGTCCGCCCGGCACACGGGCGGCGACGAGCGGTCCACCGGGCAGATCATGGCCGACACCCTGGTCGAGCGAGTCACCGGCCAGGAGCACGCTGCCGACGTCCCCGTCACGGTGCACCTCGTCGTGTCGGACCAGGCGCTGCTGGCCGGCGGGCACGAGCCCGCCGTCGTGCTCGACGGCACGGGGGCGGGACACGGCGCCATCCCGGCGGAGGTGGCGCGGAACCTGGTCGCGAACGGCCTCGACCTCGACGCTGCGTGGCTGCGTGCCGTCTACGCCGCGAGCACGGGCGACCTGGTCGGGACGAGCAGCAGGCAGCGGTTCTTCGTCGACGGGCTCGCAGACCTGCTGCGCTCGTGACCAGGGCATCTGTCGGACGGCGTGGTGCGACGCGCCCATCGGCCATCTCGACCACGTCACTCCGGCGGGCCGCGGTGGTGAGACCACGCTGGCGAACGGCCAGGGCCTCTGCGCCGCGTGCAACCAGGCCAAGGAAGCGGCCGGCTGGACGTCGAGATCGGGGACCGATCCCGGGACCGGCAGGCATGCGGTCATCACCACGACACCGACCGGGCAGGAGTACCGGTCGGTCGCACCCGAGCCGCCGCGACCTGCCCGAACGGCGCTGCGTCCCGACGGCCCCCGGCCCGCCAGCACAACGGTCCAGCGGTCTGATGCGCAGTCGGGCCCGGGTGCCTTGTCCTGCCGGGTGCGCCCACCCGTGCGCCACCACCTACGACCGGTCGCGCGCGCAGCCTGAGACGCCGGGGGCCAAGCGCCTCAGAGACTGCAGCGGGCGTTGGCGGGCGGTGCTTCGAGGTCGAGGAGATATGCGTTGACCATGTCGTCGACGCACATGCTGCCGCCGAGGAGGGCCAGCGCGGACTCCTCGTCGGTGTAGCAGTCGAGGGCCGGGGTGGACGAACCGGTCCCGACGCCCTATCCCCCCGCTAGCCGACACCCGACGCCGGGCCGGTCCTACCCCAGGGATGGTGGGGCGGAGAGAGAACGGCGACCGGCACGGCGTCGGGCAGCTTCGAGCGGACCTCAGACCTGGTCGGCGGGCGAGCCCACCAGCCGTCCCTGGTACGCGGGGTTCGTCAGGAACGCCGGGAAGTCGTCCTGGAGGGCGACCTGGCGGAAGATCGCCGCCGCGTCCTCGATCCGGTTCCCCGGCTCGTGCGGCAGCAGGGCGACGACGTCGAGCAGGACGGTCTCCACCCGCTCCCGCGTCACCGGGAGCTGGTCGTCGTCGGTCACCGTGCCCGAGGCGATCCACTGCCACACCTGAGACCGGGAGATCTCGGCGGTGGCGGCGTCCTCCATCAGGTTGTCGAGCGCCGCGGCCCCGGTACCGCGCAGCCACGAGTCGATGTACCGGACCGCCACCGAGACGTTCGACCGCAGGCCGGCCGACGTCACGGTCGCCCCGCCCCGCCGGGCGGAGGCGATGTCGAGCAGCTCGTGCTGCCCCACCGCGACGTCCGGCCGCAGACGCGAGACCTGGTTCGGCGCGTCACCGAGGACGGCGTCGAACTCTGCCTCGGCCACCGGGATGAGATCGGGGTGGGCCACCCAGGTGCCGTCGAAACCGTCGCCCGCCTCGCGCTTCTTGTCCGCGGCGACCTGCTGGAACGCCTTCCGGGTGACCTCCGGGTCGCGGCGGTCCGGGATGAAGGCGCTCATGCCGCCGATGGCGTGCGCCCCGCGCTTGTGGCAGGTCGCGACGAGCAGCTCGGTGTACGCGCGCATGAACGGTGCGGTCATGGTGACCTGCGCGCGGTCCGGCAGCACGTACGAGTCGCCGCGCGTGCGGAAGCACTTGATCACCGAGAACAGGTAGTCCCAGCGGCCGGCGTTCAGCCCCGCGCAGTGCTCGCGCAGCTCGTAGAGGATCTCCTCCATCTCGAACGCCGCGGGCAGCGTCTCGATGAGCACCGTGGCGCGGATCGTCCCGCGCGGGATGCCGAGGGCATCCTGCGCGACCTCGAACACCTCGTTCCACAGCCGCGCCTCCCGGTAGCCCTCCAGCTTGGGCAGGTAGAAGTACGGGCCGCGGCCGCGCTCGATCAGCTCGGCGGCGTTGTGGAAGAAGTAGAGGCCGAAGTCCACGAGGCCGCCGAGGGCGCCGCTCGTGATGCCGTTCGCGTCCGTGTAGCGCAGGTGCGCCTCGTCGAGGTGCCAGCCGCGCGGGCGGAACACGATGGTCGGCAGGTCGGCGATGTGCGCCGACCGCAGCCGGTACTCCTTGCCCGCCTCGTTCGTGAAGCTGAGGGTGCCGCGGATCGCGTCGTGCAGCGCGAGCTGCCCCTCCACCACGTTCGGCCAGGTCGGGCTGGACGCGTCCTCGGCGTCGGCCAGCCAGCACCGGGCGCCCGAGTTGAGCGCGTTGATCGTCATCTTCGGGTCGGTGGGACCCGTGATCTCGACGCGGCGGTCCTCCAGGCCCGGCGCGCGGCGCGAGCCCGCGACCCGCCAGTGCGGGTCGTCGCGCACCGGCCGGGTGGAGGCCCGGAAGTCCGGGTCGCTGCCGTCCGCGATGTCCTGACGGCGCAGCTGGCGCTGCGCGATCAGCTCGTCGCGGGCGCCGTCGAACCGGTCGTGGAGCAGGGCGAGGAACGCCAGGGCGTCCGGCGTCAGGATCTCGCCGTACCGCGGCCCGACGGAACCCGTCACGGTGATCACGCCCCGGCGGATGCCGGTCCGCGAGGCGCTCACTCCGCCGTTCGCCAGCGAGCTCGGTGCCGAGCTCCGGGCCGCCGGCGCGGAGCCGGAAGCCCGGGCGGAGCCGGAAGCCCGGGCCATGCCGGCGCGCGACGCCGGCGGGGTGCCGATACCGGCCAGGCCGGCGTCGGCGTCGAAGGGGCTTCCCTGGGAGGTCTCGATCGTGGCGGTCATCAGAACTGCGCCTCCTCGGTAGAACCGGTCAGGGCCGTGGTGGCGGAGTCGGGGTTGAGCGCCGTCGCCACGCGGTCGAAGTAGCCCGTGCCCACCTCGCGCTGGTGCTTGGTGGCGGTGTATCCGCACTCCTCGGCGGCGAACTCCTTCTCCTGCAGCTCCACGTACGCGGTCATCTGCTCGCGGGCGTACCCGTGGGCGAGGTCGAACATCGAGTAGTTCAGGGCGTGGAAGCCGGCCAGGGTGATGAACTGGAACTTGAAGCCCATCGCGCCGAGCTCGCGCTGGAACTTCGCGATGGTGTCGTCGTCCAGGTGCTTCTTCCAGTTGAACGACGGCGAGCAGTTGTAGCTCAGCATCTGGTCCGGGAAGTCGGCCTTGACGGCCTCGGCGAACTTGCGGGCCAGCTCGAGGTCCGGCGTGCCGGTCTCCATCCAGATCAGGTCGGAGTACGGGGCGTAGGCCTTGGCACGGGCGATGCACGGCTCGATGCCGTTCGTCACCTTGTAGAAGCCCTCGGCGGTGCGCTCGCCGGTGATGAACGGGAGGTCCCGCTCGTCGACGTCGGACGTGATCAGGGTCGCGGCCTCGGCGTCGGTCCGGGCGATCACGATGGACGGCACGTCGGCGACGTCGGCCGCGAGGCGGGCCGCGTTCAGGGTGCGCACGTGCTGCTGCGTCGGGACGAGGACCTTGCCGCCGAGGTGGCCGCACTTCTTCTCCGAGGCGAGCTGGTCCTCCCAGTGCACGCCCGCGGCGCCCGACTGGATCATCGACTTCATCAGCTCGTACGCGTTGAGCGGGCCGCCGAAGCCGGCCTCGGCGTCGGCCACGATCGGGGCCAGCCAGTCGCGAGTCGGGGCGCCGTTCTCCGAGACGTCGATCTGGTCGGCGCGCAGCAGCGCGTTGTTGATGCGGCGCACGACGGCGGGCACCGAGTTGGCCGGGTAGAGCGACTGGTCGGGGTAGGTCTGCCCCGAGAGGTTCGCGTCACCGGCGACCTGCCAGCCGGACAGGTAGATGGCCTGCAGGCCCGCCTTGACCTGCTGCACCGCCTGGTTTCCGGTCAGCGCCCCGAGCGCGTTGATGTAGTCCTCCTCGTGCAGCTGGCGCCACAGGCGCTCGGCGCCGCGGCGGGCGAGGGTGCTCTCCTCGCCGACCGAGCCGCGCAGCGCGACGACGTCGTCGGCGGAGTAGGTGCGCTCGATGCCGGCCCAGCGCGGGTCGGACTCCCAGGACTGTCGCAGCTCCTCGGCCGTCTGCACCTGGTCGCCGGTGCGCACGACACTCGACGCGCTCGCGGGCGCCGTCGCCTCGGACGTGGAATCGATGGTGGGTGCGCTCATGGCGGTCTCCTTCTCGGGATGGAACGTCGTCACCGCGCCTTCCGGGTGACGTGTTACGACCTTCTGCCCTGCGCAACCCACTTCTCAAGCGAAACTCAGTAGAAGAAATTGGGTTCTTCTGTTGATCGGAAGCCTGTCCGTATGTCACCCTCGGGCATGGCAGGAATCACCGAAAATCGCAGAACCGCGCGAAACGTGAGTTCCTCGCGTCCCGCGCAGAACGGGACAGGCCCGGCGGAGTCCGAGCCGGATGCCCTCACCATCGGACGCCGCATCCGGTACCTGCGCACCAGCAAGGGCATGACGCTCGACGACCTCGCCTCGGCGATCGACCGGGCGCCGTCGCAGGTCAGCACGCTGGAGAACGGCAAGCGGGAGCCCAAGTTCTCGCAGCTGCAGGCCATCGCCCGGGCGCTCGGCGCGGGCGTGGACGACCTCCTGTCGGCGGAGCCGCCGTCGGAGCGCGACGCCCTGGAGATCGAGCTCGAGCGTGCGCAGCGCGGCCCGCTGTTCGCCACGCTCGGCCTCGAGGGCGTGCGCATCGGCAAATCGCTGCCCCATGACGCGCTGGCGACGATCCTGGCGCTGCACCGCGAGCTGGAGCGGCTGCACTCCGAGCGCGCGGCGACGCCGGAGGAGGCTCGTCGGGCCAACGGCGAGCTCCGCGACGACATGCGCGCCAAGGACAACTACCTGCCTGAGCTGGAGCAGGTCGCGAAGGCGCTGCTGGCCGACGTCGGGCACACCTCCGGCCCGCTGCCGCAGCGCATGGCGGCCGAGATCGCCGCCCATCTCGGCTTCACGCTGCACTACGTGAGCGACCTGCCGCACTCCACGCGCTCCGTCATCGACACCCGGTACCGGCGGGTCTACCTGCCGTCCAAGGGCTTTCGCGGCCGGTCCAACACCCGGTCGGCGCTGCTGCAGGCGCTCGCCTCGCACGTGCTGGACCACACGGAGCCTCGCGACTACGGCGAGTTCCTGCGCCAGCGCGTCGAGGCCAACTACCTCGCGGCGGCCCTCATGGTCCCGGAGAAGCCGGGTGTGAAGTTCCTGCGCGACGCCAAGGACGAGCGGGCCATCGCGATCGAGGACCTGCGCGACGCCTTCGGGGTGTCGTTCGAGACGGCGGCGCACCGGTTCACCAACCTGGCCACGCGGCACCTGGGCATCCCGGTGCACTTCATGAAGGTCCACGAGTCGGGGATCCTGCACAAGGCGTACGAGAACGACGGCGTGCGCTTCCCGTCGGACGCCCTGGGCGCCGTCGAGGGCCAGCACGTGTGCAAGCAGTGGACGGCGCGCCGGGTGTTCGACGTCGAGGACCGGTTCAACCCGTACGCGCAGTACACGGACACGACGTCGGGCACCTACTGGTGCACCTCGCGCGTGGAGAACACGCCCGACGGCGCGTTCTCCGTGTCGGTCGGCGTGCCGTTCGCGCACGTCAAGTGGTTCGAGGGGCGCGAGACGACGGAGCGCAGGGCCTCGCGGTGCCCTGACGAGTCGTGCTGCCGCCGTCCGCCGCAGGAGCTGTCCGAGAAGTGGGGCGACTTCGCCTGGCCCTCGGCGCGGCCGCACGCGTCGATGCTCGCCGCGATGCCCTCGGGAGCGTACCCAGGGGTGGAGACCACGGAGGTCTACAAGTTCCTGGAGCGGCACGCTCCCGAGGACTGAGCGGGTAGGTCTCAGCGCTGGTGGAAGCTCATCGAGTACAGCCCGTCGGGCTGCTCCTCGCCCAGGGGGTCGGCGTGGTCGTCCCAGTTCTTGAACTCCACGGCGACCGGGCCGGCCGGCCCGGCGGCTACCTGGAACTCCTCGCCGTTGGCGAAGTAGCCGAGCGGCTCCTCGTTGAGGACCCGGTCGTAGTGACCGACGGGGAGGAGCGACGCCACGTCGGGGCAGGTCTCGTCAGGCTCGATGTCGTGGTGGAGGCCGACCGCGACGTACGACCGGCCGCCGGGGGCCATCCCGACGCCGAAGGGGACGTTGTAGAGGTCGTGGGTGCGGGTGCACCGCGTCTTGGTGTAGGACCAGAGCGTGGTCTGCGGGCGCTGGACGTCGTCGTGGAACATCACCGAGCGGATCTCGTGAGCGTCCTCGGTCTCGGCGGGCCAGACCACGCGGGTGTCCGAGTCGCCGGCAGCGAGCTTGGCGAAGATGCTCGTGCGGAACCGGTACTCGTGCGGACGGGTAGAGATCGGCTGCCGCCAGAGGCTGTTGCCCCCGACGATCGTCTCGCGACCCTCGCCGTCGGAGACCATCGTGAGATTGGGCTCGGGGTCGTTCACGATCCCGACGGTCTGCGGCGAGGACCAGTCGGTGCGGCCCGCGTGCACGACCGACCGCAGGATCGTCGACCGCTCGCCGGACGGGACCGCCCAGACCACGGTGGTCTTGCCCTGCTCGTTGAGCACGATGTCGGCGGGAACGCCCGACGAGACCCCCGGGACCTCCTGCGTCGTCCACTGGCCCCCGCGCTGCAGCCGGGCCAGCACCGTGCCCCCGTTCTCTGCGAGCCGCAGGAGCACCGACACGTCACCTGCGGGGTTCGCGTCCATATCGACGGCGTCGACCCGGCCGTCGTAGAACGTCGCGTCGTCGCTCCAGGTAGAGCCGTCGTACAGGCGGTAGGTGTTGTACGAGACGTGCACCGCGTAGCCGTTGGGCCCGGTCGCGAGATGGCTGCCGAAAGGCGAGCCGATGTTGGGCGTGCGGTCCCACGCCTCGAAGGCCCCGACCTCCAGGTAGTGGACCGGCTTGTAGCCGCCATCCGAGTTGGCGGCCACGAAGACGCGGCCCCTGTCGGAGACAGCCACCTCGCGGTGCGCCTCCTCGGGGCGGGGGGCCCAGCCCGGCACCGGATCACCCGGCGCGGCGACGGCCGGGACGGCGGTGAGGCCCCCCAGCAGCAGGCCTGCCGTGGCCGCGGTGACGGTTCTTCGGACGAGTGTTCTGCGCATGGTGACTCCTGGGGGCGTCAGTGATGCGCGCGACCGCAGCGGCGCGGCCACGCCCTTGCCACGGCGGGCCGCCGAGGCCTCCTCGATCGTGGCACGGCCGCTCCGGCACGGCACCGAAAGAACGGGTGAAAAACCGGGCCGGCGTCAGTCGTCCGTACGGACGCCCAGCATGCGGTCCTGCTGCCGTCCCATCTCCGCCAGCAGCGCCTGCACGACGGCTGCCACGGCGGGCCGGCGCCAGGACTCGCTGCGGATGACCGCCCAGTACGGCAGGCGCTCCGTCACCACGTCGGGCATCAGCCGCACCAGGTCGTCGTGCCGGTCGGCCATGAAGCAGGGCAGGAACCCGAGCCCCGCGCCGGCGCGGGTGGCCTCGACGTGCACGAACACGTTGGTCGAGGCGAGGGCGTCCTGCATGCCCGGCACGAGCCTGCGCGGTGCGTCGAGGTCGTTGACCTGCAGCATCGAGTCGACGAAGTAGACCAGGCCGTGCTCGGACATCTCCTCGACGGTGGCCGGCGTGCCGTGCCGCGCCAGGTAGTCGCGTGCGCCGTACATCCCGAGCACGTACTCGCCCAGGCGCACGGCCTTGGCCCGCTGCACGCTCGGCTGCCCGACGACGACGTCGACGTCGACCCCCGAGCGGTGGTGCGTCGCGACGCGGGTGACCGTGACGAGCTCGACGGAGAGCTCCGGATGCTCGCTCCGCAGCCGGGCGATCGCGGGGGAGGCGACGTAGGCGCTGAACCCGTCGGTCGCCGTCATCCGCACGACTCCGGTGACGGGGTCGGCCTCGGTGTCGCCCGCGACGAGCCGGTCGACGGCGTCGGACACCGCCTCACCCGCCCGGGCCGCGCGGCGGCCGAGCGCCGTGAGCTCCCAGCCGTCCGCCCCGCGCACCAGGAGTCGTCCGCCGAGGGCGCGCTCCAGCGCGGTGACGTTGCGGGCGACCGTGGTGTGGTTGACGCCGAGCGCCTGGGCCGCCGTCGTGTACCGGCCGGTGCGGGCGACCTCGAGCAGCACCAGGAGCTGGTCGGCGACCTGGCCGGCCGGCGGGTCGTTGCGGGCTGGCATGCGGCGACGCTACCAACCGCGGCACCGGGTGTGCATTCGTGCACATCGGGTCTGCCCACTTCGTCATTGCTCCGCACACTGCTTCCCGGGAACACTCTGGCGAGTCACACGTGGCGGGTCGCACGACCCGGCCACGACCCCGTGTCAGCGTCGACACCAAGGAGCAGCATGTCTGCACAGCAGAGCACCCGAGCGCCGGACGACCGGTCGCTGATCAGGCGCATCGTCGCCGCCTCGATGGCCGGCACGGTCGTCGAGTGGTACGACTTCTTCCTCTACGCGACCGCCTCCGCGCTCGTCTTCAACAAGGTCCTCATGCCCGAGACGGGCAACGAGTACGACGCGATCATCGCGGCGTTCGTGACCTACGCCGTCGGCTTCCTCGCGCGGCCGCTCGGCGGCGTCATCTTCGGCCACATCGGCGACAAGGTCGGGCGCAAGCACACCCTCCAGCTCACGATCCTGCTGATCGGTGTCGCCACCGTGCTGATGGGCTGCCTGCCCACGTTCCAGCAGGTCGGCTTCCTCGCCCCCGCACTCCTGGTGATCCTGCGCTTCGTGCAGGGCGTCGCGCTCGGCGGGGAGTGGGGCGGCGCCGTCCTGCTGGTGGCCGAGCACAGCCGGAACGACGAGCGCGCCCGCTGGACGGCGTGGCCGCAGGCTGGCGTGCCCGGCGGCAACCTGCTCGCCACGGTCGTGCTCTACACGATGTCCGGCACGCTGAGCGAAGCCGCGTTCCTCGCCTGGGGCTGGCGGGTCGCGTTCTGGCTGTCCGCCGTTGTCATCGTCATCGGCTACTACGTGCGCACCCGGGTCTCCGACGCCCCCATCTACGAGGAGACGAAGGCAGAGATCGACCAGGGCGCCAAGGGCTACGGCGTCCTCGAGGTGATCAAGTGCTACCCGCGGGGCGTGCTGACCGGGATGGGCCTGCGGTTCGCGGAGAACATCCTGTACTACCTCGTGGTGAGCTTCTCCCTCGTCTACCTCGGCACCGCGCTCGGCATGGACACGACACAGATCCTCGGCGTGGTGGCGGCCGCGCACGCGTTCCACTTCGTGGTGATCCTGATCGTGGGGCGGCTCGCCGACGGCATCGGCCGCAAGCCCCTGTACATCGCCGGCGCGATCCTCGGAGCCACCTGGTGCTGGTTCGCGTTCCCGGCGATGGACACCCGGAACACGTGGGTCATCCTCGCCGTCCTCATGGCCGGCCTGCTCTTCCACGCCATGATGTACGCGGTCCAGCCGGCGATCATGTCGGAGATGTTCCCCACCCGGATGCGTTACTCGGGCGTCTCGATCAGCTACCAGGTCACCTCCATCGTGGCGGGCTCCCTCGCCCCGATCCTGGCCACCACCTGGCTCAAGGACACCGGATCCTGGTGGCCGACGGCGGTCTACATGCTGGTCGCCGCCGCGATCACGCTGGTCGCGGCGCTCGCGCTGCGCGAGACTCGGGGTGCCTCGCTGCACGACCTCGACGCCGAGGACCAGGCCCGCGAGCGGGCGCTCGCGGCGCGGAACGACTGAGTGAAGGATCGACGATGAACCCGACCCTTGAGGGCCACCTGCTCGACGGCCGCCGGGCGCTCGTGACCGGCGGGGCGAGCGGCATCGGCGCCGCGTGCGCCAGGGAGCTGGCGGCCCGCGGCGCGCACGTGACCGTGGCGGACGTCGACGGCGACGGCGCCAAGACCGTCGCCGAGGAGGTCGGCGGCGAGGCCTGGGTGGTGGACCTCTCCGACACCCGGGCGCTCGACGGCCTGCGGCTGGACACGGACGTACTGGTGAACAACGCGGGCATCCAGCGGGTCAGCGCCATCCAGGACTTCGTGCCGGACGACTTCCGGCTGGTCCATCGGATCATGCTGGAGGCACCGTTCCTGCTGGTCCGGGCGGCGTTGCCCGGCATGTACGAGCGGGGCTGGGGCCGGGTCGTCAACATCTCCTCGGTGCACGGGCTCGTTGCCTCGCCGTTCAAGTCGGCCTACGTCTCGGCCAAGCACGGGCTGGAGGGGCTGTCGAAGGTGACGGCGCTGGAGGGCGGCCAGCACGGGGTCACCAGCGTCTGCGTGAACCCCGGCTATGTGCGCACGCCGCTGGTGGAGAAGCAGATCGCCGAGCAGGCGGCGGTCCACGGGATCCCGGAGCACGAGGTGATGGCGCAGGTCATCCTCGCGGAGGCCGCGGTGAAGCGGCTCGTGGAGCCGCACGAGGTCGCCTCGCTGGTGGGGTGGCTCACGGGCCCGGACGGTGCGATGGTGTCGGGCGCCTCATGGACTATCGACGGCGGATGGAGCGCGCGATGACGAACACGACCAAGACCTCCCGGAACCCGTTCGCGGGAGCGATGCGCCCGGTGAACGCCGTGGTGGAGCGGTTCATCCCGAGCGCGCTGGTGTTCGCCGTCCTGCTGACGTTCGTGGTGGCGGCCCTCGCGCTCCTGCTCACCGACGCCGGGCCCACCACCGTGCTCACCGGCTGGGGCGACGGGCTGTCCGGGCTGCTCGAGTTCATGACCCAGATGGCCCTCGTCCTGCTGCTGGGGCACATGCTCGCCAACACGCGGCTGGTGCGCCGCGGGCTGGCCCGGGTCTCCGCCCTGCCGCGCGGTCCGCTGCAGGCGTACGTGTTCGTCGCCGTCCTCGCGTCGGCGCTGTCGCTGGTGCAGTGGGGGCTCGGCCTGGTCGCGGGCGGCCTGCTAGCCCGCGAGGTGGCCGCCCAGATGCGGGCCAAAGGCGTGCGGGTGCACTTCCCGCTGCTGGTCGCCGCCGGGTTCTCCGGCTTCGTCGTCTGGCACATGGGGTACACGGGTTCGGGGCCGCTGACGGCGGCCACCGCCGACTCGTTCGTCGTCGAGCAGCTCGGCGAGACGATCCCGGTCGCCGAGACCACCTTCGCCCCCTGGAACATGGTGGCCGCCCTGGTCACGGTGGTCGTGGTCGCCGGGGCGCTGGCCCTGGTGGCGCCGCGCGGCACCGACCGGATCGTCGAGCTCGAGGTGGACGCCCGCGAGGCGGAGGTCGAGGTGGAGCGGCCGGTGACCCCGGCGGACCGCCTCGACGCCAGCCGCGTGCTCACCACGCTGACCGGCCTCGGGCTCGTCGCCTACCTGGTGGTCTACTTCGCCGGCGGCGGCACGCCGACCCTCGACATCGTGAACTGGACCTTCCTCGCGCTCGTGCTCCTGCTGGTGCGCAGCCCCTTCGAGGTGGCGGCCCTGGTCAAGAACGCCGCGACCAACGTCGGCGACATCCTGCTGCAGTTCCCGCTGTATGCGGGCATCCTCGGGATCATGACGGCGACGGGCCTCATCCAGATCTTCAGTGACGCGATAGTGAGCGTGTCGACGCCGCAGACGTTCGGGGCGCTCGCGTTCGTGGCGGCGGGCGTCGTCAACTTCTTCGTGCCGTCGGGTGGTGGGCAGTTCGCGGTCCAGGCGCCGATCCTGCTCGACGCCGCGACCCAGCTCGGCGTCGACCCGTCGATCGCGATCATGGCGGTGGCCTACGGCGACCAGTGGACCAACATGATCCAGCCGTTCTGGGCACTTCCGCTGCTGGCTATCGCCGGACTGAAGGTGCGGGACATCCTTGGATACACCACCGTGACACTGCTGGCCTCGGGGATCGTCTTCGCGGCGACCCTGCTGATCGTCGGGCCCGGGGCCTGACCGGATCCCGATCGGATCCCGACTGAAATGGAGTCGAAGATGACTGAACTGGGTAGCGCTGCCATCAGCAGCGGGTTCGACAAGGTGGTCGCGAGCGCGGCCGAGGCCGTGGCCGACATCCCCGACGGCGCCTCCCTGGCGGTCGGCGGTTTCGGCCTGTGCGGCAACCCGATAGCCCTGATCGAGGCGCTGCTGGCGCAGGGCACGACCGACCTGTCGGTGGTGAGCAACAACTGCGGCGTCGACGACTGGGGGCTCGGCATCCTGCTGAACGCCCACCGCGTGCGCAAGATGACCAGCTCGTACGTGGGGGAGAACAAGGAGTTCGAGCGGCAGTTCCTCTCGGGCGAGCTCGAGGTGGAGCTCACCCCGCAGGGCACGCTCGCCGAGAAGCTCCGCGCCGGCGGCGCGGGTATCGCGGCGTTCTTCACGCGCACGGGCGTGGGCACCCAGGTGGCCGACGGCGGCCTCCCGCGCAAGTACGACGGCGCCGGCGGCGTCGCGATCGCGTCCCCCGCCAAGGAGGTGCGCGCGTTCGGCAGCGGGGAAGACGCCGCCGAGTACGTGCTGGAGGAGGCGATCAGCACCGACTTCGCGCTGGTGCACGCCCTGCGCGGCGACCGGCACGGGAACCTCGTGTTCAACAAGTCCGCGCGCAACTTCTCGCCGCTCGCCGCAATGGCGGGACGCGTCTGCATCGCGCAGGTCGAGGAGCTCGTCGAGCCGGGGGAGATCGACCCGGACGCCGTACACCTGCCGGGCGTGTACGTGCACCGCGTGGTGCACGTGGGCACCGACATCGAGAAGCGGATCGAGCGGCGCACGGTCGCCGCGCCGTCGTCGTCCGACACGAAGGGAGCCTGAACCATGGCACTGACCCGACAGGAGATGGCCGCTCGCGCCGCGCGCGAGCTGACCGACGGCATGTACGTGAACCTGGGCATCGGGCTGCCGACGCTCGTGCCGAACTACGTGCCCGAGGGCCGGCACCTGGTGCTGCAGTCCGAGAACGGGATCCTCGGTGTCGGGCCGTACCCGGCCGAGGACGCCGTGGACCCCGACCTGATCAACGCGGGGAAGGAGACGGTGACGCTGCTGCCGGGCTCGTCGATATTCGACTCCGCGACGTCGTTCGGGATGATCCGCGGCGGCAAGATCGACGCTGCGATCCTGGGCGGTATGCAGGTGTCGGCGACGGGCGACCTGGCCAACTGGATGATCCCCGGCAAGATGGTCAAGGGCATGGGCGGAGCGATGGACCTGGTGCACGGCGCCGGTCGCGTGATCGTCCTGATGGAGCACACGGCGCGCGACGGGGCGCCGAAGATCCTGAACGCCTGCAGCCTGCCGCTCACCGGCAAGGGTGTGGTGAACCGCATCATCACCGATCTCGCGGTGCTCGACGTGACGCCGTCCGGGCTGGTGCTGCGGGAGCTCGCGCCGGGAGTGACGGCCGAGGAGGTCGTCGACAAGACCGAGCCGGAGCTCGCCGTGGAGCTCGTGGAGCCGATGGTCTAGCGCCTGGCGACCGTCGTCCGGCGGAATCCGGGCCGGGAAACCTGGCCCGGATTCTTCTTGACGTGGTTTCGTCCGAATCATTACGTTGCTGTGGGATTGTCCCGGCAGGCCTGCGGGCGGTGCCACCCGGTTCTCGTGCGGTCGACTCGATGAGGAGTTGCTCCATGACCCTGCCCGTGCTCCTGCCCGCGCCCACGCGCCGTCGCCTGATGACCGGTGCGCTCGTCGCCGCCCTCGGCGTCCCGCTCGCGATCGCGGCGTCGGTGACGCCGTCCGCCGCCGCGGAGGCCGCCGACCGCGACCGTCTGCGCATCACCACCGTGTCGAGCCGGCCGGACGCCGTGAGCGGCCCCGAGACCCTGGTCCGCGTCAGCCTCCCGGCCGGGACGGCGGCCGGGGACGTGACCGTCACCCGCGACGGAGCGGACGTCACCGGGCTGTTCCGGCCGGACGGGGACGACCTGCTCGGCCTGGTCGGCGGGCTGGAGCCGGGGCCGCACAACCTGGCCGCCCAGGCGCCCGGCGTGGCGACGTCGGCCCAGCGCATCTCGGTGCACCCGGCGACCGGGCCCGTGTTCTCCGGGCCGCAACAGGTGCCGTTCTACTGCGAGACGACCGAGTACCGGAGCCCGGCCGGAGCCCCGGGCGGGCCGCCGGTCGACGAGGACTGCTCGCTGGCCACCCGGGTCGAGTACATGTACCGCACGACGGCGGGCCGGTTCGCCGTCCTGCCGGACCTGGCCCAGCACCCCGCCGACCTCGCCACGACCACCACCCTGGACGGCGCCGAGGTGCCGTACATCGTCCGGATCGAGATCGGGACCGCGAACCGCGGGATCTACGAGATCGCAAGCCTGCACGACCCGGCGAACGAGCCACAGCCCACGGCGCACCAGCGCAGCGAGGGCTGGAACGGGCGGCTGGTCTACACGCTCGGCGGCGGCTGCCGCCGCGGCTGGTACCAGCAGGGCGCAGGGACGGGCGGTGTGCTGGTCGACTCGATGCTGTCGCGCGGCTTCGCGGTCGCCTCGAACACGCTGAACGCGTTCGGCAACAACTGCTCCGACCTGCTGACCACCGAGACGCTGGCGATGACCACCGAGCGGTTCGCCGAGGCGTACGGGGAGCCGGCGTACACCATGGGCTGGGGCTGCTCCGGCGGTGCCTACCAGGCGCACCAGGCCGCGGACAACTACCCGGGCCTGCTCGACGGGATCATCGTGGGCTGCAGCTTTCCCGACGTCGGCTTCGGCACCTCGCAGAAGCTGGCCGACGCCCGCCTGCTGCACACCTGGTTCACCGGCGACGAGCCCGGCGCGGACAGCTTCACCGCGGAGCAGCAGCTCGCCGTGGCGGGCTTCGGGGTACACCGTGCGATCGCCGCGCAGAGCACCGGTGCCAACCGCCTCGACCCGGACGCCGAGTTCGACGCGTCGGTACCGGTGGAAGTGCGCTACGACGCCGTCACCAACCCGACCGGCGCACGCGGGACGATCTGGGACCACACCCGCACCGCGTACGGGATCAGCCCGGGCACGGGTTTCGCGCGGCGTCCGCTGGACAACGTCGGGGTGCAGTACGGCCTGGAGGCCCTGCGGGAGGGCATGATCGGCGTCGACCAGTTCCTCGACCTGAACGAGGGCATCGGTGGGTTCGACATCGACGCCGAGCCCACGGCGGAGCGGATCCAGGCGGATCCCGCGGCGCGGCGGGCGGCGTACCGTACGGGCCGGATGCTCGACGGCGGGGGCGGTCTCGCCAGGACGCCGATCATCGACTTCCGCGCGTACACGGACGGCCTGCCGGGCGGTGACATCCACATGCGCTACCACTCCTTCTCCACCCAGGAGCGGCTGATCGAGGCCAACGGAGACGCCGACAACCAGGTGATGCTCGTGCAGGACAACACCTACGGCGGCCTCGATCCCGCCAACCCGGTGCTGGTCCAGGCCCTGGAGCAGATGGACCGGTGGATCCGGGCCGTCCAGGCCGACAGGTCCTGGCGCGACCCGCACGACGTCGTCGTCGACAGCAGACCCGCCGACCTGGTCGACGCCTGCTGGACGCCGGGGCCTATCAGCTCGCCGGAGGAACTGGCGAGCAGGAAGATCGTCGAGGACATCCGGCCCGACGCCGGGCAGTGCGCCGACCTCTACCCGACGTTCGCCTCCCCGCGGATCGTCGCGGGCGGCCCGCTGGCCAGCGACGTGATCACGTGCCGGCGCACGTCGCCCGAGCGCTGGGACTACCCGGCGATGTCGGCCAGGCAGTGGCACCGCCTGCGGCACGTCTTCGCTGACGGGGTGTGCGACTACGACCGGCCCGGCGTCGACGAGGGTCCGATCGGCGGCACGTGGGCGTTCTTCTCGGCGCCCGGCCGGTGGGACTTCGCGGAGGAGTGACGGCTGCCGGGCTGCCGCTGCCTGGAGTGCCGGAGATACGCTGAGCAGACGACCAAAGGAGGTCCCATGACTGACCCGAACACCATCCGGGCGAGCGCCACGAGCGCCGCACGGGGTGCAGAGAACAGCGCCGACAAGAACGGTGCTGACGACGTGGTGATCGTCTCGGCGGCGCGGACGCCGCAGGGACGGCTGAAGGGGTCGCTGTCCGCGCTGAGCGCGGTCGAGCTGGGCGCGGTCGCGGCGCGCCGCGCGCTGGAGGACGCGGGGCCGCTGGCCGCCGACGTCGACAAGGTGATCTTCGGCCAGGTGATCCAGGCGGGTGCCGGGCAGAACCCGGCCCGGCAGACGGCGGTCGCCGCCGGTGTCCCCTGGGACGTGCAGGCCGTCACGGTGAACAAGGTCTGCCTCTCCGGGCTGACGGCGATCATCGACGGCGCGCGGCTGCTGCGCACGGGCGAGGCCGCCGTGGTGCTGGTGGGCGGCCAGGAGTCGATGACGAACGCCCCGCACCTCCTGCCGGGCTCCCGGTTCGGGTTCGGCTACGGCGCCGCGGAGCTGCTGGACGCCACGGCGCGCGACGCCCTGACCGACGCGTTCGACGGCGTCTCCATGGGTATCTCGACGGAGGACCACAACTCCGGCTCGGTGTTCGTGTCGCGCCAGGAGCAGGACGAGATCGCCGCGACCTCCCATCAGCGGGCCGCGACGGCCGCGAAGGACGGTGTGTTCGAGGCCGAGCTCGCGCCGGTCCTGGTGCCGCAGCGCCGGGGCGAGGCCGTGGAGGTGCGCACCGACGAGGGTGTCCGGCCCGACACGACACCCGAGTCGCTGGCGAAGCTGCGCCCGGCGTTCTCGGGCGAGGGGACCCTGACGGCGGGCAACTCGTCGCAGATCTCGGACGGCGCCGCGGCCCTCGTGCTCACGACGCGCGGCCGGGCGGAGGCGGCGGGCGTGCCGGTGCTCGCGACGGTTCGCGCGCACGGTCAGGTGGCGGGTCCGGACAACTCGCTGCACTCCCAGCCGGCCAGGGCGATCGCCCAGGCGCTGGAGCGGCAGGGCTGGACGGCCGAGGACCTCGACGTCGTGGAGATCAACGAGGCGTTCGCCGTGGTGGTCGGGGTGTCGGCGCAGGCCCTGGGTGTGCCGCTGGACCGCGTCAACGTGCACGGCGGCGGGATCGCCCTGGGGCACCCCGTCGGGGCGTCCGGCGCCCGGATCGCGGTGCACGCGGCGCACGAGCTGGCGCGGCGCGGGGGCGGCCGGGCCGCCGTCGGCCTGTGCGGTGGCGGAGGCCAGGGCGAGGCTCTCCTCCTGGAGTACTGACGCCGAGGTAGAACCAGTGCGAGGTAGGACTGTAGCGAGGTAGGACTGTAGCGAGGTAGGACTGCAGCGCACCGCGGTCCGCTGCAGTCCTACTTCGCCCTGGTTCTACCTCGGCGAGGGGGGCGAGGGGTCAGTGGGACTCGCGGTCCTTGGCGTCGCCGATGTACTCGCTGATCACGTCGGCCCGGCCGTCGAGGTTCATGTCCGCGGTGCGGGCGCGGCGGGCGTCCCAGCGCAGCGACATGCCGCCGAGGACAGCGGCCAGCACCGAGGCGCCGAGGATCGCGATCTTGGCGCCGTCGGTGTGCTCGGAGCCGTCGAAGGACAGCTCGCTGATCAGCAGCGACACGGTGAACCCGATACCGGCCAGGAACCCGACGGGCAGCAGGTCGCGGACGCCGATGCCGTCGGGCAGGCGCAGCGGCGTGATCCGGGTGACCAGCGCCGTCGTGCCCAGCACGCCCAGAAGCTTGCCCAGGACGAGGCCCGCCGCGATCGCGGCGACGACCGGCTGGCCGATCACAGCGCCCGGTCCTTCGCCGTCGACCAGCGAGACCCCGGCGGCGAAGAACGCGAACACGGGCAGCGCGAAGCCCGACGAGAGAGGCTTGATCCGTTGCTCGTACTGGGCGGTGCGGGACTTCGCCTCGCCGTGCATGGCGATCGCAGGGACGGTGAAGCCGAGCAGCACGCCGGCGATCGTCGCGTGCACGCCGGACGCGTGCATCAGGACCCACGCCACGACCGCGAGCGGCAGGAGGATGAACCACCGGGGCTTGCGCGAGCGCACGTGCCACCAGAACAGCCCGACGCAGACGAGCGTGCCGAGGAGCGACAGCCAGTGGATCTCGCTGGTGTAGAAGATCGCGATGACGACGATCGCCAGCAGGTCGTCCACCACGGCGAGGGTGAGCAGGAAGGTCCGGATCGCCGCGGGCAGCCCGCGGCCGAAGATCGCCAGGACACCGACGGCGAACGCGATGTCGGTGGCCGTCGGGATGGCCCAGCCGTGCAAGGCCCCGGTGTCGCCGAACAGGAAGAGGGCGCCGACGTAGATCGCCGCGGGGATCACCATGCCGCCCACGGCGGCGATCATCGGGACGCCCGCTTCCTTCGGGTTGCGCAGGCTGCCGGCGACGAACTCGTGCTTGAGCTCCACGCCCACCACGAAGAAGAAGATCGCGAGCAGGCCGTCCGCGGCCCAGGCGGTCAGCGCCAGGTCGAGGTGGACGTCGATCGGCCCGATCATGGCGGGCCCGATGACCGTGTCGGAGAGGGTCTGGTAGGACTCACGCCAGGGCGAGTTGGCCCACAGCAGGGCAAGGAACGCGGCCCCGATCAGGAGCACGCCGCCCGTCGTCTCTCGGGATATCCAGGTCTTCAGACGCTGGATGCGGCTCGGGGCGGGTGCGGCGGCGTTAGAGATCAACGCGTGTCCTCTCGGCTTGCGGGTCGTCTGTGACGGACCGGTCGACCCGGTCCACGCCGACCAGACTTCCCGGCACACCTGCCCTTTACCTTACCTGCCAGGTCACCCTGCCCCGGCCTTGCCTGGCTGTCGCCTGGCCACTCGGTGGGTGAGACCTGGGTCACGATCTGTCCCGCGCCGCTACCGGGAAGCCGATCCGTCGCAGGCCGCGCGCAGCTTGGTGATCGTATTCCAGTTCCGTGCGGTGGTCGGTGCGCCGACCGCCTTGTCGATGACCTTGGGCGTGAGCTTGGAGCGGCCGATTCCGTCCACGTAGTGCACGTACAGCACTCCGACGGCCGTCGCCAGCATCTCCCGGCCGGCGTTGGCCAGGTCGAGCCGGGCCACGCCCGCCTCGTCCACTTCGCCGAACGGTACGTGTACCTGCAGGTGGGATGGGTCGTCCCGGGCGGCGGCCGGGAACGGGTTGGCCTGCGTTATCGCCGTCAGCTGCTCGGCGCTCAGTCCGACGGCGGGCACGTCCTGGCCCAGCCGCTCACCGAGGGACTCCCGCACGAGGCGCGCGATGTCGCGCGCCTCGGTGGCCCCCGAGGTCCCCGGCGTGACCACGAGATTGCCGCTGTTCAGGAGGGTGCGGGCGGCGCCGAGGCCGGCGTCGTCGGCGGCGCCGCGCAGGTCGGCAGCCGTGACGCGCAGGCTCGGTCCGATATTGACGGCTCGGAGCAGGATCGCGAAGTAGGCCATGTGTCCCATCCTGCCGCTACGGCGCGTCTTCCAGCGAGTTTTGCCAATCCTTGGAGGAATCGTCAAGCCATTGCCAGCGTGTGAACAGTTCGTGACAACTTGCGACCCGCCGGGGCGTAGCCCTGGTCATGGGATGGCAGGGCGCGTAGTTTCCAACTCAGGGACGGCACCCAGTCGCCCCTTCGGGAGGCCAACCTATGGAGTGCTCGCTCCGTGGAGAAGGGCCGGCCCCGGCTCTGCGCCACGACGCGGCGCGCCGAGCTGGTCGCCCGGCCCATCCACCAGTCCCGGTTCGTCCGGGGCGGTTCCGCCGACAGGCGGTACCCGCCAGGTAGCGACGAGGCTGTCACGGCGTTTCGGCGCCGGAGGGAGACCGCAGTGAGCCATTCCGCACACACCACCCGTCCGTCCGACCAGAGTGCCGACGCCGCTCCCGGCGCGGCAGGTGACGAACGCAGGACCTTCGTCATCGACACGTCCGTGCTGTTGAGTGATCCGAAGGCGATGTTGCGGTTCGCGGAGCACGATGTCGTTCTCCCGATCGTCGTGATCACGGAGCTGGAGGCCAAGCGTCACCACGCCGAGCTCGGGTACTTCGCCCGGAGCGCCCTGCGGATGCTGGACGGGCTGCGGGTGCAGCACGGCAGACTCGACTCACCGGTCCCCGTGGGGGACGCGGACGGCACGCTGCGGGTGGAGCTCAACCACGTGGACCCGACGGTGCTGCCCGCCGGTTTTCGCCTGGGCGACAACGACACCCGGATCCTCGCGGTGGCCGCGAACCTCGCGGCCGAGGGGAACAGCGTCACGGTGGTCTCCAAGGACCTGCCGATGCGGGTGAAGGCGTCCGCCGTCGGTCTGCAGGCGGAGGAGTACAAGGCCGAGCTCGCGGTGGACTCCGGCTGGACCGGCATGCGCGACATCGACCTGTCCGACGAGCAGATGGGATCCCTCTGGGAGAACGAGTCGGTCGAGATCGCGACACTGGACCCGGCGACGGTCGAGGCGGCTGAGCCGCTGCTGGTGCACACGGGGATGGTGGTGCACTCGCCGAGCGGTTCGGCGCTCGGGCGCGTGACGGCGGACAAGCGGGTGCGGCTGGTCCGCGGCGACCAGGAGGTGTTCGGGGTCCACGGCCGCTCGGCCGAGCAGCGCGTGGCGATCGACCTGCTGCTCGACGAAGAGATCGGGATCGTCTCGCTCGGTGGCCGGGCCGGTACGGGCAAGTCGGCGCTCGCCCTGTGCGCCGGCCTGGAGTCCGTGCTGGAGCGGGAGCAGCACCGCAAGGTGGTCGTGTTCCGGCCGCTCTACGCGGTGGGCGGCCAGGAGCTGGGCTACCTGCCCGGGTCCGAGTCCGAGAAGATGAACCCGTGGTCGCAGGCCGTCTACGACACCCTCGGCGCGCTGGTCTCGCCCGCCGTCGTCGAAGAGGTCATCGCGCGGGACATGCTCGAGGTGCTGCCGCTCACGCACATCCGCGGGCGGTCCCTGCACGACTCGTTCGTCATCGTGGACGAGGCGCAGTCCCTCGAACGCAACGTCCTACTGACGGTGCTGTCGCGGATCGGCCAGAGCTCGCGCGTGGTACTCACCCACGACGTCGCTCAGCGCGACAACCTGCGGGTCGGCCGGCATGACGGTGTCGCGGCCGTCATCGAGGCGCTCAAGGGGCACCCGCTCTTCGCGCACGTGACCCTGACCCGTTCGGAGCGCTCGCCGGTGGCGGCGCTGGTGACCGACATGCTGGAGCGCCTGGAGGTCTGAGTCCAGATCGACACGTCAGAGGCTCAGGTCACCATGGTGACCTGAGCCTCTGACACGTTGGAACTTCTGGCACGGGAGAGGCGGGCCGCCGGACGGAACCCCCCAGCCCCGCAGCCCGGCGGCCGCCTCCCATGCGTGCGCTGCCGACTCTAGCAGGCTTAGGTAAGCCTAACCAAAGGCTGTTACCGGCGGTGATCCCTGGAGTTCGCGCCATCGTTTCCCGGCAGTCGTCTCAATTAGGGCGTTGTCTCGCTTGTCGGATATAGCATCGGGGCATGCTGATTGCCGAAGACTTCCTGCTGCTCGCCGTCGACGACGAGACGGGCAAGACCGCCAACGTCGACAACCTGGGTGTTCGCCTCGCAGGCGCGCTCCTGGCCGACCTCGCCGCCGCGAACAAGACCCTCATGCGGGGCGCGCCGGAGGCCGGCGCGACCAAGGAGGAGCGCGAGAAGGCCGGTGACGCCACGATCCTCGTCACCGACAACGCGCCCACCGGCCACGTGGCTCTCGACGCCGCCCTGCAGGCCGCGCTCGACGCTCCTGACGCGCCCGCGCGGAAGATCGTCGAGGCCGTCTCCGAGAACGCGGAGGAGAACCTCCTGGCCGCCCTCGTCGAGCGCGGGATCCTCGAGAAGGAGGAGTCCAAGCTCTTCCGGATGCTCCCCGTCACCCGCTGGCCGGCCGCCGACTCGAGCCACGAGACCGCGCTGCGCGCCACCCTCACGAAGGTCCTCGTCGATGGTGCCGAGCCCGACGAGCGCACCGCTACGCTGATCTCCCTGCTGCACGGGTCCGGCCTCATCGGCGGCCTGGTCGGCAAGGATCAGCGCAAGGCCGCCCAGGACCGCGCCGAGGAGATCGCCGGCAGCGAGTGGGGCGTGGCCACCGTCGCGACCCAGGTCGCCATCGCGGCGACGGTCGCGACCGTCGCCACGGTCGGTGTCGCCGCGGCGGCCTTCATCCTCCTGTCGAACGACGCCGACAAGGCCGCGGACACGACCTCGCCGGCCGCCGCTGAGCCCGCCGAAGCCCCGGTGTCCTGACCGCAGCCAGTCCATCGTTGTGAGCGTGATCGTTGCGCCCAAATCGGGCGTGTAGGCGCAACGATCACGCTCACAGCCAAGGGGTTGAGACTTCCCTTGGCAGGAATCGAGGCTCAGGCCTGGGGCGGGCGCGTCATCGAGAGGACATCGAGGGCCGTGTCGAGCTGCTCCTCGGTGACCTCGCCGCGCTCGACGAAGCCCAGGTCGATCACGGCCTGGCGCACCGTGATGCCCTCCTTGACGGCGGTCTTGGCGACCTTCGCGGCGGCCTCGTAGCCGATCACGCGGTTCAGCGGCGTCACGATCGACGGCGACGACTCGGCCAGGGCGCGGGCCCGGTCGACGTTCGCCGTGATGCCGCTGATGGTCTTGTCGGCCAGCACCCGCGACGAGTTCGACAGCAGGCGGATCGACTCGAGCACGCCCTGCGCGATCACCGGGATCTGGACGTTGAGCTCGAACGAGCCGGAGGCACCGGCCCACGTCACCGTCGCATCGTTGCCGATCACACGCGCGCACACCATGAGCACTGCCTCGGGGATCACCGGGTTGACCTTGCCCGGCATGATCGAGGAGCCCGGCTGCAGGTCGGGCAGCGCGATCTCGCCCAGACCCGTGTTGGGGCCGGAGCCCATCCAGCGCAGGTCGTTGCAGATCTTCGTCACGGAGACCGCGATGGTGCGCAGCGCACCCGACAGCTCGACCAGGCCGTCCCGCGCCGACTGGGCCTCGAAGTGGTCGCGCGCCTCGGTCAGCGGCAGGCCGGTGTCCTGCGCGAGCAGCGCGATGACCCGCTGCGGGAAGCCTGCGGGGGTGTTGATGCCCGTGCCGACGGCGGTGCCGCCCAGTGGGACCTCGGCCGCACGCGGCAGCGCGGCCTGCAGGCGCTCCACGCCGTAGCGGATCGCCGCGGCGTACCCGCCGAACTCCTGGCCGAGCGTGACCGGCGTCGCGTCCATGAGGTGCGTGCGGCCGGACTTCACGACCGTCGCGTACTCGTCCGACTTGGCCCGCAGGGCCTCCGCGAGGTGGGTCAGCGCGGGGATCAGGTCGTTCACGACGCCCGACGTCGCCGCGACGTGCACCGAGGTGGGGAACACGTCGTTCGACGACTGCGACGCGTTGACGTGGTCGTTCGGGTGCACGTCCTTGCCGAGCGCCGCGGTGGCGAGCGTCGCGAGAACCTCGTTGGTGTTCATGTTCGACGACGTGCCGGAGCCGGTCTGGTAGACGTCGATCGGGAAGTGGCCGTCGTGCTTGCCGGAGGCGACCTCGTCAGCGGCGGCGACGATCGCGTCTGCGATGTCCCGGTCGAGCACACCGAGCTCCGCGTTCGCGATGGCGGCGGCCTTCTTCACGCGCGCGAGGGCCTCGATGTGGGCGCGCTCGAGGGGGGTGCCGGAGATGGGGAAGTTCTCGACGGCACGCTGCGTCTGCGCGCGGTACAGCGCGTTCGCGGGGACCCGGACCTCGCCCATGGTGTCGTGCTCGATGCGGTAGTCGGTGGTGTCGCCGGACTCGGAAGAGCTCGACGAGACGACGGTGTCAGCAGTCATGGGTCTATCGTGCCGCAGCCTCGCCCCGGTCACGTACCTGAGCGCGTGACCCCTGTCACCCCGCGGATCAGACCCTCGCCTCAGACCGCGCGCGGCAGGTCCACGGCCGGGGGCTGCTCGCCGACGTCCCCGATCACGTTGACCATGCGCGCGCTGCCCACCGCGAGGTCGTACTCGAGGCCGACAACGGCGCACCGGCCCTCCTCGACGGCCCGGGCCAGGCCCGCCGAGTAGCCGTGCAGCATCCCGACGGTGTGCTTCACGTGCTCACGGCGCAGCACGTGCTGGTCGGACAGGGCGGCCATCGCCGCGGCCGGGTCGCCCGACGTGATGCTGACGATCGACGGGATCACGCGGTCCACCACGGCACGGACGAACCCGCTGGGCTGCTCGCCCGTGGCGAGCGTGTGCGCCGCCGCCGCCACCGCACCGCACGAGTCATGTCCCAGCACGACGACGAGGGACGCGCCGAGCACGTCGACCCCGTACTCGATGGAGCCGATCACCGTCGTGTCCAGGACGTGCCCGGCGGTGCGGACCACGAAGACGTCGCCCAGACCCTGGTCGAAGATGATCTCCGCCGCGACGCGGGAGTCGGAGCAGCCGAAGATCACCGTGTGCGGGTGCTGCGCGGCCTGCAGCTCCCTGCGGCGGTCCGCGTTCTGCGACGGGTGCACCGGCGCGTCCGAGACGAACCGGTCGTTGCCGGAGCGCAGCAGCGCCCAGGCATCACGCGGGGTGAGTCGATCCGGGTTCAGGTTCTGGCTCATGATCCGACCTCCGCACGACGCGGCGGGTTGGCCCCCGCCCGGGACACAGTGATGGCGGCTACCGCGCAGCAACGGTCCAGGACCTGCTGCACGGTGGCCGCGCCGACGGCCTTCAGCGCGTCGCGCCGGCCGGCGCCCAGCAGGTCGTGCTCCCACAGGCCGTCGATCAGGGCGCCCATGAACGAGTCACCGGCCCCGACGGTGTCGACCACCTCGACCTGCGGGGCGACCGCCTCGACCGTACCGGCGTCGGACACCGCGACCGCGCCCTTGCCGCCGAACGTGACCACGACGAGCGCGGGCGTGCCGCGCTGCCACTCCCGCGCGACGGCGACCGGGTCGGCACCGGGATAGAGCCAGCCCAGGTCCTCGTCGCTCACCTTGACGACGTCGGAGAGCTGCACGAGCGCTTCGACCCGCGGGCGCACTTCGTCGGCGGAGCCCATGATCGCGGGCCGCGCGTTCGGGTCGTACGTGGTGGTCGACGTCGTGCGTGCGGCCTCCAGGACCTGGCGCACCTGACCGGCGCCCGGTTCGAGCATCGCCGCGATGGACCCGGTGTGCACCGCGACCGCGTCGCTGCCGCCCACCTGGGCGCTCGCCTCCGCACTGGTGTCGCGGCCCGGCAGCGCCTCGGCGGGCACCTGCCACGTGAGGTCGAAGTCGTAGGTGGCCGAGCCGTCGTCGTCCAGCGTGGCCACCGCCACGCTGGTGCGCTCGGCGCCGTCGCTGCCCTGCACCAGCCCCACACGGGACTCGGCGAGCCAGTCGCGCACCAGGTCGCCGCGGGCGTCCCGGCCGAGCCACGTCGCGAGCCGGACCTCCCGGCCCAGGCGGCCCAGCGTGAGGGCCACGTTGGCGATGCTGCCGCCGGGATGCTCGGCGGAGGAGCCGTCCGGGCGGCGCACCTCGTCCACGAGAGCCTCGCCCACGGCGAGGACGTACGCGCTCACTCGGCGTCCTCCGGCGACTCGGCCGACGAGGCCGAACCCTGCTGCGCGGCGGCGAGGCGCTCGCGGGCGCCGTCGAGCCACTCCTGGCAGCGAGCGGCCAGCGCCTCGCCACGCTCCCAGAGCGCGAGGGACGCCTCCAGTGCCTCACCGCCGGTCTCCAGCCGGCTCACCACTTGCACGAGCTCGTCGCGCGCCTGCTCATAGCTGAGGGAGGCGACGTCGGGTGCGTCGCTCACCGCATCGGTTCCGGTCACAGCATCTGTACTCACGAGGAACAGTCAACAGCACGCCACCGACATCCGTTGCCTCTGTCCACAGGGAAAGAGTTTGGTCCTGGCGCGTCCGACGTCGGACCATGGTGACCCATGGGCCATCTCGAAGTAGCGCACGTCGAATATCACCTGCCGGATGGCCGGACCCTCCTCGGGGACGTCTCGTTTCGCGTGGGCGAGGGCAGCGCGACGGCGATCGTCGGCCCGAACGGCGCCGGCAAGACCACGCTGCTGCGCATCATCACCGGTGAGCTGGCGCCGCACGGCGGCTCCGTGGCGGCGAGCGGCGGCCTCGGCGTCATGCGCCAGTTCGTGGGCTCGGTCCGCGACGAGACCACGGTGCGGGACCTGCTCGTGTCCGTGTCGGCGCCCCGCCTGCGCGAGGTCGCGCGCGCCGTCGACGAGGCCGAGCACAGGATGCTCACCGTCGACGACGAGGCCGCCCAGATGGCGTACGCGCAGGCGCTCTCGGACTGGGCGGAGGTGCGCGGCTACGAGGCCGAGACCCTGTGGGACGTGTGCACCATGGCCGCGCTCGGCATTCCGTACGACTGGGCGCAGTTCCGTGAGGTGCGGACGATGTCGGGCGGCGAGCAGAAGCGGCTCGTCCTGGAGGCGCTGCTGCGCGGCACGGACGAGGTGCTGCTCCTCGACGAGCCGGACAACTACCTCGACGTGCCGGGCAAGCGCTGGCTGGAGGACCAGCTCAGGGCTACCAAGAAGACGGTCCTGTTCGTATCCCACGACCGCGAGCTGCTGTCCCGGGCGGCCGACCGGATCGTCTCGCTGGAGCCGAGCCCCGCGGGCGCCGACGCCTGGGTGCACGGCGGCGGTTTCGCGACGTTCCACGACGCGCGGCGCGAGCGGTTCGCGCGGTTCGAGGAACTGCGCCGACGCTGGGACGAGAAGCACGCCCAGCTCAAGAAGCTGGTCCTGACGCTGCGGAACCAGGCGGCGAGCAGCCCCGACATGGCCTCACGCTACCGGGCGGCGCAGACCCGGCTGAAGAAGTTCGAGGAGGCAGGGCCGCCGCCCGAGCCGCCCCGCGAGCAGGACATCACGATGCACCTGCGCGGCGGGCGCACCGGGCTGCGGGCCGTGACTTGCGAGGGTCTGGAGCTCACGGGCCTGATGAAGCCGTTCGACCTGGAGGTCTTCTACGGCGAGCGGGTGGCGGTGCTCGGCTCGAACGGCTCGGGCAAGTCGCACTTCCTCCGGCTGCTCGCCGGTGGCGACGTCGCGCACTCGGGCTCGTGGAAGCTCGGGGCGCGCGTGGTAGCCGGGCATTTCGCGCAGACGCACGCGCACCCGGAGCTGTTCGGCCGCGCGCTGCTCGACATCCTGTGGGAGGACCACGCGCAGGACAAGGGCAAGGCGATGGCGCGGCTGCGGCGCTACGAGCTCACCGAGGCGGCGGACCGGCCCTTCGACCGGCTGTCCGGCGGGCAGCAGGCACGGTTCCAGATCCTGCTGCTCGAGCTCGCCGGCTCGACGGCGCTGCTGCTGGACGAGCCCACCGACAACCTCGACCTCGAGTCGGCCGAGGCGCTGCAGGACGGCCTGGAATCGTTCGACGGGACGGTGCTGGCGGTGACCCACGACCGCTGGTTCGCGCGGTCGTTCGATCGCTACCTCGTCTTCGGGTCCGACGGCGTGGTGCGCGAGACCTCGGAGCCCGTGTGGGACGAGCGCCGGGTCGAGCGCGAGCGCTAGGCGGTCACGCGCTCGCGCCGGGGCCGACGTCGGGCGCTACGGCGTGCTCGGCGAGCCGCTCCAGCAAGACGTCGTGCCCCTCCTTGATGCGCCAGTGCACGGCGGCCATCCCCGTCGACCGGGCGCCCTCGACGTTGGGGAAGTGGTCGTCGATGAAGAGGATCGCGGCCGGCTCGGCCCCGATCCGCGTCGCGGCCTTCTGGAAGAACGCGGCGTCCGGCTTGGCCACTCCCAGGTCGCACGAGTAGAGCTTGACGTCGAACAGCTCGTCGTACGGCATCGTGGCCCGCATGTGGTCGGCCCGGCGCCGGACCTGGTTCGTCCCGAGGTGGACGCCGTAGCCGGCGTCGCGCAGCCCGCGGACCAGGTCCAGCGAGGCCGCCGACGTGGCGATGTTCTGCCAGACGGCCGCGTACAGGTCGGCAGCCGGCACGTCCAGGTGGTACTCCCGCAGGACGCCGTCGAGGACCGGCAGGAAGTCGTCGTCGCTCGCGAGGAGCGGCCGTTCGTGCTCGGACGCGAGGTTCAGGATCTCGCGCGTGCGCTCGCCCAGGAGTGGCTCGGCGGAGTGGTAGAAGCCGCCGGGGATCTCCTGGAGCACACCGTCGGCGTCGAAGAGGACGTGTCGGATGGTCGTCACCAGCGAACCGTAACGGGTCCGGGTGAAATGGCCGTCGAGCCGGGCCGCGCGCCGCACACGGTGCGGCCTGTCACAGATCCGATGGTCTCCCGGTCGAACTCACGACGGGCCGTCCGGCCCGTCGTGAGAAACGTCGCGAAGACATAGGGGAGTGCACCATGAAGATCGTGGTCATCGGCGGTACCGGCCTCGTGGGCAGCCAGGTCGTCAACAACCTGCGGGAGCACGGCCACGAGGCCGTCGCCGCCGCGCCGCAGACCGGCGTGAACACCCTGACCGGCGAGGGCCTGCCCGAGGTGCTCGAAGGGGCGGAGGTAGTGGTCGACCTCAGCAACTCGCCCTCGTTCGCGGAGGAGGACGTCACCAACTTCTTCCGGACCTCGACGACGAATGTTCTCGAGGCCGAGCGGAAGGCCGGCGTGCAGCACCATGTGATCCTCTCGATCGTGGGCGCCGAGGGCATCGACTCCGGTTACATGCGCGCCAAGGTCGTGCAGGAGGACCTCGTCAAGGCGTCCGGCTCCGGCTGGTCGATCGTGCGGTCCACCCAGTTCCTGGAGTTCCTCGGCGCGATCGCCGACACGGCGACGGTCGACGGCGTGGTCCACATCGCGCCTGTCCGCTTCCAGCCGATCGCCTCGGCGGACGTCGCCCGGTTCGTGGCCAGGACCGCCGTCGGCACGCCGCTGGACGGGACCATCGAGATCGCCGGGCCGGAGACCTTCGGCTTCGACGAGATCGTGCGGACGTACCTCGGCTCGAAGGACGACCCTCGCGAGGTCCGCGCCGACCCGAGCGCCACCTACTTCGGGGCTGCGCTCCAGGACGGCGAGCTCGTGCCGCACGGTGAGGCGCTGCTGGGCGAGGTCAGCTACGAGGAGTGGCGGAAGGCCCAGGCGTAGCAGGCCCGGTCGACCCGTCCGGCGCGGCCCGTCCTGTCAGGGCCTGCCGGAACGGGTCGATCTTCTCCGGGTTCAGCTGCCACATGAGCTCGTGCAGCCCTTCGTCGGAGGCTGTGACGGACAGGACGCCGACCAGCTCGCCGTCCCGCTCCATCGCCATGCCCTCCGTGCCGTTGACGTCGATCGGCCGCGTCGTGATGCCCGCCCAGAAGATGTCGGCGAACGAGGACAGGACCCGTGCCACCTTGTACCGGCCCGTGACCGCGACCCGCGCGACATGCTTGGCGGTCCCGTTGCTGTCGGCCCGGGTGACGACGTTCTCGGCGAACAGACGCTCCAGCTGTTCGACGTCGCCCACGCGGGCGGCGGCGAGGAACGCCTCCAGGAGCGCGCGGCGCTCGGTGCCGGTCACCGTGTTCCGCGGCTCCGCGGCGAGATGCTTGCGCGCCCGGCTCACGAGCTGGCGGGTGGCCGTGGGGGACGCTCCGACGATCCGAGCGATCTCCGGGTACGCGTAGTCGAACGCCTCGCGCAGCACGTACGCGGCCCGCTCGTTCGGGGTCAGGCGCTCCAGCAGCATCAGCAGGGCCACGTCCAGCGCCTCCGCGCGCTCGGCCCCCAGCGTCGGGTCCGCGCTCGTGTCGACGGGTTCCGGCAGCCACGGCCCGACATAGGTCTCACGGCGCGACCGCGCGCTCTGGAGCACGTTGATCGCCAGCCGGGTCACGGTGGTGGTCAGGAACGCCTGCGGGTTCAGCACCGCAGACCGGTCCGTCGTCTGCCACCGTACCCACGTCTCCTGCACGACGTCCTCCGCCTCCGCCGCGGAGCCGAGCATCCGGTACGCGATGCCGAACAGCCGCCGCCGCGCTGTCGCGAACACCGCCGCCGCGTCGTCGAGCGTGGCCTCTACTTCACCTGTCATCGTGCTCTCCCTGGCGGCTGTTCCACATTCCACCTGGAGACGGCCGGCCTCTGCGCGTCCCGTGGCAGTAGAAACCTACGCTGCCCGGGCGGCGTAAGTGTCGGCGGAGGTCAGACCTTGATCGTGTGGACCTCGCCGTCGCCGAGTCGCTGCAGGTCATCGGGGTCGGAGGTGTAGATCACGGTGGTTCCAGGCTGCCGGAGCGCCGTCTCCACGACCGTCGCGTCGATCGCGTGCCTGTGGCCACGCATTCTGGCGTTCTTCAGGAGAAGCGCCTTACGCGCGGTCTCGGCGGTAAGCGGATCGTCAGGTGACCAGGCGACTACACGTCTAAAGCCCCATCAGCCCGAGGCGAGAATTCTTGCGTATCCGCAACGGAGCGCTCGCACCCACAGGCAAAATGTCCTTCGGCCACAGCCCCGGTCGTGTGAGCATTCCGGCATGACCGCACCCGACCCGATCTTCGTGGATCCTCGGCTCGCACGGCTCTACGACTCCTTCGACGACGACCGCCGCGACCTCGACCTCTACGTCGGCCTCGCGGAACGGCTCGGCGCCCGCACGGTGCTCGACGTCGGCTGCGGGACCGGGGTGCTCGCCCTGCTCCTGGCCGAGCGCGGCCTGGATGTGACCGGCGTCGACCCCGCCGCCGCGTCCCTGGAGGTCGCCCGAGGAAAGCCCGGGGCCGACGCCGTCACCTGGGTGGAGGGCGGCGCGGACGCCGTCGCCGGGCTCGGCCTCGCCGCCGACCTCGCCACGATGACCGGCAACGTCGCGCAGGTGTTCTGCACCGACGCCGACTGGGCACAGGCGCTCGCGGCGGTCCACGACGCCCTGCGCCCCGGCGGCGTCCTCGTGTTCGAGACCCGGATCCCGGCACGGCAGGCGTGGCTCGGCTGGACCCGCGAGCACAGGTCGGCCCGCCGCGACATTCCCGGGGTCGGCGAGGTCGAGATGTGGAACGACCTCCTCGAGGTCGCGCTCCCGCTGGTCACCTTCCAGGGCTCCTACCGCTTCCCACCGGGTGTGCTGCCCCACGGCGACGTGGTCACCTCGGTCTCGACCCTGCGGTTCCGCGAGCGCGACGAGGTCGAGGCGTCGCTGGATGCCGCGGGGTTCAGGGTCGACGAGGTGCTGGACGCGCCGGACCGGCCGGGCCTGGAGTGGGTGTTCGTGGCCCGCCGGCCGTGACCGGGTATCGGCGGCGGGCCGGCGCCGGGAGTCGGCGTCGGCCCTGCCGCGGAACGGTCAGCGGAGGCTGCTGAAGAAGGCGCGGATGTCGTCCGCGAGCAGCTTGGGCTCCTCCATCGCGGGGAAGTGGCCGCCCTCGGTGAACTCGCTCCAGTGGCTGATCGCGTTCCACGGGTCCATTGCGCGGCGCATGAGCGGATGGGTGTCGAACACGGCCCACCCGGACGGCACGTCGGCGGCCATGGCCCAGTCGAGCCCCGAGTGCTCGCCCTCGTAGTAGAACTGTGCGCTCGACGCGCCGGCGCGCGTGAACCAGTACAGGCTGACGTTGGTGAGCAACTGGTCACGGTCGACCGCCTCGTCCGGCGTCCGGTACGCGGCGCTGGTCCAGGTCTGGAACTTCTCTGCGATCCACGCGAGCTGCCCGGCCGGCGAGTCGGTGAGCGCCGCCCCGATCGTGTCCGGACGGTGGTTCTGCATCTCGAGGTACCCACGCTCTGCGGCGAGACCGGCGCGGACCTCCTCGATCTGGGCGATCTCGTCGTCGGACAGGCCGTCGGGGTAGGGGAACTTGTCGCCGACAAACGCGAGCAGCCGGCCCTCGCTGCCGACATGTGTGCCGATGACGCGCTCCGGGTAGAGGGCCGCGAGCCGGCCGGTGATGCCCGCGCCGATATCGGTGCCGTGGGCCCCGAACCGCTCGTACCCGAGACGCGTCATGATCTCGGCGTACGCCTCGGTCGTCCGCCCTAGCTCCCAGCCCGTCCCTGACAGCGGCGTCGAGAACCCGAAGCCGGGCAGCGACGGGATGACCACGTGGAACTGGTCGGTCAGCAGCGGGATGAGTCGCTGGTACTCGACGAACGATCCCGGCCAGCCGTGGTTCAGGATGAGCGGGGTGGTGTCGGGGTTCGCCGAACGCGCGTGGAGGACGTGGAACGTCTGGCCATCGACGACCGTCGTGAACTGGTCGTACTCGTTGAGCTTCGCCTCCTGCGCCCGCCAGTCGAACGCGTCTCGCCAGTACTCGGCGAGCTCCTTCAGGTACACCAGCGGGATGCCGCGGCTGAAGTCGGTGCGGTCGTCCCGGCCCGGGACGGGGAGCGGCCAGCGCGTCTGCGCCAGCCGGTTGCGCAGGTCGTCGACGTCGGCCTGCGGGATGTCGATGCGGAACGGTGTGAGTGCGTTGTTCTCGTTCATGACATCCACGCTCCCAAGTAATGCGGCAGGTTAGCTTCCGCAATTGCTGAAATGATCGGAGCCATGTTGGAGACCTCAGCCCGCCTGCTCGAACTGCTGTCGTTGCTTCAGCTCAAGCGCGACTGGACGAGCGCAGAGCTCGCCGGCCGGCTCGATGTGAGCACGAGGACGGTGCGCGCCGACATCGGCAGGCTGCGATCGCTCGGTTACCCCGTGGATGCGCGCCCGGGCGTCGCCGGCGGATACCGGCTGGCCGCCGGAACGGCGATGCCCCCACTGCTGCTCGACGACGAGGAGGCGGTCGCCGTCGCGGTAGGGCTGGGCGCGGTCGCGACCCGGAGGCTCGGTGTGGAGGAGACCTCACTCACGGCGCTCGCGAAGCTGGAGCAGGTGCTGCCCTCGCGCCTGCGGCGGCGCGTCGAGACGGTCCGGGAGGCGACGAGCGTCGTTCCGGGGGCAGACGCCGGCCTCGACCTCTCTGTGCTCGGCGTGGTCGCGGCCGCGATCCGTGCCCACGAGCGGCTCCGGTTCGGGTACACGAAACCCGGGGGCACCGAATCGGCGCGGGTCACCGAACCGCAGCGGCTGGTGAGCTGGGGGACGCGCTGGTACCTGCTCGCATGGGATCTCGACCGCGCCGACTGGCGTGTCTTCCGCGTCGACCGCATGGTTCCGCACGCGCCGACGGGCGCGCGATTCCGGCCGCGGGTGATCCCGGAGGACAAGGTCGTCGAGTACGTCGTCGGCCGCGTCGCACGGGCGTCCTGGAGATACCGCGCCCGGGTGCTCGTGCACGCCCCTGCCGCCCACGTCGCCGCGAAGATTCCCATCCCGCTCGACATCGAGGTGGTCGACGAGACCGCGTGCCGCGTCGAGCTGGGTTCGGACGACCCGGACCAGCTCGCGCTGTGGATGACACAGCTCGGTGTCGACGTCGAGGTCATCGAGGGTGACGAGCTGGCGGCGGCGTTCGGCCGGCTCGCTGCGCGGTTTCGCCGGGCGGCCGATAGAGGATCAACGACCTGACCCTCAGGCCCCGACCGCGGTGACCTTCGCGTCCAGTGCGCCCTCCGCGAGGCGGACGTGCACGCTCGCGCCGACCTCGACGTCGTCGGGCCGCCGCACCACGTGACCGTCGACGCGTTGCACGACGGCGTAGCCGCGCTCCAGCGTCGACGCGGGCGACAACGCCGTGACCTGGGCGCCGAGCCGCCCGATCTCGCCACTCGCCCGTAGCAGCAGCGCGTTCAGGGCGTGCCGGCTGTGCCGGAGGGCCTGGACGATGTCGCGCTCTCGCGACTCGAGCATCGTGTGCGGGACGGCGAGGACCGGCCGCGAGCGGACGCCGTCGAGCCCGTGCTGCTCCCGGTTGATCATGGCCGCGACGGCGCCGCGCATACGGCCGCGGGCCTGGGTGAGGCGGAGGCGTTCCTCGGAGACGTCCGGGACGATCCGCTTGGCGGCGTCTGTCGGTGTGGAGGCGCGGTAGTCGGCGACGAGGTCGAGCAGCGGCGCGTCCGTCTCGTGGCCGATCGCGCTGACCAGGGGAGTGCGGGCCTGCGCGACGGCACGCACCAGCGACTCGTTGCTGAACGGCAGCAGGTCCTCGACCGAGCCGCCGCCACGGGCGACGACTATGACGTCCACAGCGGGATCCCGGTCGAGCTCGGCGATGGCGCTCGACACCTCGCGCACGGCATTGACGCCCTGGACGGCGACCTCGCGGATCTCGAACCGCACCTGGGGCCAGCGGGCGCGCGCGTTCACCACGACGTCGTGCTCCGCCTTGGACTCGCGCCCGCACACGAGCCCCACGACGGCGGGCAGAAACGGGAGCTTCCGCTTGCGGGAGAGGTCGAAGAGGCCCTCCGCCGCGAGGACCTTCTTCAGCGCCTCGATCCGGGCGAGCAGCTCGCCGACGCCAACAGCCTTGATCTCGTTGGCCTGCATCTGGAGCGTGCCGCGCTTGGTCCAGAACACGGGCTTGGCGTGCACCACCACGTGATCACCCTCACTCGGCGGCTGCGGCAGCATGCCCAGGACGCGGGAGAAGATCGTCACGGGCAGGGAGGCGTCGGCTTCCGTGTCACGAAGTGTGAGCCACTGCATGCCGGAGCCGGGGCGCGGGTTGAACTGCACGACCTGTCCCTCGACCCAGACCGGCGGCATCCTGTCGATGTAGCCCCTGATCTTCTCCGAGAGCACACGGACCGGCCACGGGCTGGTGGGCGTGGTGTCGAGGGCTTTCAGGGGGAGCTCGGTCGGGGTCGGTCGCTGGGTTGGTTCCGTCACGTGTCCAACCCTGCCACCCACCACCGACACAAGCCCTCCGCACGTCGCCCCTAGACTGCGTGTGTGAGTGTCACGAGCCCTGAGCGCCCTGCCGAGACCAAGACCAAGCGCGTCCTGCTGGCTGCCCCGCGTGGTTATTGCGCCGGCGTCGACCGTGCGGTGGTCGCCGTCGAGAAGGCACTGGAGACGTACGGCACACCGGTGTACGTGCGCAAGGAGATCGTGCACAACAAGCACGTGGTGGAGACGTTGCGCGAACGCGGCGCAATCTTCGTCAACGAGACCGACGAGGTGCCCGAGGGTGCCCGGCTCGTGTTCTCCGCTCACGGGGTCTCGCCGGCCGTTCGGGCGTCGGCCCAGGCCCGCAGCCTCGAGACGATCGACGCGACCTGCCCCCTGGTCACCAAGGTGCACAAGGAAGCCGTGCGGTTCGCGAACGACGACTACGACATCCTGCTGATCGGGCACACCGGTCACGAGGAGGTCGAGGGCACGGCCGGCGAGGCGCCCGAGCACGTGCAGGTCGTGAACTCGCCCGACGAGGTGGACCAGGTAGTCGTGCGCGACCCCGACAAGGTCGTGTGGATCTCGCAGACCACGCTGTCCGTGGACGAGACCATGGAGACCGTACGCCGCCTGCGCGAGAAGTTCCCGTCCCTGCAGGACCCGCCGAGCGACGACATCTGCTACGCCACGCAGAACCGCCAGGTCGCGGTGAAGAAGCTGGCGCCCGAGTGCGATCTGGTCATCGTGGTCGGCTCGGCGAACTCCTCGAACTCGGTGCGGCTCGTCGAGGTGGCGCTGCAGTCCGGTGCCACCGCCTCGTACCGCGTGGACCGCAAGACCGAGATCAGGGACGAGTGGCTCGAAGGCGTCACCACGGTGGGCGTGACCTCAGGTGCCTCTGTGCCGGAGATCCTCGTGCAGGACGTCATCGCGCACCTCGCGGACCACGGCTTCGGCACCGTCGACGAGGTGCGGACCGCCACCGAGGACCTCATGTTCTCGCTGCCCCGCGAGCTGCGGGCCGGGCTCAAGGCCGCGGGCGAGGAGACCAAGCGCCCGCGCCGCGAGGCGCGCAAGGAGCTCCCGCAGGCCTGAGGGTCAGCCGGCTGCCGCGCCGCTCGTGGTGCCGCCTTCGGCGTTCTCGACCGCCTCGAGGGCGCGCTTGTCAGTCGCCGCGAGCTCGGTGACCTCCAGCTCCTGCACCAGGATGGCGTCGGTGTCCTGGGCGCGGTCGATCGCGATGACGCCGCCCTCGTCCGCCGCCAGCAGCTCGGGCTTGGTGACGGGGCGCGGTACCTCCTCGATGCCCTTGATCTCCTCGATGGCGTCGCGCTCGTCGACCACGTCGAGCTCGACCATCCGGCGGGCCGACGTGAGCACGTTGCGCTCCAGCGAGCCGATCATCTGGTTGTAGCTCTTCGTCGCCGACTCCAGCGCCCGGCCCGTCCTGGTGACGTGGCTGGTCATGGTGACCAGGCGCGCGTACAGCTCCTTGCCGACGGTGAGCACCTTCTGTGCGTTCTCCGCCAGCGCCTCCTGGCGCCACGCATAGGCGACCGTGCGCAGCAGGGCGAGCATGGTGGTCGGTGTCGCGATGATGACGTTCTTCTGTGCCGCGTACTCCAGCAGCTCCGGAGCGCGCTCGAGCGACGCCGACAGGAAGGCCTCGGCGGGCACGAACATGACGACGAACTCGGGTGCGGGCTCGAACTGGTTCCAGTACTTCTTGCCGGCCAGATCGTCGACGTGCTTGCGCATGTGCCGCACGTGGGCGTCGAGGCGCTGCTCGCGGTACGCGGCGTCGTCGGACTGCTGTGCCTCCAGGAAGCCGAGGAACGCGACCTTGGAGTCCACGACCACGCGCTTGCCGCCCGCGAGGTTGATGACCATGTCCGGCCGCTGCACCTCGCCGTCCTCCGTCGTGACCTGGGCCTGCTCGGTGAAGTCGACGCGGTTGATCATGCCTGCGGACTCGACCACCTTGCGCAGCTGCAGCTCGCCCCACGCGCCGCGTGTCTGTGACGAGCGCAGCGCCGTGACCAGGTCCGCGGTGCCGTTGCGCAGCTCGGCCGAGACCTCGGCGACGTTGCGCATCTGCTCCGCGAGCGCGCCCTGGCCCTCGATGCGCGCCTTCTCCGCCAGGAGCACCTCGTTACGGACGAGCTCTACGGCCTTGGTCAGCGGGTCCACCAGCGACTTCACGGCCGCCTCGCGCTTGGCGAGCGCCTGCTCGCCGTCGGACGTGGAACGCTTGAGCCGCTCCTCCGCGAGCTCGAGGAATCGCTTGCTGTTGGCGTCCAGGGCGTCGCCGGCGAGCGCCTGGAACTGACGGCGCGCGTTCTCCTGCTCGGTGCGGGCGGCGGCGATCTGCTCCGTGGCGCGTTCGCGTGCGGCGGCGATCTGCTCGTCCGCGCGTTCCCGTGCGGCGGCGATCTGCTGGTCGGCCGAGTCGACCTGGGAGCGCAGCCGCATGACCTCCAGGTCGGCTTCACGCTGGGTGGGCGCGAGCCGTTGTGCGTGACCGAGCCACCCCAGCAGCGCACCGACCACGAGTGCGCCGAGGGCCAGCAGAATCGTTGCGGCGATGTCCATGTGCGACAGGCTGCCATGTGCCACTGACACTCCGGCGCGACGACACCCCGTGCGTTCGGAATCGCCCGGTATGGCCGCGACGGAGGGTCTCCGCCCGCAGGCGGACCTGCGAAGTCACCCGCACTCATCCCCGCGTCGGATCCGCCGTGTCTGACCTCCCCGCTACGTTGGGTGCCATGACGACCCCAGTCGACCCGAGCCCTCCGGGCGGCCCCGGGCCCCACGGCGCTCAGGGGCTCCAGGCCTCCCCGGAGCCACTCTCGTACGACCCTTCGGCGGCACTGAGCGTGCGCGGCCTCTGGAAGCGGTTCGGGCAGAAGGTTGCGGTCTCCGGCGTGAGCCTGGACGTGCCCGCGGGCTCGTTCTACGGCCTCGTCGGCCCCAACGGGGCCGGCAAGACCACCATGCTCTCGATGGCGACCGGCCTGCTCCGGCCCGACTTCGGCACGGCCTGGGTCCACGGCGTCGACCTGTGGGCGCGGCCCGACGAGGCCAAGGCGACCCTGGGCGTCCTGCCCGACGGCGTGCGCCTGTTCGACCGCCTGACCGGCCGCCAGCTGCTCACGTACGCCGGGATGCTGCGCGGGATGGACAAGGACACCGTGGTCGAGCGGACGGCCGACCTGCTGCAGGCGTTCGACCTGGGCGCGGACGCGGATACGTTCGTCGTGGACTACTCCGCGGGCATGACCAAGAAGATCGCGCTCGGCAGCGCGATGATCCATGCCCCGCGCACCCTGGTGCTGGACGAGCCGTTCGAGGCGGTCGACCCGGTCAGCGCCGCCAACATCCGCGACATCCTCAAGGGGTACGTGGCGGGTGGCGGCACGGTCATCGTCTCCAGCCACGTCATGGACCTGGTGCAGCGCATGTGCGACCACGTGGCCGTGCTGGCGGCGGGACAGGTGCTCGCGGCGGGCACCGTGGACGACGTGCGCGGCGAACAGACCCTGGAAGACCGGTTCGTGGACCTCGTCGGCGGCCGTCAGCACTCGGGAGGGCTCTCGTGGTTGCGCGGTTCCTGACCCTCAAGCTGACGCTCATGGGCAACACGTTCCTCAAGAGCGTCTGGCAGACCATCGGCATGATCGCCGCGGCCGTGTACGCACTGGGCGTCGTGGTCATCCTGGTGATCGTGGTCGGAGCTCTGGCCTTCCTGGAGGACCCGGCCTGGGCCGGCCTGGCGATCACTCTCGGCGGAGCCCTGACCGTGCTCGGCTGGTGGCTGATCCCTATCTTCGCCTTCGGCGTCGACGCGACCCTGGACCCGCATCGGTTCACGACGTTCGCGATCCCGCGCCGCACGCTCGTCGCGGGGCTCGCGGTCGCGGGTCTGGTCTCGGTGCCGGGTATCGCCACGGTGCTGGTCGCCCTCGGGACGGCCTTCGCCTGGGTGCTGGAGCCGGGCGTGCTCCTGGTCGCGCTCGTCGGCGCGGTGCTCGGTGTCGCCACGTGCGTGATCGGGTCACGTGCGATCACCACGGTGCTCGCCCCGGTCCTGGAGTCCAGGCGGTATCGCGAGGTCGTGACCATCGTGGCGGTGGTGCTGGTGGTGATGATCGGCCCGCTGATCGGCTGGCTCACCAACGGCGTCGAGGTCTCGGTGGGCGGTGACTCCGACGGCGGCGCGGGCACGCAGATCCTCGCGCTGTTCGAGCAGGCGGCCGCCGTCGTGGGCTGGACCCCGTTCGGTGCCGCCTGGTCGCTGGCGAGCACGGCGCACGACGGCGACTGGGCCGGCCTGGTCGGCCGGGTCGCCGTCGCGCTCGGCACCATCGCGCTGGCCTGGCTGGTCTGGGACCGGGCGCTGGCCCGCGCCCTGGTCAGCCCGCCGGTCGGCGACGGCGGCGGTGGCAAGGCCAAGGGGCTGGGCGCGTTCGGCCGCGTGCCGTTCACGCCGACCTGGGCCGTCACCGCCCGGACCGCTACCTACTGGCTGCGCGACCCGCGCTACTCCGGCTCGATCGCGATAGTGCCGCTGCTGCCGGTCGTCATGTACTTCTCGTCGCAGAGCACCGGTAACTTCTTCATGCTGCTCGCGACCGGGCCGTTCGTGGCCTGGATCCTCGGCTTCAGCATCTCCAACGACATCGGCTACGACAACACGGCGTTCGCCCTGCACGTCTCCTCGGGTGTCGACGGTCGCGCCGACCGGTGGGGCCGGGCGATCCCGATGCTGGTGATGGGGCCGCTGGTCAGCGCCGCCACGGTGGTCGCCTCGGTCTGGGTGGCCGACGCCTGGCACCTCACGCTGCCCCTGCTCGGTCTGGCGTTCGGATCCCTGCTCGTCAGCACGGGGGTGTCGTGCGCGGTCTCGGCGCGACTCGTCTACCCGGTGGCCAAGCCAGGGGAGAGCCCGCTCAAGTCACCGCAGGGAGCAGCGATGGCCACGATCGTGGCGCAGGGCCTGGGCTTCCTCGTCACCCTGGGCCTGTCGGTGCCCGTCTTCGGGGTCGGCATCGCGGCCCTGCTGCTGGGTGGCGTGTCGTGGGGCATCGCCACGCTCGCTGTGGGCGTCCTGTACGGCGCGCTGATCCTCGTGCTCGCCGTCCGCTTCGGGGCTCGCGTGTACAACAGCCGACTGCCCGAGCTGCTCCAGCAGGTGCAGTCGTTCCCGTGACGAGGCGAAGCAGCGTCGTCCCAGGTCAGAGGTTGTGTCAGAGAGTCCTCCTACGCTGGGGGCCATGACGCGATTCACGGCCGATGACGACCTGCGGAACGCCGAGTTCGACACGGTGAACCTGACCGGCGCCCGGTTCCGCTTCACCGATCTGGAGGGCGCAGCGTTCGACCAGTCGTACCTGCCGCGCGCCGTGCTGCGCGGGGTCGACCTGACGGGTGCGGACATCGACGGCGAGATCGACGGGCTCAAGGTCAACGGCGTCGAGGTGCTGCCGTTGATCGAGGCCGAGCTGAACCGCCGCTACCCGGGCCGGGAGCTGGCCAGGTCCCCGGTCCTGGCGGAGCAGCGGGAGTCGTTCGAGGCAGCGCAGCGCACCTGGGCGGCCACGCTCGACCGGGTAGCGGCGATGCCCCCGGGAACGGTGGACGAGCAGGTCGACGGCGAGTGGTCGGTCGCCCAGACGCTGCGCCACCTCGTGTTCGCCGTCGACGGCTGGGTGCGACACGGGATCCAGCGCCTCGACGGCGCGTTCAGCCCGATCGGCCTCCCGTTCTCCGAGTACGACGACGAGGTGGGTGCGCTCGGCGTCGACATCACGGCCACGCCGTCGTTCCACGAGGTGCAGGCCGCATACGCCGACCGCGTGGCTCAGGTACGAGCGCAGTACGACGCTCTCACCCAGGAGGAGTTCGAGGCACCGGCCCGGCGGCTGCCGCCGTGGGAACCAGAGACGCGCAGTCTTCCCGTGTGGCGCTGCCTTGGCGTGATCGCCAAAGAGGCCTGGGAGCACCACCGGTTCGCGGAACGTGACCTCGACGAGCTGGAGCGCAGACGACTGGCGCTCGGCACGTAGAATTTCCCGACGTGGCACTCACTATCGGCATCGTCGGCCTGCCCAACGTCGGCAAGTCCACCCTCTTCAACGCCCTGACGCGCAACCAGGTGCTCGCCGCGAACTATCCGTTCGCGACGATCGAGCCCAACGTGGGGGTGGTCTCGCTGCCCGACGAGCGGCTGGCCAAGCTCGCCGAGATCTTCGACAGCCAGCGGATCCTGCCGGCCACCGTGTCGTTCGTCGACATCGCGGGCATCGTCAAGGGCGCGTCCGAGGGCGAAGGCCTGGGCAACAAGTTCCTTGCGAACATCCGGGAGGCTGACGCGATCTGCCAGGTCACGCGCGTGTTCGACGACCCGGACGTCGTACGGGTGGATGGTTCCTCCGACGCCCTCGGTGACATCGAGACTGTCTCCACAGAGCTCATCCTGGCCGACCTCCAGACCCTTGAGAAGGCACTGCCGAGGATGGAGAAGGAGGTCAAGATCAAGCGCGGCGACCCCGTCCTCTACGCGGCCGCGAAGAAGGCCCAGGAGATACTGGACAAGGGCGTGACCCTCTACCAGGGCGCGGCCGACGCCGGCCTGGACCTGGCCGAGATCGCGAGCCTGCAGCTGATGACGGCCAAGCCGTTCATCTACGTCTTCAACACGGACGACGCCGGCCTGGCGGACACCGCATCGCAGGAAGCGCTGCGCAAGGTGATCGCGCCCGCCGATGCGATCTTCCTGGACGCCAAGTTCGAGGCCGAGCTCGCGGAGCTCGAGCCCGAGGACGCCGCCGAGATGCTCGCCGACTCCGGGCAGGAAGAGTCCGGCCTGGACCAGCTCGCGCGCGTGGGCTTCCACACCCTGGGTCTGCAGACCTACCTCACGGCCGGTCCCAAGGAGGCCCGCGCCTGGACCATCCACAAGGGCTGGACCGCCCCCCAGGCCGCCGGCGTGATCCACACCGACTTCGAGCGCGGCTTCATCAAGGCCGAGGTCATCTCGTTCGAGGACCTGGTCGAGGCCGGCTCGGTCGCCGCGGTGAAGGCCGCGGGCAAGGCCCGCATCGAGGGCAAGGACTACGTCATGCAGGACGGCGACGTGGTGGAGTTCCGCTTCAACGTCTGAGCATCACCCCGGTTCGGCCCGGTCTCCTGACCAGGCCGGATACCGGTTGACCTGCGGTAACGCCCCTGAGCCCTCGGGACAGCGGTGGACAGAAACGGCCACACCCGGCAAGCGAGTCTTTGGTGAGCTGGAGAAGCGCAAGAGCGCCACGACCGGCAAGATCACCGGCTGGCGAGCGCGCTACACCGGCCCGGATCTCGCACGGCATCCCAGGACGTTCGGCGACAAGATGGCCGCCGAGGCATGGCTCAATGCCGAGCGCATGCACTCGGCAAAGGGAGAGCCCTCTCTACGGTTCAGGGGGTCGTCCGCGACACGCGAAGGAACGCGGCCACGACCACCGCACCGATGATGCAGATCCCGCCGTTGACCCAGATGGCCGTGGTCACGCCGGCGAGCACCGCTGACGTGTCCGGTGCCGCGCTCGCGAGCACCACCGCGGTGAACACGGCACTCATGATCGGGGTGCCCATCGTGATGCCGACCTGCTGGCTCATCGTCGTCAGGCCGGTTGCGAGCCCTTGATCGGAGTCGGGCACGCCGGACGTCGCGGTGACCATGAAGCCGACGATGACGACCAGGTTGGCGACGCCCCCGACGAAGGTCGCGACGAGGACCAGCCAGATCGACCCTGGAGCGTCGGTGATCAGCACCAGCGAAAGGGTCGCCACGGCCTGGACGAGGAATCCTCCGACGATGGCGGCCTTGTTCCCGAACCTGCCGATGATCCTGGGCCCGATGAGGCCGCCGATCACGGTGCCGATGCCGAGCACGGCGAACGACAGGCCCGCGCCGAGCGGTGTGTATCCGAGGACCTCCTGCAGGTACAGGGTGAGGAGGAAGACGAGCGAGGTCTCGGTGACGAACGCGAGCGCTCCCGCGATGTTGCCCCATGCCACGTTCGACCGCGCGAGCATCCCGAGCGGCACCAGCGGGAACGCGGCCCGACGCTCGGCGAGCGCGAACAGCCCGAGGAGGACGGCGGCGGCCGCTAGCGCACCGAGCGTGGCCGGGTCGGTCCACGCCGTCTCCGCGGCGTTGGTGAGCCCGTACACGAGCGCGAGCAGGCCGAGGGTGACGAAGACGGCGCCGGGGACGTCGAGTCGGGTGCGCTGCGAGGAGCGGCTGTCCTGGAGCACGATCGGTGCCACGACGAGGACCGCGACAGCGATCGGCACGTTGATGAAGAAGGCCCAGCGCCAGGACAGGAGGTCGGTCAGAAGACCGCCGAGGATCGCGCCGGTGGTGAAGCCGGCGGCCATCAGCGATCCGTTGAGGCCCAGCGCACGGTCGCGGGCGCGCCCCTCCGGGAACGCGCCGATCAGGAGCGCGAGCGCCGCAGGCACCACGATCGCCGTGGCGATTCCTTGCGCGACCCGGGCGACGAGCAAGACTGCCGGAGTGGTGGCGAGTCCGCCGACGACGGATCCGACGCCGAGGAGCACCATCCCGATCAGGAACATGCGGCGGCGCCCGGCGATGTCTGCGACGCGCCCCATGAGGAGGGTGAGCCCTGCGGAGCAGAGTGCGAACGCGGTGGCGATCCATTGGAGGTTCTCGATGCCGAACCCGACGTCCGCCCCGATGCTGGGGAGCGCCACGTTGAGGATGGAGAAGTCGACGGCAAGCGTGAAGCTCGCGGTGAGCAGGACGATGAGCGCGACGCGCTGTCTGCCTGTCATCAGGTCGCCGGGGGCTGGTTCGGCCACACCGGCGATGTCGCGGTCTGCTGTCTGGTCCGTGGTCACAGGGAACCTCTCTTCGAGCACGAAGCGCATCTGCGCTCGGGGCTGGTGGCTTACGCGGCCAACCATCCAGCCTGCTGCCCAGGACAGCCACACCCCGTCGTGCCTGTCACTGGCAGGGATAGGCAGGACGGCGTATGGTCGCGGAGAATGTGGGGATGAGTGGACCGAACGAGCTGGGGGAATTTCTTCGTGTCCGTCGCGCCGCGCTGCAGCCGGAGGACGTCGGGCTGCAGGGCTTCGGCGTGCGCAGGGTGCCGGGTCTGCGCCGCGAGGAGCTCGCGATGCTCGCCGGGGTGAGCCCGACCTACTACTCACGCCTCGAGCAGGGGCTCAGCACGAACGCGTCGGACGCGGTGATCGCCTCGATCGCGAGGGCACTGAACCTGACGCCGGACGAGCAGGCGCACCTGCTCAACCTGGCCAGGCCGGAACGGTCTCCCAAGCGGAGAGCTGCGGTGAAGCCTGATCGTGCACGGATCGGAACCCTCCGCTTGATCAACTCCCTGCCAGGCACACCGGCGGTCATCATCGGCCGGCGGAGCGAGGTGCTCGGCTGGAACGCGCTCGGGCACCGGCTCGTCGCCGGCCACCTTGACGTCGACAGCCCGGGGCGCGCCGCGGACCGGCCGAACCTGACGCGGATGCTCTTCCTGGACGAGCACACCAAGGAGCTGTACGCCAGGTGGCAGGAGGAGGCGGTGCGCGCCGTGGCGTCGCTCCGCGTTCTAGGTGGTAAGAGCCCGGAGGACCCGGAGCTGACCGCTCTGGTCGGGGAACTCACGGTGAAGAGCCCGGAGTTCTGCAAGCTGTGGGCCAAGCACCCTGTCGAAACGTGTGTCTCAGGCGTGAAGTATTTCCGGCATCCGGAGGTCGGCGACTTCGAGCTTCACTTCGAGGTGCTCACTCCCCCGGACGACTCCGGTCACCGGGTTCTGCTGTACACCCCGGACCCGGGCTCCGGGGCGGAGGCGCTCGAGCTGCTCGGCCGCGACATCGAGACAGGTATGGACACGACGGCGGGTTTCGTCGAGCGAATGAGGCGCTGAGCCGGCGTGTCATCGACGGCGTAGCCCGGAGGCCGTGCGGAAGCAGGCCGGACCTCGTCGGAGGTCCGGCCTGCTCGACTCGTTGGCGCCGCGATCTGCTCAGGTCGAACCAACCGGCACCGGGACGGTCCGGCGTGGTCTGGCGAACCGGTCCATCATCGGCTTCTCGACCAGGGAGTACAGAGCCCAGCCCCCGAGGATCGTGAGCCCGAAGAACCCAGCGACAACGAGCAGCGCGACCGGGGTCGGGAACGTGGCGTTGTCCATCGCCTGCCGGGCCCAGAAGATCACCACACCTTGACAGATGTAGAACCCGAACGAAGTGTCGCCCAGCCACTGCATCGGCCGGGACTGCAGGAAGCTGCGTTTTCCCGAGGCGTCGCCGGCCGCCGTGGTCGCGATCACCATCGCAATCGGAATGATCGTCGCGACGTTGAACGTCCACACGAATGGCACGACGTTGACCAGTGCGTACCCGACCAGGCAGACGAGCAGGACGTGCCAGGTACGGAACGCCGGCCAGCGATTTTCGAGGACGACGCGGGCGAGGACCGAGCCGAGGACGAACTCGAACAGCCTGGACGGCGGGAAGATGTAGCCGAACCAGAACTGGTACGACGACACCGGCGTTATCGCCGACCTGGGCGTGTCCGGGATAAGTGTGAGGTTGACGACCTGGACGAGAACCATCCCGACCACCATCAGCCCCACCCAGAACCAGAGGCGGTTGCCGGGGATCATGCGGATTCCCGCGATCAGCAGCGGGAACAGCATGTAGAACAGCAGCTCGATGCAGAGTGTCCACGACGGCGGGTTCACCGCGACGTTGACCGCCCCGTCCGGCGAGTACGCGCTCAGCAGGAAGAAGTTCAGCACCGACGCGTGCACCGGGGTGATCGCCGCCGCGAAAAGGACCATCGACAGTGTCCACATGACCAGATGGTTCGGGAAGATCTTGACGATTCGGCGACGCCAGAACAGCGTCATCTTCTCTCCGGGCCTGGCGGCCCACGCGAGCAGAAACCCGCTGAGGACGAAGAAGAAGGACACACCGATGTAGCCGGTGGTCACGAACACCCGCTCGGTCGCCGCCGCGACCGCCGGGTCGGCGAACGGGTTGATCGGGTCGTTGGGCGGGATCGGCGACGCCGACAGGGTGATATGGAACCCGAACACCAGGAGGGCGGCGAAGAACCGTAGCCCGGTGAGTGCCGGCAGCTTCGGCGGCCGCCTCGTGGTCGAGGCACCGACGATCGAGACGTCGGCGCTCATGGCTGATCAGCCCCTTCCGGCAGCTCGACGCCGAGGCTGTGGGTGAAGAAGTTCGTCGGGTCCCACGCCTGCTTCGCGCGCTGCAGACGGGGGTAGTTGCCCTTGTAGTACAGGGTCGACCAGGGCACGCCGGAACGGTTTCTGGCCGGATCGGCCATGTCCACGTCCGGGTAGTTGATGTAGCAGCCGTCCACCTGCGCGTCGGGTACTGGGACACCGCCTGACCCGGCGAACATCGCCTCGAAGGTCTCGCGCTCCCAGCTCAGGTAGAAGTCGTCCTCCGCCTCGTCCTGCCAGAAGGTCTGCAGGCAGATCTTGAAGATCGAGTCGCGCTGGGCGTTCGCCGTCGCGTCGTCCGCGACCGCGTTGACCTTTCCGCCGAAGGAGAACACCACCATCATCGTGTCCGGGTTGGTGAAGTCTGGTCGGGTCAGCTGGGTCCACATGACGCCGAGTTGCTCGGACGTGAACCCCTTCTTGAAGTAGGCGGACTTGTGCGCCCCCCGGCTGGTCGGGTTGGTGATCGTCGGGTTGTTCGTCGCGACCATGCGGGTCGCCTGCATCCACGAGACCTCCTGGGTCTCGTAGTAGGCCGGCATCGGCGGGAGCTCGCCGGACGGGGCGGACATCGGCGCTGTGCCGACGTTCACGCCGTCCGTGATCTTGGCGACGAACCGCTCAAGGACCGCGGCAGCATCCGGCGCGTCCGCGTCGATCTGGGTGAACATCCCCAGGCTGCCGTTCGCTCGATGGCTCAGGTTGAAGAGACTCGACAGGTGCGACTCAGGCGTACCCGGGTCCTCGTACTGCTCATGCCACTCGTTCCAGTTGACCATCAGGCGCCGGAACTCCTGCTCGCCCACCTGGTCCCACGGGAAGGACAGGGCGCTGACCAGCACCCTCGACGGCGCCCTCACGAGCAGGTCGGACGGGTCCGAGCCAGAAGCGCCAGGCGACCGGAACCAGTACTTCGTCACGACGCCGAAGTTCCCGCCGCCGCCGCCGGTGTGGGCCCACCAGAGGTCGCCGAGTCCCCCCTGGGAGTCGCGTGTGGCGACGTGGGTCCGGACGTTCCTCCGGGCGTCCACCGTGACGACCTCGACGGCGTAGAGGTGGTCGACGACGAGCCCGTGCGCGCGTGCGAGCAGGCCGTAGCCCCCGCCGGCGACGTGCCCGCCGATGCCGACGCTGTAGCAGATCCCGCCCGGGACGGTGACTCCCCACCCCTTGAACAGCTTCTCGTACATGGTCAGCAGCCGAGCACCGGGTTGGACGGCGAAGGCGCGCATCGCAGGGTCATAGAAGACATCGGTCATCGTCGAGAGGTCGAGGATGACCTCGACCTCCGGGTTGCAGACGAGGTCGGCAAAGCAGTGACCACCGCTCCGGACGGATACCTTCCTCCCCGTCCGGACCGCGGTCCGGACCGCCCTCTCCGCGTCACTGGTGGAGCTGATGAGGCGGACGTATTCCGGTGTGGCGACAAACCGGGCGTTGTTGCCGGTCGCCATGTCGAGGTACCGGGAGTCGGACGCGGTGACGACCGAGGCGACGGTGGCGGCTCCGTTCCCGCCAGACGACGTGACACCAGCAGGGACGGTGGCGGTTGCCGGTTCGAGCGTGACGGTCGCGCCCACGGCAGCCGTGCCCGCGGCACCGAGCAGGAACGCCCGCCGGTCGACGGCCGGGCGTTCCCGCCTGCCCCTGGAGGACACCGTGCTCTTCGCGGTGATCTCAGCCATCCTGCTGCGGGGTGCGGTTGCGGTGGAGGGTGATCTCCGCCTTCGGCGCGACGAAGTAGTGCTGCACCGAGTAGGAGATCGTGGCGAAGTCGTCCAGGCCGCGGTTGCTGAAGTCTCCTGCGACGATGCGGGCGATCGACTCGCCGGACACCTTCCACTTCAGGAACAGGCCCTTCTCGAGGTCGACAGCCTTGTAGTAGTAGGCGCCCTGCCACGGTTCCGGGCCGCGGAGCCCGACGAGGAACTCGTCGTCGCCATCGCCGTCGAAGTCGCGGCACATGACCGTGTGGCCCGGACCCTCGCCGTTCTCGTTCGGGTCGCCGTAGATGTCGAGCAGGTGCCTACGCCACACGGATGCCTCGGCGTCCTGCGCGGACCGCGTGTACACGGCGATGGTGTTGCCGTGGAACGGCTCGATCGCCGCGACGTAGGCGAGCGGGTCGTCGCCGATGCGGCCGCCGTCCAGGTCGCCGGAGCCCTTGAACGTGGTCTGCTCGAACTGGCCGGTCTCGCCGTCGCCGATGTGTTCCCACGCGAACGCACCGGCGTCCTCGTCGAAGTACAGCCACGTGACGCCCTCGTCGGACGCCATGAGGATCGAGTCGAGGGGGGATCCTGGGATGAGGCCGGGCTTGCGGGCGACACCGTGGATCATGCGGAAGTCGGTGCGGCTGATCACCTCGGCGTCCCACTCGTCGGTGGGATCGTCGGGCCGTGTGAACAGCATGACCGGCAGGACGGCGTGCACGTCCTCGACGGCGACGATCGGAAAACCCATGATCTGGAGGCGATCGGTCCGAGAGAAGTGCCCAACCCGGAGCCGGTGCATGCCCGTCGCCCGCCCGACGTAGTGCCGCTTCCAGTTCTCCGTGCTGACGGTCGGGTCGCCGGGGTTCTCGAGCCAGTCGATCTTCCCGCCCTCGCCGTCGGCGTGGTGGATCGTGCCACCGGGGCCGTAGAGCTGGTAGCAGACGACCAGGTCGGGCAGGCCGTTGCCGGTGACGTCCCCGAAGTCGGCTCCGACCGGTTCTTTGATCTTGTCGACGACGAGCCGCTTCTGCCAGGTCGGGTTCTGGTACCAGTAGATCTCGCCGACATTGAGACCGTAGCCGACGAGGTCGAGGTTGCCGTCGCCGTCGATGTCGCAGGCCTCGAGCCAGTAGCCGTCACGGAGGAAGTCGGTGACGGTCTCGGAGCCGAAAACAGGTTCGCTGATGGCCAATGACGGCATTGCGGTGCTGCGAACGATAGGTGTGGTCATGCCAGTGCCTTTCGTCAGTGAGCGGTGATGGAGCTGGTCAGTGGTGCCGCCGTCTGCTTCATGACGAAACGGCGGTGGGAGTTCGCGGCGAGCGCCATGACGGCGAGGGCGACGGCGGCCAGGGCGGCGCCGACGACGATCGGTGATCGGTATCCGAGCCCGGCGGTGATGGTGAGGCCGCCGATCCAGGCGCCGATGGCGTTGCCGAGGTTGAAGGCGCTGATGTTCACGCCGGACGCCAGGGTCGGTGCGGCGGACGCGAACTCGAGGACACGCATCTGCATGCCGGGCACGGAGGCGAAGCCGACGGCGCCCAGCAGGAACAGCGCGACCCCAGCGGCCAAAGGGTTGCCGACGACGAGGGCGAAGCCGATCAATACCACCGTCAGTGAGCCGAGCAGTGTCAGCAGGGTGCGGTCGAGGGCCAGGTCCGCGGCTCGGCCGCCGGCGAGGTTGCCGATGAACAAGCCCGCGCCGAAGAGCACGAGCAGCCACGGGATCGCGCCGTCCGGGAACCTCGAGACCTCAGTGAGGATCGGCGCGATATAGGTGAATGCGCCGAACATCGCGCCGAAGCCGAACACGGTGACGAGGATCGAGAGCCAGACCTGGCCGTTCCGGAAGGCCGCGAGCTCGCGCCGGAGCTGTCCCGGCGGGCGGGCATCGGCGCTCCGGTTCGGTATGAACGCCACGAGCCCGAGGAGCGCGACCACCCCGATAGCGGTGATCGTCCAGAACGTGGACCGCCAGCCGAGGCCTTGGCCCAGAAAGGTGCCGAGCGGGACACCAAGGACGTTCGCGAGCGTCAGACCGAGGAACATGATCGAGATCGCTTGCGCCTTCCGGTGCGCCGGAACGAGGGAAGCCGCCAGGACGGACCCGATACCGAAGAACGCGCCGTGGCAGAGCGCCGCGACGATCCGGCCGGCCATCATCACCGCGTACGTGTCGGCGACCGCGGAGAGCAAGTTCCCCAGGACGAAGAGCACCATCAGACCGACCAGCACGCGCTTGGGCCGGAGATGGGCGGTACCGGCGGTGACGAGCACGCCACCCACCGCGACGCTGAGGGCATAGCCCGACACGAGGTAGCCGGCCTGCGGGATCGTCACCCGGAAGTCGGCTGCCACCTCGGGCAGAAGACCGAGGATGACGAACTCGGTCAGTCCGATGCCGAAGCCGCCGAGGGCGAGCGCGACCAGTCCGGCAGGCAGGCGCTTGGCCGCCGTCATGCGACCGACCGAACCACGTCGGCACCGGGCACGAACGGTGTGACCGCCGGGCCCATACCGAAGTAGTTTGCGATCGCGGCGACCGTACGTCCGGTGGCCCGCCCGTCGCCGTACGGGTTGATGGCGTTCGACATCTCCGCGTACGCGACCGGATCGTCGAGGAGCCGCTGCACCTCGGCGACGATCTGGCCGCGGGAACGGCTCACGAGGCGGGACGAGCCCGTCAGGATCGACTCGCTGCGCTCGGTGATCTCCCGGAGCACCAGGGTGGGCTTGCCGAGCGCAGGGCCTTCTTCCTCCGCTCCGGAACTGTCGGAGAGGATAATGTCGCTGCGCCGCAGGAGGCGGCAGAACGAGAGATAGGGCAGAGGGTCGACGAGGTCGATGTTGTCGACGCCCGACAGCACGGGCAGCATCACCGCGCGGACCTTGGGGTTGAGGTGCAAGGGGACGACGATCCGGACGTCGCCGCGGGTGGCGATGTCGGCCAGAGCCTCGGCGATCTCCTGCATTGGCCTGCCGTGACTCTCCCGGCGGTGCGTGGTGGCGAGGATAACTTGGCGCGGGTCGTCGTCCAGGTCCTCCAGCCGCGGGTCGCCGTAGGAGCCGAGGTTCTGCATGCCCCAGGCGAGCGCGTCGACGATGCTGTTGCCCGTGACCGTGATCGCGCTCTCCCTGACCCCCTCGCGGATGAGGTTGGCGTGGTTGCCCGGGGTGGCCGCGAGGTGGAGGGCGGCGATCTGGCCGACAAGTTTGCGGTTGGCCTCCTCGGGGAACGGTGACGCGTTGCTCCCGCTGCGCAGCCCGGCCTCGACGTGGACGATCGGCACCTGGGCATGGAGCCCGGCGAGGGCGCCGGCGAGGGTGGTCGCGGTGTCGCCATGGACCAGGAGGGCGTCGAGGCCGTCGAGGTGCCTGCCCGCGTACAGGCGCTCGAGAATACGGTGGGTGACCTCGGAGACTGTCTGCCCGTCCCGCATGACACGGAGGTTCACATCCGGAGTGATCCGGAACTCCTCAAGCGTGCTGTCGAGCATCTCGCGGTGCTGGCCGGTGGAGATCAGCACGGTCCGGAAGCGGGGGTCGTCCTGGAGGGTGTGGATGATCGGTGCGAGCTTGACGGCTTCGGGCCTGGTTCCGAAAACGATGCCGAGAGTCTTCATAGGGGTGCTCCTGCCTGGTTTGGGGTACGCCGAAGAGAGCCGGTAGGTCGACCGACGACGTAACGCGGAATGAGGCGGTGCGATGGAGAGGTTTCAGACCTTGTGGTACTCGAGTGCGAGCCAGATGCAGTCGGTGTCCGCTCGGTACTGATGCCACGGGTAGATGAGCTCACCGTCCCGGTCGGTGCAGAACGGGACCGGGTTAGTGGTGCCGGGACTGAGCTGTTGGTCCTCGTAGAGGCTCTCGTGGTCCTTCGTGTCGAACTTCTGCATGCGGCCGTACCCACTGATCTGGGTGTGCACCTCGATGAACGGGTGAATGTTATGGATGCCGCAGTCGGTCCCGGCAGGGCTGAACCACAGGTTCGCGCGAACCGCGAAGGCCTCCGGACCAGACGGGAGCGCGGGCTGATGAAGGACGGCACGACGGTCGATCGAGACCGTGCCAACGCGGTCCTGCGGCGACTTCAGCAGCAGGGGTCCTTCGCTGCCATAGAAGTTCCGCCAGCCGAGCTCCCGTGCGCGGTCCTCGAGGTCGGCTGACTCGCTCGGGACGACCACGACGATGAGCTCACCGGTGACGGTGCCCGCCGTGACGATCGTGGAGCTCAGCGGCGGCAGTGGCGCGAGCTGCGCGGTGCCGGTGAATGCGTCGGTCGTCGCGCAGTTCACGACGACGCTGCGCTGGGTGATCGGGGCCTCGACGGCGTCACGAAGCACGACGGCGGACGCGAGGCTGCTGGAGAAGGACAGGTGGTCGGTGGTCATGGTGCTCACGATGACTCCCTGTGTCGTTCAGCGTCGGGCGACGGTTCTCTTCCGAAACGCCGCTCTGAACACAACAAAAGCGGAACGATGACGACCAGTTGCCTGGCCGTTTGGCACGTCATCGTTCCGCGGTGAAGCCATCACATCACCACCTCGGCACCGCAAGCCACTCCCTGACAGGGACTGGGTGATTGTTGTGCAAAACAGGACATTTTCGTTGACGATGAGCTTTCGCGCTTGCTAAGCGGAAGTATCCTTCTGAGCGGTTGTCGTATGGGCTCTGACCTGCGAATATGCGCCCTTGGTGACTCATAAGCATGTGTCTTCATCTACTTCCACATATGCGTCTTCATCGACCTGTGAATATGTATATTCATGAGTGCGGTTGAGTCATCGCACGAGCAACTGCTCAAGCGCTCTTGCCGTGGGTTCGCGGAGCTGTGGGGACCCGGGCGCCGCGCCGGTCGAGCGGATCGCGGAATTGCGGCACCGTCAGATTGCCGATTCCTGCACGGTCCTCACCGACCCGCCCACGGGCAGCCCCGGAGTTGGGAGGGGAGGGCAAGGCGACGATGCATAGAGCTCGGGCCGATCGGCTTGCCGGCTTGACCGGGGGCCTTGTCGACCGCTGCGTGCTCGAAGGGGTGCGAGATCAACTGCATCTTCCGGGCATGCTCTCGATCGCGGTGGTGACATGCGCCGTGAGGGGCTCCTTGAGTGTTGCAAAATGTGGACATCTTGTCCGAGAATAGTGTAGGATGCCGATGCCAGGAAGCCCACACCGTCCCATGATGCTGCGGGACATCCTTGGTGTCCACGATTGGAGAACTTCTTGCTCATCGCCAAGTTGGTGCGAGCGCACGTCGACGAGAACCAGGTCGGCGCGCTCGACGATCTGCTCGCGGCTTCGGCGGTGTCGTTCGCCGAGGAGCCGGGCACCGTGTTCTGGCGGCACTTCGTCGGTGAGAGCGCGCAGGACCGCGTGATCATCGAGGTGTTCGCCGATCGCAGGGCGTTGGCCGAGCACGATGCTTCGGCGCGCGTCGAGCGCCTGCTTCAGGATTTGGGCGAGTTGGAAGTGACGGTGTTGACATCTGAGGAGTTCGAGAGTCCAGGAGGCTCTTCGCGCTCCGTTCAGGCACTCGATGGTGCATGGAGGAAGACATGACTGAGCAACTCTTCGTGACCGGTGCGGCCGGATACCTCGGCCAGGCGATCTCCCAGCGGTTGTCGCGTGCCGGCTACCACGTCCACGGTCTGGTCCGGTCGGAGGTGTCAGCGCGATCAGTGCGAGCGCAAGGCGTCACTCCGGTGATCGGGAGCCTCGAAGATATTGGGCGCTTCGATTTGTCCACCTACGACGGCATCATCGACACTGCGACCGCGGACCACGCGCCGTCCACGGAGGCGTTCCTGGGTGCGCTGGCGGGCACGGGCAAGACGTACCTGCGCACCAGCGGCACAGGGGTGTACACCGACCTCGCGGCCGGGGAGTTCTCGTCGAACGTCTACACGGAGACGGATGCCTTCGTGCCCGCACCGGTCGTCGCCGCCCGGTACGAGTCTGACCAGCGCGTCCTGGACGCGGCGAACGACGACATCCGGTCGGTCGTCATCCGGCCGGCCATGGTCTTCGGTGACGGCGGCTCAGAACAGCTTCCCCTCATGCTTCGCTACGGACTCTCGACGGGGAGGACCATCTATGCGGGGAGCGGTGAGAACCGCTGGGGGAATGTGTACCTCTACGACCTCGCTGAGCTATACCTGCTCGCGTTGGAGCATGCGAAGCCTGGTGCTTCCTACAACGTCGCTTCCGGTGAGCTCGCCATGAGTGAGGTCACCGACGGGATCGCGCACGTTCTCGGTCAGACGGGCGCGCGTGAGGTATCCATTGAGGAGGCGCGTGGAGAGCTTGGCGCGCGCTGGGTTGACGTCGCACTGGCCAGCAACAGCCGCGTCGACTCATCTCGCGCAAAGGAAGAGCTGGGTTGGGATCCGCAAGGGCCCGACTTGCTCGCGGATCTGATGGACGGCTCCTATCGCCGGATCTGGGCGTCAAAGGGTGACCCGCACGATCACACTGCGCGGTGACAGCACGCCTGACTCACCAATGACGAAAGGACGCGTCGCCTCCCTGTCGGGGTGCCACATGCTCACCTTCCCGTCGCTGTGCGCGCGGGCCCGGTCACGGCCAGTTCCGAAGGACGGTGCGTCCGTGGCCGGGTTGGTCCAAGAAGGCTTGCCCTGCCGCCACGACCGGGCGTCACTACTCCTGGCAACGGCAGCGCTCTACGTCCGTGTGTGGGCCGCGGCCTTTGCTTCGGTCCTGCCCGGAACCGCCGCGGCCTGGGCCGTGCGGGCCGTGCTGGCGGAGGTCACTAGGGCAGCGGCGGTTTCGGTCAGTTCGTTCGCGAGGCCCGGCTCGTGGCCGATGATGTCTTCGCGTCGACCTGCCACTGACAGTGCCGCAAGGAGCCTGCCATCCTCCGTCAGGACGGGAACGGCGACGGCGCCCACCCCGACCGTGACGTCTTCGTCGGAAACGCAGTATCCGCGCTGGCGACTCAGTTGTACGTCGGCGAGGACCTGCTCCGGCTGGACGAGAGAGTTCGGTGTGAGCTGATCGAGGCCGATGTCGGCGAGGTAGGCCTCGGGGTCTTCGTCGCCGAACGCGAGGGTGATACGTCCGACGCCGCCGACGTGGAGCGGAAGGCTCCCGCCCGGCTTTAGTACCAGAACCTGGACGCCCTGCCCGTCGAGCCGCCGCACGCATACCGTCCGCTGCGGACGCGGCACGCACAGGAACACAGTCAAGCGGGTCTTGTCCCGTAGCTCGAGCAAGAGGTCGTCACGATCGAACCATGGTGCGGCGGTAGCGAGGGCGCTGTCGCCGAGCTTGAGCCAGGCGGTGCTCAACGAGACGGTGCCATCCGCACGCTGGATCGCGAGACCAGCCTGGACGAGCGCTCCCAGCAATCGGTAGGCGCTTGGACGCGGAACGCCGATCTCCTTGGCAATGTCGGGGGCCGACAGCGGGCCCACTTCCGCGAGGCACCTGACGGCAGTACTCAGATGTGTCAGAACTCGACTCGGCTTCTCAACTGTCGGCATGGCGGAATCCCAGGTCGGTCGAGACGCGCCGGGCTTCGTCGCGGACGAGGTCATCGAAAGCGAGCATGCGGGTGTCCGTTCGTGACTTGAGGGCACTGAGCGTGATGGAGGCGATGACCTCGCCCCGATGATTCATGACGGGGGCCGCGACGCTGTAGACGCCCGGGGTGACATCGCCATCGGACGAAGCCAGCCCGGACGCCCGAATGCTCGCGAGTTCCGCGTCGAGTCGAAGCGCCTCCGACTCGGTCATCGGGTTGAGCTGCGAGGCGCGCATCGTCGCGGTGTAGCGGTCGCGGAACAACTGCGAGGTGAAGGCGAGGATCGCTCGTGGGCCGGCACCCTGATGCAGTGGAAGTGATCCACCGATCGGTAGCTCGGCGGTGCGTGTGTAGATGCCGTCGACCCGCTCGATGCAGGTGGCGCGTTGCCCGCTGGGCACGCACAGGTATGCCGTCTCCGAGGTCGCCTCATTCAGTCGGACAAGTGCAGCCCTCGACAGGAGGCGCGGGTCAAGGGCGTCCTCCACCGACTGCCCGAGGGCGATGAGTTCCACTCCGAGGCGTACGGGGCTGCCCTTGCGCGACCCCCGCTCGATCCAGCCGATGCCCTCGAGGTTGGTGAGCATCCGATAAACGGTCGTTACCGGTTCCTCGAGGGCATCGGCGAGCTCTCCCGCAGTGAGTTCACCGGATGCGGCGAGGCGGTGCAAGACGCGCGTGGCCTTCCTGATCGCGCTCATCCCGGCGGTGTCGCTGGTCTCGGAGCCGATTTTGGCCACGTCACTTCCTTCCACTTCTTGGACAGACTCTACAGAAAACAGGACGGGCCAGCAACGATACTTTGGGTTGACCCGCCTGTCCGGCTCTAGTTGCTATAAATGAACTCAGTGTCCAGGATCCTGGACAAGATAGATGGACCCGTGCTAGTTTCCTCATGTAAGACCCGTACTGCGCGTTCGCTGGAGGAGTCAGCGTAGATTCATCAGCGACGGCAGATCGCAAAGGAGCGAACTGTGAAGCACACGTCCGAAGGTCGGACCATGCAGACTCATCGAGCGCCCCACGGGAGCGCTCTCGTGACCCCTCCCGGTGCTCCCGCGTTCCGGCTCGACGGAAGGTTCGCTGTCGCCACGGGGCAGCTTCCCGAATCGGGAGACCCGCCGTCGTCGGGCGAGGCGCACTCCACGCGATCGCCGGCGACCGAGTGAGTCGGGCATGCGCCCCGCGCGAACGCACCGGTGTCCCGATTCGCGCCCTCTGAAAGTGCCGCCTCGACGGGCTGCTGCGCGAGGGCGCCGAGGTGCACCGGTACAAGCCCGACGTCCCGCTCGGCCGATTCGCCGATCACGGCCCGCTCGTCACGTTCGCCGCTCGCGGCGAAGTTCGTTACCAAAGAAAGTAGTGAGTCCATGAAGATCCAGCAGAATCCGCAGATGCGCCGCCGCGTCGTTCCCGCTGCTGCGGCGATCGCCACGGCAGTGCTCGTTCTCTCCGGGTGCTCGGGCACCCCCGGGGGACAGTCGAGCCGTGACAGTGACGACAAGGCGATCGGCGTCTCGATGTCGTTCGTCAACCAGTTCTACGCGGCTGCGCAGCAGGGCATGGAAGAGGAAGCGGCAGAGCAGGGCTACGAGCTGGTGATCCTCAACGCTCAAGGCAACAGCTCCACACAGGTCAACCACGTGCAGAACCTGGTGAGCCAGGGCGTCGGGTCGCTGATCTTCATCCAACTCGACGCGGCGTCGGGGGGCGCATCGATCAGCCAGGCGAATGCAGCCGGTATCCCGGTCGTGGCCGTCGACCAGGTTCCGGCGGGCGGCAACTACGTCACCTACATCGGCAGCGACAGCGTGGCCATGGCGAGGCAAGCCTGCGATCACCTGGCTGAACTGCTGGACGGCGAAGGAGACATCGCCATCGTCGAAGGCATCCCTGCCTCGTCCACTCAGATGCAGCGGACGGAGGGGTGCGATACATCCCTTCACGAGAACCCGGGGCTGGACGTGGTCAGTACGACGAGCGCGGACTGGGACCAGAACAAGGCTGTCAGCGTATTCGCCAATGTGCTCACCGCCAACGAGGACCTGCAGGGTGTATTCGCTCAGAGCGACGACATGGCGCTCGGCGCCGCGAGTGCGGCTGAGTCGGCCGGCCGCGAAAACATTCCGATCGTGACGATCGACGGATTCCCGGCGGTCTACGACGCGATCGAGAAGGGCCACATCTCCGCCACCATGAGCCAGCAGCCCTACACCATGGGGCAAATTGCTGTGCAGGACGCGATCGCAGCGATGGAGGGCACGGGGGAAGACATCCCCAAGGAGCAGATCCAGGAGTCGGTCCTCGTGACAAATGAGAACCTGGAAGAGGCTCGTGCCCAGAGATACTACGGAACACAGGGATAGCGTCCCGCGTCGCTATTTCATGAACGTGTCTCAACGACGAGACGCACTGGGCTGAGCTGATCCACGCCTCGGGCGGAGCTGGCGCAACCTGGATATCGAGCCAGCATCACCGAGGCATTCAATACCTCGACAGCCGTGATGCTCCGCGTGGAGGAGTCCCGTGTCCAAGGCGGGGGATACGCAGATCTTGAACAAGTATCAAACGAAGGACGCCGGGCGGCCCGCCCGTCCAAAACGAACCGGGAATAGACGACAATGAGCGAAGCCAACACTGCACGCACCCTGACCGGGACGGCCCTGACGAAACGCTACGGAGGCAACGCCGTCCTGCGCGCGGTGGACTTCTCCATCGCGGCTGGTTCAGTCGTCGGCCTGATCGGCGAGAACGGTGCCGGCAAGTCCACACTCAGTTCCATCATCGCGGGCATCAAACGACCCGACGACGGTGCTATGACCATCGACGACCGGCCGTACGCGCCTGCCAGCCCGATCGATGCACTCAATTCGGGTGTCGCGATCATCCACCAGGAGATCAAGATGATCCCGGAGCTGTCGGTTGCCGAGAACATGTTCCTCGGCCGACTGCCGGTCCGGCGCGGGCGCGTTGCCACGCGCGAGATGGTCGCCGACGCCCGAGCAGCGCTCGCCGATCTAGGCGTCACGCTCGACCCCCGCCGGCCCGTCGCCGGCTTGTCGACCGCCACCCAGCAGGAGATCGAGATCGCGCGGGCGATCATCCGTCGTCCGGCTTTCGTGATCTTCGACGAGCCGTCGGCGTCACTCGGCCGGCACGAGACCGAGCGCGTGCTCGAGCAGATCGATCTGCTGCGCTCACGCGGCACAGGCGTCGTCTACATCAGTCATCGGCTCGACGAGGTCTTGCGGATCGCAGATCGCGTGGTCTGTTTGAGGGACGGCTCCAAGGTCGGCGAGTGGGATGCCCGCGACATTGATCGCGAAGGAATGATCCGAGCGATGGTGGGCCGCGATCTTGCCCGTCGGGAGGCACCGCCCCCACCGCATGGGCACGAGGTCGTGGCCAGCGTGCAGGATCTTTCCTCAAGCCGGTTCGAGAACATCACCGTGGAGTTGCGTCGCGGCGAGATCCTCGGCGTCTCGGGGCTCGTCGGCTCGGGACGCACCGAGATCGTGCGGGCCCTCGCCGGAGCCGATCCGTTCGACTCCGGGGAGGTGCTGGTCGAGGGCGCTCCGGTGAAGATCCGATCGGTGCCGGACGCGATATCGGCCGGCATCTACATGGTCCCCGAGGACCGAAAGGCTCAGGGCCTCAATCTCAACCGCACGAGCGCCGAGAACATGGCCCTGCCTTGGGAGTCGCGCCTGGTGCCCAGCGGGTTCGTGACGACACGCTTCCTGGACAGGCTGAAGCGCCGGATGGCGTCCGAGGTTGACATCCGTGGCGATCTTGATCGCCCGGTGGGGTTGCTCTCCGGAGGCAACCAGCAGAAGGTGCTCCTGGCCAAGTGGCTCGTCCGCATTCCGAAGGTCCTGATCCTCGACGAGCCCACCCGGGGTGTTGACGTCGGCGCCAAGGAGGCCATCTACGAGATCATCCGCGCACTCGCTGCCCGCGGGGTGGCGGTAGTGGTCGTGTCGTCGGAACTCGAAGAAGTGCTGCTGCTCTCGCACCGGGTCATGGTCGTCGCGGCCGGACGCCAACGCGCCATTCTCACTCGCGAGGAAGCCACTCCCGAACGAGTCATGCAACTGTGCGTTTCGTAGCGGTGAGTGAACAGTGAATCGAACAGACCAAGGAGAAAAGCCAATGGCAACGTCACTCACGGAGCGACCGACCGCACTGCCGGCGTCGGCGATCCGGATCACTCAGGTGAAGAGCCGATTGAAGATGCTGTCCGGTCCGCTGATCGGACTCGTTCTGCTGATCGCTGTGATGTCGTTCCTTTCTCCGGTGTTTCTCACCACGAACAACCTCATCAACATCCTCGTGCAGGTCTCGTACATCGGGATCATGGCGGCAGGGGCGACGCTGATCATCATCCTCGGTGGCATCGACCTGTCGGTGTCCGCCGTCCTCGGCCTCAGCTTCATGGTCGTCGCGGTCACCTACCAGAACCTCGGCTGGCCTTTCTGGATCTGCATCATCGTCGGTCTAGCCACGGGCACTGGTATCGGACTGCTCAACGGCGTGCTGGTCGCGTTCGGCAAGGTCCAGGCGTTCATTGCCACGCTTGCGACGATGTTCGCCGCCACCGGCCTGTCCCTCTACCTCACCAACGGGACGCCGATCCTCGGGCTGCCTGACTGGTTCCTGGGCCTTTCTCAAGTGCGTTTGCTGGGGGTCTCCCTGCAGGTGTACCTCATGATCGTGGTCGTCATTATCGCCGCTCTCTGGCTGAAGTACCGGCCTGCGGGACGGTCGTTGTACGCCATCGGCAGCAATGAGGAGGTGGCACGACTTTCGGGGATCCGCGTGAAGCTCTTGCAACTGCGCGTGTATGCCACCGCGGGGTTTCTCGCCGCGGTCGCGGGCCTGGTCGTCGGTGCGCGACTGAACGCCGCCCAGCCCTCGGCGGGGAATTCCAGCGACCTGCTCAGCGTCATCGCAGCCGTCGTCATCGGTGGGGCGAGCCTGGCCGGCGGGGTAGGTTCCATGTGGGGAACCTTCGTGGGTCTACTGATCATCGGCGTGCTCAACAACGGACTCACACTGCTTAACGTCTCCCCGCATCTCCAGCCGGTCGTCATCGGTGCCGTGATCATTCTTGCCGTGTTGAGCGACGGCAGACTCCTTTCTATTTTCCGCGTACGCAGTCGACGACAGACGGCCTGAGCCGCTACGTGCGGAGAGAGAGGATGTGACGTTGTGAGCACGAATGTGTGGAAAGAGAACCTCTACTCCGGCCGTGTCGTAGCGGTGAGCGGGGCCGCCTCGGGGATCGGAGCGGCCGTCTCGATCGGTTTTCTCCGCGCAGGGGCGGCCGTCGTCGGCGGTGACGTCAACGACATAGCGCTCAACCGTTTCGTCGAGCAGTTGCCCGCCACGTTGAGGGAGAGGTTCGTTCCTCTCGTGCTGGATGTCTCTCGCACCGAGTCGGCGGATGCCTTTGTCGCTGCCGTTCACGAGCGGTTCGGCCGCATGGACGTGCTCATCAACAACGCGGGCATCGCACCCGTGGGCTCTGTGACCGAGACATCGAATGAGCTGTGGCGACGAGTGATGAGCGTAGATGTGGACGGCGTATTCTTCCTCGCCCGTGCGGCGTTGCCATACCTCATCGCCGCACGCGGCTCGATCGTGAACACGGCCTCGGTCTCAGGGATCGGCGCCGACTTCAACTATGCGGCATACAACGCCGCCAAGGGCGCGATCGTCAACCTCACCAGGAGCATGGCGATCGACTACGGAAAGTCCTCGGTGCGGGTCAACGCGATCGCACCCGGGCCGGTGCGCACCCCCTTGCTGGAGGACAACTTCCGGGCAATCCCCGGGCTGGATGACGCGTTCAGCACTTTCATCCCGCTGGGTCGCATCGCGGAGCCCGGCGAGATCGCCGACGCGGTGCTGTTCCTGGCATCGCCGGCGGCGTCGTTCATCACAGGCGCCATTCTTCCGATCGACGGTGGCGTGACGGCCTGGAACGGGCAGCCGAACGGTGACTTCGTGAGCTGATGCCCCGCGGGACGCGCGTACGGCATCTAGAGAGGAAAGTGCAATGAAGGACGGAATGTTTGTATTTGACTGCGTCGTACACACGCAGGACTTCACGGATCGGCAGATCTTGCCCGGCACGGACGGGCGTAACGTCGCCGCACACAGGGCCAACCAGCACGAGTTCAACAAGCTGATGGCGAGCAAAGGCGGTCCGGCCGACAAGCCGGACTTCTATGACCCCGTCGACCCGGAGTGGGCGAATGTGCAACTGTTCGAGAAGTCCGACACTGACCTGGCGATGGTCCAGACCGTGCCGCTCTTCGGCCCCTGGAAGGACTCTCTCGGGCCTGCACAGCTGTGCCATGACCTGACCCTGGTCAACCCCGAGCGGCTGATCTTCTGCGGTGGAGTCGACCCGAGCTGGCAGGGCCTGGACCTCGCGCTGGACGAAATGGAACGGCAGGTGCACGAATGGGGCGCCAAGAGCTTCAAGTTCTACACCTATCAGGACCGCGATCACCACTGGGCTGCGGACGATCGTGAGGTCGCATATCCGCTGTACGAGAAGGCGATCGAACTCGGCATCAAGATGGTGCAGTTCCATAAGGGGTACCCCCTCGGCATGCACCCGGTCGAGGCCTTCAAGCCGAACGATCTGCAGATGGCGGCGTACGACTTCCCCGAGCTGAACTTCGGCATCCACCACATGGGCGACCCCTACGTCGACGAGACCATCTCGATCGTGGGCAGGTTCCCCAACATGCACCTGATGCTCCCGCTATGGTTCAACCAGTACTTCCTGCAGCCGTACCCGATGCTGCACCGCATCGGTCAGGCGCTCCTCTTCGTCGGTGCCGATCGCCTTGCGTACGGCTCGGAAGGGTTCATATGGCCCGACATCCAGGCATACATCGAGATGTGGGCGAACCTGGAGATGCCGGAAGAGCTTCAGGAACGCTACGGCTACCCAGCTCTCACACGCGAGATCAAGGAGAAGGTGTTCGGGCTGAGCTTCGCCCGGGCGCTCGGCCACGAGATCCCCGAGAGCTATCGAGCGGGTGGGCTCTGATGGCTGCTGATCCGCGGGAGCTCAGCGAGGCGCTGCGCGCCATCCGCCCCCGGCTGCGGGGTCACGCGGGTGACATGGACGTGCAGGTGGACGAGCAGGGCGACGTCGTCGTCCGCTTCCTCGGCGCCTGTGAGAGCTGCCCGGCGATGGCCGTCACCTACGCCGGGCTGGTCCAGACCGTCCTGGAGTCGGTGAGCGGTGTGCATGGCGTGCGGGCACCGCAGGTCCACGCCTCGCCGGAGGTGCTCGCGGGCATCCGTCGTCGACTCGGGGTGCGCGCTCCGCGGCCCGCGACGACGACTCTCGGGATGCCCCGCCTGCGTGAGTCGGCGGCGCCGGACTGACTCACGCGACGGACGCCTGCCCGCTCGCGCGAAATATCGCATGCTTGTTGGGCGCGCCGACCGCGCGGCAGCGCTGCGCACCACGCGAGCGTGATCAAGGACGAGCAGGACGCGCATGAGCGTGAACGTGTACTGCCGAGACTCCCGCCCAACCACCGGAGGATCCGCGGCCGCTGGAACTCGTCCCGCGCTCAGCGGGCACAGGGCTGAACGCCTTCCGCAGCGAAGGGGCTGTCGGAGGTAGGGGCTGTCGGAGACCGCGCATCGGGAGTCGCTTCGTGACTGTCGTGCACGGGGCCGCGCACCGCGTCGACACGGTGCGCGGCGTGGTGGAGATCCGAGGTGATCGCTCCGTCGACGGCCACGAGCCTCCTCTGACCGCTGTGACCATGGGCGGCAGTTCATTCGCGGTGTTCCACCGCAGGTCTTTCGCATGCGCCTCGGCGCGCGGACGTCGCATTATGTGGACACGCGTCCAAAACATTGGCATGTCGGTCCTGATGCAGCCCTGTGAGGCGCAGCTATGAACATGAGCGTGCAATAATATGGACACTGTGTCCGAAGATCGGTATGGTGGGTGCATGGACATAGACGTCTCTCTCAGTGACCCACCCAGCGACGCCCGGGCTTCCGGAGCAGCCGGCGTCGACCTTCACCGCATAGCCCGGCACGTGCGCTGGCACATCCTCAACACCGTCGCGCAGAGCAAGGCCGGCCACATCGGCGGACCGCTGTCGATGGCCGATCTCGTCGTTGCTCTCTACTTCCGTGAGTTGAACATCGACCCGCACCGGCCTGACGCGCCCGGCCGCGACCGTTTCGTGCTCTCCAAGGGGCACTCGGCCATCGGCTTGTACAGCGTGCTCGCGCTGCGTGGATACTTTCCTGTGGCCGAGCTCGCCACCTTCGACCACGGCGACTCGCGCCTGCAGGGCCACCCCGACATGAGGCTCACCCCGGGGATCGACGTCTCCACCGGTTCCCTCGGCCAAGGGCTCTCCGCAGCGGTCGGGATCGCGCTCGGCGCCCGCATGGCCGGTCAGGCGTTCCGCACCTGGGTGATGCTCGGAGACGGCGAGCTGCAGGAGGGGATGGTGTGGGAGGCGGTCAACTCCGCGAGCCGGTTCGAGCTGAGCAGCCTCACCGCGATCGTCGATGTCAACGGGCTGCAGCAGTTCGGCTGGCCAGCTGTCGACGGTCGCGACCGGTTCGACCGGAGTGAACCCTGGGCGCACGTCGACCTCGCGGCCATCTTTCGAGGCTACGGCTGGAACGTGATCGAGATCGACGGCCACGACTTCGCCGCCATCTTTGCCGCGTTCGACGAGGCGGGAGAGAACGCACGAGCGACAACCCGGCCAACAGTGATCCTGGCCGGCACGATTAAAGGGCAGGGGATCTCCTTCACCCGAGGCACCTACACATGGCACAACGGCGTGGCGAGCGAGGAACAGCTCGCGACCGCACGCGCCGAGCTCATGATCGAGGGAGAAACCGATGAAAGCGCAGCGTGACGTCTGGGGTGACACAGTCGCGGAGATCGGACTCACCGATCCCTCGATCGTGCTGGTCGACGGTGACCTCGCGAACTCCACGAAAGCGGACCGGTTCGCTCGAGAATTTCCCGACCGATTTATCGAAGTAGGCATCGCCGAGCAGAACATGGTCGGCATCGCGTTCGGACTCTCCACGCTCGGATACCGTCCGTGGCTGTCAACCTTCGCCGTCTTCCTCACTCATCGCGCTCTCGACCCGATCCGCATGCTCGTGTCCCAGACCGGCGCCAACGTGCGACTCGCCGGCGCATACAGCGGCCTGCTCAACGGCAGCAGCGGCAAGACGCACCAGGACGTGGAGGACCTCGCCATCATGCGAGCCATGCCGAACATGACTGTCCTCGCACCCGCCGACGAAGTAGAGGCGGCGGCGGTCACCCGGTGGGCGTCGGACCACGAAGGACCTGTCTACGTACGTATCGCGCGCGACGCGGTACGCCAGGTGCTGCCTCACGACTACACCTTCCGCCTGGGAGAAGCCGTCACGCTGCGCGCCGACGGCGACATCGTGCTGGTCTCGACCGGCGTGCAGTCCTCGCGGGTCGTCGAGGCAGCCGACCTCCTCGCCGCCGCAGGCATCCGCGCGCGGGTCGTCCACCTGCCGACGATCAAGCCGCTGAACGAAGCATCCTTGCTGGACTCGCTCAAGGGCGCGTCCCTGTTGATCACGGTCGAGGAGCACACCGTGATCGGTGGACTCGGCGGGGCTGTCTGCGAAGTGCTCGGCAACTACCCGACGTCTCCCCGTGTGGTGCGGCTGGGTCTTGACGACCAGTGGTCGGAGTCGGGGCCCGATGACTTCCTTCTCGACAAGTACGGGCTGTCAGCTCAGCGCGTCGCAGAACAAGTGCGGTCCGCAGTGACAACGCATGAGGCAGCGATTGCCTCATCTGGCGCAGCAACGCGCGAAGAGGGGATCCGATGACTCCGGAAACTGAAGCACTGCTGAACAAGGTGCCACGCGGGCTCTACGTCGATGGGCAGTGGCAGGCAGCCGAGGCGGGAGCGACGTTCAACGTGGCCAACCCTGCGACCGGTCGCACGCTCGCCCATATCGCCGACGCCGACGCCGCCGACGGACTGCGCGCGCTGGACGCGGCGGCAGCCGCACAGGCCGAGTGGGCACACACCGCCCCACGGGTGCGCAGCGACCTGCTTCTCCGTGCCTACCAGCTCGTACAGGAGCACGCCGAGCAGTTGGCCTTGCTGATCACCCTCGAGATGGGCAAGCCGCTCGCGGAGTCCCGCACGGAGGTGCGGTACGGATCAGAGTTCCTCCGTTGGTTCGCCGAGGAATCTGTCCGGATCGAAGGCCGCTACACCCCAATTCCCGAGGGAACGGGCACGATGGTGGTCACCCGTCGTCCAGTGGGCCCGTGCTACCTGATCACGCCCTGGAACTTTCCGCTGGCCATGGCCACGCGCAAGATCGCTCCTGCGCTCGCCGCGGGCTGCACCGTGGTCATCAAGCCGGCGGCTCTCACTCCGCTTACCACGCTGTACCTCACGGCGCTGTTCGACCAAGCTGGCGTGCCCCCGGGCGTGCTGAACGTCGTGACCACGACGCGCTCCGCCGACGTGTCGACCCCCCTGCTCCGCGATACCCGACTGCGGAAGCTGAGCTTCACCGGGTCAACGTCCGTGGGGCAGACTCTCCTGCGCCAAGCCGCGGACAACGTACTGCGTACGTCAATGGAATTGGGCGGCAACGCCCCGTTCCTGGTCTTCGACGACGCGGACCTGGACGCCGCGGTCGATGGCGCGATGGCGGCGAAGTTCCGCAACACCGGGCAGGCATGCACCGCAGCGAACCGCTTCCTCGTACACATGTCGATCGCGGACGAATTCACCGCGAAGCTCGCTACACGGGTCGGCGCACTCGGGATAGGTCCCGGCACGGAACCCGACGTGGAGATCGGACCCCTGATCGACGCCGCCGCCGTGCGCAAGACCCACGAGCTCGTCTCGGACGCCGTCGCTGCCGGCGCGCGCATCATCACGGGTGGAGAGCCGCTGAAGAGAGAAGGGACATTCTTCCAACCAAGCATCGTCAGCGACGTACCGGTGAGCTCGCGCCTCTACCGGGAAGAGATCTTCGGCCCAGTGATCTCGATCACCACCTTTGCCGACGAGGACGAGGCGATCACACTCGCCAACGGCACCGAGTACGGGCTTGCCGCATACGCATACACGAAGGACCTGCAGCGTGCGCACCGACTGATCGAACACGTGGAGGCCGGCTTGATGGGCATCAACGCGGGCCTCATTTCCAACGCGGCTGCCCCTTTCGGAGGTACGAAACATTCGGGGATGGGGCGCGAGGGCGGCGCGGAGGGGATCGCCGAATACCTCGAGACGAAGTACAGCTTCATCCCCGCCACGAACGCCCAGTCATGAAGTCAGCCTCGCTCCGTCCGCCCGCCCACCCTCGACGCCGCCTCCCGGCTCAGGCGGCCTCGCCAACGTCGATCGGCAGGCCGGTCAGGCGCCATTCCAGCATGCCGTCCTGGAGGCGGCGGGCCTGGCGGCCTTGGGTGCGCAGCAGGTCGACGGCCTCGTAGGCGAGAACGCAGTAGGCGCCGCGGCAGTAGGCCACGATCTCTTGCTCCGCGGGGAGTTCGGCCAGACGTTGGTGCAGGTCTTCCAGCGGGATGGACACCGCTCCGGGGATGTGGGCCGCGGCATACTCTTCGACGGGGCGCACGTCGATCACGGTGATCCGGCCGCTGGCTGCCATGGCCAGGAGCTCGTCGCGACCGACCTCCTGCGCCTGCGTCGCATCGGTCGCCAGGGTGTGATCGGTGCCGAGATATCCGTCGCGAGCCTGCCTGACCTCGGCGACGCGGTCGGTCGCCACGGTGCGTATGTGCTCGTAGAGGCGAGCGACGTCCAGACCGGCCAGGTCGTAGTAGATCTTGGTCCCCTCCCGGCGGGTGAGGACCAGGCCGGCTTGCTTGAGTACCTGCAGGTGCGCCGAGGCCGTGGTCAGGCCCAGGCCTGCCGTCGCCGCGAGGTTCTCCACGCTCCGCTCTCCCTGGGCGAGCAGGTCCAGCAGCTCCAGCCGCTTGCCGTTGCCCAGGGCCTTGCCGACCCGGGCGAGCTGCTCGAACAGCTCGGCCTTCTTCTGCCGATCCCCCACACCGTCCTCCAAGGTTTTATGGAACACTGGCTGAGTTCGTATTCCAGGTTCTTCTGGAAGATCAGCGTACTTGGCGACGTGCGGAACCAGGGAGTGTGAGTGGCGATGGGCTGGTTCGACCTGATCCCGGTCATCGATGAGGGGCTGGGCAACTCGACCTATCTGCTCGACGTCGGCGACGGGCGCGCCGTGGTGGTCGACCCGGAACGGGACCTGCGGCAGGTCCGTGCCGCGGCCCGGCGGCGCGAACTGCGCATCACCTGGGCGATGGAGACCCACCTGCACGCCGACTTCATCTCCGGGGTCCGGGAGCTGGCCGCCGTCGAGGGCGCGAGCGTGGTGGCTCCGGAGATCGGGCCGCGCGGCTTCGAGGTCACCGGTCTGCGTGACGGGGACACCGCGCGGGTCGGCGCGTTGACTCTGCAGGCGATGCACACGCCCGGGCACTCCCCGGAGCACCTGTCCTACCTGCTGCTGGACGGCGAACGGGTCGTGGGGGTGTTCACGGGAGGTTCGCTGATGGTCGGTACCGCTGGGCGCACCGACCTGGTCGGTCCGGACCAGACGGTTCCGCTGGCCCGGGCGCAGTACCACTCGCTGCAACGACTGATGGAGCTGCCCGACGAGACCCCGGTGTGGCCCACGCACGGCGCCGGTTCGTTCTGCTCGGCGGCAACCGGCGGGCAGCGGGTGAGCACGATCGGTCAGGAACGGACCACCAACCCGCTGCTGCAGGTCCCGGACGAGGACGCGTTCGTCGCGGCCCTGCTGGGATCGCTGGGCACCTTCCCCGACTACTTCCTGCGCCTAGGAGCGATCAACCGCCAGGGACCGGCGGTCCTGGGCGACACACCACCTCTGGAACCCCTGTCCGTCGAGCGGGTGCAGGACCTGGTCGATGCTGGGGCTCAGGTCGCGGACGTGCGGGCAGCGGCCGACTTTGCCGCCGGTCACGTGCCCGGGTCGCTGTCGATCGCGCTGCGGCCGGTCTTCTCCACCTGGCTGGGGTGGCTGGCCGACCCCGGTCGGCCGGTGATCATCGTCCGCGACCCCGGCCAGGACGTGGAGGACATCGTCTGGGGCGCCGCCAACGTCGGCTTCGACATCCTGGCCGGGGAGCTCGCCGAAGGCATGGCGGCGTGGACCCAGGCAGGACAGCCGACCACCACGGCGCTGATCGACGCCCGGCAGCTGGCCGACGAGCCGGACCTTGCCGTGCTCGACGTACGTCAGGGCGCGGAGTTCGCCGGCGGCCACGTGCCTGGAGCCCGCAACGTCGAGCTCGGAGCGCTGCCCGGCCGGGTCACCGAGGTGCCCGATGGGCCACTGGTGGTGATGTGCGGTCACGGTGAACGTGCCATGAGCGCGGCCAGCATCCTGGAGCACGCCGGACACACCGATGTCCGCGTCCTTTCCGGCGGGTCCGATGACTGGGCCGCGGCCGCCGGCCACTCGTTGCAAGTCGGGGCATGAACCGCCCGTCCACGAGCCGGCCCATCCGGCTGGGGCTGCGCGCCAACGCCGCCCAGTTCACCCTGCTGGTGGCGATCAACGCCCTCGTGGGTGGCATGGTCGGGCAGCAGCAGACAGTGCTGCCGCTGCTCGCCGAGGACGAGTTCGGCCTGACCGGCTACACGTTCATCTTCACCTACGTGGCCGCCTTCGGGATCTCCAAGGCGATCGCCAACTATGTCGCCGGAACGTTCTCCGACCGGTACGGGCGCAAACCCGTCCTGGTGGCCGGGTGGCTGTTCGCCGTCCCTGTCCCGCTCCTGCTGATCTGGGCTCCCGACTGGGGCTGGGTCGTGGCGGCCAACGTGCTGCTGGGGATCAACCAGGGCCTGACGTGGTCCACGACCGTGGTGATGAAGATCGACCTGGTCGGCCCGAAGCAACGTGGGCTGGCCATGGGGCTGAACGAGGCCGCCGGCTACGGCGCGGTGGCCGTGACGTCGCTGCTGGCCGGGTATCTTGCCGAGCAGTACGGGCTGCGGCCGGCCCCGTTCCTGCTCGGTCTGTCCTACACCGCCCTGGCGCTGTTGCTGTCCGGGATCTTCGTGCGCGAGACCCGTGACCACGCGACGCTGGAGGCCGGCGGGCACGTGCCCCGCGCCGACGGGCTGCACGACCACCTGCACGCCGCGCTGACCGACCGGCAGATCGTCGTCCAGACCAGTCTCAAGGAACCTGCCCTGTCCTCGGCGAGCCAGGCGGGGCTGGTGAACAACCTCAACTTCGGGCTCTCGTGGGGCCTGTTCCCGCTGTTGTTCGCCACCGCCGACCTGCCGGTGGACCGGATCGGGCTGCTCTTCGCGCTCTACCCGGCGGTGTGGGGCGCGGGCCAGCTTGCCACGGGGGCGCTGTCGGACCGGATCGGGCGCAAGCACCTGATCACCGCCGGCATGGCGACGCAGGCCACCGCCCTGGCGATCATCGCGATGGCCGACGGGTTCGGCGGCTGGGCGGCGGGCACCGTGCTGCTCGGCGCCGGCACGGCGCTGGTCTACCCGACCCTGCTTGCCGTGATCGGCGACGTCGCCCACCCCGCGTGGCGTGGCCGGGCCGTGGGTGTCTACCGGGTCTGGCGCGACCTGGGCTACACGGTGGGCGCCGTCCTCGGCGGGATCGTCGCGGACCTGATGGGCCTGCACGCCGCCGTCTGGACGGCCGCTGCCGTCAGCGCCGTCTCGGCCGTCGTCGTGGCGGTACGCATGTACGAGACCCACCAGCGCGCCACTTAGGCGACTGCGGTGGGACGCCGTGGTCGGGACGCCGCGATGGCGATCTGTGTCGCCGCCTGCTCGACCTCGTCGAGGGTGCTCCAGCGCCCGACGGAGAGCCGGATCGCGGTCAGGGCCCGGTCGGCGGGGATGCCCATGGCTGTCAGGACCGTGGAGGGAGTGTCTTGCCCGGCGTGGCAGGCAGAGCCGGCCGAGGCCGCCACACCGGGAAGGTCCGCCAGCATGGTCAGCGCACGCGCCCCGTCGATGGAGATGTTGAGCGTGTTGGGCGCTGCCGAAGCCGCGTTGCCTCTCCTGCGCAACGCACGTGCGATCTTCCATGAGCTGTCCTGCCCGTACGAGGCTGCCGAGGCGCAGGTGCACGTCGGCATGGCCGCGCGGGAGCTGGGCGATCTTGCTACGGCCGAGCGGGAGTTCGACACAGCGGGGGCGGCCTTCGGGCGGCTGGGCGCAGCTCCAGATGTCGCGCGCGTCAATGCGCTGCGGGTTCCCTCGAGCCCGGCTACCCGCGGCGGCTTGACCGCACGCGAGATGGAGGTGCTGCGCCTGATCGCCAAGGGCTGCTCCAACCGGCAGGTCGCGACGGACCTGGTGATCAGTGAGCACACCGTCGCCCGCCACGTGGCCAACATCTTCGGCAAGCTCGGGATCACGTCGCGGTCAGCGGCAGCCTCCTATGCCTACGAACATGACCTGGCCTGAATTAACCAGCGGGGTCCGCGCGCAGTTGGTGATTTCTGGTGAAGCGGACGAGCACCGGGGATCCGTAGCGTAAACGGCATGATCTTCCGGTTGACTGGAGCGCTGGCATTGAGCGCCTGCGTGTCCACGCTGGTGCTGAGCACACCGCAGTCCAGCCGGATGTGGGCCTGGGTGCTGACCGGGCTGCAAGTGCTGGCGCTGTGGGCGGCCGGTCGACACCACTCCTGGGCCTGGCTGGTCGGCGGCGGTGTGCAGCCTGTATGGATCGCCTACGCGGTGGCGACCGGCCAGTGGGGTTTTGTCCCCGGCTGCCTCGCCTCGGGCGCTGTCCAGGTACGCAACTACCTGCTTGCGGTCGATTCTGACCACACCCCGCACGATGGGGAGTCAACCGATGAACGTCGAGATAGCAGGCGATCTGATCAGGCCTGGCGACCCGCGCTACGACGAGGCGCGCAAGATCTGGAACGGTCACATCGATCGCCGTCCCGCGTTGATCGCACGGTGTCGCGGCGTCGCGGACGTCATCACCGCCGTGCGGTACGCGCGTGACAACGACCTGGACGTGACCGTCCGCGGGGCAGGCACGCGGTCGCCGGTCACGCCCTCTGCGACGACGGGATCGTCATCGACCTGTCCGACCTGCGCGCCGCTCGCGTGGATGTACCGCGGCAGACCATCCGGGCGGAAGGCTGCGGGGCGGTGGCGGGAACTTCGGCATCGTCACCTCGTTCGAGTTCCTCCTGCATCCGCTCGGGCTGCTCGTGCAGGCCGGAACGCGGATGTGGCCCATGAGCGACGCGGCACGCCGGTCGTGGCGCTCGTGGCGACCTGTGCGGGGCAGGCGCAGGCCGGAGCCGAAGCGCTGAAGGCTCTCGACGAGCTCGCCGCGCCGGTGGTCGACACGATCGGCCCAAAACCGTACGCCACACACCAGATGATGGTTGACCCGGTCCTCGTCGTCGGCCTCGCTCCGGTGAAAGCCAGTCCTGCATATCCATCGCGAGCGGACGCCCTGATTCCCCCCATGGTGCTCCATCTGACGGTGAACCAGCAGGTCAGAGCGACCATGCACAGTTCAACGTCTGACTGTTGGGGCTCCGGCGCAGGTCAGGGCCCTGGCTAGCGGCACGGACCCCCGGCCTGTCACCGTTCCCGCACAGTCGCGCCGTCGCCAGCCCGGCGACCGACCGGTCGGCGCACAACCCCTCAGCGACGCCCGGTTCCGTCGCGTGCGGCTGCCCACGCGGCCGCCTCCGCGCGGTTCCGGACCCCGAGCTTGGCCAGCAGGTTGCTCACGTGGTGGGAGGCGGTCTTGGGGCTGATGTAGAGCCTCTGGGCGATCTGCGGGTTGCTCAGACCCTGCGAGACGAGGGCAAGCACCTCCGCCTCGCGGTCGGTGAGCACCTCGCCACGGCGTATGCCGGTTCGCCCCGGGCCGCCGAGCCTGCGCAGGAGCGCGGTGGCCTGGTCCAGCTCGATGTTCGCGCCGAGCCAGGCGAAAGACTCCGCAGCGGTCCTGGCCTCCGCCCTCGCCAGCGCCGGGTCCTCGGTGTGCACGAGCTCGGCGAGCCGGAGCCTGGCCGTCGCTGACTCCAACGGGAGTCGTGCCGCGGCGAAGCTGGCGATCGCGCTCTCCATCTCGTCCACGACGACCTCGTGCGCCGATCCTTGACCTCCGGCTGCGGCTGCGGCCACGCAGGCATTGCTCTGGCAGGTGTAGCCCACCAGAGCGTCGACCGGGTCGGCGGAGGTCAGCTGGACCATGGTTCGCGCGGTCCGCGTCGCTGCGGGCACGTCACCGCAGGCCACCTGCATCTCGGTGAGGAGAGCCAGCACCGGCACGTCGAGCAGACGCATGCTGCGCCGGTCCAACGCACGCTCCAGCCGTGCGGCCACCAGACCGCGCTCGGCGGCGTCGCCCGCGGCCAACCACTCCGTCCGCGCCCGTGGCCGCACGGCGTAGGCGTCCAAGATCTGCCCGGCGAGCAGCTCGCGGCTCTCGCTCAGCCGTCCTTGCCGTGTCCGGAGCTCGGCGAGCCGCGCCAGCGCCGCGGAGCGGAGCGCTCGATAGCTGGCGTCGTAGAGACGCAGCGACTCCTCGAGCTCGTGCTCGGCCTCGTCCCAGCGCCCGGCAACCACCAGGATGCCTCCGTAGTGCGTGCGGCAGATCGCGGATGCCCACGCCACGGCGGGCCGGGCCCCGAGCGGGGACGTGACTGGCTGCCAGTCTTCGGCCCGTCGGACGTCGAGGGTGCTCTCGCAGGCGACCAGCAGCTTGCAGTAGATCTCCCCCGCCACCACCGGACTCCTGACCTCGCCTCCGCGAGCAGCGGCTGCGGCCTCGTCGAGGTGGCGCATCCCCTCGGTGACCCTTCCTTCCTCGACCAGGGCCAGGCCGGCGTATGCGAGCGCGTCGAACCCGAGGTCGTCGTCGCCGAAACGTTGTGCGAGACGGATCGCCTCGCCGACGAGCTCCGCTCGTACCGCCGGGTCTGCCGTGTACAGCGCTCGGGACAGCGCGACCCAGCCGGATTCGGCACAGTCGCCCGCCTGCTCCGCCAGGTGCGTGCCGCGTTCGATCCAGCCCCGGGCGACCGCCAGGTTGCCGAAGAGCGCCAGATGGTCGAAGGCGATCTGGTAGGCCGCGAGGTAGGCCGCGCGGCGGAGGTCGCCACGCTCTCGCCACTGGGCGAAGGCGCGCTCGCGCAGGGCCAACGACGCCGCATAGTCGCCGGCCTCGGCGCACTGTTCCGCCCGCCGCTCGAGCAGACGGGGGTCCTCCTCGCCCACGCCCTCATTATGGGCCGGATGTCGAATGGGTCATCTGCCCGATGCTGCGCGAGCCCCGATCGGCCACCGTAAGGAGTACCCGGCAAAGGAGGCCACCATGGCAACCACCGAAACCTTCCAGATCACCCCCGAGCAGGCCGAGCTCTATGAGGAACGCTTCGTCCCTGCCCTGTTCGGCCACTGGGTCGACGCCGTACTGGACGCCGTCGGCGTGCGGGCCGGCCAGGACGTACTGGACGTCGCCTGCGGGACCGGGATCGTCGCTCGGGGTGCCGCGGAGCGCGTCGGGGCGACCGGGCACGTCACCGGGCTCGACCTGAACCAGGCCATGCTCGCGGTGGCATCCCGACTTCGACCCGACCTGCCCTGGCGGCAGGGCGACGTGGCGGCGCTGCCGTTCGAGGACGACTCCTTCGACGTCGTCACCTGCCAGTCGGCCGCCATGTTCTTCCCTGACCTTGTCGGTGCGCTGCGTGAGATGGGACGCGTGACCAGACCGGGCGGGAGGGTCGCGGTGCAGGTGTTCGACCTCCGCGAGGACCAGCCTGCCTACGGTCCGTGGATAGAGATGGTGGCCCGGCATGCCGGAGAGGACGCTTTGCGGATGCTTGGGACCTACTGGGTGCTCGGGGACCGTGACCTCATGCGCGAGCGGTGCGCGGCGGCACGGCTTCGCGTGACCGCGGTCCACGACTACGAGCGGCCGGCGAGCTTCCCGTCCGTGGAGGCGATGGTGCACACCGAGGTGAATGCCACACCTCTCGCCGACCGGCTGTCTCAGGCCGAACTGGACGCGATCATCTCGGACTCCTATGCCGTCTACGAGCCGTTCCGCACCGAGGGCGAGGAGCGGCTGACGATTCCGCTGACCGGCTACGTGCTGGTCGCGACGCCCGAGTGAACACCGCCATCGGTGCGCTGCATCACGTCGAAGGAAACATCGCCTCGGCCCAGGTCGCGACCGCGGAATACCTGGACCACCTGCACCTTTCGAAGACGAGCGGCAACTGGCGCATCGTCCACGACCTGTTCCGGCAAGCCCGTGGAGGTGGCTCGGATCTTGGTACGGATACCCGGCCGTGATCGTTCCCAGTAGAGTCGCGCCGTTCTCAGCACAGCCCGGCGACGGAGCCGTGCGACCTTGCAAGGAGGCAGACCGTCCATGAGCACCGCATACCCCGTAACCACCGGCCGGACGTTCCCGCTGGGAACCGTCCGGCTCGGCCCCGGACCGTTCGCCACCGTCCAGCAGCGGGCGCTGGAGGCGGTACTCGACATCGACCTGGACCGGCTCCTCGCCCCGTTCCTTGCCGCGGCGGGGATCGACGGCCGGGCCGAGCCGTACGGCGACTGGGAGAGCGGGGGCCTCGACGGCCACATCGGGGGTCACGTGCTGTCCGCGCACGCGAAGCTGTGGGCGGTGACCGGCCACGATGTGCTGCACGACCGCATGGAGCACCTGCTCGACGTGCTGGAGCGCTGCCAGGACGCGGTCGGCACCGGCTATGTCGGCGGTGTGCCGGACGGACCCACCCTGGGCGACGAGCTCGCCGCCGGGCGCATCGACGCCGACCTGTTCTCCCTCAACGGCCGGTGGGTCCCCGTCTACAACCTGCACAAGACGCTCGCGGGCCTCATCGACGCGGCGACCCACGGCCGGTCCGAACGCGCGCTGACCATGGCGACGCGGTGGGCCGACTGGTGGCTGTCGGTCACGAAGGCCCTCACCGACGAGCAGGTCGAGCAGATTCTCACCGCCGAGTTCGGCGGGCTGAACGAGGCGTTCGTCGAGCTGGGCGTACTGACCGGCCGCGAGGACCTCATCGCCGAGGGGCAGCGGCTGGCCCACCACAGGCTGCTGGACCCGCTGGCCGACGGCGGCGACCCGCTCGACGGGCTCCACGCCAACACGCAGATCCCCAAGGTGCTGGGCTACCAGCGCCTGGCCGACCTGGCACAGAACGGCGACCTGGACGGCGACCCGGGCGCCGCGCAGTTCGCCGCCGCGGCCGATGCCTTCTGGTCCTCGGTGGTCGAGCGCCGCACGCTGGCGATCGGCGGGAACAGCGTGCGTGAGCATTTCCATCCGTCGTCGGACTTCACCGAGGTGATGACCGACCGCGAGGGGCCGGAGACCTGCAACACCCACAACATGGTCGAGCTCGCACGCCTGCGGCTCGATCGCCGGCACGACGGCGCCGCCGTCGAGCTCGCCGAGCGGGCGCTGTTCAACCACGTGGTCTCGTCCGTCCACCCCCGGCGCGGGGGCTTCGTGTACTTCACGCCGATGCGCCCGGCGCACTATCGGGTGTACTCCCGCCCGCACCTGTCGATGTGGTGCTGCGTCGGGTCAGGCCTCGAGGGCCACACGCGGTACAACGAGCTGATCTATACCCACGACGGGCCCGACCTCCGCGTCGAGCTCTACACGCCGTCGGTTCTGGACTGGACGGAGGAGGGCCTGCGGGTCGAGCTGTCGACCGAGCTGCCCTTCCGCGACGAGGCCCGCGTTGTCGTCACGTCGGCCGCACCGAAGGCCCGCAGCCTGCGCCTCCGCGTCCCGTCGTGGGCGGAGCTCGTAGGCCTGAGCGTCGACGACGAGCCGGTCGACGCGGTCGTCGTCGACGGCTACGCCGAGGTCGCCCGGACCTGGAGCGGCACGACGTCGGTCACGATCCGGCTCGCGCCCCGGCTGGTCGCCGAGGAGCTGCCCGACGGGTCCGGCTGGGTGGCGTTCCGCTACGGCCCCGTGGTGCTCGCGTCGCGCGACGGCGGCGCAGATCTCAAGGGGCTCGTCGCGGGGCCGGGCCGCATGGACCACGTGGCCCACGGCCGGAAGGTGCCGCTGCGGCGCAGCGGCATCGTGGCCGCCGAGCCGCCGGAGGCGGCAGTGTCGGCCGTCGACGAGCGCACGCTGACCTTCGAGCTCGAGGTGCTTCGCGAACGGTCCGGCGAGCTCGTTCCCTCCACCGTGCTGCTCGAACCCTTCGCGGGCATCCACGACGAGCGCTACAGCATCTACTTCGCGGCCGACGCCGACCCGTCTCCTGCCCTGGCCGTGCTCCGGGACCTCGACGACGCCGATACCGCGTCCGCGGTCTTCGACAAAGTGGCGGCCGGCGAGCAGCAGCCCGAGGTGGACCACGGGTTCGCGGGGGAGCGGACCCGTGCCGGCGGGGCCGACGGGATCCACTGGCGCAGCACGACGGGCTGGTTCCAGTACCGGCTCCGCTGCCCCGACGGCGCGGCCGTGGTGCGGACGCGCTTCGTCGACCGCGCCGCCAGCCGGCGCAGGATCCTCCTCAACGGCGTCGAGGTGGGCCCGTCCCGCACGCTGACCGCGCCGGCCGACGGCGAGGGCGCCGCCGAGCACGAGTACGACCTCACGTCGGTCGTGCGCGAGGCGGGCGCCCCGGGCGAGGTGACGTTCCGCGTCGAGGCGGTAAACGGCGCGGACAGCGGCGACCTGCTGGCCGTCGAGCTGGTCCTGCAGGAGAGCTGACGCAGATCCGGACGGACCCTCAGCTCAGCTGGAGCCGGATCCCGTCCTCCGACTCCCGGCCACCCGGTCCGTGCTCGCGGATGATGGCGACGATCTCGTCGAACAATGTCGGGCCCTCGCCGCGGCGTGCATCATCGAGCCGCGCCTCGAAGGCCGCGCGGTTCGAGGGGTCGACGGAGGGCAGGAGCCGCTCTAGCCGCCGGGCCGTTTCTGCGTGACCGAGTGCCGCCCGGGACGTGTCCGCGTTGACCCACCTCAGTACCCAGCCGTCCGCGGGGGTCCCGTAACCCCCGCGGAGCACGTCGTTGAGGGCATCGAGGTTTCCTCGCCAGGTGTACCCGCTCAGCAGCTGGGAGAACTCGCGGGCGAAGCCGTCGAGGTCGCTGAACCGCGCTCCGTCGATGACGAGCACGGGGAGGTCACGAGTCATGGTCCGAGGCTATCCGTCCTGCTCAGGGCCGAAACCGTGTGCTGCGTCCGGCCTTTGTCGGGCCGGACGCAGCACACGGGCCGGGTCACATCCGGTAGAAGTCGCCGTAGTGGTTGGGCGAGAAGTAGACGACGCCCGTGGTGCGGTCCAGGACGAGCCGGTAGGACTGCCGCGCGGCGCCGCAGGCACGCGGCGTGACGTCGAACTCGAGGTAGGAGTGGCCGGCGGGCAGCTGGCCCTCGGCGTTGCGGTGCACGCCGCCCGCGAAGTTGCACTGGCCGTCGGGCCAGCTGACCCAGCCGCGCGTGCTCGGGTAGCCCTTGGAGCTCCAGATCGAGTTCGACGAGTACGCCTCCGCACAGCCGCTGTGCGTGCAGGAGTCGAAGACGTCCGCCTCGGCCGCGGGAGCGGCGGAGACGCCGCCGGCGACGAAGCCGACCATGGTGGTCAGGACGACGATCATCCTGACCAGGCTGGACACGATGCTGTTCTTCTCGGACAGGCCGCTGTTCTTCTCGGACACGCTGATCTCCCTCTCGGTTGGGAATACCGGGGAAATCTTCACCCGCCCAGTCGACGCGGACCCGACGACGCACCCACCTGCGGGTGAATTTTACCTGTCCGTTACGTCCGGTTCTGGTGCTTGGATCTCAGCCGCGAGTCCTTGACAGAGCCCTCCTGCAAGGGACCCTCCGGCCGGTGAGGGGTGAAAATCGATGTGGTGTTAGCGTGAAGCGCTCTGTGTTCGCCGCGTCATACGTAAAGGAGTCATGGCACCCCGGTGTGACCGCTCGTAGTCAGAGGGCGGAAGGGGTGCCCTTGTGATGAGTACTTCAGAATCCACAAAGTCCTTACTTGGCCAGGTCCAACGCGCCGCGCGTCGTGTCGAGCGGGCGGCGCTGGGTCGCTCCGAGTCCGAGCAGCGCGTCGGTGTCGACAAGATCGTGTTCGGCGTCGCCGGCCTGATCGCCGTCGCGTTCATCGTCTGGGGCTTCGCGAGCCCCACCTCCCTCGGCACGGTGGCCGACTCGGCCCTGGCCGGCGTGCTCCAGAACTTCGGCTGGCTGTTCGTGATCGCCGCCACGGTGTTCACCGTGTTCGTGCTCGTCGTCGCGATGGGCCGGTTCGGCAGGATCACCCTCGGCCAGGACGGCGAGAAGCCGCAGTACAAGACCTCCTCCTGGATCGCGATGATGTTCGCGACCGGGATGGGCATCGGCCTCATGTTCTACGGCGTGGGTGAGCCCCTGTACTTCTACATGTCGCCGCCGCCCGGGACGGTCGAGGGGTCCACCCCCGAGGCCGCGGCCACCGCCATGGGCACCACGCTGTTCCACTGGACGCTCTACCCGTGGGCCATGTACGCGATCGTCGGCCTCGGCATGGCCTACGGCACCTACCGGCTAGGCCGCGCGCAGCTGTTCAGCTCGATGTTCACGTCGCTGTTCGGGCGCAAGGCCGTCAACGGCGTCGGCGGGCGGGTCATCAACATCCTGGCGATCCTCGCGACGCTGTTCGGCTCCGCCTGCTCGCTGGGCCTCGGCGCCCTGCAGATCGGCGGCGGGCTGCAGCACTCCGGCTTCCTGGGCACCGTCGGCACCGCCGGGCTCGTCGTCATCATCGCGATCCTGACCGCCCTGTTCGTCATCTCGGCGGTCTCCGGCATCGAGCGAGGCATCCAGTGGCTGTCCAACGCCAACATGTGGCTCGCCCTGGTGCTCGCGATCATCGTCTTCATCGGCGGGCCGACCCTGTTCATCCTGAACGTGCTGCCCGCATCGCTGGGCGCCTTCGTGGGCGACCTGCCCGAGATGGCGTCGCGGACCGCGGCCTCCGGCGACCAGTCCCTGTCCGACTGGATGGGCACCTGGACGATCTTCTACTGGGCCTGGTGGGTCTCCTGGACGCCGTTCGTCGGCCCGTTCATCGCGCGCATCTCGCGCGGCCGCACCGTGCGCCAGTTCGTCGTCGGCGTGCTGCTGGTGCCGTCCATCGTCTCCACGCTGTGGTTCGCTATCTTCGGCGGCGGGGCGATCGGCCTGCAGGAGCGGGCCGAGCAGGCGCGGGACGCCGGCGGCGCGCTAGCGGCCATCGGTGAGGCAGGGGCCGACATCAACTTCGACCTCATCCTCTTCCAGACGCTCGGCGCTTTGTCGGTACCCGGCTGGGTCGGGCTCGTCCTGATGGGCCTGGCGGTCGTGCTCGTGGCGATCTTCTTCGTCACCGGCGCGGACTCCGCCTCCATCATCATGGGCGGGCTGGCCGAGAACGGCGCCGAGCACCCCACGAGGAAGTCCGTCGTGTTCTGGGGCGTGAGCACCGGCGCCGTCGCGGCCGCGATGCTGCTCGCAGGCGGCAACGACCCTACCGCCGCCCTGACCGGCCTGAAGAACATCACCATCGTCTCGGCGCTGCCGTTCGTCGTCGTGATGCTCGTGCTCTGCGTCGCGCTGTGGAAGGACCTGTCGCGCGACCCGCTCGTCCTCAAGGGTGAGCTGGCCGCACACGTGCTCCGCGAGACCGTGGACACCGGCGTCGAGAAGCACGACGGCGAGCCGTTCGAGCTCTCCACGTCGGCGTCGGCCGCCGAGGAGGACGCCGAGGAGGACGTCGACGACACCCCGACGACGCCGGCGAACGGCGTGCCTGTCGTCGCGGAGAGCGGCACGCTGGCGAAGGACTGACCCGCCCGGCTTGGTTGTGGGCGGGATCGTTGCGACGACACGCCCGTTATAGGCGCAACGATCACGCCCACAACCAAGCCGGCATTAATCGCTTGCTGCGGTCCGGGCCGACGGCGGACCGTGGGCCCATGACCGACGCCGCCCACCTGCTCCGGGCCTACGACGAGCAGCTCCGCACCGATGCCGAGACTCCGAGCGCCATCTCCGTCGCGCGCCTCGGGCCGCTGCGTGTGGTGACATTCCTGGGCGGGCGCGGATTCGTCACCTACCGCGGCCTCGAGGGGGCCGGCGAGGCAGGGGTTCGCGAGCTCGTCGCCGGGGCCGCCGCCCATTTCCGGGCCGACGGCGGCATCACCAAGGTCGAGTGGAAGACCCGCGGCCACGACCAGGCCCCGGGCCTGCACGAAGCTCTGCTCGAGCACGGGTTCGTCCCGGAGGAGCCCGAGTCGATCATGATCGGAGAGGCGGCAGCGCTCGCGGCGGAGGTCCCGCTGCCCGACGGCGTCACCCTGCGCCGTATCACGGAGGAACCCGACGTCCGTGCGATGTCCGCGATGGCGGACGAGGTGTTCGGCGACCCGCCGTCCGACAGGACGGCGAACGCGATCCTGCGTCGCCAGGCTCTCGACGACGGCATGGAGCTCTGGGTCGCGGAGGCCGAGGGGCAGATCGTCACCGCGGGCCGGCTGGAGCCGGTGGCGGACACGGACTTCGCGGGGATCTGGGGCGGTTGCACCCGGCAGGAGTGGCGCGGGCGCGGCATCTACCGGGCGCTGACGGCGGCCCGCGCGCGCTCCGCCCTGGCGGTTGGCAAGACCCTGATCCACAGCGACTCGACCGAGTACTCGCGGCCCATCCTGGAACGCTACGGCTTCGTCAAGGTGTCCACGACGACGCCCTACGTCTGGGCGCGCTGAAGCCCATGATGTTCGCCGGCTCCGACACACCGGCGTACCGGAATCCCGGCACGAGGTCCACGAACCCCAGCCGGCGGTAGAGCACCTTGGCGCGGTCGGCGGGGTCGGCGGTGGTGGACAGCAGGACGTGCCGGTGCGGGGTCCGGCGGAGCAGCTCGGTCATCAGGGCGGTGCCCAGGCCCCGGCCCTGGTGCTCCGGCAGGATCTCCAGCTCGTTGAGCTCGAACGCGTCCTGGGTCCAGGCGTCGAGGCCCGCTCGCGCGAGCGCAGGCCCGACCTGCTGCGGCCACCAGTGCTCGGGCTGGTAGTCGAACCCGTACACGAATCCGACGAGCGCCTCGCCGTCGAACGCGCCGAGCGTCAGCGCGCCGTCGTACAGCGGGAGGTAGGCGAGCCGCGTGTCCCGGAAGTGGTCGCGGCGCTCGTCCGAGTAGCCGAAGGCGCGCTGGAAGATCCGCGCGATCTCGTCCGCGCGCCGTAGCACCTCGGAGGTCTCCAGCGCGCGGATCGTCATGCAGGAACGCTAACGCCGCCGGGCGGCGCCGTCGCGAGGGGCGACTCTCGAGAGGTAGGTCGCGACCTCGGCGTCGGACCAGCCGTGCGCCTCGCGCAGGCCCGCCCCGATCATCGCCGCGTAGGCGGCGGACGGCGGCGCGTGGGGCACGTCCGTGTGCCCGTGCGGCGCCGTGAAGGTGAACATCGGCAGGCCGTCCAGGCGTCCGACGGCGACCAGCGTCTCGTACCGGCCCGGCCCTGCCGCATGCCGCCCGTGGAGACCCTCGAGGAGCACCGCCTCCAGCGGGTCGTCGTGCGCGGGGGTGCGGTGCATCTCCTGCGCGGCGACGTCGACGAGCTGGCCCGCGGTGATGCGGTACGCCCGCGCCGGCGTCGGGCCGACGGCGTCGTGGTCGTAGAACGCCGTACCGCCGCTCCACACGGACGACTCGCCCGAGAACCAGATACGTCCGGGCAGGTGGACCGCCCGGTCCTCGCGGGGCGGGGAGCTGTCCCGCGCGCCCGCGTAGTGCCGCCGCGCGCCAGGCGGGCGCCCGCCTGCCAAGTAGCAGGTCAGACGCTCGCGGGCCATGTTGGACCCGTAGCTCACGTACCAGACTTCGGTGCTCAGCGGGCGATCTCCTCGGCATCGTTTGCGGTGCCGGTGCACGGCACAAAACGATATACATGATAAGTGGTGGCCGTCCGTGAGGGAACCAGGCCTGGTTTACGCGCGTTTCACAGGGCAGAGTTGGACAAGCGTCCTAAACTCTGTGGCGCAGGGATTCTTACGAGGCGGAGTGTGTGTCGTGGTTCAAGGCAAGGTCATCAGATTCGATGAGGTTCGCGGCTACGGGTTCGTTGCGCCCGACACGGGTGGCGACGACGTGTTCATCCACGTCAACGACCTCGAGTTCGACAAGCGCCACCTCGCGGTGGGCGCGGTCGTGGACTTCAAGGTGGAGGACGGGGACCGAGGCCTGAAGGCCTCGACGGTCACCCTGGTCGCGCCGGCACCGGTTCCGGCGATGGTGGGGGCGAGCACTGGCTCGGGCGGGGTCGCCACACCGGCTCCCGCTTTCCTCCCGCCGCTGCCCGACGCCGCCACGCGGCCCGACGGCGACGCGCCCTCCGAGCGCGAGCTCGCCGTCGAGGTCACCGAGGTGCTCCTGGCCGGCGTGCCCACGCTCACCGCCGAGCAGGTGCTCGCCACGCGCGGCGCCTTCGTCGCGGTGGCGCGCTCGCACGGCTGGGTGTGACACGTCTGGACGTGCGCAGGCACCCGGGGTGTTACCGCCCTGTTTCGGGTCTCAGGTAAGCCGCTACGGACCGATATCAGGTCGGTAACGATCAGATTCGCCCCACGCCAAGTCGGGCAAACCCTCCCATCGCGTGAGTAGCGTGAGCGGAAACCATGACGGTGACGGACGTCTCACCCCGGCGCGCGCTGCGGCGCACGGCAGGTAGTCCGACGCCGGCATCCCCTTGAGGAGGAACATTGAAGATCAGGCGACTGAGCGCCGCCGTCGCAGGGGCCGCCGCTGGCGCGCTGCTGTTCTCGGCGTGCACCAGCCCGGCAGGCAATGACGACCCGCCAGCTGAGGAGTCCACCGCGACCGCGGCTTCGACCGCCGGTCCGTGCAAGGCCGATCTCGGTGACATCGAGACCGCCGACGGCGAGATCAAGATGTCGATCGAGGACGAGTTCCTCAGCTACAACGGGCTGACCCCCGAGGCCTACTCCGTCTACAACAGCGCGGTCGTGGACCAGCTGTTCGGCAACTTCTGGTACTTCGGCACTGACGGCACGATCTGCGCCGACGAGAACTACGGCACCTACGAGGCCGTCTCCGAGGACCCGCTGCAGGTCCAGTACACCCTCAACGACGAGGCAACCTGGTCCGACGGCACGCCGGTCACCTACGCGGACTACGCGCTCGACTGGGCGGCCCGGGCGGTCACCACGGACGGCAAGGTGACGGAGGACGGGACCGAGAAGCCCCTCTTCAACCACATCGACGGCCTGTCGCTGGGTGACTACGTGCCCGAGGGTCCGCAGGCGGACTCCCCGGACGCCAAGACCTTCACGTACGACTACGAGGAGGTGTACGCCGACTGGAAGATCCACGCGTACCCGCCGCTCCCGGCGCACGTCGTCGCTGAGCAGGCGGGCGTCTCCACCGAGGAGCTCGTCACCGCGATCCAGGAGCTCGACCTGCCGGTCCTGAAGAAGGCCGCCAAGTTCTGGAACGAGGGCTGGCTGACGCAGCCGGGCCAGATCCCGGACCCGGCGGTCGCTCCCGTCACCGGCCCGTACGACTTCAAGGCCGACGGCTGGAAGAGCGGGGACTACATCACTCTCGAGGCGAACTCCGAGTACTGGGGTACGCCGGCCGCCACGAAGGAGCTCACGTTCCGCTTCATCGGTGCGGACGCCCAGATCCAGGCCCTGGCCAACGGCGACCTCGACGTCATCCAGCCGAGCGGCCCGACCGTGGACACGACGACGCAGCTCGAGCAGCTCGGTGACGCCGTGAACGTGGACACCAACCAGAACCTGACCTGGGAGCACCTCGACTACAACTTCAAGTCGGGCATCTTCGCCGACAGCCTGGAGGCGCGTGAGGCGTTCGCGCTCTGCGTGCCGCGCCAGAAGATCGTGGACGACCTGATCAAGCCGATCGCCCCGGACGCCGTCGTCATGAACGCCCGCGAGGTCTTCCCGTTCCAGGAGAACTACGAGGACGTCGTGTCCGAGTCCTACGACGGCCGGTACGACGAGGTCGACCTCGAGGCCGCCAAGGAGAAGTTCGAGGCCGCCGGCCTCGAGGAGGGCGAGAAGGTCCGCATCGGCTACGCCGCGCCGAACCCGCGTCGTGCCGCAGAGGTCGAGGCCATCAAGTCCTCGTGCGACCAGGTGGGCTTCGACATCGTCGACTCCGCCTCACCGGACTTCTTCGACAAGGCCCTGCCGAACGGTGACTACGAGGTAGCGCTCTTCGCCTGGGCCGGCTCCGGCCAGATCGCCTCGGGCGAGAACATCTACTCGACGCCCGGCACGCAGAACTACGGTGGGTACTCCGACGAGGTCGTCGACGAGGCGTGGAAGACGCTCTCCTCGTCCGTCGACGAAGAGGTGCACGCCCAGCAGCTGCCGATCATCGAGAAGCAGCTCTGGGACACGCTCTACGGCATCCCGCTGTTCGCGCACCCTGGTGTGATCGCCAGCAGCGCGAGCCTGGAGAACGTGCACAACTCGGCCGCCCAGACCGGCGTGCTGTGGAACGCCGAGCAGTGGGCACGCGCCGCCAACTGACGCGAGCCTGACGCAGGACTGCGGGGAAGGGAGCGTCGGTTCCCTTCCCCGCAGGGCTGTCCATTGCCGCTCAGGATTATTTCCTGGTCTGACCTGCTCAGATGGCAGCAATTTTCATCCGGTGTCCTATAGTGACACGCTGATCGCTTCCCCCAGCAGACGCCGTGCTGCGTCCGCCTCGAAGGGCCAACCCGTGCTCAAGTTCATCCTCCGACGCATCAGCGTCTCGGCGCTCGTCCTGCTCGGCGCCTCATTGCTCATGTTCATCCTGACCGTCAACTCAGGTGACCCCCTGAAGGACCTGCGCGAGTCGAACGACCCGAACCGCGATGCGCTCATCGCCGAGCGCACCGAGCGGATGCGGCTCAACGATTCCGACTGGGAGCGTTACTGGGACTGGCTCAGGGGCGTCGGAGGCTGTTTCACCGGCAACTGCGACCTCGGCGTCACCATCAACGGCGTCGACGTGCTGGGCCTGACGCAGCAGGCGGCCTCGTCGACCCTGCGGCTCGTCACCCTGGCCACGCTGCTCGCCATCGTCGTCGGCGTAGCGCTCGGCATCCTCACCGCGATCCGTCAGTACTCCGGGTTCGACTACACGGTGACGTTCAGCGCGTTCCTCTTCTTCTCGCTGCCGGTGTTCTGGGCGGCGACGCTGCTCAAGGAGTTCGCGGCCATCCGGTACAACGACTGGATCGCGGAGGGCCAGTACGCCCCGTTGACGATAGTGATCGTCGCGGTAGTGGCGGCATTCCTGCTCCAGGCCGTGCTCGGCGGGACCGCGAGGCGACGGCTGATCACAGCCGCCACCGTGTTCGCGTTCGTCATGGTCGTGCTCTTCGTCTTCAACGCGCTCGACTGGTGGCGCAACCCGATGTTCGGCATCGGCGGCGTGCTGGTGGTCTCGGCCGCCGCCGGCGTGCTCGTCACGGCGCTCGTCGCCGGCCTGCGCAACCGGCGCGCGCTGTACGCGGCGCTCACCACCGCCGTCGTCGGTGTGATCGCCTACTGGTTCACCGCCCCGCTGCTGGTCAACGAGCCGAGCTGGCTGCTGCTCGCCGGGCTCTTCGTGGTCGCCGTCGCGGTCTCGCTCGCGATCGGGGCAGCCTGGGGCGGCTATGCGCGCAAGCAGGCCATGCTCGTCACGGGCATCACCGGCGTCATCACCAGCATCATGGTCGTGGCGGACATCCTGATCGCGCACTGGGCCGGCTTCCTGGGCATCAAGTCGCGCCCCATCTCCACCATCGGATCGCAGACGCCGAACTTCACCGGCGACTTCTGGGAGCGGACGCTCGACGCGGGCACGCAGATCCTGCTGCCGACCGTCCTGCTCACCCTCGTCTCGGTGGCCACGCACTCCCGGTACACGCGGTCCTCCATGCTCGAGACCCTGAACCAGGACTACGTGCGCACCGCACGGTCGAAGGGCCTGTCCGAGCGGGAAGTCATCGTCAAGCATGCGTTCCGCAACGCGCTGATCCCGATCACGACGATCGTCGCGTTCGACTTCGCCGCCCTCATCGGCGGCGCGATCATCACCGAGCAGGTGTTCGGCTGGAAGGGCATGGGCGCCTTGTTCCAGGACGGTCTGGCAGCCGTCGACCCAGCGCCGGTCATGGCGTTCTTCCTGGTCACGGGCATTGCCGCCGTGCTGATGAACCTGCTGGCAGACCTTGCGTACGCGGCCCTCGACCCCCGGATCCGGCGCTGAGCGCGGGCCACGGCAGGAGACACAGACATGAGTGACATCAGGAACAGCACCTCCGGCGGCGAGGACTACGAGCCCCAGCTGTCGGCCACCAGCACCGACGCCGTAGGCCTCGCGGCCGGCGGATCGGCCGGCCCGCTGCCCGGCGAGGACAAGTCCTACAGCCAGGGTCAGCTCGTGGCGCGCCGCTTCTTCCGGCACCGGGGCGCGCTCGCCTCGATGATCGTGCTGGGCGTCGTCATCGTCGTGGCGTTCACGTCCATCGGCGTCGGCCCCATCCCGGGCTGGTGGCCGAAGGGCTACACGCTCCAGTACGACAAGATCGGCGACGGTGCGCCCACCTGGGAGTACCCGTTCGGCCAGGACACCGGCGGCAAGGACTACTTCGCCCTGGTCATGCGTGGCACGCAGTTCTCGCTGATCATCGCGTTCAGCGTCGGCATCATCTCCACGATCGTGGGCACGCTGATCGGCGCGCTGGCCGGCTTCTACCGCGGGTGGATCGAGTCTGTCCTCATGCGCATGACCGACGTCTTCATCGTCATCCCGCTGCTCGCGGTCGCCGCGGTGCTCGGTCAGATGGCCGGCGGGTCCGGCATCCTGGGCCTCGCCCTCGTGCTCGGCCTGGTCACCTGGACAGGGCTGGCCCGCCTGGTGCGCGGTGAGGTGCTCTCGCTGCGCGAGCGCGACTTCGTACTCGCCGCGCAGGCCGTCGGCACGAGCCCGTGGCGCATCATCAGCAAGCACGTGCTGCCCAACGCGGTCGGCGTCATCATCGTCTCCGCGACGCTCTCGATCTCCAGCGCGATCCTGCTGGAGACCTCGCTGAGCTACCTGGGCTTCGGCGTACAGCCGCCCGATACGTCGCTCGGCACGCTCATCTCCGAGTACCAGTCCGCCTTCACCACCCGGCCGTGGCTGTTCTGGTGGCCCGGCCTGATGATCCTGACGATCGCGCTGTGCGTGAACTTCATCGGCGACGGCCTGCGCGACGCGTTCGACCCCCGCCAGAACCGGAACAAGGACTGAGCATGACAACTCTCGACATCAGCGCTCCCGGTTCCGTCTCCGCGGCCGGCGACGCCGTCCTCTCCTTCGAGGATCTCGCCGTCACGTTCAAGACCGAGTTCGGCGACGTCCACGCCGTCAAGGGCATCGACCTCGAGGTGCGGCCCGGGGAGGTCGTCGCGCTCGTGGGCGAGTCCGGTTCGGGCAAGTCGGTCACCTCGATGACGGCGCTCGGGCTGCTGCCCCGCAACGCGCGCGTCAGCGGCACCATCCGCGTGGGCGACAAGGTGGTGGGCGGCCTCGACGGCAGAGGGCTGCGCAACATGCGCGGCAACGACGTCGCGATGGTCTTCCAGGAGCCCATGACCGCGCTGAACCCGGTCCTCACGATCGGCGACCAGCTCACCGAGGGCCTGCAGCTGCACGGCATCGCGTTCGGCAAGCTGGCCACGGCCCGCGCCGTGGAGCTGCTCACCATGGTCGGGATCCCCGAGCCCGAGCGCCGGCTCAAGCAGTACCCGCACGAGCTCTCCGGCGGTCAGCGCCAGCGCGTCGTCATCGCCATGGCCATCGCGTGCGATCCCAAGGTGATCATCGCCGACGAACCGACCACCGCCCTCGACGTCACGGTGCAGGCCGACATCCTCGACCTCCTGCGCTCGCTCAAGGACAAGCTGGACACCGGCATCCTGCTGATCACCCACAACATGGGGGTCGTGGCGGACATGGCGGATCGCGTCGCCGTCATGCTCAAGGGTGACCTCGTGGAGACCGGCACCGCCGACCAGGTGCTGAACCACCCGCGCCACGAGTACACGAAACGCCTGCTCGCCGCGGTGCCCCACCTGGGCTCCGGCCCGGGCCAGTTCGGCGACGTCGCTCCCGTGGCCGCGGCTCCCGAGGACCTGCCGGCGCTTGACCTGGGCAACCTCGTCATCGAGTACCGCCGGGTGGGCAAGCCGACCTTCCGGGCCGTCGACGACGTGTCGCTGTCCGTGGCGCAGGGCGAGATCGTGGGCCTGGTGGGCGAGTCGGGTTCCGGCAAGTCCACCATCGCCAAGTGCGCCCTGGGCCTCATCCCCGCGGCGTCGGGCTCGGTGTCGATCCTCGGCAACGACTTCACGAAGATGCGCGGCAAGGAGCTCAAGGCCCTGCGCCGGCGCATCGGCGTCGTCTTCCAGGACCCGGCGTCGTCGCTCAACCCGCGGCTCCCCATCGGCGACGTGATCGCGGAGCCGCTCGTGGTGCACAAGGATGGCGACGAGCGTTCGCGGCGACGCCGCGTGCTGGAGCTGCTCGACGCCGTCGAGCTGCCCCGCAGCGTGTACAACCGCTACCCGCACGAGCTCTCCGGCGGCCAGCGCCAGCGCGTCAGCATCGCTCGCGCCCTGACGCTCGACCCGGAGCTGCTGGTGGCGGACGAGCCGACGTCGGCCCTCGACGTGTCCGTGCAGGCCAACGTGCTGAAGATGTTCACGGCGCTGCAGGAGCGGTACAAGTTCGCCTGCCTGTTCGTGAGCCATGACCTCGCGGTGATCGACCTGCTCGCCCACCGCGTGGTGGTGCTGCAGAACGGCAAGATCGTGGAGCAGGGCCCCCGCGAGGAGGTGCTGCACCACCCCCGCGAGGAGTACACGCAACGCCTCATCGCGGCGGCGCCCGTGCCCGAGCCGCTGGAGCAGCGCCGTCGCCGCGAGGCACGGCACGCCCTGCTGACCCAGCTCGGCGACGACGTCGCGGAGCTGCGCGTCGAGGACGACTACGAGCGCCCGACGCCGCGCCAGGACCAGGGCGGCAACCCTTCGGGCCTGGGCGGCCTCATGGGTGCCGGCGGCAACTGACCCGCCTGTCCCGCCGAGGTAGAACTGTGGCGAGGTAGAACTGCAGCGCACCACGGTCCGCCGCAGTTCTACCTCGCCCTGGTCCTACCTCGGCGATGTGGGTTATTCGGCGGCGTCTACCGTGATGCGGACCTCGCCCGGGTCCAGCCGGGTCTCCGCCGGGACCCAGGCGGCCTCCTCGCGGAGCCATACCCGGTCGCCCACGTGCACCTGGACCGCCCGCGTGGTGTGCGCCGTCGCCACAGCCCACTGGCCGGTGGCCCAGGCGCCGCGCGCCGGGTCGTCCGGCGTGAGCGGCGTCGCGTTCACGGTCACGGTGGAGGACGCCGGATCCTGCCGGTTCGGGTCCGACGACCCCGCCGCCGGGGCGAGGCCCAGGTCCCGGCCGAGCCGGCCCGCCACGACGTCGCGGGCGGCGTCGGGGGCTATCTGGTCGTCGTCGGCGACCGGCGCGAGCTCGCACGACAGGGACTCGGGAGAGTTGCCGGTCAGCGCCGAGGCCCAGGCGCGCGACCGCATCTCGTGCTGTGCGTACGCGTCGGGGTAGCCCGAGCGCTGCACGGTCTGCGCGGCGTCGGTCACCGCCATGTCCTCGTACCCCTCCACCTTCACCAGGACGTCGTAGAAGGCGTTCGTGGAGTACACCGGGTCCATGATCTCCTGGACGGTGCCCCAGCCCTGCGACGGGCGCTGCTGGAACAGCCCCACGGAGTCGCGGTCGCCGTGCTCGATGTTGATGAGCTTCGACTCCTGCAGCGCCGTGGCCAGCCCGATCGTCGCGGCCCGGGCCGGCAGGCCGCGGGCGACGGAGGTGCCCGCCACCAGCGCCGCGTTGTCCGCCTGGTCGGGCGAGAGATACCAGTCGGAGCCGTCGAGCTCGGCGGTGCAGCGTTCCGTGACCGGTCCGGCGCCCGTCAGGCGGTTCAGGCCCACGACGACGCCGACCGTCGCGACCGCGCACACCGATCCGATCGCCACGACGTACTTGAGCGCGCGCCGCACCGGACGCCGCGGCGCGGAGCCGTCGGCGGGCGGTGGGGCCGGCGGGCCGGCCTGGGCCAGGAGTGCCATGCGTGCTCCATGTCGTCCGGGGCGGTGTAGGAGGATCGCAGAGTCTAATCTGCCTGGTCAGGGCTCGTGCAAACCGGATGGGGGGCCGGGATGCCCGATGGGTCGGTGGGTGCCTCGGGACGGCTGACCGGGCCGCGAGGACGGGTAGGTCAGTTCGCGTGCAGCGCCTCGTTGAGCTCGATGCCGACGCCGGTCCGGTCGAGCACCTCGACGGCGCCGTTGGTGGAGTTCCGGCGGAACAGCAGGTTGCTGCGGCCCGCGAGGTCACGCGCCTTGACCGGGGCCGTGCCATCGCCGTACGGATCGGCCGCGGCGCCGAGCACCGTGACCTTGGTCCCCGCGGTGAGGTACAGGCCGGCCTCGACGACGCAGTCGTCGCCGAGAGGGATGCCGAGGCCCGCGTTGGCGCCCAGCAGGCAGCGCTCGCCGAGCGACACGACCTCCTTGCCGCCACCGGACAGGGTGCCCATGATCGAGGCGCCGCCGCCGACGTCGGAACCGTCGCCCACCGTGACGCCCGCCGAGATGCGGCCCTCGACCATGGACGAGCCGAGCGTGCCGGCGTTGAAGTTGACGAAGCCCTCGTGCATCACGGTGGTGCCTGGGGCGAGGTAGGCGCCCAGGCGTACCCGGTCGGCGTCGGCGATGCGGACGCCCGACGGGACGAGGTAGTCGACCATGCGCGGGAACTTGTCGACGCCGAACACCGTCACGTGGCCACGGGCGCGCAGGCGGAGCCGGGTCTCCTCGAAGCCCTCGACGGCGCAGGGCCCGGCGCTGGTCCAGACGACGTTCGTCAGCGCGCCGAAGATCCCGTCCACGTTGAGCCCGTGCGGGCGCACGACGCGGGCGGACAGCAGGTGGAGCCGCAGGTAGGCGTCGGAGACGTCCTTCGGCGGGTCGGCGAGGTCGATCTGCGTCGTCACGACCTCGAGCCGCACGCGACGCGCCTCGTCCGCGCCGGCGAGCGCCGTGAGGGCCTCGGGCGGGACGGCGTCGGCCGGGGCCTCGCCGAGGGCTGGTGCCGGGTACCAGGTGTCGAGAGTGGTGCCGTCGTCGGCGATCGTGGCAAGGCCGAAACCCCATGCGGTCGTCATGCCTCCAGCCTAACGGCCCTGGACCATAGGCTTGCCGCGTGCACACCGTGATCGACCCTGCCCTGCTCGACCCGTCCGGCCCGGGCGCTGACCTCGTCGACCTGACCCGGACCATCTGCGACATCCCGTCGGTCAGCGGCGACGAGGAGGCGCTGGCCGACGCGATCGAGACTCTCCTGCGCGGCTGCCCGCACCTGGACGTGGTGCGCGACGGCGACGCCCTGGTCGCCCGCACGAACCTGGGGCGGGACCGGCGGGTGGTCGTGGCCGGCCACATCGACACGGTGCCGATCGCGGACAACCTGCCGACCCGGCTGGTCGGCACGGGCGACGACGCGGTGCTCTGGGGCCGCGGCACCGTGGACATGCTGGGCGGGGTCGCGGTCGCCCTCGCGCTGGCCGCGGAGCTCGGCGCGCCGGGCAGCGCACCCGCGCACGACCTGACGTGGATCTTCTACGACCACGAGGAGGTCGACTCCGCCCTGAACGGCCTGGGCCGCCTCGCGCGCAACCACCCCGGGCTGCTGCGCGGCGACTTCGCGATCCTGGGCGAGCCGTCGAACGCCGGGATCGAGGGCGGCTGCAACGGGACCATGCGCGTCGAGGTGCGCACCCGCGGCGTCGCGGCACACTCGGCCCGCGCGTGGACCGGCGAGAACGCGATCCACGCGGCCGCCCCGGTGCTGGGCCGGCTCGCGGCGTACGAGCCGCGCGAGGTGGCGGTCGACGGCCTGGTCTATCGCGAGGGCCTCAACGCCGTGCGGATCGAGGGCGGTATCGCCGGCAACGTGATCCCGGACGCGTGCACCGTCGAGGTGAACTACCGGTTCGCGCCGTCGCGCTCCGTCGAGGAGGCCGAGGCGCACCTGCGGGACGTCTTCGCGGGCTTCGACGTGGTCGTCACCGACGCCGCGGGCGGCGCCCGCCCGGGTCTCGACGACCCGCTGGCCGCCCAGTTCGTGAAGTCGGTACTGGCCACGACCGGGGGCGTGCCGGCCCCCAAGTACGGGTGGACCGACGTCGCCCGGTTCGCCGAGCTGGGCGTCCCGGCGGTCAACTTCGGCCCGGGCGACCCGCTGCTCGCGCACAAGGACGACGAGCACCTTCCGGTCGCACAGCTCGCGCAGTGCCGGGACGCCCTGCGAGCATGGCTGCTCGGCGGATAGTTTGGTGGGATGAGCGACGACGGCATTCCACAGTCCGGCCGCGGTTACCGCCGCGGCCCGGTACTGCTCCGCGGGAACCAGATCCCGCAGACCACCACGGACCAGCGCCTCCTGGCTCCCGACCAGGAAGCCGACTGGCTGCACAGCGACCCGTGGCGCGTGATGCGCATCCAGAGCGAGTTCGTCGAGGGTTTCGGTGCGCTCGCGGAGCTGGGGCCGGCGGTCTCGGTGTTCGGTTCGGCGCGGACCAAGCCGGGCCACCCCGACTACCTCGCGGGCGAGACCGTGGGCCGGCTCCTGGTGGAGTCCGGGTACTCCGTCATCACCGGTGGCGGCCCCGGGGTCATGGAGGCCGCGAACAAGGGTGCCGCAGAGGCAGGTGGCACTTCTGTGGGACTCGGAATCGAGCTGCCCTTCGAACAGGGTGTCAACGAGTACGTGAATCTGGGCATCAACTTCCGGTACTTCTTCGCGCGAAAGACGATGTTCCTGAAGTACGCACAGGGATTCATCGTGATGCCCGGAGGATTCGGCACGTTCGACGAGCTCTTCGAGGCGGTCACCCTCGTTCAGACGCACAAGGTGACACAGTTCCCGATCGTCCTGGTCGGCAAGAAGTACTGGGGTGGCCTCCTGGAGTGGGTCCGGTCGACCGCGCTGGAGCACGGCACGATCAGTGACGTGGACCTCGACATCGTCCACCTCACCGACGACCCGGCCGACGCGGTGCGGCATGTCATCGAGCGTGCTCACCAGATCGCCGCGGAGCAGGCGGCGCTGCAGGCGGCGGTGGCCGCGGAGCGCGCCACCGAGGAGGCGGCGGTCCAGGGGCCGGGGCTGCCGAGCACCCTGGGCGGCGCGTAGGTGGACGATCCGGACGTCGTCCGCACCGTCGTTCCCGAGGCGTCCGCGCCGCTGGTGCTGCGTGGGCGCGAGGTGGGGCGCGACGGACGCGCGGTGCGCCCCGTCGTGATGGCGGTGCTGAACCGCACCACCGACTCGTTCTACGCCCCGGCCCGGGTGCCCGACGACGCGGCAGCGCTGGCCGCCGCCGAGCGCGCGTACGCGGACGGCGCCGATATCCTCGACGTCGGCGGCGTGCGGGCCGGCAACGGCTCGCCGGTCGACGAGGCCGAGGAGATCCGGCGCGTCGTCCCGTTCGTCGCGGCGGTCCGCCGGGCCGTGCCGGACCTCCTGGTCTCGGTGGATACCTGGCGCGCGGGCGTGGCTCGCGCGGCGATCGACGTCGGCGCGGACCTGATCAACGACACCTGGGCCGGGCACGATCCGGCACTGGTGGAGGTGGCGGGCGCGGCCGGCGTCGGCGTCGTCTGCTCCCACACCGGAGGCGCCATCCCGCGCACCGACCCGTACCGCGTGGAGTACCCCGACCTGTCAGACCTCCAGGTCACCGGGGTGACCCAGGCATCTGACACGTCGAGGGACGGGCGCGACGGGCTGGTGGACGACGTTCTGGCGACGCTTCGGGCCGCCGCCGAGCGTGCCGTGGCGTCCGGCGTGCCGCGCGAGTCCGTGCTCGTCGACCCGACCCACGACTTCGGCAAGAACACCTGGCACTCCCTGCACCTGCTGCGCCGCACCGGCGCGCTGGCCGGGCTGGGCTTTCCGCTGCTGATGGCGTTGTCGCGCAAGGACTTCGTGGGGGAGACCCTCGACCTCCCGCCCGAGGACCGGCTGGAGGGCACGCTGGCCGCGACTGCGGTGGCGGCATGGCTGGGCGCCCGGGTGTTCCGCGCCCATGACGTGACGGCCACCCGACGCGTCCTGGACCTCGTGGCGGCAGTCCGCGACGAGGCTCCGCCGGCCGCCGCGCTACGCGGTATCGCCTGACCCGGCGAACTGACCCGGCGAACTGATCCGACGAACTGATCCGACGGACTGATCCGACGGACGCCGGGGAATTGGTGCGTGGAAAGTAAGGGGCGCCAATTGAACTAGAATGGGTCCGTGCCCTCGGCGTTCGCCGGGAACATGAATGCTGCTACACACCGGACAACGGAATGGGAGAGCCACACATGGCTGCGATGAAGCCGCGAACGGGTGACGGACCGCTCGAGGTCACCAAGGAGGGGCGCGGCATCGTCATGCGTGTGCCGCTCGAGGGCGGCGGTCGGCTCGTCGTCGAGCTGAACGCGACCGAGGCAAGCGAGCTCGGCGACGCTCTCCAGACCGTCGTCGCCTGAGCCGAATCTCAGGCGACAGTCAGACCGCCTGAACGTCTCCCGGCCGTCCGCCGCGCGAACCGGCCACCCGGCGGGTCACCGGCGGACGGCCAGCAGCAGCCCGTCCCCGCTCGGCAGCATGGCAGGCAGCACCCGCTCGTCGTTACGCAGCGTCCGGCCCACCTCGCGCACCACCGTGGTGAGCTCGTCACGGCGGGCAGGGTCCGCCACCCGGTCCCGCAGCAGCGCGCCGTCGACCGCGAGCACGCCGCCCGGCCGCAGCAGCCGGAGGGCCTCGTTGACGTACTCGGGATACCCGAGCGGGTCGCTCGCCACGAGCACCAGATCGTACGCGCCGTCCGCCAGCCGGGGCAGCACGTCCCCGGGCCGCCCAGGGATGATCCGGGTGCGCTGGGGCGCCACGCCGTCCTCGGCGAAGGCCGTACGCGCGGCCCGCTGGTGCTCCACCTCCCGGTCGATGGTGGTGAGCTGGCCGTCGTAGGGCATGCCCCGCAGCAGCCAGAGCGCCGCCACCCCCGCTCCCGTGCCGACCTCCACCACCGCGTGCGCGTTGGTGGCGGCGGCCAGTACCCGCAGCACCGCGCCGACGCCGGGCAGCACGGCCGGGCAGCCCAGCTCGGAGGCACGTTCCCGGGCGCGCAGCAGTACCTCGTCCTCGGGGACGAAGGCCTCGCTGTATACCCAGGCCGCGACCTTGCCGTGGCCCGACGGCTCCGCTGTGCTGATGGGTTCCTCCGGAAGGAGCTGTGTAGATGTGAGCATCCCGTGCGGCGTCAGGGTACAGCCCGTGGGAACGACTGGGCTTCCATCGACGTTGAGAGGACGATGAGCACTGTGAGCACTCGTGCAGCAGCGGACGCAAGCGCGTCGGTACCCTCCGGGGCCGGCGCGGCCGACATGCCGTGGCAGCCGCCTACCTGGGAAGAGATCGTGCGCGAGCACTCGGCGCGCGTCTATCGCCTTGCCTACCGGCTGACCGGCAACAAGCAGGACGCCGAAGATCTCACGCAGGAGACCTTCATCCGGGTGTTCCGCTCGCTGTCCAGCTATACGCCGGGCACGTTTGAGGGCTGGCTGCATCGCATCACGACCAACCTGTTCCTCGACGGCGCGCGCCGTAAGAAGCGCATCCGGATGGAGGCGATGGGTGACGACGACGGTCACGTCGCCGACACGGGCGACTTCGGCCGCCCCGAGCGCGGCTTCGAGCACGCCAACCTGGACGAGGACGTGCAGAAGGCGCTCGACGCGCTGCGCCCCGAGTACCGCGCCGCCGTCGTGCTGTGCGACATCGAGGGCCTCAGCTACGAGGAGATCGCCGTGACCCTGGGCGTCAAGCTGGGCACCGTGCGCTCCCGGATCCACCGGGCCCGCGCGCAGCTCCGCGACGCCCTGGAGCACCTGGCGCCGACCCGCGGGGGCCTGCGATGAGCGGTCACCTCGGCGACCTGATCAGCGCCCTGGCGGACGGTCAGCTCTCGCCGGCGGAGACCGAGCGTGCCCTCTCCCACGTGACGATGTGCCGCCTGTGCGCCCGTGAGCTGGACACTGCCCGCGCGGCCCGGCGCGCCCTCTCGTCCGCCGCCGACGTGGTGCCGGACCCGGCGCTCACCGCGCGCCTCATGGCGCTCCAGGCGAGCATCCCGCCCACCTCCGACGATCCCCTTCGCCGCCCGTTCCTCGGCCCCGACCCGCTGTCCGCGCGGGTCTGGCAGACGGCGGCGTTCGACGGCGGGGACGGGTTCGACGGACGCCTCGACCGGCCGGCGCGCCGACGTCGTGCCGCGCGGATCACGGCCCTCGGGGTGGGCGGCGCGGGCGTCCTGGGGCTCGCCCTCTTCACGCTCGGGGACGTCCCCGTGGTGTCCCCGCAGCTCTCCGCGCAGACCAGCATGACCATGCTGGGCCGCACCGGCCCGGACACGACGGCGGCCGGGCAGGACGTGCTCGCGACGCTCGACGCGCCCCCCGGCCAGCTCACGCCAGCCGCGCTCGACTGGGCGACGGACAACGGCTGGGCAGCGCCGACCGAGCTGCCCGACGGGTACACCGTCTCGGCCATGCGCCTCGTGGGTGATCAGGGCCAGACGCTGGAGATCGACCTGGTCGGCCCGTCGGGTCACGCGGTGGTCCGCGAACGCCCGGGGCAGCTCGCCCAGGACGGCGCGACCGCCGTCGGGGGAGTGCAGGTGCTCGCCTCCGAGCCGGCCCATGTGGCGTGGCAGTCGGACGACATGGTGGTCGACGTCGTGGCGGACGCACCGGAGGAGGTGTTGAGCGAGCTCGTGGCATCGTTTGGTGAGCATGGCTACGATGCCGGGGTCCTGCCCCGCATTGCCCGCGGGTGGCATACCGTGACAGGAGCCATCGAAAGCCCATGACCGACGAGAACCCGTTCGCGCCGCCTACACCGCGTGCAGCAGTGCCCACACCGACCGAACCGAAGCCGGATCCCGCCGCCGAGCAGGAGCACGAGCGGGTCACGGAGCAGCTTCCCGCGCAGCCGGTCGAGCGGCCTACCGCGCAGCTCCCGGCGTCGAGCTACCTGACCACCGTGGCCGCTCCGTCCGCGGACGGCGCGTCCACAGCCGAGGCGGAGGCGGCGGGCACCCACCCGTCGCACTCGTCGTCGCAAGCCGCCCCGCACGCGAGCGACCCGCACCCCACGACCCATGCCGGACGGCCCCGGCGCGGCAGGCTCGGCGCCCGCGCCGTGTCCGCCGTCGTGCTGCTGGGTCTGCTCGCCGGTGCTGGTGGCGGTGTCGCCGCCTTCGCCCTGCTGGACGCCCAGGAGTCGGCCCGACCGGCGGACGCCGCGCTGCCGGAGCCGCCGGCGGGGGCCACCCAGGTGGAGCGCCCGGAGGGTTCGGTGGCCGCCATCGCGGCGGCCGCGCTGCCGAGCGTCGTCTCGATCGAGGTGCGTGCCGAGCAGGGCGTGGCCACCGGATCCGGGATGATCCTCAAGGCCAACGGCTACATCCTGACGAACAACCACGTGGTCGCGGAGGCGGCGTCGGGGGCCGACGTCACCGTGACGTTCTCCGACGGCCACGAGCAGCCCGCCGAGCTGGTGGGTGCGACGCCGGACTACGACCTCGCGGTGATCCGGGTCGAGGAGTCGGGCCTGGAACCGCTGGTGCTGGGCGACTCCGACGAGGTGGTGGTCGGCGACTCCGTGCTCGCTGTCGGGTCCCCGCTCGGGCTGGAGGCCACCGTCACCACGGGGATCGTCAGCGCGCTGCACCGTCCCGTGAAGGCGGGCGAGGCGGCCGAGGCCGCGTTCATCGACGCCATCCAGACCGACGCCGCGATCAACCCCGGCAACTCGGGCGGGCCGCTCGTGAACTCGGCGGGCGAGGTGATCGGCATCAACTCCGCCATCGCGCAGGGGCCGGGCACGACGGCGGCCACCGGGAACATCGGGCTCGGCTTCGCCATCCCGTCCAACCAGGCCCGGCACACCGCCGAACAGCTCATCGAGACGGGCACCGCCACGTTCCCGATCATCGGCGTGCTGCTCGACCCCAGCTACCAGGGCGAGGGCGTGCAGGTCTCCGAGGAGGCGCAGCAGGGCACACCGGCAGTCACGCCCGGCGGACCCGCCGACCAGGCGGGGGTCGAGCCCGGCGACGTCATCCTCTCGATCGACGGCCGGCCCGTGTCGGTGGCCGACGAGCTCATCGTCGCCATCCGCGCCAAGGCGCCGGGCGACCCGGTGACGCTGCAGGTGCGTTCCGGCGGCGACGAGCGCGAGGTTCGAGTGGTCCTCGAAGAGCGGTCGAGCGGCCAATGAACGGGGTTCATCCGGTGTTCTCCGGCGAGTCCTGCGACGCGAGTAGGCTCTGACCGTGTTCGGCATCAATGGCTGGGAGCTCGTGATCATTCTGGTGGTCGCGATGCTCGTGATCGGCCCGGAGCGACTGCCCGTCTACGCGGAGCAGCTCGGCTCCCTCGTGCGGCGTGGCCGCGACCTGCTCCAGAACGCGAAGGCGCGGGTGGACGACGAGCTGGGCCCGGAGTTCAGCGACGTCGACTGGTCCAAGCTCGACCCGCGGCAGTACGACCCGCGCAAGATCGTGCGGGACGCGCTGCTGGACGACGGCCCGCCGTCCGCCTATGCCGCGACCGCCGCAGCCCAGGCCGCAGAACGGAACGGAACCCCGGCGCCGCGCGCCGGAGCAGTAGCGGAACCCGGGAAGGCGCCGTACGACGACGAAGCGACCTGACGATTCGGTGAGCGCGCATGGACCTGCCAGAATGTTCGCCATGTCGTCCGAAACCCCGACCGCGGTGAGCGCCGGAACTTCTGCCCACCGCCCCACCCGGAAGCGCATCTTCTCCGGGATGCAGCCGACCGACGGCTCGCTCCACCTGGGCAACTACATCGGTGCCCTGTCCCAGTGGGTCGCGCTGCAGGACTCCTACGACGCGCTCTACTGCGTGGTGGACCTGCACGCGCTCACCGTGGCCCCCGACCCGGCGCTGCTGCGCGACCGCACCCGCCGCACCGCGGCGCAGTACCTGGCCGGGGGCGTCGACCCCGAGCGGTCGATCCTGTTCGTGCAGTCCCACGTGGCCGCGCACGCTGAGCTGGCGTGGCTCCTGAGCTGCCAGACCGGGTTCGGCGAGGCCGGGCGGATGACCCAGTTCAAGGACAAGTCGGCGAAGCAGGGCAGCGAGGGCACCACCGTCGGGCTCTTCACCTACCCCGTGCTGATGGCGGCCGACATCATGCTGTACGACGCCGCCCTCGTCCCCGTGGGCGAGGACCAGCGCCAGCACCTGGAGCTCACCCGCGACCTCGCGGAGCGGCTGAATACCCGGTTCGGCGAGGGCACCGCCGTCGTGCCGGACGCGCACATCGTCAAGGGCGTGGCGAAGATCCAGGACCTGCAGGACCCGAGCGCCAAGATGAGCAAGTCCAGCGCCGGCGGCAAGGGCGTCGTCTGGCTGCTGGAGGACCCGAAGAAGGCGGTCAAGGCCATCAAGTCGGCGGTGACCGACGCCGACGAGACCTACGGCGTGCGCTTCGACCCGGTCGAGAAGCCCGGCATCTCGAACCTGCTGACGATCTTCTCGGCCGTGACCGACCGGGGCATCGACGAGATCGCCAAGGAGTACGACGGCCGCGGCTACGGCTACCTCAAGGTCGACCTGGCCGACGCCGTCGTCGCGTTCCTCGAGCCGTTCCAGGCCCGGGCCAACATGTACCTCGCGGACCCCGCCGAGCTGGACCGGGTGCTGGCCGACGGCGCCGACCGGGCCCGCTCCATCGCCCGGCCCGTGCTGAGGCGGATGTACGAGCGGTTCGGACTGCTTCCGTCCCGAGGCGAACGGTGAACCTTCCCGAGCGGGGACCGGGGCAGACCCGTATCGGGATCGCCATCGAGATCCCGGAGCCCTACGCCGCGGAGCTCAGCGCGGCGCGGGTGGCCGCGGACGACCCGCTCGCGCACTTCATCCCGCCGCACATCACGCTGCTGGGACCCACGCTGCTCGACGTCGAGCAGCTCGCCGAGGCGCGGGCGCACCTGGCCGACGTCGCCGCGGGGGCGGCGCCCTTCACGGTGAAGCTGCGCGGCACCGCCACCTTCCGGCCGATCTCGCCGGTGGTGTTCGTGGCGCTCGCGCAGGGCATCTCCGAGTGCGAGCGGCTCGAGGCGACGGTGCGGACGGGGATCCTCGACGGGCAGCTGCGGTTCAACTACCACCCCCACGTGACCATCGCTCACGAGGTGCCTGACGCCGCCCTCGACAAGGCGTTCGAGGCGATGGCCGACTACTCCGCCGAGTTCGACGTCGACCGCTTCTACCAGTACGAGCACGGCGACGACGGCATCTGGCGCCCTCAGGCGGCCTTCCCCCTGGGCTGACGTCTTTGGTTGTGAGCGTGACCGTTGCGCCTAAAGCGGGCACGTAGTCGCCAAGATCGCGCCCACAACGAAGCGGGTGCATAGGCTCGACGCGATGAAGCGGCTGATCGAGCTCGGGAAAAAGGTCTGGGCGTGGTGGGAGTCCACGCGCGCCGGCCGTGCGGTGTCCCGGTTCGACGCATCGAACGGCGCGGTGCTGAGCGGCGGCATGGCGTACGCGGCACTCTTCTCGCTGTTCGCCGCCCTCGCCATCGGGTACACGGTGTTCGTGCGGGTGCTCGGCGACACCGAGCTGCGGGACGCGCTCCTCGCCCAGGTGGACACGTGGGTGCCCGGACTGGTGGACACCGGTGACGGGGGCATCCTGTCGCCGTCGGACCTGGTGCTCTCCCCGGGCCTGAACTGGACGTCATTCGTGGCGGCGCTGGTGCTGCTCTGGTCCGCCACGGGGTTCATGGGCGCGCTGCGCACGTCGGTGCGGGCTATGTTCGGCGAGCCGGCGAGCGTCGGCAACCCGGTGACCGACCGCCTGCGCCAGCTCCTGGGCTTCGTGCTGCTCGGGGTCGGCGTGCTGGTCACCGCGGCCGCGAGCGTGGCGGTGTCGGCAGCGGTGCCGTGGGCGCTTGAGCTCGTGGGCCTGGGTGAGGGTGCGGTCTGGGCGGTGCGCGGGGTCGGCCTGCTCCTGACCGTGCTGCTCGACGCCGCCGTCGTCGCCGCTGTGATCCGATACGTCGGCGGGGTGCGCCCACCGGGCCGCGACCTGTTGCTCGGCTCACTCGCAGTGGGCGTCGTCGCCGGTGCGCTCCGCTACCTGGGCACCGAGGTCATCTCGGGAGCGGCTACTCGCAACGCCCTCCTGGCCTCCTTCGCGGTGGTCGTCACGATCCTGATCCTGGTCAACCTCCTGGCCCGAGTCCTCCTCCTGGCAAGCGCGTGGATCGCGGAGCCGGGGTCGCGCACGTAGGTCTTCCCTACGTGGTTCAGGCCGTCCAACCAGTCCGCGATCGTTCCGGTTCGACCACTCGTTGCTCGGCGAGACGGAACTCGCCAGGCCGGTCCCTGACTTCGGTCGGTTGCACAGCGGCTGATGTGACTTCGGTCGGTTGCTATGAGATCGGTCAATCAAACGACCGATCTCAGAGCAACCGACCGAAGTCAGCCGCCCGCCTCGGCGGGAGCAAGCGAAGAGGTCAGAACGCGCGAGTGATCATCGCGCGCTTGACCTCCTGGATCGCCTTCGTGACCTCGATGCCGCGCGGGCACGCCTCGGTGCAGTTGAAGGTCGTGCGGCACCGCCACACGCCCTCCTTGTCGTTGAGGATCTCCAGCCGCTGCGAGCCACCCTCGTCGCGGCTGTCGAAGATGAACCGGTGCGCGTTCACGATCGCGGCCGGGCCGAAGTACTGGCCGTCCGTCCAGAACACCGGGCAGGACGACGTGCACGCGGCGCACAGGATGCACTTGGTGGTGTCGTCGAACCGGGCGCGGTCCTCGGGGGACTGGTAGCGCTCCTTGGAGGGCTCGTTCCCCGTGGTGATAAGGAACGGCATGATCTCGCGGTAGGAGGCGAAGAACGGCTCCATGTCGACGACGAGGTCCTTCACGACCGGCAGGCCCTTGATGGGCTCGACCGTGATCGGCTTGTCGGGGTTGACGTCCTTGAGCAGAGTCTTGCAGGCCAGCCGGTTGCGGCCGTTGATCCGCATCGCGTCGGAGCCGCAGACCCCGTGCGCACAGGACCGGCGGAACGTGAGCGAGCCGTCCATGTCCCACTTGATCTTGTGCAGGGCGTCGAGCACGCGGTCGGTGCCGTGGGCCTCGACCGTGAAGTCCTCCCACGTCGGCTCGTCGGACACCTCGGGGTTGAACCGCCGGATCCGCATCGTGACCGTGAACGAGGGGATCTCGCCCGCGGGTGACGGTGCGGCGGCTTCGAGAGTGGCAGTCATCAGTACTTTCGCTCCATCGGCTCGTACCGGGTCTGGATGACGGGCTTCGAGCCCAGGACGACCTTGTAGCCGTCGAACTCCTCGACGTGGTCGAAGTAGCCCTCGATGTGGCCCTCGGCCTGGTCCGACGCCTCGGGTGGACGACGGTAGGCCATCGTGTGCAGCATGTAGTGCGCGTCGTCGCGGTTGGGGTAGTCCTCGCGGTAGTGACCGCCGCGCGACTCCTTGCGGTTGATGGCCGCGACCACGGTGACCTCGGCGATGTCGAGCAGGAAGCCCAGCTCGATGGCCTCGAGGAGGTCGGTGTTGAACAGCTTGCCCTTGTCCTGCACCGACGCGTTGCGGTACCGCTTCTGCAGCTCGCGGATGTCGGACAGGGCCTCGTTCAGCGAGTCGCCGGTGCGGAACACCTGGGCGTTGAGGTCCATGGTGTCCTGGAGCGCCTTGCGGATGTCCGCCACGCGCTCGCCCTCGGGCCGGTTGCGCATCTCGTCGAGCTGCGCGACCACGCGGACCGTCGGGTCGTCCGGCAGCTCGTGGAACGACGCCGTCTTGGCGTACTCGGCGGCCGCGCGGCCGGAGCGCTTGCCGAACACGTTGATGTCGAGCAGCGAGTTGGTGCCGAGCCGGTTGGAGCCGTGCACGGACACGCACGCGACCTCGCCGGCGGCGTAGAGGCCCTTGACGACGTTGACGCCGTCGCGGAGCACCTCGCCCTTGACGTTGGTCGGCACGCCGCCCATGGCGTAGTGCGCCGTCGGGTAGACGGGCACGGGCTCGGTGTAGGGCTCGATGCCGAGGTAGGTCCGCGCGAACTCGGTGATGTCCGGGAGCTTCGCGTCGATGTGCGCGGGCTCCAGGTGCGTCAGGTCGAGCAGCACGTAGTCCTTGTTCGGGCCGGCGCCCCGGCCCTCGCGCACCTCGTTCGCCATCGACCGGGCCACGATGTCGCGCGGCGCCAGGTCCTTGATGGTGGGGGCGTAGCGCTCCATGAAGCGCTCGCCCTCCGAGTTGCGCAGGATGCCGCCCTCGCCGCGGGCGGCCTCCGACAGGAGGATGCCCAGGCCCGCGAGGCCCGTCGGATGGAACTGGAAGAACTCCATGTCCTCCAGCGGCAGGCCGCGGCGGTACGCCAGGGCCATGCCGTCACCCGTGAGGGTGTGTGCGTTCGAGGTGGTCTTGAAGATCTTCCCGGCGCCGCCGGTCGCGAAGATGATCGCCTTGGCCTGGAACACGTGGATCTCGCCGGTCGCGAGGTCGTACGCGACGACGCCGGTCGCGTTGACCTCCTCGCCCGCCGCGATCTCCTCGGTGGTGAGGTCGTGGTCCGTGATCAGATCCAGCACGTAGAACTCGTTGAAGAACTCCACGTCCTGCTTGACGCAGTTCTGGTAGAGCGTCTGGAGGATCATGTGGCCGGTGCGGTCGGCCGCGTAGCACGCGCGGCGGACGGCGGACTGGCCGTGGTCGCGGGTGTGGCCGCCGAACCGGCGCTGGTCGATCTTGCCCTCGGGGGTGCGGTTGAACGGGAGGCCCATCCGCTCCAGGTCGAGGACGGATTCGATCGCCTCCCTGGCGAGAATCTCGGCCGCGTCCTGGTCGACGAGGTAGTCGCCGCCCTTGACGGTGTCGAACGTGTGCCATTCCCAGTTGTCGTCCTCGACGTTCGCGAGGGCTGCCGCCATGCCGCCCTGGGCGGCACCGGTGTGGGAGCGGGTGGGGTACAGCTTGGAGATCACCGCGGTGCGGGCCTCCTTCGACGACTCGAGGGCGGCGCGCATGCCTGCGCCGCCGGCGCCGACGATGACGACGTCGTACTGATGGGTCTGCATCGGGCTCGATGCCTCCTGCTGAAGAGTTTCGGAGTGTGGGGCTGGGGGAAGTGCCGTGCTAGGCCGTGCAGAAGGAGGCGAGCAGCTCTGCGGGAGCGTCGGGCGGGCACGCGTCGAACGTGAAGATCACCAGGGTGCCGAGCACGACCACGACGGTGAACGCGAGGTAGAGCAGGCCCTTGAGGACGAGGCGCGTCATGTCCCGGGTGGCGTAGTCGTTGATGATGGTGCGCACGCCGTTGGTGCCGTGGATCATGGCGAGCCACAGCATGAGGAGGTCCCAGACCTGCCACATCGGGTTCGACCACTTGCCACCCACGAAGGCGAAGTCGATGGCGTGCACGCCCTCGCCGACCATCAGGTTCACGAACAGGTGGCCGAAGATGAGGACGAGCAGCACGACGCCCGACGCCCGCATGAAGATCCAGGAGTACAGCTCGTAGTTGCCGCGCGTCGTCTTGCGCCGGACGTACGGGGAGCGCGGGGAGTCGACCTTCGCCACCGCTGCGGTTCCGTGTGCCATCAGTGGCCACCTCCGAAGACGTTCATGAGGTGCCGCGGCAGGAAGCCCGCCATCGTCACGACGAAGAGACCGGCGACCACCCAGAGCATGACCTTCTGGTACTTGGGGCCCTTGGCCCAGAAGTCCACCAGGAGGATGCGGATGCCATTGAAGGCGTGGAAGACGATCGCGGCCACGAGGCCCGCCTCGCCCAGCCCCATGATCGGTGTCTGGTACGTGCCGATCGCTGCGTTGTACGCCTCGGGAGACACGCGCACCAGCGCGGTGTCGAGCACGTGCACGAGCAAGAAGAAGAAGATCAGCACGCCGGTCACGCGGTGCGCGACCCACGACCACATGCCTTCACGGCCGCGGTATAACGTGCCTGCTGGTGCGGTGGGCACTTCGGGAGCCTCCTATGGCTGTCCGGCTGGGGGTGGCTGGTCCCCACTGTAATGACAACTGGTCGCCTCGATCGCCGCCCGGCAGCCCTCACGGGCATCAAGACGCGGCATTTGTGACTGATCCCACAGGGGAGATGTCGTCGCTTCGGGCACCCGTCAGGTTGCTCGTGCGTTGCTGGCGGATCCGGCTCCCCACCCGACCGATCACCCTGTCGGGATCGGCGGGTTATCGCTGCGGGAACGTGGTCCGGATGACATCCTGCGGGGCATGACTTCGGCCGCCGCCCCATCGTCCCCGATCGAGGACTTCTTCGCAGTGGTTCCCGCCGGGGGGTCCGGCACGCGGCTCTGGCCGCTGTCCCGCGGCGGGGAGCCCAAGTTCCTGCACGACCTCGTCGGCTCGGGCGAGTCCCTGCTGCAGGCCACCGAACGCCGCCTGCGCCCCCTGGCCGGGCCGGACGGCGTCGTCCTGGTCACCGGCGAGCAGCACGTGGCCGCCTGCCGGGCGCAGCTCCCCGGCCTGTCCGAGGACGCCGTGCTCGCCGAGCCGTCGCCGCGTGAGTCGATGGCGGCGATCGGCCTGGCGGCCGCGGTGCTGGAGAAGCGGCACGGCGACGTCGTGATCGGGTCGTTCGCGGCGGACCACGTGATCCACGGGACGCGGGCTTTCGAGCTGGCGGTCCGGGAGGCGGTGGCCGCGGCGCGCGCCGGCTACGTGACGACGGTGGGGATCGCCGCGTCCCGGCCCTCGGTGGCGTTCGGGTACGTGCGTTCGGGCGAGCCGCTCGGGGTCGAGGGCGCCCCGCACACGCTGCACGTGCGCGGGTTCACGGAGAAGCCGGACGCCGCCACCGCCCGCGCCTACCTCGCCTCGGGCGAGTACCGGTGGAACGCGGGCATGTTCGTCGCGCGCACCTCCGTTCTGCTGGGGCACCTCGCCGAGCAGCGGCCCGCGCTGCACGACGCCCTGCGGCTCGTCGCCGACGCGTGGGACACCCCGCGGCGCGCCGCCGTCCTCGCCGAGGTCTGGCCCGGCCTCGAGAAGATCGCCATCGACCACGCGGTGGCCGAGCCCGTGGCTGAGGCGGGCGGCGTCGCCGTCGTGCCCGGGACGTTCGGCTGGGACGACGTCGGGGACTACAACTCGCTCGCGGTGCTCCTGCCGTCGGACGACGACAGGGGCGCCAAGGTACTCGGTGATCCCGCCGACGTGTTGCGCATCGACAGCGCCGGCTCGGTGGTGGTTCCGGCGTCGGGCCGGCTGGTGACGGTGCTGGGGCTGGACGACGTCGTCGTCGTCGACACGCCTGACGCGCTGCTCGTGACCACGCGCGCCCGCGCGCAGCAGGTGAAGGAGGTCGTCGCGGCCGTCCGCGACCGCGGCCGCGACGACCTCCTCTAACGAGTCCTTGGTTGTGGGCGTGATCGTTGCGCCTAAAGCGGGCGCATAGTCGCAACGATCCCGCCCACAACCAAGAGCGCGTGCGTCTTGACATGTCGGAGGCAGCGTCTCAGGGGTGTCCGTATGGTGGGACGTATCTTGCGCAACCGTGTCTCGCGGGGCGGACAGCGCTACCGTGGGTCACGTGAACCCGACCGAGCCACCCGTCAGTCTTGCCGATTTCGATCAGATCGTTTCGAACGGTCAGCTGCCGGTCGGCGACATGCCCGGAGGGAACGCGACGGACGTCGTCGCCGGCCTCGCCGCACGGGTCGGCGACCTGGCCGGGGGCCTCGACGCCGAGCTGATCGCGTTCCGCCGCGACGTGCACGCCCACCCGGAGCTCTCCCGCAAGGAGAAGCGCACCACGCAGGTCGTCGCCGACCGCCTGCGGGCCGCAGGGCTGGAGCCGCGCCTGCTGCCGATCGGCTCCGGCCTGGTCTGCGACATCGGTCCCGACCACGGGCCGGACGGCGAGGGCCGGGTCGGCCTGCGCGCCGACCTCGACGCCCTCCCGCTGCACGAGACCAGCGGCGTCGAGTACGCCTCGACCGAGCCCGGCGTGGCCCACGCCTGCGGGCACGACGTGCACACCACCGTCGTGCTGGGTGCGGGCCTGGTGCTCGCCCGGCTGCAGGAAGAGGGGCGGCTGCGACGCGGCGTCCGCCTGTTCTTCCAGCCCGCCGAGGAGGTGTTTCCCGGCGGCGCCGAGGACATCATCAACCGCACCTCCGAGCTTGACGGTGTCGACCGGATGGCGGCGCTGCACTGCGACCCGAAGTTCGACGTCGGGCACGTCGGCACCCGCATCGGGCCCATCACCTCGGCCAGCGACTCCGTGAGCGTGACGATCTCGTCGCCCGGCGGCCACACCTCCCGCCCGCACCTCACGGGCGACGTCGTGTTCGCGCTCGGCCAGGTCATCACGCAGACGCCGGCCGTGCTGGGCCGGCGGCTCGACCCGCGCTCCGGCGTCAACCTGACGTGGGGCGCCGTCCAGGCCGGCTCGACGCCGAACGCCATCCCGTCCACCGGCATCGTCAAGGGCACGCTGCGCTGCCTCGACGTGCGCGCCTGGGAGAAGGCGGGCGAGCTGGTCCGCGAGGCGGTGGAGGAGATCGTGTCCCCGTACGGCGTGGGGGTCTCGGTGACGGTGACGCACGGGGTGCCCCCGGTCGAGAACCAGACCGAGGCCACGTGCGACCTCGAGGACGCGATCCGCGACGCCGTCGGCCCCGATGCGGTGCAGCTGACCGAGCAGTCGATGGGCGGGGAGGACTTCGCCTGGTTCCTCCGCAAGGTGCCGGGCACGATGGCGCGGCTCGGCGTGCGTACGCCCGGCGGCCGCACCTATGACCTGCACCAGGGCGACCTCGTCGTGGACGAGCGGGCGATCGGCGTCGGCGTGCGGGCCCTTGCCCAGTTTGCGGCGCGCTGACCGCCAGATGTTCCTGCCGATGACGCTTCGGTAACGACTTACTCCGGTTACCGTCTCGAAACGCGAAATGCGGGATGCGCTGGCTACCCTCGGTGCGATATAGGGTCCCCAGACCCGTCTGGACCATCGAAGGAGCACCAGTGAAGAAGGCTGTTCGGCTCACCGCCCTTGCGGGAGCAGCGGCGCTCGCGCTCGCGGCATGCGGTGAGGCCCCCACCGAGTCCACCGGCGGCGAGACCGCGAGCGACTTCAAGCCCTGCATCGTGTCGGATGCCGGCGGCTTTGACGACAAGAGCTTCAACCAGCTCAGCTTCGAGGGCGCGACGGCTGCGGCCGACCAGCTCGGTACCGAGCTGGTCGACGTCCAGTCGACGTCGGAGAGCGACTACAAGGGCAACATCGAGTCGCTCGTCGGCGAGGGCTGCAACGCGATCGTGACCGTCGGCTTCGCGCTCTCGGCCGCCACCATCGAGTCGGCCACGGCCAACCCCGACATCGACTACATCCTCGTCGACGACGCTGCCGACGCGGACTTCGACGGCGAGGCCGACGCGGAGAACATCAAGCCGCTGCTGTACGACACCGCGCAGGCTGCGTTCCTCGCCGGCTATCTCGCCGCGGGCTACTCGGAGGCCGGCAAGGTCGGCACGTTCGGCGGCATGGACTTCCCGACCGTGACGATCTTCATGGACGGCTTCAAGCAGGGCGTCGACTACTACAACGAGACCAACGACGAGAACGTCGAGCTGGTCGGCTGGGACGGCAAGAAGGGCTCGTTCACGGGAGGCTTCGCAGCCGACCCCGCGGCCAAGCAGACTGCGGAGAACATCCTGGGCCAGGGCGTCGACGTGATCCTGCCGGTCGGCGGCCCGATCTACCAGTCGGCGATGGACGCGATCGCCGACTCGGGCGAGGACGTCGCCCTGATCGGCGTGGACGCCGACTTCTACGAGACGGACCCGACCACCCAGGACCTGGTGCTCACCTCCATCCTCAAGAAGATGGACGTCTCCACCGAGGAGGCCGTGCTCGCCTCCGGCAACGACGAGTTCGACCCGGCGCCGTACGTCGGCACCCTCGAGAACGGTGGCGTCGACCTCGCCCCGCTGCACAACTTCGAGGAAGACGTCGACCCGGCCCTCTGGGAAGAGGTCCAGACGCTCAAGCAGCAGATCATCGACGGCGAGGTCGAGGTGAAGTCCTACCTCGCCGAGTGACCAGCCTCTGACGGGCTGATCGGTCAGTGACCGAGACTTGACGCAAGATGGTCCCGGGGGGCACGGCTCACGCCGTGTGCCCCGGGACCTGTTATGAGCAGGACCTCCGTCAGGAAGGACAACCATGCGGCTCGAGCTGCGCGGTATCACCAAGCGCTTCGGCGCGCTCGTCGCGAACGACCACATCGACCTGGTCGTCCAGCCGGGCGAGATCCACTCGCTCCTGGGCGAGAACGGGGCGGGCAAGTCGACCCTCATGAACGTGCTCTACGGCCTGTACGACGCAGACGAGGGCGAGATCCTCCTGGACGACGTCGTCCAGGAGTTCGCCGGCCCCGGTGACGCGATGGCCGCCGGCATCGGCATGGTGCACCAGCACTTCATGCTCGTGCCGGTCTTCACCGTCGCGGAGAACGTCATGCTCGGCCACGAGCAGACCCGCGGCGGCGGGCGGCTCGACCTGGAGGCGGCCCGCGCGCAGGTGCACGAGATCTCCGCCCGGTTCGGGTTCCACGTGGATCCGGACGCCGTGGTCGAGGACCTGCCGGTCGGCGTCCAGCAGCGCGTCGAGATCATCAAGGCGCTCTCCCGGAACGCGGACGTGCTGGTCTTCGACGAGCCGACGGCGGTGCTCACCCCGCAGGAGACCGACGAGCTCATGGCGATCATGCGCCAGCTGCGCGACGAGGGCTCCGCGATCGTGTTCATCACCCACAAGCTGAGGGAGGTCCGCGAGGTGGCGGACCGCATCACCGTGATCCGGCACGGCAAGGTCGTGGGCGAGGCCCTGCCCACGGCGTCCGACGCCGAGCTCGCCTCGCTCATGGTGGGCCGTTCCGTGGAGCTGCGGGTGCACAAGGACGCACCCACGCTGCACGACAACGGCTTGAAGGTCCGCGACCTGGTGGTCACCAGCGAGTCCGGCACCGTCGTGGTGGACAACGTGACCTTCGAGGTGCGCGGCGGCGAGGTGCTCGTGATCGCGGGCGTGCAGGGCAACGGGCAGACGGAGCTCACCGAGGCGCTCCTCGGCCTGGAGCCCGACGTGTCCGGAAGCATCACGCTCGACGGCAAGGAGCTGGTCGGCCGCTCGGTGCGGCACATCCTCGACGAGGGCGTGGGCTTCGTGCCAGAGGACCGCACGCTCGACGGCCTGATCGGCGAGTTCACCATCGCCGAGAACCTGATGCTCGACCGCTCCGACGGCCCGCCCTTCGTCAAGGGCGGCGCCCTGCAGCTGGGTTACCGCGACCAGTTCGCCGAGGAAAAGGTGGCCGAGTTCGACGTCCGCACGCAGGGCATCACGACGCCGGTGGGACGCCTGTCGGGCGGTAACCAGCAGAAGGTCGTGCTCGCCCGCGAGCTGTCGCGCGACCTGCGCCTGTTCGTCGCGGCGCAGCCGACGCGCGGCGTGGACGTGGGCTCCATCGAGTTCATCCACAAACGCATCGTCGCCACGCGCGACGCCGGCGTGCCGGTGGTCGTGGTCTCCACCGAGCTGGACGAGGCGGTGGCCCTCGCCGACCGGATCATGGTGATGTACCGCGGCACGGTGGTCGGCGTCGTGCCCGCGGACACCCCGCGCGACGTGCTGGGCCTGATGATGGCGGGGATCTCCCCGGAAGAAGCGAAGGGAAGAGGTGAGGTCGCGTGAGCGCGCCGGAGTCCAACACGGCATCGAGCTCGGGGTCGGGCCCCGAGCAGGAGCCCGGGCTCGACCCCGGCACCGCCGAGGAGCTGGAACAAGAGCGGGCGCGTGAGGCCACCGGGCCGGTCGGCGACGCCGCCGTCGACACGGCCGGCCGGCTGGCCAAGGCCCTGCACCAGACCATGAGCAGCCCCTGGACCGTGTCCGTGGGCGCCGTGCTGCTCGCCATCGCCGCGGGCTCGATCATGATCGCCTTCACCAACGACGGGGTGCAGGAGGCCTCGGCGTACTTCTTCGCGCGGCCCCTCGACACCTTCGTCGCGCTGGGCCAGGCGATCGGCGGCGCGTACTCGGCGCTGTTCCGCGGCTCGGTGGTGAACCTGCAGGCCACGGACTTCGTCACCGCGATCCGCCCGCTCACGGAGACGCTGAGCTATGCGACCCCGCTCATCGCGGCGGGCCTCGGCGTGGCGCTCGCGTTCCGGGCCGGCCTGTTCAACATCGGTGGCCAGGGACAGATGCTGGTCGCCGCCGCGGCAGCCGGCTGGGTCGGCTTCGGCGTCAGCGGCGTGCCGTTCCCGCTGCACCTGCTGATGGCGCTCGTCGCAGGTATCGCGGCGGGTGCACTGTGGGCGGGGCTGGCGGGCCTGCTCAAGGCTCGCACCGGGGCGCACGAGGTGATCGTCACGATCATGCTGAACTACGTGGCGTTCTACCTGATCGCCTACCTCCTGGCGACGCCGGGCCTGCTGCAGGCGCCCGGATCGTCCAACCCGAAGACGCCGCCGACCCCCGAGTCGGCGCAGCTGCCGCCCCTGCTCGGGGACCGGTTCAACCTGACCTGGGGCTTCGTGCTGGCGCTGCTGGCCGTGGTCGGCGTGTGGTGGCTGCTCAACCGCTCATCGGCCGGCTTCTCGTTCCGTGCCGTGGGGGAGAACCCGCGCGCCGCGCGGGTGGCCGGCATCGACACGGGCCGCGCCACCGTGAGCTCGATGCTCGTCGCCGGTGGGCTCGTCGGCCTGGCCGGCGCGTCGCAGGTGCTGGGCGGTGTCACCACGGGCTTCAGCTCCGACATCGACGCGGGCATCGGGTTCGACGCGATCACCGTCGCCCTGCTCGGTGGCTCCAGCCCGTGGGGCGTGCTCGCGGCAGGCATCCTGTTCGGCGCGTTCAAGGCCGGCGGCACCACCATGCAGGCCGCCGAGGGCGTCCCGAGCGACATCGTGCTCGTGGTCCAGTCACTCATCGTGCTGTTCATCGCCGCGCCGCCGCTGATCCGGGCGATCTTCCGGCTGCCGGACCCCAACCGGCGTCGGGCACCCAAGAAGAAGCCGAAGGCGACCCGGAACCGGAAGGAGGCGGCCGCGTGAGCGCCGACCACATGACCACCCAGCTGGACGCGCCGCTCTCGGAGACGACGCGCACCGTGACCGTCGTGTCCTGGAAGACGGCGGGCGTGCTGCTCTCCGTGACCGTGCTGTACGCGCTGCTTCTCGTCGCGGTCCCGCACTCGGGCGATACGAGGTTCCTGCTGTCCCAGCGCAGCGACTTCTTCCAGATCCCGGTGATCGTGGTGCCCGCGGTGGCCTTCGCGTGGGTGTGCGGGGCGATCCTGCTCGCGGTGACGGCGGCCGTCGTCGTGCTCACGGCGCGCGGGACCAGGACGCCGCTGTGGCTGGTGTCCCTGTTCGTCCTGGCCGGTCTGACGGGCTTCCTGGCCTGGGCCGGGGCGGGCAGCCCGCGCGACCTGTCGATCGTAGGTCTGCTCGGCGGCGCCGTGCTCTGGTCCGTGCCGTTCGTGTACGGCGCGCTGGGCGGCGTGATCGGCGAGCGAGCGGGCGTGGTCAACATCGCCATCGAGGCGCAGCTGCTCGGCGCCGCGTTCACCGCGGCGGTCGTCTCCTCGATCACAGGTAGCGCCCTGGCCGGCCTGGTCGCCGCCGTTGTCGCGGGTGCCCTCGTGTCGCTCGTGCTCGGCCTGTTCGCGATCACGTACCACGTGAACCAGGTGATCGTCGGTGTGGTGCTGAACGTGCTGGTCGTCGGCCTGACGAGCTTCCTGTACTCACAGGTGCTGGTGCCCGCCGCGGAGACGCTGAACTCGACCACCCGGTTCTCGGCGATCCCGATCCCGATCCTGTCCGACATCCCTGTGCTCGGCCCCGTGCTGTTCCGGCAGCCGGCGCTGATCTACCTGATGTTCATCGCCGTGCCCGCCGTCTGGTACGCGCTCAACCGGACCAAATGGGGCCTGCGGCTACGTGCCGTGGGCGAGCACCCGAAGGCCGCCGACACCGTCGGCATCGACGTGGTGCGCACCCGCTACAACGCCGTGCTCGTCGCGGGCGCCGTGGCCGGGCTGGGCGGCGCGTTCTACACCACGGTCCAGCTGAGCCAGTTCGGCGAGAACATGACCGGGGGCGCCGGCTACATCGCGCTGGCCGCCGTCATCTTCGGCAAGTGGGACCCGATCCGGGCCGCGTTCGCGGGCCTGCTGTTCGGCTTCGCGTCGAACCTGCAGAACGTGCTGTCCGTGGTCGGCTCGCCCGTCCCGAGCCAGTTCATGCTCATGATCCCGTACGTGGTCACGCTGCTCGCCGTCGCGGGCCTGGTGGGGCGCTCGCGCCCGCCGGCCGCCTCGGGCGAGCCGTACATCAAGGGTTGAGGAGGCCGGACGTGGACGCTGCGGATCCCGCGGGCGCGGTGGACTGGGCGGGCCTGCGGGCGGCGGCCCGGGACGCGGTCGACCAGGCGTACGCGCCGTACTCCGACTTCAAGGTCGGTGCGGCGGCCTTCGCCGACGACGGCCGCCTGCTCACCGGCGCGAACATCGAGAACGCCGCCTACGGCGTCACCCTTTGTGCGGAGTGCTCGCTGGTCAGCGCGCTGGTGATGTCGGGCGGCGGGCGGTTCGCCGCCTTCACCTGCGTGAACGCGCTCGGCGAGACGATCATGCCGTGCGGCCGCTGCCGCCAGATCCTCTGGGAGCACGGCGGGCCCGAGCTGCTGGTCGACACCCCGATCGGCGTCGTCCCGATGACCGAAGTACTGCCGCAGGCCTTCGGGCCGGGCGACCTGGACCACGTGCGGGAGGCACAGCGATGACCGAGCCCTTCGACGCCGTCGACATCATCCGGACCAAGCGCGACAACGCGGAGTCCCTGACCGACGCGCAGATCGACTGGCTCGTCGACGCCTACACGCGTGGTGTGGTGGCCGACGAGCAGATGTCCGCGATGACCATGGCGATCCTGCTCAACGGCATGTCCCGCGCGGAGATCTCGCGGTGGACCCACGCGATGATCGAGTCCGGCGAGCGCATGTCGTTCGCTCGCCTCTCCCGGCCGACGGCGGACAAGCACTCCACCGGCGGTGTCGGCGACAAGATCACCCTGCCCCTGGCGCCCCTGGTGGCGGCGTTCGACGTCGCCGTGCCGCAGCTGTCGGGCCGCGGCCTGGGCCACACGGGCGGCACGCTCGACAAGCTGGAGTCCATCCCCGGCTGGCGGGCCTCGCTGTCGAACGACGAGATGATGGCGCAGCTGGACTCCGTCGGCGCCGTCATCTGCGCCGCCGGCGCGGGCCTCGCCCCGGCCGACCGCAAGCTGTACGCCCTGCGCGACGTCACGGGCACCGTCGAGGCGATCCCGCTCATCGCCAGCTCGATCATGTCCAAGAAGATCGCCGAGGGCACCGGCGCCCTCGTGCTCGACGTGAAGGTCGGCTCCGGCGCCTTCATGAAGACCCTGGACAGCGCGCGCGAGCTCGCCCGCACCATGGTGGACCTCGGGACCGATGCCGGTGTCCGCACCGTCGCCCTGGTCACCGACATGTCGGTGCCGCTCGGGCGCACCGCCGGCAACGCCCTCGAGGTGCGCGAGTCCCTGGAGGTGCTCGCGGGTGGCGGGCCGTCCGACGTCGTCGACCTCACCGTGGCGCTCGCGATGGAGATGCTGACCGCCGCGGACCGCCCCGCCTCCGAGGCGGACGTGCGCGAGGCCCTGGCCGACGGCCGGGCCATGGACAAGTGGCGCGCGATGATCGCGGCGCAGGGCGGCGACGTCGACGCGCCTCTACCGGTCGCGAAGGAGACCGAGACGGTCGTCGCGGCGGAGTCCGGCGTGCTGGCCTCGCTCGACGCCTACGCGGTGGGGGTCGCCGTCCACCGCCTGGGCGCCGGCCGGGTACGCAAGGAGGACGCCGTCCAGGCGGCGGCCGGCATCGAGATTCACGTGAAACCGGGCGAGCCGGTGGTTGCCGGGCAGCCGCTGTTCACCCTGCACACCGATACCCCGGAGCGGTTCGGCCGGGCGCGCGAGGCGCTGAAGGGCGGCTGGACGGTGGAGCCGGAGGGTGCGAGGGCCGGCGTGCTCGGCAGCGGGCTGGCCGGCATGGCCGGCTCGGTGCCGACCATGGACGTGGGTGCGGGCGCCCTCGTCGGAGCCGCACTGGCGGCGGACGGGTCGGTGGTGCTGGACCGGATCGGCTGACCCGGGCGGGGCGGGCCGTCGGCCGGCGCCCGCCCGGGTCACCCGCGTCCGTCAGCGTGGCGGACCGGCGAGTCGCTCCGGCCCGGCTTAGCCTGACGAAATGTCGTCGACATTGCGCCTTTCGTCCCTGCTCGGCGCTATGCGTGCTTTCCGGGGTCCGGTGCCGGACCCGCCACCCCAGGGCCGGTTCGAACGACCACTCGTGCCCGACGACGTCGACCGGCACCTCGAGTCGGTGACCACGCGCGCCCGGCGGTCCGTGCTGGACCCGCTGGCCCGCGAGCGGGGCACCGGCACCGTGGGTTTCCCGCGGCGGCTGAACCTGCCGTCGCTCGACGGCACGATCGCCGCCGCGGTGCAGGTGGACGAGACCACGTGCGGGTCGGCGGTGCTGGCGATGCTCGGGCTGGCCGGTGACCCCCGGGCGGCGCTGCGGCTCGCGAGCGAGGACCCGGCGGGGCGGTTCGTGCGGCTGCAGCACGCCATCCACGCGGCGACCAACCGGCGTGGGCTCGTGGTGGCGGGCTGGCCGCGCACGTACGGCACCCCGCCGTGGGGCGCCGCGCGGTTCGCGAGCTACGGCGGCGTCCGCTACACCCACCGGGTCGCCGGGACCCGCGCCCTGCTGGAGGCCGCGGTGGCGAGCGCCCGCGCGGGCATCCCGGTACCCCTGTACACGGGCGGCGACGTCACGGGCGGCTGGGACTCCGCCGTCCCGCGCCACGTGGTGCTGCTCACCCTGGCCGACGGCGAGGGGAGCGAGGGCAGCGCCGTCCTGTACGAGCCGTCGGGCGCGGGGCTGCACACGGTCCCGGTGGCCGCACTGCTCGACCCGCCGCCCGTGCCGTCCGGCGGGTCGGAGACGTCGCAGTCCACCGCGGACCGCACCGCCGCGCGCGTCCGCAAGGCGCTGACGGCGGCGCTCGGCGGCTGGCCGCACATCGCCTGGGTGCTGCTGCCCGAACGCGCCGGGCAGTGGCAAGCGGACCGTACGCGGGAGACGATGGAAGCCCGCTGACGAGGAGGTTCTCATGAGCACGCTCCCTGGTCGCGACTCGTGGCGCGACGCCGGCCTGGAACCTTCCGAGGATGCCGAGGTCGACACGAGGCACGAGCCCGACGAGTACGTTCCGCCTCCCGAGGTCGACCCCACGCACGAGCCCGACGAGTACGTCCCGGACACGCCGCGCCCCGATACCGACGGCTCGGCCAACGAGGCGGACGTCGTCGAGCAGGCCCTCGACGTCCCCGTGCAGGAGGACGAGGAGAGCGGTCCAGAGGCCGTCGGGGGCACCGGCTGACGGCCGGTTGTCGGTGCCTGGCGGTAGGTTGTGAGCATGACCACGCAAGACCCCGGGGCACGCCCCGGCGAGGCGCTGATCCGCGCCCTGCCCAAGGTAGTGCTGCACGACCACCTCGACGGGGGCGTGCGCCCGCAGACCGTCCTCGAGCTCGCGGACGCGGCCGGCCACGAGCTGCCCGCCGCCGACGCCGAGTCGCTCGCGGCCTGGTTCCGCGACGCCGCCGACTCCGGCTCGCTCGTCCGGTACATCGAGACCTTCCAGCACACGATCGCCGTCATGCAGACGGCCGACAACCTGGCCCGCATCGCCCGGGAGGCCGTACTGGACCTCGCGGCAGACGGCATCGTCTACGCCGAGCAGCGCTGGGCGCCCGAGCAGCACCAGGACGGCGGGCTCTCGCTGCCCGCGGCCGTCGAGGCCGTGCAGGCCGGGATCGACGACGGCATCGCCGCCGCTGCGGCCGACGGTCACATCATCCGGGTGGGCCAGCTCGTGGGCGCCATGCGGCAGGGGGACCGCTGGCAGGAGATCGCGGAGCTGGCCGTCGCCTACCGGGACCGTGGTGTGGTCGGGTTCGACATCGCGGGACCCGAGGCCGGGTTCCTGCCGTCGCGCCACCTCCCGGTGTGGCGCTACCTCGCCGAGTACGAACTGCCGGTCACGATCCACGCGGGCGAGGCCGCGGGCCTCGACTCCATCGCGCAGGCCGTGCACCTGGGGCAGGCGGACCGCCTGGGCCACGGCGCCCGGATCATCGAGGACATCGCCTTCGTGGTCGACGGCGACCCCGCCGCCGAGGGGCTCTCGGGCGACGGCCGGGGCGGCGCCGCCGACCTGGGGCGCCTCGCGCACTGGGTGCGCGACCACCAGATCCCGCTCGAGCTGTGCCCCGTCTCGAACCTGCAGACGGGGACCGCCGAGTCGATAGCGAAGCACCCGATCACCCGCCTCAAGGAGCTGGACTTCGCCGTCACGCTCAACACGGACAACCGCCTGATGTCTCGTACGTCGATGACGCACGAGATGAAGCTGCTCGTCGACGAGGCCGGATGGACGCTCGACGACCTCGTCGACGTGACCGTCACCGCCGCCTGGGGTGCGTTCATGCACCACGACGAGCGACGTGACCTCGTGGAGCAGGTACTCGTGCCCGGATTCCAGAAAGTCGAAGGTGCCCTCGTATGACCGCTCAGCCTGACGCGACCCAGCCCCCGCGGCCGCCGCACGACAAGGCGGCGCTCGCCGCGTTCGTGGACCACACGCTGCTCAAGCCGGAGGCGACGGCGGCCGACGTCGCCGTGCTCGTCGAGGAGGGTGTGGCGCTCGGGGTCTTCTCGGTCTGCGTGTCCCCCTCGTTCGTCTCGCTCGCGGTCGAGATGGCGGCCGGGCGGCTCGCCGTCGCGACGGTGTGCGGGTTCCCCTCGGGCAAGCACATGAGTGACGTGAAGGCCTTCGAGGCGGCCCGCTCGGTGGCCGACGACGCGGACGAGGTCGACATGGTGATCGACGTCGGGACCGCGCGCGCGGGCCGGTTCGACGCCGTGCAGGCGGACATCGCGGCCGTCCGCGCCGCCGTGCCGGCCGACCGGGTGCTCAAGGTGATCATCGAGTCGGCGGCGCTGACGGACGAGCAGATCATCGGCGCGTGCCGGGCGGCGGAGGCCGCGGGTGCCGACTTCGTGAAGACGTCCACGGGCTTCCACCCGGCCGGCGGCGCCTCGGTGCACGCCGTGTCGCTGATGGCGCGGACCGTCGGCGTCGCGGGCGGCGGCAAGCTCGGGGTGAAGGCCTCGGGCGGCATCCGGGACTTCGACTCCGCGCTCGAGATGATCGGGGCGGGCGCGACACGCCTGGGCCTGTCGGGCACGGCGGCGGTCCTGTCGGGCTTCGACAGGGACACCCCGGCGCCCGCCTCCACCGACACCTACTGACCCCTCTCGCCGAGGTAGAACCAGGGCGAGGTAGAACCGTGGCGAAGTAGAACCAGGGCGAGGTAGAACTGCAGCCCGGCTGCGGTTCTACCTCGCCAGGGCCCTACCTCGCTGCAGTTCTACCTCGGCGGGTGGCGAGCCAGGTTTCTGTGGTCGTCCAGTGCTCCTTCAGGAGCACGTACCGGTCGTCGTGCCACGGCTTGACCGGGCCAGCCCAGTGGATCAGTCCCGGCTCGGCGACGATCTCCTGCGTGGGCCACGCGTTCCACCGCGGGTCCAGGGGCCGGTAGCGCGACCCGGCGTACGCGTTGAGCACGTCCTGGTCGTTCAGCCCGTACCGCTCGGCGTACGGCACGTACTCGTAGGTGAACCGGTCGGCGCGCATGACTGCCAGGTCGAGCAGCAGGATGCCCGCGTTGAAGCCCTGGTACCCGTACCGGTGCCGCTGCGTCATGGCCCGGACCAGGTCCCGCGCGGCCTCCGGGGCGTGCCCCAGCAGCCGGGTCGACCGGATGACGTTCCCGATGCCGTGCCGGTAGTTGTACGAGACCGACGGGCGGGCCGCCAGTGGCGCGCCACCGAGGTCGGCGTCGTACAGCTCGGCGAGGTCCACCACGGACAGTGCGTCCAGGTCGTGGTAGAGCACGCGGTCGAGGTGGGGCAGCAGCTCGGGCAGCAGCAGGCGGTCCATCGTCGCGACGGTGATGTGCTTGAGCATGCCGAGCACCGTCCCGTAGTCGATGCCGTCGCATGCGTACCACTCGAACGTGACCTCGGGGAACAGCCCGGCGAGCCGGTCGTGGTCAGCGGGCGTGTGGTCGCGCGTGAGGGCGATGACCCGCACAGGCCGCTCCGTGTGCCGCACCACCCCGGCGACGACCACCTCCATCTGGGAGCGCAGGTTCCCGTCGAGGGCCACGGCGACGTTGAGCGGCCTCGTAGGCCCGCCGGTCGCGTGCACGGCGCGCGGCTCGGCGGCCTGCACCACGACCCGCGTGGCGCGCACGCCGGCCACGACGTCGGCCACTGAGCAGGTGCCCGACGGCGCGGGCACCGGCGCGTCGTGCACCGCCAGCGCCCGCTCCACCTCGTCGGCCACCGTCGCGCGCCAGGTCGCGTAGACCTCGTCGCGGGAGGCCCCGGCGAGGATCTTGGCCATGGCCGGCGCGACGGCGGCCCGGATCCGCTCCTGCATGGCCCGGCGACCCGCCTCGTCGGCGTCGAGCAGGCCGGCGAACCGGATGTCGGCGTCGTTCCGGGGCTGGAAGTCGACGTCCGCCCCGATGGACCATGACGGCAGGAACGCGTGCAGGCGCGAGGTGACCACGCGGGAGAACCGGGTCCGGTAGGCGTCGAGCAGGTCGACGGCGGTGTGCAGGTTCTGGCCGAACTCGTTGCGCCGCACCGAGGGGTGCAGGTGGGTGACGAGCTCGCTGCCGGCGTCGTGCTCGGGGACGGGCGTGTCCACGTACACGGCGGGAGAATCGGCCGGTGCTGGCACGAAGCCCGCCGGGAACACCGTGTCGATGGTGGTGGTCAGGCAGCCGCTGAAGAACGCGGGGACGCCTGCGTTGAGCAGCAGGTGCACGGTGGTCCAGTCGCGGCAGCCGATGGGCCCGTGGGCTTTGAGGTAGTCGACGGCAGTGGGCGTCAGGATCGCGTGCTTGTTGACGTGGAACGACACGAACAGCGGCTGCAGGTTCTCGTGGAACGGGAAGTCGAAGCGCAGGTCGAACTGGCTGTGCATGTACCAGCCGAACGCGAGCATCCACGTGTTCTCCGGCACCGCGTCCAGCCGCGACATGTCGCGCTGCACCAGGGTCAGCTGTACGTCGGCGCCCGGCCCGGGCACCACATGCTCAGGCCGCACCCGGCCGGCGAGGAACCGCACGGGCTCGGCGACGGCGTCGGCGCCGTGCAGGCGCAGGCCCTCGTGCCGCAGCAGGTGACCCAGGCTCGCGATGGTCTGCACGGTGTCGCCGATGTTGCTGGACGCGACGTTCTCGTCCGGCGCCTTGTAGTCGATGACGGCGAACGACACGTGCCCCGTCGGCACCCGCGCCGGCGCGGCGGGCCGCAGGGCCTTGTCGATCCACGGGGCCAGGTGGTCGATCGACGCCTGGACCTGATCGGTCAGGTCGGTACCGTGCCGCGCTGCGTCGAGCGCCTCGGCGGCCGACTCGGGCTCGTCCGCGATGAACAGGAGCTTCGCGATCTCCAGCAGCACCGCGGCGTCGGCCACGAACCCGTGCCGCACCCAGGTGGCCGCCGTCCGGGCGACGTCGGGGTTGGCCATGGCGATGCCCGCCCGGAGGTACTCGGCGGGGGCGAGCCGCGCGGCGTCGTCGGGCCCGAGCTGGCGCAGCAGGTCCCACGCCAGCTCGCGCAGGCCGACCCGCTGCGCGATCAGCGCTGCCCCGGCAACCCCGGCGCGGCGCGTGTCGGGCTGGGCCATCAGCGAGTGGCACAGCGACCGCCACTGGGCGGTGTCCAGGCTGCGCGTGGTGCGGATGGACGTGGTGACCGCCTCGTCGATGGGCAGTCCACGACGGAGAGCGGCGGTGAGCACCGCATCGCCCGACGGCGGCTCGGGTCGTTCCTGGAAGGGGCGGTCCGCGGCGCGGTCGGGGGCGGACCACACCTCGCGCGGCTGACGGTTCGCCTCCTTGGCGGCCGCCCAGGTCTCCTGGTCGGGCAGCGGCAGGGGGCGGGCATCGGGTATCGGGTCGGGCCGATCGGGATGCGGGTTGTGGAGGGGAATCGCGGCGGCGTCCAGCAGCGCCTCGGCGATCATCTCGTCAGCGGACGGGACCTGGTGCGCAGTCTCACCGGACGCGGCGAGACGGCGGCTTGCAGGGGACATGAAGGCTCCTCGTGGGGTCGACAGGTAAGGCGGATACCGTCGTCCCAGCGAGCATCCGAGCGTGCGCGAGCAGCCGACGGTGGCCAGAGCGTAGTGCCCCTGGGTTACGGCCCGGCGACGCCTCGGTAGGCTCCCGGACATGTCTGCGCAACAACCTGCTGACCAGGGCTTTTCGCCGTCACTGCCGACCGAGCCGGGCACGCCGGTGCGGGTGCGCTTTCGCAAGTGGGACGGCACCCCGCACTGGGTCCTGGACGGTGCATATCTGGGCTCGGACGAGCACGGCGCGTGGCTGGGCTACCCGACCGGGACGCTCCACTCGCGGCCTGGGCTGCGCTACCACGCGAAGTCGCCGGGAGTGGTGCTCGTCGGCGACTTCGGCTGGGTCCCGTCGTTCAACGGGCACCCCCACGACACCGCCGTGTACATCGACCTCGCCACCGTGCCGGAGTGGCGGTACGACGGCGGGCGAGCAGGTCGCGCGCCGGCCTGGGAGGCGACGAGCGTCGACATGGACCTCGACGTCATCGCGATGAAGGACGGGCACGTGGACGGCAAGAGAGGCGAGCAGTACTCCATCGACGACGAGGACGAGTTCGCCGAGCACACCGTGAAGTACGGGTACCCGGCGGACGTCGTGGCCCGCGTCCGCGCGGACGCCGACGCCCTGCTCGCCGCAGTCCGAGCCGGGGAGCCGCCCTACGACGGCGCGACCGCCCAGCGCTGGTTCGCGGTGCTCGACGCACTCTGAGCTCTCAGCTCAGTGCGCCGAGCTCAGTGCGCGCTGAGCACCAGGTCGTCCTGCTCCACCGCGGCTCGCCACTCGGCCTTCTCGGCGCGCCACCGCTCGTCGTCGCGGCCGAGCCGCCAGTAGCCCGACGCCGACAGCAGCTCGCGCGGCACGCCCAGCGTCCCGCGTGCCCAGCGGCGCAGGTCGCGCACGCAGCCGGCCTCGCCGTGCAGGAACGTGTGGGGCACGCCGTCCGGCAGCTCGGCGGCCTGCACGACGTCGGCCAGGCTCGCTCCCGTGGACCGGTGCACCCAGGTGAGGCGCAGGTCCGCGGCGCTCGCGATCTCCTGCTCCTCGGACGTGTCGGCCACCTCGATGAAGACGTGCGCCACGACGTCGTCGGGCAGAGCCTCGCAGGCGGCGGCGATGGCCGGCAGGGCGGACTCGTCGCCGGCCAGGAGGTGCCACGGGGCGTCGGGGGAGGGCGCGTAGTCGCCGCCCGGGCCCACGAAGGAGACCTCCTCACCGGGCTGGACGCGCTGGGCCCAGGGGCCGCCGTAGCCCACGTCGCCGTGCGTGACGATGTCGATGTCCCAGCTGGACTCGGCGACGTTGCGGATCGTGTAGGTGCGGAGGACGGGACGGCCCTCGGGCTCGGGGGACTCGGCCATCACGAGCTTGATGTAGCGGTCCGTCTGCGGGGTGGGGTCGACGTCGGCCAGGGCCTGGCCGCCGAGCGTCACCCGGATCATGTGCGGCGTGAGGTGCCGGACAGCGGTCACGGTCGCCGTCGTGCGGACCGCCTTGCGGGGCTTGCCGGTCGGTGCGTTCGTGGTCTGCGACATGGTGAGGTAAGCCTAACCTCGTGAGCGGGCGAGCGCCGGTGTGGCGTGCGTCACGGATGAAAGGCCCTGGTCGGCACCCGGACGCCGGGGCGGCGGCGCGCGGCGCTTTAGCATGGGTCCGTCATCGACCTTTCCTGTCAGGAGTCCCGTCGTGAAGATCGCTGTTGCCGGTACGGGGTATGTCGGCCTGTCCAATGCGGTGCTGCTCGCGCAGCATCACGAGGTGTGGGCGCTGGACATCGACCCCGTCAAGGTCGATCTCGTGAACAAGGGCAGTTCCCCGATCGCGGACCCCGAGCTCGAGGAGTACCTGCGGGACAGGCCGCTGGACCTGACCGCCACGCTCGACAAGGACGCGGCGTACGCGGGTGTCGGTCTGGTGGTCGTCGCGACCCCGACGAACTACGACGAGGTCACCAACTTCTTCGACACGTCGTCGGTCGAGTCCGTGATCGATGACGTCCTGGCCTGGGCCCCC
>NZ_UWYY01000005.1 GCF_900608595.1 Promicromonospora panici | reverse complement strand
CGTGCGGCACCGAGGGTGCGCTGATCGGCTGGACGGACGACCCGCCGTGCGACGACGAGCGCGAGCTGACCCTCCAGGAGCGCATCAGCGGGGACCCCGAGCCGGACGGGCGGGTCTGGCGAATCTATACCGCGCCACTGCCGCCGTCGACGGCTCGGCGCTGGGCGCGCGCCTGGCGGCTCGGTCATCGCGGCAGCGCCGTCGTCGAGATCCCGTGAGGGGCGGGGGAGCGGTCAAGGCTCCCCGCCGACCACTCTGCTCAGTGGTGCGGGCGGCACGTCGTGGTGCCCCTGCAGATCCACCCGGTGGATGCCGCACGCCGTGCACCGCACGTAGAGCACGTGGCCCGCCGACGTCGGATGGCGGGACTCCGTCGCCCAGGAGTGCTCGTGCCGGACGGCTGCCACGTGCTGGGACTCGGGTGCGCCGGTGCGCGGAGTGGTGTGGGTGTGGATCGCGGTCATGGATCCCACGATGATGTAATGGCCTTGTGCATCTCAACCCTTACGGCGAGTACGCCGTCCTGCTGGCCGCGTCCCTGGCGAACGAGTGGCCGGACGACCGGGCCGGGATCGAGGCGCGGACGCGCGACTTCGGCATGACGATGGAGTTCCAGGAGGAGCCCGAGGACCACGCGCGCTCGCGTCTCGTCATCGACGACTGGCTGCGGATCGTGGACACGGCCGATCCCGAGGGGCGCGCCGCGCTGCTGAACGCCCAGATGGCCGCGACCGCGGCCTACCCACGTCTCACCGATCACGACGGGGAGGGGTGGCACTTGCACTACCGGGACGAGAACCAGGTGCTGTCGTCGGTACTGCGGGCGGTGATCAGCGTCGGGACGTCGCTCCACCTGGTCACTCGCGGGATGCACAGGCTGGCGCGCTGCGCGTCGGAGCCCTGCACGGCCGTGGTGGTCGACGTCACGCGCAACGGGCGGCAGCGGTACTGCTCTGTGCGGTGTGCGAACCGGGCGGCGGTCCGGCGGCATCGGGAGCGGACCACTCTGTAACGCCGCTCCGTGACGCACGGCGTCTCGACGATCGGCAACGTTATATCCGTCAGTGTTACCAAATTGTGATTAATCACGCTTGACCGGACGTATGCATCGCTCCTACCCTCATGTTCACGTTAACTTGTTATCGTTAACATGAGCGACGATGCTCGATGGGCCTTCAACGGAGAGTGGCGCATGAAAGAGAACCCGGTCGACGCGCCGGCTGAACGGCAGTCGCTATGGCTGCCGCGCTGACGCAGGAGCGCGTCCAGCCGCGCGAGACATCAACGACAAAGAAGCCGAAGTCGCTGCTGAGAAGCATCGTCCGCAACAGGGTGCTGCTCCTCATGTGCCTGCCGGCGATCCTGTTCTTCGTCGTCTTCAGCTACGCCCCGATGCCGGGGGCGTGGATCGCGTTCACGAACTTCAACTACCGGGACGGGATCTTCGGGAGCCCGTTCGTGGGGCTGCGGAACTTCGAGTTCCTCATTCAGTCCGGGCAGCTCTGGCTGCTCACCAAGAACACGGTCCTCTACAACCTGGCCTTCATCGTGCTGGGGAACTTCCTCCAGATCGCGATCGCCATCATGCTGAACGAGGTCAGGTCGAAGTACTTCAAGAAGATCAGCCAGGCCGTCATGTTCCTGCCGTACTTCATCTCGGTAGTCCTCATCGGCGTGATCGCCTTCAACCTGCTGAACTACGACACCGGGTACGTCAACGCGCTCATCACACAGACCGGCGGCGACCCGATCAAGATCTACAGCATCGCCGGCGCCTGGCCGATCATCATCATCCTCTTCCAGCTCTGGCAGAGCACCGGGTACGGATCCATCGTCTACTTCGCCGCGATCATGGGCATCGACAACTCCCTGTTCGAGGCGGCCGCGATCGACGGAGCCTCGGCCTGGCAGCGAATCCGATACGTCATACTCCCGAGCCTGAAGCCCACGTTCATCATTCTTCTGCTGTTCTCGCTGGGCGGGATCATGAACGGCAACTTCGGGCTGTTCTGGAACCTGGTGGGAAACAACGCGGCGCTGTTCCAGACGACGGACATCATCGAGACCTCCGTCTACCGGATGATCATTTCCCAGAACAATTTCACGTCGTCCACAGCGGTCGGGCTGTACCAGTCCCTGTTCGGGTTCGCACTCGTCATGCTGGCCAACTGGATCGTGCGAAAGATCAACGAAGACTATGCGCTGTTCTGACCCCATGCGCTGTTCTGACCCGGAGGATGCACGATGAGTCACGTCGTCGCGGCGAAGCCGCCACGCAAAGCGGAGCCGCCACGCACAGTGAAGCCGCCACGCAAGGTCAGGCTCGACAGGAGCGACTACGTGCTGCGGGGTATCTCATACCTCACGGTCGCGACGTTCGCCACCTTCTGTGCGCTGCCCTTCATCCTCATCATCTCGGCGTCCTTCTCCAGTGAGTCGGCGATCATGAGGGACGGCTTCGGCCTGCTGCCCCGGGAATTCACGTTCGCCGCCTACGAGTACATTTTCCGAGCCCCTAGGCAGATCATCGGCTCGTACGTCGTCACGATCGTGATGACGGTGGCAGGCACGGCGATCGGCCTGTTCGTCATCGCGATGACGGGGTACGCCCTGCAGCGCAAGGACTTCCCGTTCCGGAACTCGATCTCGTTCTTCATCTACTTCACGACTCTCTTCTCGGCAGGGCTGGCGCCGACCTTTATCTGGGTCTCGCGCTACCTCGAGCTAAGGGGGAGCTACCTGGCGGTGTTCCTCCAGCTGCTGATGACCCCGTGGCTCATCATCCTGATGAAGAACTTCGTACGGTCCGTGCCCTACGAGATCGTCGAGTCCGGGAAGATCGACGGAGCGGGCGACTTCCGGATCTTTCTCCGGCTCGTGCTCCCCATGATGAAACCCGCGCTGGCCACCATCGGCCTCTTCCTGGCCCTGGGGTACTGGAACGAGTGGTATCTGTCCTCGCTCTACCTCGGGAGCACCGTGGAGTTCAAGCCGCTCCAATACCACCTGTACAACATCATCAACACGGCGAACGCGCTGAGGAATTCAGTGGCCGGCTCGAACGTCAGCATCACGGAGCTGCCGAGCAACACCCTGAAGATGGCGAGCGCAGTGGTTGCGACAGGTCCGATCGTGCTGGCCTATCCGTTCGTCCAGCGGTACTTCGTCAGCGGCATCACGGTCGGAGCGGTCAAGGGCTGACCGCTGACGACGGCAAAGACCCGTAGTACCCAACAAGTCAAAGCAGTCACGAAAACAAAGCAGTCACGAAACAGAGCAGTCACGAAACAAGGGAGTCTCAACGATGAGAAAGCCTCTGGCGAGGGTCGCGGCGGCAACGCTGGCCCTGGGCATGAGCGCGGCCACCCTGGCCGCCTGCGGACCGGCCGGCGATGAAGCCGAGTCCGGGGAACCGACCGAGATCACGATGCTGGTGCTGGGTGACAAGCCGACCAACGGTCGCCTCGAGGCGATGCTGGAGGAGCTGAACCCGATCCTGACCGAACAGGCGAACGCCACGCTGGACTTCTTCTACGTGGAGTGGGCCGACTGGCAGACCCAGTACAACACCCAGCTCCTCTCCGGCGACGACAACGTGGACCTGATCACCACCGCGACGGACTGGCTCTTCGCCTGGGAGAACGCGGAGAAGGGTGCCTTCCTGCCGCTCTCCGAGGAGATGCTGCAGGAGTACGCCCCGAGGACCTGGGAGCAGGTCGACGCGGAGGGGCACTGGGAGCTGACCAAGCTCGACGACGGGCAGATCTACTTCATTCCCGAGGACAACTTCACGCAGTGGACGAACCACGGGTTCTTCTACCGCGGTGACTGGGCCACGGAGGCCGGCTTCGAGGACGGCACGATCACGAAGTTCGAGGACTTCACGACGTACTTCAAGTGGGTCAAGGAGAACAAGCCGAAGGCGTACCCCTGGGACGTCTCGCTGTCCATCGACGCCGCGCTGACCGGGTACCTCCAGGGGCACACCGACTTCCAGACGATCCAGGGGATCAGCGCGGGCAACTACTTCCCCTTCCAGACCACCGAGGCAGACCCCTACACGGTGACCTCCTGGTACATGGAGGGCGACGAGCTCGTGGAGGCCGCCGAGCTGGCGAAGGAGTGGAACGACATCGGCGTCTGGCGCGAGGACGCGCTGAACTACGACGGCCAGACACGCGAGCAGTTCTTCGCGGGTCTCTCCGGCGCGGACCAGCACCACGCGCAGACCTTCATCGGCACGATCGTCGACAACATGAACAAGAAGCAGCCCGGGTCCGACCCGAAGTTCTTCTACTGGGGCCTGGAGAACGGGAACTACTTCAGGGACATCCTCACGCACGGCGCCATGGCCGTGAACGCCACCTCGGCCAACCCCGAGAAGGCGCTCGAGGTCTACGACGTCCTGCGGAACGACGAGGAGGCCTACAAGCTGCTCAACTTCGGCATCGAGGGCACCGACTACGTCATGACCGACGACGGCAAGCTCGGCTACCCCGAGGGCTACGACTCCTCCACCGACGCCCTGGGGTCGAACTTCTGGGCGGGCCGCATGGACGAGTTCGAGCCGGACCGGGTCACGGACGCCCCGAACAAGCAGGAGATCTACGACCAGCTCGACGCGGGGGCCAAGGACTACCCGTACTCGACGCTCATCGTGAACAAGGACCTGATCGATCCCACGCTGGCGGCCATGGGCGGCGTGCTCTCCGAGTACATCCCCCAGCTCCAGTACGGCAAGTTCGAGGACCCGGCCGCAGCCGTCGCCGAGATGCGGCAGAAGCTGATGGACGCGGGCTACGAGGACGCCAGGGAGTCCATCCAGACCGACCTGGACGCCTGGGCCGAGACCCAGGGCTAGCACGCCGTGCTGTCGGTGGTCGGGCGAGCTCGACCACCGACAGCGAGCTCGACCACCGACCACCCCCAGAGATAGGGCGATCGTGCGCAGAATCTTCGACGCGGACTCACCGCTCATGCGGTTCCTGACCAACGTCGCGGACCTGATGATCCTCAACCTCCTGTTCGTCTTTCTGTCCCTCCCGGTCGTCACGCTCGGGGCCACGCTGACCGCGCTGAACCACACCGCCATGAAGGTCGTGACGGGCGAGTGCGAGTCCGTGACGGGCGAGTTCCTGCGGTCGTTCCGGGCGAACTTCAGGCAGGCCACGATCCTCGGGCTGGCCGTCGGGTGCCTGGCGCTGGCCCTGGCGGGCTGGTACGTCGTCGTCGAGAACCTGGCCGTCCCCGCCGTCGTGCGGCTCGTCCTGCTGGCGGTCTTCTTCCTGGTGGTGTTCCGGTTCGTGCTGACCGCGCTCTACGTCTTCCCGTATCACGCGAAGTTCGAGAACAGCGTCTGGGAGGTGCTGAACAACTCGCGCCGGATGTCGGTCCGGCACCTGTTCTCGTCGCTGACCGTCCTCGCGGTCACGGCTCTGCCCGTCGTCATCACCGTCTTCTATCCGCGGATGACGGTGTACGGGCTGCTCTGGTTCCTCATCGGCTTCGCCGGGATCGCCGTCGTGAACGCGGTCCTGTTCACGAGGATCTTCGGCACGTACATCCCCCGTCCGGTTGAAGCGAAAGGTTGATATGACGACGCAGACGGACACCGCCGTCGAGCTGCGGGCCTCCGGGCTGGTGCTGGACGGCGCCGAGCAGGTGCACCTGTGCGCCTCGCTGTTCTACTTCCGGCTGCCGCGCGAGGTCTGGGCGGACCGCCTGGCGCAGGTGGTGGCGTCCGGCTACACGCTCGTGGACGTCTACGTCCCGTGGAACTTCCACGAGACGGCGCCCGGCCGATGGGACTTCACCGGGCGGCGCGACGTCGGGGCGTTCCTCGACCTGGCTCGCGACGCCGGGCTCGGCGTGATCGCCCGCCCCGGACCGTATATCTGCTCCGAGTGGGACGGCGGTGCGCTGCCCGCGTGGCTGACCCTGGAGGACGGCCTGGCGCCGCGGCAGGCCGAGCCGCGCTACCTCGCGCACGTGGCGGCCTGGTTCGACCAGGTCATGCCGCTGCTCGCGGCCCGGCAGCGCGACCGCGGCGGGGCGGTCGTCGCCGTCCAGGTGGAGAACGAGCTCGACTTCTTCGACACTGCCGACCGCCCGGCCTACCTGACCCGGCTGCGGGACCTGGCGCTGCGGCACGGCGTCGGCGTGCCGCTGGTGGCGTGCGCCGGCCAGGGCGACCTGCTGGGGGCCACCGGCGGGGTCGACGGGATCCTGCCCGCGTTCAACTTCTATCCCGACGACCGGTCCCGGTTCGTCGAGCCCGAGGTGCGGCGATACGCGGAGCTGGTGGCCGGGCGGGGCGAGCCGCTGCTGGTGACGGAGACGAACCGGCTGCACGCGACGCTGCGCCGGCTGCTGGTCAGCGGGGCGAAGCTGCTCGCCCCCTACCTCCAGGCGTCCGGGTTCGACTTCGGGTACACCCCGTCGGTGGGCAACTGGGGCGACCCGGGCGGGTACATGTCCCACGACTACGACTTCGGCGGGTACCTCGACCCCGTCGGCGCGCCGCGCCCCGAGATGGCCGACGCCCGGGTCCTCGCGAGGGTGCTGCGCACCCTCGGGCCCGCGCTCGCCAGGGCCACCCCCGCATCCGCCGACGGCGCGTACCGGGCCGACGTCACCACCAGCGCCGCACCGTCGCGGCTCCTGCTCGACGGCGGCGGCGAGCTCGTCGGCATCCCGAACCTGACCGACGACGCCGGGACGGCGGTGCTGCCGGCGTGGTTCGGTGGCCCGGAGGTGTCGGTACCGCTGCCCGCGGCGTCGTGCCTGCTGGTGCTCCGCGACCTGCCGCTGGACTCGTTCGGGCTGCCGGGCACGCTGCGCCTGGCGAGCGCCGACCTCGTGGGGGCCGGGCCGGACGGGCTCGAGCTGTCGGCGGTCGCCGCGAGCGTGATCGTGCTGGAGAGCCCGGACGAGGAGCCGGTGCTGACGGAGCTCGCCGCCCCGACACCCGGCGCGCCGGTCCGGGCCCGGGTCGACGCCGGTGTTGTGGGTGTGGGGTGGGATGTCGTCGTCCGGCACCCGCTGGACCTTGACGTGGACCTTGACGTGGACCCTGACGTGGACCCCGACTCGGACATTGCCGCATCCGCGGCGACCGACATCGGTCCGGCGGCCGAGCACCCGCCCCTCACCGTCCTGACCAGGCTCGATCTCGCCACGCGCACCGGGTCCACGGCGCGGCACGACCTGCCGCCGACGTCTGAAGCACTGGGCGTCTACCGCGGGCGTACGCACTACGCGGCCGACGTCGGCGGGGCCGACGAGCTGCTGGTCGAGGGCGCGTCCGACATCGTCGACCTCGCGCTGGACGGCGTCGCCCTGCCCACGGTCGCCGGCTTCGGGGCCACGTTCCTCCTGACCGTGGCCGGGGCGGCGCGCCTGGATGCCATCGTCGAGACCTGGGGGCACGCGAACTTCGACGACGTCCGCCTCCCGGCCCTGCGCCTGGGCGCGCTCCGCGGGATCGGCCGGGTGTGGTCGGTCGTCGGCCGGTCCGACGTCTCCGCGCTCTGGCAGGTGAGCGGGCAGGTGAGCGCCGCCGGCAGCTGGCCGGGCGATCCGGCCCCGCTGCGCACGCTCGGCGGATGGAGCAGCACGCGCGCGGGGGAGCCGATCACCTATACGCGCGGCCTGCCCGTCGACGGGACGCACCACCACGCCCTGCGCCTGGACGGAATCGCGGGATCGGTAAGCGTGACCGTGGACGGCGTGGCGCGCACCGTGACCGAGCACGACCCGTGGCTGCACCTGACACCCGGCGAGGGGCACGACGTCGCGATCACCGTGCCGCACCTGCCGGGAGCTTCGCCGGCCGCCGAGCTGCTGCTCCTCGAACCCGTCCGCGGCTGGGACGTGGAACCGCAGCCCGACGAGGCGATCCTCGCCCTCTCGCTCGCCGACGCCGTCGGCGAGCCGGTGCCCCTGCCGCTGGAGCTCAAACCCGGCGAGGAACGATGGTTCGACGCAGCGGTGCCGCCCGGCGGGCTCTCGATCGGGTTCGAGGGCGCCCAGGTCCGGGTCAGCGCGTTCGCCGGCGGGGAGCTGCTGGGCCGGGTGTGGCTCGACGACCCCGCGCGCCCACGCTTCACGGGCGGTGACGCCGGCCGGTTGTGGCTGCCCGCCGCGTGGAACGCCGGGACGATCCGGTTCCTGGTCCATGGTACCCGGGGGGAGGAGTCACCGGTCCTGAGCGGCGTGCGGCTCACCGCGACCCGGGAGTGAGGTCCTGCCTCTACCTCACGGCACGACACCCGGCGCCTGGACTCTCACGCCCCGCCTGACTCGCCTGACCCGCCTAGCCTCGCTCACGCCCGCCGCCCGTCACGCGCGAGCGCACCGGCGAGGTCCTCAGCCGTTGTCACCGGGCGGTCGCACACGAATCCCCTGCACACGTACGCGGCCGCTCGCCCGTCGACGAGCGGGCGGCCGGCGAGCAGGGGCATGCCCGGGGCGTCCGGCTCGCCGACGGCGACCACGAGCCCTGGCGTGATCGCGGCCCGCGCCACGTGCTCGAGCGCGGCGCGCGGCTCGTCGTCGTGCCCGACGACTGCGACCTGCAGTGGGCCGGCGGCCAGCGCCTCCGCGACGGCGAGCGCCCATCCCGCGAATCGTGGCGCCTGCCGGGCCAGCCCGCCCGCCGCGGCGACCGCGACCTCTGCGGCCTCGCGATGCCGGGGCGAGCCGGTCAGTGCGGCGAAGGTGCACAGCGCGCCGGCGAGAGCCGACTGCCCAGCGGGCTCGGCCCCGTCGGCGGGGTCCTTCGGCCGGCTCACGAGGCGCTCGGCGTCGTCGGCCACGTCGAAGAAGCCGCCGACGCCGTCGCCGAACCGAGCCAGCGCTACGTCGAGAAGGCCGCCCGCTGCTTCGAGCCACCTTGCCTCGCCCGTCGTCTGGTGGAGCGCGAGGAGCCCTTCGGCTAGGTCGCCGTAGTCGGCGGCGACGCCGGGAGCAGCCCCGACGACGCCCGCGCGCGACGCCCGCCGCAGTCGGCCGTCGACCAGGTGGAGCCGCAGGACGAGGTCTGCGCAGTCGCGTGCGGCGGAGACGTAGCCCGGGACGCCGAGCAGGATGCCCGCCTCGGCGAGCGCGGCGATCGCCAGGCCGTTCCACGCGGTGACGACCTTGTCGTCGCGGGCGGGCTGGGGCCGCGTGGCGCGGGCCTCGGCGAGCCGCGCCCGCACCCCGCTCCACCAGCTCGGTTCGGGGTCGTTGTGGAGCTGCAGCGTCGAGGTGCCGTGCTCGAACGTCCCCTCGGGCGTGACTGACAGGACCCGCGCGGCGCGGGCGCCGTCGTCGGGCCCGAGGACCTCGGCCAGCTGCTCGGGCGTCCACACGTAGGTGAGCCCCTCGACGCCGTCGGTGTCGGCGTCGAGCGCCGAGGCGAAGCCGCCCTCGGGCGTGCGCAGCTCCGCGCGGAGGAAGTCGGCGGTCTCGCGGACGACGCGCTCGGCGAGCGCCGAGCCGGTCGCGCGGTACAGGTGCAGGTAGACGCGCAGGAGCTGGGCGTTGTCGTACAGCATCTTCTCGAAGTGCGGCACTACCCAGGCGGCGTCCACCGCGTAGCGCGCGAACCCGCCGGCCAGCTGGTCGTAGATGCCGCCGCGGGCCATGGCCTCGCACGTGCGCTCGACGAGGCGCAGCGCCTCGGGGTCGCCGGTGCGGGCGTGGTGGCGCAGGAGGTGCTCGAGCGTCATCGACGGCGGGAACTTGGGCGCGCTGCCGAACCCGCCCCGTACCGGGTCGGCGTAGCGCGCCATGAGCCGCGTGGCGCGGTCGAGCGCGGCGTCGTCGAGCATCTCGGGCGTCAGCCGCGAGGTCCTGCGCGCGACCGCATCGGTGATCGCCGCCCCCTGTTGCACGACCGCGTCTCGACGCTGCGTCCACGCCTCTGTGATGGCGTCGAGCAGCGCGAGGAAGTTCTCGCGCGGATAGTAGGTGCCGCAGTAGAACGGTTTGCCGTCCGGGGTGAGGAAGCAGGTCATGGGCCAGCCGCCCTGCCCCGTCAGCTCGGTCGTCGCGGTCATGTAGACGGCGTCGACGTCGGGACGCTCCTCCCGGTCGACCTTCACCGCGACGAAGCGGGCGTTGACGGCCGCGGCCACACCTGCGTCCTCGAACGACTCGTGCGCCATGACGTGGCACCAGTGGCACGCGGCGTAACCGACGGACAGCAGGACCGGCACGCCGCGCCGCCGGGCCTCGGTGAACGCGTCTTCGCCCCACTCCCACCAGTCGACGGGGTTGCCCGCGTGCTGCAGGAGGTAGGGGCTCGTCGCGGTCGCCAGTCGGTTCGGCATCTCTCCAGCCTGGCACCCCGCGCCCGCAGTCGCGCCCTTGACCGCCGCCGGCGTGACGGGCGCGACGTCGCAAACGCGTTCCGCCGTCAGTCGAACAGGCGCCGGAACACGTTCGTGTCGGCGAGGTCGACGAGCTCGTCGCCGCGTCCCGACAGGATCGTGCGGATCGCGTAGAGCGTGAAGCCCTTGACCTGCTGGGCGGTGATCGCCGGCGGGATGGACAGCTCCTGCCGGGCGGTGACGACGTCGACCAGCGCCGGGCCCTCGTGGGCGAACGCCGCCTTCAGGGCGCCCTCCAGGTCGTCCGGCTGCTCGACCCGCTGGCCGTGGATGCCCATCGCGTTCGCGACGTCGGCGAAGTTCGGGTTGTCGAGCTCGGTCCCGAAGTTGACGAAGCCGGCGGCCTTCATCTCCACCTCGACGAAGTTCAGCGAGGAGTTGTTGAACACCACGACCTTCATCGGGAGCTTGTTCTGCCGGAGGGTCAGCAGCTCGCCGAAGAGCATCCCGAGCCCGCCGTCCCCCGACAGGGCGACCACCTGGCGGGAGGGGAACGCCGACTGGGCGCCGATGGCGTGCGGCACGGCGTTCGCCATGGTTCCGTGGCTGAACGACCCGATCAGCCGGCGCGCGCCGTTCATCGTCAGGTAGCGGGCCGCCCAGACGACGGGGGAGCCGACGTCCGGGACGAATACCGCGTCGTCGGTGGCCAGCTCGCTCACCAGCCGCGCGAGGTACTGCGGATGGATCGGCTCGCGGTTGCGGTCGTTGTCGGCGAGCTCGTCGAGGTCCTTGCGGGCCTTCACGTAGTGCTTGAGCGAGGCGTCGAGGTGCTTCCGGTTGGTGCGGTCGTCGAGCAGGGGCAGCAGCGCGTCCACGGTGTCGCCGACGTCGCCGACCAGCCCGAGGTCGACCGGTGCGCGCCGTCCGAGCTGCTCGCCTCGGATGTCGACCTGCACGATCTTCGCCTTCGACGGGTAGAACTGCTGGTAGGGAAAGTCGGTGCCGAGCATCAGGAGCGCATCGCAGTTCTCCATGGCGCGGTAGCCCGAGGAGAAGCCGAGCAGCCCCGTCATGCCGACGTCGTAGGGGTTGTCGTACTCGAGGAAGTCCTTGCCGCGCATGGCGTGCACGATGGGCGCCTTGAGCTTCTCGGCGATCTCAAGCACGCGCTCGTGGGCGCCCGCGGTGCCCGCGCCGCCGAGGATGGTCACCCGCTTCGCCGAGTTCAGGATCTCGGCCGCCTGCCTGAGCTCGTCGTCGCCCGGGCGGACGACGCTCTGCGTGGCCCGGATCGGCGCCGACTTCTTGCGGCCCGCGCTCTCGGCGAGGAACACCTCGCCCGGGATCACGACGACGGCGACGCCGCGCTTCTCGACCGCGGTGCGCATGGCGATCTCGAGCACGCGCGGCAGCTGCTCAGGCATGCTCACCAGCTCGGTGTAGACGCTGCACTCGCGGAACAGGTCCTGAGGATGCGTCTCCTGGAAGTAGTTGCTGCCGATCTCGGCGGCCGGGATCTGGGCGGCGATCGCGAGCACGGGCACCCGGCTCCGGTTGGCGTCGAAGAGCCCGTTGATCAGGTGCAGGTTGCCCGGTCCGCAGCTGCCGGCGCACACGGTCAGCTCGCCGGTGAGGGTGGCCTCGGCGGCCGCCGCGAACGCCGCCGTCTCCTCGTGGCGCACGTGCTGCCAGGTGACGCCGTCGATGGTGCGGATGGCGTCGGTGAACCCGTTGAGGGAGTCACCCGGGAGGCCGTAGACCCGCTCGACCCCCGCATCCTTGATGATCTCCACGATGGTCTCGGCAACATTCGGCATCGCGTGCACTCCTTGGGTGGGTCCGAGCAACGGTTCGAACATAAACCGGGTCGCAACCGGTCGCACAGTCGGAAGCGCACCTCGCGCGGCGGCCCGTCGTGCTGGCGCTCCAGCACCGATTTCACCCGGGTGACTCTGCCGTCGTCCGGGCGGTTTTCGGGTAACTGCTTCGGCGCGGCCCGTAGCCTTTTTGCTCGTGAGAGCGCCTGCTGCTCCGGTTGAACACCTGTCAGCCATGGGCGCGTCGGGTCGCGGCGAGGGGGAGCATGGTGGACGGTCGGGAGCCGGTTGACGGGCGCGAGCCCGAGCCGGCGCAGGATCTCGGATTCGCGATGCCGGACTCTTCGACGTCGGGCACGCGCCTGCCGGTGACGTCCGCGCCGCCTGACATCGCTGCCCCTACCGCTGCGCCCACCACTGCGGCGCCGTCCGGCATCCCTGGCCCTGCCGCGCAGGGGCCACCGATCCACCAGGCGCCGCCTCCGTACGGGCCGTACGCGCCCGCCGCCGGATCGAACACCCCGAGCAACCCGCAGGCGACCGCGAGCCTGGTCCTCGGGATCGTCTCGCTGGTCCTGAGCTTCCTGTTCGTGCCCGCGATCGTCGGCGTCGTGCTCGGCATCGTCGGGCTGGTGCGATCCGGGCGTACCGACCCGCCGACGGGCCGCGGGTCGGCGATCACCGGCATCGTGCTGTCGGTGACCGGTGCGGTCCTCGGCGTCGTCATCGTGGTGGTGGGGGCGAACGCGATCTCCGACCTGGCGGAGACGATCGCGGAGGAGAGCGCCTCCACGTCTGCGGACGGCGACGGTTCGGCCGGCCGCTCGGAGGCCGACGCCCCGGCGTTCGATCCGAAGGACTTCGAGACGGTCGACGCGGCGCAATGGAAGTCGATAGAGAAGCGTCCCGGCCGCGCCGAGGGCCGTGCGGTCGTGGTGTTCGCCGAGGTCGTGCGATTCGACAGCAGCACGGGTCCCGACCGGTTCCTGGCCGTCGCCGGCGTCGACCAGCCCGGCGCTGAGTTCGAGCTGCAGTCCAGCTCCGTCTTCATCGGGGAGGAGCGGCTGCTCGATGGCGTGGAGAACGGCGACGTGCTGAAGGTCCACGCGGTGGTGACCGGCTCGCTGGAGCTCGAGACGTCGCTCGGCGGCGTCTCGACGGTCCCGATGCTGACGATCGCCCAGGTCGAGGACGTCGGTCTGGCGGATCTGAGCAAGGACTTCACGCTGGGCAAGGCCGAGCGCAATCAGCTCGGCTTCGTCTCGGTCCCGGTCACCGTGACGAACAGCGGCGGGCAGACCTTCACCTACGCCGCCGAGGTCGTCGCCGAGAGCAAGGACGGCAAGACCGCCTACGGGAGGGGGACGGTGTTCGTCGAGAGCATCAAGCCTGGGCAGAAGCCGGAGGTCCTCGTCGACTTCTTCGAGGAGATCCCGGCCGACGCCGTCTTCCGCGTCGAGACGGCAGAGCGGTACATCGAGTGACGGCAGCGGAGTGGCACCCGGACCGCTCACCTGGCTGGAGGAGCGCAAGGAACGCGCCGAGGCCGCGGCCGGGTACACGACGACGGTTGGCGTCGCGACTGCCGACGAGGTGATGGTGGAGCGCGACGTGGTGGATCCGCGGTCCGCACGGGTGATCCGGCTGGCGGGCGAGCGGATGCCGAAGGTGTTCTTCAACGACCGGAAGGCGTTCATGCGGGAACGCATCCGTCAGGTGCGTGCGGTCGCTGCGGCGGCGGCCGATGAGAGTCGGCGTTGACAGGGCCGTGGGTCGGATGTCCGACAATGGGTCGATGATCTCCACCGAGCTTGCCACGAAGCTGCGTGACGCCGGCCTGGTCTGGAACCCGGCCGATGGCGACCAGTTCCGCATCGCCGCGCCCGAGCTCGCGGGCGACGTCTTCACCGTGAGCACGATGACCATCGAGGCGCACGAGTTCCCGACGGGCACGATCCTCGGCTTCAACGGCACGACCGAGTGGGCGCTCGACTCGGTGGCGATCGAGGACGCCCTCTGGCTGCCCCGCGAGGACCAGCTTCGCGCGCTGCTGCGTTCGAGCTTTCGCGCCCTGCGCCAGGTCGACGGCGTCTACGAGGTCGAGATCGAGACCCTCGGCCGGCGTCAGGTCTTCGCCGAACCCGAGCCGGCCGACGCCTACGGCCAGGCGCTGCTCGCGCTCATCGAGCTCAGTCGCTGACCGTGTGGTCGGCGTCGCTGACCGCGTGATCGGCGAGCCGGACGACGGCGTCCGCGATCCTCGGCCCGAACATCACGGCGTCGTTGTGCCCCGCCCCCGGGAGCACGACGTGCTCGACCAGCCGGGGCGCGGCGCGCGCCACGGCCTCGCTCTGGGCCGGCGGAACGACGTCGTCGCGGTCGCCATGCACGACTGTGACCGGGACCGGCGTCTCGGCCACGTGGCCCAGGACCGGGTAGTCGTCTCGCAGCAGAACCTTGACGGGCAGGAAGGGGTAGTGGTGGGCGCCCATGTCGGCGAAGGACGTGAACGGTGAGCGCAGCAGGATGCCGGCGGGCCGGACCTTGGCCTGGAGCGCGGCGACGACCCCGGTGCCGAGCGACTCGCCGAAGTAGATGGTCCGCTCGGACGGGAAGCCGCGCTCGGCCAGCGCCCGCTGGGCAGCCTGCGCGTCGAGCGCCAGCCCGGCCTCGGTCGGACGTCCGGGGTTCCCGCCGTAGCCGCGATACTCCAGTAGCAGGACGGCGAACCCGCGTTCGGCCAGCAGCTCGGCGAGCCCGGCGCGTCCGAGCCGGTTGCCGGCATTGCCCGGCGCGACCAGGACGGCGGTCTCCCGGTCACGGGTCTCGCGCGCGGGCGGGACGAACCAGGCCGTCAGCTTGAGCCTGTCGGTGGTGGCGAGGGTGACGTCGACGCCGCCGTCGAGCACGGACGCCGCAGGGCCTGGTGACGAGGGGTCGGGGTGGTACACGAGCGAGTCCTGGCCGAGCCACGCGCCGCCGACTGCTAGACCAGCGAGCCCTGCGACGACGCCGGCCGTCAGAGCCGCTGTCCGCATCGCGTGTCGCATCGCTGCCATGCCTTCATCGTCCGACGCCGTGGGGCTTTGTCGCCAGGTCCGTGCCGAATAGTGTGCCAAGCGGCCGGAAGGGTGTGCTGGAGACCGGGTGGGTGTTCACCGACGCCCGCGGCCACCGCATCCGCCTCCCCGACCCCATCGACGCTCTACCCCCGCCCACCGACCCGACCACGGAGCCACCGGCCGCCGAAGCCGCCTGACCTACGGGTCGACTGGCTCGGCGGCCTGACCGGCCGGACCGACAGACGCGGCCGGAACGGACCTGGTGGGCCGGCGGCCGGCCTGCCAGCACGTCCTCGACACCCAGCTGCCGGGCCGGACCCCGGCGACGCCCGGGCATGCCATGTCAGTACCGCACGCCGCGTCAGTACCGCTTGACGACGGTCCCGTCCTGGATGACGGCACTCAGCCGGGAGTCGGCCAGGACGTTGATGTCGGCAAGAGGGTCGGCGTCGGTGATCACGAAGTCTCCCGCCGCACCCGGGGCGATCACGCCGAGCTGGTGCTCGCGCTGCAGCAGGCGGGCGGCGGTCACCGTCGCGCCGCGGATCACGTCGATGGCAGGCATCACCTTGGCGCGGATGGCGAACTCCTTGGCCTGGTGGCGCTGCATACCGCCGAGCAGATCCGTGCCGAAGGCCAGGTTCACGCCGGCCCCGTGGGCCTTGTGCAGGGAGTCCATCCCGCCGTCGAGGACCGCGGCGACCTTTTCCCAGTTGGACTGCGACAGCCCGTACTTCCGCCCTTCGTCCTGCAGCGCCCAGTAGGTCACCAGGTTCATGGTGAGGAACGCGTCGTGCTCCAGGAAGAGCTCGATCGACTCGTCGTCGAGAAGGTTGCCGTGCTCGATCCCGCGCACTCCCGCCCGCAGCGCCCGGTTGATGGCGCGGCCCGTGTAGGCGTGCGCCGTGACGTAGCGGTTGGCGGCTGTGGCCTCCTCCACGACGGCCTCGATCTCGGAGACGGAGTACTGGGTGGAGTCGACCCGGTCGGTGGGGGACGCCACCCCGCCGCCGGCCATGATCTTGATGTGGTGGGCGCCCTTGCGCAGCTCGTCGCGGGCAGCCTGCCGGACGGCGTCCACGCCGTCCGCGATCCGCCCGAGGCCGGCGCAGCACTGGTGGGGGTCATAGGAGTGCTGACCTCGGGAGCGGCTGTCGCCGTGACCGCCGGTCTGGGTCAGCGCCTTGCCGCCGAAGAACACCTTCGGGGCTCGTAGCAGTCCCTCCGCCTGCGCGTCGTGGATACCGAAGTCGGCGCCGGCGACGTCGCGCACCGTGGTGAAACCCCGGTCGAGCATCTCGCCCATCAGCTTGGCCGCCCCGTAGGCCACGTAGCTGGGCGACCACTCGGTCAGCGCCGCGAGATCCGCCGTCACGGCCGTCACGTGGACGTGGCAGTCGATGAGGCCCGGCAGCACGTACTTCCCGGAGGCGTCGAACCGCGGGTGGTCCGACGGGGCCGCGCCGCCGTCGATGCCGCCGTCGATGCCGCCGTCGATCTGCTGGATCACACCGTCGACGACCCGGATGTCGCCCCGCCGGTACTCACCCGCCGGCACGTCCAGGTAGGTGGCATTGGTGATCGTCAGGCTGTCGCTCACTGAGGCTCCTCGCTCATCTCGTTGCTGCTCATCTCGTTGATCGTCGCTGCGACGACGTCCGCGGACCGGCTCGCGACCGCCAGTGCCTTCTCGACGTCGTCGTCACCGTAGGCACCCTCGGCGTCGAGGATGTTCAGTGCCCCGATGGTCAGGCCGTCGCGGACGACTGGCGCGTTGATGATCGAACCGCAGCCGAGGCTCTCGATGAGCGCCGAGTCGGCGAAGATGCGTCGCACATCGTCCCGCGTCCGCCCGAAGTACGGGGCCTGTTCGTCCACGCAGCGGGCGAGCCAGTCCGCGGCGACGTCCCTGGTCACGTCCTTCCTGCCGCCGACGGGGTACTCGTGCGGGTGCGACGAGTAGATGCGGTGCATCGTCCTGCCGCCGTCGGTGAACGCCAGGATCGTGAACAGCCTCGCGCCGGTCTCGGCCAGAACTGCCCGGTGGATCTCGACCAGGCTGCTGAGATCCGAAGAGCCGCCGAGGCCGGGAGAGTCAGGCATGGCTGCCTCGCTCGACCTTCGGCTCAGGCTCCGTTGGTGCGGTGGCCCCGAGCACTTCCTTCATCGTGATGTCCTCCAAAGACCGGTCCCTGGTGCGGACCGCGAAGAGCAGGGTGCAGGTGATGCCGAAGGCGAGCACCGCCGTCGTCATGCCGAACACGCCCGCGAAGCCCCACTGGACCGCGAAGACCCCGATGATCAGTGGCGCGGTGATGGACCCGATGCGCCCGAACGCAGAGCTCAGGCCGACGCCGGTTGCCCTGAGCCAGGTGGGGAACACCTCCGGGGTGTAGGCGTAAACACCGGCGTAGGTGCCGTTGAGGAAGAACGAGAGGGCGATGCCGGCGGCCATGATCAGCGCGGGCTCTGTCATCTGGCTGAGCCAGAGCGCGCTCACGGCGGATCCCCCGAGGTAGATGGCGATCGTGTACTTGCGGTCCAGCTTCTCGTTGACCCAAGCGGCGCTGAAATAGCCGGGGATCTGGGCCAGGTAGATGAACAGCGAGTAGGTGAAGCTGGTGGTGACCGTGAGGCCCTTGTCGACCAGCAGCGTGGGGATCCAGGAGAAGAAGCCATAGTAGGCGAACGTGATGCTGAACCAGATCAGCCAGGTCACCGAGGTGATCCGCCACATCTTCGGGCCCCACAGGTATCGGAGCGCCCGGCCGAGGGAGAACTTCTGTGGCGCCGGTTCGGCGGCGTGGTCGGGGTCGACGGGTGGGAGCTCCGCATCCGTGGCGCGCCGTACCCGCCCTTCGATGTCGGCCACCACCGCCTCGGCCTCCTTCGTCCGGCCGGCGTTGAGCAGGTACCGCGGGGACTCGGGCAGGTTCCTGCGCCACCACAGGAGCATCAGGATGGGCAGGAAGGTGATCACCTGGGCCCAGCGCCAGCCCTCGGGGAAGACGGGGACCACGAAGCGGCCGATGAGCGCCGCCGCGACGAACCCGAAAGAGAAGAAACCGGCGAGGGCGCCGATGAACCATCCGCGGCGGTGGCTGGGCACGAACTCGGCCAGGAACGGTGCGATGATGGCGCTCTCCGCGCCAGCGCCGGCACCGGCGACGATGCGGGCGCCGAGGAACACCTCGAAGTTCCAGGAGGCCGCCGCGAGGAGGGACGCGATGGCATAAACCGCGAGGGCGTACATCATCACCTTCTTGCGCCCGAGCCTGTCGCCGAGGTATCCGGCGAAGAAGGCGCCGAACAGGAAGCCGAAGGGGGCCGCCGAGGCGACCAGCCCCAGCTGGCCGTTGGACAGGCTGAAGACCTCCTTGACGTCGGGCATCAGGAAGGCGACGACGGCGCTGTCCATGCCGTCGAAGGTGTAGCCCAGGCCGCCGATGAGCAGGAGCAGCCAATGCGGCCGGGACAGTGGAAGCCGGTCGAGTCTTGCCGACAGACTGCCTGCGTGGGTTCCGAGCGACATGTGCAGCTCCTCTGCGGGGACGCGATGGAGGAAGACGGGGCGGAAAAGTAGGATGAGATTAGAGTGCAAGAGATTTTGCAGTCAATGGTTCTGTGGAATTGATCTTGCAGAAACATGCCGGTCACGGGAGGTTCGATGACTGACCAGACCACGCAGACTGAGCCGCTGGACGGGGCGGACACGGGGGAGGGGTGGCTGCGCACGCTGCTGCCGGACAAGGGCCCCGCGGCGCTCGGGGCCGGCGGCCTGCGCGTGTTCAACCAGTTGCTCGCCCTGCCCGGCAACGGCAGCTACGCGACCGCTACCGAGGTGGCGGACCAGGCGGGGACCAGCGTGTCCAGCGTGACGCGGCTGGCCCAACGCCTGGGCTACAAGGGCTGGCCGGACCTGCAAAGAGATTTGCGCGCCCACCACCTGGCGCACCTGTCCCTCACGGATGTCGCCAACGCGCACGGCGACAACGACACGCCGTTCCAGGCTTCGCTGCGGCAGGACGCGGACTCGCTGGCGGCCAGCCTGCGCAACCTGGACGAGGGGCAGGTGGTGCGTATCGCCGGGCGCCTGGCCGATGCGGCGAACATCTACGTGGCCGCCCAGGGCAGCTTTGCGGCGGTCGGTCTCTCCCTGATCCACAACATTCGGCTCGCCGGGTACCCCGCTCGGGCCCTGCTGGACGACCCCGCCGCTCTCGCGAACCACGTCGCTCAGTTCGGGTCCGAGGACCTGCTGATCATCTGCTCCTACTGGCGGCTGTACGACGTGGACGTCATCGCGGCGGCGGAAGCACACCGCCGCGGCGCCACCGTGATCGTCATCGCCGACAACATCTCACCCGCGCTCGAGGAGTCCGCGGACGAGGTGCTGCTCGTGCCCGCCGAGGGGACCTCCTTCTTCCCGTCCCTGACGGCGGCCATGTCCGTCCAGCAGGGGCTCGTGGCGACGCTGGCGCGGGTGGACCTGGAACGCACGCGCCGGAGCATCGATACCGCCGAGACCTCCTGGCAGCAGTTCAAGCTGCTGCACCGCTCGGTGCCGCGCATCGTCCGGGAGCCGTAGCCGAGTCCCGGACGGCTCGCGGGCCGACAGGTCGCACAGATACGCCCTCCGACGTACACGTGCGGCTCTGATCCGCGAAATGGTCGAGCGGTGACAACTCGCTGACGACACGCGATCGAAGAACCCGCTCGAAGGAAACGGAGAGGAACATGCGAAAAGTAGTGCTCTACGAGCTGCTGTCCCTGGACGGGGTCGCCGAGGAACCGGGCGACTGGATGCGCGACAGCGACCGGCCCATCTTCGACAATCTGGCAAGGGTCATCGAGCGGCAGGACGACGTTCTGCTCGGCCGAGGCACCTTCGACTACTGGGCGGGCTACTGGCCGGCGTCGGACGTCGAACCGTTCGCGAGCTTCATCAACGGAACGCCCAAGCACGTCTTCTCCTCGCATGAGCTGACGCAGCACTGGGCGAACACGCTGGTCGTCGACCGGCCGGCCGAAGAGTACGTCGCGGAGCTCAAGCAGGCGGACGGCGGCGACATCGGGATTCACGGCAGCATCTCCCTGGCCCAATCCCTGCTGGCCGCGGGCCTGGTGGACGAGCTCCGCCTGGTCGTCGCCGCCTCCATCGCCGGCAGTGGCCGCCGGCTGTTCGACGACGTGGGCAAACGGGACGGGCTCGAGCTGGCGGCCGCCGACCGGACACCGAAGGGAACTCTGCTCCTGACCTACCGCAGCGCCGGCTGAACCGGACCGACCGGGGCTGAGGCAGGAGAGAAGCAGGCCGGCGGCCGGACCCGAGCCGGGCCCATGCAGCCGGCACCCTGATCAGCCCCGGGCCGCTGGTGCCTGCCCGGCCAGCTCGCGCGCGACCTCGACGGCGATCTCCATGGTGCGGGCCGCGAGCGGCGACCGGGTGCCACGTCCGGCGCGCCAGTGGAGGTAGATCTCGCGCGTGGGGGTGGGATCGAGCTCGTGAACCTGCAGGTCCGGCCAGCCTTCCGGCCCGTGGATCGCCCCGCAGTCGCGGCATACGACGTGGTGGATCGCGAGCCAGGGCAGGACGGCGAGCCCCATCCCGGCGCGCACCATCGACAGTATCGTCTCGTCGCCGCCGGACCGGAACACGATGCGCGGGTGCGCGCCCGCGTGCGCGAGGGACTTCTCCAGCCGGGGCTGGTCGCTGGTCGCCGGCCAGGCCACCATCGCCTTCCCGTCCAGCTGCTCCACGGGCACGGGGCCGTCCGGCAGGTCCCCTGGCAGCGCCACCACCAGGTAGGGGTCTTTCATCAGCAGGACGTGTTCCGCCCCGTCGCCGATCGGTCCGTCGTAGAACAGGAGGTCGAGGTCGCCGATCCCGGCGTCGTCCGGTTCGGCTTCGGAGAGCCTGATCTCGGAGGTGGGGTGCTCGTCGCGAAGGCGGCGCAGCACGGCGGGCAGGATCACGTTGGAGACGCCCTGCAGGGTGCCGATGTCGATCCGGCCGTCGCCGGCCTTGAACCGGTCGACGGCGTGCCCCAGCGCTTCGGCCCGGGACAGCACCTCCCGGCCGTGCTCCAGCACCACGGCCCCGAGGGGAGTGAGCCGCACGGGCCGCGGACCTCCGGGCCGGTCGAACACCGTGCCGCCGAGCGCCCTCTCCAGCGCTGCGATGTGCTGGCTCACGCTCGACTGGGTGTAGCCCAGCCTGGTCGCGGCGCGCGAGAAGGTCCCCTCTTCGGCGATCGCGATCATCGTCGTCAGCTGTCGCAGGTCGACGTCGGCCATGGCCCTTGTATAACACAATGCGATGGACTTGATCGGAAACGTTCGCTTTTGTCGATCGCCCAACCTTCGTAGTGTCGATGGCATCGCAGTTGCCACACCGAGCCACACCCGAGACACCTCGAGACGAAGGGAAGTACCGATGACCACGATGACCGACAGCGAGTGGCGATCATTCCTCGCAGCGGGAACGAGGCTCGCCCACGTCGCCCTCACCCGCGCCGACGGGCGCCCCCACGTGACCCCGGTCTGCTTCATCGTCGACGGCGCCGAGCTCGCCTTCGCCCTGTCGCCCGGGAGCGTCAAGAGCAGGAGCCTGGCGCGGGACGGGCGCATCGCCGTCTGCGTCAGTGACGAACGGCAGCCCTACGCCTTCGTCTCTCTCGAGGGCCGGGCGCGGACCTCTGCCGAGCCGGAGCAGATCAGGCACGTCGGCACGGGCATCGCCGGCCGCTACTACCCCGATCAGCCCGCGGACGCCGTCGCCGAGTCGTTCGTGCAGGAAGGGTTCACCGCGGTTCGGATCACCATCACCAACGTCGTCGCGCGATCCGGCCTCGGCTGACTGTGAGGCTCCGGCCCGTGGGGCTCCGGGCTCACAGCGCGCGGCCCTACGTCGGCGCCTGCCCGACCACAGGGTCCCCGGCGCAGACCGGGCGCCTCCTCGACCTCGTGGTTCACGCGCTGCGCACACCTGGGGGTGCAGGTACGCCGACGAACGCGCCATGATGGCCGGTAGCACCCAATGGCGGGAGGCCTCATGGACGCGGCATCGACCACAAGTCACCGGACCGTCGCTGTCGTCGGCGCGTCGGGCTCCGGCAAGACAACGCTCACGGAGGCGCTGCTGCACCGCGCCGGCGCGATCCCTCGCGCGGGCCGCGTGGAGGACGGCAGCACGGTGACCGACCACGAGCCCGAGGAGATCGCGCGGGGCATCTCGCTCGGCCTCGCGCTCGGGACGCTCACCTGGACACGCCCCGACGGCACCGCGAGCATCCTGACCCTGGCGGACGCGCCCGGCCATCCGGACTTCACGGGGGCCGTCGACACGGCCCTGTCGATAGCGGACCTCGCGCTCGTCGTCGTCAGCGCGGTGGACGGCGTGCAGCCCGGCACCCGGACCGCGTGGACGACCGCCGAGGCCCTCGGCGTCCCGCGCCTCGTCGTCGTGACGCAGGAAGACCGAGCGCGCGCCGACTTCCGGCGTGTCCTCGCCGAGCTGCGCGAGGCGTTCGGCGAGCGTCTCTGGCCCATCGAGCTGCCGCTCGGCGAGGAGCAGGCGTTCGGCGCCGTCGCCGACGTGCTCGGCGAGCGCGCCCTCGTGTACGACGACGCAGGCCGGCACCACGACGAGGACCTGCCGCCCGAGGTCGTCGACGAGGAGCACCGGATGCACGTCGACGTGACCGAGGAGCTCGTGTCGCACGACGACGAACAGCTCGACGCGTACCTGTCGGGACGGGAGCCGGCCGTGGCCGACCTCGAGCGTGACCTCGCGCGCGAGGTGGTCGCGGGGGAGGCGGTGCCCGTCGTGGTCGCCTCGGGCGTGACCGCCTGCGGCGTCGACCGCCTGACGGACCTGCTGTGCGAGCTGGCGCCCTCGCCGGCCGATCGCGACAGCCGCATCGTCGTCGGCTCGGGCGCACCTGACGGCACACCCGCCGGCACGCCCGACGGCGACGGCGACCCGGGGCGCACCGTCGCAGTGGCCGCCGACCCGTCGGGCGTGCCGCTCGTGCACGTCTTCCGCACCGTGGTCGACCCGTTCGTGGGGCAGGTCTCGATGCTTAAGGTGCTCTCCGGGGTGGTGCACACGTCCGACCGGCTGCGTAACGCGACGACCGGCGCCGAGGAGCGCATCCACGGCCTGTTCCGGCTGCAGGGCAAGGAGCACATCCCGGTCGGCAACCTGTCGGCGGGGGAGGTCGGCGCCGCGGCCAAGCTGGGCGGATCACCGTCGGGCACGCTGCTCTGGTCGCGGACGTCGGGCCGGGCGCGACCGTTCCTGCCACCGCCGCGGCAGCCCGTCTACGCCGCGGCGCTCGTGCCCGCGTCGCAGTCGGACGACGAGCACCTGCCGACGGCGCTGGCCCGGCTCGTCGCAGAGGACCCGACGCTTGTCGTCGAACGGGTGGGCGACGCGACCGTGCTGCGCGGCCTCGGCGACACGCAGCTGGACGTCGCGATCGAGCGGCTCGCGCGCGTGTTCGGCGTCCACACCGAGCCCGGGCCGGTGCCCGTGGCGTACCGGGAGACGATCGCCCGGGCCACGCAGGCCGAGGGCAAGGTGAAGAAGCAGTCCGGCGGGCACGGCCAGTTCGCCGTGGTGCAGCTGCGGGTGGGCCCGCTGCGCGAGGGCGGCTTCGAGTTCGTCGACTCGGTGGTGGGCGGTGCGGTGCCGCGGCAGTACATCTCCGCCGTCGAGAAGGGGGCGCGCGACGCCATGGCGGCCGGAGGGCCGCAGGGTTACCCCGTCGTGGACCTGCGCGTCGAGGTGTACGACGGCAAGTCCCACTCGGTGGACTCGTCCGACATGGCGTTCCGCAACGCCGCGGCCGCGGGTGTCAGGGTCGCGCTGGCCGAGGCGGGGACCGTCCTGCTGGAGCCCGTGGCGACGGTGACCGTGACCGTCCCGCCCGACCACCAGGGCGCGGTGCTCACCGACCTGTCCGGACGGCGCGGGCGCGTCTCGGCGACCGAGCTGGCCGACGACGGCCGGGCGCGCCTGGTCGCGACCGTCCCGGAGGCGGAGCTCGCCCGCTACGTCCTCGACCTGCGATCGCTGACCGGCGGTCGCGCCGAGCTCACGATCCAGGACGCCGGCTACGAGCGGGCGCCAGGGAGGAGCCGGTCCCGCGCCTCGTCCTGAGCGATTTTGGCGCGGGTGCGGGACTCCGGCCCGCAGCTCTGCTGAGGATTCTGCTACTTGCGCCGAAATTAATCGTCACTCCCGCGTCATTTCGCCGAAACGGACCGTCCCTACCTTCATGAGTGGACACACGACGAGTGGGTTCGAATTCGCTACTAGTCAGCACAATGCTGCCTGGTGGCGCGCCCGCTCCGGGCTCTCACGATAGGAGTCTCCGTGCCGCTCTCCCGAAACCTGCTCTCCCGAAACGTGACGGCCCGGCTCGCCGTCGGCGCGGCCGTTGCCTCGGTCCTCGTGCTCACCGGCTGCGGCCGTAGCGCCGAACCCGCGTCGTCCGCGGCGTCGGCAAACGTCGACGACGGGTCCGCCACGGGCACCGTCGAGCTGTGGGCCCCGGACGGTGACGCGACGGTGCTCGACGACGTCCTCGCCTCCTTCAAGGAGGACAACCCGGACCTCGACCTGCAGATCACGCTCGTCCCGGCGGACGAGTACACGACCAAGCTGCAGTCGGCGGTCGCCGCGGGCGGCGGGCCCGACGTCGCGCAGCTCTACACCGAGTCCCAGGCACAGTTCACCGTGGGCGGCGCCTTCGCCCCCGTGCCGGAGGGACTGGTCGACAGCGACTCGTTCTTCCCCGGCGCGTGGGAGTCCGGCGTCGTCGACGGCGTCGCCTACTCCGTCCCGTGGTACGCCTACACCTACGCGCTGGTCTACCGGTCCGACTTCGCCCGGGCCGGCGGTGTCGAGGCGCCCGCCACCTGGGACGACGTCGTCCCGTTCTTCGAGGGCCTGCAGGACGGCGGGGCCGACAAGGGCCTGGGCGCGGACGTCGGCTGGGACGTCTACAACGGGCAGGACGTCACGCAGTATCTGTGGCAGGCCGGCGGCCGGCCGATGTCGGACGACGGCACCGAGTGGACCCTCGACACCCCCGAGATGGTCGACGCGCTGACGTACAACGAGTCCTTCTTCACCTCCGGGATCGCCGACCCCGACGCGCCGGGCTTCCTCGACGCCCAGCCGTACTTCGTCGAGGGCAAGACGGGCGCCATGATGACCGGCCCCTGGGTGATCGGGCAGCTCGACGACGTCGCCGGCGAGGAGGGCTGGACGCAGGAGCACGTCGCGACCGCCGTCCTGCCGGGTGATGCCGGAGGCGGCGTCGGCGCGATCGCGGGCGGGAGCTGGGGCGTGCTCGCCGACAGCGACAACGCGGACGCCTCCTGGAAGGTGCTGCGCCACCTCGCCGCACCCGAGACGCAGGTCGCCCAGTACGAGGCGGGGGCCTCGCTGCCCGCCGTCCGCTCCGCGTGGGAGGACCCCGCGATCGCGGACCAGCCGCTGCTGGACGCCTTCTTCGAGCAGCTCGAGAACACCGAGACCTACCCGCAGGTGCAGACCTGGGCGCAGATCGCGACGCAGCTCGGCGTCGAGATGGAGGCGGTGGCCAAGGGCAGCCAGACCCCGGAACAGGCCGCGACGGCCATCCAGTCGTTCGCCGAGAGCCTGGGCACCGGGGAGTAGACGCTCATGACCACGACCGTCTCGCAGACCGGTCCCCAGGGCACGGCGGTGAGCGCACGGCCCTCGCGACGTGCGAAGAGAACCGGCGCTCACCGCCGCACCCTGGTCGCCTGGCTGTTCCTGCTGCCCTTCCTGGCGGTGTTCGTCGTCTACACGGCGATCCCGACCGTCGCGGCACTGGGCTTCAGCCTCACGGACCTGCGGGGAACCGACTTGCGCAACCCCTTCGCCGTCGAGTTCGTGGCCCTGAGCAACTACGCCTGGCTCTTCTCCGACGGCCGGTTCGTCCGCGACCTCGGGAACACCGCGATCTTCGTGCTGGTCGGGGTCCCGCTCACCATGCTGCTGGGGTTCGCGCTCGCCCTCGCGCTGGACGCCGGGGTGCGGCGGCTGCGCGGCGTCTTCCGGACCATCTTCTTCGCGCCCGTGGTGACCAACGTCGTGGCGGTCGCGCTCATCTGGCAGTACGCGTTCAACAGGAACGGCACCGTCAACGAGGTGCTCTCGAACATCGGGTTCGCCGGCCCGAACTGGCTCGGCGACCCGAACCTGGCGATGCCGGTGGTGATCCTGCTCGGCGTCTGGCGCAACTTCGGCATCGCCATGGTGCTCTTCCTGGCCGGGCTGCAGGGCGTGCCGGAGGACGTGCACGAGGCGGCAGCCCTGGACGGCGCGGGGTGGTGGCGTCGCCTGTGGCACATCACGACGCCGCTGCTCGTGCCGACGATCCTGCTCGTCTCCGTGCTGCTCACCGTGTTCTACCTGCAGGTGTTCGACGAGCCGTACCTGCTCACCGACGGCGGCCCGCTGGGCTCCACCGAGTCGGTGGCGCTCTACACGTACCACCAGTTCGGCTTCGGCCAGTTCGGGCTCTCGTCCGCCGCGTCGTTCGTGATCCTCGTCCTGGTGGCCGTCGTGAGCATCATCCAGTTCAGATTGCTGAGGCCCCGCGCATGACCGTCGTCGCGTCCCCCGAAGTCGCTGATCAGGACGTCCCTGCAGAAAAGGGCGCGGCGGAGCGGGGCTCCCGCCCCGGGCCGCGCACGGTCCGCCCGTCCGAGGCGCTGCTGTACGCGGCGCTCGTGATAGTCGCGTGCCTCACGCTGCTGCCCTTCGGCTGGGTGGCGAGCGGCTCGCTGCGCAGCCTGGCCGACATCCGCGCGGATCCCGGAGCGTGGCTGCCGAGCGAGGTGACGTTCGACAACTTCGTGCGCCTGTTCGCGACCGAGGGGTTCAGCGCCTACCTCGTGAACAGCATCGTCGTCGCTGCCCTCGTCGTCGGGGGCAACATCGTCGCAGCGTCGGCCGCGGGGTATGCGCTCGCCAAGTTCGACTTCGCCGGCAAGCGGCTCGCGTTCGGCGCCGTCATGGCGGCGCTCATGGTGCCGTACACGGCCACGTTCGTCCCGCAGTTCGTCGTCACCATGAACCTCGGCCTCGTCGACACCCTCACCGGTATCGCCCTGCCGGCCATGGCCCTGCCGATCTCGATCTTCATCATGCGGCAGTACGCGTCGGCGGTCCCGGACGAGCTGCTGGAGGCGGCGCGTATCGACGGCGCGGGCGAGCTGCGCATCTTCTTCCGGATCTTCCTGCCGCTCGCCGGTCCCGCGCTCGCTACCGTCACGATCATGTCCTTCCTCGCCGCGTGGAACAACTTCATCTGGCCGCTCGTCGTGGCCCAGAGCACCTCGACCTACACGCTGCCGGTCGGGCTGGCCGCCACGAGCAACGCCGCGAACAACGTCACCGACTACGGGCTCATGCTCGCCGGCGCCATCGTGGTGATGCTGCCCGTGCTCGTGCTGTTCCTCTTCCTGCAGCGCTACTTCGTGCAGGGCGTCGCGGCCACGGGGCTGAAGTGACGGGGCTGAAGACGCCAGGGCTGAACCAGAGCGGCATCCGCCGGGTCAACACCTCCGCCGCGCTGCGGGCGCTCGCGGTCTCCGCCGAGGCCCTGACGATGACGGCGCTCGCCGAGCGCACCGGCCTGTCGCGGCGCACCATCGAGCTGATCCTCGACGCGCTCGTCGAGGCGGGCTGGGTCGCCGAGCTCGACCGGGTGCCGCTGACCGGCGGCGCCGGCCGGCCTCCGCGGCGGTTCGAGCTCCGGGCCCAGCACGCCCTGGTCGCCGCGGTGCGGGTGAACACGCTCGAGGGCGCCGCTGTGGTGTCCGACGTGCGCGGGAACATCCTCGGCCGGGCCCACCGCGCGCTGCGGGATTACCACGACCCGCCGTCCACGCTCGACGACGCCGCAGTCCTCGTGCGCGAGGCCTTGGTGGACGCAGGCGGGACCATCGAGCGCCTCCGCGCCGGCGCCGTCGCGAGCGGTGGCGCCATCGACGGGGACGGCGTCGTGCGACGGCTGGTCTTCACCGAGCACTGGCCGGGCGTGGACCTGCCCGCCGAGCTCGGCCGCCGCATCCGCATCCCGTGGTTCGCGGACAACGACGCCAACCTCGGCGCGCTCGCCGAGCGCTGGCGCGGAGCGGCCCGCGACCACGACGACGTCGTCTGGGCGCAGCTCGGCAGCCGCGCGGGCGTGGGCATCCTCATCCGCGGCACCGTGCATCGCGGCTTCGAGGGCGCTGCGGGAGAGATCGTCGAGGCCGTGTCGATGTCGGTCGGGTCGATCGAGGACCATCCCATCGCGTGGCTCACCTCCCCGGTCCAGGAGCAGCGCGGGTTCGCGCACGCGCGGGTGGACGCCGCGCGGGCCGGGGACGCGGCTGCCCTGGCCGAGATCGACGTGTTCGTCGAGCACATCGCCTCGGTCCTCACCACCCTGTCCTGGACGATCGCGCCGTCGCTCATCGTGCTCGGCGGCGGCATGGAGGACGCGGCGGATGTGCTCCTGCCGCGCGTCCGGGACCGGATGCGCGCGGCCCGCACCCCGGAGATCGAGCTGCGGCCCACCTCGCTCGGCCCCGACGGCCCGCTGGTCGGGGCGCTCAAGTTCGCCCTCGACCGCATGGATACGACGTTGTTCGGCCCGATCGTGCACGACGCGTGACAACCCACCCCTAGGAGCTGTCTCTTGACTCACTTCCGCCTGACTCATTCGGGCACGGCCGACGTCGTGGCCGACGGCGTGGCCGACGTCCTGATCGTCGGCAGCGGCATCATGGGAGCGACGGTCGCCCGGCTGGTCCGGGAGGCCGACCCGGCCGTCCGCATCCTCATGGTCGACGCCGGTACGACGATCGGGGACACTCCCGGCCTGCACCTGCACGACGTGCCCGACCCCGAGCTGTGGGAACGCTACAACGAGCGCGTCGCGAGCGGCATCCAGGGCATGTACACCGGGGCCGCCGTCGAGCGGGAACCGCTGGGCGACGTCGTCCAGCTTGGGCCGGGGATGTTCCACGCGCTCGCGTTCGGGGAGGACGCCGAGGCGATGCCGGGCGCCGCGATCGCGTGGAACGCGGGCGGTATGGGCGTGCACTGGACGGCGGCGACCCCCTGGCCCGCCGGTGCGGAGGTGTTCGACGGCGGCGACCCGGACGGCTGGTCCGCCGACCTGCGGACCGCGCGCCGCGTGCTGGGCGTGCATCCCAGTCCGATCGGGCCGACCAAGGCCGGGCAGGTGGTGCTCGACGTGCTGGGTGAGCACCTCGCCGGCGTCGGCCCGGACGAGCGGGCGCCGCAGCCGATGCCGATGGCGGTCGCGCCGGCCGCCGAGGGCCCGCTGGCGCGCACAGGTCCCTCGGTGATCTTCCCGCCGATCGCGTCCGGGGGCGACGACGGTTTCGAGCTGGTCACCGGCGCCCTCGTGACCGAGCTGCTGGTCGACGGCGACGGTGATGGCGGCCGGGTGCGTGGCGCCCGGATCCGGCGGGTCGCCGACGGGACGGAGCAGGAGGTGCTCGCGAACACCGTGGTCGTGTGCGCGGACGCGCTGCGGACGCCGCAGCTGCTCTTCGCCTCGGGAATCAGGCCGTGGGCGCTCGGGCGCTACCTGAACGAGCACGCGTTCGTCACCGGGCGTGTCCTGATGGACGTCGACCGGTTCGGGCTCGACCTCGCGACGCTGCCGCTGCCGCGGGTGGGGGAGTTCTGCACCGACTCGCTCTGGATCCCGCAGAACGGCCCCGACCAGCCGTTCCACGGGCAGATCATGAACACCACCTACGTCGACGCGCACGGCCGGCCACTGGCCCACTCGGTGGGCCTGTCGTTCTACTCGCCGGTTCAGTCGCGGCCGGCGAACCGCCTGGTGTTCTCCGAGACCGAGACGGACGCGGCGGGCATGCCGCGGATCAGCATCGAGTTCGAGTACTCCCCGGTCGACCTCGGGCTCATCGACCGTGCGCTCGCCCAGGTGCAGGAGATCGCGGAGCTGTTCGGGCCCTTCGACCCCGAGACGGAGCGGGCGCTTCTGGCGCCCGGGTCCTCGTTGCACCTCACCGGCACGGTCCGGGTCGGGGAGCACGACGACGGCACGAGCGTCGCGGACACCACCGGACGGGTCTGGGGCTTCGAGAACCTGTACGTCGCCGGGACCGGGGCGGTGCCGACGCCCGTCGCGGCGAACACCACGCTCACCGGCGCGATCACCGCGGTCCGGACGGCCCGTGCCGTCGCGGGCAGGTCTGCGGCGCTCGCTGACTGACTACCTCGCCCTGCTTCGCCACTTGACTACTTAGCCAGCCGACTACTTCGCGGAACTGAACAGAGGATGCCGAACATGCTTGCGCAGGACATCACCACCGAATACCGCTTGACCCTGCCTCCATGGGTGCGGGACGAGCTCGCCGACGTCCCGGACAGCATCCCGGGGGTGGACGACCGGATGCGGCTCGTGCACCGCCTGGCCGACCGGAACTGGCGGGAGGGGAACGGCGGCCCGTTCGCCGCGCTCGTCGCCGAGAGCGAGACCGGTCGCATCGTCTCGGTAGGTGTGAACGTCGTGCTCTCCAGCGGGGTGTCGAGCGGCCACGCGGAGGTCGTCGCGCTGGGGCTCGCCCAGACGCGGCGCGAGACGTGGGACCTCGGCGGCGCCGGGATGCCCGCGCACGAGCTCGTCGTCAACTGGCGGCCGTGCATCCAGTGCTACGGGGCGGCCATGTGGTCCGGCGTGCGCACCCTGGTCGTCGCGGGCGAGGGGCCGGAGCTCGAGGAGATCACCACGTTCGACGAGGGCCCGCTCGGCGGCGACTGGGCCGACCAGTTCGAGCGCCGCGGCATCCGCGTGGTGCGGGACGTGCTGCGGGACGAGGCGCTCGACGTCTTCCGTGCCTATCGCGCGGCGGTCGACGCGGATGCGCTGACCGTGTACAACGCCCGCCAGGGCGCGGCGGGGGGAGAGGCATGAGCCTGCGCGCCGACCGGGTGGCACTGAACCCGATCCAGTGGGTCAACGTCAAGGCCGATCCGTCCGACCCGGACAGCGAGGATCTCTGGCTCTTCGCCGAACCGTCCTTCCGGGACGACTATCCCGGTGTGCTCGCCCAGGTGCGGGCCGCGGGATTCTCCGCGGTGATGATGGAGGTGCTCGACACCCAGACGCTGCAGTCGTACGAGCGGATGGCGGGCGACGCGGGCCTGGTCCTCGCGCCCGGCTACGCGAGCGTCGCCCTGCCGGAGGACCACGGCGTGCTGCTGGCGCCGGGAAGCGCCGAGCAGGTGCGCTGGTACGACGGCATCCGCCGCAAGGCCGAGGAGTCGGCCTACTTCGGGCTGGACACCGTCTTCCTCTCGCCCGAGATGAGCTGGGCGCCCGGGACCCGGCGCACGCTGGAGCAGACGGCGGTCGGGGCGGACTTCGACGGCTCCCGCCTGGACCGACTCATCGACGTCCTCGGAACAGCGGCCGAGGTGCTTCGCGAGGAGGGCGTGCGCGCGGGGCTGCACAACCACGTGGGCACCTGGATCGAGACCGAGGACGAGATCGAGCGCGTTCTCGCCGCGATTCCCGCGTCCTCGCTGGGCGCCTCCTTCGACATCGGGCACCTGGCGTGGGCGGGGATCGATCCGGTGGGGATGCTGCGGCGGCATGCCGACCGGCTCGTCGACCTGCACATCAAGGACCTCGACCTCAGCGTCGCGGCGGCCAGCCGCGCCGAGCCGACGTCGTACAACGCGGCCGTCGACCGGGGCCTCTTCCGCGAGCCGGGGCTCGGGGATCTCGACCTGGACGCGGTGCTCGCGGCACTGCCGGACGGGTGGGACGGCTGGCTGATCGTCGAGGTCGACCGGGCGTCCATGGAGCCGAAGGCGAGCGCGGAGGTGAGCTGGGCCTGGATCGAGGAACGGCTGGGGGAGTAGTCGCCGAGGACCAGCTTCAGAACTGCTTCTCGAACTTCTTGGAGCGCTGCCCGTAGCCGAGCCGCTCGTAGAAGGCGTGGGCGCTGGAGCGGTGGAACGACGACGCGACGGTGGCGCGGAGGCTGCCCGCTGCCTTCGCCCACTCCTCGAAGGCGGCGACGAGTGCCCGGCCGGCCCCGCCGCCCCGGCTCCGTTCGGTGACGACGAGGGCGGTCAGCTCCGCCACGGGCCTGTCGAGCTCGTAGGGCCAGAAGAGGTGCCCCGCGGCGAATCCGAGGAGACCGTCCTCGGAGTGCGGATCGACCGCGACCCACGCGGGGTCGCTCTCGCTCTCGGCGAGGCGCGCGAACCGGGTGGTCACCGCCTCCACGGAGGTCGGGTACCCCAGCTCGCCGAGCAGCGGGGCGACGGCGGGAGCGTCGTCAGGGAGAGCACGTCGGACGAGCACGCTTCATCGTAGGCAGTGCTCGACCTATGCGGTACCCGAGGCCGCGGGGTGTGCCGCTCCCGTCGACTCCCGCCAGACGATGCGCTGGAGGTCGGATCCGCGCGGCGGCTCCTCGCCACGCAGCGTGGCGAGGAGGAGCTGCATGGCGTGGCGCCCGGCCGCCTGGAAGTCGACGTCCACGGTGGTGAGGGACGGCATGGTGTAGGCACCGAACTGGGCGTTGTCCCAGCCGGTCACGACGACGTCGCCAGGTGCGGACCACCCGCGCTCGGCGGCGGCGCGTAGGGCGCCCACCGCCAGGACGTCGTTGGCCGCGATCACGGCGACCGGTGGTGCGTCGTCGGGCAGCCCGAGCAGGGCCTGGCGGCCGGACTCCGCCGTCCAGTCCCCGCCGAGGACGCCGAGCGACTCGACGCCGAGCTGTTCGACGCAGGCCAGGTAGACGTCCCGGCGCGCGCGGGCGGACGTGAACTCCAGGTTCCCCGCGACGTGCACGAACCGGCGGTGGCCGGCCGCGGCGAGCGCGCGGACGAACACCTCCAGCAGGCTCGCGTCGGCCAGCTCGCCGGCGCTGTGCATCTTCTCGTCGAACGCCGTCGCGGCCAGGACCGGAGGCGTGCTCCGACCGTCCGACAGCGCGGCGGGCAGCACCGGGACGAACGTCAGCATGCCCTCGTACTGACCACCGGCCGCCAGCTCGAGCACCCGGTCGGTCCGGTCCTCGACGGTGCCGTCGACGCTGTGGGTCTCCATGATGTAGCCGGCGTCATGGGCCACCCGGCTCGCGCCGGTGAGCAGGCGGATCTGGTTCTCGTAGGCGACACCGGTGATCACGGCGAGACGTCCGGAGCGGCGCGTGCGCATCGACCGCGCGGCGAGGTTCGGGCGGTAGCCGATCGACTCGGCGACCTTCAGCACGTGCTCACGGGTGGCCGGGGAGATCGCGCCCTTGCCCGTGAGGACGTAGGACACCGTCGTCTGCGAGACGCCGGCAAGGCGCGCGACGTCGCGGCTCGTTGGCGGGCTCGTTGGCGGGCTCGTTGGCGGAACTGGCACGCTCACAATTCTCCATCCCCTTGACAGTGGCCGGTGCCACCACAACCATAGTGACACGTATCACCGGTGACACGTATCACCAACGCTGCCCGCACGCGGGCCATGACCCTCAAGGAGGAGGTGTCCATGTCTGTCGCCGAGCTGCAACGGCTGACCCGAAGTACGTCACGCATCCCGCAGGCCACACCGGACAACAAGGCGGCGCTCGCCTTTCTGGGCCCCTGGGTGCTCGGCGCGGCCGTGCTCACCCTCGGCCCGATCCTGGCGTCCCTGTACCTCGCGTTCACCGACTACAACCTGCTGCAGAACGCGAACTGGATCGGGCTCGCCAACTTCGAGCGCATGCTCACCGACACGCGACTGCACCAGTCGCTGGTCGTCACGTTCGTCTACGTACTGGTGGGGGTGCCGGGCCAGCTCCTCGTGGCGCTGGCGCTCGCCCTGCTGCTCGACCGCGGGCTACGCGGCCGGGCGCTCTACCGGTCGGCCTTCTACCTGCCCAGCCTGCTCGGCGCCTCCGTGGCGATCGCGGTGCTCTGGCGCCTGGTGTTCGGCGGCTCCGGTCTGGTCAACGCGATGCTCGGCGTGGTCGGCATCCATACGACCACGAGCTGGATCGGCAGTCCCGACACCGCCCTCGGGACGATCATCCTGCTGCACATCTGGACGTTCGGCTCGCCGATGGTGATCTTCCTGGCCGGCCTCCGGCAGATCCCGGTCGAGCTCTACGAGGCAGCCGCGACCGACGGCGCCGGGCCGTGGCGCCGGTTCCGAGCGATCACGCTGCCGCTGCTGACGCCGATCATCTTCTTCAACCTGGTGCTCGCGACCATCAACTCGTTCTCGTCCTTCACCCAGGCGTTCATCGTCTCGGGCGGAACGGGCGGGCCGTCCGACTCGCTGCTGTTCTACACGCTCTACCTCTACCAGGAGGGCTTCTCGTCCTTCCGCATGGGGTACGCGTCGGCGCTCGCCTGGCTGCTCGTCCTGATCATCGGCGCGTTCACCGCCATCAACTTCTGGCTCTCGAAGTACTGGGTGCACTATGAGAACTGACTCCACGAACCGACCCGGGGCGCACGCCGCCGTCGCGACGGCGCCAGCGGTGCCGCCGAGCGCCGCCCGGCGGCCCGTCGACGGACGCCAGGTCAGGCTGACGCTGCGCAGGGCGGGCAAGCACACCTTGCTGATCCTGGGCGTCCTCACCACCCTGTACCCGGTGCTGTGGATGGTCGTCAGTTCCCTGCGGCCCGACGGCGACATCTTCGGCAACCCGTCGCTGCTGCTGACCACCTTCCACGCGGAGAACTACGTCTACGGCTGGACGGCGCTGGGCAGGCCCTTCAGCGCGTACCTGCTCAACTCGGCAATCGTCGTGATCGGCTCGATCATCGGCAACCTCGTGAGCTGTTCGATGGCCGCCTACGCCTTCGCCCGCCTGCGTTTCCGGTTCCAGCGTCCGGCGTTCGCCTACATGCTCGTCTCGATCATGCTGCCGATCCACGTCGTGATCGTGCCGCAGTACATCCTGTGGGCGCAGGCGGGGCTCGTGAACTCCTTCTGGCCGCTCATCGTGCCCAAGCTGCTGGCCACCGACGCGTTCTTCATCTTCCTGATGATCCAGTTCATCCGGGGCCTGCCCCGCGAGCTGGACGACGCCGCCCGCATCGACGGGGCCGGGCACGGCCGGATCTTCTTCCTGATCATCCTGCCGCTGATGAAACCGGCCCTGGCCACCACAGCCATCTTCACGTTCATCTGGACGTGGAACGACTTCTTCTCCCAGCTCATCTACCTGACCGACCCACAGAAGTACACGGTCCCGATCGCGCTGCGCTCGTTCATCGACGCGCAGTCGACCTCGTCGTTCGGCGGGATGTTCGCGATGAGCGTCGTCGCCATCGTGCCCCTCGTCCTCGCCTTCGCGCTCGGCCAGAAGTACCTGGTCCAGGGCATCGCCACCACCGGGCTCAAGTGAGCCCCCGCACCAGAAGGAACCCGTCATGAACCGGATCCGTCGTACCGCCGTCGGCAGCGTCGCCGCGGCTATGGCCCTCGCGCTCGCCGCGTGCGGCGTCGCACAGCCCCAGGGATCGACCGAGCTCGCCGACGAGCCCGTCACCCTGCGCGTCACCTGGTGGGGCGGCGACACCCGCCACGCGCGCACCCAGGAGGTCTTCGACCTGTTCGAGGAGAAGTACCCCGACATCACGATCGAGCCGGAGTTCTCCGACTGGACCGGGTACTGGGAGAAGCTCGCCACGGCCACCGCCGGTGGCAACGCGCCCGACGTCATCCAGATGGACCAGGTCTACCTCGCCTCGTACGCCTCGCGCGGCAGCCTCGTCGACCTGGGCGGCCTGTCCCAGCTCGACACGTCGCGCCTCGACCAGCCCGTGCTCGACATGGGCATGTGGAACGACACGCTCTACGCGATGCCGATCTCGACCACGTCGACCGGCCTGCTGGTGAACATGGACCTGATCGACGAGCTCGGTACGCCGCTGCCCGACACCTCGACCTGGACCTGGGACGAGTACGAGGCCTGGGCCAAGGAGGTCACCGAGAAGTCGCCGGACGACACGTACGGCACCGGCATCATGACCAACGAGTTCGCCCTGCAGCTCTTCGCCCGCCAGCAGGGCGACCAGCTCTTCTCCGAGGACGACATCGTGATCAAGCCCGATACGCTGGCCGGGTACTTCCAGCTCGCCCTGGACTGGACCAAGAGCGGCGCCGCGGCGCCGGCGTCCGCCCAGGCCGAGAACGCCAGCCTCGCACTCGACCAGACGCCCTTCGCGACCGGGAAGACCGCGGCCATCTTCACGCCGTCGACCATGATCACCGCGTACGCCGCAGCCAGCGGGGCCGAGCTGGAGCTGCTGCCGCTGCCGACCCCCGACGAGGACACGACGAAGTACGACTACTACAAGCCAGGGATGTACTGGTCGGTGTCGGCCAAGTCCGAGCACCCGGCCGAGGCAGCGCTGCTCATCGACTTCCTGGTCAACGACCCCGAGGCCGCCACCATCATCGGCACCGAGCGCGGCATCCCGGCCAACCCGCAGACGCTCGTCGACCTCGGCGACGACCTCACGGCCGAGGAGCGCAAGGCCGCCGACTTCGCCGAGCAGCGCAAGCCGCACCTCGGCGAGGCGCCCGCGATCGTCCCGAACGGTGCCTCGGACATCGAGACGATCCTGGCGCGCTACATGCAGGACGTCATGTTCGAGGAGCAGACCCCGCTGGACGCGGCCAACGCGCTGATCGCCGAGGTCCAGGGCTCCACCAACGCCGCCAAGTAACCGGAGGAACAGTGCTCAAGATCGGGATCATCGGGACCGGCGGCATCGCCGCCACCCACATCGACGGCTACCTGCGCTTTCCGCAGGAGTGCGAGATCGTCGCCCTGTGCGACGTCGCGCCAGGCAGGGCCGCCGCGCTGCTCGCCGAACCCAGCCTCACGTCCGCGCGGGCGTACGAGCGGATCGAGGACATGCTCGCCGCCGAGGACCTGGACCTCGTCAGCATCGCGACGCCGCCGTCCACCCACGCCGAGCTGACGATCGCCGCGCTGCGGGCCGGCGTCGACGTGCTCGTCGAGAAGCCCATGGCGCCGTCGCTCGAGGAGTGCGACGCGATGATCGCGGCCGCCGCCGAGAACGGCCGGATCCTCTCCGTCGTCGCGCAGAACCGCTTCCGCGACGACATGGCCACCCTCAAGACCGTGCTGGACTCGGGCCTGATCGGGCCCGTCTCCCACGCCCAGGTCTCCTCGGCCTGGTGGCGCGGTACCGCCTACTACGACCTGTGGTGGCGGGGCACGTGGGAGTCCGAGGGCGGCGGGTGCACCCTCAACCACGCCATCCACCACCTGGACCTCACGCTCTGGATGCTCGGCGCGCCCCGCGCCGTCACCTCGGTGCTGACCAACGCCGCCCACGAGAACTCGGAGGTCGAGGACCTGTCCGTGGCAGTCCTGCAGTACGACCGCGCGCTCGCCGAGGTGACCAGCTCCGTGGTGCACCACGGGGAGGAGCAGGCGATCGTCGTGCAGGGACGGCACGCCCGGGTGTCCCAGCCATGGAAGGTCGTCGCCGACACCGCCGGCCCCAACGGGTTCCCCCTGCCCGGCGGGGACCCGGGCCGCGCCGCCGAGATCGAGGCGCTCGCAGCGGCGCACAGCCCCCTGGAGCACGAAGGCCACCCCGGGCAGATCGGGGACGTGCTCGGTGCGGTGCGCGAGCGCCGTCGGCCGGTCGTGGACGGCGCGGACGGACGCCGCGCCATCGAGCTCGTGACCGCGATCTACGTCGCGGGCATCGAGCGGCGCACCGTCGACCTGCCGCTGCCGGCCGACGACCCGTACTACCGCGCGGGCACGCTAGTGGCGCGCGCTCCGCACTTCTTCGAGAAGACGGCGGCGGTGGCCGACCTGCCCGGTGCGATCACCGTCGGCAGCTCCGCCGTCGACGACTGAGCTTCCACGAGTTCCACGAGTTCCACGAGTTCCACGAGAGAAGGACCAGAGAACTGATGACGACGACCAGTGGCGCCGCCTACGCGCCGGCACCGATCCCCGCACCCGTGGTCGGCCCGGGAGAGTTCGTGTTCGGCGCGGTGCGTCTCGACCACGGGCACATCTATGGGATGAGCGAGGGGCTGGCCGCCGCGGGCGCGACCCTCAAGTGGGTCTACGACCCGGACCCGGCGAAGGTCGCCGCGTTCTGCGAGCGGTTCCCCGACGTGCGGGTCGCCCGGAGCGAGGAGGAGGTGTTCGACGACGACGAGGTCCGCCTCGTCGCCGGTGCAGCGGTCACGTCCGAGCGCTGCGCGCTGGGCCTGCGGGCCATCGAGGCCGGCAAGGACTACTTCACCGACAAGGCGCCGCTGACCACGCTCGAGCAGCTCGCGGCGGCCCGGGAGGCGACGGCACGGACCGGGCGCAAGTACGCCGTCTACTACTCGGAGCGGATCCACGTGGAGGCCGCCGTCCTGGCCGGGCAGCTCATCGACGCCGGCGCGATCGGCCGCGTCGTGCAGGTGATGGGGCTCGGCCCGCACCGCCTGGGTACCGGCCGGCCCGACTGGTTCTTCGAGAAGGAGAAGTACGGCGGGATCCTGTGCGACATCGGTAGTCACAACTTCGAGCAGATGCTCCACTACGCCGGTGCCAAGGACGCCGAGGTCGGGTACTCGGCGATCGCCAACTACCACCACCCCGAGCATCCCGAGCTGGACGACTTCGGCGAGGCCACCATCGTCATGGACAACGGCGCGACCGGGTACTGCCGGGTCGACTGGTTCACCCCGGACGGCCTGAGCACGTGGGGCGACGGGCGCACGTTCGTGCTCGGCACCGACGGCTACCTGGAGCTGCGCAAGTACGTCAACGTCGGCACACAGGAGGGACCCGGCCACGTGTTCCTGGTGGACGGGAAGGACGAGCACCATCTCGTCGCCGACGGGAACGTGGGCTTCCCGTTCTTCGGCGAGCTCATCGTCGACTGCCTCGAACGCACCGAGACCGCGATGACGCAGGAGCACGCGTTCAAGGCCGCGGAGCTCAGCGTGCGGGCCCAGCTGGGTGCGAGGTCCCTGACGGCGTGATGTTGTCGGCAGGCGGGCGTCCGTCGGGGCGCCCGCCTGCCGTTAGGCTCTGCCGGTGTTCTCCGTAGCGCCCGACCGCGCGTTGTACCAGGTCATGACGGGCATCTCGCAGCGAGTCCTCGCGCCCGGCAGCGACCCGTACGAGATCGGCCTGGAGGCGATGGGCGAGATCGTGCACGGCGTGATCGACACCGCGGAGCACGGCGCCGGGGCGTACATCCTGTGGGCCGAGCTCACGGACGTCGCGGACCACCCTCGTATCTCGGCCCGGTCATGGTGCGTCGCGCTCACGAGGCTGGCCGCCGGCGAGTGGCTCGAGGTCGATCCGAAGGACCGCGAAGCCGTCGTCCGGTACTTCGACCGGTGGCAGGACCCGATGCTGCGCACGCGGGACCTGTCCGACGAGCCGGACGGCGGCTGGCGCCTGGAGTACTACGCGTTCCTGGAGCGGACCATCCGCGAGGTTCTCGGCGACGCCGGCGACCTGCTCGCACCGGTCGACGCGGAGATCGCCGTGGGCTATCTCGACGTCGGCGACTACGGGCTCGCGCTCGACTACGTGGCCCTCGTCCTGTGCGAGTACGAGATCCCGATCCCGGACCGCACGCTGCGGCGGCTGGGCCACGTCGCCGACATCATGTCCAGCGACCAGGCACTGCGGGACATCGCGGAGATCCCGGTGGCGGGCTAGCGCTCGCGGCCCCGGCCGCCCTCAGGGGACGACCGCCAGCGGATGCACGGCGCCGGTTCCGGCGTCGATCAGCGCGGCGTGGGTCATCGTGCAGGTCAGGGGCACGATCTCGTAGGCTGCTTCGAGGACCAGCGGGGTCTGCTCCAGGCGCACGCGTGTCGCCAGGGTGACGTGCGGCGTCCAGATCCCCGGGACGTAGTGTTTGTGCAGCTCGTCCTCCGACGCGCCGAGCGCCTCGACCACCTGTTCCTGGCGTGCCGCGAGAGTGCTCGTCACGGCCGGGACCAGGCTCATCCGGCCGCGTCGGAAGGCCGCGACGGCGTCGAACCGGACGGTGGTCGGGCCGGCGTCGGGCAGCGCCTCGATGGCGGCGCGCACCTTGTCCAGGTCCCAGGAACGCAGCACCGCCAGCGACAGGTGCGGCACGTGCCGGCCGTGGGTGTGCGTGGCGAGCGTCGGCACACCCTTGTCCTCGAGTCGCTGCCACAGCTGCCGCAGGACTCGTTCGGTCGGCCTGTCGAACAGCAGGCATACGGCCAGCGCCACGAGGCCAAGCCTATGGCGCGGGAGCCCTGCCCGCGCTGAGCGCGCCGAAGCACACCAGCGCGACGAGCTCGGCCCCCGCGGCGACGAGCATCGCGCCGGGCAGGTCGGACGCGAGCACAGCGGCTGCGGCTCACCGCGCACGGTGGGACGGCCCGGCACCTCCATCTCGACCGCGACGACGACGGCCCGATCGGCGAGTGGTTCCTGGCGTCGGCCTGCCTGGCGATGGCCGTACTGATCTGGGACCGGCAGCAGCTGCCCGGTAGGGTCTGCCAGGCGACCGGCTGCGATCACGTCTTCCTCGCTGTGGGCAGCGGGCCGGACCAGCGCTATTGCTCCCGGCGATGCGCGACCCGGGAGCGGGTCGCCGCCCATCGCGCGAGGGTTGCCGGTCGTGCGAAGCCGCTTGACGCCTCAGCCGGGGAACGCCTTGCCGGGGTTCAGCAGCCCGCGCGGGTCCAGCGCGTCCTTGATCGCCCGGTGCATCGCGAGCGTCACGGGGCTGAGCTCCGCGGCCGCACCCGGGAGCTTGAGAAGCCCGACGCCGTGCTCGCCCGTGACCGTGCCGCCGAGCGCCCGGCACTCGTCGACGATCCGGTCGAAGGCGGTCTTCGCGCGGGCCTTCGCCGCGTCGTCGCCGTCGGGCGCGATGATGAGCGGGTGCAGGTTGCCGTCACCGGCGTGCGCGATGTTGGCGATCACGACGTCGGCCTCCGCGGCGATGCTCTCGATGCGGCTGAGCATCTGGGGGACGGCGCCGCGCGGGACGCAGACGTCCTCCGTGAGCACCGGGCCGAGCCGTTCGAGCGCGGGGTACGCGAGACGGCGGGCGAGGAAGAGCCGGTCGACCTCGTGCGCGGTGAAGGCGCGCTCCACGTGGGTGCCGCCCGCGTCCTCGAAGAGGGCGGCGACCTGCTCCGCCAGGACTTCTCCAGCCCCGCCGGGCTCGTCCACCTTCGCGAGGAGCAGGGCGGCCGCACCCTCGGGGAGCGTCCACTCCTGCCAGTCGGCGACGGCGCGCAGGCAGGTGCTGTCGATGAGCTCCAGCGCCGCCGGCACGATGCCCGCGGCCGAGACGGCGGCCACGGCGTCGCCGGCGTCCGACAGCGACGGGAACCAGCCGACGATCGCCCGGTCCTCGCGGCCACCGAGCGGGCGGAGCTTGAGGGTCACGTCGACGATGACCCCCAGCGTGCCCTCGGAGCCCACCAGGAGCCCCGTCAGGTCGTAGCCCGTGACGCCCTTCGCGGTGGTCCGGCCCAGCCGGGCGACCGAGCCGTCGGCGAGCACCGCCGTCATCCCGAGCACGTAGTCGCGGGTCACGCCGTACTTGACACAGCAGAGCCCGCCCGCGTTCGTCGCGACGTTGCCGCCGATCGTCGAGATCGCCTGGCTCGCCGGGTCCGGGGGATACCAGAGCCCGTGCCCGGCCACGTGCTTGCGGAGGTCGTCGTTGAGCACGCCGGCCTCGACGACGGCGTAGCGCTCCGCGGTGTTGACCTCGAGGATCCGGGTCATGCGTTCCAGCGACAGCACCACGGCGCCGGCCATCGCGTTCGCACCGCCGGACAGGCCCGTGCCGGCGCCCCGCGGGACGACGGGCGCGTCGTGCTCGGCGGCGGTCCGCACGGCCGCGACGACGTCGTCGAGGCTGGTGGCGAGCACGACGGCGGCGGGCGTCGCGTAGTCGGCCCACTCGGCGTCGTCGTGGGCGTAGGCCGCTACGGCTTCAGGGTCGGTGAGCACGGCGCCGTCGGGCAGGGCGGTCTGCAGGGCCGCGGCCAGCGCGGACGATTCGGTACGGATCATCGGTCTCGGATCGTATCTTCCCGGCGACGTGGGCGGTATGGACGCCACATCTGACCGATCTCGCCGTCGGAAAGGGTGCATGGGACCGAAGTCACCGGCTGGAGGAGGCCCGTCAGTCCTCGCGCCGGGGCTTCGACGACCGCAACCGCTTGGTCGCGGACCGCTGCTTCTTGGCGGTCAGCCGGCGCTCCTGCGAACCGCGGGTGGCACGCGTGGGGCGGCGGGTTCGCGGGGGAGGGGCCAGTGCATCGGCCACGAGACTCGCGAGGCGCCGGGCGGCGGCGTCGCGGTTGCGCCGCTGCTCCCGGTGCTCGGAGGCGACGACCGTGAGGACGCCGTCGACGAGGCGGTCCGCGCGCCGCTCCGTGACGCGCTCGCGCTGGATATCGCTCAGGACGGCCGACCGGCCGACGTCCCAGGACAGCTCGACGCGCGAGTCCGTGGTGTTGACGCCCTGGCCGCCCGGGCCGGAGGAACGGGAGAACCGCTCGGTGAGCTCGGCCCGGGGGATGGCCAGCGCCGGGGTGACCGGAAGGCCGGGGCGCACGGGTGAGGGCATGCGCCCATCGTCTCAGGCGGTCGGGTCTCAGGCGGTCCGGGGCGTCACCGCCGTGCGCCCGGCGCGTAGAACCAGCCGTGGAACGCCGAGCGCGCGGGCTGCGGCAGCAGCCAGGCGGTCGCGACCATCGCCTTGGCCTGCAGGCCGGGAGCGATCTCCGCCCGGCCGTCCAGGAGCGCGTCGACCGCGCGGCGGGCCACCATCCGTGGACTGGCCTTCGGGGCTCGCCCGATGTGCGTGCGTTCCATCTCGGCCGCCCGGAAGAAGGGCGTGCGGGTCGCTGCCGGCAGGACGGTCGTCACCGTGACGCCGGTGCCGGCCAGCTCGTCGCGCAGCGACCAGGCGAACGAGCGGAGGAAGGCCTTCGACGCCGCATACGTGGCGAAGAGCGGGGCGGGCATGGTCGCGGCGATCGACGACGTGACGAGGATCCGCCCCGTGCCTGTCCGGACCAGGTCGGGGACGACGAGGTGCGCGAGATGCACCACGGAGCGGACGTTGAGGTCCACGACTCGCAGCTCGTCCTGCAGCGTGGTGTGCAGGAAGGGTCCATGGACCCCGATCCCGGCGTTGAGCACGAACGTCCGCGCCCCGAGGTCCCGTGCCCGAGCCACGGCCTCCTCGACGCCGGAGGGCGTGGCGAGGTCGACCTCGAGGCCGGTCACCCGGGCGTCCATGTGCTCGCTCAGCCCGCGCACGGCCTCGTCCACACCACGCTCGGCCACGACGATCACGTCGTGACCCCGCCGCGCGAGCTCATGCGCCATGGCGAACCCGATACCGCTGGACGCGCCCGTGACAAGCGCGGCCTCGGGCAGCTCCGCCGGTTCCTTGTCCTCGGTCATCGGGCGCTCCCGTTCTCGTGTCCGCTCCTCGTTTCGAAGCCCGTCCTGCTGACCTTGGCACGGACTGCATCCGCCCGCACGCCGCCCCACGTCGTTCGCCCATGTGCGGCCGTGGGCCGTACCTGTGGCCAGTTGCCAGTGCCCGGTACGCCGCTACAGTCGGACCATGGTGACCGTCACGCGGACTGCCCGGTGCACTCCTGGCGCGGTCCTGGCGGTGCTCGCCGACGGCTGGTCGTACTCGACGTGGGTGGTCGGCACGGCGCGCATCCGGGCTGTCGACCCGACGTGGCCGGAGACCGGCAGTCGAATCATGCACTCCGTGGGCATGTGGCCCGTCCTGCTCGACGACGAGACGGTCGTACGCGCGTGGGACCCTCAGCGCTCGATCGAACTGCAGGCGCGGGGCTGGCCCGCGGGCGAGGCGCGGGTCCTGATCGAGGTCGACCCCGCACCGACCGGCAGCGGGTGCCGGATCCGCGTCACGGAGGACGCGAACAAGGGTCCCGGCATGCTCGTGCCCAGGCCGGTCCGCAGCGCCGTGATCAAACCGCGGAACGTCGAGACGCTGCGGCGACTCGCGCTCATCGCGGAGCGACGAGCTCCCGAGCAGCACCCGGGCTGACCACTGACCACCAGGCAGGAAACCGTGCGGCGGGTAGTGCGGCGCACGGCGAGGCCCGCCCTCAGACGTCGCGCAGCAGCCGCCCCCACGCGCTGCGCACGAGCGCCCGCGGGAGCACGCCCCACCGGTTCGACGCCGCCAGCGCGACGCGCGCGGCGTTCCACCCGCAGGCGCCGTGCACACCGCCGCCGGGGTGGGCCGACGCGCTCGCGAGGTACAGCCCATCGACCGGCGTCTCCGGTCGGCCGAGTCCCGACGTCGGCCGGAAGACCAGCTCCTGGTGGACCGCCGAGGTGCCGCCGTTGATGGCGCCGCCGACGAGGTTGGCGTCCGCGGCCTCGAGGTCCACCGGGCCCTGGACGCTCCGGCCGGCCACGGTGTCGCGGAAGCCTGGCGCGACACGGTCGAGGGCGTCCTCCATGCGGTCCGTCTGCTCGGCGACCGCGTCCGCCGTCCAGTCGACGCCGTGGGGCACGTGCGCGTACGCCCACGCGGACTCGGTGCCGCGAGGGGAGCGGGTCGGGTCCGCCGTCGTCATCTGCCCCAGCACGAGGAACGGCCGCTCGGGGACCTCGCCCTTCGACAGTGCGGCGGCGACGTCGACGAAGCCGTTGCGGTCCACGCCCAGGTGCACCGTCCCGGCATCCCGTGCCGCCTCGGCGGCCCATGCCAGCGGGCGGTCGAGCGCCCAGTTGACCTTGAACGTCGGGTGGTCCCACTGGAAGTGGTCGAGGTCGCGCACCAGGCGGGGCGGCAGATGCGCCGTCCCGACGAGGTCCCGGTACAGGGCGGGGGCACTCACGTCGGCGAGCACCGCGCGCCGGGCCCGGATCCGCTCGCCGTCCGCGGTCCGGACGCCGACCGCCCGGTTGCGCGCGACCAGCACCCGCTCGACGCGCGACCCGGTCACGACCTCGCCGCCGCCGGCCCGCACCCGCGCGGCGAGTGCGTCGGCGAGCGATCCGGCGCCGCCCACCGGCACCGGGAAGCCGACGTCCTGGCCGAGCATCGCCAGCAGCCAGCCGAACAGGCCGCTCCCTGCCGCGTCAGGCGGGACGTCGGCGTGCATCGCGTTGCCCGTGACGAGGAGCCCGCCGCCCTCGCCGCGGAAGGTCTCGTCCGCGAACCGCCGCACGGGCAGGACGGCGAGGCGGCCGAGGTCCAGCGCTCCACCGACGCGGAGCCGGCGGAGCAGCCGCAACGCCGGGCGCGCTGCCAGCAGTGGGCTGAACAGCGCGTCGAGCAGCGGGTCGCGCACACGCTCCCAGCCGGCGAACATCTTCAGCCACGCGTCGCCGTCGCCCGGGGCGTCTGCGTCGAGGGCCGCGGCGGTGTCCTCGGGCTCGGCGTGCAGCACGGCGGCCCGGCCGTCGTCGAGCACGTGGGCCAGGACGGACGGTGCGCGCGACCACGCGAGCCCGTGGTCCTCGAGGTGCAGGTCCCGGATCACCGGCGAGCCGGCGGCAAGCGGGTAGAACGCGCTGAACAGGTCCGTACGAAAGCCGGGCGCCGTCACCTCGGCGGTGCGTACCGCGCCACCCAGGGTGTCCTGCGCCTCGAGCACCAGCACGTCCCACCCGGCGTCCACGAGCGCGTTCGCCGCCACCAGCCCGTTGGGCCCGGCCCCGACGACGACCGCGTCCACGACGATGTCCACCATCCGCCTTCCCCCTCGGCTCCGGTCCAGCGTGCCCACGATCGACGCCCGTCGCCAGTGCGCCACGCCAGGTTCAGCGGGCCACCGCGATGTCCGTCGCCGCCAGGGCCAGCAGCACCACGCACACCACGGCGACCCCCATGCTGAGGGCGAACGGTGCACGGCTGTGCGGCCGCGCCAGAGCGATGGCACCCGCGGTGAGGGCGAGGCAGGCCGCGACCGCGCCGCCGGCCCACGCGGCGGGTCCCGGGGAACCGGCCGGGCCGGTGACCACCACCGCGACCGCCGTCACGAGGACGCACGGAGCGAGCACGCCGGAGGCGCGGCGGCCCAGCCGATGCGGCAGGCCGCGCACCCCCGTCGCGGCGTCGTCCTCCAGGTCCGGCAGGGTGTTCGCGACGTGTGCCCCGACGCCGAGCAGCGCCGCCGCTACCACGGCCCAGCCCGCCGGGACGCGTGACCCGGGCGCCGCCAGCACGACGAACACCGCCAGGAGCCCGAAGGACAGTGCGTAGGGCAACCAGGACCACACGGTCGCCTTGAGGCGGGCGTTGTACGCCCAGGCGCCGCCCACCGCGACGAGATGGGCGGCCCCTGGCACGACGCCCAGCGCCAGCGACGCGACGACGCACGCGGCCAGCGCCGCGAACGCCGCCGTGCGCAGGATGCGGGCGGTGACCAGACCGGCCACGACCGGCTTGTCGGTGCGCCCGACGGCGATGTCGCGGGCCGCGTCGATCCAGTCGTTGGACCACCCGACCGAGAGCTGGCCGGTGCCGACCGCCAGCGTGACCAGCACGATCGTGAACCCGTCGGAGCCGAGCGCGGCGGCAAGGGCCGCGGCCAGCCCGGTCACGACGACGGCCGGGGCGGCGTGGCTCGCGACCACGAGGCCGCGGGCCAGGCGGCGGGTCTCCGTGCCGGTGAGCATGGACCGCACGCTAGTCGTGCCGGGGCCTCGCCGCGCGGGTGGTCGGGTCCTGCGTCACCATGCTGAGATGTCGTATGTCGTGGCGGTCGAGCCCGTTCTGCCTGGGAATGTGTACGCCCAGGAGGCGATCACCGACGTCGTGGGGCCGCTGGTGACGCCAGATCCGGCACGGATCACGCTGCTGCGCCGGCTCCACGCGAGCGCCGGAGTCGATCACCGGCACCTGGTGCTACCGCTGGAGGAGTACGCGGGGCTGCACTCCCTGGGTGCCACCAACGCGGTCTTCGTCCGGGAGGGCGCCCTGCTGGCGGAGCGCGCGTGCCGGCGGGCGCTGGCCGCCGCCGGGCTCGAACCGGGGGACGTCGACCATGTGTTCGCCACCTCGGTGACCGGGGTCGCGGCACCGTCGCTGGACGTGCTGCTCGCCGAGCCGCTCGGCCTGCGCAGCGACGTGCGGCGCACGCCGTCGTTCGGTCTCGGCTGCGCGGGCGGCGCCGGTGGGCTCGCGCGCGTGCACGACCACCTCCTGGGCCGGCCGAGCGACGTGTCCCTGCTGGTGTCCGTCGAGCTGTGCTCGCTGACCCTGCAGCACGGCGATGCCTCCACGGCCAACGTGGTGGCCTCCGGGCTGTTCGGTGACGGCGCCGCGGCCGCCGTCGTGGTCGGTGCGGCGCACCCCCTGGCCCGGGCCGAGCCGGGTGACGGTGCACCGCGGCAGGCGGCGGGCCGACGGCGGCGCACGGCCACCGTGGTCGACACGCGCTCGCGGCTCTACCCGGGCACGACGGGCGCGCTCGGCTGGGAAGTACGCGACACCGGGTTCGCGATAGTGCTTTCCGCCGGGCTGCCGGACCTGCTGCGCGCGCACCTGCTCGCCGACGTGAAGAGCCTGCTCGCCGAGCACGACCTCACGCCCGCCGAGGTGCCCACCTGGGTGGTGCACGCGGGTGGGCCGCGCGTGATCGACGCCGTCCGGGACGCCCTCGGGCTGCCCGAGGACGCCGTCCGGGAGAGCCGGGCGAGCCTGGCCTGCGCGGGCAACCTCTCGTCGGCGTCCGTGCTGGACGTGCTGGCCAGGACGCTCGCGCACTCCGACGCTCCGCCCGGTTCGCCCGCCGTGCTGATGGCCTTCGGCCCGGGCGTCTCGTGCGAGCTCGTGCTGCTGAACCTGGGGGACCGCTGACATGCTCGGGTTCTACATCGCACTGGTGGGCGCGACGGCGGTCGAGCGCCTTGCCGAGCTCGTCGTGTCGACCCGCAACGCACGGTGGTCGTTCGCCCGCGGCGGTGTCGAGTCGGGGCGGGGACACTTCCCGGCGATGGTGGCGCTGCACAGCGGGCTCCTGGTGGCCTGCGTCCTCGAGGCCGTGCTCGCCGACCGGCCGTTCCTGCCATGGCTCGGCTGGCCGATGTTCGTGCTGGTGCTGGCGAGCCAGGCGCTGCGGTGGTGGTGCGTGGCGACGCTCGGGCACCGCTGGAACACCCGCATCATCGTGGTGCCGGGGCTGCCGCTCGTGTCCGCCGGACCGTACCGGTGGATGCGTCACCCGAACTACGTGGCGGTCGTGGTCGAGGGCTTCGCGCTCCCGCTGGTGCACACGAGCTGGGTCACGGCTGTGGCCTTCACCGTGCTGAACGCGATGCTGCTGGCCCGCTTCCGCATCCCGGCCGAGGAGCGAGCGCTCCGGTCGGCCCCGCGCGGGGCCATGGACGCGGGCCCGGACGGCGCCGTGGACGCGACCCCGGACGGGGCACGGTGAGGAGCGTGCGCCACGGCGGCCTGGACGCGGATGTCCTGGTGGTGGGTGGCGGACCGGTCGGACTGGCGGCGGCGATCCACGCGCGGGCCGCCGGGCTCGACGTCCTGGTCACGGACCGGCGGACGGGCACGCTCGACAAGGCATGCGGAGAGGGTCTGTTCCCCGGCGCCCTGTGCGCCGTGCAGGCGCTCGGCGCCGACCCGCCGGGCCATCCGCTCGCCGGGATCAGCTACCGGGCCCCCGGCCGGCACGCCGACCACCGGTTCGCCGCCGGGCCGGGCCGCGGCGTCCGGCGCACCGCTCTGCACGAGGCCCTGTGGAAGCGCGCGGCCGACGTCGGTGCGTCGTTCCTGCACGGCCGGGTCACGGGCCTGCGGCAGGACGCCACGGGGGTCGAAGCCGAGGTGGCGCCCGGCGGCGCGGACGGCACAGGCGCGCACGGCGTCGGTGTGGACGGCGTCGGCGCGGGACGAGCCCCGGTCACGCTGCGGGCCGGCTGGGTGCTCGGGTGCGACGGCCTGCACTCCACGGTTCGCCGGCTCGCTGGGCTCGACGTCGGCACCGGCCCGCGCGCCGCCCGGCCGGCGTCCCACCGTTACGGCCTGCGCCGGCACTTTCAGGTCCAGCCGTGGACCGACCTGGTCGAGGTGCACTGGTCGCCGCACGCCGAGGCCTACGTGACACCGGTTGGCGCCGATACCGTCGGCGTCGCGCTGCTCGGGCCTCGTGCGGTGCTCGGTACGGGGTTCGACGCGCTGCTGCGTGCGCAGTTCCCGGAGCTCAGCGCACGGCTCGCCACCGCGACGGACACCGGTTCGCTGCTCGGTGCGGGTCCCCTGCGCCAGCGCTCGCGTCGGCGTTCCGCCGGACGGGTGCGGCTCGTGGGCGACGCGTCGGGCTACGTCGACGCCCTCACCGGCGAGGGCGTCCGGGTGGGGCTCGCCCAGGCGGACGCCGCCGTCCGGCACCTCGACGACGCCGACGCGTACGAGCGCGCGTGGCGGACGGCTACCCGCGACTACCGCGCGCTCACCACCGGGCTGCTCGCCTGGGCCTCCAGCCCTGCCCGCCGGGCCATCGTGCCCGCCGCGTCGCGGGCGCCGTGGCTCTACGGCGCCGTCGTCGAGCGGCTGGCACGCTGACCTCCGGCGATGTGGTCCTGCTCAGGACACGACGCCGGTAGGGTTTCGACGTGAGCCGGTGCGGAGGTCGGCGCGGAGAACGAGGGGGCGGGCCGTGAGCGTGACGTTGCAGGATGTCGCTCGCCTGGCCGGCGTCTCGACCAAGACCGTGTCCAACGTGGTGCACGACTTCCCGCGGGTCGCCGACGAGACGCGACGCCGGGTGCAGTGGGCGATCGACGAGCTCGGCTACCGGCCGAACCTGTCCGCGCGGGGGCTGCGGTCGGGCCGGACGGGTGTCATCGAGCTGTCGGTGCCGGAGCTGCGGCAGAACTACTTCGCGGAGCTCGCCGACGAGGTCATCAGGGCCGCGGAGCAGCGCGGCCTCGGTGTCCTGGTGGAGCAGACCGGTGGCGACCGGCAACGCGAGATCGATGTCGTGACCCGTCGGCGGCCGTACCTGACGGACGGGCTGCTCTACGCGCCCGAACGGCTCGGGACCGAGGACAAGGAGCTGCTCACCGACCGGTTCCCCAGTGTGCTGCTGGGCGAGCGCATCTTCGGCGGGCCGACGGATCACGTCACCATGCACAACACGAGCGCGGCGAAGGCCGCCGTGCAGCACCTGATCGAGGTGGGGCGCAGCCGCATCGCCGTCATCGGCGCCCATCCGGACGGTCAGGTGCAGATGCGCGCGGCCGACCTGCGCATCAAGGGTTACCGCGAGGCGCTGGCTGAGGCCGGGCTGCCCGACGACCCCGAGCTCGTCCGCGTGGCGGCGCCCTGGTTCCAGTGGAACGGCGCGGAGGCGACGCGCGAGCTGCTCCGCTCCACGGTGCCGTTCGACGGTCTCTTCTGCCTCAACGACGGCCTGGCGCTCGGCGCCCTGCGTGAGCTGGCCGCGGCGGGCGTGCGGGTGCCGGACGACGTCGCGGTCATCGGTTTCGACAACATCGACGAGAGCCGGTTCTCCGTCCCGTCGCTGACGACCGTGGACGCGGGGCGGGCCGAGATCGCGCGGATCGCCGTCGACCTGCTCGTGGAGCGGATCGACGAGCAGGGGCCTCGGCAGGAGCCGAGGCTGATCAAGCCGCCCTTCCGGATCGTGCGCCGGGAGTCCACGGGATTCGCCGAGCCGGACGCCGCCGACGCCGCGGTGTAGGTGAGCCCTGTGCTCGACGCTCTTCGACGCGATGGACACCGCCCAGCAGGCGGTCCTGCTGGGCTCCGTCGACGAGGCGCTGCGGGACGTCCAGGACCAGGTCCAGCCACAGATGGAGCAGTACTGTCCCTACGCGCTGCCGAGCGACTGCCGGCAGGGTGCCCGAACGAGGTAGACGCCGTCGGCCCGGATCCCGGTGCGACGCCTCAGCGGCCCCTCGCCGTGAGGAACTGTTCCGGCCGCAGCGCGCGGGAGACGATCCTCGTGTCGCCGATCCAGCCGTAGAAGCCCTGCTCGTACCGCTCGGCGGACTGGGTGGCGCCGATGACGAACGGCTTGCCCAGCGTGGAGATGCCCCGCGACTCCTCGGCGGCGTTGCGCACGATCTTCGAGCCGTCGACGTACATCACCGTGTGCCGCCCGTCGTTGACTATCGCGACGTGCATCCACCGGCCCACCGGGATCGCGTGGCTCCAGGAGGTGGGGTCGGCGTCGACCGGGACCGGATAGACGACGAACTGCAGGAACCGCTCGCCCGACAGGTTCAGGCTGCACGTCGGCTCGTCGTCGGACCAGCCGCTGTGCTTGCCCGCGTCGCCGGCACGACCCTCCCAGCTCAGGATGCCCATCCAGGAGTGGTCACCCTCGAACGGCTCCGGCAGCTTGAGGAACGTCTCGATCGTGTAGCCGGACTCGAACTTCGCGCTGTTGATCGGCGAGTCGGGGCCGGTCCGCAGCACCGCGCCGCGGTCGGGCTGCTTGCCGCCGTCGAACCGAAGGCTCGCGTGCGCCGGCTGGGCGTCGTGATGCTCGGCCGACCAGGTCAGCGCCTCCGGGCGGCTGGTGTGCAGGAGCTCGGAGGTCAGGTCGTTGCCGTTGCCCGTCAGGTCGCGGGCGACGGTGCCCGGCGCCACCGGGGCGCCGTCGGCCACCGCCGCGGCGACCCCCGCCTCGTCGAACCGCCAGTACGCGACGGTGCCCCGCGGCATGACGGCCGACGGCGGGCGCGGCGCCGGCAGCAGCGGCGGGGCGAACGCGGCGAACCGCTCGTCGAAGTCGATCTCGACGGTGAACCGGTCGACATCGCCGCTGAGCTCGACGTGCTCCGCCTCGAGCGGCGTCGGATCGCCCTTGGCCAGCAGCCAGGGCGAGAACGTCTCGACGTCGATCACGCCGCGGGCCAGGTCGAAGGAGTAGTACCGCACCATGCCCGCGCCGCCGTAGTAGCGGTCCTGGTAGTTCGTGATGTGCAGGTGCACGGGGTTGCCGTCGTCGTTCGTCATCGTCGTGCGGCCCGACGGCCAGTAGTGCCCACCGAGCGCGAGGAAGATCTGGTCGTTGCCCCGGATCAAGCGGTCCCAGAGGCGCTGCCCGTGGTCGGACAGGTGGGCACGGCCGTCGTCCTCGGCCCAGACCAGGTCGTGCGTGGTCAGGATCGCCGGCAGCGTGGCGTGCTCGTCCAGCACCCCCTGGGCCCAGGCGAGCCCGGCGTCGGACAGGCGCCAGTCCAGCGCCAGGACCAGCCACTCCCGCCCGCCGCCGCGGACCACGTGATAGCTGTTGTAACCGTCGGCGGACGAACCGCCGTAGGTGCTCATCCGCGAGAACCGCTGCGGCCCGAACGTGCGCAGGTACGGTGTGTCACCCCGCTGGTCGTCACCCGAGACGTCGTGGTTGCCGGCCAGCACGCTGTACGGCAGCCGGCCCGCGGCGTCGAACGCGCGGCTCGCCGCCCGCATCTCGGTCGCGGTGCCGTGCTCGGTGACGTCGCCGAGGTGGGTCATGAAGACGACGTTGTCCCGCGCCTGCCCGCGCACCAGGTGGCGCAGCGTGGCATGCACCGGCTCGGCGTCGGAGCCGCCGTCGTCCAGGAGGTACTGGGTGTCCGGCAGGACGGCGATCGTGAACTGCGGAGCGGTCGTGTCGGGCCGGCCGCCGTTCGGCGTCGTCGGCGCGGCGGGTGCCTGCGCGGCGGACGCCGACGTCGTCGCGGCGCTCGCGGAGGCCGCTGAGATGATCGGGACAGCCGCTGCGGCCCGGAAGAGGGACCGGCGGGAGAGCTTGTTTTCCACGCCTCGATCGTGGCGGGGCTTGCTGGCGCCGGGGTGACGCGCAGTGGAACGGGGGCTGACCAATCAGGGCGGCGGTGTCACTCGCGCCGCCCGCCCCGTCGTCAGGGTGAACACGTATTCACCACAGGACGGGAACACTTCATGACCAAGACGTGGTTCGTCACCGGTACGTCGCGGGGCCTGGGCCGCAGCTTCGTCGAGGCCGCGCTGTCCCGGGGCGACAGGGTGGCTGCCAGCGCCCGGGACGTCACCAGCCTGGACGATCTGTCGCCACCCGGAGCGGCAAGAACCCGGACCCGCTCGACAACGGCCACATGGCCACGCTGAACCCGGCCTACGACGGGCTGCGCGTGCGCCTGGCCGGAGTCATGAAGGACCAGCCCGCCGGCGATCCGGCAGCCGCGGCGCAGGCCCTCCTGAAGGTCATCGGCGCGGGACTGCCCCGCACGGGCACCAGCTCGCTCGAGGCGGCTCTGGATCGCCCCGGGTTCGGGCCCACGTAACACATGTTCGAGCTCACGCGGCATCCCGAGGCGAACGGGCATAGCGCGAGAACCGCGGCGTCGTGGGCGTGTGCCCACGACGCCGCGGCCTGCGGACTGAACGCGGCTCAGACTCAGCGCGGCTCAGTACGAGCAGTTCAGTACGAGCAGGTGTTGAGCATGCTCTGCAGCGCGGACTTCTCCGCGGACTGCAGGTGCAGGCCCCAGCTGTACTTGGTGTGGATCCACCACTTCGAGTACGCGCAGCGGGCGCCGGACCGCGGCGGCTGCCAGGTGGAGGGGTCCTGATCGCCCTTGGCCTGGTTCACGTTGTCGGTGACGGCGATCAGCTGCGGGCCGTTGAGGTCGTTGGCGAAGCTCTGTCGCTTGCTGGTGGTCCAGTGCTGGGCGCCGGAGCGCCAGGCCTCGGCCAGGGCCACGATGTGGTCGATGTCCAGGTCGGAGGCCTGGGTCCAGGTGGCGCCGTCGTAGTAGCTGTACCAGCTGCCGGAGGTGGGGTAGCAGTCGGCGCCGACGGTGACCGAGTCGGCGTCGCGCTTGAGCACCGTCTCCCGCGTGTTGCAGTTGCTGCCCTGGCTGATCCAGTGCGGGAACAGGTCGCGGGAGTAGCCGGTCATCGACTCCTCCGAGCGGACGGTCAGGGCGTTGAGCTCGGACTGTGCGGTGGCCTTGGACGGCGTCCCGGGCGGCAGCGCACCGGCGGGCGGGGCGGCGACGAGCGTGATCGCGGCGAACAGCAGCAGCGTGATGACGGCGGTGAGCAGACTGTTCAGGGAGATTCTCGGCGAGAGCGTCACTGGGGACCCTTCGGGCAGACGATGCGACGCTCACACTGTGCCCGCCTCGGGTAAAGAGTCCGTTTTGTGGCAATGGCGCGGGTGTGAAATCTTCGCGCGGCGGTTCCGGCGCAGGTCGCCAAAGCCGACCTAGGGGCCCCAGCACGGAGCGAGCTGACCACAGCACTTTCTGCCAGGCGGGGTCCCCTTCCGGCAGAAAGTGCTGTGGTCAACTTGGGTCAGACGACACGACGATTCTTGGAGGCTGGCAGCGTGGGACTGGTGGACGATGCGGCGCTGATTCTTGACGACCTGGTCGCCCTGCGGCGGAGGCTCCATCAGCACCCCGAGCTGGGCCTGCACCTGCCCAAGACCCAGGCGGCGGTCCTCGAGGCGCTGGGCGGTCTGCCGCTGGAGATCATGACGGGTGCAGGGCTCAGCTCGGTGGTGGCCGTCCTGCGCGGGGACCTCCGAGGGGCGGCGGGGCAGACGCCGACCGTGCTGCTGCGCGGCGACATGGACGGCCTGCCGATCGTCGAGGACTCGGGCGAGCCGTTCGCCTCGACCACCGGAACCATGCACGCGTGTGGGCATGACCTGCACGTGGCCGGCCTGGTCGGCGCCGCGCGGCTGCTCAGCGCGCGGAAGCACGAGCTCGCGGGCAACGTCGTCTTCATGTTCCAGCCGGGCGAGGAGGGTCCCGGAGGGGCGCTCCCGATGATCGAGGAGGGCGTTCTCGATGCGGCCGGCACGCCCGTCGACGCCGCGTTCGGGATCCACGTCACGGGCCTGTACAACAGGGGACTGTTCGTCTCGAAGGCGGGCCCCGCCTGGGCCGGCAACGGCATCCTGAGCGTGACAGTCCGCGGGAAGGGCGGTCACGGCTCGTCGCCCTGGATGGCGGTCGACCCGGTCACGGTCGCGGCTGAGGTCGTCATGGCGCTGCAGTCCTACGTGACGCGGCGGATCAACGTGTTCGACCCGGTGGTGATCACGGTGGGCCAGTTCCATGCGGGAACGGCGTCGAACGTGATCCCGTCGACGGCCCAGCTCCAGGCGTCCGTGCGGACCCTGTCGAACGCGTCGCTGGAGCAGCTCGCGGCCGAGCTGCCGCGGCTCGTGCAGGGCGTGGCGGGCGCGCACGGCTGCACCGCTGACGTCGACTTCCAGCAGGAGTACCCGGTGACGGTCAACGACGTCGACATGTGGGAGCACGCGAAGACCGTCCTCACCGGGCTGTACGGGGCGGAGCGGGTCTTCGAGCGGCCCGACCCGATCATGGGGGCGGAGGACTTCTCCTTCGTCCTGGAGCGGGTGCCCGGATGCTTCATCCAGCTCGGCGCCCGGCCCGACGACGTGTCCGCGGAGGGCGCGCCGTCCAACCACTCGGCGACCGTCCGGTTCGACGACTCACTGCTCGGCGAGCAGGCGGCGGCCCTGGCCGAGCTGGCGGTCACGACCTTGGCGAAGCTGGTCGAGCTCCGGCCGGACGCCGCCGCCGGCGTTGCGCACTAGGCCCTAGAACGACGGGGTAGGCGCCTTTCGACTTCGGTCGGTTGCACGGTACTGGTCTGACTTCGGTGGGTTGCGCGGTGGCTGGTCCGACCGAAGTCGGATCAGCCACCGTGCACTGCCGTGGTCAACTCGCGGGGTCAGCCCCGGCGCCAGAGCTGGGCGTTTGCGCCGTTGCAGGTGTACATCGACAGGCGCGCGCCGTTGGCGGTGTCCCACTCGTAGTTGTCGAGGCACAGCCCGCTGGTGCGGTTGCGCAGCGAGAACCAGCCGTTGCCCCGGTCGATGACCGACCAGTCCTGGTTGGTGCCGCCGGTGCAGGTCCAGAGGCCGACGTCGGCGTTGAGCGCCGTCGAACCGTTCAGGTTGTCCAGGCACTTGGCCGCGTGGAGGTTCTTGATGCGGTAGTACCCGCCGACGTAGCTGAACTCCCACTTCTGCGCCGCAGCGTTACTGCACGTGTAGAGCTTGACCAGGGCGCCGTCGGCGGTGTTCCACTCGTAGTCGTCGACGCACTTGTCGCTGTGCCGCCCACGGATGCCCGGCTGTCCGGAGCCGGTCGCCTGCGGCTGGCCGAAGAACGGGTGGCCGTCGGCCGCCCAGTAGAGCTGCTGGACCCGGGTGTGCCGATTGGGGTCCGTCAGGGCGTCGGGGTTCGGCGTCGCGTAGTTGCGGGCGTGGTAGACGAGGATGTCCGTGACGCCGTCCTCGGCGACGGTAAAGCTTCCGTGGCCGGGCCCGTAGACGCCGTTCGCCGTCTGGAAGACCGGCGTCGACCGCTTGGTCCACGAGGACGGCGACAGCAGGTCGGCCGACGCCGACGCGGACACCACGCCGAGCTTGTACCGGGAGTCGGTGGCGGACGCCGAGTACGCGACGAAGACCCGCCCGTTCTTGACGATCGGGGACGGTCCCTCGACCACGCCGGCGACCCCCTCCATCTCCCAGGAGTGCGTCGGCCGGGCGATCTCGATCGCGGTGGCGGTGTCGATCGTCGTCGGCGACGTCATGCGCGCCAGGTACATGTGGCTGTTGTAGCTCGTGCTGGGGCTGTCCTGCGCCCATGCGAAGTACCGGGTGCCGTTCAGGGTGAACGACGCCGGGTCCAGCTGGAAGGACTCCCAGCCCGTCGTCATGCGCTGCGGTGCCGACCAGGTGCCCGTCGTCGGGTTCGCCGACGTGTTGCGGATCCAGTACAGACGCTGCGCGAACCGCGACGAGTCCGGCGACGCCGAGAAGTACATGTACCAGGCGCCGTCGACGTACTGGATGTCGGGCGCCCAGATCCAGCCGCTCAGGCTGCCGCTGGACGGCGCGGTGAACGCGGTGACCGGGGTGGCCGAGCCGAGGCCCGCGAGGGTCTGCGAGCGGCGCAGCTCGACGCGCTTGTAGTCCGGCACGGACGCGGTCATGTAGTAGTAGCCGTCGGTGTGCTTGTAGATCGCCGTGTCGGCGCGTTGTTCCACGATCGGGTTCGGGACGTCGATGTACTGGGCGGACGCCGGAGCGACGGGTATCAGGGCGAGGGCCACGAGGGCGGCGGTGCCCGCCGCGAGCAGCCGACGGCACAACCGCGGCAGTGCGGTGGCGAGGGGCGATGAGGGCACGGGATGACTCCTTCGTCATCGGCGATGTGAGCGCTAACATGGCGAACTCTGGCGGAGTCGGGGCTGTTTGGTCAAGGCGGATGGTGCGCGGGTTGCTGCGCCGACGAGCGGTTCATGGGGCGCGACGTCTGGTGAGCAGATCAGCATCGCTGACGATCCCTGCCAGGTGCACCGCCAGCCGCAAGATTGTGCGGGGCGATACCGCGGAGGCGACGCGGTTGGGACCCCTCCCGGGTGCGAGTCGGTAGAAACGCAGATGTCGACCGACCAGGAGGATCTGATGCTTCGCCACCCTGCCCCGCTCGTCATGGCCGGGCTCGCCCTGGCGCTCTCCGCGTGCACGGGCGGTGCCGCTCCCGATGCCGTCCCGTCTGCGCAGGACCCGACGCCGTCCGTGTCGTCACCCGCCCCCACGGCGTCCGCCGCAAGTCCCACGCCGGAGCCAGAACCTTCGTCACCGGAGCCCGAGCCGAAGCCCGAGCCGCTCCGCGCTGCCGACGGCCAGCGGTACAAGGCCTGCGCCGATGGCGCGTGCGAGGTGCTCGTGACGGTGGGGACGAAGTTCGCGCTGGACCCGAGCGTCGCCGGCGGCATGGAAACGTTCGAGATCACCGATATCGAGAAGGACAGCGTAGGTGCGGACTTCGACGGTCCGGGTCAGAACATCCACGCCGTCGGTGTGGTCGGGGGCTTGTTCACGGCGAACGGCCTTCCCTATTCGGTCGTCGACGTGCGGGGCAACCAGGCGGTGATCCGTCTCGGCAAGTGACGAACGCAGTCGGGCACGGCACCCGACCCGCGACGAGGGATGACATCGAGTCAACCGTCGTCACAGGTCAGGCGCCGCGCCCGTAGTGGGAACCTCAGGGCTCCTGGTGCTCCCCTTCCGAACCGGACGCCGCCAGCTCAGCCTGCCCACCTGCGCGCCGGTACCGGGACCACAGGATGAGCGCCGCGCCCGCAGCGATCAGCAGGCTCGCGACCAGCACCGCAGTACCGGTACCCGACGAACCGGTCGCGGCGAGCTCACCGTCGTCGGGGCCGTCCGCGCCGTCCGCGGGCGGCTGCACCGGGTCCTTGGTCGGCGACGGCTCGGGCTCAGGGCCGTCCCCGGTGCCGGGCGGCGGAGCCGGCGTCGGCGGACCGGACGGCGGGGGCGTCGTCGGCGTGGGCTTCGGGCCGGGATCGCTCACGACCACGGTGTCCCCACCGAGGTAGCCGGTGCTGCTGTCGGTGTCGCCGTACCGCACGGTCTCCAGCGTCGACTGGCTCGTGGTGACCGGCATCTCCGGGTGTTCTGCCTGGAAGCGCACCCGGTTGATGTTCTCCTTGGGCTGCTTGTCGAACATCACGCCACCCGTGTAGAACTCGTACTCGAGCACCACGCCGTCCTCCTCGTACTCCCGGGTGAAGTGGAAGTCGCCCTCGTAGTACGACTTGCGGTACTCGGCGAAGATCTCGTCCCGGTCCCATTCGGTGCGGGACGGCCACTCGGTCGCGTCGTCGGAGCCGATGATCGAGTTGTAGGCACCAGCACGCTCCGCGTTGCGCTCCTTGACCCACTCCGCTGCCACACGGGACGTGTAGACCGTGCGCAGCTCGGCGTACCGCGCGTCCGCGTTCACGATGTCCTCGACCTCGGGGGCGATGATCTCCTGGATCTGGCGGTCGTTGTGGTCCTGGACCCACTGCGGCTGGTCGCACGCCGGGCCAGGAAGCGTGTCCCACGGCTCGACGCTGACGTTCAGCGGGGCGTCGATGATGTAGAACCTGCCGTCCTCCTCGCGGACCTGCGCCGGGTGGGGCTCGATCCACATGCGGTACCCGCTCCAGCACGGGGCCCCGTTCTCGTGCTCGAGGGAGTCCCAGAAGCGGTCGCCGACCGGGTTGCCCGGCGCCATCAGGCGGGCGAAGTCGTGCTTCATCTCCAGGTCCGCCTCCAGCAGGACCCGCCCCGCGTCCGTCTCGGCGAACTTGTCGTCGACGATCACGTCCGGCTGATCGGGGTGCAGGTTCACCCAGAAACGGTTCGGGTGCAGCGCGAGCCAGGTGAAGAACGAGTCGGACGCCAGGTCGAGCCTGCCCTGGCCGCCCCAGGACGGGTTGGCCTCGTCGTCGTTCAGGCCGGCCTTGAAGGAGTACTCCATGCCCTCGCCCTCGACGGGCTCGGTGATGTACCGCAGCTCCAGCGAGGTCCAGTCGATGCCGCCCGGGGCTCGGACGGCGTTCCCCGCGCTCGGCGCCCTGCGGAACGCGTCAGCGATGCGCCGGGCGTCGTCGGGGGTCCGGCCGGACTGGCGCGCCAGATCGGCCACCGGGCTCTGGGGGAACATGTGCAGGTTCGCCCCGGGGATCCGGTGCGTCCGGAACGCGTTCGGCACCGCTGTGGACTTGGTGGGCACGTAGACCCTGCGCTCGACCGGGGCGTACGTGTGGTGCCCGATACCACGGCCGGCGAGCCGCTGCTGGTCGGCGGGTGTGACGTTCCGGCCGACGACGGTCGCCCGGGCACTGGTCTTCTGTGCGAGCTTCTGGTCGAACCGCTCCTGCCACGCGTTCTGCACCTTGCCGGCCTTCGCGTCCATCACGTGCTTGATGTTCTTGGCGGCGTCTCGCCGGGCGAAGTCGACCACCCGGTCCTTCTTCACGAACTTGTCTGCGAGCCTCTTGGCCTCGCGGTCGGTCTTGCCCGCCGCCTTGTGCCGATCGAACTCCTCCTTGTGGATCTCCGCGCGGATCTCCTTGAAGAGCTTGGGGTGGTTCTCCTTGATCGAGTACTGGCAGTACCACTCGTCACCGCCGAGCTCCATGAACTCCGCGACGTCCTGCTCGTACGCCGGGCCTCGGCGGCCGTTCCCCTCACCGTTGATGTAGCTGTACGCGAGGTAGTCCTCGAACGTGCCGGGGTCGGTGCCCTTCTCCGTGTGCTTGTCTACGTGCTTCTTCCAGTGCTGGTAGGCGTGGTCCGGCGTCGCGTTGTCGTACTTCTTGTCCACGTCGATCTTGGCGAGCTGGCCGCGTGTGGGCGGCTTCAGGCCGGACAGCGCCAGACGGGGCCAGTTGAGGTCGTACGTCCGCGCGATGTCCCCCTGGCTGCGGTACTGGTACGGACCTCCCGGGCGTTCGCCCGGCAGAGTGCCGGGCCTCGGCGTGCCCTTGACGTTGTACGTGTCGCGGCAGGTCTTGGCCACCTTCGGAGCCGCGAGCGGGTCGATGCCGTTCGGGTCGTCCTGGGCGCTAGGACCCTTCGCCGCGGGACGCTCACCGGCCTTGCCGGTCTCGTCGGCAGGCTCCGAGGCGCCGTCGGTCGGGTCCGGCGTGCCGCCGGCCGCCGGTTCGCCGTCGCTGCTGGACGGGCTCGGAACGGGGGAGCTGCTCCCCGGATCCGGCTCGTCGCTCCCAGGCCCGACGAGCCCGTCGAGAAGCCCGTCGAGCAGGCCGCCCTGGTCGTCCGAGGTCTCTGCCTGCACCGACTTGGCCTGCACCGACTGGGAAGCCGACGCCGTTGCCAGGCCCGGCGACAGCACCAGCAACGCTGCCAGGATGCCGACGAACCACCGTCTTGGTCGGCCGCCGAATCTGTCACTTCTCCGCACCATCACGCGCCCCTGTCTGAGGGCACACCGACGACTCAGCGCGATGTGCGTGCCCTCTGAGGCAACACCGCCGCGGATCAAGTTACGGGCGAAATGGTGGCATTGCCACGAAATTCGGTCAGGCCTGAAGTTGGTCGATCGATCGGGCGATGCCTTCGGACATGAGGGCCGAGAACAAAGGCTTCCGTCGTCCTGGTGGTACTCGCCGGTGTTGATCGCCCTCCCTACGGATATCGGAAGGTCCCGAACTGTCGGAGGAGCCCGACATGGGTGAAAACACGAGCCCGCCGCCCGGCCCGGTCCCTGCTGCGGTCACCGACGATGTCGACCGGGTGCGTGCCGCCATTGCGGCCCAGATCCCCGCCAAGGCGAGCAAGAACTTGTTGATCGGGACGTGGAACCTGCGCGCGTTCGGCGACCTCACCCACAAGTGGCAGTCGACCCAGGACGACAGTCCCAAGCGTGACTGGCACGCCTTGGCCTGCATCGCCGAGGTGGTCCAGCGGTTCGACGTGACCGCAGTGCAGGAGACCCGGCGCAACACCACGGCCCTGTTCGCGCTGCTGAACCTGCTCGGCCCGCGCTACAAGGTCATCGCCTCCGACGTCACCGAGGGTGGCCCCGGCAACGGCGAGCGTCTGGCCTACGTGTACGACGCCGAACGTGTCCAGCCCTCCGGCCTCGTGGGCGAGATCGTCCTTCCCGCGGAGGCGAGCAGCGACGTCGACCAGTTCGCCCGCACGCCGTACGCCGCCGGCTTCGTGCGCGAGGCGACCGAGTTCATCCTGACCACCGTGCACGTGCTGTGGGGCAAGTCGCCGGCCGACCGGATCGGCGAGCTGACCGCCTTCGCCGAGTGGATGCGCGGGTGGGCCGACCGGCCCGACGACTGGAACCGCAACCTGCTGGTCCTGGGCGACTTCAACCTCGACCGCATCGACGACCCGCTCTTCGACGCCTTCATCTCCACGGGGCTCTGGCCACCGGCCGAGCTCAACGACGTCCCGCGCACGATCTTCGACGACGACAAGAATCATCACCAGTACGACCAGATCGCGTGGTTCAGCGACCCCACCCAGCCCGACGCGCCCTCACTCCTGCAGGGCCTGACCTACACCGGGCACGGCGGCAACTTCGACTTCATCCCGCACGCCCTGCGCGACCTGACCAAGTCCCAGGCGTCCTGGCGCATCAGCGACCACTACCCGCTGTGGCTGGAGTTCGTAACCGAGTAGCCGAAAGGGAGTGAGCCCTTTCATCATGGTTATTTCCGCGGCGGAACCAGGTAGAGTCCGACGACATCGGTCGCCTCGCCCACCAGCTCGGAGTGATGGGAAACTGGTAGGACTCAGCCGGCCATGGCTCCGGGTCGTACGCGCGCCAGCTGGGGCCAACCCTCGCAGGACTGGTTTTCACCCGTGTTCACGGAAACATCCCGGCGGCGTGTCACTATCGGCGTGAGCGCGGAGTCGCGGGCGGCGCAGGCGGGACGCCGCGCGGTGACACCGGAGGCCGATCAGAGCGCCCCGGCCCGGGCTACCTGCCGCACGGGCCGGGTGGTCCGCTGCTCGCCGTCCTGGGCGCGCGGACGTGGCATGGCGCGCAGTACCGCAGGTGCATGAGGGATGTAACGAAGGAGGAGATGTGGCACGACCAGGCCAACGCCGGTCCGGTCGCACGCGGACCGAGTCCGGCGCCAAGCGCCGGGGCGCCGCGCGGCCCGCTGAGCAGGGGATCATCCCGGTGCTCGCACAGGTCGCGCGGGACGTCGACGGTGCTGTGCGGCGACCTCCGACGCGCCAGGCGGTGCGCACGAAGTTCCAGGTCGTCGCGCTGCTCATGCGCGAGGAGCGGGCCCGGGTCAGGAGCGACAGCACCCTGACCGAGTCCAAGCGGACGCAGCAGCTCAAGCGGCTCGACTCGGTGGCGACGCTGCTGGCGCGGATCGCTGCTCGGGACACCTCGCTGCTCGAGCTGCTCGCCGAGGACGCGCGCGTCTCCGACGCGGCGCGTGCCTACAAGGCGACGGTGATGCGCGCCGGCGGACTGGAGCCGCCCGAGGAGCCCCCGCCGGCCGCGCCGCCCGCTCCGGCGCCCGGTGCCGAGAAGCGGGTGGTGCCTCGTTCGGTGATCTCCCGCCAGATGGCGAACCCGTTCCTCGCCCCGGACTTCGCGGCCGCGGCCGAGCGGGTGACCCCGCAGGTCCGCCGGCTGGCCGGCTGGGAGCTGCTCGAGCCGCTCTTCCGGTCCTTCGAGCACGCCGGCCCGGGCGCACCCGCCTGCATGCCGCTGCCCGAGCCCCGCTCGGTGTCCGCCGCCCACGGCCGGAAGCTGATGCCGCACCAGGCCCAGGTCGTCGAGGCCACGGCCCGCGGGCATCGCACCTTCCTGCTCGCCGACGAGCCCGGGCTCGGCAAGACCGCCCAGGCACTGCTCGCCGCCCAGGCGGCCGACGCATACCCGCTGCTGGTCGTGGCGCCCAACGTCGTGAAGACGAACTGGGCGCACGAGGTCGACATGTGGACGCCGAAGCGTCGGCCGACGGTGGTCCATGGCGACGGCGATCAGGTCGACGGTTTCGCGGACGTCGTGATCGTGAACTACGAGATCCTGGACCGGCACGTCGGCTGGCTCGGCGACCTCGGTTTCCGCGGCATGATCGTCGACGAGGCGCACTTCATCAAGAACAAGGGCTCCCAGCGCTCCCAGCACGTGCTCGCCGTCTCCGAGCGCATCCGCGCCCGGACCGGCCGGCCGCTCCTGATGGCGCTCACCGGCACCCCGCTGATCAACGACATCGAGGACTTCCGGGCGATCTGGCAGTTCCTCGGCTGGATCGACGACACGAAGCCGCTCGCCACGCTGCTGAGCTCCCTCGAGGACACCGGGCTCACCCCGGCCGACCCGGGGTTCTACTCCGCCGCCAGGACCCGCGTGATCGACATGGGCATCGTGCGCCGCCGCAAGGCGGACGTCGTCGCCGACATCCCCGCCCGCCGGGTCGCGGACCTGCCGGTCGAGCTCGACAGCGCGGCGGGCCGCTCGATCCGTGCCTCCGAGGACGCGCTCGCCCGCCGTCTGGTCGGTCGCTACCGCTCCGCGGTCGAGGCGCGTGCCGACGACGCCGTCGTCGACGGGGCCGTGGACGCCGCCGTGGGCGGGATAGACCTCGCCCTCGCGCGCCGGGTCGCGGCGGCCGAGCTCAAGGACTCGAGCTCGAAGGCCGGTGGCGAGAACGTGTTCACCATGGTCCGCCGGATCGGCCAGGCCAAGGCCGGGCTGGCCGCCGACTACGCCGCGCAGCTGGCTCGCAACGTCGGCAAGGTGGTGTTCTTCGCCAAGCACGTCGACGTCATGGACCAGGCCGAGCAGACCTTCGCCGACCGCGGCATCGGCTACGTCTCGATCCGCGGCGACCAGACGCCCAAGGCGCGCGAGAAGAGCATCGCCGCGTTCACCGGCGACCCCGACGTGTCGATCGTGGTCTGCTCCCTGACGGCCGCCGGCGTGGGGCTGAACCTTCAGGTGGCCTCCAACCTGGTGCTGGCCGAGCTGTCCTGGACCTACGCCGAGCAGACCCAGGCCATCGACCGGATCCACCGGATCGGCCAGGCCGAACCTGTCACCGCGTGGCGGATCATCGCGGCCCAGACCATCGACTCCACGATCGCCGAGCTCATCGACAGCAAGTCCGGGCTGGCCGCGCGGGCACTGGACGGGGCGGGGGAGGAGGACGTCGACTCGTCCACGGACGTTCAGCTCGAAGCCCTCGTCACGCTGCTGACCGACGCGCTCGCGGGCGAAGGCACCGCCTGAACCGACTGAGTCCGCCTGATTCGTCATCGGGTCGGTCTCGCGCCAGACCCCGGCGCGTCGAGGACGGACGACGACCGGGTGTCACTCGCGGCGTACCTGTGAGGGATCCTTGTCCTCGCGCCTTCCGCGCCATCGGGGTTGTCGCAAGCGACCGTCGTTGGTCCACTCCGCGAACTCGACCTCTCCGACCAGGCGTGGCGTGACCCAGTGGGCATCGCGCGCATCTGCCCTGGGGATGTCAGCGAACGGTGAGGTCTTGCGGGTGATTCGTTCGAGCCGGTCGTGCAGGTCGTCGAGGTCACGCTCGGAGAATCCGGTCCCGACCCGGCCTATGTAGCGCATCCGGCTGTCGCCGTCGCTGACCCCGAGCAGGAGGGAACCTACGGTCCCGGCGCGGCGCCCTCTACCCGGTCGCCAGCCTCCGATCACGGCCTCCTGTGTGCGGACGTGCTTGACCTTGATCCACGTCCGGGTCCGGCGCCCGACGGCGTACCGCGAGCTGCGGCGCTTCGCTATCACGCCCTCGAGCCCGAGATCCTTGCTGCTCTCCCATGCGCCGTCGAAGTCCCCTTCGAACGCAGGCGGGACCTTGACGGCGTCGTTCTCCGTCACGAGCGCCTGCAGACGCTCGCGCCGTTCCGTGTAGGGCAGATCCACGAGCGGCTCGCCGTCCTGCTCCAGGACGTCGAAGAGGAACAGCTGCGCCGGCACACGCTTGACAGCCCGGCCGATCTCTCGCGGATCGGCGAGGTTCATGCGCTGCTGCAGCCGGGCGAAGCTCGGCCTGCCTCGCGTGTCGAGCGCCACGATCTCGCCGTCGAGCACCGCCTTGCCGCTCACGGCGCGCCCGAGTCCGTCGACGATCTCCGGGTAGCCAGGGCCCTGGTCCTTGTGGTTGCGGCTCGTCAGACCAACGGCTGTGCGCCCGTCCTGTTCCTCGACGCGGGCCATGGTCCGGATGCCGTCCCACTTCATCTCGAACGCCCATTCGTCCGGATCGCCCTGGCCGATGACGTCGTCACGGTCACCCAGCGTCGCGAGCATCGCCTCGTACGTGGTTCGCAAGTTCGTTGACACCCTCATCCCAGATCGTCACGGTACCGACGCCGAACTGCCCGCTCGCTCATCTCTCCCGACAACGCCGGCGCGACCCGGCGCGGGTTCGGTGAGCGGGTCGCCACGCCGGCCGATGCGACGGAGGACCTCGCCGAACTCGAGATGCCGCAGGTGCGGAGAACCCAGCTCACGCCAGGTCCTCGGAACCGCGACCCAGGGCCTTGCCCTGCCGCGCAGCGAGTAGGGCGCGACGGTCGTCCTGCTGCCGTTGTCCTGCGACCAGTCGACCAGAACCTTCCCCGCGCGCAGCGACTTCTTCATGTCGCTCACCACGAGGTCGCCGTGGTCGGCCTCGAGAGTGCGTGCCAGCTCGCGCGCGACCGCGGTGATCTGCTCATCGGTCGCGTGTCCGTCCAGCGGGGCGTAGAGGTGGATTCCCTTGCTCCCGCTCGTCACGGGTACCGGATCCAGCCCCATCTCCCGCAGGATCCTGCGGGCAAGCCGCGCTACCTCCACGCACTCCCCGAGGCCGGCCCCCTCACCGGGGTCAAGATCCAGCACGAGGCGGTCGGGCTTGCGTGGCGCTCCGTCCTTGGTCACCGGCCGGCCGAATCGCCACTGCGGCACGTGGATCTCCAGCGCGGCCGTCTGCGCCAGCCAGACGAGCGTCGCCGCGTCCTGCACGAGCGGGTACGTCGACGTGCCGGTCTGGTGTTCGAGGTTGCGACGCACGACCCATTCGGGCGTGCCCCGACCGAGATCCCTCTGGAAGAACGAGTCGGCGCTCACGCCGTCCGGCCAGCGCTTGCGGGTCGCGGGCCGATCCCGCACGTGCGGCAGGATCGTGTCAGCGACCGCGGCGTAGTACTCGATGACGTCGCGTTTGGTGGTGCCGGTCTCGGGATAAAGGACCTTGGACAGATGCGTCAGGCGCACGTCGTGGGCGCCCACGCGCACGATCTGGGTGTCATTGTCGCCGTCGGTAAGCATCGCTCCCCCTCACGGGCGGCACCAATTTCCACCATTGCAGGTTTGATCCCGCCCGCAACCCGCCTCGTTGTGCCACCTCGTGCCGGGCTGTGGCAGCCTGGCAGCGTCACTTCAGGTAGTCCGAAGGGTGCAGCGTGCTCGATATCAGCCCACTTGCCTGGGCCGGAACCATCGGCCTCATCGTTCTGCTGCTGGCAGTGGACCTGATCCTCGCTGCGGCGCGGCCGCACCACGTGGGGTTCAAGGAGGCCACCGCCTGGTCGGTGTTCTACATCGCGGTGGCGATCGGGTTCGGCGTCTGGTTCGGTCTGCAGTACGGGAGCACCGCGGGGACCGAGTACTTCGCGGGCTACCTCATCGAGAAGAGCCTGTCGGTCGACAACCTGTTCGTGTTCGTGATCATCATGAATACCTTCGCGGTCCCGGACAGGCATCAGCACAAGATCCTGGTCTTCGGCATCGTGCTCGCACTGGCCATGCGTGCCGTCTTCATCGCGTTGGGCGCGTCCCTCATCAGCCTGTTCTCGTTCACGTTCCTGCTGTTCGGGCTGCTGCTGCTGTACACGGCGGTGCAGCTGTTCCGGCACCGGAACGAGGACCCCGACATCGAGAGCAACGTGCTGGTGCGCGGCGCGCGACGGTTCCTGCCCGTCAGCGAGGGCTACATCGCGGGCAAGCTCTTCGCGAAGGAGGACGGTCGCGGGGTCGTCACACCGCTGTTCATCGTGCTGATCGCCATCGGCAGCGTCGACCTGCTGTTCGCGCTCGACTCCATCCCGGCGGTGTTCGGTGTGACGCAGGAGGCGTACGTCGTCTTCACCGCGAACGCCTTCGCGCTGCTGGGCCTGCGGGCGCTGTTCTTCCTCGTCAAGGGGCTGCTCGACCGGCTCGTGTACCTCTCGGCGGGCCTGGCGATCATCCTGGGGTTCATCGGCGTCAAGCTGATCCTGCACTGGGCCCACGTCGATATCAACGAGTCGGTCCCGGAGATCTCGACCCCGCTGAGCCTCGGCGTCGTCCTCGGCGTCCTGGGTGTGGTGACCGTCGCGAGCCTGATCAAGACCCGCGGTCTGCCGGATCAGAAGGCCCACGCCGGGTCGCTCTTCGCGACCAAGATCGAGGTCCGGCAGAAGGACGAGGCGTCGGAGTAGGCGAGCCGTGCACCTTGGGAGTGATGGGCGCACCTCGGCGGCGGAGGCCGGCGAAGTGGGACTCCCCGTGGGCGAGCCAGTAGAGCAGGGTCAGCTTCCATTTCCCGCCGATCGCGGTGAACGCCGCCGCCATCGGGCAGCCCGGCAGCGGATTGGGACGAGAGGGGTTACCCGCAGTGCCTTCTTGTTCATGGATGTGCTCCGCTCAATAGTCGGACCATGACGATCCATACAGACGGATCCTGACCGTGGGCCTCGCCGCCCTCGTTCTGCTCGCGACGGCGGCATCAGGCCAAGCTTCGCCGCCTCCCGCGTCGTCGACCATCGCCGATGGCCAACGGGACTTCAACTGGGAGATCGGTACCTAACGCTCCAGCGTGCAGGTCCTCGCCGACCCGCACTCGGAAACCCCGGACGAATGGCTCGAGTTCGCCGGCACCAGCACCGTGCGCCCGCTGATGGACCGGCGGGCCAACGTCGTCGAGTTCGAGGTGTCAGGGCCGAACGGCAGTATCGAGGCGCTCAACCTGAGACTGTACGAGCCGCAGGCGCAGCGGTGGAGCCTGACCTTCGTCAACATGCGCGACGGTCTGCTGACCCCGGCGGTGTACGGCGGGTTCCGCGACGGCGTCGGCGAGTTCTACGGCGACGACCAGCTCGGCGGCCGTCCGATCAAGGTGCGGTTCCTCATCACTCGCCCGAGCCAGGACAAGGCAAGGTTCGAGCAGGCGTTCTCGGCCGACGGCGGAACGACGTGGGAGACGAACTGGATCGCCGTGGACCGCCGAGTCCGACGCTGAAGGCGGCTTTCGTGGGCGGGTCAGCTGGGCGCGGGAGGTGTCGCGTGGGCGTCGTCCGGTTGCGCGGGCCGGGGCGCGAGGTGCTCGACCAGGGCGAGGATCCGCGCGGACATGAAGCGGGCCGTTCGAACCGGCGTGCCGCCACGGGTGACCTCGGTGACCTCGATGATCCCGCGGCCCTGCGTCACTTCGACCCGTCGGCCGCCTCGGGTGGCCTCGACCTCATAAGTTCGGGTCGCACCGCCGGCGTCGATGACGACCTCGACACGATCACCCTTCACGGCGCCTCTCCCTTCGCCCTGGCACCGGACGGTCAACGAGTGGGGGTCGAAGAGTCCCGATAGCCCAGCACTTGATACAACCGGAGATCGGCAGCTGGTCTTCCCACCCGACGCCGCGGACGACCAGGAGGTGCACCCGGCCGGTGAATGGTCCAGGCTGCGAAGTACGGGGCGCCAGTCCCGGAAGGAGGCGGACATGAGTCCCACCAACGACATCGCACGGTCCATCGCGACTGCCCGCACATACCTGGCCGAGCACCCCGACGAAGCCCGTTATACCGACTCGCCCGCATCCGCCGTCGTCGAGGACGGGCTCCGGTGCCGGGTCGAGGGACCGCACGGCTTCGCGCTCTCCACCGACATGCCGAGCGGTGTCGGCGGGAACGCGACAGGACCCTCGCCCGGCTGGGTCGCTCGCGCCGCGCAGGCCGCCTGCGACGCGACGGTCATCGCCATGAGGGCGGCCGAGCTGGGCATCACGCTCCAGCGCCTGGAGGTGGTCGTAGACGGTGAGTCCGACGATCGGGGGTTGCTGGGTATGGACGACGGTATCCCGGCAGGCCCGTTCAGCTCCCGCATCCAGGTCCGGATCTCGGCCGACGGCGTGGATCCTGCCACGCTCCGCGACCTCGTCCTCTGGGCCGATGAGCACTCGCCCGTATCCGACGCGTTCCGCCGGGCGGTACCCACCAGCGTCGAGCTGGACACCTCGGGCTAAGAGAGCGCAAGGAAGTAGGTCAGCGTCTGCAGGTGCCGCAGGAACGCGGACTTGCCGCCTCCCCACTCGCCCAGGACGGCCACGGCGTACGACGGCGGCGCCGTGCGCGCTGTGACGAGGTGCGCCGGGGCCTCGACGTGGGGCCGCAACCCGAGGTCGTCGCGCACGCCGGTCGAAGTCACAAATCCTCCTGAGCTGGACAAGGGACGCAGGCTAGCGCACTGCGGGGCGCGCCCCCGGCGGCGTTCTCCGTGGCCTGCGCACGTCAGGTGATCATGCGCGATACGTTGGCGCCATGGCAGTCGTCCTCCATCGCGCTCCGCGCACGGACGTTCTCGCGCGGGCGCTGGGGGACCTGCTGGCGGCGCCGCTGGAGGACCCGTTCGCAACCGAGGTCGTCGTGGTGCCCGCCCGCGGTGTCGAGCGCTGGCTCGCGCAGCGCCTCAGCCACCATCTCGGTGCCGCTGGCGGGCGGGACGACGGGGTGTGCGCGGGCGTGGACCTGCGCTCGCCGCATTCGCTGTTCGCCGAGGTCACGGGCACGCGCGACGATGACCCGTGGGCGCCGGACGCACTGACCTGGCCTCTGCTCGCCGCGATCGACGCGAGCCTCGACGAGCCCTGGGCGGCGCTGCTCGCCCAGCACCTCGGACACGGCATTCCGGGGGAGGAGGGGGACCTGCGGCGCGGCCGCCGGCTCTCCGTCGCCCGCCGGCTGGCGCGGCTGATGGCGGGCTACGCCACGCAGCGCCCGGCGCTGGTCGCGGACTGGGCCGCCGGCCGCGACACCGACGGGTGCGGGCGGGCGGTCCCCGCCGACCTCGCGTGGCAGCCGCCCCTGTGGCGCGCCCTGGCCGAGCGGGTCGACGCCGAACTGCCGCACGTGCGGCACGCCGCCGTCGTCGAGCGGCTGGGCGCCGAGCCGGACGCCTTCGACCTGCCGGGGCGGCTGTCCCTGTTTGGCCACACGCGCCTCGCCGCGAGCGAGGTCGAGCTGGTCGGCGCGCTCGGGGCCCACCGCGACGTGCACCTGTGGCTGCCGCATCCCTCGGCGGCGCTGTGGTCGGCGCTCAAGGACCTCGGCGGGCCCGTCGACCGGGCCGGGGACCGTTCCCACGAGCGTGTCGGGCACCGGCTCCTGGCCACGCTCGGCCGCGATACGCGCGAGCTGCAGCGCACGCTGTCCGCGATCGAGCTGCGGGACGAGCCCGTCGCGGGCGGGCCGGCCGTGGACGCCGCCGCCGTCGAACCGCCGTCGACCCTGCTGGGGATGCTGCAGCACGACCTGCGCGCCGACGCCGTCGGCGAGGCGGGCACGCGCCTGCTCGACCCCGCCAACCGCTCGGTCCAGGTGCACGCCTGCCACGGCCCCGCCCGGCAAATCGAGGTGCTGCGCGACGTGCTGCTCGGCCTGCTCGCCGACGACCCGACGCTCGAGCCGCGCGACGTGCTCGTCATGTGCCCCGACATCGAGACCTACGCGCCCCTGGTCACCGCCGCGTTCGGCCTGGCCGACGTCGTCGGGCCGCACGGCCACCCCGCGCACGGCCTGCGGGTGCGGCTCGCCGACCGCGCGCTGGACCGGACCAACCCGCTGCTCTCCGTCGTGGTGCGCCTCCTGGACCTCGCCGGCGGCCGGGCGGGCGTCGGCGACGTCGTGGACCTGGCGCACGCCGAGCCCGTGCGCCGCCGCTTCGGGTTCCGCGACGACGACCTGGAACAGCTCGCCCAGTGGGCGCGCGAGACCGGCGTGCGATGGGGGTTCGACGCCGAGCACCGCGCCGACTTCGGCCTGGCCGACTACGGGTCCGGCACCTGGCAGGAGGGCGTGGACCGGCTGCTGGCGGGAGTCGCGATGTCGGACGACACTGGGGCCTGGCTCGAGCGCACCCTGCCGCTGGACGACGTCGGCAGCGGGCAGGTCGAGCTCGTCGGCCGGCTGACCGAGCTCGTGGAGCGGCTCCGGGACGTCACCGACGCGCTCGTCGGCGGGCACCCGCTCGAGCACTGGCTGACCGCCCTCGAGGACGGCGTCGCGGCGCTCACCACGGTCTCGACCACCGACGCGTGGCAGCTCGCGCAGGTGCGGCGCGAGCTCGCCCGCGTGCGCGCCGACTCGCCCGACTCGGCGGTGTCCCTGCGGCTGCCGGACGTGCGCGCGCTGCTCGCCGACCGCGTCGCGGGCCGGCCGACCCGGTCGAACTTCCGCACCGGCACGCTGACCGTGGCCACGCTCGTGCCGATGCGGTCGGTACCGCACCGCGTCATCGCCCTGCTGGGGCTCGACGACGGCGTGTTCCCGCGCGTCGGCATCACCGACGGCGACGACGTGCTGGCCCGCGAGCCGAGGACGGGCGAGCGCGACCCGCGCAGCGAGGACCGGCAGCTTTTCCTCGACGCGATCCTCGCCGCCACCGAGACCTTCGTGGTCACCTACAGCGGCGCCGACGAGTACTCGGGCCAGGAACGTCCGCCCGCGGTGCCGCTGGGTGAGCTGCTCGATGCCCTCGACGAGACGGCGCGGACCCCCGACGGGCGCCCGGTGTCCCGGGCGGTGACCGTCCGGCACCCGCTGCAGCCCTTCGACCGGCGCAACGTCGAGCCCGGCGCGCTCGTGCCCGGCAGCGCCTTCACGTTCGACCGCGCCGCCCTGGCCGGAGCCCGTGCCGCGACCGGCCCGCGCACCCCAGCGGGTCCGTTCCTCGCTGCGCCGCTCGCACCGGCGCCGGTCGCGGCCGGCGACGACGGCGTCGTCGCCCTCGACGACCTGCTCGCGTTCTACCGCTCGCCCGCGCGCGGGTTCCTCGTCCAGCGCCTCGACGTCGGCCGGTCCTGGGAGGAGGAGCCGCTCGACGACGGGCTGCCCGTCGAGCTCGACGGGCTCGGCCGCTGGGCCGTGGGGGAGCGGGTCCTGCGGGACGTGCTGTCCGGCGCCGCGGTCGCCGACGCCGTGCAGAAGGAGTGGCGCCGCGGGCAGCTGCCGCCCGGACGCCTGGGCTGGCGCCCCCTGGTCGGCATCGCCGAGGAGGTGGGCCCGCTCGCCGACGCCGCGGGAAACCTGCGCGCGAGCCCCGCGCGAGTCGTGGACATCGACGTCGACCTGCGTGACGGGCGCAGCCTGCGCGGCTCGGTGCCCGGCGTGCACGGCGACCGCCTCGTCGCGGTGTCGTACGCACGGCTCGGCGGTCGGCAGCGCCTGCAGACGTGGATCCGGCTGCTGGCGCTCGCGGCGTCCGACGACGACCGCCCCTGGGTCGGCTACACGCTCGGCCGGCCGACCAACCCGCGGTCGCGCACGACCTGGCAGGGGTCAAGGCTGGGACCGCTGGACCATACGGCTGTCGACCTGCTGCGCGACCTCGTCGCGCTGCGCGACCGCGGGCTCGCCGAACCGCTGCCGCTGCCGGTCAAGGCCTCGGCGGTCTACGCCGAGGCGCGCGGGAGCCGCGCGGATCCCGCCGACGCGCGGTTCCGGGCCGGGCAGGCGTGGACCGGGCAGAGGGGGTTCGGCGGACGCTTCGACGGCGAGTGCGCGGACCCCGAGCACGTGCGCATCCACGGTCCGGGCGCCCCGCTGCCCGCGACGGACGAGGAGCCGCGGCCCGGTGAGGAGCATCCGGGGGAGACGACCCGGTTCGGCGCGCTGGCGATGCGCGTCTGGAGCCCGCTGCTGGAGAACGAGAGGTTCAGCGACTGATGGACGTCTTCGACCTGGCGGGGCCGCTGCCGCGGGGCGCCGCGCTGCTGGAGGCGAGCGCGGGCACCGGCAAGACCTTCGCGATCGGCGCGCTCGTGACCCGGTACGTCGCCGAGGGCGTCGTGCCGCTCGACCAGATGCTGGTGGTGACCTTCGGCCGCGCCGCGACCCAGGAGCTGCGCGACCGGGTGCGCGGCGCCCTTCTACGAGCCGAGCGCACCTTCGCCGCCGACCTCGCGGGCCGCGACACCGGCCCGGTGGACACCGTCCTGGCGGCGCTGCTCGACGTCGACGACGCCGAGCGGGCCGCCCGCCACCGGCGGCTGGCCGACGCCCTGGCCGCGTTCGACCACGCCACCATCGCCACGATCCACCAGTTCTGCCAGCTCGTGCTGCGCTCGCTCGGCGTCGCTGGCGACACCGAGCCCGGGGCCGAGCTGGTCGAGTCCCTGACCGAGCTCACCGTCGAGGTGGTCGACGACCTCTACCTGCAGCGGTACGGCAACGCCCCCGAGCCGCCGCCCTTCGACCGGGCCGGCGCCCTCAAGGTCGCGGTCGCCGCGATCGAGGACCCGCGCGCAGCGCTCGCCGACGCCGACCCGGCCGACGCCGTCGGCTCGGCACGCGTCTCCTTCGCCCGCGAGGTGCGTGCCGAGATGGAGCGGCGCAAGCGGCGCCTCGGCATCCTGTCCTACGACGACCTGCTCGGCCGGCTCGCCGACGCCCTCGACCCGGCATCGGCTGACGGTGGCAGCGCCGTCGGCGCGCGGATGCGCGAACGCTGGAAAGTCGTGCTCGTCGACGAGTTCCAGGACACCGACCCCGTGCAGTGGCAGGTGCTGGAGCGGGCCTTCGGCTCCGGCCCGTCGGAGTCGCAGGCCGAGGCCATGGTGCTGGTCGGCGACCCGAAGCAGGCCATCTACGCCTTCCGCGGCGGCGACGTCGTCGCCTACCTCGACGCCGCGCGGCACGCCACCACCCGCGCGACGCTCGGCAGCAACTGGCGCTCGGACGCGCCGCTGGTCGACACCCTTGGCGTGCTGCTGGGTAACGCGGCCCTCGGCCACGAGGAGATCGTGGTGCACCCGGTGACGGCCGAGGGCGGGGCCAGCCGGCTGTCCGGGGCGCCGCACCCGGCGCCGCTCCGGCTGCGGCAGGTGCTGCGCGAGGGTCTGCCCCAGTACAAGGGCCTCATCAAGGCCGCCCCGGCACGCGAGCACGTCGCGACGGACCTCGCCGCTGACGTCGCGGGCCTGCTCGCCTCAGGCGCGACGTGGGACGGACGCCCGCTGGTGCCCGGCGACGTCGCCGTCCTCGTCTCGGCGCGGGCGCACGGCCGGCTCGTGCAGGACGCGCTCGCCGAGCGCGGCGTCACGGCCGTGATGCCCGGCGGCGACGTGTTCGAGACGCCCGCCGCCGACGAGTGGCTGACACTGCTGGAGGCCCTGGAGTCCCCGCACCGCTCGGGGCTCGTGCGCGCCGCGGCCCTCACGCCCTTCCTCGGCCGCACTGCCGCCGAGCTCGACGCGGGCGGCGAGGACCTGACCGCCCGCGACGCCGACACCCTGCGCGGCTGGGCGCTCCTGCTCCGCCACCGGGGCGTGGCCGCTCTCCTGGAGGCGGCCGAGGAGCGCGGGCTGAGCAGCCGGGTGCTGGCGCAGGCCGAGGGCGAGCGGCTGCTGACCGACGTCCGCCACCTGGGGCAGCTCTTGCACGAGGTGAGCGTCACCGAGTCGCTCGGCCTGACCGCCCTGCTGGCCTGGTTCCGCGACGAGCGGCGCCGGACGGGCACGGCCGAGCGGCCGCGCCGTCTGGACTCCGACGCCGCGGCCGTGCAGATCGTCACCGTGCACGGCAGCAAGGGGCTGCAGTATCCGGTGGTGTACCTGCCGTTCGGCTACGACAACTACGCGCGCCCGGTCGAGATCGCGCTCTACCACGACGAGCGCGGCGCCCGCACGATCGACGTCTCGGGCTCGGGCGCGCGCTGGGACGCCCATTGCGCCGCGCACCGTGCGGAGGAGGACGGCGAGGAGCTCCGCAAGCTCTACGTGGCCCTGACCCGCGCGCAGTCGCAGGTCGTGGCGTGGTGGGCGCCGACGTCGAGCACCCCGACCAGCGGGCTGCACCGCCTCCTGTTCGGCCGGACCCCCGGAACGCGGGAGGTGCCCGGCACGCAGCCGGTCAAGGACGACACCTACGCCACGCGCGTGCTGGGGCTGCTCCAGGAGCTCGGCGGTCCCGCGGCCGAGCTCGCGGTGCCCGCCGAGGCGTCCGCGCCCGCCCCGGCGGACCGGCACGCTCCGTTCGAGGCGCGCACCTTCGACCGCGCCGTCGACACCGGGTGGCGGCGCACCTCCTACAGCGGCCTCATCGCGGCCGGCGACGACGGTTCGGGAGCGGGCGGGGGAGCGGGCGCGGGTGTGAGCAGCGAACCCGAGGCTGCCGGCAAGGACGACGAGCCGGACGCACCCGAGACCGGCATCTCCGGCGTCGACGAGCCGGCCGTACCCGACGCCGCCGAGACGTCACCGATGGCCGACCTGCCCATGGGCGCCGCCTTCGGGTCGCTCGTGCACGCGGTGCTGGAGGACGCCGACCCGTTCGCGCCCGACCTGCGCGCCGAGCTCCTGGGTCACGTCACCGAACAGCTGCGCTGGTGGCCCGTCCAGGCCGACCCCGCGGCGCTCGCCGAAGGGCTCCTGCCGCTGCATCACACGCCGCTCGGCCCGCTGGCCGGGGGGCTGACACTGGGCGAGATCGGCCTGCGGGACCGGCTCCGCGAGCTGACGTTCGAGCTGCCGCTGACCGGGGGCGACCTCGGCGGGCCTCGCCGCGGTACTGGTCGGGCCGAGGCGAAGCTGGGGGACCTCGCGCCGATGCTGCGTGCCCACCTGCCCGCCGACGACCCGCTCGCCGCCTACGCCGACCGGCTCGAGCAGCCCGCCCTGGGGGACCAGGCGCTGCGCGGCTACCTCACGGGCTCGGTCGACGTCGTCCTCAGGCTGCCGGCGGGGAAGTTCGTCGTCGTCGACTACAAGACGAACTTCCTCGGCCCCGCCGTCGCCGACTACTCCCGGGACCGGATGGCCGAGGCCATGCTGCACTCGCACTACCCCCTGCAGGCCCTGCTCTACGGCGTGGTGCTGCACCGCTACCTGCGCTGGCGGCTGCCCGGCTACGATCCCGAGACTCACCTGGGCGGGGTGCTCTACCTGTTCGTGCGCGGCATGGCGGGGCCGGACACACCCGAGGCGGGCGGCGGCCCCGGCTCGGACGGCAGTCCCGCGGGCGTGTTCTCGTGGCAGCCGCCGGCGGCGCTCCTGGTGGCGCTGTCGGACCTGCTCGCCGGCGCCGCAGCGGAGGAGGCCGCATGAACCCGGCGATCGAGCGCTGGACCAGCGACGACCCCTTCGACGCCCGACTGGCGCGTGGCGCGACCGGGCTGCTGCGCACCTTCAACGAAGCCGGTGTGCTCACCGGGGCCGACGTGCACGTCGCCCGCCGCATGGCAGAGATCGTCGGCGAGGACGACGAGACCGTGCGGCTCGCGATCGCGCTCGCGGTGCGCGCGGTGCGGCAGGGTTCGGTGTGCGTGGACCTCGGTGGGTTCGGCGACGGCTCGGCCGAGGGCGGGGCCTCCCGCGGGAGCGGGCCGGACGAGGCAGCGCTGCCCTGGCCGCCCGCCGACAGCTGGCTCGACCGGGTAGCGGCCAGCCCGCTCGCCGAGCGTTCGGTGGTGCGAGCCGACCTCGGCCTGCTCTACCTCGACCGGTACTGGCGCGAGGAGCGGCAGGTGCGAGACGACCTCGTCGCCCGGCTCGCGGCGCCCGCCCCGGCGGTCGACGACGCCCTGCTCGAGGACAGCGCGGCGCGTCTGTTCCCCGGCGACGCGTACGCCGAGCAGCGCACGGCGGCACTGTCCACCGCGCGTCGCCTGACCACCGTGCTCACCGGCGGCCCCGGCCGCGGCAAGACGACGACGGTCGCCGGCCTGCTCGCCCTGCTGGCGGAGCAGGCCGAGCACACCGGCGGACGCCGCCTGCGCATCGCGCTCGCCGCGCCCACCGGGAAGGCGGCCGCGCGGATGCAGGAGGCGGTGGCCGATTCCCTCCGCGCTCACCCGGTGACCGGCCGACCGGAGTTCACCGCCGACGACCGGCGTCGGCTCGCCGGGCTCCAGGCGGGCACGCTGCACCGGCTGCTGGGCTGGCGGCCCGGGTCGAGCACCCGGTTCCGGCACGACCGCTCCAACCGCCTGCCGCACGACGTCGTCGTGGTCGACGAGACGTCCATGGTCTCGCTCACCCTCATGGCCCGGCTGCTGGAGGCGGTGCGTCCCGACGCGCGGCTCGTTCTGGTGGGCGACCCCGACCAGCTCGCGTCCGTCGAGGCCGGTGCCGTGCTCGCCGACCTGGTCGCCGGGCTCGGGGAGCACGACGACGGCGTCGTGGCGGCCCTGGTCACCGACCACCGGTCGGAGAGCGCGGCGATCACGCGGCTGGCCGCCGCGATCCAGGACGGCGACCCGGAGGCGGTGCTCGCCGCGCTGACCGCGGACGACGGCGTCGTGCAGCTCGTGCGCCCTGACGACGCCGCCGGGCTCGCCCGCCTCCAGGACGAGCTGGCGCGGCATGCGCTCGACGTCCGCGGCCTGGCGCTCGCGGGCGACGCGGCCGGGGCGCTCGACATGGCCGAGCGGCACCGGCTGCTGTGCGCCCACCGGGAGGGCCCGTGGGGCGCGGCGCACTGGAACCGGCAGGTCGAGCGCCGGCTCGGCGAGGCCTCCGGGGCCTACCTCGGCGCCGCGGTCGGCACGGAGTGGTACGCGGGGCGGCCGGTGCTGGTCACCGCGAACGACTACAGCCTGGGCCTGTTCAACGGCGACACCGGCGTGGTGGTCGCCGAGGGCGAGGCACTGCGTGCCCACATCAGCGGGGGCGCGTCGTTCGCGGTCTCCCGCCTGGGCGATGTCGAGACGCTGCACGCCATGACGGTGCACAAGAGCCAGGGCAGCCAGGCCGAGGCCGTGACGGTGCTGCTGCCGGACGAGGCCTCGCCGCTACTCACGCGCGAGCTGTTCTACACGGCGGTGACGCGGGCGCGACGGCGCGTGCGGGTTGTCGGGACGCCGGAGGCGGTGCGGGCGGCCGTTCTGCGGCGGGCGCGACGGGCGAGCGGGCTGGCGGTGCGGCTGGGAGCGGAGCCGGGCCGGCTCCAGGCTGGCGCACGGCGGTAGCCCTCGCCGGGGGAGGGCTACCGCCGTCGGCCTCCGTGGACGGGTCAGACCGCGTCCACCTCAGCGTAGGTAGCTGACCAGAGACAGGTTGTGTTCGCGGACTCCCTCGACGACCAGGTCAGCCATCTTCCCGGCGCCGTACTCGGAGAAGTGGGTGTCGTCCTTGTAGCCGTCCTCGGCCAGCCGCAGGTAGAGCCTGGCGGACTCGCTCGGACCCAGCGACTCCACCAGCGCCTTGCTCTTGGCGGTCAGATCGATGACCGGCACGTCGAGCGTGGTGCCGAGCCGGCGCATCTCCGCCGGCAGGTCGACGCCCACGCCGTTGACGTGCTGCGCGGTGGGCGTGAGCCGGTTGCCGTCGAAGTGCCGCCGCACCGGTGGTGTGACCAGCACGGGTACGCCACCCCGTTCCCGCACCTGGTTGATCATGGACGTGAGGTTGCCGCGGAACGCCGAGGCCGACGTGGACTTGTCGTTGTGTCCGAACTGGATGAGGACCAGGTCGTTCCGCTTGATCAGCGGCTTCATGGTCGGGAACAGTGCCGAGTTGCCCAGGAAGCTCCCCGAGCTCTCGCCGGAGTCCCCGTAGTTGGCGACGACTGCGCCCCCCGCTACCTGCGCGGGCAGGAGCTGTCCCCAACCGGTCCACGGTGCGACCGCCTGGTCACATGTCGTGGAGTCACCCGCCAAGTACACCACCAGGGGGTTCGTGGCGGCCTGCACGGTCAGGCCGGACAGCTTCGGCGCCGAACCGGCGAAGGTGATGTCCAGCCCGGGGTTACCCGTCCCGCCCTGGCCGGTCGGCTGGCCTTCTGGCTGCCGGACGTTGATGGTGAAGGTGTGCTGGGTGATCGTGCCGGCCGCGGTGCTGACCGCGGGCAGGACGCGTCGGCGGGCCTCCACCGACATCGAGGTGTTGCCGGCCGTGTCACGGTCGCCCATCCATGCGGTGACGGTGTAGTTGCCGGGAGCGACGTCGAAGTGACAGACGATGGGCGTGCTGCGGGCGCACTGCGTCGGCCAGCCGGGTGGCTGGGTCGACGAGCCGGCCTCGACGTCGAGGCGGTCGACATTGGGCAGGCCGGTGGCGCTGGTGGGGCTGAGCCGGATCGTGTTGGTGCCCTGGTTCAGCTGCACGGCTGCCGTCTTCGTGGTCCAGCCGGTCCAGCCGCCGGTGGGCTCGAACGGCATCGACAGCGCGGTGACGCCGTTGACCACAACGTCCGTGGGACGGTTGGCAGTCGCGCCGTTGGCATAGCGGACGGCGATCGTCGCCGTGCCGGCGGCCGCCGCACTCACCGTGAACTGCGCCGCCGCGCCGACCTCGTTGGCGGCGTTGCAGAACCCGGTGCCGGTATAGCCGGTGTGGTTGGACTCGATGAGCCCGTCGCAGGTGGCCGGCGCCGCTTCGGCCTCGTAGCGCGTCTCCGCCACGGCGGCGGACGCCACGGACGGGATGGCCATGAGACCGCCGCCGACCAGTGCTGCGGCAAGTCCTGCAGAGAACAGCACGGCACGCTGCCTGGGTGAACGCATGATTGACCTCCGGAAGAGTGATCGAATCGCCTGGACGACAGGGCGCCCGGACGACGGGGGCGCGCAGCTTGCCGGGGCACTGGTACTGCCCTGGGAGGTGCCCGACGAGTGGTGGGGCAGGACCGGGTCATCGGCCCGCCCCACCACACGGCAGGCGCACGTCGGACGGGCGTCAGACGCTGCGGCGGGTGAAGCGTTGGTTGGGGCCGCCGCTGTAGGTGTACTGGGAGATGCGGGCGCCGTTGGCGGTCGAGTGCTCCCAGACGTCCATGGCCAGGCCGGACTGCCGGTTGATGATGCTGACGACGCCCCCGCCGTGCTCCGTGAGGCGCCAGTGCTGGCTGGTGGCGCCGGTGTCGGCCTGCTGGGTGATGTCGGCCCCGCTGGTGTTGCTCGCGACCTGGAGGACCAGGCCCGAGTGCCGCGCTTTGATCTTGACGTGGCCGTCGCCGGCGTCGATGAACTCGAACTGCTGGTTGTTCCCGCTGGTGGACGACCACTGTTGCAGCAGGGCCCCGGCAGCCGTGGAGATCCCGGCGATGTCGGCGTGCTTGCCGCTGTGCTGGGCCACCAGGGTGTAGAGACCGGGGCCGCCGGGCGTGTCGCCGCCCAGCTGGGCCTCCCACCTGGTGTTGGCGCCGGCCGCGTCGGCGGGGAGACGATCCCGGGCGGCGGTGTCGCCGTACATGGTCCAGCGGGCCCAGTCGACGACGGTGGTCGGGAAGCGGTTGTCGCTCCAGAAGCTGGTGTGGCTGCCGCCGACGAAGGTGAGGAACGCCTTGGGCCAGCTCATCTCCGTGTAGGCCTGCCGGGCCGAGGAGTACTGCGTGAGGTCGTCGCGGTCGCCGTGGACGAACAGGACCTTGGCGGAGACCGAGGCGGCGGGGTTGCCCATGTCCTCGCAGGACTGCGGGTTGGCGGAGATGATCCGGCTGTCGGGCCAGGCGGTCAGCAGGCCGTGGGTGATCATGCCGCCCAGGGAGTGGCCCGAGACCCCGACGCCGATGCCGGTGTTGATGTGCCCGGCCAGCGGTCCGCTCGTGTTGAGCGCCAGGGTGTTGGTGATGGCCTGGGAGACGTCGCGGGAGGCGTTGCCGTTGTTGACGTCCTCGAAGTTGTGGTTGAAGTGCGGGGCAGGGACGACGAAGCCCGCCGCGGCCAGGGCCCGGATGATGAACAGGGAGTTCTGGGGGCTGCTCTGGAAGCCGTGGGTGAAGTTGTAGACCGGGAAGACACCGTCGGCGACCGGGGCGTCCGTGACGGGGTTGCCACCAGGGGTACCTGCGGCGGGGTAGTAGACGTAGGTGGTGACCGCGCGGCTGCCGCGGGTCCAGTTGTACCGGCGTACACCGACCCTGAACGGTGTGGTCGGTGCCGTGTCCAACAGCCCGGCGCCGGCCGCCGGTTTGACGCCGAGCGCCGGTCCGGCGCCCAGCGCAGAGCCCGCGCCGAGCAGGGACAGGCCCACGCCCGCCGCTCCGGCCGCGCTCACGCGGAGGAAAGTCCTTCGTTGCATCGTCATCGTTGACTCCTTGGATGTAGGGAACATGTTGGGGTTCAGCGGACTGCGAGAGGGGTGCTGGCGGCAGACGTCAGACAGCGGCAGCTCCGACGTCGAGGTAGTCGATGTTGGTCAGTCCGGCTGCCGTGGTCGGATTCAACCGGATGGTGTTGCTGCCGGCGTTCAGCGGCACGGTCACCGTCCTGGTGGACCACGTCGACCATCCGCCCGTGGGCTCGAACGAGACCGTCCCCACCGTCGCCCCGTTGACGACCACGTTCGCCGACCGCGCACCGGTGCTGCCGTTGGCGAACCGCACCCCCACCGTCGCCGTGCCCGCTGTCGCCGGGGTCACCGTGAACTGCGCGTAGGCACTCAGGGTGTTGTCGCCGTTGCAGAACCCGCTGCCGGAGTAGCCGGTGTGGTTCGAGTCGACCGTGCCCTGACACACCGCGGGCGCGGTCTCCGCCTCGTAGCGCTCCCCGGGCGGTGGTCCGTCGCCGCCCTGCTCGAAGGCGCCGAGGTCTGGTGCGGTTCCGTTGTACGGCAGACCGACGTCGGTGCCCTTGTCGATCAGCTCGCTGTTCGCCGCGAGACGGAGGTGGGGCAGCACCGGCAGACTTCCGTCGGCCTGACGGGGCGCGTCCCAGCCAGACGTCGACACACTCTGGAACTGGGAGTCCGACAGGCTGACGCCGAGGTTCCAGGAGTTGTGTGAGGCGTTGGTGCCGTTCAGGTACGACGTCGCCGTTCCGGTGTAGGCCACGTTGTTGCGCAGGTTCCCGCGGCCGACGGCGTTGCCGCTCGAGTCGATCCCGCGCATGTTGAAGTTGGGGTGGTTTCCGTAGCCGGTGTTGTTGAAGTAGTCGTTGGCCACCGGGTGGTGGTTGGAGTAGAAACCCGCGGACTTGTTCAGGAACGCGACCGAGAAGCGGACGGTGTGCTTCACCGCGCGGGTGTCGTAGTCGCCACCGAAGCCGCCGACCTTGAAGCCGGCTCCGTTGCCGGAGGGCGTCGTCGTGCCCGGCTGGTATCCGTTGCGCCAGGCCCACGAGCGGTCGATGAGTACCGGCGAGTACGTGGAGATGAGGTCGTACCCGTCATCGGCGTTCCACCACGCGCGACAACCCCGGAACACGTTCGCGGGCCGGCCGGCCGGCGTGTAGTGCGAGCCGAAACCGTCGGCGTTCTCGCCGGGCCCGTCGCTGCTGCGCGGGTCGTAGTTGTCGTGCGAGTCCGTGTTGAGGACGAGGTTGCCGGCGCCACCGTTGATGAACAGGCCGGTCCCCATGTGATGGTGGAGGTCGAGCTGCTCGAACGTGTTGTTGCTTCCCGAGACCCAGATACCCCAGGACTCTGCATTGAGATTGTTGTTCTGCGGCACGCCGGTGACTTCCAGCCCTTTGAGGTGGAGGTAGTTGCCGGTGACGCTGAAGCCCTTGATCCGGCAGTTGTCCCGCATGCCGGAGAAATCGAAGACCGGCCTCTCGCCCGGGTAGGCCCAGTAGCGGATCGGGTTGCCCGAGCTTCCGCTCTTGTTGAGGGTGATGGCGTCGACCCTGGCGGTCTGACTCGAGCAGCTGCTGTTGGCGCGGGTGTAGGCATAGGTGCCGCCCCGGAAGTAGACGGTGTCACCGGCCTGGGCCACGGACTGCGCACGGGCGATCGACGCCCAGGGAGCGGCCTGCGTACCCGCCGCGCTGTCACTGCCGTTCGGTGCCACGTAATAGGTCTGTCCGGCCGCCGCGTAGGCGGGGGCCGTGAGCGGGGGCGCGAGCGTCCCCACCAGAGCCGCCAGGGCGGCCGTCACGACCAGCTTCGCTAGTGGTTTCATCAACACTCCTCAGTGGGCAGAGCGACCGGGGGAGCAGGTCAGGGGGATGTGGCCGAGCCGGTGCGGTCAGGGGGGTGCCGAACACCCGAGACCCTCCTGACCGCACCGGTGACGGTGACTACGCGCCGGGGCCGACGTCGAGGTAGTCGATGTTGGCCAGTCCGGCTGTCGTGGTCGGATCAAGCCGGATGGTGTTGCTACCGGCGTTCAGCGGCACGTTCAGGGATTTGGTGGACCACGTCGACCACGCACCGGTGGGCTCGAACGAGACCGTCCCCACCGTCGTCCCGTTGACGACCACGTTCGCCGACCGCGCACTGGTGGCACCGTTGGCGAACCGGACCCCGAGCGTCGCCGTACCAGCGGCCTCCGGGGTCACCGTGAACTGGACGACGGACCCGACGGCGTTGTCCCCGTTGCAGAACCCGCTACCGGAGTAGCCGCTGTGGTTCGAGTCGATCGTGCCGTCACACACGGCCGGTGCGGTCTCTGCCTCGTAGCGCTGGCCCGGCAGCGGCGGGTCGTCGTCGGAGGTCTTGACGAGCGAGAGCTGGTCGACGACGACACCGCCCGAACCCGACGCCCGCACGGTGACGGTGACGGCCCCGCTGGGCAGCTCGATGCCGGTGAGCTCGCGCTTGGCCCAGCCGCTCGACGACGGGATGCTGAGTGTGCGCTGGCTCCCGTTGGCGCCGGTGATCACCACCCGTCCGGCGCTGCCCCGAGCGTGCAGGCCCAGGGCGTAGGTGCCTGCGGGCACCGACTCTCTCCGCTGCTCGACGCCGCCGCTGTTGCTGATCTGGAGGGCGAAGCGAGATCCGTTCACACCACCGTTGACGTTGGTCACGGAGCCGCCGAGGTTCCGCCATCCCCGGACGCTGGAGACGATGATGCGGTCGGCCTGGATGTCCGGGTTGAGGATGTAGTTGTTCGCCGGCCCGACCCGCCACTCTCCGGTCGTGACGTTGAACTGCCACTGGCTCACCGAGTGGAACTGCGGCCGTGCGCCCGACTTGGTGATCGGCACCCACTGGTTGTAGCCGATACCGTTCCAGGCGAAGTCGGCCCAGCGGTCGCCGGCGTAGATCACCGTGCTCTGCTTGGTGCCGTTGACCGTGACGAAGAACCCGGTCTGCGTCACGTGGCTGTAGTCCATCTCGGTGCCGGCCAGGACGTACTCGCTGCTGTAGGAGCCCTGGACGTTGCTGCTGGTGGACTCGTTGACGTAGTTGACCGAGGTGTTCCAGCCGTGCAGGTCCGACGCCGCGTGGTAGTACTTGCCGTCGAGCTTGAACATGGCGTTGCCCTCGCGACCGTCGCCGCGGCGGATCTCCACTCCTGGCTCGATCCGCAGCGAGTCGGACTCCCGGAACTTGGCGACGAAGCCGCGCGAGCGTCCCTCGCGGTTGGAGAAGATCAGGTAGTCCTTGCCGTCGTCGTCGGTGAAGACGGTCTGGTCTCCGGTGCCGGTCGTCGGCGAGTTGGTGATCTGGGTCTGGAAGTAGCCGTAGTCGAAGGTGTCGGTCGGCGAGTCGCCCTGCAGCAGCAGGACACCGTGCCCGCCCCTGCTCGTGTGCCACATCTGCACGGCGAGCACGTACTTGCCGGTGTTCTCGTTGTACGAGACCCCGAGCCGCCCGACCCAGCCGGCACCCCCCAGGTTGGCGCCGTCGCCGACACCGGTGGAGCGCGTCGCCACCCGGTTCTCGAACTTCCAGTTCACCAGATCCTTGGACGAGTACACGGGGATCGAGACGAAGGAGACCTGGTTGTCGTACTTCTGTGTCGGGTTGGCCCGGTAGCTCTCGGCGCCCGTGTAGTGCACCCCGTACCAGTAGTAGGTGTCACCGAACTTGAACACGCCGCCACCCTGCGAATAGATGGGGTTGCCGCTGGTGTCGTTCCAGAAGGTGTTGTTCGTGATGGTCTGGAACGTGCCCTCGTCGGCGGCCTCCAGGTCGGCGGCGGTGGTCATCAGGGCCGTCTTCGCGTCAGCGACCTCCGACGTGGTGGCCGACGTGTCGTCGGCGACATCGGACGCGGTGGTCAACGCCTTGGCGAAGGGCGCCCAGGAGTCGGCCGTGTACTTCGTCGGAACACGGGTCTCGTAGTCGGATACCAGGAACTCGAGGCCGCGATCCACGTCCGGTGCATCAGCGACACCCTGGTTCCGGACCTCCGTGACGGGTGCCTCCGCCGCGGTGGTGCTCACCGCGAACGGCACCGCCAACACCACGGACAACGCGGCGGCGGCTCCGAGTATCGAGAACTTTCTGAGCTGTTTGGTCATTTCCTTCCGATCCTTCCGATGCATGGGTTGGGGAAGGTGTTGCGTGGTTCGTGCTTGGTTCCGAGTCACCTCCCGGGGTAGGTGATGTCCGGCCGGGGCGGCCGGGCCATGCCCGCGCCGAGGAAGTAGTCGACGTGGTGGGACTGCATGTACCCCTTGAGCGTCATGGCGTTGCGGTAGGCGGGGTTGTGCGCGAGCGTGTACAGCCGGGTGCTCGACGGCTGGTTGGTGGTGAAGATGATCAGCTGGTCGTAGCTCGCGTTGGTGTACACGGCTTCCTCACGCCAGTCGCCGAGGATGTCGCCGTAGAAGGTGGGCTGGACGTCCTGGCTGGCGTCGACCGCTCCGTAGTTCGAGGTGGTGAGCAGCCGTGGCAGGCTGTTGGTCGGCTTGGGATCGTTGGGGTCCCACTTCTCGAACTTGCCGTCGTTGAGCAGCTCCATCGTGATGTCGCCGTCCCACCACAGGCCCAGCTGCGGCCATGGCCGCAGCGAGGTGTTCGGTTCGGCAAGGCGGTTGGTGGATGCGTTGTAGAGGCCGGAGAAGGCCCAGACCTCCATGCCCGGGAAGCGCGGGTCGATGTCGCCGGCCATGCCGCGTCCCACGTCGGCGGTGCCGGACGCGCTGTGTCGCCAGATCATGCTGCCGGTGGCGGCGTCGTAGTAGTAGTCGCGCAGACCACTGGGGTTGTTCTGCTGGACTCCGTAGCCCTCCAGGCCTGGCCGGCTCGGGTCCATGTCGGCGATGTGGAAACGGTCTCCGTGGACGATGCCCTGCGGCCCCAGTGAGTACTTGAGCGTGCCGTTGCCGTTGAGGACGAACCCGATCTCGGCGACCTCGTCCCGGCCGTCGCCGTCGACGTCGATGATCCGGGTGTTGTGCCCGTCCGGCAGGTCCTGGTTGCCGCGGAGGAACTTCCACTGCCGGGTCAGGGTGGTGCCGGTGAACCGCCAGGAGGCGAACATGAGGTTGAACCCGCCGTCGCCGATCCGGTTCTTCATGAAGGCGACCAGGCTGGGGTTGACGCCGTCGAGGTAGCCGACGCCGAAGCGCGCGTACATCGGACCGTCGGACACGTAGTCGGTAGGCACCGGCGCCGTGGCGCGCGCCGCCCCGGTCATGCCGTCCAGGACGGCGATCGCCTGCCGGGTGTTGTCAGGCAAGGCGTTGTACGTGGTGCCGTCGCCGAAACGGACGCCGTTGGCGATCCGCACGGCGACCTCGGCGCGGCCGTCGCTGTCGAGGTCGGAGACGGTGACACCATCGTTGTGGCCGACGTCGATCGTGGACGAGCCACCCTCGATGTTGTTCTGGTTGGTGCTGTTCGGCCCCATGTTCACCGACCAGAGGAACTGGCCGTTGCTCCGGTAGGCCTCGATCGTCTGTGGTGAGGTCTGGCGGTCCAGCACGTAGTCGTACTCGCCGTCACCGTCGAGATCGCCGACCCAGACGAACTTCACCGGGCCGCCCGCGCGCAGCGGAACCCGGACGACCGGCTCGGTGGCGTGGTTGGCGGTCAGCGTGAACGCGCCGCTCGGTGGCTGCTCCGCGCCGTCGATCACCGGCCGTACCCGATAGGTGTTGGCCTGCGCCAGATTGGCCGTCGAGTCGACGTAGTTGGTGCCTCCGGTCAGGACCGAGGAGTTGAGCTTGGTCTCCGGGCCTCCGGCAGCGGATCGGTACACATTGAACCCGATGCCGTCCGGGTCTAGTCCGAGCAGCCGCCACGAGACCAGAACACTGGTGTTGCTGGACCGCACGGCCACGACCCCGCGGCCAAGACTCTCCAGCCGCCTGCCGTCGCCTGGCTGTGGGCCGCTGCCGTCCGCGACGTCGAGATAGTCGATGTTGGGCAGGCCGGTGGAGTCCGTCGAGACGAACCGGACCGTGTTGCTGCCGGCCCGCAGCTCCGCCGTCACCGTCTTCCAGGCCCAGGTGGACCACGCGCCGGTGGCCTCGAACGACGTCGACTGCACCCTCGTGCCGTTGACGAGAACGTCCGCGGACCGGCTCCCGGCGCTCCCGTTGGCGAACTTGACCTCCAGGGTCGCGGACTTCGCCGTCGAGGCGCTCACCGTGAACTCGACCGCGGCACCGGTGGTGTTGCCGGCGTTGCAGAATCCCGAGCCGGAAAAGCCCGAGTGGTTCGAGTCGATGGTTCCGTCACAGATGGCCGGAGCGCTCTCCGCCTCGTACCGGGTCGCCGCGGCGGCCGCAGCGGCCGTACCGACCACGGACGCCGTTGCCGTGGTGGACAGCAGGGCGGCCAGGGCCGCCCCGACGATCGAAACCTTGATGAACCGTTTCATTGATCTGCTCCAGGCTGGTTGGAGTAGTGCAGGACGGTGTCAGGGAACGTGGTGGCCGGTGTGCGCGAGGTGCCGGGTCGCGGGCACGTGGCACACCGCATCGGTCGCAGCCGCGCCGAGCAGGCGGCGGCGGGAAAGCTCGGGCATCGTGCCCTCCACGACGATGTGGAAACGCTTACTAAGTTGGGAGGAGAGTAGCCAGCCGAGCCACCTCTGTCCATACCCTCTGGAACCGTTGTCGGTATGACGTACCACCGGATCGATTCGCCCGGAACGATTCGTTTGGATACCGCTCGCCGTGTAACCGTTTTAACTTTCTCCCGCTCTGTCCCGAACGACACGTCCGCCTCCGATGAGCGGGCGCGCCCAGCGCGGGCGATGTCTGACACCGGCCGGCAGGGGGTATAACTGATCCTGTAACCGTTTCCTGAAACACATGCTCCGACGCGGCGGTGCTGGGAAGGTCGGTGGAGGATGGTGCGACGGGTGAGCGATACCGGGGACGGCCAGCGGCGGTCCACGATCCGGGAGGTGGCGGACCGCGCAGGCGTGTCGATCGCCACCGTGTCCCGCATCATGAGCGGTGACTACCCGGCCTCGCCCGCCACGCGGAAGCGCGTCATGCGCGCCGTCGAGGAGCTGGACTATGTGGCCAACGCCCATGCCCGTGCTCTCGCCGGTACGTCCGCGAAGAGCATCGCCATCGTGCTCAACTCGGTGGTCTCGCCGCACTACGCGCATGTCGCCCAGGGCGTGGAGGCACAGACCGCCGCCGAGGGCCGGTTGTGCCTCATCGGCACGACCGGCGGTGATCCCGAGCGTGAGCTCGCCATGGTGAAGTTCATGCGGGAGCAGCACACCGAGGCGGTCATCCTGGTCGGCAACGTGGTCGCCGACGAGAAGTACCACAGGCGCATGGGCCGCTATGCGCACGCCCTGGCCGCCGTCGGCTCCCGGCTGGTGCTGTGCGGCCGCCCGCCGCTCGGACCTGACGTGCCCGCGGTCGTCGTCGAGTACGACAACGCAGGCGGCGCGTTCGCGGCGACCAGCCACCTGCTGTCCGCAGGGCACGAGCGGGTCCTGTGCCTCGGCAGCCGTCCCGGGTACACCACGGCCGACGGACGGGTGGCCGGATACCGCCAGGCGCTGGCCGCGCACCGCGTGCCGCACGACCCGGCGCTCGAGGTCGAGGGCAAGATGGAGTGGCACGAGGGCTACCGGATGATGAAAGAGCGGCTGGCCACCGGTGCCCACGACTTCACCGCCGTCTTCGCCCTCAACGACCTTGTCGCCGGCGGCGCCGTCCGAGCGCTGGCCGAGGCCGGGCTCAGGGTGCCCGACGACGTGTCGATCGTGGGATTCGACGATCTTCAGCCCTCGCTCGACCTCGACCTGACCACCGTGCACATGTCGCACGAGGAGATCGGCCGCACCGCCGTGCGTCTCGCCCTGGAGCACGGGGTACGCGGCGGCACGCCTCCGCACGTCGTGCTCGGCACGCACCTCGTGATACGCAGCTCGGTCCGTCCCCGCTCCGCGTCCTGACGCCTGGCTGGCGAGTCTCATGGGCGGCAGGGTGTCAGCCGGACTCGAAGCGCTTCGATAAACCTGTTGAGACTTCGCTGATGGCTCCGCTGGCCGATCGGACCCTGTATGCAGACTTTGGGGGGTTGCGTACCTTCTGACTGAGGTCCTATCTTGTTGAAGCGCTTCGAGGGAATGGCCCGTCGAAGCAAATGCTGGGCTGCAATGACGCGGCGAGCGATCGTCGCTCACAACCACAGCGCGCTCGACGGCGAGCCAACCGTTCGTCGAGTGCCACCCGTGCGCGAAGAAGGGCACACCGTGAAGAAGCTCCCCTGGAAGAAGCCTCTGGTGAGGCGAACGGAAACTCTCAGACGTCTGATCACCGGGTTCGTCGCCGCGACGTTGGTGGTCGGCGTACCCGTCACCAGCGGGGCGACCCGCGCGTCGGCTGACACCGTGACACCGCTGAACGCCGCACAGATCGTCGCCGACATGGGTGCCGGCTGGAACCTGGGAAACAGCCTCGAAGCCAACTCCAACGGGTACCCGAGCGAAACCGCGTGGAACAACCCGACTGTCACCCAGGCTCTGATCGACAGGGTGCAGGCGGCGGGGTTCAAGACGATCCGGATCCCGGTGTCCTATCTGAACGCCATCGGATCCGGTCCGAACTACACGATCGACGCTGCTTGGCTGAACAGAGTCCAACAAGTCGTCGACTACGCCTACAACCGGGGCATGTATGTGGTGATCAACATGCACGGTGACGGCTACAAGAGCGTCACCGGCTCGTGGCTGATCTGTGACTCGTCCAACCAGACGACGATCAAGGCCAAGTACCAGAAGGCATGGCAGCAGATCGCCACCCGGTTCCAGAGCTACGACGAGCGCCTGATCCTCGAGTCGATGAACGAGGAGTTCGACGGGCAGTACGGCAACCCCACCCAGCCGTGCTACTCGAACATCAACAGCTACAACCAGATCTTCGTCGACACCGTGCGGCAGGCCGGCGGCAACAACAGCTCGAGGTGGCTGCTCGTTCCTGGCTGGAACACGAACATCGATTACACCGCCGGGGACTACGGCTTCGTGATCCCGACGGACAGCCACCGATCCCCGTCCATCCCCAGCAACGAGCGGCGGATCATGATCTCCGTCCACTACTACTCCCCATGGGACTTCGCCGGGGAGGAGAACGGCACCATCACCCAGTGGGGTCCTGGGGCGACCGATCCGTCGAAGAAGTCCACCTGGGGGCAGGAGGACTACATGGATGCGCAGCTGAAGTTGACCTATGACGCATTCGTCACGCGGGGTTACCCGGTCGTCGTCGGCGAGTACGGCTCGATCGACAAGTCGTCGCACGACTCGGCGAACAACCGGTACCGCGAGGACTTCGCACGCACTCTGGTGGCTACCGCCAAGAAGTACGGGGCCAGCACCATCTACTGGGACAACGGCGTCAACGGGCAGTACGGGTTCGGGCTGTTCGACCGGTCCGCCAACTCGGTGACGCAACCGGGAATCGTCAACGCCATCCTGAGCGGCCTTGGTGGCACGGGCCAGTCCGGCTCGACCGCGATCGTGGGTGCGGCGTCGAACCGCTGCGTGGACATCCCGAACTCCTCGACGACGAACGGGACGCAGGCGCAGCTCTGGGACTGCTCGCAGAGTTCCGGCCAGACGTTCGCCCGCACCTCCGCCGGTGAGCTGAAGGTCAACGGCAAATGCCTCGAGGCGGCAGGCTGGGGCTCGACCAACGGCACCAAGGCGGCGATCTGGGACTGCACGGGCGGCGCGAACCAGCGCTGGAGCGTGAACACGAACGGCACCGTCACCAACGTCCACAACAGGCTCTGCCTCGACGCCAACGGCGGAGGCACAGCGAACGGCACCAAGATCATCCTCTGGACCTGCAACGGCGGCAGCAACCAGCGCTGGACCCTTCGATAGGCCCGGCCGTACAGGCACCGGCTACTGCCGGCCTCGGGTCTGGGGCGGCACCGCGACGCGGTGCCGCCCTTGCCTTGCGCCAGACCTTGCCCGGAGTAGGGTTCGGCTACGTGTTGTACGAGCGCGGACAGACGGCATCTGCCAGCCAGTTCGGGAGAAACAAGGTGCCCATTAAACGCCTGGTGAGCTACGTCGATGCTCACGATGAAGGTGACACCGAAGACGTTTCATTGGCGGTCCGATTCGAAGCAGAACTCGACGACGGAGAGCTTTTCCCGGTGCTGGACGATCGCGGCTGGAGCTCCAGCGGAACATGGTCGCAGGTGTCATCGACGGAGATCGAGGAGACGGCGCGTGTCGTCGTGGGCCCGGACGAGCCACGTGACGACGAGACCTGGCAAGAAGCGGAAGCCAGCTATTGGGCCTACGTTCGCGAGCTCCTGGTCGAGCAGGGAATCGAGATCGATGTCGCCAACCTCCGATTACTTCCGCACGACGTCATCCTCACCAGACGGCTGCTGGATCGGATCGAGGCAAGCTCCGACGGCCCCGATCCTGACGCGAACTAGTTGCGAACGGCGTCGGCCCGGGTAGGCCGACGCCGTTCGGTGTCTCAGGTCAGGCTTTCTCAGGTCAGGCGCTGGCGCGCAGCCATTGCTGGTTGGTGCCGCCGTTGCAGGGGTAGATCTTCAGGATCGTGCCGTTCGCCGTCGACCATCCGGGGACGTCGATGCACTTGCCGCTGCGCCGGTCGACGATCTCGACGTAGCCGTTGCTCGTGCTCCGGAGCGTGAACTGCTGGTTGGTGCCGTTGTAGCAGTCGTACTGCTGGACTTCGGAGCCATCCGCGCTGCCGGAGACGTCGAGACACTTGCTGGAGTGGATGGAGCGGATCCGGACGTAGCCGGAGCCGGCGTCCTCGAAGGCCCAGCGCTGCCAGTTCTCGCCGTTCCACGCGTACTGGCCGACACGGGCGTTGTTGTTCAGGTTGGGGTTCTGGACGTCCATGACCAGGCCGCTGTGCCGGTTGGTGACGCGCTCGCCAGCTGCCCCGGCGTAGGTGGTGTCCAGAATGACGGTGCCGTGCCGGCAGCCGGCGCAGCCGACCTGGGACAGGCCGCTCCAGGAGGTGAGGTCGGAGCTCGTGGAGGTCCACATGCCGCCGTTGGTGTACCGGTCGATGTAGGCGCGGTACGTGCCGTCCGCCTGCTGCACGACCGACGGACCCTCGTGGTACTGCTGCCACAGGTTCCCCTGGTTGGTCCAGGTGGTGAAGTTGGTCGAGGTCCACCGTTCGATCCACTTGGAGCTCTCGTTCTTCACGAACGCGTGGTAGGTCGAACCGCGCTTCACGATGTACGTGTCGATGTGGTTGGCGGGGATGCCGAGCCGGGTCGGGCCGCTCCACGAGGTCAGGCCCCCGTTCTGGGCCGTGTACACGTACGGCGTGAACTGGTGGTCCGAGGTGCCGAGGCTGACGACGACGCGGATCGTGCCGCCCTCGACGTAGAACTCGGGCGCCCAGGTGTAGGCCGTGCCGCTGACGCCGGCCGGGACGGAGGCCACATGCGTCCAGTTCCGCAGGTCGGTGCTGCGTGCGATGTTGAAGTGCGTGGACTGCGTGGTCCAGGACTGGACCGTGTAGGCGATGTAGTAGGTGCTGCCCGACTTGATGATGCTCGGGTCACGCAGCGCGCCCGAGGGGCCCCGGAAGTTGGTGTCCGCGAGGGTGCTGAAGCTGGTCGCGTTCGAGGACGTGTAGACCCACAGCTCCTGGTCGGCGGCGGCGTCGCCCTTGAACGTGGTGTAGATGTACGCGGTCGCCGCGTGGGCCGGGGGTGCGTTCACGACGTGGGTCACGGACAGGGCGATGGCGAGCGCCGCGAGCAGCGCGAGTACTCGGTGGCGTGCCGAGAGCGTGGGGACGGCGTATGTCATGTGGACTCCTTTGTCTCGTGCCCGGCAGGGCCGGGCGCCGTCGGTCTGGTGGGAGGTCAGTCGACCAGCCGGAACGTGGCGTCCTGGCGGGCGGTTTCGGTGCCGATGGGATCGATCCGGAGCGCGTAGTCGGAGTGGCGCACGTACCGGTCGGGGAAGTTGTACGACTGGAACGAGGACCAGCCGGAGCCGGCCAGGCCGGCGACCTGCTTGAACGTCGCGTCGCTCCGATACGTCGAGGACCCGTCGTTCGGGGCGAGCCTCAGCACGTAGTTGTCGTGCCGCAGGTAGTGGCCGGGGTAGTTCTCCGACTCGAACGAGACGTACTCGGAGCCGCTGTTCGCCAGGCCGGCGACGACGCGGAACCTGCCGTCGAGCGCCGGGCTGACGTTCGGGTCGATGCGCACGGCGAAGTCCGCGTGGCGGACGTAGCGGTCCTGGAAGTTGTAGGACTGCAGACGGCGCACCGGGACGGCGCCCGCGTTGTTGTTCTCGCCGGACGGGCCGGCCAGGGTCGTGGAGGTCGAGACCGGGACGCCGAGGTTCGGGGTGCCGTCGGGGTTCCACGAGATCCGCTGCGCCCGGCTGGTGCGCGTGGTCCCGCACCCCTGGGACGCCGCGGAGTTGGCGTGGTAGACGATCCAGTCCTCGGTGCCGTCGGGCGACTTGAAGAACGAGTGGTGGGCGGGCCCGTACACCCCGTTGGCATCGCTGCGCTGGAACAGCGGCGTGCTCTTCTTGGTCCACGAGCTCCTGCTGAGCGGGTCCGACCCGGTCAGCTCCAGCATGCCGATCTTGTAGTCCGGGGTGGCGCAGAAGCTTGCCGAATAGGTGAGGAAAGTACGGCCGCCGCGCTGCAGCACGTACGGGCCCTCGTTGACCGGGTTGCCCTGGGTCTCCCACGAGTGCGTGGGCTGGGAGATCAGCGTGCCGTGGGCGGCGACCGTCCACGGATTCGTCATCCGGGAGATGTACAGGTTCTGGGTGGCTCCCGACTCGAAGCTGCCGTTGTTCGTGAAGGCGGAGAACACGAAGTAGTTCGTTCCGGCCACGGTCATGACGCTGCCGTCGATCGCCCAGCCGTCGTTCGGCATCAGGTTGAGCTTGGCCTTGTAGGTGTACGGACCCATCGGGTCCGAGCCCGCGCTCTCGAGCACGTGCTGACGCTGGCCGCCGCAGCACGAGCTGGGACCGGCCGAGTAGTACAGGTACCACTTGCCGTTCAGCTGGTGCAGGCTCGGGGCCCACATGTTCGACGTCGCGTTGGGCTGCGACATCTGGAACACCCGGGTCTCGGTCGCGGTCTTCAGGCCGGACAGGGTGGGCGACTTACGGATGTAGATGCTTCCGGTCCAGGTCGTGGCCGCGTAGTAGTAGTTGCCGTTGTGGTAGCCGAGCCACGGGTCGGCGCTGTTGGGTGTGCCGACTATCGGGTTCTGGAACGTCGAGCCGGGCGCGGCTGTGGCGACCGGGCCCGACACGGTGAAGGGGAGCAGGACTGCCAGCGTTGCGAGAGCGGCAACGAGCAGAGCCGCGCCACGACGCCGGCGGAGCGGATTCTGGCGTGGCTGATCGATACGTGCGTTCATGTCTCTCCTCCTTGAGAGATATGTGAGCGCTAACATTCGCCCGAAGTCTCGCGGGTCGGCGAGGGCCTGTCAATGCCTTCCGACAAAGAACGACACGCCTGGTCACAGGAGTGCTCCCGGCATCACGACGCGCCACCGTCCGCACTGTCTCGGACGACTGGGGCGCACGGTCAGAGCCGGTTGAACGGGGCGGCGTAGCGGAACTGTCCCGCGTACTCCGCGCGCCACGCGCTCAGGGTGCGCGCCTGGAAGTAGTCGCCCCACGCGGGGTCGGGTGCCTCGATCCCGAGACCATGGGCAGGCACGAACCCGAACCTGGAGTAGAGCGCCGGGTCGCCGAGCAGCACCACGACTGGTTCGCCCATCGCATCGGCTGCGCCGAGGAGCGTGTGCATCAAGGCGGACCCGATCCCGCGGCCCTGGTGGGCGGGATCAACGCTGAGCGGGCCGAGCCCGAGTGCCGGCCGGTCCGTGAGCTGTCCGTGGGTGGCGACCACGTGACCGACCACCTCGGTCCCGGAAGCACCGGACTCGGCGACGAGCGACAGCTCCGGCACCCACCCGGGGTCGTCACGTAGCCATCCGACGAGGGTGGCCTCACCGGGCACGCCATCGGCCTCGATTGGTGGGGCGGCGTGCGCGACCCTTTCGAAGGCCGCCGCGGTTACTGCCCGGACCGCCTGGGCGTCGGACGGACGCTCTTGTCTGATCAGCATCCCGACACTCTCGGAGGAACCCGGGCCGAGTAGCAACACAAATTCCACGACTCTCGGTCTGTCCCGCAGCAGCCGCGGAGGCAGGTGCTTGTTGCCGAGGTCGGGACACTCAACGCAACGTCGGCCCTTCCACGTTCACCGGCCCGGGTGCGACCGGGTGCTCGATCTGCAGGTTGACGGTGCTGCGCGACGTCGGGATCACCGCGAGCTGGGCCTCGCTGCCATGTGCGTCGATAGCGCGCACGTGCACGTGCCCGTCCTTGAGGCGGATCGCGAACTGGTCGGCCCCGGCGACGAAGCGCACCTCGCTGTCGTCGTTGATCACGATGGGGCCCGAGGGCAAGGTCTTCGGCATGGGTACAGCATGCCTGGTGCGCAGTCGAGCGGGCACGTTCCAGGTCGCACGACGGCGCATGGCACAGTGGCCGCATGCCCACGCCACGCATCGTGATCACCTACTGCACCCAGTGCCGCTGGCAGCTGCGTGCACAGTGGTACGCCGGGGAACTGTTGCAGACGTTCTCGGACGAGATCGGCGAGGTGGCGATCGTGCCGTCCTCGGGCGGAGTGTTCCGGATCGAGATCGGGGACGAGCGGGTGTGGAACCGCAAGCGCGACGGTGGGTTTCCTGAGATCACGGAGCTCAAGCGCCGCGTGCGGGACATCATCGCTCCGGGCCGATCCCTGGGACATTCCGACAAGGCTGACTGATCCGCTACGACGTTCACCTGGGCATCGTGGCGGGTTGTGCCGCCATCACCTCGGTGAGGAGGCGGAGGATGCGGTGGGCACCGGATCGGTCGGGATCCTGGTCCGGATCGTAGATGGCCAGGCTCATCCCGAGGCATCCTCCTCGCTCCACGGCAGCCGTGAGGGTTCGGGTGAGCTGGTCCCAGGTCAGCCCATTCGGCTCGTCCTCGAACTCGGGCAGCCCCTGGGCGGGGAACTCCTCGGGATCCAGGACGTCGAGGTCCACGTGCAACCACCATCGCTCTCGGCCCCGCCTCAGGTAACCGGCAGCGGCCGCACCTGACGCCTGCGGGTCGGCCGCGAGCTCGGGCCAGTCTCGCATCCACACCCCGGCGTCCCGGAGGGAGTCGACGTTGAACTGGCGACGCCATTCGAGGTCACGCGGTCCGAGGATCGCCAGCTCGTCACGTCGCAAGGCCGGCATGCGTTCGGCGAGGCGGCCGCGCATCAGGCGTCCGGTCAACCCGAGCAGCAGTCCTATCTCGCTGTTGGCCGCCTCACCGTCCTCGGAGACGTCCAGCGGCATCGTGTCCTCGTGTCCGTCCACGAACAGCAGACCCACTGGTTTCTCCTGGCGGAGTGCAGGGACGATGCCCAGCAGGCTGCTGCAGTCCCCGCCGAGGACCAGAGGGAAGCGGCCCGCCGCCACCGCGGCCGAGACGCGGTCGCCGACCTGTTCGGTCATGGCCAGCAGCGCCGGCTCGTTGATCAACGACGTGTCCGGACCACGGCCAGGGACACCCGCCGGCAGCACCATGGCATCTGCCTCGACCACCTCGTGCCCCGCCAGCGCAGCCTCCAGCCCCGCCTCACGAAGCGCCTCAGCCGCACCGGCCTGGTGCCCCGGCCGGCCGTAGCCATCGAAGGGGACCCCGATCAGCTGGACGAACGCCATGGAACCAGGCTCGGCCCGGGCCCACCCATTGGCAACCCACCACCGCCGCGCTGTTGCCAGTGCGGGCGTCCTCCTTATCGTGGAGGTCAAGATCAAGACTCGGCCCGCGCCACGACGGAGGTCCGGCATGACGTCACGCACCGGGCTCGTCGGGGACTGAGGTTGCCATGCGCTCGTCCTGGTACACGGACGCGGTCATCTATCAGCTCGACCCGCGCCTCTTCGCGGACTCGAACGACGACGGCTGGGGTGATCTGCGCGGCGTCACGGAGCGCCTGCACTACCTGCGCGGGCTCGGGGTCACGTGCGTGTGGCTGCTGCCGTTCTACGTCTCACCCTTCCGTGACGGCGGCTACGACGTCGTCGACCATCTCGCGATCGATCCCCGCCTCGGTGACCTCGCCGACATGGCCCACCTGCTGGAGGCCGCCGAGGATCTCGGCCTGCACGTCCTGGTCGAGCTGATCACCCAGCACACCTCGGACCAGCACCGCTGGTTTCAGGAGGCGCGGCACGACCGCAGCTCGCGGTACCGCGACTACTACGTCTGGGCCGACGAGCCGAACAACGACATCAAGCCGATGTTTCCCGACGTCGAGCCCAAGACGTGGACCTGGGACGACGAGGCGCAGCAGTTCTACCGGCACGCGTTCTACTCGCACGAGCCCGACCTGGCGCTCGACAACCCGCGCGTGCGCGACGAGCTGTACCGGATAGTGTCGTTCTGGCTGCGCATGGGGGTCTCGGGCTTCCGCGTGGACGCCGTCCCGATGATGCTCGAACGCGCCCGTGCCGCCCGCCCGGACACCGACGGGCAGTGGCTCGTGCGCGACCTGCAGACTGCGGTGTCCAAGCAACGCACGGGCGCCGTGCTGCTCGGCGAGGTCGACGTCGCGCCCGACGAGTACGCCCACTACTTCGGGACCGACGGTCGGGGCATGACGATGCTGCTCGACTTCTGGTCGAACAACCACCTTTTCCTCGCCCTGGCGCGCGGTCAGGCCGAGCCCCTGGAACGGGCGCTGCGCGCCCAGCCCGCTCCGCCGCCCGACTCCGCGTACGCGCACTGGCTGCGTAACAACGATGAGCTCGACCTGGAACGGCTCTCGGAGGGCGAGCGCAAGGAGGTGCTGGACGCCTTCGCCCCCGACGACTCGATGCGGGTCTACGGCCGCGGCATCCGCCGCCGCCTGGCCACCATGCTCGACGGCGACCCGCGCCGCATCGCCCTGGCGCACGCCGTCGTGCTCTCCCTGCCCGGCCCGCCGGTCCTGCGGTACGGCGACGAGATCGGGATGGGTGATGACCTCGACCGGCCCGAACGGGAGGCCGTCCGCACACCGATGCAGTGGTCGACGACGCCGTCCGCGGGTTTCTCGACGGCTCCTCAGGACCGGTTCCCGGCACCCGTGATCATCGGCCCCTACGGTCCTGACCGGGTGAGCGTGGACGAGCAGAACGTGCACGAGGGTTCCCTGCTCCACCGGGTCGGCGGACTGGTGCGCGCCCGGCTGGGGTTGAGCGAGCTCGGCCGGGCTCGCCCGGAGCCGTGGGACATGGACGCATCGTCCGTCCTGGCGCTGCGTTACGAGGACGCGGAGTCCAGCGTGCTCCTGCTGGCCAACCTCGCGGACGAGGAGGTGGTCGCGAGCCTGCCGGCCGACGAGGTCCTCGCGCTGCAGGCAGGCGCGGTGCGCTACGTCGACGTGCACGTGGACCAGGACTACGCCGTCGTGGAGGCCGACGGCCGGATCCCCATCGCCGGGTACGGCTACCGGTGGCTGCGGCGCACGGTCGACGGCGACGCGATCGGTGGCGGGGAGGGCGCATGACCACGGTCGGTTTCCATGTCTCCCACGAGCAGCTCCACCCGGCCGAAGGGCTACGTGCGGCGCGGCTCGCCCAGGACGCCGGATTCGACGCCGCGATGTGCTCCGACCACCTCGCTCCGTGGAGCGAACGGCAGGGCGAGTCCGGTCTGGCATGGCCTTGGCTCGGTGCCGCACTCGCCACCACCAGGCTGTCGTTCGGCACGGTGTGCGCACCCGGCCAGCGCTACCATCCCGTGATCGTGGCGCAGGCAGTGGCGACCCTCGGAGCGATGTTCCCGGGCCGGTTCTGGGTCGCCCTCGGCTCTGGCGAGAACCTCAACGAGCACGTGACGGGGGACCCGTGGCCGCCGAAGCCCGAGCGTGACGCTCGACTGGCGGAGTGCGTCGAGGTGATCCGGGCGCTGCTGCGGGGCGAGGAGGTCGACCATGTCGGTCGGGTCGTCGCGCACCAGGCCAGGCTGTGGACACTGCCGGAGATCGTGCCCCTGCTGGTCTGCCCGGCGCTGACGCCGGCCACTGCCGGCCGGCATGCCGCCTGGGCGGACGGCCTGATCACCGTGAACCAGCCGGTGGAGCGGCTGCGGCGGATCATCGGGGCTTACCGGGAAGCAGGTGGTGCCGGTGAGGTCGCCGTCCAGGTTCATCTCTCGTGGGCCCCGACCCTCGCGGAGGCGGAGGCGGTGGCGCTCGACCAGTGGCGCTCGATCACGGGCCCGCCTCCGGTGATCGAGGACACCCCGACGACCGCAGCGTTCGACGCCCTCGGCCGCGACGTCGGGATCGCGGAGATACGCCGGGACGTCCTGGTCTCCGCCGACCTCGGCGATCTCACCGCGCGCCTGGTGGACCTGCGGGATGCGGGCGCCGACCGTCTCTACCTGCACCACGTCGGGCGCCGCCAGGACGCGTTCGTCGAGGCGTTCGCCGAGCACGTCCTGCCTGCGCTGCGTTGATCGACCGGCCCGGCTCCGCACGGTGAACTGCCTCAGTGCCTACCGGCGGCTGGAGGACGAATACGCCGCGTGCATCCGGCGCGGCGGCGGTGGACCTGGCTCACGCCCCGGTGCTCGCCTGACCTCGGCCCGCTCACGCCGCTGAGATCGCGGTGATGAGGCCGGTCGCGGCGGCGGTGACCAGGGCCGTCCACAGCACTATCGCGATCACCTGCCACAGGATGACCCAGCTCTTGCTGACACCCGAGGCGACGAGGGTCGCGGCGGTGAGGTGGGTCGGGAGCGCCAGCGGGCCGAGGAGGCTCGCGCCAGGAACACCAAAACGCACCAGCCAGCGACGCAGCCGCTTGCGACCCTTGGCCCGGCGGCCGGACGGCTCGTTCTGCTTCTCGGCCGGTCCCTCCTCGGTCGGTTCGTCGTCCGTGCCGCGCACGCTCCCGAGGGCCGCACCGGAGGATCCGGCAACGGTCACCGGGGACGGTGCGGCGACGGCCGCCGCGGCGCGGCGCTCCCGGCGAGCCAGGGCGGCGTCGCGCGCCCGCGAGCTGAGCAGGACGACGAGCACGACGGCGAGGATGTTTCCTGCCGCGCCTGACACGGCGGCGACCAGCGGGTGGATGCCAGCGAAGACGCCGAGCGCCGCCGATCCCTCACCTTCGACGTACGGGATCGCACCGGCGAGCGCGACGATGAACGGCTGCACGAGCTCAGGCACATGTCCGACAAGATCCTGCAGCCACTCGTACGGGTTGGAGCCTGACATGGGTGTCTCTTTCGACGTGGCGCTGCTGGGCGCCGGGAACGATGACACGCGTCAGTAGAAACCGTGTTGTCGGAACATGGTCAACAGGGCTGAGGACAGCCCGCCGCCTAGGTTCGGCCCTATCCGAAAGACGTTCTCGGAGGGCCGCGACCGTCCTACGGTCTCATCGGGCCCTGAGAGCCTGGAGACGAACTGTGCGACGTAATTCGCAGGGCTCGCAGGTTTGACAGCTACGGAGGAACTACATGCTTGGTGATCACCCCATGGATGTCCTGCTCTTGGCAACCGACCTGCAGGCCTCTCGGGACTTCTACGCGCAGAAGATCGGTCTCGAGATCGTGCAGGAAAAAGAGGATGCCGTCTGGTTCAAGTGCGGCGGTGGTAGCCGCCTCGCAGTAGGGAGGAGCACGATCGGTACTGCCGATACGCAGGACCAAGCCACTTGGCGGGTCGACGACGTGGCCGCAGAGGTCGCGCAGTTGCGTGCCCGCGGTGTCGAGATCCTGGACGTTGATCTGCCGGACATGGGAATTAGGACGGTGGATGGAATCGCGGATGTTGGGCATGCATTTGCGGCATGGTTCGTCGACCCGGGTAAGAATTCGCTCTCAATCCTCCAATTCAAGTGACGGTCTACCTGTTCAAGAAGTGCAACAGGACGGGAAGTCGGGCGTTGCGGTCATCAGAGCTCCAGGGTGTTCTCGGCAAGGTTTGCCAGGTCGAGGGGGAGCGTGCTCGACGTGCACCGTCGGACGCCGGCTTCGCGTTGCCGGGGCGCCGCGCGAGGACGAAACTTAGAGATTGCGACCACCTGGTCAGTGCCGACCAGCACCCCGGGCGCGCCGCGCAGAACGATCCATCCAGCTGAGGAGCGTCATGCGCAGGATCAACGTCGCCGCGACGGTCGCCGCGGCATTCACAGCACTACTTCTCCCGACGCTGGCCCAGGCCGCGCCGATCACACCCGGCGGATCGACGGAAGTCACTGTCGGCAGCAATGACCAGCTGTTCTCGCAGAACAAGCAGAACGAGCCAGGTTTGGCCGTGAACCCGGTCAACCCCGAGATACTCGCGGCGGGAGCCAACGACAACATCGACCTGGAGGCGTGTAACGCCGGCGATGACCGCACCTGCCCGTTCACCCCGGGCGTTGGCTTGTCCGGCGTCCAGTTCTCAACCGACTCCGGCCGTACGTGGACGCAACCTACGTACACCGGCTTCTCGGCGCGCGTCACGCCGTCCTGCCTCGGCGCTCCAGACGTCGCGCCGGGCCAACCTCCGGCAGGGGACACCGGCTGCATGCCCGATCCCACCGGCCCGATCGGCACACTGCCCAACTACGCCGTCAATGGCATGGTCTCCAACGGTGACCCGGAGCTGGTCTTCGGTCCCGTTCCCGACGCATCGGGGAACTTCTCCTGGGACAACGGGCAGCGGCTGTACTACGCGAACATCGCCACCAACTTCCCGGGCAGTCCCGGCTTTGCCGGCGACGCTGCGATCGCGGTGTCCCGCACCGATGACCTGGCGGGCGCTATCGCCGGTGACAACGACGCCTGGATGGACCCTGTGGTCGTGACCAGGCAGAACGAGGCCCTCTTCAGCGACAAGGAACAGGTCTGGGCCGACAACGCCGAGAGCAGCCCTCACTTCGGCAACGCGTACGTCTGCAACGTCGGGTTCCGCGGGGCCGCCGGATCCGAACCGGTCCTGTTCGCCCGTTCGACCGACGGCGGTGACACGTGGACCACGCGCCAGCTGTCCGCGGCGACCAACAACAACCAGACCGGCGGACGGCAGGGCTGTGCCATCCGGACCGACAGCCAGGGCGTGGTCTACGTGGTGTGGATCGGCACCGACATCCGGACCCGTCAGGGCGTCTTCTTCCAGGCCCGGTCCTTCAACGGTGGCGAGAACTTCGAGCGACCCAGGGCTGTTGTCTCGGGCCTTGGCGGAATCGGGCAGTTCGATCCGGCGCAGGGCCGGTTCACCATCGATGGCATCGCCGGTGCCCGGACCAATACCTTCCCGTCGTTCGACATCGCCAACGGTGCGCCGACCGGCGAGGACGCCACCGACCAGATCCTGCTCACCTGGTCTGACGACAGCCAGGGAACCAACCTCGAGAAGGCGTTCGTGGTGAGCTCGACCAACGGGGGCAACACCTACACGGACAAAGTGGTGGTCAGCGAGGGCAGCGACCGCGCCAACTTCCCGGCGGTGGCCATCTCCCCTGACGGCACGGACGCGTGGCTGGTCTACAACGCCTGGCTCGACCCGTGGCGCGACGACACGACCTCGGATCGCCGGGTGCTGGGCGTGGTCCGCCACGCCGACATCGCAGGCACGGACACGATCGGCGCGTTCAGCACCGTCCTGCGCGGAGCCGTCGGAGATGGGCGTGCGGCCAGCGCCAACGGCCTGACCTCGGAGTTCCTCGGCGACTACAACTACGCCGTCGCCACCCGGGACTACGGCGCCGGGGTGTGGAACGACATGCGCAACGGAGCCGTCTGCCCCGCCATCAACGCCTACCGGCAGGCGTTCGTCGAGGATGTCCTGGCCGGCACCACAGAACCCGTCGTCGGAGACAAGAAGGAGGACCAAGAGGCGGCAGCTGAGCTGCCGGCCACGCACTCCACGGAACTGCGACCCGGTCCGAACACCGACTGCCCCGCGACGTTCGGCAACTCCGACCACTTCGGCGGAACCTTCAGCGACGACTCCTGAGTGCTTTCGAGCCGTTGCCGCACAACTACCGACGGTCGCCGAGGTGGGCGACCGTCGGTAGTGGCGCTAGGGGTCCAGGTGACCACGAACGGGGTCGCGGATGAGCGCGCTGGCGCAACCGGTGGGCGTGGCGACGGGCGGGACCGCAACAACGTGGCCGTCTGTGCGGCAACTCAGGTCAGCACCCTGGGGTGCGTCGGTTCCGCGTTGATGGCGATCATCTTCCCGGCGTCGCCCATCTGCGGGCTGACGCCGGCGCTGTGCACGACGGTTCGTCGAGGCGTTGCAGGTCGACGTCGGCGATGACGACGCGGTGGTCGCGGCCGAGGATCTTCGCTGTCGCCAGCATCCCGGACCGACGTCGACCGTCGGGTGACAAACGCTCACCGGAACCCATCCTGGATCGTCGCCCAAGCTCGTTCCTGCCTACCTATAGTCGAATGATGAGCGATATCGCCGACACGGCCGGGAGGAGTCCCGAGGATGACCCGGTCTACACCCGGCTCATCGCGCTCGCGAGGGACTGGGCAGAGGCCATCGTCTCCAACGACGCCACCCGGATCGGTAGTTTCATGGCCGATGACTGGGTCATGGTCTCCGAGTCAGGCGTCTCCGCCAAGGAGCAGTTCCTCTTGCTCGTCGAGTCCGGGGAGCTGACCCACTCGGCGATGACCAGTGTCGGCCAGCCGAGGATCCGGGTGTACGGAGATACCGCGGTGTCCACTGGGCGGGTGACGAACACAGCGCACTACTTGGGTCAGCGCTTCGACGCGGACGAGTGGACGACCGACGTGTTCGTGAACCGGAACGGCCGCTGGCTGTGCGTGCTGAGCCATATCACAGCGAGAGCTACGGACTGAGATCCACCCGTGATCGTCCTGAGGCTCGGCGTTCTAGCGGGCCGGCAGCGAGCGGGGTAGTCCGAACCATGGCAGGGCGGTGTTCTCGAATCGCGTGATCGCTGAGATGTGGTCGCCGGAGAAGGTAAGGACGAGGAGACCGGATCCGTGGCGGACCTGACCGGTCGGATCGGACAGGTAGGCGCCGAAAGCCGGCTGTCCGTTGGCTCGGGTCGGGACGAGGTGGTACCTGCGGTCGGTGCGCATCAGGCTGTCGTAGAAGCCGGCAACGGACTCGCGGCCGTGGTACTCGAACGGAATCGGTGGCATGGAAACCAGGACGTCGTCGGTGAGCAGAGCGACCAGGGCTTCGACGTCGCCGGTTTCGTAAGCCCGGACGAACTTGGCAACGAGTGACCGCTCGGCAAGCGATGTGGGGGCCGGAGGCGCGTCAGATTCGCCGGTCGCCGACATGTGCCGCTGCAGGGCTGCACGGGCACGTTTGAGGGCGCTGTTGACCGAGTCGGTCGTCGTGTCGAGCATGTCCGCGACCTCTGCCGCGCGGAACGCCAAGACCTCACGCAGGACGAGCACCGCGCGTTGCCGAGCGGGCAGCAGCTGCAGGGCGGTCACGAAGGCCAACGAGATGGCTTCGGTGCGTTCGTAGTGTGCCTCCGGGCCAGGCATTGAGCTGACCGCATCTCCGAGCCGGGCGTCCGGAAAGGGCTCGAGCCAGGTGACCTCACCGAGCCGCGTCGGCTCGGGTGGTTCGATCTCGGTCATGTCCCACTCCTTGATCGGCCGCCGACCGGCTGAGCGAAGCGCATTGAGGCACCGGTTGGTGGCTATCCGATACAGCCACGTGCGAACTGACGCTCTGCCCTCAAACCTGTTCAGGCCCTGCCAGGCAGCGAGCAGGATCTCCTGAAGGACATCCTCGGCGTCCTGGACGGATCCGAGCATCCGATAGCAATGCACTTCCAGCTCCCGTCGGTGGGGATTGGTGAGTTCCCGGAAGGCGTCGCCGTCGCCGGCCCGCGCCCTGGCGAGCAGGTCAGTTGCGGTCACGGATTACCACTCCCTACGGGCCTCGTCCGCTGTCTGAAAGTTTCGCTGTCGTTGTTGTGACACCGGCCAGACCAAAAACTGGGCGCACCACACGCGCCCAGTCTCCCGATTCCCCGTTGTCTACCCCGTTGACAGCCAAACGCAAGCGGGTAGGAGGACGCAGTGAGTGTCGCGGACAAGACAGTTCTCATCACAGGTGCGAATCGAGGAATCGGACGAGCGCTGGTCGAGGAGGCCCTCGACCGGGGAGCCCGAACGGTGTACGCCGGTGTACGGCAGCCCACCGACTTCCTCGACAGCCGGGTAACGGCGCTGAGGCTCGACATCACCGACGCCGAGCAGATCCGAAGCGCTGCCGGGGCCGTTGCTTCGCTCGACGTCCTCATCAACAGTGCGGGCCTGTACGGCTACGAAGACCTGGCCGATCGAGCCGCCTTGCAGCGACATCTCGAGGTCAACCTCTTCGGCCCCTATGCCATCACTCAGACGTTCCTGCCTCGGCTCGTCGAGTCGCGGGGAGCGATCGTCAACGTGCTGTCCCTGGCTGCACTGGCGGCGTTGCCCATGACCCCGGCCTACTCGATCTCGAAGGCCGCCGCGTTCTCCCTGACGCAGTCCCTGCGTGCCACCCTCGCAAGTCAGGGCGTAGACGTTCATGCCGTGCTGCCCGGACCCGTGGACACCGACATGGTGCGCGACCTCGAGATCCCCAAGGAGTCTCCACGGGTGGTAGCCCGAGCAATCTTCGAGGCACTGGAGCGAGGAGAGGAAGACATCTTCCCCGACCCCTTCTCGCAGTCCCTCGCCGAGAGCTGGCGCGCAGGCGCGGTGAAGGCGCTGGAGCGCCAGAACGCCTCACTTCTGCCGACGGGACCCTCCGACGTCTGACTCGAGCAGCGCGATCTCATCTCTGGGCACCGTGCAGAGCACCCGCCTGACCTGGTTCGCACCAGAGATCACCCGTTGGTGCGTCTATGGGAGCGACCGTGTCTGGCGAGCCGCATCTCGAACGCGCAGAGCGACTGGTTCGTGAGCCAGTCTCTGACCGCTCCGTGGCAAGGCGTGCGGTCCGACGCAAGCTTGGCTGATGCCGGCCCCGCCCTTGAGGAGGGCTTGTACTCGGCCGCAAGTGTCGGGGGCAACGTGTCCGTGCTCGTCATCGGGGTCAGCCGTCAACCAGGAGGAACGCATCGCCACCTCAGTCCTCGGGATGGGCGTGGTCGCCCGTCCTCGGGTTCAGGGAGTCCGGGTCGGCGTCCGCATCGGGCTCGTCACCGACGGTCTGCGGGGCAGGGGCGTCGCCCACGCCCGCTGCCGCGCCGGTGCGCGGGTTGAGCTGGTCCGGGTCGGCGTCGGAGTCCTCGGCAGGGTCGTATCCCGGCTGGTCGGTCATCGTCGTCTCCTGTCCGGTGAGCGTGGTCGGTGCTGGACCACTGTCCTCCTCTCGCACCGTGGCACGGGACCGGGCGGCTCGCACGCCGCGTCTCAACGCGTCTGAGGACGGCACGGCTCAGTTGGCTCTCGCGATGGCCAGGGTTCCCTTGAGGCCTTGGACCAGACCACTCTCGACCTCTGGCTCGACGGGGTGACGCATGATCAGCGGACGGCGACCGGCGACTTCCTGCGCTGGGCGACGCGGCGACGGCTCGCGCCTCATCTGACGGTTAGCTACCCCGAGGCTCGAGAGCCCACGATCTTGATGTCCGACGAGGAGCGGTGGGCTGAGCGGCGCCGGTGCCTCACCGACACGGCCATCCCTGTCGACGTCCGGGCAGCAGACGGCTGCGAGCACATGCGATCGGGCACGAACCAGCGTCAATGCGCGAGCACGAGGCCCGTTGTTGGGCACGTCTCGTGGGCGGTCATGTGGCTACAGCTCAGCCGTTCGTCCCGCCGCTACCACGCGCCTGATCTCGACGTGCGAGTGATCGGACCGGTTATGACAGTGGAGGAGCCGTTCGCAAGGGTAGCGGGACAAACGCAGCACTCCATGAGCACGACGACTTCGAGGGAGCAGGCCCATGTTCTTCCATCGTCAGGAACTGCAGCACAAAGCCACACCGGACAAGCCGGACGCGGTCTACGCCCACAAGCTGCAAGAGGTGCTCGGCGGCCAGTACGGCGAGATCACCGTGGCCATGCAGTACGGCTTCCAATCCTGGAACGCCCATATGCCAGGCAAGTACCGCGACCTGCTCTACGGCATCGGCGCCGAGGAGATGGGCCACGTCGAGATGCTCGCGACGATGATCGCCCAGCTGCTCGAGAAGGCACCGCTCGGTGTCACGGAGGGAGCCATGCAGAACGACCCGACGGTCGCGGCGATCATCGGCGGCACCGACCCGCAGCACGCGATCGTCGCGGGTGCCGGCGCGCGCCCCGTGGACTCCAACGGCAATCCCTGGACCGCCGGCTACGTCACAGCCAGCGGCAACATGCTGGCCGACTTCACCGCCAACGCGAACGCCGAGATGCAGGGCCGGCTCCAGGTTTCCCGGCTCTATCACATGACCGACGACGCAGGCGTGCGCGACCTGCTCGCGTTCCTCCTGGCGCGCGACACGATGCACCAGAACCAGTGGATCGCCGCGGCCCAGGAGCTGCGCGAGGAGGGCATCGAGGACTTGCCGGTGCCGAGCACGTTCCCTCTCAGCAAGGAGCACCGCGAGGCCTCCTACCAGTACATCAACTTCTCCGACGGCCAGGCCGCGAGCGAGGGCAGCTGGGCGAGCGGGCCGACGCCGGACGGGAAGGGCGAGTTCGAGTATCTGGCCGAGCCGCCCGCCGGCGTGCCCGCACCACCGCCCACCAAGCCCGACGTGCGCTTCCACGGCACCACCGGCATGCCCGAACCGGTGGAAAAGGCCATGGGCGTCGCCCAGGACGCACTCCACAAGGAGTAACGCGTCAGGAGCGACAGGTGAGCGGCCGTGCGACCGGCGAACACTGTCGGATGGCCGCTCCCGCCGGAGTTCCGCGAGAGGCCCTGATCGGCCTGCCGTCCGAAGGGAAGACGCATGATGCTGCGCGAGGTCGCCGACGGCGTGCATCGTCTCGAGCATGCCTACGTCAACGTCTACGTCGTGGAGCAGGAGGGGCGGCTGCTCGTGGTGGACACGGGTCTGCCGGCCACCTGGCGGGTGCTGGGCGAGGCCTTGCGCCGGCTCGGGCACAGGCCGTCGGACGTTGCCGCGGCGGTGCTGACGCACGCCCACTTCGACCACACCGGCTCGGCCGCCATGGTGCGGTCGCGACTAGGGGTGCCGATCTGGCTCCACGAGGAGGACTTCACGATCGCGGCCGACCCGTACCGGTACGCGCACGAGAACGCCCGGGCGATCTACCCCCTGCGGTACCCCCGCTCGCTGCGGGGCCTTGCTTCGATGACGGCCGCTGGGGCGCTGAGTGTGCGCGGTGTCGAAGGACTGCGACCGCTGCGGCCGGGCGTTGAGCTTCTCGTGCCGGGCAGGCCGCAGGTGGTCTTCACGCCTGGCCATACCTTCGGCCACTGCGCGCTCCACCTGGCTGAACGGGACGTGCTGATCACCGGGGACGCGTTGGTCACCCTCGACCCGTACACAGGGCGGCGGGGACCGCAGATCATCGCCGGGGCCGCGACGGCCGACAGCGCGCAGGCACTGGCTTCGCTGGAACGGCTGGTCCCTTGCGATTCCGGTTCGACGGTGCTGCTGCCCGGTCACGGCGAGCCATGGTCCGGTGGGGTGGCAGCCGCGGTCGAGCGGGCGCGTGCGGTGGGTGCGCACTGACCCGTCCGGTGGTCCTTGACACGGCGGACATGACGCTCCGGGGGCATCCCTGCCGGAGAGCTCAGAGGAAGAGGTCACAGATGGAGAGCAGAGCAAAGGCTGCGGGGCATGCGATGCACCAGCAGCTGGTCGTCCTACCCCTCGGGTTGCTCGCGACGGCGGTCGCGTTCGACACGATCGGTCTCGTGACCCATGACGGTCGCCTGGCGTACGCGTCGTACCTGATGATCGTTGTGGCGGTCGTGACAGGCTTGGTCGCGTCGGCCTTCGGCCTGATCGACTATCTCGCGATACCGCGCGGCACACGGGCCAAGCGGGTCGCGCTCCTGCACGGTAGCGGAAACCTCGTCATGCTCCTGCTGTTCACCGGGAGCTCGCTGCTCCGTGCCGGGAGCCCGGACTACATGCCTCGCCCTACGTCCTTCGTGCTGGCCCTGGTCGCGCTGGTCATCGCGGCAGGCACCGGGTGGCTGGGCGGCGAGCTGGTCGGCAGGCTGGGCGTCGGGGTCGACGACGACGCCGGACTGGACGCGCCGGCACGCCTCACGACCGGGATCTCGGTACCGCGGGGGCCGCAATGAGAGCGATGGTGTATCGCGGACCGTACAAGATCCGCGTCGAGGAGAAAGACCTGCCGCTGATCGAGCACCCGAACGACGCGATCGTGCGGGTTACGACGGCGGCGATCTGCGGGTCGGACCTGCACCTCTACCACGGCCTCATGCCGGACACCCGGGTGGGGTCGACGTTCGGGCACGAGTTCGTCGGCGTGGTGCATGAGGTCGGACCGTCGGTGCGCAACCTCTCCGTCGGGGACCGCGTGATGGTGCCCTTCAACATCTACTGCGGGACGTGCTACTTCTGCGCGCGAGGCCTGTACTCCAACTGCCACAACGTGAACCCGAACGCCACGGCGGTGGGCGGCATCTACGGCTACTCGCACACCACCGGCGGCTACGACGGGGCACAGGCCGAGTACGTCCGGGTTCCCTTCGCCGACGTCGGCCCCACGATCGTGCCCGACTGGATGGACGAGGAGGATGCGGTCCTGTGCACGGACGCGCTGGCCACCGGCTACTTCGGTGCCCAGCTCGCCGACATCGCCGAGGGCGACGTCGTCGTCGTGTTCGGCGCCGGCCCGGTCGGGCTGTTCGCCGCCCGGTCGGCCTGGCTGATGGGCGCCGGCAGGGTCATCGTCGTCGACCACATCGAGGACCGGCTGGAAATGGCCCGCTCGTTCGCCTATGCCGAGACGGTGAACTTCACGCAGCACAAGGACATCGTCGTGGAGATGAAGCGCACCACCGGATGGCTCGGCGCCGACCGGGTGATCGACGCTGTCGGCGCAGAGGCGGACGGGCACCTGCTGCAGCATGTGACGAGCGCGAAGCTCAAGCTGCAAGGCGGATCGCCGGTCGCGCTGAACTGGGCGATCGATTCCGTGCGCAAGGGCGGCACGGTCTCGGTGATGGGCGCGTACGGGCCGATCTTCAGCGCGGTGAAGTTCGGCGACGCCATGAACAAGGGCCTCACCCTGCGCATGAACCAGGCGCCCGTGAAACGGCAGTGGCCTCGGCTGTTCGAGCACATGCGCAACGGCTACCTCACACCGAGTGACATCGTGACCCACCGGATCCCCCTGGAGCACATCGCCGAGGGGTACCACATCTTCTCCGCCAAGCTCGACGGGTGCATCAAGCCGCTCGTCGTGCCCGGCGCAGCCTGAGAGGAGGCCACCGTGCCGTACACCGCCGACAAACCGCCCCTGCCCGAGACACCGGAACAGCTGCGCGCCCGCATACCCGGCTGGGGTGCAGACCTCGACCCTGCCGACCGGCCCTCCTCCCCGCGCGAGGTGCGCGGGCTGAAGACCGGCGCGCACTGGGACCTGCCGGAGCAGCAGGAGGAGCACCAGCCCAGGGAGCGCTCGATCGAGCACGCACGACTGACGCCGGTCTTCGGCACGTCGGTACCGCTCAAAGGTCTGTCGGGTGTTGTCCGGAGGTACGCGTACGAGCGGTTCAGCGAGGCGCGCGCAGCGCACTGGCTACTGCTCATCGCGGCCGACCGGGTGGACGCCGTCGAGAGCCACCTCGCGTCCCTCTTCACCCGCCGCCCGGACAACCCGCTGACGGAGACCGGCGTGCTCGCCGAGCCGTCGTACCACCCGGTCCGGTCCCGGGCAGGACGGGTCGACGTGCGCCACCAGATTCTCGACCCCGTCATCGTCGTGGGCCCGTGGGTGCTTGCGGGCGTCGTCGTCTACCGGCGCGTCCGGGCCATGGTGCGGCGGGCACGGACATGAGGTCCGGGGTCCGCATGGCGCGGGTGGTGGGCCTCGCGCTCGGCGCCTTGGTTGCCGTCGCGCGCAGGTGGCGGCCCCGGCCGCTTCACCCGACCGGTGTCGTGCTTGCCGGGACACTGCGTCTCGAGTCCCATGACGCGCCGGGCGGCGCCGCGCTCGGCGCACCCGTGGTCCACCCGGTGGTCGTGCGTGTCTCGCGTGCCGCGGGTCTGCCTACTTCGCTGCCCGACGTCTTCGGCCTAGCGGTGCACTGGACGGCAGGCGACCGCTCGCAGGACCTGCTGCTGTCGGCGACCGGCCTGGGCCGGGCCACCCGCTTCCTGCTGGCACCGCGCCTCCGCCCGCTCGCAGGTGGGTTCGGCACGCTCATGCCGTTCCGCGACACCGACGGCCGCCCCGTCCTGCTCGCCGCGGCTCCCACCGAGCCCTCGCCACGCGCCCGCAGCGGCACCGGCACCGGACCCTCTGCTCTCGTCGGCGCAGAGCTCAGGCTGCTGTCCGCGCACCCGGGTGGGAGGTGGCACCGGCTCGGCACACTCCGCTGCGGTGCGACCACCATGACGGACGCGCCACGACTCGATCCGGTCCAGAACGTGCCGGGCGCTCTGGGCACCTACCCCTGGACGGCCGCCCTGCGGGCACCCGCGTACCGGGCTGCTCGCAGCGGGCATCCCCGTGGAGATGTGGGAGGTGCAGTGTGACCAGGAGAAGTTCCCACCGGCAGGGCGACGGCTACGGCCCGCTGTCGGCGCACGACCGGGGGCTCACCAGGTGCTAGTGCACGACGCCCTGTCCCTGGTGGCGGCCGGCGACCCGGCGGGCCTGCTCCCTGCGCGCCAGCAGATGGCGTTCACGCTGGGGTGGCACATCATCCTGGCGTCGTTCGGTGTGGCCTTCCCGGCGATGATCTTCGTGGCCCACTGGCGGGGTGTGGTGCGCGACGACGCGACCGCGCTCGTCCTCGCGGAGCGGTGGGCCAAGGTCTCGGCCGTCCTGTTCGCGATCGGCGCGGTGTCGGGCACGGTGCTGAGCTTCGAGATGGGTTTGCTGTGGCCCGGCCTGATGGGCACCTTCGGCGACGTGCTCGGCCTGCCGTTCGCCCTCGAGGGGTTGTCATTCTTCGTCGAGGCGATCTTCCTGGGCATCTACCTCTACGGCTGGGGGCGCATGCCGCCGCGTCGTCACCTGCTCATGGTGGTCCCCATGGCGGTCGCCGGCGTGGTCGGCACGTTCTGCGTCATCTCCGTGAACGCGTGGATGAACACCCCCGCCGGCTTCCGTATCGTCGACGGCCAGGTCACCGACGTCGACCCCTGGGCGGCGATGTTCAATCCCATCGCCGGGCTGCAGTTCGCCCACATGTGGCTCGCGGCCTACATGCTCGTCGGCTTCAGCATCGCGGGCGTCTACGCCGTCGGCATGCTGCGCGGGCGACGCGACGGGCACCACCGGCTCGGCTTCCTCGTGCCCTTCAGCTTCGCCAGCGTCGCGGCAGTGCTCCAGCCGGTGGTCGGACATCTGCTCGGCGGCGGCCTCGGCGACCGGCAGCCCGCCAAGCTCGCCGCGTTCGAGCTCGCCACGACCACGGAGAGCCCGTCACCGCTGCGGATCGGTGGCGTGCTGGTCGACGGCGAGGTGCGCTGGGCGCTCGACATCCCGGTGCTCGGGTCGCTCATCGCGCAGAACTCCCTGACTGCACCGGTCCGCGGGCTGGACACCATCCCGCTGCGGGACCAGCCGCCGGTCAACATCACTCACTGGGCGTTCCAGACGATGATCGGGATCGGCACGCTGCTCGCCCTGGTCGTCGTCGTCTTCTGGGCACTTCGCTGGTGGCGCGGGCGGGACCTGCTCCATCACACGTGGTTCCTGAGGTTCTGCGCGGTGTCGGGGCCGCTGGCCGTGATCGCCGTCGAGGCGGGCTGGATCGCGACCGAGGTGGGGCGCCAGCCGTGGGTGGTCTACGACGTCATGCGCACCTCCGAGGCAGCCGGGGACTACCCGGCCCTGTGGTGGCTGCTGGCCACCACCGTGGTGGTCTACACCGGCCTGACCGTCGGCGCAGTGCTCGTGCTGCGGTCGATGGCCCGCCGCTGGCGGCAGGGCCAGCAGGATCTGCCGAGCCCGTACGGGCCGCAGGCCAGGCTCCACGACGAGAGCTCCGGACGGGACACGCCGTGACCGTCGAGCTCGCGGTGGCCATGGCCATGTTCGTAGGCCTGGTGGCCTACGCGGTGTTCGGCGGCGCGGACTTCGGCTCCGGCCTCTACGACATCACTGCGGGAGGCGCTGCCCGCGGCGCAGAGCTGCGCACGGAGATCGACCACAGCATCGGCCCGGTGTGGGAGGCCAACCACGTCTGGCTGATCTACGTCCTCGTGACCTGGTGGACCGGCTTCCCGACCGCCTTCGCCGCCGCGATGTCCACCCTGATACTGCCCTTGCTGTTCGCGCTGCTCGGCATCGTGCTGCGCGGCGCCGGCTTCGCCTTCCGCAAGTACTCCCCGACGCTCTCGCAGGCTCGGCTCTACGGCGCCCTGTTCGCCGGCTCGTCGCTCATCGCGCCGTTCTTCCTCGGCACCGTCGCCGGCGCGATCGCCTCGGGCCGGGTGCCGGCGGACGGCCAGGGCGACCGCTGGTCGTCCTGGCTGAACCCGACCTCGCTCCTGACCGGTGCGATCACGGTCGCCTGCTGCACGTTCCTGGCCGGCACGTTCCTCACCGCCGACGCGAGCCGGGCGGGTCACGAAGCGCTCGCCGCCCAGCTGCGTCGCCGCACCCTGCTCGTCGGGACGGTCACGGGTGCCTTGGTGCTCGGCTCGCTCCTGCCCATCACCCGGGACGCACCGACGCTGGCGCAAGGCCTGACCGGGCGGGCAGCGCCGTTGATCGTCACGTCGATCCTCGGTGGGATCGTGGCCCTGGTGCTGCTCTTCCGGCATCGGGCGGGCGCCGCGCGCGTCAGCGCCGTCATAGCAGTCGCCTCGGTCGTCGTCGGCTGGGGCGCCGCCCAGTACCCGTGGCTGCTCGTCGACCAGATGACCATCACCGATGCAGCGGGAGCCCCCGCCACCCTGCGGGCGCTCCTGCTGGTCGCGGCGCTCGCCGGGATCATCGTGATCCCGCCCCTGGTGTACCTGTTCCGGCTGACCCAGACCGAGCAGTGGACCCATGACTAGCGTGCGGGTCGCAGGCCGTCTGCGCCTGCGCATGTTGCCGGGACGAGTGGTGCGGCGGCGTGATGGTCAAGATCACGCCGCCGCACTACGACAGTAGGGCGCGTGCCGGTCGCCCGCACCCAGAGTGCGGATCAGGGCGTCCGCGGTCCGGGAGAAGTGGTGCCGGCCTGGCGACGGGGCCACAGCGCGATGGCCAGGCCGGCCACGACGCTCAAGATGTGCAGCCAGTTGTCCGCCGCGTTGATGTTGAGGAAATTGATGTCGGGGTTGTTCACCGCGATCAAGCCGTAGACGAACGCCGCGCCGTACCCGATGACCAGCAGCCAGCCGAACGTCCGGGCCCGGTCTGGCGTGGACCACATGGTCACACCGAGGAGCCCGATCAGGAGATGCACGATGTTGTGCAGCGGGTTGACAGCGAATCCGAGCAGCGTCTGGTCGTGGTCGTGCTCGGCGAACCCGGTGAACCCGGTGACGAAGAATCCTGCGATTCCGACCAGGAGGTAGACCACGCCGATCGTCAGGGCGAGCCATTGGTGGGGCGCCCGGGTGTGCGTGGCGGAGGTGGACTGTGTCATGGCGTTTCTCCGTTCTGAAGAATGACCGGCAAGATCACTTTGTGGTGGTGCCGTTCCACTCGCATCTGGCGCCTTCGCCCCGGGAGACTGTGAGACGTGGATCCGGTCTCCAGGCGCCCACGAGTGCCTCCTCAGGACGGTCATACTCTCGTCGACGGTCTCGTGGTCGCCGAGGGCTAGGTAGGACGCCGTCGTTTGAGTTCTTGCGCCCGCCGACCGACCATGGACTGGTCGCGATCTCGCTACAGGGATCTCGCTACAGGCTCGTGCCCAGCATGCTCAGGACTGGCAGTGCCGCCCGGCGGCCGCCATCAACGCAAGACATTCGGCCTGTGGTCAGTTCTGCATATTCGCGCTCCTTGTAGCTCTGGGAGCGCTCCCACCGTTCTGTAATTGCTCTGGGTGGTTACGGCATGTCTATCGATTCGCACCAAGGCATCCTCGAACATCCCGGTCCAGAGGGGATCGGCATGCTGATCCGCATCGCCCGTCGGCGGCGTGGATGGAGTCAGGACATGCTGGCCGCTCGGCTGGTCAGGGTGGGCTTGGACAGCGCCGATCGGATCCAGGTTTCCCGCTGGGAACGCGATGAGCGCATCCCGGGTCCTCACTCCCGCGAGAGATTGGCCCTCGTACTGGACACGCCGGCTGATCGGCTCGAGCAGGCCGCACGCGTCAGCCGGGCGCGCCGGCGCGCTCTGAACCGCAAGTAGACATCTCAGCGGCCGATGCCGCCCGGCGCACCCGCAGCGGCGAACTGCCCGAGATCGGTCGTGTCGCGAAGACGGTCACGTTCCCAAGCGGTGGGGATGTAGCCGGCCTGGTCGATCAAGCGGCGCAGCCAGGATCGATCGTCGTCGTCCCAAGCATCGTGAGCCCTGACGGCGAGCTCACTGCGGGCGAGCGCGAGGGCATGGGCGGCGTGGACCCTGAGCGCCCACCGGCCACCGCGAACCCGCTGCCACCAGGCTTGTGCGGGGAGATCTGCGGCAGGTCCGATGTGGAGGGCGAGCAGCCAGCGGCGGGCCAGGTGCCGCGACTCGGCGTCGGCGCTGTCGACGTACGCATCGACGATGTCGGCGGCGGCCTCGTCGAGCCGGGGCGGGGCGGAGGCCATGATGATCGCGGCCTGTTCGCGGGCACGCGTGGCAGTCAGTTGGGGCGGCGTTCCAGTGGGGGCCTCTCGGCTCTGAGGGCCGGGACCGGGGTGCGAGGGCAGGGCAGTGGTGTAGTACTCCAGGTCGCCGTCGCCGTTGACGGCGGCGACCAGCACGCCCCTGCTTCGCGCGGCCTCGATGTCGGCGGAGCTATCGAGTCTATGGCCGGGGGAGTCGGGTCCGAAGACTTCGGTCGGATCGATGAGTTCGGTTCCCGTGTCCGCTGCCCGGGCGATCGAAGCTGCCCGGTTGGTCTGGTAGGCGTGGCGGGCGGTGTACTCGTCGATGGCGCGGTCGACGGTGGTGATCCAACGGTCAGGTCCGGTGTCGGCAAGGAGACGCCAGACGCCGAGCATCGCTAGTTCGACGAGCCGAAGTCCATCCTGCCATGCGTGCTCTGGTCGTGGCGTCGCTCACGCCCTACCTCGGCGACGGCGTGATGATCGGCAGCGTCACTGCCAACCGGGATGCGCCCGAGCTGACACATACGATCGGTCTCTTGAGCGACCACGTGCCCGTCCGGGTCGATCTGCAGGGGAACCCATCGTTCGGCGAGCTCGCGGCCCGCGTTCATGAGGCGACCAGACAGGCGCACCTGCACCGCCTTCCGGTCGGGGTGCTGCGCCACGAACTGCCCTCGGCGCCCCATGGGAACGGCTCGTTGTTCGACCTGTCGATCAATTACATGCCGCATGCCCCCACCAAGGCCGCGACGGTCACGGCACCGGATGGCAGCCACATCAGGATGGAGCCCCGGACACTGCCCACGAACACGCTCCGGCCGAGGATGATGTCGGCATTCAGCGGGGCTGTGAGTCTCGGCTTTCAGCTCCGCCATTCGCACGACGGCTACGTTTCCGGCGATCTGTGGGCACATTCCCCGGCATTCACCACGAGAACAGTTGACCGGCTGTGCCGAGACCTCGGCCGTACAGCGCGGGAAGTGCTCTCCTCTCCTCAGCGCAGAATCCGGGACCTCGCCGTCCACGGGAGGGAGAAGGACTAGTCACGGCGACGTCGCCATCGCGCGCCGCTGCTGGGCTGCCCAGGCCTTCGCGGTCATGGCTATCTGGATCTCGGGGTCAAGTAGCCAGGCGGTCTCCAGGCCGTTGATGAAGGCGATGATCTCGATGGCCTTGAGCCGCGTATCGACGTCTCCACGGATCTCGCCACGATCTTGGGCAGCCGTAAGGACCGAACTGATCCGGTCAGCAGTCAGGTGGTATCGGCGGGCCAGCCGAGGGTGGAGAACGCCGTCGTCGCCAAGGTTCTCGACAACCAGCACGGTATGCATGCCTACCGCGTGCGAATGGCTGGCCCAGCGGGTGACGTTGTACGCGATAGTGTCGAGTATGCCGAGACCTGAGTCGGTGTCTTGCCACAGAATCGCGTCCTCGGCCTCGTCGCGTTGATCCAGCACCGCATTGAGCAGTTCCTCCTTGCTCGGGTAGTGATAGAGAAGGCCGCTCTGTGAGACCCCGGCCTCGGCGGCGATCTCCGCAAGATTGGTGCCGCGGGATCCGTTGCGGGCCACAAGCCGAGTAGCGGCCTCGACGATCAGCTGCCTCCGCGCCTCGCCCTTTGCTGATACCGATTTCTTGACGCCCTCGGGCCCTTTTGCCACCTGGTGGTCGTCTCGTCGTCTCATACTCTTATCCTAACGTGCTTACTTGACAGCTCCTTGGAGAAGGGCTCTGACAAAGTGGCGCTGAAAGAAGAGAAATACGATCAGGGAAGGGGCAATGATGAGCAATGAACCGGCGCACAACAATGCAATGTTGGTACCATGCTCACCTTGGAAGGCACCCAGGCCGCCGGCGACAGTACGCATCGTTGGATCGTCGATGAGCACAAGCGGCAGCAGGTACTGATTCCAGGTCGCCAGAAAGAACAAGATCGTGAGCGCCGACACGGCCGGCACTGCGAGCGGCAGCTGGATCCGGCGGAAGATCTGCCACGGGTTGGCGCCGTCGATCTTGGCGGCCTCTGTCAGGGCTGTCTCTACCGTGAGAAAGCTCGCTCGCATCCAGAACACTCCGAAGGGCATGAGCAGCCCGATGAGAGGCAGGATGACGGCCCAACGAGTGCCGAGCAGCCCCATGTCGCGAATGTTGTAGTAGAGAGGCGTGATAAGCGCCTCGAACGGCAGAGTCAGTCCGACAAGCAAGATGGCGTTGACGAACTTGCCGCCAGGCACGTTGAGCTGCGCGAGTCCGTATCCGGCCGCGGTGGCCATGGCGACCGCAGCAGGAACGACGCCCAGCACGATAAGGACGCTCGACTGGAAGAGCGCCAGAAAGTTCGCGGCGGTCCATGCGTCGACGAAATTGTGCCATTGCGGATCCTCGGGCCAGGCGAGCCCGGGCGGCGTGCTGTTCTGGGGTGCGAGCGCCGCGGTCAGCATGCTGAGCAGAGGCACGATCGCGAAGAGCATGAGCGCCATGAGGATGACGGCGCGGGAGATGCGTTGGTGCACAGTTGACGAGCTGGCGCTCATTCGTGCCTCCCGATTCGTTGAATGGGCCAGATGACGAGGAGTACGAGTGCCGCGAGGAATACAGCGAGGGCTGAGGCTTGCCCGATCCGCTGTTCCAGGAAGGTAAGCCGGTAGATCTCCACACCCGGCACCATCGTCTGATAGCCCGGGCCGCCCTGGGTCGCGATCTGGACCACGTCGAAGCTGGCCAGTGCCGCTATCGTGGTGATCGTTGCGCAGACAGCGATCTCTTGACGGAGCCCTGGAAGCGTGACCGCGAAGAACTCGCCGATGCGGCCGGCTCCGTCCAGGCGGGCCGCCTCATAGAGCGACGGTTCGATCTTGCCGATACCGGACAGTAGAAGGACCGTGCAGAAGCCGAGCGACAGCCAGAAGCCGATGACGCCGACTGCTGGCAACGCGAACGTGAAGTCTCCGAGCCACGCGCGGGTCAGGGACTCCAGACCAACCGCTCCGAGGGCCTGGTTGACGAGCCCTTCGGTGGAGAACATCCAGGTCCATGCGATGCCTGCCGCCACGGGGGGCAGCACTTGCGGGATGAACAACACGACCCGTGCTGCGGTGTTGAATGTTCCGACCCGGAGCTCCCGGATGAGGCTTGCTGCGACAAGCCCGAGGCTGACCGGCAGGACGGTGTAGAAGATGATAAGGATGAACGCGTTGATGACCGATCCGAACAGCTCGGGTTCCGTGAAGATTGCCCTCCAGTTGTCCAGTCCCGCAGGTGTCGCCGGCCCGATGCCGTCCCATTTGTAGAATGAGAACTGCACGGACTGGCCCAGCGGGTAAAGTACGAACACGGAATACATGACCAGCGCAGGCGCTACCCACACCACACCAATCCACCGATGTGTTGGACGTCGTCGCCGAGCAGGACGCGGCGGAGGGGGCGACTCCTCCGAATTGAGACTCGGCTTCACTGGGATCGACTTGATCGTCATGGTTCCACCTATTGCTCTGCGTCATTCTCGTAGCCGTCCTGGATGGCTGCGGAGAACTCGGCGGGGGACGTCTTCCCAGCCACGAGAAGTTGCGTCTGCGGGATCAGGGTGTTCGCGTGCATCGACGCAGTCGAGTTCGACATGAAGTCGACGAGGCCGTCGCTCTCGAGCAGCGTCTGGAAAGACTCGACGGTGCTGGCGACCAGGGATCCCGGCTCGGAGTCCGGCATGGGTGCGTCGGAGGGCCCGGCGGGTGGGAGGCCGAGAAGATCCAGGGTGCTCTGGCGGGCGTCGGTGTCCGTCTGGATGAAGTCGAGGAATGCAGCCGCCGCATCCCGCTGCGAGGACTTGGCGGGAATGGCCAGGACGCCGGCGGCGGTCATCGCGGTAAAGGGTTCGTCCGTCTCCTCGGGTGGGAAGAGGAAGAACCCGATCTCATCCTGGCCTGTTTCCTGCAGTGCTGGTGCCTGCCAGTTTCCGCTCGGGAAGAAAACACCCTCGCCCGCCGCGAACCTCGCGGGAGCCTGTGTCTGATCGATACTGTTCACGTCCTCCGGCAGATATCCCTCCTCGCCCCAGCGCTGGATCGTCGCGGCGGCGTCTACCAGTGCGGATGTATCGATGGTCGCGCCCGGCTTGTTGTAGTTCCAGTCCTGGACGACCTGCGTACTGCCTGCATAGTTCATCTGGAGGTTCTGCAGCGGATACGCCAGTCCTCCGTCCTTGCCGTTGACCATGATCGGCAGGAGACCTGCGCTCTTCGCCTCTTCCAGGCTTCTTTCAAAGGCGCCGAGCGTGGCTGGCGGCTCGGTCATCCCGATCTGAGCCGCGAGCGACTTGTTGTAGTACACGCCGGTCAATCCGAAACCTGGCCCGGCGCCGTACAAGTGCCCGGTGCCACGCTGTTGCCCGTCATCGGCGACGCGGGTGGATGCGAACTGCGACTGTGGCCACTTGGTCCATCCGTACGCCTCGGCGTACGGATCGAGATTGGTCAGGAGGTGGTCCTTGACCAGGTTCCCGAAGGATGCGAGCCGGACCAGGTCTGGCACCTCGGTGCCCGATATCAGGCGAGGTACGTTTGTCGTGAGGTTGTTGAAGTCCTCGCCGGTCACCTGCACGGTGACATTGGCATGCTTCGCATGGAAAGCTTCGCCGAGCTCCTCATAGAGCGGCACGTCAGGTGTTGACACAAGTACCTTGAGGGTGACCGGCGCGTCACCGATGCTCGTGCTCACGGTCGCTGGCCTGTCAGAAAGAGGAGCCTGTGCGCCGGGGGGAGCACACGATGCCAGGAGGGCAGCAAGGATGACCGGCAATGCGATCCGATAGTTCGGTCGCCTACGTTGCCGGGACAGAGTGTTGGTACGCATGGTCAGCTCCTCACGACTGAATTTCGGACGACGGTGGCCCTTGCCACGCCGTTTCACGGGACGATTGATGGTCATAGTCCGCGTCGGACGACTGGTGCGAGCCGATCGACTGTGTGTTGATCGCGAAGCTTGCGCGATCCGATTCTCGGTTGGCGAATGCTCGCCGTAGTGCCGAGCCAGCCTTTTCTATGGCGTCTATCGCGTCTGTCATGACGCCCAGCTTCTCGATGAATCCGTGGATCTGACCGACGTAGTCGTGGATCTCGACAGGAACCTGATCCATTTGCAGCCGCCTGGCATACTCGACGGATTCTCCACGAAGAATGTCGTGTTCGGCGGTGATAACGATCGCCGGAGAGACGCCGCGCAACGCCTCAGCATGCAGTGGCGAGACGACGGGGGATCGCCGCATCAGGTCGTCTGGGACGTAAGCGTCCCACAAGTACCTGATCCGCTCCCACGTGGTTCTGCCGTAATCGCCCGTCCCCGCGAAGTTCGAATACGATTCCACGAATCGCCGCTTGATCGTGGTGTCCATGGTGCTGTCCAGCACCGGGTACACCAATAGCTGCAGCGCCAGATCAAACTGGGTGTCCCTCGCTCGGAGGGCGGCCGCTGCCGCGAGATTGCCGCCGGCGCTGTCGCCCCCTACGGCGACCTGGGAAAAGTGCAGTCGGGCCCAAGTGATCGCGGTCCATGTGTCGTCGAATGCCGCTGGAAAAGGGTGCTCGGGTGCGAGCCTGTAGTCGATCGTGAGGACGGCGCATCCGGCACGGTTCGCGAGCGCTCGGGCGATGCCTTCGCAACAGTCCAGGTCGCCGAGCATCCAACCGCCGCCATGGATCCAGACCAGGACGTCCTGTTCGTTGCCTCGCGGCCGGTAGAGCCTCGAGGAGACCCCTCCGGCATTGACCGTATCCACCGAGGTCACGGGTTCCAGCGGACCGCGAAACGCCAGTGCGTGATCGCGGGCCTGCTTCCGCAGCGCGGAGAGGTCGCGACCCCAGTAGTTCACTTGGGGTGCGAGGGACTCGAAGTACCTGCGCACCTGCGCGCTAGGCACTGGGCCGATCGATGTCGTCATAGAACTCCTCCTTGAGCTGAAATGGCGTGCGTCACCACGCACCGGGCCACAGCGACCACTCCTTAGTGGGCACTTTGGGTCGATGCGGAGCCTGCGGTCGGTCACGTGGCCGCGAACCAGGCAGCATGCGACCGACAGGGCCGGTGCCGATGCCGCTGGGTGAGCGGGCTGCTGGTCGCGCCCGACCGTTCGGGAGACGTCGCGACCCCAGCAGTTCACATGGGGTGCGAGGGGCTCGAGCTACCTGCGCACGTGCGCGCCAGGCATCGAGCCGATCCGTGTCGTCATAGAGCTCCTCCTTGAGCTGAGGTGGCCGGCGGCGTCACCAGGCATCGGGCAAAGCGACCACCTCGTCGTGGGCACTGCGGGCGTCGATGTAGAGCCTGCGGTCGGTCATCGGTGGCCGCGAACCTGGCGGCATGCGACCGACAGGGTCGGTACCGATGCCGCTGGGTGAGCGTGCTGCTTGCTGCTGCTCAGTCCGTTCGGGTCTACGGAGCGTGGCAACATCCGTTATGACACTCGCCGGACCCGTGCTGCGGGTTGCAGCACTGCCTCGATACCGACTGAGTGGTCAGTCTGTTCTGTGCTTCTGAAGGTACCCCGCAGTCGGTCAGGCGTCCAAGGCGCAGGGAGTGGTGTAACCGTTTCGTGATCCCTCTGGCTTGGTGGCGTTTCGCCAGGTTCGTGCCAGTTGTCGAAACTCAGAGCTCCGGCAAATCGCCGAGCACGAAAGCGACCTGCGTCGTCACAGGATGGTCGGGTGCGTGCGTGGTCTGAACAGGTCGGATCACTGGTTCCTACACCTTCGGCCCACTCCTGGACCAGGCTCGCGCATGCGACCCTGGTGTATCGCTGCGCCCGGATGATGTCCCCGCGGCCGGTACCGGGCCAGGTGAGCTCCCGCCCGCGCAAGGCTGCGTGGTCGGGAACGACGGCGGCTGTTCGCCTCGCCGGACGCCGGAGCCGCGCTCCGGGCCTCAGTCGTGCGTCCGACGGCGCTGCCCGACGACTCCTGTCACGAGCGTCGGTATGGTGTGGAGGCTGATTTCGGAGGGGCCGATGGTCGCAGCGGTGGGCGAGTGGGCGGGGCGAGAGCTGGAGGCGTTGCGCCCCGCCGATTGAGTCAACGCCAGTGCGCCGCGCATCTGGGTTTGAGCGATGTCGCGCTTTCCAGTGCCGAGCGTAGAGGCGCCGCGATGCAGCTGGGGATGGAGACGCGACAGATCCTGGACACGGACCTGGAGCGTGCGTTCGGGAGCGATTCTGGCTTCTGCTCGACGGGCGGGAGGGCGACGGACCTGGGGGCGTCGTCGACCGCGCGGACGGCGTCAGCGGGGCCTCGAAGCAACAACTGAAACGACTGGGTTCGCGCGGTCACCTGGCGGGCGTCGCGGCGTTCAGCTGGATCTCTAGCCCGTCGAGCAGGTAGCGCAGGCCGGTGTTGAAGCTGCCGTCCCAGTCGTCGTCGTAGAGATATCGCTGGCTGGCAAGGGTGGGGTATCGGTCGGCTTCGGTCTGGAGTCGTTCTTGGCCGAGTTGGCGTTCCTGGTCGCTGATGTGGAGCGCGGTCTCGGCGGATGCCGATCCCATGACGTGGTTGTACAGCGCCCAGGTCGCGGCGCGGAGGGCGTCGCCCTTGAACCCGGTGCGGACCAGGGTGGCCTGGAGCGTCTCCATCTGCGTCAAGAAGTTCGGTCCCAGGCTCGGTCGGCGTCGGGCCGTCACCGCGGCCGCCCACGGATGGCGCAGCAGCGTGGTTCGCCAGGCCGTGAGCAGGGCCGTGATCTCGTCCCGCCATTCGGCGGCCGGCTCGTTCCGGGGGAGCAGCTCGCCGAAGATTGCGTCGACGGCGAGGTCGACCACGTCGTCCTTGGTGCTGACGTGCCAGTACAGCGAAGGGGCGGCGACCCCGAGGTGTTGGGCGAGCCGACGCATCGAGAGCTTCTCGATGCCGTCCTCGTCGAGGACGGCGACGGCGGCCTCGACGATGCGCTCGAGCGAGAGCGGGGGCTCCTCTTTGGCTGCGCGCCTGGGCCGCAGCCAGACGCTGTGCACCTCCGTGGCGTCGCTTGTGCTGTTCACAGTGCCCTTCCGTCGATTCGCCGCTGATCCCCTGACGCTACGCCGGTGCCTCACTGTAGTACGCTGCTCGATGCCCCTAACAGTGTTAGATGCAATGGAACGCTGTTCGCGAAGATGGATGTGAGAGCGAGGCGGCATGAGTGAGGCACGTGCAGGACGGGCATGGACATTGCCCGTAGTGGCGGCAGCGCAGCTGATGGTGGTCCTGGACGGGACGATCGTGAACATCGCCCTGCCTTCGGCGCAGGATGAGCTCGGCATGAGTGATGCGAGTCGCCATTGGGCGATCACCGCTTACCTTCTGGCCTTCGGCGGCCTCCTGTTGATCGGCGGCCGTAGCAGTGGGATCCTCGGCCACCGCAAGGCATTCACGGTCGGGTTGCTCGGGTTCGCCGTCGCATCCGCAGTCGGCGGCCTCGCCGCGAACCCGGGGATGCTCTTCGGCGCACGCGCGCTACAGGGCGTTTTCGCGGCGCTACTCGCGCCAGCCGCGCTCGCGCTCCTGACGACGACGTTCACCGAGGCCCGTGAACGGGGTCGGGCCTTCGGTGTGTTCTCGGCGATCGGCGCGGCAGGATCAGCAGTCGGCCTGATCGCCGGCGGCCTCCTGACCGAGTACGTGAGCTGGCGGTGGTGCCTCTACATCAACGTGCCGATCGCGGTGCTCGCCCTGTCCGGAACGCTCCTGGTGCCCAAGGTCCCGCCGGTGCCCCGCGCGGGCCGACTCGACGTCCTGGGGGCTGTCCTCAGCACGGCGGGCTTCGCCGCCGTCGTCTACGCGTTCACCGAGGCCGAGCCGCGCGGATGGGCATCACCCACCGTCCTGGGGCTGCTGGTCGGTGGCGTGCTGCTGCTCGCGGTCTTCGTGGCCGTGGAGCTCAGGACGCCGAACCCGCTCCTGCCGATGCGCGTCCTGGCGCACCGGGTCCGTGCAGGGGCGTTCGCGGCTGTCACCCTCATGTTCCTGGCGATGTTCGGTTTCTACCTGTTCATGAGCTACTACACCCAGGCCGTGCTCGGATACTCGCCCGTTCAGGCCGGTATGACCCTCATCATCAACGCGGTCGTGGCGCTGGTCGGCTCGATGCTCATCGCGGGCAGGCTATACGGCCGTGTGCCGAGCGCAGGGCTGATTCTTCCCGGCCTGATCATTGCCGCTGCCGGAATGTTCCTACTGACCGGGCTGGAAGCCGGGACGGTGAACGTGCTTGCTCTCTACCTCGTCCCGGCCATGGTGCTCACGGGAATCGGCCTCGGGCTCGTCATCACGCCGACGGCGATCCTGGCCACCACGGGTATGCAGGGGCACGAGGTCGGCGCCGCGTCGGCGACCTACAACGCCTGCCAGCAGCTCGGTGCGGCGCTCGGCATCGCGCTGCTCAACACCGTCGCGACGACCGCGACCGCGTCCCACCTCGCGGCCGGTTCCAGCATTTCGCCGAACGCGGCGTCCATCCATGGCTACACCGTCGCCCTGACTGTTGCCGGCGCGATTCTGATCGGATGTGCCGTGGTCTCTGCGCCGCTCCTGAGAGCGCGACGGCCATCCGCGCCGGACGCGAGCGAGCACCGGGAGGACGCCGTCACGACGTCGTACTAGGGCCTGGTCCCGTGCTGCCCGAGATGTCGACTGCGAGGACACCGCTCGTCAATGCCTGCACTCGGCGACTCTCGGATGCAGCAACTGCCTCTGGACTTGATCCGGAGCATGGACCACGTCGAGCACGATTCGACTGTTCAGATCCCATGTCCGGATGGTTCGTGACCGGTCGAGATGATGCGCCTTCCATCTGGTGCTGCGGTCGTCAAGCAGCGCCGCTGGCCGTGACGTCAAGCAATCGCTGGCGGTCCGGGCGGACGCCGGGGTGAGCCCAAGGTGGTCTGCCAGCCCTGCGACAACAAGTCCGCGTGCGCCCGCCGACCTGCTTGAGCCGTCTGACGAACCTGCTGGCTAAAGTCTGCAGCCGCTCTAGCGAGCACCAGCGACGCCGCACCGCTGTGGCCGCCATAGTGAGCTCGCACACGGCACGGCGGAACAGCGACCGTTCGGAAGATCGGACGTTGACAGGTGTCTGTCCGGATACCGAGGGTCAGTAGGGTGACGCCACCCCACTTCACCGGCCAGCCGACGGCGTAGTGGCCGATCGTAGGGACAGCGGCTCGGCGCACGAATTACGACCTGATGCGGGCTTATCGCACCGGGCCAATGCCCAGGACGAGTTGGCGTCTCGTCCGGGCTGCTGCCGCTGACACTGGCGGCCGGCCTTCCGGCGCAGGAGCCGCGCACGCACCTGCTCGTGCCCATGCCAACACGCAGCGCGCGTCAGCCGACCGGGCGGACGAGGTCCGGGTTGTCGTTGCGAACGTTGCCGACAGCGAGGTCGACCTTGATCGGTGTCAGGTGGGGCTCAGGGACGGACGCGATCAGCGCATCGACCTGGTCACCATCGGTCAGCTGCGGATCGAGCCAGGTATCCCACAGGTGATCGGGTAGCAGCAGTGGGGAACGGTCGTGAACATGTCCATGGGCGTCGGTCGTTCTTGTCGTGATGACCGTCAGGGACCACAGCCAGCGGTCTGGGTCGTCGTCGCTCTTGGTCGGGTCCCGCCACAGCTCGTACAGGCCAGCCGCCGCCAGCGGCTCCCGGTTGGGGTCGACCAGGTAGAAGGGCTGTTTGCGTCCTGTTCCCGACTCAGGCGCCTGCCACTCGTAATAGCCGTCCATCGGCACGATCAGCCGCCGTCGTCCGGCTGGCTTGCGGAAGGCAGGCTTCTTGGTGATTGTCTCGACCCTGGCGTTGATCATCCGGGATCCGATCTTGGGGTCCTTGGCCCAGGATGGCACCAGGCCCCAGCGCAGGGTGCGGAGCTGCGGCATGGTGTGCCCGCCCTCGTCGCGCTCGAGAACGGCGCGTACGTCATGCGTCGGCGCGACGTTCCTCGACGGACCGAGCTCCTCGCCGATGAGCTCGGCGATGTGGAATCGGTCGGCGAGTTCCTGGTCCCCACGCGCGTTGGCGTACCTGCCGCGCATGCCTGCAAGTCTGGCATCCGGTCCGTGCAGGAGCCCGACGCGGTCGGCCGTCCCGATCCAATGCCGCTGCTCGTGCCGGAGCAGGTCGATCAGCACGTCGGAGACATCCACGTCCAGCGGCACGTTCGTCCCGTCATCGCGCTGCGTGGTCTGGGCGCGCAGGACCGCGACCAGGCTCGCCGCGTGCAGGTCCAGGACCCGGCCTCGCCCGCGCTCGCGTCCGCCTAGGCGGACCTGCGGTGCGGGGATGCTACCTGCTCGTAGCGTTCTGGTTGGCGGTAACCGGACTTCGTTGTCGCCCTCCTTCTAGGTATCGGTAGTTCCCGGACGTCGGAGGGGCCTGACATGGGTACAACGCCCACCAGCTGGAACCGAAGGCTCGACGGTGACCTGACGAGGTCGAAGGCGTGACGTCCCGCCCAGGATTGACTCGACACTCGACACTCGACGCCGGCGGTGCGTCATGACTTCGACCACCGCACCGCCGCCGGGGCCGATACCCGGTGCGGTCACCGACGATGTCGACCGGGTGCGTGCCGCCATTGCGGCCCAGATCCCCGCCAAGGCGAGCAAGAACTTGTTGATCGGGACGTGGAACCTGCGCGCGTTCGGCGACCTCACCCACAAGTGGCAGTCGACCCAGGACGACAGTCCCAAGCGTGACTGGCACGCCATGGCCTGCATCGCCGAGGTGGTCCAGCGGTTCGACGTGACCGCAGTGCAGGAGACCCGGCGCAACACCACGGCCCTGTTCGCGCTGCTGAACCTGCTCGGCCCGCGCTACAAGGTCATCGCCTCCGACGTCACCGAGGGTGGCCCCGGCAACGGCGAGCGTCTGGCCTACGTGTACGACGCCGAACGTGTCCAGCCCTCCGGCCTCGTGGGCCGAGATCGTCCTTCCCGCGGAGGCGAGCAGCGACGTCGACCAGTTCGCCCGCACGCCGTACGCCGCCGGCTTCGTGCGCGAGGCGACCGAGTTCATCCTGACCACCGTGCACGTGCTGTGGGGCAAGTCGCCGGCCGACCGGATCGGCGAGCTGACCGCCTTCGCCGAGTGGATGTGGGATCGCGACCTGACCAGGTCCCAGGCGTCCTGGCGCCTCAGCGACCACTACCCCCTGTGGCTCGAGTTCGTAACCGGGTAGCGCAACCCACGCTCCGGTCGACACGCCTCCGATCGGCAGGCTTTCCTCGTCCTCGCAATTCTCAGCCCGCCTGAGCGGCAAGCTGGCCAGACTCGGTTGCTCAAGACGAAGGTGTCGCCTGGACGGGCGCTTGCACGGTCACCCGATCAATCACAAATCATGATCACGCGAAGGTTTCTCATGACGGAAAACCAAGGGTGTGAACTTCTTTGAGTTCTCGCGCCGGATCGAACGACCATGGGGTGGTTCCTTGCGTCGGAGAGAATCACCGGCGATCAAGAGAAGCCGATGCACACACAACTATCTCCCTGGAGCGATTTTTTTGTCTGCCTCGGATTCGACCGACGCCGCCCCAGGGCTCCGCAGCCCGGACCGGGCGCTGCGGCTGGTCGAGCACCTCAGCCGCAGCCCGCAGGGGCTCACCGCCAAGCAGCTCGCCCGTCGCACGGGCATCCCGGTGAAGACCGTCTACCACCATCTGAAGACGATCATCGACCGCCAGTGGGCCTGGCGAGGCGAGGACGGCCGCCACTACTTCCTCCCGAACGCCCTCGGCTCCGCCACCGACGTGACTGCGCGTCTCGACCGGGTCCAGCCGGTTCTCCAACGGCTGGCAGTCGACTCCCGGTGTGGGGTGTTTCTGACCTCGCTCCGCGATGAGCAGCTGACTGTGATCACCCATAGCGAGATCGGCGGGGCCCCGCGCCTGGACGACATCGCAGAGGGCCTACCTGAGGCGGCCCATGCCACCGCCGCGGGACGCGCGCTGCTTGCCGCGATGCCTTCCCACCATCGCCACCGCTACCTGAAGGCGTCCGGACTACGGCCCTTCACCAGGCAGACCGTTCGTAGCGAGGACGAGCTGGACGAGGAGCTCCGCACGGCCGCTGAGACAGGGCTCTACACCGAGTTCGGCCAGTGCCGGAGCGACATCGCATGCTCCGGGGTGATCGTGCGCTCTGGACCGCGCACATCCGACAACCTCGCGCTGGCCACAGCTATGCCCATCGACCTGCCTGACGACAGACGGCGCGCCGCCGACCGGCTCCTGCGGCTGGCCGTGGCAGACCTTGTCCCGATACTGGGGCCGGCGCTCACGCCCAACGAGCAGTCCCGCATCGGAGACTGAGTGTCGACGAGGAGGCTTTGTTCTCACAGTCTTAACACGGCCGCCACCTGGAATTTATAATTCTCCGTCTGCGGCCGGTCGCTGCAATTATCGGCCGCAAGATCAGCGCGGAGCGTACAGGCCAGCGACGATTTGGCGAATAGCATCATAGGCATGCCGGATTCCCGGCAACCCGACATGTTTGGGGTCGGAAACGCCATGAATGAGAGGATGCGAAAGCCATGCATGTGACGCGCGCCAGTAAGGAATTCGAGAAAGTGTCGCGCGGCCTTGATGTTGAGGGAACAATGGCGTTCTCATCTCCGGCCGCCGGAACGGCCTCCACGATGAGGAGCATCCCCGAACTCATGGAACTCCTTAAGGACTCAACCGTCATCGCGGTGTCCGAGAGCAACAGCATGCGCAACGTCGGTGACCACTGGTCGGCAGTGGGCAGAACGGTCCAGTGGGTCGAGCGTCTCGGTCAGACAATCAGCCTTTACGAGGCGGCTTCCCTCGAAGATCTGGGCAAGCATTCACCCCTTCAGGGAAAACTCGTGATCATCGGCGGGAGCGGCCTGGTCGGGCCAGGAAGATTCGAGTCCTGTGTGGAGTCGATCTTCAGCCAGCGGCCGGCATCTGTTGCACTGTGGGGTATCGGCCACAACTTCCAGCAGGGCGTTCATCTCGATCCGACCACCGGGTGGCGCAGGCGCGTGCTGAAGGATGGCATCACCAGGATCTGGCCGGAGTGGCTGGCCAAGGCCGACGTGGTGGGCGTTCGTGACTGGGACGCAGGCATGCCCTGGGTGCCGTGCGCCAGTTGCATGCTGCCGGCGTTCGATGTGCTGCGAGAGCGCGAGCCGGAGCACGAGTTCATCGTCCTCAACCACTACGAACGAGGCATCGACACGACTCAGCCGCTGGCCTCGGGGCTCGAGTTCGAGCACATCACGAACAACACCGAGGACATCTTCGAAACCTTGACCCGGCTCGCGTCGGCGAAAGTCGTGGTGTCGAATTCCTATCACGCCCTGTACTGGGCGATGATGCTGGGCCGCGGCGCGGTCGCGGTCGAGCCGAACTCCACACGGTTCCACGGGTTCAGGTGGCCGATCTCGTACGCGAGCCAGGCTGACTGGCTCATGGCGGTCGAACACGCACAGCCAGCTCCCGAGGCGCTCGAGCAGGCTCGGGACGCGAACGTCGAGTTCTCGCAGAGGGTGCTCCAGATCGGACGCAATCTTGGCCTCATCGATCCAAAGGAAGCGATCGATCCAGCCGCGGGAGCTCGGCTTGAGGCGCTGACCGCTTTCTGAGCTCCGTGTGGGAGTGGGTACGGCTGCTGGGCGACCGGGCACTGCGGTGGTATTGGCTGGGACGGCTTCTGTCCCTGGTCGCTGCCTCCGTGGTCCTGGTCGCCACGCCGATGGCCGTCTATCAGCTGACCTCCTCAGCTCTGTGGGTCTCGGCGCTGGTTGCTGTCCACGGCATTCCGTACCTGGTGCTGGGGCCGGTCGCCGGTGCGGTCGCCGACCGGAACGATCGGTCGCTCATACTCCGGTCCTGCGAACTGATCGTCGCGCTGGCCATAGGTACGATGCCGGTCGCGGCGGCATTCGATCGGCTAACGCCAGTGCACATTGTCATCGCAGTGGCCGTCGCGCGTACGGCGTTCGTCTTCGCGGATGCGGCCAACTTCGGGCTGGTGCCCGCGCTGGCGCCTCCGGGGCGCCTCGCCGCAGTGACGGCGCTGCTCTTCGCCACGAGCAGCGTTGTAGAGATGGTTGGCCCCGGACTCGTCGGCGCGATGTCGGCCTTCTTGCCCGCCTCGTCCACCATGGCCTTCGGCGCGTCAGCTTCGGTGTTGGCATACCTCTGCTTCTGCCTCGGGCGTCTCCCACGCGGCAGCTCGGGATCCCAGGTGCCACGGAGTATGTATCGCGCCATACTCGACGGCGCCCGCTGGCTGGTTTCGCATTCAAGGGTGCGGTCGACCATCGTGCTCGGCGTCGCGGCCACGGTTGGCCAGGGAGTGTTCGTCTCCCAAGTGGTCCCCTGGGCCGTGCGGCGGCTCGATGCTCCGGCTGACGGAGGTGCGACCGGGATGCTGTTTGCAGCGTGGGCCGTTGGCGGCTTGGTGGCCACCGTGGTCGTTCCCGCGGCGACACGCAAGAAGAGTGAGCAGTCTGTCGCGTTCGCGGGCATGTGGGTCGCAGCGGCCGGTGCGATCGGATGCGCGTTCGCGACGGTGGTGCCGGTGGCGCTGGCCTTGACCGTGGTCTGGGGCGCGGGTTATCTCTCGGTCGTGCTGGCGACGGTCGTGTGGCGTCAGCTCAGCACTCCCGACCACCTCAGGTCACGGGTGAACACGGCGGCCCGTATGGCGGCCTACGGCGTTGGTTACCCGCTGGGCGGGCTGCTCGGAGGGTGGGCCACGACTCTCTCCGGACCGCACGTGGCGATAGGTGGGGTGGGAATCGTCCTCGTCGGTTTCGCCGTGCTTGGTCTGCGGGGGATGCGAGGGCGGGCGTGAACCGTCACAGATCGTGGCGCTGTGACGGCCCAGACCGCAGGGCAGCGAACTGGAGAACTGGTTAGGTTCGTGAGGTGGAAGTCCGCAACTCGGTAGGCGCCAGGCCGGTCGATTCCTTTACTTTCCGGGAGAAGTGGAAGCTGGTCTTGAACCCACAGCGGGCGGCGATGGAACCGACCGGAAGTCCGGTGGAGGTCAACAGTTCGACTCCGAGGGAGATGCGACGGTCCCACAGGTAGTGGATCGGCGTGGTGTCCATGTGGGCACGGAACATCCGAACCAGATGAGCCGGGGTGACCGACGCGGCCCGAGCGATGTCGGTGAGAGTGATCGGCTGTTCGAGGTGCCTGTGGATGAACAGCCGGGCGTCCTCGATCGATCCCGGCAGCGCGGCGGGAAGATTCCTGAACTCCGCTATGAAGCGCCACAGCAGCGCCGTCGCGAGCGCGTCTACGAGCGCTCCGTCGGCAGTGAGCCTCGTCCGTTCCGTTGTGACGGCTTCACGGGCCAGATAGGTCAGGGCGGACGAGAGCGTCCTGGTGGGCCGGAGCGACTCAAGCCACGTGCGCATCTGTGCCGTCGCGTTCTCCATCCGCCCCCGGACCAGCGTTTCACTGGTGTCGAGATGCTCGTCGAACGTGATCTCTTCGGTGTGGCCCGGCAGGAGGAGGCAGATCTCGCCGGATGACACGTGACGAGGGGCACCGTCATCGAGACACAGGTCCATCGACCCCGAATGGATCAGCATGAGCTGGATCTCCTGCTGGCGGCGAGGCCCGATCCTGGAACCAGCGGGCTGCACAAAATGTCTCGCCGTCGCGTCTGTGACACGGAGGCGACGCGCGTTGGCATCAAACTGAGACACAGACCAGTGTATTGCAGTCATGTTAATGGTGGTCAAATCCTGGTGTCATGATTCCTATGCATGAAACTGAGACACAGCTCCTCGTAGTCGGGGGCGGCGTAGGCGGCGTCATGGCCGCCGTCACCGCTGCCCGCCGCGGCATTCGCGTGATGCTCACCGAACCAACCGATTGGCTGGGCGGAGTGCTGACCGCTCAAGCGGTTCCGCCGGACGAACACGTCTGGATCGAGCAGTTCGGCAGCACTGCGACATATCGCGACTACCGAAACGCCGTGCGCGAGTACTACCGACGGCACTACCCCCTGACCGACGCTGCGCTGCGACGGCGCGCGTTCAATCCCGGCGGCGCGAAGGTCTCCGATCTCTGCCACGAGCCTCGGGTCACGGTGGCCGTGCTCGAGAGCCTGGTCGCGCCGCTGCGGGGCTCGGGGCAGCTGCGCATCCTCATGGAGCACGAACCTCTCGCCGCCGAGACCGAAGGCGACCGCATCACGGCGGTGACGGTGCGCAGCAGTCAAACCGGCGTGTCGACGGTGATCTCCGCCCAGTGGGTCATCGACGCTACCGAGACCGGTGAACTGCTGCCGCTGGCCGGCGTCGAGTACGTGACAGGCTCCGAGGCCCAAAGCGAGACCGGTGAACCGCATGCCGCCGACGTCGCCGACCCGCTCAACATGCAGCCGGTTTCAGTGTGCTTTGCACTCGACTACCGGCCCGAAGAAGATCACACCATCGACAAACCGGAGGCATACGACCGGTTCAAGGCCGACCGCCCCGTCGACTGGCCGAACGGCCAGCTCTCGCTGACCGCGCCGCACCCGAAGACGCGCAAACCGATCCAGCACCAATTCTGGCCGAATCCCGACGACGACCCGACGGTGATCCGACCCGACTACGCGGACCAGCGGGTGGGTTCGATGGACCGAAACCTCTGGACCTTCCGCCGGATCGCGGCCAGGGCGAACTTCCAGCCGGACACCTATCCAAGCGACCTCACCCTGGTCAACTGGCCACAGATGGACTACTGGGGTGGGCCGGTCTTCGACCATCCGGAGGCCGACGCGCACGCGCGTGCCGCACGGGAACTGAGCCGCTCCTTCCTCTACTGGCTGCAGACCGAAGCGCCCCGACCAGACGGCGGCACCGGATGGCCGGGGCTGCGCCTGCGCGGCGACATCCTCGGCGACACCGACGACGGCTTGGCGAAGACGCCCTACATCAGGGAGTCTCGCCGCATCCGAGCCGAACACACCATCGTGGAACAAGAGCTCTCCCTCGCGGTGAGGGGCGTGGCCGGCGCCGTCTCATACCCGGACAGCGTCGGCGTGGGGATGTACCGGATCGACCTGCACCCCTCCACCGGGGGAGATCCGTACATCGACATCGGATGCTGCCCGTTCGAGCTACCGCTGGGCGCACTGATGCCGATCCGTGTCGAGAACCTGCTTCCGGGCGCGAAGAACATCGGCACAACACACATCACGAACGGCGCCTACCGAATGCCGCTCATGGAATGGAACATCGGCGAGGTCACCGGCCACCTGATCGCATTCTGCGTGCAACACAAAACATCGCCGCGGCAGGTCAGAGCCGATGAGGAACTGCTGGCCGATTTCACACAGGAAATCGAAGAGGCCGGCATCGAGCGGCACTGGCCGCGAATCACCGGCTACTGAACGGAAAGCAGCTGGTGACGTCGAAGACGACGACAACCCTTCAATTCACGAAGAGATCATCAAAGGAGATGATGTCATGGACAAGGCTAGAAGGACGACAGTGGCAACCGTTTCGGCAGCTGCCTTGCTGGCAGGTGTCGCGGGATGCAGCTCCGGTCCGGATGCTGCCGACTCGGGCGAGGTGGTGGTCACCTGCGCCACCTGCCAGGAGAGCCCGACCGATCCGTTCCTGCAGTACAACTACGAGGCCGCACAACGGTTCAACGAAGAGTTCGCTGGCGACTTTCGGATCGAGACCATCGAGAACCCGAACGCCGGCTCCGGCGATGACCGGCTGCAGTATTACCAGCGACTCGCCCTCGCCGACGACCTGCCTGATCTCTTCCAACTCAACTCCGGCGAGATCAAGGCGATGCAGGAGACCGGCAAGCTCCACGACTTCGCGTCGAGCCTGGAAGCCGACGGCGACTGGGCGGCAAGCTTCCAGGACCAGGCGTTCGACGCACTGACAGGCCCGGAAGGCCAGATCTGGGCGATCCCGCAGCAGCGCGACGCGATCGGGATCTACTACAACTCGGCACTGCTCGAAGCCGCCGGATACGACCGGTTCCCGGCGACCTGGGACGAGCTCGAGGATCTGGCTGCAGAGCTCAAGCAGCAGGACAAGATCGCGATCGCACTGGACGGCGACTGGGCGACGAAGCTGATGTGGGCCAACCTGATCGGGACCCAACCCGGCGGCGACGAGTTTCTCGGCGAGAAGATCGTCGAGCTGGAGGACTGGGGGGAGGACCCCGCGGTGGTCCAGGCGACCGAGCGCCTCCGGGACTGGCACGTCGAGGGCTACGTGAACGCTGACGCGTTCTCCGGCGATTTCCAGAACGCGGCCGCCCCGTACCTGACCGAAGAAGCGGCGATGGTTCCCAACGGACCGTGGTTCGTCAAGACCAACCTCACGACCGAGGCGGCTCCGGGCCTGTACGAGAAGACGGGCTACGCCCCCGCACCAGGCTGGTCGGATGGCGGCCAGGGCACGGTCGTCGTTTCGGGTGCGGGATGGGTATCCGGTACGACAGACGAGCGAAAGCTCGAAGCGGTCGAGACCTTCGTCAAGTTCATGACGTCTGAGGACGAGGTGCTCGCGCAGGCACAGGCGACGGGCGCCAACCCGCCAGTGCAGGTCGATGCTGCGGCGACCGAAGCCGCAGACCTGGAACCGCTCGCGACTGGGCTGATCGAGCAGACCGCCGATCTGACGTACAGCTACCCGCACGCGCGCGTGCACGGACCGGCTGGACTCGATACGTCATGGAAGAACCTGTGGCCCGCCTACGTGAAGGGCGACATGGACACCGACGAGTTCCTGCAGCGCTTGACCGACGACTCCGCGTCGAGTGCGCAGTAGGCGGCTGACGATGAGCGTTCTCACAAGGCACCGGCCGCCGCATTCCGCCTCCGGCAACGAGCGGGCCGCCTCGGCCGAGCGCGCGCCCGTCGGGGGGCAGGTGGAGCGGCGATCTCTCAAGCGGTCTGCCAGGCCTGTCTCGGGGACGAGGATCCCGCGGGGCATGCGCGGGCCGATCGTGGTCTCACTGCTACCTGGGCTGCTCCTGTTCGGCACGTTCTTCTTGGTGCCGTTCTTCGTCCTAACGGGAACGGCGTTCGCTCGATGGAGTGGTCTGGACTTCGCTTGGGTGGGGTTGGACAACTACCGGCAGATGTTCCAGGACCCGGTCTTCTTCAAGGCGATAGTCAACACGCTGTTCTATGCCGCAGCCTCGGTGTTCATTCAGGTCCCGCTCGGCGTCGGCGTCGGCATGGTGCTCGCGCTGCGGCCTCGCGGGTGGAAAGCTCTGCGGACGATCGTCTTCGTGCCGTTCGTGATCTCCGGCGCGGCCTACGCCGTCATCTTCTCCATGTTCTACAACCCGAGGGCGGGATTGCTGAACAACGCCCTCGGCGCGCTGGGCCTTCCCGGGGACAGGGACTGGCTCTTCGACACCGCGACGGCGCGATGGGCCGTGGCGGGGACCTTCGTGTTCATCATCGGGTTCGTCGTCGTGCTGGTCATGGCCGAGATCGCGTCGATCCCGAACGAGCTGTACGAGGCAGCCTCGGTCGACGGCGCCACGACATGGCAGCAGCTCACGCGGATCACCTTGCCGCTGCTGCGCAACGTCATCGGGACCGCGATCCTCATCCGACTCCTGGTGGACATCGGCATGTTCGACCTGGTGTTCATTCTGACGGCCGGCGGGCCGGACGACGCGACGGCGACGCTGGCGCTGTACGCGTACCGGGCCTATCTGAGCGGCGAATGGGGTTACGCCAACGCGGTCGGCTCGGTGATCATCGTCATCGGCCTGGTGCTGATCATCACCGTCCGGCGGGCATTTCGAATCGGGGAGCGAGCATTATGAGCGAGACAGGAAATACCAGAATCGCGCGTCGATCCGTGTGGGCAAACATCCTGATCTACGGATTCCTGGGTATCGTCGTGCTGCTGGCACTGGCACCGACGGTGTGGGTGATGCTGTCAAGCTTCAAGACCGGGAACCAGATCTTCTCCGGGAATGGGTTCTGGCCATCGCCGTTCACACTCCAAGGATTCATCGACGCGTTTACCCAGATCCACTTGCACGAATACATGTTGAACACGCTCATTTACGCAGGGCTTGGAACGGTCGGTGCGCTGGGGACGGCGTTCCTAGCGGCTTACCCGCTGGCGCGGTTCTCATTTCGCGGGCGCAACGCACTGGTCGCGTTGTTCTCCTTGGCGCTCGCGTTGCCCCTGGTCGGTCTGGCGACTCCGGTGTTCTTCGTGGTGCGGGAGCTGGGGATGTTCGACTCGCGGCTCGGGATGGTGATCTTCTACTCGGCGCTGCAGTTCCCGTTCACGTTCGTCGTGCTGCGGGCCTTCCTCGTCTCAACTCCGCCGGAGCTGGAGGAAGCCGCGATGATCGACGGCGCGGGATACTTCACAACGCTGTTCCGCATCGTGCTGCCGTTGACGCGACCCGCGTTGGCGACCGTCGCGGTCGTGGCGTTCGTGAACATCTGGAACGAGTTCTTCTTCGCCAACCTCTTGCTGGTATCGGAGGAGAACCGGAACGTTCAGCTTGTGCTGGCCGGTTTCAAGTCGCAGTTCGGATTCAACGTCACCGGGGCGGTGGCCGGCGCGACCTTGGTGATGCTGGTACCGATCTGCCTCTTCCTGATCTTGCAGCGCCAGGTGATCGCCGGCCTCACCGCCGGAGCCGTCAAGTAGGGAGAGCGGCGGACCGTCGGCGGTGCCAATACTGGGGATCACGCTCCATGGGCGACCTACGAGTCGAGGCAACCGATCGATCTCCGCCATGCACGACACGCGGGGACTACCGAGGCGCGGAGGAAGGCGAGACAGGATCAGTAGCCATCGCGGCCGCGCTGCAAGGTCACCGATGGCAGCTCGCCGAAGCGCCGGCGATACTCAGCAGCGAAACGCCCCAGGTTGGTGAACCCGAGCCGGGACGCGATCGCGGTAACCGTGGTCTCCGCGCTGGGGTCGGCGGTCCGAAGCTCGATCCAGGCACGTCGCAGCCTGATCTGCCGCTGATAGTCCATGGGGGTGGTCCCCAGCCACCGGCGAAATCCGTCAAACAGAGCCCGGGTGCTCGTGTTCGATGCTCGTGCCAGGTCGGGCACCGTCCAGGTGCGATGCGGAAGCTGTTCGATCAGATCGACTGCGCGGCGCAGCCATTCAGGGCCGATCGGTGATGGCTTCTCCCATAGCTGGCTCGAATAGTTGTGCGGCATGGCGAGCAGCAGCCCGACCATCAATCCTCGCTCGGCTACGGAAGCCGCGGCGGGGTGGCGGAGCATCGGTGTTGATGAATCAAGGTCTTCGACGAGGTTGTCGACAGCAGTCCACCAGCTGGCGGCCGGCATGTCCCAGACGTTGACGACGGGCTGGAAACGCAGGGGGACGCTCGGTTTGGCATCGACCCACGTTTCAAACTCTGCTTCCATTGCGGTGCGGTCGATGGTGATCACCATCATGACGCTCCCGGGCTGCCACCTGATGCGGATAGGCTTGCCGGGCGTGGATACTGCTGCGGTACCGGGCCGAACGGCGACCGACTGACCGCCGATACTGAACGTCGCTCGTCCGACGAGTGAGTGGGCGACGATGAACGAGGCATCGGCACGCTCGGCGACGAGTTCGACTTCGGCCCCATAGGCCAGGACGGTGATACTCACCGCCCGAAGTCTGGCGTTGCGGATCGAAGCCTCGAAACGGCGAGTGTCACCTTTGAGGTGTAGTTCGTGAGGGAAGAGCGCCCGAGATACTTCTTCACGGGCGATATTGGGATCGGCGGTTTTTAAGAGCTGATGTTCGGCAAGCGGGATAGGGTATTCGGCAAAGATTTCTTCCAGCTTGCTCTCATATTCTGGAGACTCGATTCCTGACACAGGATCTGTAGCCACCGATTAATCATCGGTCGCGCGGCGCCTGGTGGCAATCAAAAACGTGGACAGGAAGACCAAGATTGTGAGAACGCTCCCACGGTTCCATAGAGCGGGGTCGTGGAACGTGATCGACCCGCCGAGGCTGAGGAACGTCCAGCGACGTCTGGATACGGGAGTCACGGGAATCCGCCCGAGGCTCTGACCAGTGAGAACGCGCTTGACCTGGTCGGACGGCCACCATCCCAGAAGTCACACAGAGAAGTACTTCGCCTCCGGGTGGTGGAACACGAACGCATCCGTCGACTGCTCCGGATGCAGCTGCAGCTCGTCCGACAGCGTCACCCCGACCCGCTCCGGCCGCAGCAGCTCCACCACCTTGTGCCGGTCCTCCATCTGCGGGCACGCCGGATACCCCAGCGAGAACCGCGCCCCGCGGTACTCCAGCTTGAACATCCCCTCGACCCCGGCCGGCTCCTCGGACGCGAACCCGAGCTCGTCCCGCACGCGCGCATGCCAGAACTCGGCAAGCGCCTCGGTGAGCTGCACGGAAAGCCCGTGCAGCTCCATGTACTCCCGGTACTTGTTGGCTTCAAAGAGCCGAGCGGTATGCGCGGAAACGGAGTCCCCGACCGTCACGAGCTGCACCGGCAGCACGTCGAACCGCCCGGTCTCCTCGACCCACGACCGCGGCCGCACGAAGTCGGCGAGACACAGGTGCCGGTCCCGCCGCTGCCGCGGAAAGTTGAACCGCAGCCGTTCGGTCCCGACAGCACCACCGGACCCGCCGTCGGGCGCGCCGATCCCGGCGAGCTCCCCATGGTGCGCCACAACAACGGAATCCCCCTCGGACCACACCGGGAAGTACCCGTACACCACCGTCGGGTCCATGATCTGGTCGGTCAGGATCCGGTCCAGCCACCCCGCGAGCCGCGGCCGCCCCTCGGCCTCGACCAGTTCTTCATATGACGCCCCGTCCGAAGAGCGCCCCGGCTTGAGCCCCCACTGACCCATGAACGTCGCCCGCTCGTCCAGGAAGGCGGCGTACTCGGAGAGCTGCACGCCCTTCACGATCCGCGTGCCCCAGAACGGCGGGTCGGGCACGGGATTGTCGGCCGCCACGTCAGACCGAGAAGGCAGGTCCTCGACAGCCGTCTGCGTCACCGTCACCACCGCGTGCCGCCGCTTCTTCAGCGCCGGCAGTCCGACGTCGTCCGGCGAAGCGCCCCGGGCAACACGCACGAGAGGCTCCATCAGCCGCAGCCCCTCGAAGGCGTCCTTCGCGTACCGCACCACCCCGGGAAAGACCCCGGCCAGGTCGTCCTCGACATAAGTCCGAGTCAGCGCAGCCCCACCCAGCAGCACCGGCCACCGCTTGTCGTACCCGCGTGAGGCGAGCTCCTCCAGGTTCTCCTTCATCACCACCGTCGACTTCACCAGCAGCCCCGACATGCCGATGACGTCGGCGTCGTGCTCGATCGCGGCGTCGATCATGGCGCTCACCGGCTGCTTGATGCCGATGTTCACCACCTTGTAGCCGTTGTTCGTCAGGATGATGTCCACGAGGTTCTTGCCGATGTCGTGCACGTCGCCACGCACGGTCGCCAGCACGATCGTGCCCTTGGTCTGGTCGCCCTCGACCTTCTCCATGTGCGGCTCCAGCAGCGCGACAGCGGCCTTCATCACCTCCGCCGACTGCAGCACGAACGGCAGCTGCATCTCGCCCTTGCCGAACAGCTCGCCCACCACCTTCATGCCCTCCAGCAGGTGGTCGTTGACGATGTCCAGCGCCTTCATGCCGGCGCCCAGCGCCTCCTCGATGTCGGGCTCGAGCCCCTTGCGGGCGCCGTCGATGATCCGCCGGGCCAGCCGCTCGCCCACGGGCAGCCCCGCCAGCTCCGCAGCCCGGGCATCCCGGATCGCCCCCGCATCCACACCCTCGAACAGGTCGAGCAGCTTGGACAGCGGGTCGTAGGTCAGGTTGCCGTCGGCGTCCCACTCGCGCTTGTCCCACACCAGGTCGAGCGCCGTCTGCCGCTGCTCGTCCGGGATCGAGGACAGCGGGAGGATCTTCGCCGCGTGCACGATCGCCGAGTCCAGGCCCGCCTCGGTCGCCTCGTGCAGGAACACCGAGTTCAGCACGGCGCGCGCCGCCGGGTTCAGGCCGAACGACACGTTCGAGACGCCGAGCGTGGTGTGTACGCCGGGGTACTTGCGGGTGAGCTCGCGGATCGCCTCGATGGTCTCGATCGCGTCGCGCCGCGTCTCCTCCTGGCCGGTGGCGATCGGGAAGGTCAGGGCGTCGACGATGATGTCGTCCACGCGCATGCCCCAGTCGTTCACCAGGGTGTCGATCAGCCGGGAGGCGATCGCCACCTTCCCATCGGCGGTCCGCGCCTGGCCTTCCTCGTCGATGGTCAGCGCGACGACGGCGGCGCCGTGCTCCACGACCGCCGGCATGATCCGCCCGAACCGGGAGTCCGGCCCGTCGCCGTCCTCGAAGTTCACCGAGTTCACAACCCCGCGGCCGCCCAGCAGCTCCAGGCCCGCGCGGATCACCGCCGGCTCCGTGGAGTCGATCACGAGCGGCAGCGTGCTCGCCGAGGCCAGCCGGGAGACCACCGCGCGCACGTCCTCGACGCCGTCGCGGCCCACGTAGTCCACGCACACGTCCAGCATGTGCGCGCCGTCGCGGGTCTGGGCCCGTGCGATGTCGACGACGTCGTCCCAGCGGCTGTCCAGCATCGCCTCCCGGAACGCCTTGGAGCCGTTGGCGTTGGTGCGCTCGCCGATCGCGAGGAAGCTCGTCTCCTGCCGCAGGTCCGTGGCGGAGTAGAGCGAGGCGACGGCGTTCTCCCGCACCGGCTCGCGCTGCCCGACCGGCGCCCCGCCCACGGCCTCGACCACCAGGCGCATGTGTTCCGGCGTGGTACCGCAGCAGCCGCCCACCAGGCCCAGGCCGAACTCGCGCGCGAACTGCGTGTGCGCGGCGGCCAGCTCCTCCGGCGTCAGCGGGTAGGAGGCGCCGCCCGGCCCCAGCACCGGCAGGCCCGCGTTCGGCATGCAGGTCACGGGGATCTCCGCATGCTGCGACAGGTGCCGCAGGTGCTCGCTCATCTGCTCCGGGCCGGTCGCGCAGTTCATGCCGATCGCGTCGATGCCCAGCGCCTGCAGCGCCACCAGCGCCGCGCCGATCTCCGAGCCCATCAGCATGGTCCCCGTGGTCTCCACGGTCACCGACACGATGATCGCGACCCGCTGCCCGACGTCGGACATCGCCTGCCGGCAGCCCGTCACCGCGGCCTTGGCCTGCAGGAGGTCCTGGCTCGTCTCGACCAGGAGCGCGTCCGCGCCGCCCTCGATCAGGCCCGCCGCCTGCTCCGCGAACGTATCCCGGAGGTGCGCGTACGTGGTGTGGCCCAGCGACGGCAGCTTCGTGCCTGGGCCCATGGAGCCCAGCACCCAGCGCGGGCGGTCCGGCGTCGAGTACGCGTCCGCTCGCTCTCGGGCCAGCGCCGCACCCTTGCGGGCCAGCTCGCGGATCCGGTCGTCGATGCCGTAGTCCGACAGGTTCGACCAGTTCGCACCGAACGTGTTCGACTCGATGGCGTCCACGCCCACCTCGAGGAACCCGTCGTGCACGCCTGCGATGATGTCCGGCCGCGAGACCGTGAGGATCTCGTTGCAGCCCTCAAGACCCTCGTAGTCCTCCAGGGTCGGATTCGCCGCCTGGATCATCGTGCCCATGGCGCCGTCGGCCACGACCACGCGCGTGCGCATGGCCTCCAGCAGGGCGGCGGAGCGTTCGCCGAGGGCGGGCAGGGCGGCGGGAAGAGCTGTCACCCCGGCAGCGTAAGCCCCCACCCGACGACGGCGCCGCGCGTGCCCGTTGCTCGGTATCGTCCCCGCCATGACAACACGCGACTACCTGGCCTCCCTGTTCTCCCTGGAGGGCCGCACCGCCGTCGTGACCGGCGGCAGCTCCGGCATCGGACGGGGAATCGCCACCGCGCTGGCGCTCGCTGGGGCTCACACCGTGCTCCTCGCACGCGGCGCCGAACGGCTGGACGAGGTCGCCGGCGTCCTGCGGGAGCGTGGCTGCACGATCGAGACGGTGGTCGCGGACCTCGGTACGCGCGACGACATCCACGCCGCAGCCGACGACATCGTCGCCGTCGCTGGGGAGCCCGACATCCTCGTCAACAGCGCCGGCATCAACCTGCGCCCGCACATGGACCGGATCGACGAAGAGATCTGGGACATCACGATGACCGTCAACCTCGAAGCCCCGTTCCTGCTCGGCCAGCGGTTGGCGCCGGGCATGGCCGAGCGCGGATTCGGCCGGCTCATCCACGTCTCCTCGCAGCAGGCCCACCGGTCGTTCGTCGACAGCGGCGCCTACGGCGTCTCCAAGGGCGCGCTCGAGTCCCTCGCCCGCTCCCAGTCCGAGGCCTGGTCCGCCCGCGGTGTCACCGCCAACACCCTCGTGCCCGGGTTCGTCCTCACGCCCCTGAACCAGCGCCTCCAGGACGACGCCGGGAAGGTCGCGGCGCTCGCGGCCCGCACCACCGTGGGCCGCAACGGCGTACCCGAGGACTTCGCGGGCGCCGCCGTCTTCCTCGCGAGCGCCGCGTCCGGCTATGTCACAGGCCACTCGCTGTTCGTCAACGGCGGCTTCTCCGTGCACTGACGGCGGTGGTCTGACGCTCCCGGCTGCGTACGTCGTTACCTGGGCGGGCATCCAGGAGGCGTGGGTCGGCGTACCGGACCTCGTAGCGCGCAGTAGGCTCGCGGCCGTGAGTTTCGACTTCCCCGGACTGGGCACCCTCATCAACGTCGCACTGATCGTCGTGGGGTCGCTCCTCGGGATGGCCGTGGGGCACCGGCTGCCCCAGCGCACGCACGCCGTGGTGACCGATATCCTCGGCCTCGTCACCCTGCTGGTCGCCGCGCTGTCCGCGATGGCGGTGACCGACGCCGCCTTCGTCGCGGCCACCGGCAGCGGCGCCCCCGTCCTGATCGTGCTCGGGTCTCTTCTGATCGGCGGCATCGCCGGGTCCCTGCTGCGGATCGAGGCGAGGCTGGAAGGGCTGGCCGGCACGATCCAGGCCTGGCTGGCCAGGCGCACCGGCGGTGCGCGCGCCGGGCGGCGTCGCGGGCTGATCGACGCGAGCGAGGCGGGTCAGGACCATGCGGCGCGCGAGCGTTTCATCGAGGGATGGCTCACCGCGTCCCTGCTGTTCTGCGTCGGGCCGCTCGCCATCCTCGGGTCGCTGTCGGACGGGCTCGGCCGCGGCATCGACCAGCTCCTGCTGAAGTCCGTCCTCGACGGCTTCGCGGCGCTGGCGTTCGCGTCGTCGTTCGGGGTCGGGGTGCTGCTGTCCGCGGTGTCGGTCGCTGTCGTCCAGGGCCTGGTGACGCTGGCCGGCGTGCTGCTCGGGTCGGTGCTGCCGGACGCGCACATCTCCGCGCTGACGGCGACCGGCGGCCTGCTGCTGGTGGGCATCGCCCTGCGGCTGCTGAACGTCAAGCAGATCCCGGTGGGCGACCTGCTGCCCGCCCTGATCGTGGCGCCGCTGCTGACGCAGCTCGTGATCGCGCTGCGCTGACGCCGCCGGACAGGACGGTCAGCCCCGCACCGGCACCGCCAGCCGCACCTGGCGCCCCGGCTCGTCCTGCCCGTCGAGCTGCCGCGTGAGCAGGTCCATCGCCGTCCGGCCCAGCTCCTCGCCGTCGACGTCGATGGCCGGCGTGTGCTCCAGGCCGAGCGCCTCGATGACCGTCGGCTCGGTGCTCACCACGAGGTCGCGCGGCACGTCGACGCCGCGCGTGCCGAGCGCGAGCAGCAGGCCCAGGCCGATGGACGTCGCGTACGGGACGACGGCGGTCGCCCCCGTCTCGAGGACGGCGGGCGTCACCTCGACGCCGGCGGTGAAGGTCGCCGGGCAAGGGCCGAGCACGGTGAGCTCGCTCCCTGCCTGGCGCGCGGCGTCCCGCACAGCGGCCGTACGCTGCCGGTCCTGCCACGAGCCCGGGGGGCCGCCCACGTAGACGATCCGCGAATGGCCCTCGGCCGCGAGCCGCGTGGTCAGCGTGCCGAAGGCGCTGGCGGTGTCAGCCACGACCGACGTCATGCCGTCGATCTCGCGGTCCACCAGGACCGCGGGCTTGGCCGAGCCGGAGCTCGCCACCAGGGTGTCGTTGCCCCGCGGGGCGACGACGAGGAAGCCGTCGACCTGGCGGGCGAGCCGGTCGAACGCGCCCGCGGCGTCGAGCGCGTGCACGGCAACGGTGAGCTGCAGGCCGGCCTCCTCGGCCCGCGCCTGGGCCCCGGCGATGATCGGCGTGAAGAACGCGTTGTCCAGCGTGGGGACGACGATGGCGATGATGCCGCTGCGCCCGCGGGCGAGCTCGCGCGCCGCCCGGTTGGGCACGTACCCGAGCCGGGCGGCCGCCGCCACGACCCGCACGGCGGTCTCGGCGGCGACCAGGCCGCTCCCGTTGAGCGCGCGCGACGCGGTCGCCTTGGAGACGCCGGCCACCGCGGCGACGTCGGACAGATCGGGCAACGTTCCTCCTTTGTCGGTGGGAACACTGTAGACGTTGATTGCAACCGTTTCCGCTGCGCGCGACACACGATGTAACAGGAAGTTAACCAAGGGATTGCAGGAGCACCTCCGCCTATGCCTTAGGGTCCTCTGCAACCGGTTCCATCAACGAAAGACGGCTCGTGCGAGCACGCTCCTCCCTCCTCCTGCTCCTGCCGGGGCTGGCATTCCTGCTCGTCGGCTTCCTGCTGCCGGCGGTCGCGATGCTGTTCGCGCCGCCCGGCGTGGGCTTCGCCCAGGTGCTCGAGCGCATGGCCACGATGCTCACCGACCCCTACGACCTGGGGATCATCTGGCGCACCGTGCGCATCGGGCTGATCGTCACCGCGCTGTGCGTGGTGCTCGGGTTCCCGATCGCCTCGCTGCTGGCCCGCTCGCAGTCGCGCTGGGCGGGGGTGCTGCTCGCGCTGGCGATCTTCCCGCTGCTGCTGAGCAACGTGGTGCGCACCTTCGGCTGGCTGGTCGTGCTCGGGTCGAACGGCGTGATCGGGCAGGTGCTGACCGGCCTCGGCATCGTCGAGGAGGCGCCGCAGCTCCTGTACACCGAGCTGGCGATCGTGCTGGGCCTCGTCCAGCTCTTCCTGCCGCTCGCGGTCATCACCTGCTACTCCGCCGTCGCGCAGGTCGATCCCGGGCTGGACGAGGCGGCCCGCGGGCTGGGCGCCAGCCGCACCCGCGCCTTCTGGACGATCCTGGTGCCGCTCTCGCTGCCGGGCATCGTGGTGGCGGCCACGCTGGTGTTCGCGGGGTCGGTGACCGCCTACACGACCCCCTACCTGCTCGGCGGGTCCAGCCAGCGTCTGCTCTCCACGCAGCTGTTCTCGTACGCGAGCGTCACCGTCGACTGGGCGGCGGCCTCCGCCACCGCGATCGTCATGACGGTGCTGGTCTTCCTGGTCTCCGGCATCTCGACGCTGGCCGGGCGCAAGGGGGCCACCGCATGAGCGCCGTCCTGAGCCGCACCGCGAAGCTCCGCCATCCCGTCGCCGGCACGCTCGCCGTCCTGGGCTACGTCGTGATGATCGTGCCCATCCTGTTCGTCGTCGCGACGGCGTTCACGGCGGGTAGCACGCTGCGCTTCCCGCCCGACGGGCTGTCCCTGCGCTGGTTCGGGGAGGCGGTGGCCTACTCGCCGTTCCTGGAGGCGGTGGTCTCCAGCCTGGAGCTCGCCGTGCTGGCCACCGGGCTCGCACTGCTGCTCGGCGTGCCGGTCACGCTGGCGATCCACCGCGGCCGGCTCCCGGGCAAGGACCTGCTCGAAGGCCTGTTCCTGTCGCCGCTCGTGGTGCCCGAGCTGGTGGTGGGCCTCGCGCTGTACCAGCAGCTCATGATCGGTCTGCGCCTGGACAACTTCACGACGCTGCTGCTCGGCCACACGGCTCTGCTCCTGCCCTACGCGGTGCGCGTCACGGGCGCCTCTCTCGCGCTGGCGGACCCCGCTCTGGAGGAGGCCGCCCGCGGCCTGGGCGCCTCGCCGCTGCGGGCGTTCGTCACCGTGACGCTGCCGATGCTGCGGCCCGGCCTCATCTCGGCGGGCCTGCTCGGGTTCGTCACCTCGTTCAACAACGTGCCGCTGTCGCTGCTGCTGCAGACCCGCGACTTCCGGACGCTGCCACCCGCGATGCTCGACTACGTCCAGCAGAGCTACGACCCCATGGTGGCGGCCGCGTCCACGCTGGTGCTGGCTGCGACGGTGGTCGTCGCCGTGGTCGCCGAGCGCACCGTCGGCTTCGCCAAGATCTTCGGAGGAATCAACCGATGACCACCCCCGCCGCCGCGCTCGTCGGCGTGACCCAGCAGTTCGGCGGCTTCACCGCCGTCGACTCGATCGACCTGAAGATCCCGCGCGGGCGCCTGACCACGCTGCTCGGCCCCAGCGGCTGCGGCAAGACGACGACCCTGCGCATGCTCGCCGGGTACAGCGCGCCGACGTCGGGCCGGATCCTGATCGACGGCGAAGACGCGACCCGGACGCCGCCCGAGAAACGCAACCTGGGCATGGTCTTCCAGTCCTACGCGCTGTTCCCGCACATGACCGTGGCGGACAACGTCGCCTACGGGCCGAAGATGCGGGGCGTGCCCGGCGCCGAGCGGCGTCGCCGGGCCGGAGAGGCGCTCGAGCTCGTCGGGCTCGCGCACCTGGGCGACCGCAAGCCCAAGCAGCTCTCCGGCGGCCAGCAGCAGCGCGTCGCGCTGGCCCGGGCGGTCGCCATCCGACCGCGGCTGCTGCTCCTGGACGAGCCGTTGTCCAACCTCGACGCGCGGCTGCGGGTGCAGATGCGCGCGGAGATCCGCCGCATCCAGTCGGAGACCGGGCTGACGGTCGTCCTGGTCACGCACGACCAGGACGAGGCCCTGGAGATGTCCGACGAGATGGTGCTCATGCGCGCCGGGAAGATCGTGCAGACCGGCGCGCCGCGCGACGTCTTCCCCACACCGGCCGACCGGTTCGTCGCGGAGTTCCTCGGCTACGAGAACTTCCTGACGCTCGCGGACGGGCGGCAGGCCGCCGTCCGCCCGGAGCACCTGCGCGTCGTCCCGCTGGACACGCCCGCGGACGGCGCCGTCGCCCTGGACGCCACCGTGCGCGACGTCGCCTACCGCGGCGTCGACCTGCTCGTGACGCTCGACGCCACCGACCCGGCCGGCACCGCCGTCCGCCTGCTGGCCGACCACCGCACTGACGCCGCCGCCGGGCCGACGCCGTCGGCCGGTGACCGGGTCCGCCTGCTCGCGCCGGAGGCGCGGCTGGCCCTCCTGCCCGCGCTATCCGAACCCGAACTCGACCCCGTCACCGAAGGAATCTCATGAACCGCACCCTGAGAGCTCGCCGCACCGCGGTGCTCACCACCGGCCTCGTGACCACGTCGCTGCTCGCCGCCGGCTGCTCCGCCGGAGACGAGGCCACTGCCGAGGACACCATCGTCGTCTCCACGTTCCCGTTCGGGGTCGAGGAGTTCCAGGAGGCCGTGATCGACCCGTTCACGGCCGAGACCGGCATCGAGGTCGAGGTGGAGACCGGCTCGAACGCCGACCGGCTCTCCCAGCTCGAGGTCGCCGCGGGCGACTCCGGCATCGACGTCATGCTCATCTCGGACTACTACGCCGCGCTCGGGCAGGAGAGCGACCTGTTTCAGGAGGTCGACGCCGCCCAGGTGCCGTCGCTGGACCAGGTCGCGGACTTTGCGCTGGAGGAGGGATACGCCGGGCCGGCCTACAGCTACCAGCTCAACGGCACGCTCTACTCGACCGAGGCGCTCAGCGCCGCCGAGGCCGCCGAGTGGGACCTGTACGGCGACGCCGCGCACGCCGGGAGCCTCGCGCTGCCGGACATCTCGGTGACGGCGGGGCAGCTCATGATCTCGGGCGTGGGGGAGACCTACGGCGACGGGCCGTACGACATCGACACCGCCCTGACGACGCTCGGGGAGTGGGCGCCGGGGATCCTGCAGTTCTACTCGTCGTCCACCGAGGTGACGAACCTGCTGACGCAGGGCGAGATCGTCGCGGCCGACTCCCTGAGCGGCTTCGCGACCGAGCTCGTCGCCTCGGGCGAGCCGTACGCGTGGACTCCGCCGGCCACCGGGCGCTACATGGCCACGAACCGGGCCATGATCCCGGCCGGTGCACCCAACGCCGACGGCGCGCACCAGTTCATCGACTACCTGCTGTCGGCCGAGGCGCAGACGGCGTCCGCGGAGCTGGTGGGCGACCTGCCCGTCAACCCCGACGCGACGGTTCCGGACTCGATCTCGGCCGTCGTCGGCGACATCGCCGCCGACCCGGTGGCCGAGGGCTACGCGACCCTCGACCCGGCCGAGCTCGTGCCCACGCGGGCCGACTGGGTGGACCGGTTCGCCCGAGAGGTGACGGCCGGCTGACCGGCGCCCCATGAACACTCTCACCACCATCGACCGGATGCCGAAGGTCGACCTGCACTGCCACCTCATCGGCACGGTCCGGGCAAGCACCTTCGCGGAGCTCGCCCGCCGGGAAGGGCTCGTGCTGCCCGCCGAGCCCGAACGGATCTACGCCGACGTCAACTCTCAACCGCCGGACCCGGACCTCTACCGCGACACGCGGATCCCCGTGCCGCAGGGGCGCGGCGCCGACGAGCCCGCGGTCTCGTACTCGCTGTTCCAGGTCTCCCGCTGGGTGACCCAGGTGCTGCGCACCGCCGACGACCTGACCCGGATCACCTACGAGGCGTTCGAGGCGGCGCACCGCACCAGCGCCACGCGTCACCTGGAGGTGTCGTTCGACTCCGTACCCGGGCACCTCGCGTCACTGGGATACCTGGGCTCGGTCGAGGCGTACGCCGAGGGCATCCGGATGGCCGAGCGCGACTTCGGCATGACCGGCCGGCTCATCGCGGGCATCGACCGCAGCGGCTCTGGCGAGGACGCGCTGGAGCGGGTGCGCACCGTCGTCGACCACCCGCACGAATACGTCGTCGGCATCGGGCTGGACAACCTCGAGACGGCGGGCCCGCCCGAGCGGTTCGCGGCCGCCTACCGGCTCGCGGGGGAGGCCGGCCTGGGCCGGACGGCGCACTCCTCCGAGCACGCCCCGGTCGCGGTCAACACCGTGACCTGCCTGGACGTGCTCGGCTGCGACCGCATCGACCACGGCTACTTCGTCCTGCAGGACGACGACGTCGTGGCGCGGGTGCGCGACGAGCAGGTGCCGTTCACCGTCATCTCCACGACGTCGCGGCGCTCCTGGCGGCCGTGGCGACGGGCGTCGATCGCGGCGATGCTGGACGCCGGGCTGAACGTGATCCCGGCGTCCGACGACCCGGGGATGTTCCCCACCACGCTGGCCGGCGAGTACCGGATCCTCGCCGAGGACCTTGCCGTGCCCGCCGAGCGGCTGCGCGCGATGGCGCTGGCCGGGGTGGAGGCATGCTGGCTGCCGCCGGCGGAGAAGGCGGCGCTGCGCGCGCGGGTCACGGCGGAGCTGGACGCGGCGGCGGGGGAAAGATGACGCAGCCGGGTAGGTAACGGAGCCGTAGCAGTGCTACCTGTGTGTTACCTACCCGGCCGTGCAAGTCTTGCTCCCGGTCGAGAACCGCCCCGCAAAATCCCGTGCCCGGCGAGGTGCGGTCGCTTAGTTTGGCCGTATGTCCACGCCCGCGTCCGGCCGCCTTTCCGCCGTGTCCGAGTCCTCGCGACCCTCGATCGCCGCGCGTGCCGCCGCGCCGCGCGCACTGCCGGTCCCCACCGCGGGCGGCCTGACCTGGCGGACCTGGACCCGGCAGGACGTGCCCGCGCTCGCGCAGCTCCTGCGCGCGGTCGAGCAGGCCGACGGCCGGGACTGGTTCACCTCGCCCGAGGAGATCGCGGAGAGCTTCGACGCCCCCGTGTTCGACGCCGCCGCCGACACCCTGGTCGGCCTCGACGCCGACGGCGCCATGCGGGCCTACGCCTGGGCCGAGCGGTTCCCGACCGACGGCGCCAGCCTCCTGCGGGTCACCGTGCACGGCGGGGTGCACGCCAGCCGGCGCGGCGAGGGCATCGGCACCGAGCTCCTCGCGTGGGGGACGGCACGTGCGCGGCAGGCGCTCGCGGCGTCGGCCGGCGACCCGTTGCTCGACCACCTGCCCGCGCGGATCTCGGTCCACACCGATGACACGGACCCCGCCGAGCGCCGCGCACTGCTGCGCGCCGGCGGGTTCGAGCCGATCCGCTACTTCGCCAACCTGGTCCGCGACCTGAGCGCGCCGGTGCCCGCCGTCGGGCTCGAGCCGCCGCTGCGCCTGCTGCCCTGGTCCGACGCGCTGGAGGACGCCGCGCGCCTGGCCCGCAACGACGCGTTCCGCGAGCACTGGGGCAGCCAGCCGCGGACCGCCGAGTCGTGGCGGGCGCACCGCAGCCACTTCGTGCCCGAGTGGTCCTTCGTGGTGGTCGACGAGTCGGTGGAGTACGAGGGATCCGAGTCCGAGCAGCCGGGGGACGTGACGGTCGCCCCGGGCACGCCATACGTCGTCGGGCTGCACCGGGCCGAGCGGTACGAGCACGACTGGGAGTCGCAGGGGTACACGGCGGGCTACACGGGCCTGCTGGGCGTGCGCCGCGCGTACCGCGGACGCCGCATCGCGGCCGCCCTGCTCACGCACGCCATGCACGTCTACGCCGCCGACGGCATGCAGTACGCCGAGCTCGACGTCGACGCTGACAACCCGACGGGGGCGCCCGCCCTGTACGCACGGCTGGGCTACACCAAGAGCGACGGCTCCACCGTCTACTCGATCGAACTCTAGGGACCGCCATGACCACGCAGACCCCCACCCTCGCCCCGATCGCCGAGCGCGCCGCCGCGCCGGCGACCCTGACCCTGCCCATGGCCGGCGGCCTGACCTGGCGCGCCGCCACCCGCGAGGACGCGCCCGCGTGGCTCGCGCTGCGCAACCGCATCGCCCCGGCCGACGCCCAGCCGTACGTCGAGACGCTGGAGGAGATCGAGGAGATCTTCGACGGCGAGTGGCGCGACATGGCGGCGGACTCCCTGCTCGGGTTCTCCACCCGCCCGGAGGACGACGGCGTCCTCGTGGCCTGGGCCCAGGTCGAGTGCCCGCCCGGCGACGTGACCGTGGCTCGCGCGTTCTGCTGGGGCGGCGTGCACCCGGACCGCCGCGGCGAAGGCATCGGCCGCGAGCTGTTCGCCTGGGAGACGGGCCGCGCCCGGCAGCTGCTGGCGGCGTCGGGCAAGGACGTGCCTGCCCGGATCGCCACGTTCGCCGACGACGACGCCCCCGCGACGAAGCACCGGCTGTATGAGCGAGCCGGGTTCGGCGTGCGCCGCTACTACTCCGACCTCGCGCGGCCGCTCACGGGGCCGGACGCCGCCCCGGTGCCCGAGGTGGCGCTGGCCGGGTCGCTGCGCCTCGTGCCGTGGTCCACCGACCTGGACGAGCCCACCCGCCTGGCGCACAACGACGCCTTCCGGGACCACTGGGGCAGCCAGCCGCAGACCCGCGAGCAGTGGGCGCAGCGCGCCGGGTTCGCGCCCGAGTGGTCGTTCCTCGTGATCGACGAGGCGCCCGACGTCGACGCGCTCCTGGCCTCGCCGGACACCGACGCCGACACCGCCGCCGCGCTCCGCGCCGGGGAGCCGCTGGTGGTGGGCTACGAGCTGGCCGCCCGGTACACCGAGGACTTCGCGGTGCGCGGATACTCCTTCGGGTACACCGACATCCTCGGCGCACGTCGCGGGTACCGGGGGCGCAAGGTCGCCCTCGCAGCGCTCGCCGAGGGCATGCGGGCGTTCGCCGCCGAGGGCATGCAGTACGCGGCCCTCGACGTCGACACGGCCAACCCGAGCGGTGCTCACGGCCTGTACGCGAGCCTGGGCTACGTCAAGACGTCGGGCTCCCGCATGTACTCGATCGAGCTGTAGCCCCGGCGCCGGCAAGTCCGGGACGGCGAGCCGGCACGCGTCCGTTGCGGGCGAGCGGGGCTCGTGGTTACGTCGAAAGCATGGGCAGACCCGACGGCCGGACGTGCAACGTGTTCGTGCTGGGAATGACCGACCTCCAGCGGGAGGAGCTGGGACGCATGCGGCACGCGGCGCGCTTCACGTTCCGCTCGCTGCTCGACTACGAGAGGCTCGTCCGCGACACCGAGTACGACTTCGATGCGCTGCTCGACCAGGCGCGCGCCCAGCTCGCCGACTTCCCGGGGCCGATCGACGCGATCGTGTGCCACTGGGACTTTCCGAGCTCGCTCCTGGCGCCCATCCTGTCCCACGAGCACGGCATCCCCGCTCCGTCCGTGACGAGCATGCTCAAGTGCGAGCACAAGTACTGGAGCCGGCTGGAGCAGTGGCAGTCGGTCCCCGAGGTGGTCCCCGGGTTCGCCGCGTTCGACCCGTTCGCCGACGACGCCCGGGACCAGGTGCACCTGTCCTACCCGTTCTGGGTGAAGCCGGTCAAGGCGCACTCGTCGAACCTGGGGTTCGAGATCCACGACGACGAGGAGTTCGAGTCGGCCCTCGACCAGATCCGGTCGGAGATCACCGACGTCGGCGACGCCTTCAACCAGGTGCTGAGCCGGGTGGAGCTCCCGGAGGCCATCCGCGGAGCGGACGGGAACACCTGCCTCGCCGAGGAGATCATCACCGGGGTCCAGGTCGCCCCCGAGGGTGTGGTCGCGCGGGGCCGGTTCAGCGTGCACGGCATCGTCGACATGCACAAGGATCGGGCCGGGCACAGCATCGACCACCTGGACTACCCCGCCGTGACCGTCCCCGCCGAGGTGCAGCAGCGGATGGTCGACACCGCGGAACGTTTCCTGCGACACATCGGCTATGACGACGGGGCCTTCAACGTCGAGTACATGTGGGACCGGGAGACCGACGTCCTGCGACTCATCGAGGTGAACACGCGCATCTCGCAGTCCCACACCGAGCTCTTCCTCAAGGTCGACGGGACGTCCAACCATGAGCTGGCCATCGACGTCGCGCTGGGCGAGCCCCCGGAGATGCCGTACCGGCAGGGCCGGTTCGCCGTCGCTGGCCAGTGGCACATCTTCCACGACGCCGACGCGGTCGTGCGCAGGATCCCCGGCGAGAGGGAGCTGGCCGCCCTCCAACGCGCCCTGCCGGACACGAAGGTCACCTTCCAGGTGGCGCCCGGCGACCGGCTCTCCGACCTGCCCAACCAGGACAGCTACCGGTTCAAGCTGGGCTGCGTCTACCTGGGGGCCGACGACCACGACCAGCTCGTCGACCGGTTCCGCCAGGCGGTGGACCTGTTGCCCTTCGAGCTCGACCCCGTCCCCGAGGAGGACCCTGGATGAGGACAGTCACCGACCTGCCGCACGAGGTCGAGACCGTCGAGAACGTGTTCATCCCTCTGCGCGACGGTCAGCACGTGGCCGCACGGATGTGGGCTCCGGTCGACGCTGCGACGCGCCCCGTACCCGCCGTCATGGAGTACATCCCGTATCGCAAACGGGACGCCACCCGTGGCCGGGACGCGTACAACCACCCGTACATCGCCGGGCACGGGTACGCCTGCGTGCGGGTGGACCTCCGGGGCAGCGGCGACTCCGACGGCGTGCTGGTGGACGAGTACCGCACGCAGGAGCTCCACGATGCCGAGGACGTTATCGCCTGGCTCGCGGAGCAGCCGTGGTGCGACGGCAACGTCGGGATGATGGGCATCTCCTGGGGCGGCTTCAACAGCCTCCAGGTGGCCGCCGTCGCGCCTCCGGCGCTCAAGGCGGTCGTCAGCGCGTCGGCCACCGACGACCTCTATGTCGACAACATGCACTACATGGGCGGCTGCCTGCTCGCGGACAACCTGTCGGAGGCGACGGTGATGTTCGCGTTCAACAGCCTGCCGCCCGACCCCGCCGTCGTCGGCGACCGGTGGCGCGAGATGTGGCGCGAACGCCTCGAGGGCAGCGGGCTCTGGCTCGACACCTGGTTGCGGCACCAGCGTCGGGACGACTACTGGAAGCCCGCGTCGGTCTGCGAGGACTACTCCCGGGTGCGGTGCCCGGTGATGGCCGTCGGTGGCTGGGCCGACGGCTACACCAACGCCATCTTCCGGCTCCTGGAGCACCTCGACGTTCCCCGCAAGGGCCTGGTCGGCCCCTGGGGGCACCGCTATCCGCACCTCGGCGTGCCGGGCCCGGCCGTCGGCTTCCTCCAGGAGGTGGTGCGCTGGTGGGACCACTGGCTCAAGGGCGTCGACACCGGGCTGGAGGACGAGCCGATGCTGCGCGCGTGGATGCAGGACAGCATCCCGCCCAGCGCCTCCTACGAGGACCGGCCCGGCCGCTGGGTCGCCGAACCGAGCTGGCCGGCCCTCGGGGTCCAGGACCGGGAGTACCGGTTCACGCCTCACCACCTGGCGCCGGTGGGTGGCGCCCAGGTCGCGCCGGAGGCCGGCGAGGACGACGAGGCCCGCGAGCACCAGGTGCGCCTGCGCTCACCCCTCAGTGTCGGGATGTTCGCCGGCAAGTGGGCGTCCTACTCCGCGGTGCCGGACCTGCCGTACGACCAGCGCGAGGAGGACGGCGGGGCCCTCGTGTTCGAGACGGAGCCGCTCGCCGAGCCCCTGGAGCTCCTCGGGCTGCCCCGCGTCGCGCTCGAGGTCTCGTCCGACCGTCCGGTGGCACAGCTCGCGGTCCGGCTGTCCGACGTCGCCCCGGACGGGGAGGCGACCCGCGTGACGTACGGGGTGCTGAACCTGACGCACCGCGAGGGCAGCGAGAGCCCGCGGGCGCTCGAGCCCGGCCGCACCTACCCGGTGACGGTCCAGCTCAACGGCATCGGCCAGGCCCTGCCTGCCGGGCACCGGCTGCGGGTGTCGATCTCGACGTCGTACTGGCCGCTGATCTGGCCGGCCCCGGAACCGGCGACCGTGACGATCACCACCGGCAGCAGCGCCCTGTACCTGCCGGTCCGCCGCCCTCGTCCCGAGGACGAGCACCTGCGGCCCCTCGGTGCCCCGGAAGCTGCCGAGGAGGGGGAGACGACGGTGCTCGCCACCGGCGAGCACTCGTGGCGCGTCACGAGAGACCTCGCCACCGACGTCTCGCGGCTGGAGATCGTCAACGACCAGGGCACCTTCCGGATCGAGGACACCGGCGCGGTGATCCACCGGGACACCCGCGAGTGGTACAGCTTCCGGTGGAACGACGTCACCTCCGCACGCGGTGAGACCCGGACCGTCCGCCGGCTGGAGAACGGCGCCGACTGGCGCGTCGAGGTGGTCACCCGCACGGTCCTGACGTGCACGGCGACCGAGTTCCTCATCAACGCGCAGCTCGACGCGTACGAGCTCGACGAGGAACAGGGGCACCCGCGGGTCTACGCGCAGAACTGGCAGCGACGGATCGCCCGGGACCTGGTCTAGCCGTTGGCCAGGCGCTGGCGGCGCGCCTCGTAGAGCACTACCGTCGCCGCGTTCGCCGCGTTGAGCGAGCTCGCCGAGCCCGTCATCGGGATGCTGAGGGTCACGTCCGCGGCGTCCAGCCAGGCTCGGGTCAGGCCGCCGGTCTCGCTGCCGACCAGCAGCAGGACCGGCTGGGTGAGGTCGAACGCGGAGACGTCGGCGTCGCCGTGCTCGTCCGTCGCGACGACGACGATGGGCAGGCCCGCGGCGCGGCGCTCGCCGACCCAGGCCATGACCTCAGCCGAGGACGGCGCCCGCACCACCGGCGTCGCGAAGAACGACCCGGTGGTGGCCCGCACCGCCTTCGGGTCGTAGGCGTCGGCCGCGTGCCCGGTGGTGATCACGCCGTCGGCCCCGAACGCGTCGGCCGAGCGCACGATCGCGCCGATGTTGCCCGGCTGCGTGGGCCGGTCGAACACGACCCCCAGGAAGTCCGGGCCCGTCTCGATGCGGTCCAGGGTGTCGGGCCGCATCCCGACGACGGCGAGCAGCTCGGCCTCGTCCTTCTCGGCGAGCTCCGCCAGCAGGTCGGGCGCCATCTTCACGTGCTCCACCTGCGGGTGGGCCGCGAGCACGCCCCGGGCCCACTGCGAGAGGTGGCGCTCGGCGTCGTACAGGAGGGAGTGGATCTCCCAGCCGTGCTCGACCGCCATGGTGATGGGCCGCACGCCCTGCACGATGAACTCGGCGGCCCGGTGCCGCTTGTTGCGGTTGGTCAGCAGGGTCTGGAGCTGCTGGAAGCGTGCGTTGCGCGAGGAGATCCGGATGGCCACACCCCATCCAAGCACCCCGGGCGGGCGGTCGCCGTCAGCGCTTCAGCACCTTCGCCATCGCCGCGCGGGCGGGCTCCGAGCCGAACAGCTCGGCCGACGTCGCGACGGCGTCCTCCACGTGCGCGTCGAAGCGGGCCAGGGCGTCCGCGTTGAGCAGCTCCTTCGTGGCGGCCAGCCCCTGCGGGTCGCCGGCGGCCAGCCCGGCCAGCACCGCCGCGACCTCCTCGTCGATGTCGTCGAGCGGGACGGTGCGGGTCACCAGGCCCCAGGCCGCGGCGTCGGCCGCCGAGAACGGCGCGCCCGTGAGGAACGTGCGCGACGCCGCCCGCGGCGTCATCCGCGGCAGTACCGCCAGCGAGATGACGGCGGGCGCGAGCGCGAGGCGGGCCTCCGTGAAGGCGTAGGTGATCTGGTCGGCGCTGATCGCGACGTCGCACGCGGCCACCAGCCCGATACCGCCGGCCCGCACCGGCCCGTGCACGCGCGCGACGACGGGCCGGGGCAGGGCGAGGAGCGCGCGCAGTACCTCGGCGAGCCGTCGCGCGGACCGGGTCATGCCGTCGGCCAGGGCCTCCGTGAGGTCCGCCCCGGAGCAGAACGCGGGGCCGTTGGCGGCCAGGACGACGGCGTGGACGTCGTCGCCCGCGGCGCGGTCCAGAGCCGCCTGGAGCTGGTCGAGCACGGCGTACGAGAGGGCGTTGCGCCGCCCCGGGTTGTCGAGGGTGATCCGGGCATACGGGACGGGCGGAGCGTCGGACAGGTCGAGCTCTACGACGTCGTAGGCGACCTGGCTCTGGTGCGGCATCGGGAACTCCTCCGGGTGGGGCCTGGCGCAGCGAGGTTAATGATGGTTAACCTCTGTGACATGCCTAACATGCATACCTCACCAGAGAACCCGGGGCACACCAAGCTCCGGGACGCGGTACGGAACTTCGCCGACCGCGAGATCGCGCCCCACATCGCCCGATGGGACAGGGAGAGTCGCCTGCCCGTCGAGGTGGTGCACCAGATGGGGGAGCTGGGCCTGTTCGGCCTGACCGCCCCGGAGGAGTACGGCGGGTCCGACCTCGGGCTCACCGGCCTCAGCATCGCCGTCGAGGAGATCGGCCGCGTGGACCAGTCCGTCGGCATCACGCTCGCGGCCGGCGTCGGCCTCGGCGTCGGCACCCTGCTGACCTACGGGACCGAGGAGCAGAAGGCCACCTGGCTGCCCGACCTCGTCGCAGGCCGCCGGCTCAGCGCGTTCGGCCTCACCGAACCCGGCGCGGGCAGTGACGCCAACGCCATGGAGACCACCGCGGAGCTCGTGGACGGCCAGTGGGTCATCAACGGCGCCAAGCAGTTCATCACCAACTCCGGAACACCGATCACCAGCGTCTGCACCGTCGCGGCCCGCACCGGCACCCTGCCCGACGGCCGGCCCGAGCTCAGTGCCGTCCTCGTGCCCACCGACACCCCCGGGTTCGTCGTCGAGCCCCTGCACGACAAGATGAGCTGGCGCTCCTGTGACGTCCACCCGCTGCGCTTCGAGGACGTGCGCGTCCCCGAGGCCAACCTGCTGGGCGTGCGGGGCGACGGGTTCAAGCAGCTCATGATCTGCCTCAACGCGGGCCGGGTCGCCGTCGCGGCGCTGGCCACCGGCTGCATCCAGGCGATGCTGGACCTCACGGTGGAGCACGCCGGCGTGCGCCCCACCTTCGGCGGCCCGATCGGCCGCAAACAGGGCGTGGCGTTCCAGATCGCCGACATCGAGGTGATGCTCCAGGCGAGCCGCGCGCTCACCTATCGGGCCGCGGCGCTGAAGGACGAGGGTGCGCCGCTCGACGAGTTCCGGCGGGCGTCGTCCGTCGCCAAGCTCTACGCCGCGGAGTCCGCCGTGACGGCCACGCGCATCGCGGCGCAGGTGTTCGGCGGGTACGGCGTCATGGAGGACGGCCCGATCGCCCGCTTCTACCGCGACGCCAAGGTCCTGGAGATAGGCGAGGGCACGTCAGAGCTCCAGCGCATGCTGATAGCGAGGGGGCTGGGTCTCCCTGTGGAGTAACGGTCACGGGGAGGGGAGGAGGGCCGCGCGGGCCATGGTCGTCAGGAGACGGCGCATGGCGTCGCGGCCGATGCGCGCGCTGTGCGGGGTCGAGTTCAGCAGGCCGAACGCCGCCTGCACCGCGGCCCGCGCCTGCGGTGCCGACAGATCGGGGCGCAGCGGCCGCAGCGCGTCGCACCATACGTCTACGTAGGCGAGCTGCCGCTTGCGGACCTGCGCCCGGGTGTCCGCGCCGAGCGCGCCCCACTCCCGCTCCTGCACGACGATCAGGGCCGGGTTGTCGAGCGCGAAGTCCGCGTGCCGGGCGATCAGCGCCTCCAGGGCCGCCGCGGCCGCGGCGGGGTCCGGTTCCGGCTGTCCGACGGCGGCCTCCGCCTCAGGAGCCGGCTGTCCGACGCCGGTGCGTGCACCGCCGTCGGACAGCAGCTCCCGGGCGCCCGCGAGGAGCTGGTCGGAGGCGTGCAGCAGGCACTGCCCGAGGATGTCCTCCTTGCCCGCGAAGTGCTTGTACAGGGCGGGGCCGGAGACACCGACGGCGGCGCCGATGTCTCCCATGGAGACGCCGTGGAAGCCACGGTCGGCGAACAGGTCGGCTGCCGTGCTCAGGATCTGCTGCCTGCGCGGGGTCACGGGAAGCAGTCTAGGAGTGCGGCCGCCAGGCAGTCCGGGCTGGTCAAGGGCTGGGCTCAGGGCCCCAGATGCCGCGCCGCTGCGGGTGCGACGTCGTCGTCGGACCGGAAGGGCTCGACCCAGTAGACGAGCTCCTGCCCGTCCCGGAAGGGCTCGACCACCTCGAAGTTCTCGTAGGAGACGCCGCCGGGGACGGGTGCCGCGCTCGCCCAGTAGGCCCAGCGGCCGTTGACCAGGACCCGGAGCTCGTCGCTCGGTTCGGGGACGCGCCAGCCCTGTACCGCCTTCTCGCCGGTGTACCGCCAGTGCTCGGCCGTCCCCTCGGCGTGCTCGGCCTCGTGCGGGGCGGCTTCGTCCGGCGTCGCCCATACGCTGATCGTCCCGCCGGACTCGACCAGGTCCGCGCGCTTGAAAACGCCGTGGGCGGCGAAGCCGGTACCGGTGAACCCGGGCCACAGCTCGGCGGGCGTCACCACCCGGTCGCGCAGGTGGAGCCGCCGCAGCCGGGCGAAGTTCCCCATCGTCGCAGTGAGCACGCACGACTCCAGCGGGACCGAGCCCTCCCGGAGCGACGTCGCGACCGACACCTCGTGCGGGCGGTCGGCCCGGAAACGGACCCGCACCACCACTTCGGCGCCGTTCTCGAAGCGCTCGCTGTGCACGTAGACGGTCAGGTGCTCGACGCCGTCGATCCGCTCGGTCACACCGCGGGCCGGGCGCCGCGGGTCGCGCGGGGCCGGGTCGTCCGGGGTGTCGGCGCTCCAGAACCGCTTGCCCGGCGCGTCGTCCAGGGCGCTGTTCTCCAGCTCCGAGTAGCCGCGCTCCGTCGCCCCCTGAGGGATCGGCTCGACGGCGATGAAGTTGAGCAGCCGGTCGCGCGGGTGCCCGAGGTAGGGGGCGTAGACGCGCAGCAGCCCGCGCGGGCCGCGCAGCGGGTGCAGGCCCACCTGCAGGCCGTCGGCGAAGCCCCAGCGTGGTTCGGCAAGGGCCGCGCCCCCGGGGCGGAGCCACGGTTCGGAGAAGCCGTCGGTGCCGGCGGTGGTGTGTGCCATCAGACCTTCCAGACCTCGCTCGGGAGGGGCGTCGTCACCCGCGCACACCGTAGCCAGAATAGAAACCGGTTTCAAGTTCGGCGTCGCTAGGTGAGGCCCAGGCGGCCGCCAAGCACGGCACTTGACGATGAAATCGGTTTCTGCCAATCTGGGGACTATCGCCATCGATCAAGGAGGATTCATGGCACGCAGGCTCGGACGTACCGCGCTCGTCGTCGCCCCCGCGGTCGGCGCGCTGTCGCTGGTCGCAGGTGTCGGCTCCACTGCCGTCGCCGGGCCGGACGGCGCCGACGGCCTCGACAGCCGCGACGAGGGATTCGTGCTCACGGACGTCACCGACGTCGAACGCGTCGGACAGATCACCGGCGCCGAAGGCCCCGGCGACACCACGCAGTACTCGGTGAACTTCACGGACCTCGGCTCGATGTTCGAGGCCGACGGCAAGGTGTGGTTCGCGTTCGGCGACACCTTCGGCGAGCGCGACGACGACATGACGGGCGGCGGGGGCTCCCTCTGGCGCTCGAACACCCTGGGCTGGACCACGGACGCCGACCCGTCGGACGGCATCACGATCGAGGGGATGATCCTCGACGACGCCGGAGTCGCGAAGGAGCTGCTGGCTTCCAAGAAGGTCGACGGCGACGAGATCACCGTCATCCCCACCCACGGCTTCGCCACCGATGCCGGGATGTACCTGCACTACATGTCGGTACGGCAGTGGGGGACGCCGGGCGAGTGGGAGGTCAACCATGCGGGCCTCGCGAAGTCGACCGACGAGGGGCAGACCTGGGAGAAGCTGGACGCGCCCCGATGGGGCGGCGAGTCCGGCTTCGTGCAGATCAGCCCGGCCCACGTGACCGTCGGCGGCCGGGACTGGCTCTACGTCTGGGGCGTCACGCACGGGCGGTTCGGCGGCGTCTCGCTCGCCCGGGTGCCGGCCGCGCAGGTGGAGGATCCCGCGGCCTGGCAGTACTTCGCGGGCCTGGCCGACGGCGGCGCGGGCAGCGGCGCCGACGCCGCCCCGCGCTGGGCCGCCGACCCGGTGGACGCGGCCCTCGTGCTCGACGACACCGTCGGCGAGCTCTCCGTGGTCTGGAACGACCACCTCGACCGCTGGATCATGACCTACCTCGCCGAGGGCCGCGGCATCGTCCTGCGCGAGGGACTGTCCCCCTGGGGCCCGTGGGGCGAGCCGTTCGAGCTCGTCGGCGCCACCGAGGTCCCGGGGCCGTACGCGCCCTACATGCTTCCCCGCTACACGGAGGACGGCGGGCGGACCATCTACTTCGCCCTGTCGATCTGGGATCCGTACAACGTGTTCTGGTACCGGGCCGAGCTGGCCAGGGACTGACGGCGCGACGACCGCGCACGCGGACCACAGCGAATCACTCACGAGTTCACACCACGAGGAGATACCCATGTTCAGCAAGCGATCACGCCGCGCCATCGGAGTCGCGGCCGCCGTCGTCACGGCCTTCGGCCTCGCCGCGTGCGGGAACGGCGGCAGCCAGGCGGCGGACGGCCGGGTGCACGTCACGTTCTGGCAGCAGAAGTTCGAGGACTACCAGCAGGCCTGGTTCAAGGAGAACGTTGAGGCGTTCAACGCCTCGCAGGACGAGATCACCGTCGACCTCCAGGTCGTGCCCGCTGACACGTGGGAGCAGAAGCTGCAGGCGGCGCAGGCCGCGGGCAAGCAGCCGGACGTCGCCACGACGAACTACGGCAGCATCAAGCCGGGCGTCGCGGAGGGCAAGTTCGCCCCGCTGGACGAGCTCCTCCCGGCCGAGGCCTTCGACGACGTCAAGGAGAACGTCGCCCCGTTCGTCACCGTGGACGACCAGCACTACGCGTACCCGATGCTCGTGGAGCCCTCCACGGTCCTGTACTACCGGACCGACCTCGCGAAGGAGGCGGGCCTCGACCCGGACAGCCCGCCCGAGACCTGGGACGAGCTGCTCGAGTGGTCGAAGGCCCTGACGAAGGGCGACGTCAAGGGGATGACCGTCGCGTCGACCGCGGCCGACCTGAGCTGGTCGAGCTGGGGCCTGCAGCTCAACGCCTGTGGGTACCTGCCGATCGCCGACGACTGGTCGGCGGGCCGGGCGACCGAACCGTGCTTCGCGGACCTCGCGAACTTCTACAAGGAGCTCTACCAGGAGGGCCTCATCCCGCAGCAGCCCAAGGTGGCCTACGCGGACGGCCAGCCGTACGGCGAGGGCGAGGTGGCGATGATGCAGGGTGGCTCGTGGGTGGTCGGCCAGCTCAAGAACGACTTCCCGGACGTCGTCGACAAGACCATGGTGGCCCCGTTCCCGTCAATCGACGGCGACCTGACGAAGACGACGGCGACCCTCGGCGGCTGGACGCTCACACTCGACTCGAAGTCCGAGGCACCCGAGGAGGCGGCCCGGTTCATCGAGTACCTGCTGGCGGGCGACCCGGAGATCATGGCCGGCTTCTTCAAGGAGACGGGCTACTCGAAGTACACGGTCCGCGACTCGGTCGACGAGGTGCTCGCGGACGACCCCGAGGCCTCCGCCGACCCGTTCATGGCGGTCATCTCCGACGAGATAGTGCCCTACGGCCAGGCCGAGCCCGCGTACCCGTACGACATCGCGATGGCCTTGGGGACGGCGCTCGAGTCGGCCATGAAGGGCACCACCGACGTCGACGGAGCGCTGCAGACCGCGGACGACGCGATCAACGACGTCATCGACAAGCAGAAGCTCGCGGGCGCGGCGACGGACTAGGGAGAAGCACAGTGTCCATCACCGCGGACCAGCAGCCGCGCACCATGCTCGGCGCTGCCGAGGCGCCTGCTGTGAAGCGCTCGCGCCCACGGGACGACCTCACCGCCTACCTGATGATCGCGCCCATGGTGATCCTGCTCGGGATCTTCGTGATGTGGCCGCTCGTCTACGCGTTCTACCTCAGCGGGTTCGAGATCAGCTTCTACCAGGCCCCCGAGTTCGTCGGCCTGCAGTTCTACCGGTACGTGCTCGAGGACGAGCGGTTCTGGGCGTCGCTCGGCGTCGGCCTCTACTACGCGGTGCTGGTCGTCCCGGCCGGGATGTTCGTCTCGCTGCTGATCGCGAGCTTCATCAAGACCCTGAGCGTGCGTATGGCGAGCTTCCTGAAGACGACCATCTACGTGCCCGCCGTGGTCTCCACGGTGGTCGCGTCGGTGCTCTTCGTCTTCATCTACCAGGACCAGGGGCTGGCCAACTGGCTGCTGGGGCTGCTCAACGCCGGGCCGGTCGCGTGGCTGAACAGCCCGGCGCTCGCGCTGCCGGCCATCGCCGTCCCGGGCATCTGGCTGGGCCTGGGCCTGACGACGCTGATCATGCTGGCGGGCCTGCTCGACATCCCGGACAGCTACTACGAGTCGGCCCGGCTCGACGGCGCGTCGTTCGTCCAGCGCACGTGGTACATCACCCTCCCGCTGCTGAAGAACGTGCTCCTGTACCTGTTCGTCACGGGCACGGTGGCGGCGCTCCAGATGCTCGACCTGCCGCTGATCATGACGAACGGCGGGCCGGTCAACGCGACGACCACGCCCAACCTGTTCATCTTCAACACCTTCCGGGACGGGAGCGAGTACTCGGTGAGCTTCTCGCTGACCGCCGCCCTGCTGCTGTTCCTCGTGCTCGGCGGCATCTCGGCCCTCGTGTTCCGGCTCATCAGCTCCGAGAAAGCGATCGACGGATGACCAGATCTCTGCGCACCGCCCTCGTCAAGTGGGTGCTGCTCGTGCTCATCTCGCTGAGCGTCCTGTTCCCGCTCGCCTGGATGGCGATCGCGGGTTTCAAGGGCAAGACGGAGGTGCTCTCCAGCCCGTTCCAGTTCTTCCCCGAGATCTGGAACGTCCAGAACTACGTCGACATCCTCGCCGACCCGCAGTTCGCCCGGTCCATGGGGGTGACGCTGCTGGGCGCGGTCATCTTCACGGCGGCCAGCCTCGTCGTGAACTCGATGGCCGCGTACGCGCTGGCCCGCCTCGACTTCGCCTGGAAGCGGTTCTGGTGGGTGTACTGCATCCTGCCGATGTTCGTGCCGATGATGGCGATCCTGCTGACGTCTTTCGTCGTCGTCACCGAGCTTGGCATGCTCGACACGCTGGCCGTCCTCATCATCCCGGGGGTCGCGTCGTCGGTGCAGATGTTCTTCATCCGCCAGTTCTACCTGGGCATGCCGATGGCGCTGGAGGAGGCCGCCCGTATCGACGGCGCCACGCGATGGCAGATCTTCACGAAGATCTTCGTGCCGCAGTCGGGCTCGGTGTTCGTCGTCGTGGGCATCGGGTCGTTCCTCGCCTTCTGGAACGCCTACGTCTGGCCCATCCTCACGATCACGGACCCGGGCCTCATGCAGATCATGCAGTTCCTGGGCACGTTCCGGTCGGAGCGGGGCAACGAGTGGGGCCTGCTGATGGCAGGCTCCACGCTCGCGGCCCTGCCGACGATCGTCCTGCTGCTGTTCTTCCAGCGGTTCGTCGTCGCCGGGGTGCGGATCTCGGGGATGAAGTGACCTACTTGATCCCCGTGCTCGCGATCCCCTGGACGAACGTCCGCTGGAAGACGAGAAACACCACGAGCAGCGGCACGACGGCGACCGTGGCCACCGCCATCACCGCGCCCCAGGGCGAGCTGAACGCCGGGTTGTTGGTCAGCGTGGACAGCCCGACGGGCACCGTCAGGCTCTCGTTGCCCTGCAGCACCACGAGCGGCCACAGGAAGTCGTTCCACCGGTTCATGAAGCCGAGGATGACGAGCACTCCCACCAGCGGCCAGCAGGTCGGGAGCACCACGCGGAAGAACGTCCGCAGCTCGCCGGCGCCGTCCAGCCGGGCGGCCTCGATGAGCGCGTCGGGCACGCCGAGCATGAACTGGCGGGCGATGAAGATGCCCACGACGTCGAACAGGGTCGGCAGGATGACGGCCCACGGCGAGTCCACCAGCCCGAGCCGCGCCGTCACGAGGAACGCGGGCACGAGCGTGACCTGGATCGGGATCATGATCGTCACCAGGAACGCGGCGTACAGCAGGCCGCGGCCGCGGAACCGGTACTTGGCCAGGGCGTACCCGGCGCCCAGCGACACGCAGACCGACAGCGCCGTGCCGACGGACGCGACGAACGCCGAGTTGCCGAGCCACTGCCACACGGGCTGCGTGGCGAACACCTCGGTGAAGTTGTTGATGGTGGGTGCGTCGGGCCAGAGGTAGAACTCGCTGCTCTGCGACTGCCCGCCGGGCGTGAGCGCGGAGACGATCATCCAGTACAGCGGGAAGACGACGACGATCGCGACGGCGGTCAGGACGGCGGTGAGCAGCCAGCGCCGTCGCCGGGCGTGCCGTTCCCGCAGGGGCGGGGTGGGGCGCGCGGGCCGGGCGACCCGGGCTCGGGTGTTGGGAACAGTCACAGGAGCTCCTCCGCTCGCTTCGTGGCGCGCTGCCGCAGCAGCGTGAACACCAGCAGGATCAGCACGAGCAGCAGGCCGAGCGCCGCTGCGTAGCCCATGCGCGCGTCGGCGAACGCGGACCGGAACACGTACTGGATCAGGACCGTCGTCGAGAACCCGGGCCCGCCGCCGGTCATCACGTAGATGACGTCGAACGACTGGAGCGAGAACACGACGTTGAGGATGAGCAGGATCGACGTGGTCGGCGCCAGCATCGGCACCGTGAGGCGCCTCAGCCGCTGCCAGCCGCTCGCGCCGTCGATCGCAGCGGCCTCGCGCAGCTCCGCCGGGATGGACTGCAGGGCGCCGAGGTAGATCACCATGCAGAACCCGATCCGCGTCCACACGACCACGGCGATCAGCGTGAACATCGCGGTGTTCGGGGAGGTCAGCCAGGGCAGGCCGGACAGTCCCAGGGCGGCGAGCGCGTTGTTCGCGACGCCGTAGTCCGGGTTGAAGATCCACGACATGATGACGCCGACCACGACGCCGGCGGCGATCATCGGGACGAAGAACAGCGCCCGCAGCAGGCCGCGCCCCGGCAGCGGGCGGTTCAGCGCGACCGCGAGGGCCAACCCGATCGCCATCGCCGTCGGCACGGTGCCGACCGTGAAGACCAGGGTGTTGAGCAGTGCGGTGCGCAGCAGCGGGTCGCCGAGCATCGTCTCGTAGTTCGCGGCGCCGACCCACTCGCCGTCGCCGAGCGTCGCCGTGTCCTGGAAGGACAAGGTGATCGCGATGACGATGGGGAGCAGGGAGAAGGCGAGGAAGAGCAGGCCCGCCGGCCCGACGAACAGGTAGGGCGCCCAGCGGGGCTGGCGTGCGCCGTCGTCGGGCCGGCGCGTGAGGACTTCATCGCGTGGTGACACTGCGCATCGCCTCCGTCATCTGGGTGCCGCACTCGGCGGGGGAGAGCTCGCCGAGGAAGCACAGGTCGAGGTAGTCGGCGAGCACCGAGTTGAGGGAGCTGAAGTACTGGCCCGACTCCGCACGCACCATCGACAGGGGGATGGTGGTCGCCTGGTCGATGAACTGCTGCATGGTGCCGGCGTGCCGCTCGTAGCCGATGTCCGCGGCGTCGAGCGAGGACCGGGCGGGCAGCCAGTTGCCCCGCTTGCAGAACTCGACGACGTTGGCCCGGCTGGTGATGTACGCGACCAGCTCGGCCGCGAGCTCCGGATGCTTGCTGGACTTCGTGACCGCCAGCGCGTTGCCGCCCAGGTCGGACGCCTCGCCGGTGTTGCGGATCATGGGCGCGGTGCCCCACTCGTCGGGCAGGCCCTCGTCCAGCGGCGCTATGGACTCCGGGTTGTCGAGCAGGAGGCCGATCTGCCCGGTGAGGAAGAGATCGCGGCCCGGCGTGCCGCCCGACTTGCTCATGTTCGCCGGGGACACGAGTCCCTCGCTGTACCAGCGGCGCCCGAAGTCCAGGGCCCCGACCGCCTCGGCGCTGTCCATCGACGGCGTCTCGCCGTCCTCCCCGAGGAAGGTGCCGCCGTTCTGGTAGACGATCGGCAGCCAGCGGTACGCCGTCTCCGCGCCGCCCCAGCCGTAGCCGAAGCCGTAGCCGCCCGTCACCTTCCGGGCCTCGCGGGCGATCTCCAGGAACTCGTCCCAGTGCCAGGCGTCCGCCAGCGACGACGGCGGCGTCACGCCGATCTGCTGGACCACCCGCCGGTCGTAGTAGGTGATGAAGTTGTCGGTGTGCTGGAAGACGCCGTACAGGCCGTCCTCCCGTGCGCCGATCGCCCAGAACGGTTCCGAGTAGTCGTCCTGGTACTCAGCGGGTACCGCGCCCGTCAGGTCCACCAGGCTGCCGTTGGCCGCGTACCGGCCGATCTGCTGCGGGGTGATCCGGATGATGTCCGGCGCGAGGTCCGCGGCGAGCCGCGTGATGAACCACTGGTGGAACTGGCCGGTCGTCACCTCCACCGCCACGCTGGTGCCGGGATGGGCCGCCACGAACTCGTCGGCGATCACCTGGTAGGACTCCAGGTCCAGCGGGATGTTCCACGAGGACAGGCGCAGGTGCTTGGTCCCCGTCGGGGCGCCGGAGCAGGCGGCGAGGGCGCCCGCCACGCTGATCCCCGCGACCGCGAGGAAGGTGCGGCGGGACAGCCGCCGTCCGCCGGGCGCCCGGGGCACCGGATGGGTGGGCATATCGTCTCCTCTTCGTTGAGGGTGGTCGGCGCGGTGCCCGCGGGCGTCGTCGCCCGGGGGCACCGCGTGTGCTCAGCGCACCAGCGCGGCCGGCAGCAACGCCGCGTGCGCCTCCAGCAGCTCGTCGGTCATCGCGCGGATCTGCTCCAGCGTGCAGTGCGCGGAGGTGAGCGGGTCCATCGCCACGGCATGGTGCACGTGCTCGACGTCGCCGGTCAGCGCCGCGCGGACCGCGAGCGTCTGCACGTTGGTGTTCGTGCGGTTGAGCGCCGCGAGCTGCGGTGGCAGGTCCCCGACGCTCGTGGGCTGCACACCGTTCGCGTCGACCAGGCAGGCCACCTCGACGCACGCGTCGTCGGGCAGGTTCGTGATCACGCGGCCCGCGTTCGGCACGTTCCCGTACACGACCGCCGGCACGCCCGTGACCACGGCGTTCACGATGGAGGCCCCGTACTCGACCGACGGGCTCAGATCCGCCTTCAGGCGCGCGAGCTGCTCGTCGACGTCGCCCTGCTCGTCGTGCGCCGCGCAGATCTCGTAGTAGTCCCAGCGCTCCGGGATGTACTCCTTCGTCGTGGTCGCGTCCTTGCGGAAGTACGGCACGTACTCCGACGCGTGATGGCTCGACTCCGTCTCGAAGTACCCGAAGTGGTTCATCAGCGTGGTGCGGACCTGCTCGTTGCCGCCCTCGTAGTTGCTGGCGGCCAGGGCCTCCTCGGAGTGGTCCCCGTCGTCGGACAGCAGGTCGGCCGCCGCACGGCCCCGCCGGTGGCGGTCCGTCATCACCTCGCGCAGCCGCGGGTAGAGATCCTCCGAACCCCGGCGGAACTCCAGGACCCACGCCTGGTGGTTGATGCCCGCGCAACGGAAGGACACCTCCTCGTACGGCACGCCGAGCGTGCGCGCCAGCATCCGGGTGGTGCCCTGCACGCTGTGGCACAGCCCCACCGTCCGCAGGCCCAGCGCGTTCAGGTACGCCGTGGCCATCGCCATCGGGTTGGCGTAGTTGATGAACTGCGCGTCCGGGCACACCTCCAGCGCGTCGGCCGCGATGTCCTCGTACGCCCTCACCGAGCGCAGGAACCGGAACACCCCGCCCGGCCCCACCGTGTCGCCCACGGTCTGGTCGACGCCGTAGCGCCGCGGGATCTCGACGTCGTGCCGGTAGGACTCCACACCGCCCACCTGGAACGTGATGATCACGAAGTCCGCGTCCCGCAGCGCAGCGCGCCGGTCGGTCGTCTGCTCCACGACCGTCGGCAGGCCGTGGTGGGCCACGAGTTCGCGGGTGGCGCTCGCCACCCGGTCCAGGCGGCCCGCGTCGAGGTCCATGAGGCTGAGCGTCGCCCCACGCAGGGCGGGGAAGCTGAGCAGGTCGCCGATGAGCCGGAACGGGAAGACGAAACCACCGGCGCCGATGATGGTGATCTTGGGGGAGGAAGCCATACGGCGACGCTAGGCGCGAGGAAAACGGCGAAGCCTCCGGCTGCGTGCCCCGCCTCTCCGGAATCCTTCGATCGTGCGCTCCGCCCGCAGGGCACCTATGCTCCCGTCCCATGGCGCTCGCGGACGACGAGGTGGAGCTGGCCGAACCCGCACTGTGGGTGCGGCAGGGCGCGCCGCCCGTGATGCAGCGGCCCCACCGGCACGACGACCTCGAGCTCAACCTCGTGCACACCGGGCGGCTCGACTACCTCTTCGGCGGCTCGTACCTGCGGGTCGAGGCGGGCCAGGTGGCGCTGTTCTGGGGCGGCACCCCGCACCAGCTCGTGGACCAGGGAGCGACACCGACCGACGGGTCGTGGGTGCACATCCCGCTGACGGAGGTGCTGAGCTGGGCACTGCCTACCGAGCAGGTGGCGGTGCTGCTGCAGGCACGGCCCATCGTCGCGCCGGCGACGGCTCTGGTGCGGGACGTCGCCGCCCTGTTCGCGAGCTGGCACCACGACGTCCTGGACGGCGGGCACGACACGGTGGTCATGCTGGAGGCCCAGGCGTTCGTCCGGCGGGTCCTGGCGGGCGCGGCCCGCTCCGAGCCGGAACCCGGGCCGGTCGCGGAGTGCGTGCCCCTCCCGCAGTCCGGCGCCGCCGAACGCGCCGCGGCGATGGCACAGTTCGTCGCCGAGAACTACCGCTCGCCGATCACCGCCGCCGACGTCGCCCGCGCCGTCCACCTGAGCCCGAGCCACGCGATGACCCTGTTCAAGCGGGTGATCGGCACGACCGTCGGCACGTATATCGCGCGCTGCCGGGTCGCGGAGGCGCAGCGCCTGCTCATCACGTCGGACCGTACCACCGCCGAGATCGCGCACGCCGCGGGTTTCACGGCCCAGAGCAGCTTCTACGAGACGTTCCGCCAGGTGTGCGGAACACCCCCGGCCACCTACCGCCGCACCTACCGCTAACCCCCCTTTTTGTTGTGGACGGGGTCAGGTCAGGTCGGGGACCGCGGCTTTTCCGCGGTGCACCTCCATGCCGTCGGCCGACGGCGGCGCCGGGCGGTGCGCCTTCGGCCGGTCCAGGTAGAACAGGGCGGTCGAGGCGATGTCGTCGTGCAGCGGCAGGTAGCGCCACCCGCTGCGCCAGCCGAGGGCCTGGATGTCGACGCGCAGCCGCTCGGCGAAATGGATCGGGTCGGTCACGTGCCAGCGGTACATGCCGAACCGCTGCTGGCTCACGTACAGCCCGTCGGGCCGGAGCACCTGGGGCATGCCCAGGTAAGGCGTCGAGAACTCGGTGTAGCCCTGACCGGGGACGTCGAAGTTCCAGGCGCCGCCGAAGTAGTCCTCGGTGCCGGTGCCGCAGATCGTCGGGTAGTCCTCGTCGGCGTCGAGGTAGAACTTGATCTCGCCCTCGCCCCACCAGCCGTTCGAGTTCACGCCCCACGCGATGTAGGTGCCGACGTAGTGCCCGGACCCCTCCACGCCCTCCACGATGGTGTGCGGCACGCGGTCCGCGAGCGGGTTGCTGCGGCGCCACTGCGCGTGGAAGTAGCCCTCGTCCGAGTAGTCGCCCCCCTGCTCGTAGGTGACCTGGTAGTACACGCGGACGTCCTTGTCGGACGTGTTCTCCAGCGTCAGCCGGGCGCCCGTACGGAACGGCATGGGCCAGTAGGAGTTGAACCCGCCGTGCGGGTTGGCGGCGATCATCTGCGAGTCGACCTGCGTGAACACGCCCCAGCCGCTGCAGAAGAAGTCGCCGTACGGCACCTCGACCGCGGGCTCGGTGGCGTCGTCCCAGAACGCGCGCAGGATGAGCGTGCGCCAGTTGTCGGTGTGGGTGGTGATCCAGATGTGCGTGATCCGCCCGGCGCCACGGATCGTGGCCAGGTCGAACGTCTCGCCGGCCTTGATGTCGACGCTCGGCGAGATCTTCCACCCGGGACCCAGGTCACGCGCCGAGGCGGCACCGGTGCCCTCCGTGGCGCGCCCGCCGCCGCCCTCGGAGCCGTCGAAGTTCTCGGGGCTGATCGATCGGGTCCGGACGTCGCGGAGGGTCGAGACGCTGCGGAGGCCAGGGTCGAGCATGTGGAACCACGCTTCCTCGTGTGAGGGCCCGCGGAGGGCCTTCCTTGTGAAACCGATTTCACCAATGTAGGGTCGGCATAGGCCCGTGTCAACCAGCCCGGGAGCGCACGGCTGCCGCCGTGTTTCAGCACTTGCCGGAGGGACGTCGATGGCCACGATCTACGAGGTCGCCGAGCTCGCGGGCGTCTCCCCGGCGACGGTCTCCCGCGTCTTCAACGGCACCCGGGTGTCGCCCGGCAACGCCGAGCGGGTCCGCGAGGCGGCGAAGAAGCTGAACTTCACGCCGAACCGCACCGCACGCACCCTGCGCCGGCAGCACTCCGAGGTGATCGCCCTGGTCATCCCCGACATCGAGAACCCGTACTTCACGGAGATGGCGCGCGGCGTCGAGGACGTCGCCCAGGAGGCGGGGTTCTCGGTGGTGCTGTGCAACACCGACTCGCAGCTCGCCAAGGAGGCGACGTACTTCCAGATCGCGCTCTCCGAGAGCATGGCGGGCGTGATCGTCGCCCCGGCCTCGAGTCGGAGCGACCTCACCGACGTCATAGCGCGGGGCCGCCCGGTCGTCACCGTCGACCGCACCACCGACTTCGACGTCGACGCGGTGGTGATGTCCAACCGGCCGGCCGGCCGGGCCGCGACGGATGCGCTCTACCAGGCTGGATACCGTCGGATCGCCTGCATCACGGGCCCGGCCGACATCGAGACGGCGTACGAGCGGGCCCAGGGCTGGAAGGACGTCGTCACCCGGCACGAGATGTTCGACGACCCCGAGGAGTACCTGCGGTACTCGACCTTCGGCGTGGACGGCGGCGTCAAGGTGATGACCGACCTGCTCGCCCTGCCCGAGCCGCCGGACGCGCTCGTGGCAGCGAACAACCTGCTGGGCGTGGGGGCGCTGCAGGTGCTCACCGACCGCGAGCTGACGCCGCTGCGGGTCGGCGTCGCCGTCATCGGCGGGCTCCCGTTCACCACTCTGCCGCCCAGCGCGGTCACCGTGGTGCGGCTGCCCGCCCGGAACATGGGCGTCACGGCGGCGCGGATCCTGATCGAGCGGATCAAGGGCGACACCCAGCCGGCCCGCACCATAGTGCTGCGCAACCAGCTCGTGCCCGGGCGGCACCGGGCGGCGACCTGACCGACCGCGGGCCCGGCACGACGGCCCCAGGACCGCCGTTCTGGCACCTTGAACGTGAAATCGATTTCTGACACAGTGGTCAGAAGGCACGCATCAGATGAGGGAGCACCACATGTTCTACGACCTTCCCGCCGTCACCTCGCGTCCCCAGGCGGCGCCGAAGACGGCCTACCTGGTCGCCAGCGGCGACCTGCGCGAGTCGGCGAACCAGGCCGGCTGGCCCACGCAGGCCGCCATGGAGGCCGACATCACGGCGGCGTTCGCCGAGCTCGGCTGGACCGTCGTACGCGCCAACGACGTCGACCCCGCCACGGGGCACGGGTTCATCAGCTCGCAGCGAATGGGGCTCGAGGTGTTCCGCTCGGTCCCGCCGACCGCGCCGCTGATCGTGGCCGAGGCCGTCTGGCAGTACAGCCATCACGTGCTGGCGGGCCTGCGCACCCACGAAGGCCCGATCCTCACGGTCGCGAACTTCGTGGGCGACTGGCCCGGCCTGGTGGGGCTGCTCGGGCTCAACGCCGGGCTGACCAAGATGGGCAAGCCGTACTCGACGATCTGGAGCGTGGACTTCACGGACCAGTGGTTCCGCGACGGCATCCGGCAGTGGCTGGAGACGGGCGCGATCGAGCACGACGCCTCGCACGTGACCGACGCGCCGGCCCTGCCCGCCGGCCCGCAGGCCGACCTCGGGCGCGCCCTGGCCGACCAGCTCCTGCGCGACAAGGCGATCATCGGCGTCTTCGACGAGGGCTGCATGGGCATGTACAACGCCATCATCGACGACGAGCTGCTCAACCCGATCGGCATCTACAAGGAGCGCCTGTCCCAGTCCGCGCTGTGGGCGGAGATGCAGCGGGTGCCGGACGCCGAGGCCGACGCCGTCCAGGCCTGGCTGGAGGACGCCGGCATGACGTTCCGCCTGGGGCAGGACGAGGCCACCGACCTCACCGCCGCGCAGCTGCGCTGGCAGCACAAGATGTACGTCGCCGCGCTGCGCATCGCCGACGACTTCGGCCTGGACGCCGTCGGCATCCAGTACCAGCAAGGGCTGAAGGACCTCAGCCCCGCCTCCGACCTGGCCGAGGGCCTGCTGAACAACGTGGTCCGGCCGCCGGTCACCTCGCGTGACGGCGAGCGCGTGCTGTGGGACGGCCGCGCGCTGCCGCACTTCAACGAGGCCGACGAGGGTGTCGCCGTGGACGCGCTGGTGACCAACCGGCTGTGGACCGCGATGGGGCTGGACCCGGCCACGACCCTGCACGACGTGCGCTGGGGCGAGGAGTACGACGGCGAGTTCGTGTGGGTGTTCGAGATCTCGGGCTCCGTGCCGCCGTCGCACCTGGAGGGCGGCTATGCCGGCGCGCAGGGCTGGCGGCAGAACCCGGTGTACTTCCCGCTCGGCGGCTCCACCATCAAGGGGGTCTCCAGGGCGGGCGAGATCGTGTGGTCCCGCGTCTACATCGCGGCCGGCCGGCTGCACGTCGACCTCGGGCGCGCCTCCGCCGTCGCACTGCCCGCGGAGGAGACCGAGCGCCGCTGGCAGGCCACGAACCCGGAGTGGCCGATCATGCACGCCGTGCTGCACGGCGTGAGCCGCGACCAGTTCATGGCCCGGCACAAGGCCAACCACCTCAACGTGGCCTACGCGCCGGACGCCGCGACCGCCGACGGCGCGCTGGTCGCCAAGGCCGCGTTCTTCGAGGGTCTGGGCGTGGAGGTGCACGTCTGCGGGGAGGTCGGGGCGCTGGCATGAGCGGTGCGGTGGGGTGTGGCAACACACCCAGGGGTTAACGATCATTAACCGGCGGACTATGCTGCGACACGTGGCCATCAACACCGCCGTTGGAACGGATCTCCGCACCCTCACCGCGCAGCTGCGTGAGCGGATGGCGCGCGTGCGCGAGGGCGGTTCGCCCGCCGCGCGCGAGAAGCACACGGCGCGCGGCAAGCTGCTCGCCCGCGACAGGGTCGACCGGCTGCTCGACCCCGGGTCCGCGTTCCTCGAGGTCGGGGCGCTGGCCGCCTACGACATGTACGGGGGCGAGTGGGCGGTGCCCAGCGCGGGCATGGTCACGGGGATCGGCCGGGTCGCGGGGCGCGAGTGCGTGATCGTCGCCAACGACGCGACGGTCAAGGGCGGCACCTACTACCCGATGACCGTGAAGAAGCACCTGCGTGCCCAGCAGATCGCCGCGGAGAACCACCTGCCGTGCCTCTACCTGGTCGACTCGGGCGGCGCGTACCTGCCGATGCAGGACGAGGTGTTCCCCGACCGGGAGCACTTCGGGCGCATCTTCTACAACCAGGCCAACCTGTCCGCGCGCGGCATCCCGCAGATCGCGTCGGTCATGGGGTCCTGCACCGCCGGCGGGGCGTACGTGCCCGCGATGAGCGACGAGGCGGTCATCGTGCGCGACGAGGGCACGATCTTCCTCGGCGGGCCGCCCCTGGTGCAGGCCGCCACGGGCGAGATCGTCACGGCAGAGGAGCTCGGCGGCGGCCTGGTGCACACCACGACGTCGGGCGTCGCGGACCACCTGGCCGACGACGACGCGCACGCCCTGCGCATCGTGCGCGAGATCGTCGGCACCACCCGGGCCGGCGCGCCCAGCCTGGACCGGGCCGCGCCGGAGGAGCCAGAGCTCGACCCCGACGGCCTCTACGACGTCCCCTCCGACCCGCGCACCCCCTACGACGTGCGCGACGTGATCCGGCGGATCGTCGACGGCTCCCAGCTCGCCGAGTTCAAGGCCCGGTACGGCGAGACGCTGGTGTGCGGGTTCGCCCGCATCGACGGCTACCAGGTCGGGATCATCGCGAACAACGGGATCCTGTTCTCTGAGTCGGCGCTCAAGGGCGCGCACTTCGTGCAGCTGTGCGACCAGCGGCGCATCCCGCTGGTCTTCCTGCAGAACATCGCCGGGTTCATGGTCGGCAAGGAGTACGAGAACCGCGGCATCGCCAAGGACGGCGCCAAGCTCGTGACCGCCGTGGCGTGCACCTCCGTGCCGCGGTTCACCGTGGTGCTCGGCGGCTCGTTCGGCGCCGGGAACTACGGCATGAGCGGCCGCGCCTACGACCCCCGGTTCCTCTGGATGTGGCCCGGTGCCCGCATCTCCGTGATGGGCGGCGAGCAGGCGGCGTCCGTCCTCGCGACCGTGCGCCGGGACCTCGCGCCCGAGGACGTCGAGGCGTTCAAGGACCCGATCCGTGCCCAGTACGAGGCCCAGGGCAACCCCTACTACGCCACGGCCCGCCTCTGGGACGACGGCGTGATCGACCCCGCCGACACCCGCCGCGTCCTGGCCCTCGGCCTGGCCGCCGCGGCCAACGCCCCGATCGCCGAGCCGTCCTACGGCATCTTCCGGATGTGATCACGATGCCCACGCTGCACACCCTCCTGATCGCCAACCGCGGCGAGATCGCCCTGCGGATCATCCGCACCGCGCGCCGGCTCGGCCTGCGCACGGTCGCCGTCTATTCGGACGCCGACGCCGGTGCGCCGCACACGCGCGCCGCCGACGTCGCCGTCCGGATCGGGCCCACGCCCGCGGCCGAGTCCTACCTGTCGATCCCCGCGCTGCTCGCGGCCGCCAAGGAGACCGGCGCCGACGCCGTCCATCCCGGATACGGGTTCCTGTCCGAGCAGGCCGACTTCGCGCGCGCGGTTGTCGGCGCCGGACTGACCTGGGTGGGGCCGCCGCCCGACGCGATGGACGCCATGGGGCGCAAGGACACGGCGCGGAAGATCGCGGAGAAGGCGGGGGTCCCGGTGCTGCGGTCGCTCGGGAACATCCGCGGCGGGTGGTTCGCCGCTCAGGGAAACCTCCCCTTCCCGCTCCTGGTCAAGGCCGCCGCCGGCGGCGGCGGAAAGGGCATGCGCGTCGTCCGCGAACAGGCCGAGCTCGCCCCCGCCGTCGCCGCCGCGGGCCGGGAGGCCGCCGCCGCGTTCGGCGACGACACCCTGCTCATGGAGCCCTACGTCGAACGGGGCAGGCACGTCGAGGTGCAGATCCTCGCCGACGAGCACGGCAACGTGCTGCACCTGCACGAGCGGGACTGCTCCGCCCAGCGCCGGCACCAGAAGGTCCTGGAGGAGGCCCCGGCGCCCGACCTCGACCCGGTGCTGCGCGACGCGCTGCACACCTGGGCCGTGGACCTGGCCCGCGAGGTCGGCTACGCCGGCGTGGGGACCGCCGAGTTCCTGGTGGACGCCGCGCAGGGCGCCCACGGCGCCTGGTTTCTCGAGATGAACACCCGCCTCCAGGTCGAGCACCCCGTCACCGAGGAGGTCGTCCGGGTGCGCGGCGAGCGCATCGACCTCGTCGAGCAGCAGCTCGGCGTCGCGGCCGGCGAGCAGCTCGGCTTCGCGCAGGACGACGTCGCGGTCGTCGGCCACGCGATCGAGGCGCGGATCTACGCCGAGGACGCCTTCGGCGGGTTCCTGCCCCAGGCCGGGACCGCGACGCGGGTGCGATGGCCCCAGGACGCCCGCGTCGAGGCCGGCATCGAGGACGGCACCGTCGTCCCCGCCGCCTACGACCCCATGATCGGCAAGGTCATCACCCACGGCCCCGACCGCGAGGCCGCCCGGCGCGGGCTCGTCGACGCGCTCGACGCCACCGCGATCGGCGGCCTGGTCACCAACACCGGGTTCGTGCGGGCGCTCGCTGACTCGGGGGCGTTCCGCGACGGGGAGGTCCACACCGCGTGGCTGGACACCCACGAGCTGCCGCCGCCGGATCCGAGCCCCGCGCTCGTCGCGGCCGCCTGGTCGGTCGCGGCCGCCGCAGCGGCCGACGGCGGCGACGGCTGGCGCCTCGGCGGGCCGCCCGCCGACACATGGGTCGAGCTGGACGACACGGTGCTCCGGGTGAGCACCGCCCGAGGTGAGGTGCGCCGCGAGGGTGAGCCGCCGACGTCGTGCCGCGCGGTGGGCGTCACAAGAGGCGGCACGGAGAGCAACGCAGGGGGCAACACCGGGAGCAACGCAGCGGGCGACGTCCGCCTCGCGCTGGACGGCGTGACCGCGCGGTTCGCGATCGACGTGACACCCCGGTCCGTGGAGGTGAGCACCCGCGGGCACACGTTCCGGTTCGTCCGGCCGAGCGCGTCGAGCGCCGCGGCCACCGAGCTGTCCGACGGCGTCGTCCTCGCCGTGATGCCCGGCTCGCTGGCCCGGGTCGAGGTGGCCGACGGCGACCTGGTGACCGCCGGGCAGCAGCTCGGCGTGCTCGAGGCGATGAAGATGGAGGTGGCGCTCGTGGCGCCGTCGGACGGTGTGGTGCGCGTGCGCGCGGCGGCCGGGGACCAGGTGGCGGCCCGGCAGGTGCTCTTCGAGATCGAGCCGACGTCGGACGAGCAGGAGGTGACCCATGACTGAGCAGCTCCGCAACCCCCAGGTGGTGCCCGACCCGACCCTGCCCGGCCGCGTGACGATCTACGAGGTCGGCCCACGCGACGGCCTGCAGAACGAGAGGGCAGTGGTCCCGGCGGCGGTGAAGGTGGGTCTGGTCGAGCGGCTGCTCGACGCCGGCCTGCCGTACGTCGAGGCGACGAGCCTCGTGCACCCGCGCTGGGTGCCCCAGCTGGCCGACGCCGAGGAGGTGCTCGCCGCGCTGGTGGACCGGCTCGGCGACCGCGCCCGCGACCTGCCCGTGCTGGTGCCCAACGAACGCGGCCTGGAGCGGGCGTACGACCTGGGACTGCGGCACATAGCCGTCTTCGCCAGCGCCACCGATACGTTCGCGCGGCGGAACCTGAACCGGTCCCTGGACGAGCAGTGGGCGATGTTCGAGCCGGTCATGACGCGGGCCCGCGCGGCGGGGATGCGCGTGCGGGCGTACGTCTCGATGTGCTTCGGCGACCCGTGGGAGGGCGATGTGTCGCTCGACCAGGTGGTCGCGGCGGGCAAGCGGCTCATGGACCTCGGGGCTGAGCAGCTCTCGCTCGGCGACACGATCGGCGTCGGGACGCCGGGGCACGTCGTCGCGCTCCTGGACGCCCTGAACGACGCCGGACTGAGCGACGACGTGCTCGCGCTGCACGCCCACGACACCTACGGGCAGGCGCTCGGCAACGTGGCCGCCGCGCTGCGGCACGGCGTGACGACGTTCGACACGTCGGCGGGCGGGCTCGGCGGGTGCCCGTACGCGGAGTCGGCCACGGGGAACCTCGCCACCGAGGACCTGCTCTGGATGCTCGACGGGCTCGGGATCACCACCGGCGTCTCCATGCCGCGCCTCGTGGAGACCGGGACCTGGCTGGAGGGGCACCTGGGGCGCCCGTCGCCGAGCCGCGTGCTGCAGGCGCTGCGGCCCTAGGCCCGTTCCTGCGCGGGCGCCTCCGCCGTCAGCCGGTGCAGCAGGGCCAGCGCCGCCTCGACCGGGCGCGTGGTGCGCGGCCGGCTGACGGACTGGAGCGAGAAGGGAAGCGCCGGGTCCAGGGGCCGGGTCACCGCGCCCGGGGTGGGGCGCAGCACGAAGGTGGGCACCACGGCGACGCCGAGCCCGGCGGCGACGAACCGGGAGACGAGCCCCATGTCCGGGCTCTCGACGACGACGTCCCGGCGCAGCCCGCGCACGGCCAGCAGCCGCTCGACGACCACCCGGTGGCCGAACCCGGGCGGCCCGTCGACGAACGGCTCGGCGACCAGCTCGTCGAGCGAGAGCACGGTGCGCCGCGCCAGCTCGTGGGACTCGGGGACCACCGCCACGAGCTCGTCCACCAGGATCTCGCGCGTGCGGAGGCCCTTGAGGTCGGCGAGCGGGAGCCCGGTGATCGCGACGTCGAGGTGACCGGCGCGGACGTCGTCGGCCAGGCCGGTGGAGCCGGTGGGGGACGCCACGACGCTGAGCGTGACCCCCGGATAGAGCTCGTGGAACCGCCCGGCGAAGGCGGGGGCGTCAACCACGTCGGAGTTGGGGAAGACGCCGAGGCGCAGGCGCCCGCGCAGGCCACTCTCGGTGGCGGCCACCACGTCGAAGACGCGGTCCACGGACTCGATGGCGGCGCGCGCCTCGGGCAGGAGCGCCCGGCCGGCGTCGGACAGCTCGACGCGGCGCGTGGAGCGCACGAACAGCGTGGCGCGCACCTCCCGTTCGAGCGTGCGCACCCCCGCGGACACCGCCGACTGGACGGTCTGCAGCCGGTGGGCGGCGCGGGTGAAGCTGCCCTCCTCCGCGACGGCGACGAAGTACTCCAGGTGCCGGGTGTCCATCCGCCGAGTATCTCTCATATATCGCAGAGCGCGATAAGCGTGATCAGAATGATTCGCTTGTGTGGATGAATGGGGCGGCCGCAGACTGCGGAGGTGACTACCGCGCACTCCGTCTCCGCACCCGCCGCTCGACCCACTCCCGCCGGCCCGCGCCGCCACGGCGCCGGGTTCTGGGTCACCGGCCTCACCTTCCTGCTGCTCATGGCGTTCGCGGCGGTGCCGAGCCCGCTCTACACGCTCTACGCGGCCCGGGACGGGTACGGCCCGTTCACGGTCACGGTGATCTTCGCGGCGTACGCCGTGGGGGTCGTCGCCAGCCTGTTCTTCGTCGGGCACCTGAGCGACCGGGTGGGCCGCCGTCCGCTGATCCTGCTCGCGGTGACGCTGGAGGTCCTGGCCGCCGTCGGCTTCCTGGTCTGGGACGACCTGGCGGGCCTCCTGGTGGCCCGCGTGGTCTCGGGTGTCGGGATCGGCGCGCTGACCGCCACGGCCACCGCCTACCTCGCGGAGCTCGACGGCGCTCGATCCCGGCCCGCGCCGGGACGCGCCGCGGTCGTCGCCACCGTGGCGAACCTGGGCGGGATCGGTCTGGGTCCGGTCCTGTCCGGGCTGCTCGCGGCGCCGTCCGCCCACCCGCTGGTGGTGCCGTACGCGGTGTTCGGCGTGGTGATGGTCGCGCTCCTGGTCGCCACGCTGTTCGTCCCGGAGACCGTGCTGCACCGGCCGGGCCTGCTGCCCTACCGGCCCCAGCGCGTGGCGATCGGCAGCGAGCTGCGCGGCCGTTTCGCGGCGAGCGGGGTCGGCGCGTTCACCGCGTTCGCGGTCTTCGGCCTGTTCAGCTCGGTGGCGGCGTCGTTCGTCCGCGACGAGCTGGGCCAGCCGTCCCTGATCGTCGCGGGCGCCGTCGCGGGGACGCCGTTCCTGGCCGGCGCCCTCGGCCAGACCCTCGTGGCCGCGCGCACGCAGGAGTCCCAGCTCCGCCTCGCGGCCGTGCTCATCGTCGCGGGCCCGGCCGGGCTGTTCGGCGGTGTGGTGCTGGCCTCCACGTGGCTCTTCGTGCTGGGCGGACTGCTGGCCGGCGGGGCCGCGGGGCTGCTGTTCAAGGCGGCGCTGGGCCGTACGGCCTCGCTCGTGCCGCCGGGGGAGCGGGCGGAGGCGCTGGCGCTCGTGTTCCTCGTCGCCTACGCGGGCCTGGTGGTCCCGGTGCTCGCGGTCGGCGTCGGCCTGGTGTACGTGCCGACCGCCGTGGTCCTGGGAGTCTTCGTGGTGCTGGTGGCGCTCGCGGGCGGATGGTCGGCATCGGCGATGCGGCGCGCGTGACCTGCCCGGATGTGATCTGCGCGACCTCCGTGTTCGGGTGTCGGTGATCGAGCGTAGGGTCGCAGCTGTGACTCTGAAGATCGGTTACAAGGCGTCCGCCGAGCAGTTCGGGCCGCGCGAGCTGGTTGAGCTCGCCGTACGCGCCGAGGAGGTGGGACTGGACAGCGCGATGGTCTCCGACCACTTCCTGCCGTGGCGGCACGAGGGTGGCCATGCGCCGTCGGCGCTGGCCTGGCTCGCGGCCGCGGGCGAGCGTACCTCGCGGATCCAGCTCGGCACGAGCGTGCTGACCCCGACGTTCCGCTACAACCCCGCCGTCATCGCGCAGCAGTTCGCCACGCTGGCGCTGCTCACCGAGAACCGCGTGCTCCTCGGCGTCGGGACGGGCGAGGCCCTCAACGAGATCGCCGTCTCGGGCCGCGAGTGGCCCGAGTTCAAGGAGCGGTTCGCCCGGCTGCGCGAGGCCGTGCAGCTCATGCGGGCCCTCTGGACCGAGGACAGCGTGGACTTCAAGGGCGACTACTACGAGCTGGTCGGCGCCCAGATCTACGACCGGCCCGAGAACCCGGTGCCGGTCTACATCGCGGCGGGCGGCCCCCTCGTGGCCAGGTACGCCGGCCGCGCGGGCGACGGCTTCATCTGCACCTCCGGCAAGGGCATGGACCTGTACACGGAGAAGCTGCTGCCGGCCGTCGCCGAGGGCACGGCCAAGGCGGAGCGCTCCGCTTCCGACGTCGACAAGATGATCGAGATCAAGATCTCGTACGACCGCGATGCCGCCACCGCGCTGGAGAACACCCGGTTCTGGGCGCCGCTGTCGCTCACGCCGGAGCAGAAGCACAGCGTCACCTCGGCCACCGAGATGGAGCAGCTGGCCGACGAGCTGCCGATCGAGCAGGTCGCGAAGCGCTGGATCGTCGCGTCCGACCCGGAGCAGGCCGTCGAGCTGATCAAGCCCTACGTCGACGCCGGCCTGAACCACCTCGTGGTGCACGGCCCCGGCCACGACCAGGAGCGGTTCCTGACGCAGTTCAGCGAGGACGTGCTGCCGCGCCTCAAGGCGCTGTGAGCCCGGGGACTCGTGCGGCTCACGGCCGCACGAGCCCCGTCTCGTAGGCGAGGATCACCAGTGCCGCGCGGTCCCGCGCGCCGAGCTTGGCCAGCAGGCGGCTCACGTAGGTGCGGGCGGTGGCGGGGCTGAGGTAGAGCTCGCGGGCGATCTCGTCGTTCGTCAGGCCCCGGCCCAGCTGCTGCAGCACCTCGCGCTCGCGCTCCGTGAGCCCGGCGAGCCGGTCGACGCCGGACCGGGGCGCCGGGCCCGCCGCGACCGCCCGCAGCACGGTGGCCGTGACGCCCGGGTCGAGCAGCGCCTCGCCCGCCGCGACCACGCGGACGGCGCGGCGCAGCTCGGCCGGGGCGACGTCCTTGAGCAGGTAGCCGGCGGCCCCGGACCGGATGGCCTCGAAGACGTGCTCGTCCTCGTCGAACGTGGTCAGGATCAGCACCCGCACGCCGGCCAGCGCCGGGTCGCTCACGATCTCCCTCGTCGCGGCCAGCCCGTCCAGGCGCGGCATCCGGACGTCCATGAGCACGACGTCGGGCCGCAGCTCCCGCACCCGGGACACCCCCGAGCGCCCGTCGGCCGCCTCGCCGACGACGGTGATGTCGCCCTCGCTCTCCGCCAGGGCACGCAGCCCCGCGCGCACGAGCTCCTGGTCGTCCACCAGCACTATGCGGATCATGCTTCTCCCGTCTCCAGCCGCAGCGGCAGGTTTGCGGCCACACGAAACCCGCCGCCGGGGGCATCGCCCATGGTGAGGGTGCCGCCGAGCAGGGCCACCCGCTCGCGCATCCCCGAGATCCCGGAGCCGGGCACGAGGCCGGGGCCGGCACCACGGCCGTCGTCGGCCACGCGGAGGGCGAGGCGGTCGTCGGCGACCGCCGCGGAGACCGTGACGCGCGTGGCCGCGGCGTGCCGCAGCACGTTGGTGAGCGACTCCTGCACCACCCGGTAGGCGGCGGCGTCGATGGCGCCGTCGAGGGTCCCTGCCGGCACGTCCAGCTCGACCTCGACGGCGAGCCCAGCGGCCCGCGCCGAGGCCGCCAGGGCTTCGACACCGGCCAGGCCGGTGGGCGCGGCGTCGGGCGCGGCGTCCCGCTGCGCCGAGGCACGCGCCGGGTCGCGCAGCACCCGGACCGTCGACCGCAGCTCGTGCAGCGTGCCCGACGTCGCCTCGCGCACGTGCGCGAGCGCGCCCCGGGCCGCGTCGTCGTCCCGGCCCACGGCCTCGGCGGCCACGCCCGAGTGCAGCGCGATCACCGACAGGTTGTGCCCCACGACGTCGTGCAGGTCGCGGGCGATGCGCAGGCGCTCGGCCTGCAGCCGCTGCTCGGCGGCGTGGGCCTCGTGGACCCGCGCCTCGCGGCTCAGCCGCACCGCCACCCCGAGCGCGATCGCCGCCGCGACCAGCGCCACGTCGGTGACGAGCTCGTACGGCGTCAGAGCCTCCTCGGGTGTGTTGCCCACCGTCCGGTAGTAGGTCGAGACGGCGATCAGCGCGGTGCCCGCACCGACGGCCCAGCCGGTCCGCCGCATCTCCGCCGCCGAGTACAGCGCCGCGACCGCGGGCAGCGCCATGCCGATGGGCGCGAACTGGAGCGTGTAGTAGACGAACACGCCCAGCACGGTGACCACGAGCACGGTGCGCGGCACCCGGCGCCGCAGCAGCACCAGCGCCCCGAAGCCCGCCGCGAACAGGTACGCACCCGGGCCGGCGTGCCGCAGGGCGTCGGGGTCCGCCGCGATGACGACCGCCACCACCAGCGCCATGGCGAGCCCCAGGGCGATGTCGGTGACACGGGGGTCGACTGTCTGCGGGGACACACTCGGCTCGGACACACCGTCACCCTACGGACGGGGCGGCCCTGAGGCATCAGCCCCGAGCCGTCCGGGCGCTGAGTCAGGGTTCTTGTCGCCCCCGGGCGACACGTGGAGACGATCCAGGGCCGATGTGGGACGGGCACCCCGGCGGGCACCGTCGAGGTATGACATCACCACACCTTCCCGCACAGCCCGCACCGGGCCGACCCGCATCGCCCACCATCCCCTGGGCGGTCGTCGCCGGCCTCTCCACGCTGGCCCTGCTCTGGCCGCTGACCGGCCTCACCGGCGCCCTCGGGACCGGCGCACCCCGGGCGCTGACCATCATCGGCATCACCGCCGTCGTCTGGATCGGGGTGGTCGGGCTGGGCCGCGTGCCGCGGCCCGTGCTCACCCTCACCCTCACCGGCGTGGCGTACGGGCTCGTCACGGTCGCGCTCGGCCTGCTCGTCCCGGCGCTCGGCGGCTTCGACGGGCCCGGCGGTTCGGCCGCCGAGCCGGCCTGGACCATCATCCCGGCGCTGCTCAGCGACGCGTTCTGGGGCGCGCTCGCCGGCCTGGCCGCCGCCGGCGTGCAGCGGCTGCGGGGGGCGGACCGATGAGGCGGACCGCCGCGCTCACCGGCCTCGCGAGCCTCGCCGCCCTAGCGCTCGCGGGCTGCGCGCTCATCCCCGGCTCGGTCACGTCGGTCGACGAGCCGGAGTTCACGAACGAGCTCGCCATCCCGCCGCTGGCGCCGTCGCGGGTCGTGGACGGCACGCGCGTCTTCTCCCTCACGGCGCAGGATGGTGTCACCGAGTTCCGGCCCGGCGTCGAGACGGAGACGTGGGGCTTCGACGGCTCCTACCTCGGGCCGACGCTGCGCGCCGGACGCGGCGAGCGGGTCACCGTCGAGGTGACCAACGACCTCGGCGAGCCGACCAGCGTGCACTGGCACGGCATGCACCTGCCCCCGGCGATGGACGGCGGGCCGCACCAGGAGGTCGAACCGGGCGCCACCTGGCGTCCCACCTGGGAGATCGACCAGCCCGCCGCGACGCTCTGGTACCACCCGCACCCGCACGGCGCCACGGAGGAGCACGTCTACCGCGGCCTGGCGGGCATGTTCCTCCTGGACGACGACGCCTCGCGTGCCGCCGACCTGCCGCAGAACTACGGCGTGGACGACGTCCCGGTGATCGTGCAGGACAAGGTCCTCGACGAGGACGGGCAGCTCGAGCTCTCGGACGACGGCAGCGAGCCCGGTACGCTCGGCGACGTCGTCATGACCAACGGCACCATCGGCGCGTACCAGGAGGTCACCACCGAACGCGTGCGGCTGCGCCTGCTCAACGGGTCGACCGCGCGCACGTTCCAGCTCGGCTTCCCGGACCGGGAGATGGACCTCGTCGCCACCGACGGCGGGCTGCTGGACGCCCCCGTCCGGCTCGACCACGTGCGGCTGGCCCCCGGCGAGCGCGCCGAGGTCATCGTGCGGATGCAGCCGGGCGAGACCACGCGCCTGCACTCGTTCGAGGCCGACCTGGGCGGCGTCGTCGTCCCGTTCGCGATGGGCGCCAACGACGCGTTCGACGTGCTGGAGCTCCGGGCCGCCGACGAGCTCGCGCCGTCGCCCGAGCCCGCCTGGCAGTCGTCGGCTCACGCCGCGCGGGACGCGCTGCACGAGGACGACGCGGCCGTGACCCGCACGTTCGAGCTCGACGACCGCAAGATCAACGGCCGGAGCATGGACATGGGGCGTATCGACGAGGTCGTCGACGAGGGCAGCACCGAGATCTGGGAGGTGCGCAGCATCGTGCCGATGCCGCACAGCTTCCACGTGCACGACGTGCAGTTCCGCATCCTGTCGATCGACGGCGACGGCCCGCCGCCCGAGCTGGCCGGCCCCAAGGACACCGTGTACCTCGAGCCGAACCGCACCTACCGGCTGCTCATGCGGTTCGACGACTACACGAACCCCGACGTCCCGTACATGTTCCACTGCCACATGCTGCTGCACGAGGACGAGGGGATGATGGGGCAGTTCGTCGTCGTCGAACCGGGGCAGGAGGCGGGGACCCCGCCCAGCCGCGGGCACGGCGGCGCGGACACCCACCAGGGCCACCACTGAACCTGTGGCACGCTCACCGGGTGACCCTCTCGCTTCCCCACCGCATCACGCACGTCCTGCTCGACCTCGACGGCACCCTCACCGACTCCGCGCCCGGGATCATCGCGTCCCTGCGCACCGGATTCGCGGACGCCGGGTTCGCCGTCCCGTCCGACGAAGTCCTGCGGACCTTCGTGGGCCCGCCCCTGGGGACGAGCCTGGCCCGGATCGGCCTGTCCGCCGCAGACGCCACCGCCACCATCGCCGCCTACCGGCGCGACTTCGAGGTGCACGGCATGTTCGACAACTCGGTGTTCGCGGGCGTGGCGGAGGAGCTCGCCGAACTGCGTGCCGCGGGGGTGACGCTGCTGGTCGCCACGGCCAAGCCGCAGTACTACGCGCGGAAGATCGTCGAGCACTTCGGGCTCGACGAACACCTCGCCGGCGGGCTCGACGGCGTCCACGGTGCCGCCGACTACTCGGCCGGCGAGATGCAGGGCAAGGAGGTGGTGGTCGAGCGCGCGCTGGCGCACGCAGTCGCGCTCGGCGCCGACGCCGGCGAGGTGGTCATGGTGGGCGACCGCGAGCACGACGTGCACGCGGCCGCCCACCACGGCGTCCCGACCGTTGGCGTGACCTGGGGTTACGCGGCGCCCGGTGAGCTGGAGGCCGCCGGCGCCGCCGCGATCGCCACGACGCCGCGCGAGCTGCGCAAGCTGCTCACGAGCTGACTCACATACGCCGTCGGTAGGCCCACGCGGCGAGCGGGGCCAGGACCAGGAGGGCGGCTCCGCCCCACAGCAGGGTCATCAGCACGGGCTCGGCGACGGGCCCGCCGAGCAGCAGCCGCCGGCTCGCGTCGATCGCGTGGCTCACCGGGTTGACCTCGGCCCAGGCCTGCAGCCAGCCGGGCATCGTCTCGGCGGGTGCCGCCATGCTCGTGCCGAAGACCAGGGGGAACGGCACGAGGAACGCGACCCAGCTCACCATGTTCTCGTCCCCGAGCAGCACGGCCACGAGCACCGTGAGCCAGCTCAGGGAGAACCCGAACCCGATAGTGAGGGCCACGGCGCCCAGGGCGGAGGCCAGGTCCGTCTCGACCCGGAAGCCGAGCAGGTAGCCGAGGCCGAACAACATCGTCACGGCCACCGGGTAGCGGACGGCGTCACCCAGCATCGAGCCGAGGAGCGGTGCCGAACGGGCGATCGGCATGCTGCGGAAGCGGTCGAACACCCCCTTCTTCATGTCGACCACGATGCTCACGCCGGTCGAGACCTGCCCGGTGAGGATCGTGGTGAGGACGAGCACGCCCGGGAAGACGTACTGGAGGTACTCCCGGGACGAGCCGCTCACGGCACCTCCGAAGAGGTAGACGAACATCAGCAGGAAGATGGCCGGCATGAACAGCGCCTCCAGAAGCATGCCGGGATTGCGCCAGGTCTTGGTGAGGCTCCGGCCGGCGAGGGCGAAGCTGTGCCGGAGCAAGGGCCAGGGCCGGGGTGCGTCCACGGCGGGTCGGCGGACGGCGGGTGCCTGCGTGCTGAGGGTGGTCATGCTGTCTCCTCGGTCCCGGTCGCGCTGGTCTCGGTCACACCGGTCAGGCTGAAGAACACCTCGTCGAGGCTCGGCAGGCGGAGCGCGAGCTCGGCGACGTCCACCCGGGCGGTCTCCAGCGCCCGCACGACGTCGGTGAACGCCCGCGCGGACTCGACCGGCGTGGTGAGCGCGCCGCCGTGCTGCTGCTCGACAGGCCGGCCGGTCACGCGCTCGACGACGCGGGCGGCGGCGCCCAGCAGCGCGGGATCGGACGGGCGGACGACGATGGTCCGGCCCCCGACCAGCTGCTTGAGCCCGGCCGGGGTGTCGTGCGCGATCACCCGGCCGTGGTCGATCACCGTGATCTCGTCGGCGAGGGCGTCGGCCTCCTCCAGGTACTGGGTGGTGAGCAGGACCGTGGCGCCCTCGGCGGCCAGGGCGCGGATCGTGGCCCACAGGTCCTCCCGCTTGCCCGGGTCGAGGCCGGTGGTTGGCTCGTCGAGGAACACGATCTCGGGGCGGCCGATCAGGCCCGCGGCGAGGTCGAGCCGGCGCCGCATCCCGCCGGAGTACGCCGACACCCGCAGGTGCGCGGCGTCCATCAGGCCGACCTGCGTCAGCAGCGCCCTCGCGCGCGACCGGGCGGCGGCGCGCGGCAGGTCGAGCAGCCGGCCGAGGAGCACGAGGTTCTCGGCACCGGTGAGGTCCTCGTCGACGGTGGCGTACTGGCCGGTGAGCCCCACCAGCCGGCCCACGCGGGCGGCGTCGCGCACGACGTCGAGCCCGCCCACCGTGGCGCGGCCGGCGTCGGGCCGGAGCAGCGTGGCGAGGATCTGGATGGCCGTCGTCTTGCCGGCGCCGTTGGGGCCCAGGACGCCGAGCACGGTCCCGCGCCGCGCGTGCAGGCTGACGCCCGCGAGCGCCGTCGTGCTGCCGTACCGCTTGACCAGGCCTTCGGCCTCGAACGCGTAGCTCACTGGTCCGGTCCTTCCGTGGGTGTGCCGTTGCCGGGCGCGCTGTTGCCGGGCGCGATGTTGTGGTTGCGCCCGAGAACGTTGTCGGGGTCGTACCGGCGCTTGGCCTCGGCCAGGCGGGCGTACGTCCGCGGCGGGTAGGCGGTCGCCAGGTCGGCCGCGGCGTCCGACCCCTGGAAGTTGAGGTAGACGCCGGTGCCCTGGCGCGCGACGGCCGCCCACGGGGCGAGGACGGCGTCGGCGTCGGCGTCGGTGGCGTCGGGCGGGAGGAACGCGCCGCAGACGATCATCGCCTCGGCGTCGCGGTGCGCGAACGCGGTGGCGTCCGCCGGTACCCGGCCGAAGGCGCCGCCGAGGCTGCGCAGCACGACGGAGGTGCCGCCGCGGTAGACGGCGACGGCGGCCTCGATGACGTCGTCGTCGAGGGCGCGCACCAGGGTGTTGCGGGAGAGCAGGCGGCCGCCCGGCGGCCGGTGCGCGTCCGCGAGGACGTCGGGGTACGGGAGCACGCGGACGTTGTCGGTGAGCACCTGGCCGATGGCCCGCAGCGGGCCGATCGCCCGCAGCGGGCCGACGGCGTCGTCCGTGTAGCAGAGTGTCACCGTGGCCGCCGCCGAGCCGCCGAACATCGGCGGGACCAGCGCGAGGGTGCTGGTGAGGCTGTCGGGGGCGGCGCGCATGTGGTCGCGCCAGGCCGTGACGAGCCGTTCGGGGTCGTCGGGACGGTAGGTGATGGAGCCGAAGTGCACGAGCTCGATCCGCGCGGCGACGAAGTCGAAGCTGACGACCACGCCGAAGTTGCCGCCGCCGCCCCGGATCGCCCAGAACAGGTCGGCGTGCTCGTCCGGGCCGGCCACCAGCACGCGCCCGTCCGCGGTGACGACCCGGGCCGCGACCAGGTTGTCGACGGCCAGGCCGTGCTTGCGGACCAGCCGGCCGATACCGCCACCGAGCGTCAGGCCGCCGACGCCGACGCCCGCCGTGTCGCCGGCCGTCAGGCCCAGCCCGTGCGGCGCGAGGGTCGCCATCGTGCGGCCCCAGGTGGCGCCCGCTCCGACCCGGACCACCCGGTTGACCGGGTCGACGAGCTCGACGGTGTCGAGGTGAGCCAGGTCCAGGACCATGCCGTCGTCGTTGGTGGCGGCGCCCAGGAGGCCGTGGCCCCCGGAACGGACCGAGAGGGCGAGCCCCTCCCGCCGGGCGTGGGCGATCGCTGCGGTGACGCCGGCGGCGTCGCGGGGCCGGACGACGATCGCGGGCTTGCCGCTCGCGAAGAAGGTGGTCGCGGCGTCGGCATAACCGTCGTCGCCGGGCAGCAGGACGTCGCCGGACAGGTTGTCGGCGGATCGGTCGCCGCCGGGCCGGCCGGTGCCGGGCAGACTGTCGTCGATCAGGTCGCTGCGCGCGTGGTTGCGTGGGCCATTGCTCGGGTCCTTGCGTGGACCCTTGCCCTGGTCCGTTCTCGGTGGCTCGTGGATCACGGTCACTCCTCGGTCGTCGGTCTCGTGGCGGTCGGTCTCGTCCGTGGTCGGTTCTCGGACGACATCGATCCTTCGCGGGGTGACCTCGGTTTTCGTCGTCCGAGGGGTGACACCTGCGGCTACCGGTGCGGCAGCAGCGTCGCGCTTGGCTACTACCCAGGGAGTAGCGCGGAGTGCTCCCTGCGGGGGATGCGTCAGGTGGCGGCCGCGCCATAGGCTCGACGACCATGCGCACCGATCTGGGCTGGCGACGGTTCTACGCGGCGGGCTGGCTCGCGACCGCGGGCGTCGCCGCTGTCGCGTTCGTGCTGTGGCGCGCCCACGTGCGCGAGGTGGAGCAGCGGGCGGACGACGCGGAGCGGACCCGCGAGGAAGTGGCCCGCCGGCGCGCCGTCGAGGAGCGGCTGCACATCGCCCGCGAGCTGCACGACTCGTTGACGCACAGCATCTCGGTGATCAACGTCCAGGTCGGCGTCGCGGCGCACCTGGCTCGCAAGCGCGGGGAGGAACCGGCCCCGGCGCTGCTCGCGATCCAGGAGGCGAGCAGCGACGCCGCCCGCGAGCTCCGCTCGACCCTCGACACGCTGCGCCGCGAGGACGACGGGAACGGCGCGGGGCTGGACCGGCTGCCCGCGCTGGTCGAGCGGGCGCGCTCGTCCGGTCTGCCGATCACCGTCACGGTCGAGGGAACGCCGCGGCCGCTGCCGCCCGAGGTCGACCAGACGGCGTACCGCGTCGTCCAGGAGGCGCTGACCAACGTCAGCCGGCACGCCGGCGAGGCGACGGCGACGGTGCGGATCACCTACGGCGCCGGAGTGCTGAGGGTGGGCGTCGACGACGACGGATCGGCGTCCCGGACGCCGCCCGTGCCCGGCCACGGGCTGATCGGCATGCGGGAGCGGGTCACCGGGCTGGGCGGACAGCTGCGGACCGGTCCCGGCCCCGCCGCGGGGTTCTCGGTGGCGGCCGAGCTGCCGACCGGGCAGGCAGGTCCGGCCCGGCCTGCTGGGGGACGGCCGTGATCTCGGTGGTCCTGGTCGACGACCAGGAGCTCATCCGCTCGGGGATCCGGGCGCTGCTGGACAGCGAGGACGACCTGAACGTGCTCGCCGAGGCGGGCAACGGCGAGGAGGGCGTTGCTGCCGCGCTCGATCACCGGCCCGACATCGTGCTGATGGACGTGCAGATGCCGGTGCTGGACGGCATCGAGGCGACCCGCCGCATCGTCGAGGACGACCGCCTGGCCGGCGTGCGGGTGGTGATCCTGACGAACTACGGCCTGGACGAGCACGTGTTCCGTGCCCTGCGTGCGGGTGCGGCAGGGTTCCTGCTCAAGGACACCGACCCGGCGAGCCTGTTGCAGGCGCTGCGCGTGGTGACGCGTGGGGACGCGCTGCTCTCGCCGTCCGTCACGCGGCAGCTGATCAGCGAGTTCGTGGCGCGTCCGCCTGACGTGCTCTCCTCGCCCGACCTCGACCTCCTCACCAACCGGGAGCGCGAGGTCGTGGCGCTGGTCGCGTACGGACTCAGCAACGACGAGATCGCCGAGCGGATGGTGCTCAGCCCGACGACGGCGAAGACCCATGTGAGCCGCGCGATGACCAAGCTGCACGCGCGGGACCGCGCCCAGCTCGTCGTGCTCGCCTACCAGTCGGGGCTCGTCTCGCCCCCGGTGCGCCGGGACTGATCGGCCGAACGCGCTGGACGTCGCCGGCGGCGCCGCGTAAGAAACGACAGTGATGACGCACGAAGCTTGGATCGTCGCCCCGGAGCCGTTCGACTCGCCCGACGCCGTCGCGCTGTGGCGCGAGTGCTACACCCACATGAGTGACAGCTGGTACCTGCTCAGGGAGAACCGCCGCACCGACCCAGACGAGCTCGAGCGAGAGATCGCCGCCGACCCGGGCACGGACTTCGCACCACCCGGAGGAGCACTGGTGATCGCGCGCTACGAGGGCGCGGCGGCGGGCATGGCCGGCGTCCGGCTGCTCGACGGTGCGCGGGTGGGTGATGCGCGGGTGGCCGATGCGCGTGCGGGCAACGCGCGGGCCGAGCTGAAACGGGTCTACCTGCGCCCGGAGTTCCGAGGCAAGGGCGGCGCCGAGCTCATCGTCGGCGCTGCCGAGGACGAGGCCCGACGCCTGGGGGCGACCCGCATGGTCCTGGAGACCCGGTCCGACTTCGTGGCCGCCCGTGCCTTGTACGAGCGGCTCGGCTACGACGAGATCGAGCCGTACACGTTCGCCCAGTACTCGGAGCACTGGTACGGCAAGGACCTGTGAGGCGCGGCTCGACTGCCGTGCCGGTCATGCGCCCGCGGGTCAGCACCGGACGGGCGCCGTCGGGCGGACTCTCTTGGGCAGGCAGGCGCGCCCGGTTGCCCGTCAGGCCGCCTGGAGCTCGGCGTCGAACATGTCCCGTAGCCGCTGGTCGAGCACCACGAACCGGACCTGTTTGGGGCTGGCGTCCGGGTGCTCGGCGAGCCAGGTACGGCAGGAGCCGACGGCGATGCGAGCGACGTCGGCCGTGGGCCAGCCGTAGGCGCCCGCGCTCACCGCCGGGAAGGCGACCGAGCGTACGTCGAGCTCGGCGGCGACGTCGAGGGACCGGGTGAAGCATGAGGCGAGCAGCGCGGGATCGTCCTGGCCGCGGTGCAGGTTCGGCCCGACGGTGTGGATGACCCAGGACGCCGGCAGGTCGAACGCCGGCGTGGCGACGGCGTCGCCGACCGTCAGGCCGTCGCGGTGGGTGGTGTTGCGCAGGCGTCGGCATGCCTCGAGCAGTCGGGGCCCGGCAGCGGCGTGGATGGCGCCGTCGACCCCACCACCGCCGAGGAGCGTGGAGTTCGCGGCGTTGACGACGGCGTCGGCCTCGACGCGGGTGAGGTCACCGATCTCGACGGACATGTTCATCCAACTGCTCCCCGTGTGACGGCTCCGGTCCCCGGCCGCTCCATCCATTTGAACTGGTCCGTGACCGGTTGCCAGCCGAACTGCTCGTACAGGCCGTGGGCGTCGGCCGTCGCGAGGAGCGTGCGGCGCAGGCCGAGCGGCTCGATGTCGGCGACCACGCCCGCGACGAGCAGCTTGCCGATGCCCTGCCCCCGCTCGTCCGGGTCGACGATGACGTCGGCGAGCCAGGCGAACGTCGCGCCGTCGGTCACGACGCGCGCGAACGCCACCTGCTTGCCCGTGTCGCGGCGGTAGACGCCGTAGGGCCGGGAGCCGGCGAGGGCGGCGTCCATCACCTCACGCGGGCGGTCCTTGGCCCAGTAGGTGTGCCGGGAGACGAGCTCGTGCACGCGGGCGGCGTCGATACGGGCCGGGTCAATGGAGAACTCATAGAGCGCGTCGTTCATGGTCCGGAGTCAATCACTGGTCACTGACACCGGCCGAGCGCAATGAGTGGGCGGGGTTAGGGTCGCGAGATGTTTCCCCACGTAGAGCCCTACGAATCCGGAACCCTGGAGACAGCCGGCGTGGCCCTGTACTGGGAGCAGTCCGGAGATCCCGCGGGCCGGCCCGCGCTCTACCTGCACGGCGGACCTGGCAGCGGCCTGCGCGACGGCCGGTACCGGACCTGGTTCGACCCGTCGGTCTTCCGGGTCGTGGGCCTGGACCAGCGGGGGAGCGGGCGCAGCCGCCCCCTCGCGACCGCCGCGCTGGACGTCCTCGATCAGAACACGACGCAGCAGCTGATCCGGGACATCGAGGCGCTGCGCGAGCAGCTGAGGATCGAGCGGTGGCTCCTGGCCGGCGTGTCCTGGGGCTCGACCCTGGCGCTGGCGTACGCCGAGGCACACCCCGAACGGGTCGACGGGCTTGCGCTGCTGGCAGTGACCACTACGAGCCGGGAAGAGGTGGACTGGATCACGGACGGCGTCTCGCGGCTGTTTCCCGAGTCATGGGCCCGACTGCTCGGCGTCGCCGAGCCGCGACCGGGGGAACGGGTGGTGGAGGCTGTGGCCCGCCGTCTGCGGAGCGCGGAACCCGAGATCCGGGAGCTGGCCGCCACCGCCTGGGCTGAGTGGGAGGCGACGCATGTCTCGCTCGACCCGGGATTCTCGCCGGGCCCGGTGGCCGTCGACCGGAACCAGGCGACGCTCGTGACGCACTACTGGGCGAATGACGCGTTCCTCGGCCCGACCGGCATCCTCGACGGCGTCTGGGCCCTGCGGAAGATCCCGGCGGTGCTGATCCACGGCCGGCGGGACGTGAGCAGCCCGGTCGTGACCGCCTGGCGGCTGCACCGGGCCTGGCCCGCGAGCGACCTGCACATCGTGGAGGACGAGGGGCACGGCGGACCTCGGATGCTGGAGCTGTTCGCCGAGGCGATCGCGGAGCTCGGGCGGCGCTGAGCGCCGTTGGCGCGGGCGCCGGTACCAGTGGATCGAGGCGCTCACACCTTCTTCTGCCTTCCTTCTGCGGACAGCAGATGATCGGGCGGGTGTCAGTGGTCGAAGCTAGAGTCGAACAAACGTCCGCAGATATGGCGTTGATGGTTACCCTTATGAACAACCCCACCCCGGTGAGGAGTGTGCCGTATGAGCGAGAAACTGCCGGACGACGACCTGGCCGGCTCTCTCCTGGACGACCCTGCCGTGGACCACCAGGCGCGTGGTGAGGGTCCCTGGGCGGGCGCGGTGTCTGGTCCCGACGAGATGCCGGAACCTGGACCGGAGTGGCCGCCGGACGCTGTCCCGGTGTTCCTGTGGCCGGAGGAGACCCTGCGACAGGCCCTGACCGGTGCGCCCGGCCCGTGGCTGGCGCGGGTGGTCGCCGAGGCGATCGACCTGGCTGGAAACCTCGCCCCCGACCACCTCGGGCACCCGGCTGCGCCCGACGACCTCGGTTCGGACGGGCTGGGTTCGGGCGTGCTCGACGGCATGTCGGACGACGCCCTGGGCGACCTGATGGTCGCGTGCGGGCGCCTGCAGTCGTGGGCGGCCGGTATCCAGGCTCGCGTCGTGGCCGAACGCGCGGCCCGGGAGTCTCACCCGCTCGCGCACAGCTCGCTGGTCGGGCAGGTCACCAGCGAGCTGGTCGTGACCGAGCCCGAAGCGACCGAGGTCGTGGTCCGGGCAGAGTCCGGCGCCCAGCACCCGAGCGTGATCCAGGCTCTGGTCGCGGGCCGGATCGACGTGCGCAAGGCGCACACCCTGCTGCGGTCCGCGTCCCAGCTGACCGTCGCTGAGCGCGCCGAGGCGATCCGCCGGTACCTGCCCCACGCGCCACGCCGGACGTGGAAGTGGCTGCAGCGCAAGATGCTCGTGTTCGCGAAGAACCGGCACGGCGCCGCCCAGACTGCGAAGGCCGAGGCGGCCCGACGGTCCGTGCACGTGGACCGGGCGGAGAACGACATGGGCTGGCTGTCCGCCTACCTGCCCGCGACCGACGCCGCAGCCGTCTGGGGCGTCGTGGACGACATGGCCCACCAGCTCCGCCACGCCACCGGCGAGGACCGCACCCTGGGACAACTGCGCGCCGACTCCCTGACCGGCATCATCACCGGCCGGCTCCTACCCGCCGACCGGTTTACCCACACCGACACCGACGAAGAGACCGACACCGACACCGCTGGCACCGACGCGGACGGCGCTACCCAGGCGCCGGTGTGCACCTGCGGCGGCAAGGCACCCGTCCAACAAGTCGTCGTGCAGGAAATCGTGCAACCCGTGCGGATCACACCGACCCGCCCCGTCATCCGGGTCACCATCCCGGCCAGCACCCTCCTCGGCCTGAACGACGCCCCAGGCGACCTGACCGGATACGGACCCATCCCCGCCGAGACCGCTGCAGCCATCGCCCAGGACGCGACCTGGCAACGCCTGCTCACCGACCCCGTCACCGGGATCCTGACCGACTACTCCACCACCACCTACCAACCCGGCACAGTCCTACGCGCAGCCGTCGAAGCCCGCGACAAGACCTGCACCTTCGGCTGGTGCGACACCACGGCCAGCCAATGCGACCTGGACCACATCCAACCCTTCAACCACGACCACAACAACGACCAGGCCACGACCACGAACACGCACGAGAACACGAGCACGAACGAGAACAGGAGCAAGAACAGGAGCAAGGACGCCGGACAGGAACAGACCCGCGCCCACAACCTCCACCCCCTGTGCCGCAAGCACCACCTCCTGAAAACCCACGCCGGCTGGGGCATCGTCCGCGACCCCGACACCGGCATCACCACCTGGACCACCCCCACCGGACGCACCCACACCCGACCACCCACCGTCCTGGACACCCACATCGACCTCGACGACATCGACCCCGACACCAGCCACGACCTCACCCTCCGAGCACTCACCGGCCAACACCTACCCCGCACCTACCAGGCAACCGAACCAGGAGCCGTACCGCCCGACACGACGCCGATCGACACAACCGCAGACCAGCCCGCCGACCCGAACGACCCACCCTTCTGACCGGGCCCCACATCGGCGTCAGCGAGGTCAGTGAGTCCGCGTCGCGTCGCAGGCCCGGCACCCCGCGGACCCACTGACGCACCCGAAGAGTCGGTCGGCGCCGTCGTGGACGTCGTTCGGACGTGCTCGACGCAGTGCCCAGCCCACCGGAGTGGCACTCGCGGGAGACTCGGCCGGCTGCTACGCCGCGTACCGGCGGCAGAACTCTCGCAGCGGGCCGGCCGGGATCACGTCCAGGAGCTCGCGGTAGCGGCCGGCGGCCTCGTCGGTCCGTCCGGTGCGCCGGGCGAGGTCGGCCAGGGCGAGGCTCGCGTCCCGGGCGGCGTACGGGGGACCGTCCGCGACGAGGTCCTCGAGCTCGCGCTCGATCGGGTCGAGATCACGGCCGAGACCGCTGCCGTCGTCGTCACGCAGGGCGAGCCGGCCGAGCACGACCAGCCGCGCTACACGCGTCGCAGGCGAAGGCCAGACCTGCAGCAAAGCGTCGTAGAGCTGCGCGAGTCGCGACCAGTCCGTGCCGCCCGCATTCCGGGCCGAGGCGTGCACGCCGGAGATCGCGGCCTCCAGCGCGAAGCGGCCCGGCGTCCCCGTGCGAGCGATCGCCGCCGTGGCGTCGTCCAGGCCGGCGGACAGCAGCCGCTGGTCCCAGGCCGACCGGTCGACCTCATCGAGGGGCAGCGCCACGCCGTCGCGCACCCGGCCGGGGCGCCTGGCCAGGCCGAGGCGGCACACGGCGCGCAGGCCGATCACCTCGGAATCGTCCGGGTACTGGGCGGCCAGCGCCTCGGCGAGCGTCAGCGCGTCGCGGGCCGGGTCCTGTGTGGCGTCGGCGGGCTCCAGCCCGTCCCGCTGGCCCACGGTGAACAGACCGGCCACGCAGGCGAGCACCACGGGCAGCCGCCGGGCCCGCGCTGCGCCGTCGGGCACCGCGAACTCGCCGCGGGCTTTGGCCAGCGCGGACTTGGCGCGGGTGAGCCGGGCGGCGGCCGTCGCCTCGGCGATGCCGAGATGTCCCGCGATCTGCCGGATCGTGAGGCCGCAGACGACCCGCATCGCGAGGACGAGCTGCGCGCCCGGCGTGATGGCGTCGTCGCAAGCGACGAAGAGCAGGGCGAGACGGTCGTCGAGGTCGTCGCCCGGCTCGGTCGGCACGTCCACGGCGGCCACCTCCGGGCGCGCGAGCTGGGGCTGGATCCGCGTGAACACGGCCTGGTGCCGCACCGTGTCGAGCCAGGTCCGGCGCCCGACCTGGACGCACCAGCCCACGAGGTCGTCGATCACGCCGTCCGGCTGGGCCGCGGCGCGCGCGAACGCCTCCGCGGCGTACTCCTCACCGCTGTCCAGGCTGCGCGTGGTCACCGCGAGCGACCGCACCACCTGGGGCCAGGCGGTGCGGAACGCCGCGGGGTCGATCTGCACCGAAGCTCAGGAACCGAAGTTGTGGACCTTGCGCCACTCGATCACGTTGCCGGTGGGCACGAGGGCCGCGATCTTGCGTGCCGTGGCCTCGTCGCACTCGAACTGGTAGAAGCCGGTGATGACCTCGTTGGTGTCGGTGAACGGCGCGTCGGTGTAGACCGGCTCGGCACCGTCCTTGCCCGGCGCCACCCAGCCGCCGTACTTGGCGTTCTGCAGGGCCGCGGCGCCCGTCATCTTGACGCCGAGCTCTTCGACGGCCTGCATGAAGCGCCCGTGCGCGGCCATGTCAGGGTCCTCGGAAGGGTCCCGCCCTTTCAGGTTCTCCGGGAGGTAGGCGTCCGAGTTCCAGTCGTTCTCGCGGATCAGGAAGACCCAGTTGTCAGCCATGTCGAGCTCCTCGTTCTTGGAATGTTGACACGCCTTGGACGGGCGAGCGACGCCAGAATCGACAGCCTCGGCAGAACTGGTTTCGACGGATCAGCCGATCACCGCGACCGGCGCCGCGATCGGGGTGCCCGACCCGTCACGACGCTCGTCCACCTCGGGCAGCTCGACCGGCTGGCCGCCGGCGCCGAGCGCACGCGGGGGAGCAGCACCCACCCAGGCCAGGATGAGGCCGTCCTCACCCTTGAGCAGCCGCTGCGACCGCACACCACCGGTCGCGCGGCCCTTGCCCGGGTACAGCGCGAACGGCGTCACCTTGCCCGCGCCGGGCTCCACGCCCGGCAGCGAGTCGGCGGCGCCGGCGATCGTCACCACCGTGGCATCGACTCCGGCCGGTACCGCGCCGAAGAACACCACCTTCTTGTCGGCGCCCAGCTTGATACCCGTCATGCCGCCGGCGGCGCGCCCCTGCGGCCGGACGGCGGAGGCGGGGAAGTGCAGCAGCGACGAGTCGTCGGCGACGAAGACGAGCTCGTCGTCGTCGCTCACCACGGCCGCGCCCACCACGACGTCGCCGTCCTTGAGCGCGATGACAGGCCACTCGTCGCCCTTGGCGGGAGCGTCGGACGGCGCCACACGCTTGACGATGCCCTGCGCCGTGCCGACGGCGACCGTCGGGGCGTCGGGGCCGAGCGCGGTGACCGTCTGCACGGTCTCGCCGTGCTCCAGCTCCACGAGCTCGCTGACCGGGATGCCGCCGGACAGCGACGGCGCGCCGTCGGTCGGCGGCAGCGACGGGAGGTCCAGCACGGAGATGCGCAGCATGCGGCCCGCCGACGTCACGAGGCCCACCTGGCCCCGGGTGGTCGCGGTGGTGTCGCCCCGCAGGGCGTCATGCGCCGCGCGGTTCCCGTCGCGCGCCACCGGAGCGTCGTCGGGGAGGCGCGCCAGCAGGCCGGTCGCGGACAGCACCACGCGGGTCGGGAGGTCCTTGATCTGCAGGTCGATGGGTTCCACTGCCTTCTTGCGCCCGTTCGACGGGGCCACGGCCACCGAGCCCACGGACCCGCCGGCGGCGTCGAGCAGGACCGTGCGGCGCGGCGTGCCGTACGTCTTGGCGACCTCGCCCATCTCGGTGCTGACCACGCGGCGCAGCAGCTTCTCGTCGCCGAGGATCCGCTCCAGCTCGGCGATCTCGCGGCGCAGCTCCTCGGCCTCCTTCTCCAGCTCGATGCGGGAGAACTTGGTCAGCCGGCGCAGCTGCAGGTCCAGGATGTAGGACGCCTGCGGCTCGGACAGGTCGAAGATCTCGCGCAGCCGGTCGCGGGCGATGCCGGCGTCGTCGGACGACCGGATCACCTGGATGACCTCGTCGATGTCGACGATCGCGACGAGCAGGCCGTCCACCAGGTGCAGCCGCTCGAGGCGCTTGTCCAGGCGGTGCTGCGACCGGCGCCGCACCACGAGGATGCGGTGCTCCACCCACACGCGCAGCATCTCGACCAGGCCGAGGGTGCGCGGCTGGCCGTCGACCAGCGCCACGTTGTTGATGCCGAACGAGTCCTCCAGCGGCGTCACGCGGTACAGCTGCTCCAGCACGGCGTCCGGGTCGAAGCCCGTCTTGACCTCGATGACCAGGCGCAGCCCGTGCGTGCGGTCGGTGAGGTCCTGCACGTTGGTCACGCCCTGGATGCGCTTGGCCTTGACGCCGTCGGCGATCTTCTCGATCACCTTTTCCGGGCCCACGAGGTAGGGCAGCTCGGTGACGACGATGCCCTTGCGGCGCGGGGTGACGTTCTCGATCCGCGCGGTCGCCCGGGTGCGGAAGCTGCCGCGGCCGGTGCGGTACGCGTCGCGCACGCCCTCCAGGCCCACGATCTTGCCGCCCGTGGGCAGGTCCGGGCCGGGGACGAACCGCTGCAGGTCCTCCAGCGTGGCCTCGGGGTTCTTGATCAGGTGCTGCGCCGCGGAGACGACCTCGACGAGGTTGTGCGGCGCCATGTTCGTCGCCATGCCGACGGCGATGCCGGACGCGCCGTTGACCAGCAGGTTCGGGATCGCCGAGGGCAGCACCTCGGGCTGGGTGAGCTTGTTGTCGTAGTTCGGCACGAAGTCCACGACGTTCTCGTCGAGGCCCGTGGTCATCGCCATCGACGGCGCGGCCAGGCGCGCCTCGGTGTACCGGGGGGCGGCCGGGCCGTCGTCGAGCGAACCGAAGTTGCCGTGCCCGTCCACGAGCGGTAGCCGCAGCGAGAAGTCCTGCGCCAGGCGCACCAGCGCGTCGTAGATGGGGGCGTCGCCGTGCGGGTGGAGCTTTCCCATCACCTCGCCCACCACGCGCGACGACTTCACGTGCGCACGGTCGGGGCGCAGCCCCATGTCCGACATCATGTAGAGGATGCGGCGCTGCACCGGCTTGAGGCCGTCGCGCGCGTCCGGGAGGGCGCGGGAGTAGATGACGGAGTAGGCGTACTCGAGGAACGAGGCCTCCATCTCCGAGGCGACGTCGATGTCCACGACCTTCTCGTGGATCTCGCTCTCGTCGAGCGGCTGCGACGGCTTGCGCGCCATGGTTCGTGGGGCTCCTGGACTCTGGGGCGGATCGGACAGGCAAACCGTACCCCGCGCCACCCACACTCCGGTGGCACCTCGCTGGACGTCGGGCGAGGTCAAGGGCCGAGACATGTGCACTTTTCCCGGCGCACCTGGCACTATGCGGGTATGCCCGAATTGCCGCTGCTCAGCAGGTCAACCACCCTGCCGGGATGGCTGGTCCGCATCGGGCTCGCCTACGGAGTGGTCGGGCTCAGCGTGGTGCCCGTCCTGGTGCTCGGCGCGCTGGTGACCTGGTGGATGCAGTCCTGGCAGTGCGCCCAGCAGGAGTGGGGCTGCCTCGAGGAGGGCATCACCATGTGGGCGGGCCTGGCGGTGCTCGCCGCCGTGCTGCACGTGGTCGTCGCGATGCGGGTCGGGCTCGGCGTGGTGCACGGCCTGGTGGTCGTCGCCGTCGCCGCGGTGTCCGCGAACGTGGCGCCGGCGCCGGGCGCGTGGCTCCTGCTCGCGGCGGGGCCGGCGGTCGCGGCCATCCTGACGGCGTCGGGCCCGAACCGCCGGCAGCGGCTGGTGCTCGTGGGGTTCGCGGTGATGCTGCTCGTCGGCATGGTGCTGATCCGCTGACACCCTGGCGGGGCGCAGTCGTTAGCCTTGGTCCCGTGGACCAGCCAGGACGGGCCGACCGACCGGTGGGCACGGTGCGCCTGCCCTACTCGACCGAGTACCCGGTGGAGTGGGAGGCCGACGTCGTGCTGCGCGACGGGTCGACCACGCACGTGCGCCCGATCCGCCCCGAGGACGCCGACGCGCTCCAGCGCTTCCAGATGGCCCAGTCGGAGCGCTCGACCTACCTGCGGTTCTTCGCGGCGCTGCAGCGCATCCCGGACCGCTTGCTCACCCAGCTCGTCACCGTGGACCACGTGCGGCGGACGGCGCTGGTCGCCGTCCGGCCGGGCCCGGGCAGGGACGGCGCCGCCGGCGAGGACATCGTCGGCGTCGCGCGCTACGACGTGACCGACGACCAGCCCGGCCGCCGCACCGCCGAGGTCGCGTTCAACATCGCGGACGCGCTCCAGGGCCACGGCCTCGGCTCGGTCCTGCTGGAGCACATCGCCGCCGCGGCGCGCGAACGGGGCGTGCACCGGTTCATCGCCGAGGTGCTGCCCCAGAACCGCGCGATGCTCGGCGTGTTCCGGGAGGCGGGCTACGCCGTCGAGCAGCACCTGGACGACGGCGTCGTCACGGTGTCGATCGATCTCGACCCGACCGACCGGTCCCGGGAGGTCATGGCCGACCGCGAGCACCGCACCGAGGCCCGCTCGATGCAGGGGCTGCTCTCGGCTCGGCGCGTGCTGCTGGTGGGCCCCTCGGAAAACGGCACCGTCGACGAGCTCCTGGCTGCGCGCGTCCGCGAGGCCCACGCGACCGACCCCGGCGACACCGAGCTAAGGGTGCTCGGCGACGACGTGACGTGGGCAGACCTCGGAACCGGGGCGTCCTGGGACGTCGACCTCGCGGTGGTCGCCGCCCCGCCGGACGAGGTGATCGACGCCGTCCGGCGTCTGCGTGGCACGAGCGCGCGGGGCGTCGTCGTGCTGTCGGCGGGCTGGGCCGAGACGGGGCCGGACGGCGTCGCCCGCCGCCGCGAGCTGCTGCGCACCGCGCACGCCCAGGGCATGCGGGTGGTGGGGCCGGCGAGCTACGGCCTGCTCACCAACGTCCCGGGCGCCCGCCTGCGGGCGAGCCTCGCGCTGACCACCCCGAAGCCCGGCCGCGTCGGCCTGTTCAGCCAGAGCTCGCCCGTGGCGGTCACGGCCGCCGAGACGGTCAAGCGCCGCGGCCTGGGCCTGTCCACGCTGGTCTCCGCGGGGCACCGGGCGGACGTGTCCGGCAACGACGTCATGCAGTACTGGCAGGACGACCCGCACACCGACGTCGTCTGCCTGTACCTGGAGACGCTCGGCAACCCCCGCAAGTTCTCGCGGATCGCCCGGCGGCTGGCGCAGGTCAAGCCCGTGGTCGTGGTCGTGGCGGGCCGCCACGGCAGCGTGGTGCCGCCCGGGCACACGGTCCGCGCCACGCGCGCGCCGCGGCGGATGCTCGACGAGGTGCTGCGGCAGTCCGGCGTCATCCGCGCGGAGAACACGCACCAGCTGATGGACGTCGCGCAAGTGCTGGCGCACCAGCCGCTCCCGGCGGGCGGCCGGGTGGGGATCCTCGCCAGCTCGCCGTCGCTCGCGGCGCTCGTGGCCGACGCCGTCGCCGCGGCGGGCCTGACCGTCGTCAGGCCGCCGGAGCCGCTGTCCGCCGGCGCGCCCGACGACGAGATCGCCGCCGCCGTCGACGCCCTCTACGCGCCTGGCGCCTGCGACGCCGTGGTCGTGGTCTCCGTGCCCGTGGTGCTGCCGCGCACCGACGCGATAGCCCGGGCCGTGGCCGCCGCCGCGGCGCGCACCGGCCGCACCACCGTCGTCAGCGCGCTCGGCCTGCACGGCATGCCCGACGAGCTCGCGTCCGGCGACGTCCGCATCCCCGCCTTCTCGACGCCGGAGGACGCCGTCTGGGCCCTCGGCGAGGTGGTCCGCTACGCGCAGTGGCGCACCCAGGACCACGGGACGCCGGTCCGCCCGGCCCTGCGGGAGGGGCTGTCCGACGGCGCCGCGCGGGCCCAGGCCCGCACGCTCGTCGAGTCGCTGCTCGGTTCGCTGCCGGGTGACGCCCCCGACGGCATGGTCCTGGACCAGGCGGCCGCCACCGAGCTGCTGGCCTGCTACGGCCTGACCCTGTGGGGGTCGCGGAGCGTGCGCACGGCGGACGAGGCGGTCGCCGCCGCCGAGGAGCTGGGCTGGCCGGTCGCGCTCAAGATCGCCGCGCCCGCCCTGCGCCACCGGGCCGACCTGGGCGGCGTGCGCCTCGACATCGCCGACGCCGAGGACCTGCGCGAGGATGCCGAGCGGATGCTGGCCGCGGCGACGTCCCTGCTGCCGGCGCCCGACCCGGTGCTGGAGGTGCAGGCCATGGCGCCCACCGGCGTGGCCTGCGTGGTGCGGTCGGTCGAGGACGAGCTGTTCGGACCCGTCGTGTCGTTCGGCGTGGCGGGCGACGCCGTCGACCTGCTCGACGACGTGACCCACGGCGTGCCGCCGCTGACCGACGTCGACGTGGCGCGCATGGTGCGCGGTGTGCGCGCGGCTCCCCGGCTGTTCGGGTACCAGGGCGCGCCCGCCGCCGATGTCGCGGCGCTCGAGGACGTGCTCGCGCGCGTGTCGGTCATGGCGGAGGACCTGCCGGAGCTCGCGTCGCTGGAGCTGTACCCCGTGGCGGTCGCGGAGCACGGCGCGTCCGTGCTGCACGCGGTGATCCGGCTGCGGCCCGCGGAGCGCCGGACGGACGCACCGCGCCGGGCGCTGCCGGGCTAACGGCGAGAGGCCCTCTCGTGGGATGATTCCCCCTGTGCCCCATGCCCCTACCGATGCCCGTGATGACCTGACCGCCCACCTGCACCGGGCCGGCTACTACCCGGAGCTCGTCGCGGACGTGCTCGATGTGGCGCTGGCCGACGAGGAGGTGGTGGCCCACCTCGTGCAGGCGGAGACGACCTTCGACTCGGAGGTGCGCCGGCACCTCACGGTCCTGGTGCTGACGCCGACCCGCCTGGTCACCGCCCACGTGGACGACCACTCGGGGGAGGACCCCGCCCGGCCCGGCTCCGCGTCGGCGACCACCGAGGTGGTGCCGGTGCGCGAGATCCGCTCCGTGGCGCTCACCCACGTGATCGCGGACCCGGAGCGCTACCCGCGCGCGGGCGCGACCCGCGAGGTCACGCTCGCGATCGGCTGGGGCGCCGTGTCCCGCGTCGACCTGGAGCCCGCCACCTGCGTGGACCCGAACTGCACGGCGGACCACGGCCTGACCGGCCAGGTGACACCCGACGACGTGGTGGTCCGGGTCTCCGGCGAGGCCGAGGGGAACGACGCCGTCCGGGCCGCCGTCGACTTCGCCCGTGCCCTGTCCAGGGCCACGTCCGCGCCGAAGTGACGGCACTGAACCTCCCCGACGGTCTGGTCGCGCCGACGTACGACACGACGAGCCTGGCCGCGGTGATGCCGGCGGTGGCCGGCGCGCTGGGCCATGACCTCACCACGGCCACCGGCCTCACCGCGGCCCACTGCCGCGATGCCCTCGGCCTGCCCGACGCCGAGCACGTGGTCGTCGTGCTGGTGGACGGCCTCGGGATCCGCAACCTCGCCGAGCGCGGTGGCCACGCGCCGTTCCTGCGCGGGCTCCTGCGGGAGCGGGACGCGCAGGCCGCCACCCTGACCTCCAGCTTCCCGTCCACCACGGCCGCCGGCCTGAGCATCCTCGGCACGGGCACGGCTCCCGGCCGCACGGGCATGCTCGGCTACACGCAGCGCAACCCGGCGACGGGCCACCTGGCCGCGGTGGTGCAGTGGAAGGACCTGGGCGACCCGGCCGACGTGCAGCGCGAGCCGACGGTGTTCGAGACGCTCGCCGCGGCCGGCACCCGGGTCACGGCCACCGGCCCGCGCAAGTTCGCCGGGTCCGGCATGACCCAGGCCGCGCTGCGCGGCCCGGTCTACGTGGCCGCCGAGACGTTCGAGCAGCGCGTCGACGCCACCGTGGCCGCCCTGCGGGAGCGGGGCACCGCGGGGCAGCGCCTCGTCTACCTGTACCAGGGCGAGGTCGACAAGATCGGCCACAGCCACGGCTGGGACTCCTGGCAGTGGGGCGACGCGCTGGAGTCCACCGACCGCGAGCTGCGCAGCCTGCTGCGCCGGGTCCCGCGCGGCACGCTCGTGCTGGTCACGGCCGACCACGGCCAGATCAAGGCGGACCTGACGACCCAGTGGGACGTCGCCTCCGACCCCGTGCTGCATCCCGGCGTCGTGCTGGTCGGCGGTGAGCCGCGCGCCCTGCACGTGTACACGGACGAGGGCACCGACCCGGCGGACGTCGCCCTGCGGTGGGCCGAGCGGCTGGGCGACCACGCCGTCGTCGTGCGGCGGGAGACGGCCGTCGCTGACGGCTGGTTCGGGCCCGTCGCCGAGCACGTGCTGCCCTCGATCGGCGACGTCGTGGTCGCGATGACCGGCGCCGCCACCGTCGTCGACTCCCGGGTGCACTCCGCGGACGCCCGGGCGCTGCCCGGCGTGCACGGCTCCCTGACCCCCCACGAGATGCTCGTGCCCATGCTGACCGCAGTCGCCTAGGGGGAACCGTGGCCGAGCTCGTCTTCTTCTCCGGGACCATGGACTCCGGAAAGTCCACCCTCGCCCTCCAGACGGACCACAACTACCGCGCCCGCGGGCGCGAGGGGCTCATCTTCAGCCGGGGCGACCGCGCGGGTGAGTCCCGGGTCTCCAGCCGGCTGGGGCTCGAGGTGGCGGCCCACGAGGTCACCGACACCACCGACTTCTGGGCCGAGATCAGCGGCCGGATCGCCGGCGGCGAGGCCGTGGACTACCTGGTGTGCGACGAGGCGCAGTTCTACTCGCCCGGGCAGGTGGAGCAGCTGGCCCGGCTCGTGGACGAGATGGAGATCGACATCTTCGCGTTCGGCATCACCACCGACTTCCGCACCAGGCTCTTCCCCGGCTCGGCCCGCCTCATCGAGCTCGCCGACCGGATCGAGGTGCTCCAGGTGCAGTCGCTCTGCTGGTGCGGTGCGCGCGCCACGCTCAACGCGCGCACCGTCGACGGCGTCATGGTCACCGAGGGCGAACAGGTGGTGATCGGCGATGTCGGCGAGCGCGAGACCCCGGCCGAGGTGGCTTACGAGGTGCTGTGCCGCCGCCACCACATGCGGCGGATGACGGCGCTCACCGCGCGGCGGCGGTCCGCCCACGAGTCGCTCTGGAGCTGAGCTAGACCTCCGGGCGCGAGCCGAACACGATCTCGTCCCAGCTCGGCACCTGCGCGCGCGACTTGCGGCCGCGCTTGGCCGCCGGGCGCTTGGGCGGCGCCTGCTCGGCCGGCTTCTCCGGCGGCTTGTCGGGCTCGGGCCTGGGCGCCGGGTTGTCGGTGGCCGTGGGCTCGTCCGCCGGGCGCGGGTCCGGGTCCGGCTTCTGCTCGGCGCTCGGCGCCCGGTCCGGGATCTCCCACTGGCTGGGACCCTCCCAGTCCAGGTCGGCGGGGGAGTCGGGCACCTTCACCGACGGCATCTTGGGGCGCGACCCGCCGCGCCGCGCGCCGATGTCGACGACGGCGGCGGACGGCTCCGCGGCGGGTTCGGGCTCGGGCGCCGGGTCCGGGGGTGCGTCGCGGCCGTCCGTGCGGCCGTCCAGGTCGTCGAGCTCCAGCAGGTCCGACACCTCGGCGTCCGGGATGGAGCGCCGGGCGGGCCGCTGGCCGCGGCGTTCCGACAGGTTGTCGAGCAGCAGGTCCGTGTCGTCGGGCTCGGGCGGCCGCGGGCGGGACGGGTGCTGGTTGCTCCGGTGCGGCGGCAGCGTGGACACGCCGGCGAGCGCCGGGCCGCCGTCGTCCTCCGGGAGCCCGAGCCAGCGCGCCTCGTCGTCGAGCGCCGTCACGAAGCCGCCGCGCGGTTCCAGGGACCAGCGGGCGACCCGCGGCCGGTCGGCGGCGGTGAACTCGACCTGCACGATCCAGGGGTGGGTGCCCTCGCGGGTGGCGGTCCACCGGGCGTCGTCGGGGCGGACGCCGCGCGAGCGCAGCCGCTCGTCGGCGACCTCGCCCAGGGTGGTGGCGCCGTCGTCATCGGTCAGGACGGCCTTGGCCCGGACCCGGGAGATCGAGTGCTCACGCTCGGAGATCACCGGGTACTCGAACCGGCGCACGTGGTCGATCGGCAGGCCGGAGGCCTCGGCGAGCTCCTCGCAGGTCTCGCCCGCGCGCAGGCGCGCCTGGATCTCGCGGGGGCGCAGCGCCGACTCCTCCTGGGCGCGGATCGACTCCATGCGCGGTCGGTCACCACGGATAGCGGCACGCAGGGCATCGGTGATGGGCAGGGTGCTCTGGGCGCCGTCGCGCGCGACGAGGACGAGTCGTTCACCGTCCTCGTGCAGCCGTACCAGCTCCAGCTCGTCCATGCCAGTCCTCCCGGGGTAGTCCTGTGAGGCGAGCCTGCCACCGCGCGGCGGTCGCGCGGCGCAGGCGCGTCGGTGTGCCGCGGGATAGTGGCCCGTAGGCGCTTGCGGCAGGATGGGTGCGTGATCTCACCCGCACTGCCCGAGCTGCCCGACGGCGTCACCGTCACCGCCCTCCGCGACCTCGCCGTCCGCCTCGCGACAGCAGCGGGTGCTCTGGTACGTGAGGGTAGACCGGACCGCGTGGTGGTCGCGGCCACCAAGTCGAGCGAGGTGGACCCGGTGACCGTCATGGACCGCGCCTCCGAGGACCTGCTGCGCGAGATCATCGCCGCCGAGCGGCCCGACGACGCGATCCTGGGCGAGGAGGGCGACGACGTCGCCGGCACCAGCGGCCTCACCTGGGTCCTCGACCCGATCGACGGCACGGTGAACTACCTGTACGGGGTGGCCTCCTGGGCCGTGTCGGTGGCCGTGGTGGCCGGCCCGCCCGAGCCCGGTGCGTGGACCGTGCTGGCCGGCTGCGTGCACAGCGTGGCGGACGGGCGTACCTGGTCGGCCGGGCTCGGCGAGGGCGCCACCCGCGACGGCGAGCCGATCCGGGTGGGTGCCGCGGCGTCCCTCGGCACCTCGCTGGTCGGCACGGGCTTCGGGTACGACGCCGGACGCCGCGCCCACCAGGCCCAGGTGCTCACCCAGGTGCTGCCGAAGATCCGCGACATCCGGCGGCTCGGCTCCGCGGCGATCGACCTGTGCCTGCTCGCGGACGGTTCGATGGACCTGTACTACGAGCGCGGGCTGAACCCGTGGGACATGGCCGCCGGCGTGGTGGTGGCCACCGAGGCGGGCGCCGTCGTGACCGGTCTGCGGGGCGGTCCCGCGGGTAATGCGATGACGGTGGCGGGTCGGCCCGAGCTCGTCGCGCAGCTTGCCGAGATCCTCGAGGCGGCCGACGCGGACGGGGCGGGAACCGACGAGATCGGGTGATCTTTTTTTCTGACACACCCCCGAGAGAGCCCTCACCCCTGATGGGGGTCCAAAGGCGATTATCCGGGCGTTGATGCAGGTCAGAGCGTACGTGACCGGGGTTACACCCGCAGATGTAGCGCGCCTGACAGAAATGGTGCACAATCCGTGGGCCGACTCGGGAACAAATCCGGGGCCGTGTGCATTATCTGCGCGTACACCCGTAACGGACGCCGTTCGACGGCGCTTGCGGTGACCCGGCCGGGGCGGCGTCGAATCCCCGGATGACCCGAAACCTTCCGGCGCGACCACCTACCGACGGAGAACACCACATGGCAACTGACTACGACGCCCCACGTAAGACCGATGAGGATGTCGAGCAGGATTCGATCCAGGAGCTGCAGGCACGTCGTTCTGACAAGTCCTCGGGCGTTGTGGACGAGGACGAGACCGAGGCGGCCGAGGGCTTCGAGCTCCCGGGCGCGGACCTGTCCGGCGAGGAGCTCGCAGTGCGCGTGCTGCCGCGTCAGGCGGACGAGTTCACGTGTTCCAGCTGCTTCCTCGTGCACCACCGCAGCCAGCTGGCCTACGAGAAGGCCGGCCAGATGATCTGCACGGAGTGCGCTGCCTGATCCACCAGGCCTTCGGCACTGACGACACGACCGGGCTGTCATGCGATGCGTGGCAGCCTTCGTCGTGTCCGGGTCAGGCTCTCAGCTCAGTTCCGCAGAGCCTGCACCAGCAGCTCCGGACGGCGCGTGGAGACGAGCCAGTAGGGGGTCGGGTCGGCGGGGTCGTCGAGCGCGACCCGCACCCCGGTACGGGCCCACGCGCGCAGGCACACGTAAGCCCGGGCGTCGAGCCCCGGGCCCAGCTCGTGCCGCATGGCGGCGACGTCGAGCGCCTCGGCAGGCCCGAGCAGCGTGACCGGGACACGGGCGTTCCCGGCGCGCAGGACGCCGTCGGACACCTCCACGACGGGGGAGGTCGCCGCCAGGGCGACCGCCGACCCCACGCACACCAGCAGCCCTGCGACGATCCCCGCCGCCGCGTGCACCGGCCACAGCGCGATCGCCGCGATGGCGCCCAGACCGACCGTGCCGAGCCAGCCACCGGGACCGGGCAGGAGACGCTCGTGGAACGTGAGGGTGGTCGCCGTCATGGGGACATCATCCCAGAGGTGGCGTACTCTTCCGGCGTGCCCACCCCTGTGCCAACCGACGACGGCAGCACGGTCGACGTGCTGATCAGCCTCCTCGACGACGTTCCCGCACCCCACTACGCGCACCCCGGCGACGCCGGCGCCGACCTGGTGACCACGGTCGACGTCGAGATCCCGCCCCAGGGCCGGGTGGTGGTGCCTACGGGAGTCTCGATAGCGCTGCCCGACGGCTACGCGGCGTTCGTGAACCCCAGGTCCGGCCTGGCGGCGAAGCACGGCGTCACGATAGTGAACGCGCCGGGCACGGTTGACGCGGGCTACCGCGGCGAGATCAAGGTCATCCTGCTCAACACCGACCCCACCGAGGCGGTGAAGCTCGCCCGGGGCGACCGGGTGGCGCAGCTCGTGATCCAGAAGGTCGAGCGGGCCCGGTTCCTGGTCGCCGAGACCCTGCCCGGCTCGCACCGTGGCGACGGCGGCTTCGGCTCCAGCGGCGGTTTCGCGGGGCGCTGAACGCCCGGGACCTAGCCGTCCCGACTTCCGTACCGGCTCTGCCCCGGACGGGTCTAGGCTATAAGTAACGAGTGGATAACGCTGCTGTGCGCTGCGATCGCGTGCGCACGCAGCCGGACGAACTACGAAGGAGCGTGGCTGTGGGTCTGTTCAGCCGACGAGGCACGGCGAATGAGCCCGCCCCGGTCGAGTGGGCGTCGGTGGAGGCCGAGCAGCAGAAGCGGCCGCACGGGCCGTTCGACCGGTCGCAGGTGGGCGAGATGGGCCCGCGCGTCGACCTCGGTGCCATCTGGCTGCCGGTGATGCCGGGCCTCGAGCTTCGCATGGAGATCGACAAGAAGACGCAGAAGGTGACCGGGGTGACGGCCGCGCTGGAGGGGTCGAACCTCCAGATACAGGCCTTCGCCGCGCCGCGCACCGAGGGCATCTGGGACGAGATCCGGCACGAGATCGCGCAGTCCGTGAGCGGGCAGGGCGGGATCGTCGACGACGTGCCCGGCGTGTTCGGGCGCGAGCTGCTGGTCCGGATGCCGGTCAAGGGCCCGGAGGGGCAGTCCGGGCAGCGGCCCGCGCGGTTCATCGGGGTGGACGGGCCGCGATGGTTCATCCGCGGCGTGCTCGCGGGCAAGGCGGCGCTCGACGCCGAGGCGGCCAAGGCGCTGGAGTCCGTGTTCGCGAACATCGTGGTGGTCCGCGACCAGAGCCCGCGACCGCCCCGTGACCTGCTGCCCCTGGCGCTGCCGAAGTCGGCGCGCAAGGATGATGCACAGTCGGCGGCGCCCGCTGCCGGCCCGGCGGACGCGGTACCGCAGATGTCCGACATCGACCCGCTGCGTCGCGGCCCCGAGATCACTCAGATCGGCTGAGGAAGTGAATCGCTGATGACGCTGCGCTCGGCGCTGGCGTCCCGCATCCGCGAGACGCTCGCGTCCAACGAGCAGGTCCAGGACACCGAGGAGCGTGCCGACGCCTCCCGGAACGTGGGCTGTACGGCCGTCGCGTCCGTGCCGGTCCGCAGCCGCGGCAAGATCGCGGGCGTGCTGCGCTCGGTGGTGCTGCGCCCCCGCGAGGGCGTGCCCGCGCTGGAGGCCGAGCTGTTCGACGGCTCCGGCGCCCTTGACCTCGTGTGGCTCGGGCGGCGGACCATCGACGGCATCGAGCCCGGCCGTCGCATCCGCGTCGAGGGCATGGTGTGCGACGTCGACGGGCGCCGCACCATGTTCAACCCGCGCTACGAGCTCCGGCCCCGGCCGGGTGAATGAGCACCCCGGCGAGCACGGCACAATAAACCCCATGAGCGAACCAGCACGTCCTGACGTGCCCCCGCAGCCCGGCCAGCAGTCCCATCCGGCCCCCGCGCGCGGGGTGCGCGCCCTCACCGGCGAGGAGTTCTCCGCGGCTCAGGCGGTGGGCGGGGTGCGCGGCCTGGTGGAGGCGGTGCTGCCCGGCCTGGTGTTCGTGGTCGCATTCGTGATCTTCACGGACCTGACCGTTCCACTGATCGCTTCGGTGGTCTCGGCGCTGGTGCTCGTCGTGGCGCGGCTGGTGCAGGGCACGCCCGTCACCCAGGCGCTGGGTGGCCTGCTCGGTATCGCGATCGGCGTGGTGTGGGCGTGGCGGTCCGGTGAGGCCGAGAACTACTACGCGGGCGGCCTCCTGCTCAACGCGGGCTACCTCGTGGTGCTGCTCGCGACCATCCTCGTGCGCCGCCCCGCCGTCGGCTACGTCGTGGAGGCACTGCGCGCCGGCCTGACGCCGGAGGCCGTGAAGGCCGAGGCGAACCGGGCCCCCGACGACGAGGCGCCGTCGGTGTTCGCCGCGCTGACCGCCTGGCGGGACGACCCGGCGAAGATGCGTACCTACGCCATCGCCACCTGGCTCTGGGTGGGCCTGTTCGCCGTGCGCCTCGCGGTGAAGGTGCCGCTGTTCTACCTGGGCTACATCGGCTGGCTCGGCACGTTCCACCTGGTGCTGGGCGTGCCGCTGTGGGCGCTCGTGCTGTACCTGACGTGGTACGTCGTGCGCCGGCCCCGGGTGGGCGCAGCGGCCTAGCCCTTCGGCACGAGCAGCTTCTGGAGGGCGTCGGTGTCGGCGTCGTCACCGGCGACCAGCAGCAGCTCGTCGCCGGCCTCCAGGGTGTCGTCCGGGCTGGGCACCAGGGGGCGGCCGTCGCGCACGATCGTCGAGAGCGTGACGTCGGCCGGCCACACGACCCGGCCCACGCGCGTCCCGGCGACGCGGGAGTCGGCGGGCAGGGTGAGCTCGAGCAGGTCGGCGTGCGACTGGCTGAAGCTGAAGATCTTCACGAGGTCGCCCACCGCGACGGCCTCCTCGACCATCGCGGTCATGATGCGCGGCGTCGAGACCGCGACGTCCACGCCCCACGACTGGTCGAACATCCACTCGTTCTTCGGGTTGTTCACCCGCGCGACGGTGCGCGGCACCCCGAACTCGGTCTTGCCCAGCAGCGAGAACACGAGGTTCACCTTGTCGTCGCCCGTGGCACCGACGACGACGTCGGCCTGTTCCATCTCGGAGGCCTCCAGCGCGGGCAGCTCGCACGCGTCGGCGAGCACCCACTCCGCCTCGGGCACCTGCGAGACCCGCATGGCAGAGGCGTTCTTGTCGATCAAGGTGACCTCGTGGTCGTGGCTCAGCAGCTCGCGGGCGATCGAGCGGCCCACCGAGCCGGCTCCTGCGATGACTACGCGCATCAGTCCTCCTCGGCGGGCGGGGCGGCGGTGAGGATCCGCTCGACGTCGGCGGAGGCGTCAGCCGTCATGAGCAGGTGCAGCACGTCGTTCTCCTGGAGCACGAGGTCCGGCGTGGGGAGCACCGCCGAGGTGTATCGCGTGACGAACGCGACTCGCGCGCCGGTGGCGGCCTCGACGTTGAGCACGGGCCGGCCCACCCAGCGCCGGTGGTAGTCGATCTGCGCGAGCCGGACCGTACCCGACGGGTCGCGGTACTCGTCGGTGGAGCCCAGCGGCAGCATGCGGCGCAGCACCTGGTCGGCGGTCCAGCGCACCGTGGCGACGGTCGGGATGCCCAGGCGCTGGTAGATCTCGGCGCGGTGCGGGTCGTAGATCCGGGCCACGACGTTGTCCACGCCGTAGGTCTCGCGCACCACGCGGGCCGACAGGATGTTCGAGTTGTCGCCGTCGGACACCGCGGCGAACGCGTACGCGTCCTCGATCCCGGCCTGGACGAGCATGTCCCGGTCGAAGCCGACGCCGGTGACCTTCTTGCCCGAGAAGTCCGCGGGCAAGCGCCGGAACGCGTCCGGATTCTGATCGATGATGGCCACGGAGTGCCCGCGGCTCTCGATCTCCTGGGCAAGGCTGGAGCCCACTCGGCCGCAGCCCATGATCACGAAGTGCACGGACGGAACGCTACCGCGACCTGGGCCCGGTGCGCTGTGCGTCAACACTGGGCATAGAGTCTTCCAACGTGTCGGACATCGTCGATGCGGCCAAACGACTCCTCGTCGGCCGCCCCAAACGTAGCGAGAGCTTGGGCCGCACCCTGCTGCCCAAGCGGATCGCTCTGCCCGTGTTCGCATCGGACGCGCTGTCGTCGGTCGCCTACGCGCCGGACGAGATCCTGCTGACCCTCTCGCTGGCCGGGATCGCGGCCATGGCCTTCTCGCCATGGGTCGGTCTCGTCGTGGTCGCGGTGCTGCTCATCGTGGTCGCGTCCTACCGCCAGAACGTGCGCGCCTACCCGTCGGGCGGCGGTGACTACGAGGTCGCCACCACCAACCTGGGCCGGACGGCGGGCATCGGCGTCGCCTCGGCGCTGCTCGTCGACTACGTGCTCACCGTGGCCGTGTCGATCTCGTCGGCGGCCCACTACGCGTCGTCGGCCATCCCCGGGCTGCGCGGGTACGAGGTGCTCGCCGCCGTCGGGGCGATCTCGGTGCTCACCCTCTTCAACCTGCGCGGCGTCCGGGAGTCGGGCACTGCGTTCGCGATCCCGACCTACTGCTACATGGCGGTCGTCGGTGCCCTGGTCGTGACCGGCGCCGTCCGCTACTTCGCGGGGAACCTACCGAAGGCCGAGAGCTCGGAGTTCGAGCTGGTGGGAGAGGCAGCGTTCGACCAAGGACTGGTCGGCATCGCTGGTGCGTTCCTCCTGGCCCGCGCGTTCGCGTCGGGCTGCGCGGCCCTGACCGGCGTCGAGGCGATCAGCAACGGGGTGCCCGCCTTCCGCAAGCCCAAATCGCGCAACGCGGCGACGACGCTGCTGCTGCTCGGCGCCATCTCCTCGACGATGATCATCTCGATCCTGCTGCTGGCCCAGGCCACCGGCGTCCGCTTCGCCGAGAACCCGCACGACCAGCTCCTGGTGAACGGTGAGCCGGTCTCCACCGACTACGTGCAGATCCCCGTGATCGGCCAGCTCGCCGAGGCCGTGTTCTCCGGCTTCCCCCCGGCCTTCTACGCCGTCTCCGCCGTCACCGGCCTCATCCTGGTCCTCGCCGCGAACACGGCGTTCAACGGGTTCCCCGTGCTGGGCTCGATCCTCGGGCGCGACGGCTACCTGCCGCGCCAGCTGCACACCCGCGGCGACCGGCTCGCCTTCTCGAACGGCATCGTGACCCTCGCGATCGCGGCGATCGTCCTGATCGTCGCGTTCGACGCCTCGACCACGCGCCTCATCCAGCTCTACATCGTGGGCGTGTTCGTCTCGTTCACGCTGTCCCAGCTCGGCATGCTGCGGCACTGGACACGTGAGCTGCGCACCGAGCCCAACCCCGTCGTGCGCGGCCGGATGAAGCGCTCGCGCGTGGTCAACGGCATCGGGTTCGGCTTCACCGGCACCGTCCTGATCATCGTGCTGGTGACCAAGTTCACCCACGGCGCGTGGATCACGCTGCTCGCGATGGGCGTGCTGTTCGTCCTCATGCGGGGGATCCGGAAGCACTACGACGGGGTGCGCGACGAGCTGGCGCTGGACGACGTCTCCGCCGCGCGCTCGCTGCCGAGCCGCGTGCACGCCATCGTGCTGGTCTCCAAGGTGCACAAGCCGACCATGCGGGCGGTGGCCTACGCGCGAGCCGCACGGCCCAACGTGCTCGAGGCCGTCACCGTCGGCGTGGACCGCGAGGAGATCGAGGGGCTCGTGGCCGAGTGGGAGGCGCTCGACCTGCCCGTCCCGCTGCGCATCCTCGACTCGCCGTTCCGCGAGATCACGCGGCCGGTGCTGAAGTACGTGCGGTCGGTGCACCGGGAGTCGCCGCGCGACCTGGTGATCGTCTACATCCCCGAGTATGTGGTCGGTCACTGGTGGGAGCAGCTGCTGCACAACCAGTCGGCGCTGCGGCTCAAGGGCAGTCTCCTGTTCACACCCGGTGTCGTGGTGGCGTCGGTGCCCTGGCAGCTCGCCTCGTCGCGGGGCCAGACCGGCCTTGAGGACGACACCTTCATCCGCGGCAGGCGGATCTGACCGGCGGGCAAGGGATACTGGGCACATGCCCCGCAACCCCGATCGCCGCACCGCGCCCGCCGACCCGGAGTCGGGCGGCCGTCCGCGCCGCCGTCCGCAGCGTTCCCCGCGGCCCGGCCGCGCGCGCCGCGTGAGCGACGCTCCGGCGCCCGAGGTGGGCACGGAGTTCGAGCTGGAGATCGGTCCGGTCGCGCACGGCGGCCACTGCGTGGCCCGCCTGGACGGCCGCGTCGTCTTCGTCCGCCACACCCTGCCGGGCGAACGGGTCCGCGCCCGCGTCACCGAGGGCGGCTCCGGCTTCTGGCGCGCCGACGCCGTCGAGGTGCTGGCGGCGTCGCCCGACCGCGTGGCGCCCGCCTGGCCGGCCGCCGGGGTCGACGGCGTCGGCGGCGGCGAGCTCTCGCACGTCGCACTGCCTGCGCAGCGGGACTGGAAGAAGACCGTGCTCGTCGAGCAGCTGCAGCGGCTGGCCCGCATCGACCCCGAGTGGCTGGAGCGCGAGGTCACCGTCGAGGCGGCGCCCGGCGACGAGGAGCGTCGCGGCCTGCACTACCGCACCCGGATCGAGCTGGTGGCCGACGCCGACGGGCGCGCCGGCATGCGCGCGCACCGCGGCCACGACGTCGTCGCGCTGAAGAAGATGCCGCTGGCCACCGCCGAGCTCTCGGCGTTCGCCGTGGCGGAGGACGTGTTCAGCCGCAGCTGGACGCCGGGCGCGCAGCTGAAGCTCGTGGCGCCGTCCGAGGGCGACCCGGTGCTGCTGGTCGACGGCGAGCCCTGGCGTCGTGGTAAGCCCGACTCCCGGCCCAACGCCCGCCGGTCCGTGACCGAGGTCGTGACCGGGCCCTGGGGCACCCACCGCTACCGTGTCGCCGCCGACGGGTTCTGGCAGGTGCACCGCGAGGCGCCGGCGCTGCTCACGGGCGCCGTGCTGGACGCCGCCGGGCCCGTCGAGGGCACCACCGTCCTGGACCTGTACTCCGGCGCCGGGCTGTTCACGCTGCCGCTGGCGGACGCCGTCGGGCCGCAGGGGCGGGTGATCGCCGTCGAGGGCGACGCCCAGGCCTCGAAGGACGCCCGCCGCAACGCGCACGCGTTCGGCCAGGTGACGCTCGAGGTGGGCGCGGTGGACAAGGTGCTGGCGGGCGCGCTGAGCGGGGGAGCGGCGGCCGACGTCGTGGTGCTGGACCCGCCGCGGACGGGCGCCGGGCGAGCGGTGGTCGACGCGATCGCCGCGCGTACCCCGCGCCGCATCGTCTACGTGGCGTGCGATCCGGCGGCGCTCGCGCGGGACGTCGGCTACCTGGCGGCGCACGGTTACGCCCTGACGAGCGTGCGCGGGTTCGACCTCTTCCCCCATACGCACCACGTCGAGGCCGTGGCCGTGCTCGACCGGCAGGCCTGACGAGCGAGCTGGACAAAACGCATCCTTCGGGGCGCATAGGATTCGCCCCGTGAAGCGTTGGCTGATGAGCGGCGGGATCGTCGCGGGTGTGGTGGTGGCGTTCGCCGTGGCGATAGTGGTGGGCATGATCGCCGGGGCGGGCGGCATCGCCGTCGGCGACGGCGTCGTGCAGGCGCAGCCGTCGGGGGCGGGGCGCGTGCCGACGCCCGCTCCTACGGGCACCCCCACTCCGACGCCCTCGCCGACCCCCACGCCGACGCCTCCCAAGAAGAAGGCGAAGCCGCCCGTGGCGCTGTTCGTCGGCGACTCGTACACGGTCGGCCAGGGCGCGTCGTCGTCCGCGAAGCGGTGGAGCACGCTGGTGGCCGACGAGATGGGCTGGACCGAGCTGAACGTCGCGCAGGGCGGCACCGGCTACGTGAGCCGGAGTGTCAAGATCCCGAAGCTCTCCTACGGCGAGCAGCTGCGGGCCGCGCCGAAGAAGGGCGTCCAGGTCGTGGTGATCGCGGGCGGCCAGAACGACTTCCCGGAGCTCCGGGAGGACCCGGAGCGGGTGTTCAGCACCGTCGCGCGGGCCTTCGAGCTGGCGCACCAGCGCTTCCCGGACGCGGAGATCGTCGCCGTCGGCCCCTCCACACCCTGGGACATCGGGCTGGAGGCGAGGGCTCTGGACAGCGCGGTCCGGGCCGCCGCGGAGAAGCAGGAGGCGACCTACGTCTCGCTGCTCGACCCCGATGTGGTGCCGGACCGCTTCGTGCACTCCGACGGCATCCACGTCACCGACAAGGGCTACGCGGCGATAGCGCACCGGGTGATCTCGCAGATATCTTGACGTCAAGATAAATGCGTTATGCTGGCCTGAGCAGCCCGGCTTAGGCTGGGTGAAGCCCCCTGGAACCCATGCGAAGGCTCCTTTGCGCGATGACCGCGCCTGTGAGAGCCGACGCACCGTCAGCCCCGCAGAAGGAGCCACAGTGAGCACCGTGGACACGTTCGGATCGAAGGGAACGCTGGAGGTCTCCGGCAAGTCCTACGAGATCTTCCGGCTCAGCGCGGTCGAGGGAGTGGAGCGCCTCCCGTACTCGCTGAAGATCCTCGCCGAGAACCTGCTGCGCACCGAGGACGGCGCGAACATCACCGCCGACCACGTGCGCGCCCTCGCGTCCTGGGACCCCGACGCGCAGCCCGACACCGAGATCCAGTTCACGCCGGCGCGCGTGATCATGCAGGACTTCACCGGCGTGCCGTGCGTCGTCGACCTCGCCACCATGCGTGAGGCCGTCGCGGCGCTCGGCGGCGACGCCACCCGGATCAACCCGCTGGCCCCCGCCGAGATGGTCATCGACCACTCCGTGCAGATCGACGTCGCCGGCCGCGCCGACGCGTTCCAGCGCAACGTCGAGTTCGAGTACCAGCGCAACCACGAGCGCTACCAATTCCTGCGCTGGGGCCAGACGGCGTTCGACGACTTCAAGGTCGTCCCGCCGGGCACCGGCATCGTGCACCAGGTCAACATCGAGTACCTGGCCCGCACGGTCATGACCCGCGAGGTCGGCGGCGTGCTGCGCGCGTACCCCGACACCTGTGTCGGCACCGACTCGCACACCACGATGGTCAACGGCCTGGGCGTGCTGGGCTGGGGCGTCGGCGGCATCGAGGCCGAGGCCGCGATGCTCGGCCAGCCGGTCTCGATGCTCATCCCGCGCGTCGTCGGCTTCAAGCTGAGCGGCTCCATCCCGGCGGCCGTGACGGCCACCGACGTCGTGCTCACGATCACCCAGATGCTGCGCCAGCACGGCGTGGTCGGCAAGTTCGTCGAGTTCTACGGTGAGGGCGTGGCCCAGGTGCCGCTCGCGAACCGCGCCACCATCGGCAACATGTCGCCGGAGTTCGGCTCCACGGCCGCGATCTTCCCGATCGACACCGTCACCGTCGACTACCTGCGCCTGACCGGCCGCTCCGACGAGCAGGTCGCGCTCGTCGAGGCGTACGCCAAGGAGCAGGGCCTGTGGCTCGACGCCGACTCGCCGGAGCCGCTGTTCTCCGAGTACCTCGAGCTCGACCTGTCGACCGTCGTCCCCTCGATCGCCGGGCCGAAGCGCCCGCAGGACCGCATCGAGCTGACGAACGCGAAGAGCGCGTTCATGCGCGACCTGCCCACGTACGCGCCCGAGGTCAGGGACCGCGTCGACGAGGCCGAGAAGGAATCGTTCCCCGCGTCCGACTCGCCGGCCATCACGCCCAACGGCCGCAAGCACGTGCACGTCACGAACAGCGAGGGCAAGGAGTTCGAGCTGTTCCACGGCGCCGTCGCGATCGCCTCGATCACGTCCTGCACCAACACCTCGAACCCGTCGGTCATGATCGCCGCGGCGCTGCTCGCGAAGAACGCCGTCGAGAAGGGCCTCGTGTCCAAGCCGTGGGTCAAGACGTCCATGGCACCGGGCTCGCAGGTCGTGACCAACTACTACGAGAAGGCCGGCCTCTGGCCGTACCTCGAGAAGCTGGGCTTCCACCTCGTGGGCTACGGCTGCGCCACGTGCATCGGCAACTCGGGCCCGCTGGACGAGAAGGTCTCCGAGGCCGTCAACGAGCACGACCTGTCGGTCGTCTCCGTGCTGTCGGGCAACCGCAACTTCGAGGGCCGCATCAACCCGGACGTCAAGATGAACTACCTGGCGTCCCCGCCGCTGGTCATCGCGTACGCCCTGGCCGGCACCATGGAGTTCGACTTCGAGCACGACCCGCTGGGCCGCGACGAGGCCGGCAAGCCGGTGTTCCTGCGTGATCTGTGGCCGACGCCGGACGAGGTCGAGAAGACCATCGCGTCCTCCATCGACCGCAAGATGTTCGAGTCCGACTACGCCGACGTGTTCAAGGGCGACGAGCGCTGGGCCGCGCTGGAGACCCCCGAGGGCGACACGTTCGCCTGGGACGCCGAGTCCACCTACGTGCGCAAGCCCCCGTACTTCGACGGCATGGGCATGACGCCGGAGCCCGTCACCGACTTCCGCGGAGCCCGCGTGCTCGCCAAGCTCGGCGACTCGGTCACCACCGACCACATCAGCCCGGCCGGCTCCATCAAGGCGGACAGCCCGGCGGGCAAGTACCTCGCCGAGCACGGTGTGGGCCGCCGCGACTTCAACTCCTACGGCTCGCGCCGCGGTAACCACGAGGTCATGATCCGCGGCACGTTTGCGAACATCCGCCTGCGCAACCAGCTGCTGGCCGCGGAGAACGACGGTGCGGGCGTCGAGGGCGGCTTCACCTTCAACTTCGTGAAGAACGCGCAGGACACGATCTACGACGCCGCGCAGGACTACGCCGCGGCCGGCATCCCGCTCGTGGTGCTCGGCGGCAAGGAGTACGGCTCCGGCTCGTCGCGTGACTGGGCCGCCAAGGGCACCGCGCTCCTGGGCGTCAAGGCTGTCATCACCGAGAGCTTCGAGCGCATCCATCGCTCGAACCTCATCGGCATGGGCGTGCTGCCGCTGCAGTTCCCGGTCGGCCAGAACGCCGAGTCGCTGGGCCTGGACGGCACGGAGACCTTCGACGTCACCGGCGTCACCGCGCTGAACGACGGCGTCACGCCGGAGACGGTCAAGGTCACCGCGACCAAGGCCGACGGTGCGAAGGTCGAGTTCGACGCTGTGGTCCGCATCGACACCCCGGGTGAGGCGGACTACTACCGCAACGGCGGCATCCTGCAGTACGTGCTGAGGTCGCTGGTCGCCTGACCCGCCCGTCATTGCTTGTGGGCGTGATCGTTGCGCCTGAAGCGGGCGTGTAGTCGCAACGATCACGCTCGCAACAAGGAGAGGCCTCGGCGGGCTCGACGAACAGTGGTCGAGCCCGCCGGGCACCTGGCTGCCTGGTGCGATGCGCCGGGTTTGGGCAGACTCGGCGGATGGACTCCACAAGTACGTGGGCAGTGGTCGGTGTCCCGTCCAGCGCCGCGGCGCACTCTCGTGGCCTCGAGAAGGCACCCGCCGCACTGCGCGCGGCCGGCCTGCTCGACGCGCTGAGTGACGCCGGCGTCGGCGTCCGGGACGACGGCGACCTGCCGACCGCCACCTGGCGCGCGCATCGCGGGCCGGGCGAGCCGAACGACGCCGAGCGCGTCACCGACGGCCTGCACGAGGTGCGCGATCGCGTCGGGGCCGTGCTGGACCGCGGCGAGCGTCCGCTGGTGATCGGTGGTGAGTGCACCGTGACCATCGGCGTCGTCGCCGCCGTCGCGGAGCGTCATCCGGAGGTGGCGCTCGTGTACGTGGACGGCGGTCAGGACCTCCAGCTGCCCCCGGACCACCCCGACGAGCCGATCCTCGACTCGATGGGCGTCGCGCACCTGCTGGACCTGCCCGGCACCTGGGAGCCGCTCGCCGCGCTCGGGCACCGGCGTCCGCTGCTGGACGGCGGCGGGCTCGTGTTCTTCGGGTACTCCGACGGCGAGGAGGACACCCACGGCCTCGTCCCCGCCGCGGCGCGGATACCGGTCGACGAGGTGCTCGCCGCCCCGGAGGACGCCGCACGCCGTGCCCTGGCCGCCACCGAGGACGCCCCGTTCGTGCTGCATCTCGACGTCGACGTCCTCGACTACCTGACCCTCCCGGTGGCCGACATCCCGACATACGGCCGCGGGCTCGACCCGGCGGCGCTGGGCCGCGCACTGGGCGTTCTCGGTTCGGCGCCGGGCCTGCTGGCCATGGTCTGCGCCGAGGTCAACCCGGACCACGCGGACGAGACGGCCCTGCGTGAGGTGGTGACCCTACTGACGGCAGCGCTCGCCGGCGCCTGACCTCGCGGGGACCGGGGCGGCGAGGTGGTCCAGGACGCTGCGGCGGACGGCGGGGTCCCGGAGGATCCGGTTGTGGCCGAGCCCCGTTGTGGTCACCAGCTCCGCGGAGTCCGCGTGCGCCGCGAGCATGCGCTCGGCATGGCGGTACGGGACCTGCCGGTCGTCCGTGTCATGCAGGAGCAGGGCGGGGACCGCGCCGGGCACCGGCCGTCGCGTGAGGTCGTACCGCTCGTAGATGTCGGGCACGTCGGGGAACCTGCGGCGGCGCACGACGTCGTCGAACCGCTGGCGCAGGCTCCGGGGCAGGCCGGTGATCGCGAAGAACCCGTCCGCCAGCGCGGACGCCGCCGAGGGGCCGGACACGCTGGTGAACCGGCGGGCCGCCACGCCGTCGGCCAGCGCGACCCCGGCCGCCAGCGCCCCGGCGGAATGCCCGACGATGCCCTCCCAGGGGGCCGGTTCGGCGTCCGACAGGCGGTGGACGATCGCCACGTCGTCGACGATCGTGCGCCGGCGGCCGCCCGAGTCGCCGTGTGCCGGCGCGTCGTAGGCGACGACGCGCAGGCCGGACGCCACCAGGTCCTCGACGAGCGGGGCGAAGAACGACGCGCGGGACTGCCAGCCGTGCACCAGGAGGACGCCGGGCGCGCCGGGCTCACCCCAGGCGTACACGACGACGTCGACGGGCTCGCGTCCGGTGGTGGCCGGGCGCCGGTACCGGATCGTGCTGCGGCGTGCCGCCTCGTGGGCCACGCGCTCCTGCGGGCGGACGGCGGCGGGCGGGCCGACGCGGAAGAAGAACCGGGTGGCGACCTCGGCCGCGAGCGGTGGCGCGGTGCGGGCGAGGGCCCGGAGCGAGGCGGCGGTGAGGCGGGGCATGGTGCGCTCCTCGTGCTGGGGAACTATCCGTACGATCGTACGGACACTAGCACGGTGCCTGGACACCCGTACACATAATTCCCGGACGGGCAGTCGGCAAGAAGTCAGGAGATCGGCAGCCCGGACTGCCGATCTCCTGACGTTCTGCCGATCCTCCGGCCTACCGCCCCACGTCGGAGCGGTTGGCCGCGCGCACCAGCCTGTCCGCCTCTCTGGCCGTGAGGGTGCCGGCCGCGGCGAGCCGGTCGGCGATCTGGCGGACGTGGCTCACGAACGCCGTGTGGCTGACCCACCCCCCGTCCGCGTCGACGAGGTCGGCGACGGTGCACCCGTTGCCGGTGTCGACGTTGGCCACCCTGCTGTCCACGTTCCCGAGGATGACCGTGGGACGCTCGTCGGAGACCGGGCAGGCGTCGGTGGCGTTCCGGGAGACGGAGAACCTGAGGGTCCCCGTCCGGGTGATGTTCCCGGCGTTGTCGGTCGCCCGGTACGCGAGCGCGTGGGCGCCCGGGTCGGTGACGTCGAACGGGCCGGTGTACTCGCGGAACGCGGTGTCGGCGAGCGCGTACTCGATGAACGCCACCCCGGACTCGTCGTCCCGCGCGGTGATGGACACCGTCGCGGCGTCGATGTAGGCGCCGAGCTCGTCCTGGTCCCCGTCGACCTGCGCCGACGCGATCGGCGGCGTCCGGTCCGGCGGGTCGCTGCCGCCGACGACGACCAGCTCCACCGTGCCCGGCGCCGAGGTGTTCCCGGCGACGTCCGTGGCCCGGTAGGACACCGTGTGCGCGCCCGTGACGTCGACGACCACCGGATCCGTGTAGGCCGTCCACCCCGCGCCGTCGAGGTCGTACTCGACCCTCGCCACGCCGGATCCGGCGTCCTCGGCCAGGATCGCCACCGTCGCCGAGGCGACGTACGCGCCGTCGGCGTCCTGCTCCCCGGTGACCTGGGTGGTCACGGTGGGTGGTGTGGTGTCCTCCTGGGACGGTTCGACGACGGTGAACGTCGCCGAGCCGGGCTCCGAGACGTTGCCGGCGTTGTCGGTGGACCGGTAGGACACCGTGTGCTCACCCGGTTCCTCGACGACCACCGGGTCCGTGTAAGCCGTCCACCCCGCGCCGTCCAGGTCGTACTCGACGCTCGCCACGCCGGAGCCGGCGTCCAGGGCCGCGAGGCTCACGGTCGCGGACCCCACGTAGGCGCCGTTGTCGTCGAGCTCGCCGGTGACCTCGGGTGTGACGACGGGCGCCGTCGTGTCCTCCCCGTCGGCGGGCACCACCACCACGTTCACCGTCCCCGGCTCCGAGACGTTGCCGGCGTTGTCGGTGGCCCGGTGCTCCAGTGTGTACGTACCGGGCTCGTCGAGGACGACGGGCTCGGTGTACGGGACGTACGCGCCGCCGTCGAGCGAGTACTCGACGGACGCGACGCCCGAGCTGTCGTCCTCGGCCGCGAGGTTCACGGTGGCCGAGCCGATGTAGGCGCCGTCGGCGTCCTGCTGCCCGGCGACCTGCGCCGTGACTACCGGGGCGGTGGTGTCCTCGCCCGGCCCCTCCGTGACCACGAGCTCGCCCATCATCGTGCCGTGGCCAGGGATCGCGCAGAAGTACCGGTACGTGCCCGGGGTCAGGACGACCTCGGCCTCGTACCGGCCGCCGTTGTTGTCCAGCGGGTTGGCCAGGATGTCCAGGGTGACGTCGTGGTTGTACCCCGGCGTGCTCGTGTCGAACGTCAGGGTGTGGGACATGCCGATGTTGTTGCCCGTGGCGGTGCTGTTCTCGAAGACCACGGTGGCGGCCCCGGCGGTCGCCGTGGCCGGGGCCGTGGCGTACTCCGAGACGCTGGCGTCCGCGGTCCAGGTCAGCACCTGGTCCGCTGCCTCAGCGGTCGCCTCGGCCTCGGCGGTCGCCTGGTCCTTCGCCCCGGCGGGGCTGGACCAGGACGTCACGCCGCCGTCGTAGGGCTCCGCGGCGACGGCCCCGGGCGAGGCCAGCGGCAGTGCCACGAAGGCACTGACCGCGGCCGCGGCCAGGAGACGGGACAGCTTCTGCCGGAACAGCTTCTGTCGGGACATGGGGGCGCCTCTCGTCTCGGCGGACATCACAGGTCACGCACCCGGATGTTGCGGAAGTCCATGGCGTCCGCGTCGCTGTGGTTCTGCAGCCCGACGAACCCGCTGAGGAACTGCCGCAGATCGGTCGGCGGGTCGCCGGCGCGCGAGGACTCCTTGCCCGGCGAGTTCTCGAACTCGTTGATCACGACGCCGTTGCGCAGGATCGTGTACTGCTGGCCGACCACCCGGATCTCGTAGTCGTTCCACTCGCCCTTCGGGGTCACGCCGGCGTCCGCCAGGCCGTTCGGGTCGAAGTTGTACACCGAGCCCGTCTTCTGGGGCTCGCCGGTCGCCCCGTCGTAGAGCTGGATCTCGTGGCCGCAGTAGATCGCCACCCAGGCCTCGGCGTCGGTCAGCTGACCGCACTCCGGGCGTTCGTCCCTGGGTACCCGCGGGTCGGGGAACCGGGTGAAGACGCCGCTGTTGGCGTGGCCGTCACCGGGGGCGACGTCCTTGAACTCCAGCTTCAGCGAGAAGTCCGCGAACTCCTCACCCGGGTACCAGAGCATGCCCAGCCCGCCCTGCGCCCGGATGGACCCGTCCTCGCGGAGGTCGAAGTTCCCGCCCGGGGCCTGCCGCCAGCCCGCGAGGGACTCCGCCGTGCCGTCGAACAGCCACCGGTAGCCGGTGCTGCCCTCCGCGCCGATGCCGGACTGCTCGGCGGTCTGGACCAGCGTCGTCTTCTCCCTGGGGGTGATGACCTTGTCGGCCTGGAGCTGGTCGGCCACCGCGGTGACGTGGTTCACGAACCGGCCGTTGGTGTCCCACTCGGCCTCGTCGCGGATCAGGTCGTTGATCGTGCAGCCGCCCAGGTCTTCGTTGGTGACGCCGCTGTTGTCGTCGCCGATCCAGACCGTGTCCCGGTCGTCCGGGATGGTGCACGTGGTCTCGACCGGTACGTCGACCGTCGTCGTCTCGCCGTCGGCGTAGGTCACCGTCAGCGTCGCGTCGTAGCTGCCGACCCGGGCGTAGGTGTGCCGCGGGTTCGCCTCGTCCGACGTCGTCCCGTCCCCGAAGTCCCAGGCGTAGGAGACGCCGCCCGAGCGGTCGCCCGTGAAGGCGACGGTGAGCGGGTCGCTCTGCACGCTCGCCCCGGAGGCGGCGGGAACCGGCGTCGCCGGACCGCCCTCGTAGCTGATCCGGACGAGCTTCTGGCGGTCGGTCAGGGAGAAGAACCCGCCGCCGTAGTCAAGCAGGTACAGGGCGCCGTCAGGGCCGAACTTGGCATCCATCCACTGGTCGACGTCGTCGTCAGCGTTGCCGCCGTGGACGATCTGACGCAGGTCCTCGGCGAACGCGGGGGCACCGGCATCCTCGACCGTGTCCGGGTTCACCGTGACGGCGATCCGGTTGTTCGAGTTCGACTGGTCACCGATGAACCACTTGCCGTCCCAGTACGCGGGCCAGGCGTCGCCGCTGCCCGTGTCGACCTCGGACCGGTGGTACGTCGGGCCGTTCATGACGGCCTGGCCGCCGCCCCGCAGGTACGGCTGCGTATAGGTCGCCTCGGAGTCCACGTACGACGGGATGCCGTTCTCCCGCTCCGGGAAGACCGGCCCGCCGCCGCTCGGCGAGTACCAGATCATGTTGTCCCGCACCGGCGGGAGGTCCACCAGGCCCGTGTTGCGCGGCGAGGTGTTCTTCGGGTTGTCGCAGTCGTACCAGCCGGTCAGGACCGTCGCGTCCTCGTTGCTGCGGTCCCGGTACGGCTGCCTGTTGCCCATGCAGTACGGCCAGCCCTGGTTGCCCGCCGACGTGATGATGGTCGCGGTCTCGTACTTCGCCGGCCCGAGCTCCGGGTTCGGCAGGCCTGCGTCCGGCCCGACCCACGCCGCCGTCAGCCAGTCGTTCTTCTTGTCGTAGGCCAGCCGCGAGATGTTGCGCACGCCCATGACGTAGATCTCCGGGCGCGTCTTGTCGCCCGGGTCGTCGGCCTCCGGGAACAGGTTCCCCTCCGGGATCGTGAACGTACCGTCCGGCTCGGGGTGGATCCGCAGGATCTTGCCGTTCAGGTCGTTCGTGTTACCGGCGGTGCGCCGCGCGTCCTGGAACGAGATACCCGCGTACTCCTGGGTCCAGTTGTTGCCGGAGTAGCCCTCGGAACCGCCCGAGGAGTTGCTGTCGCCGGACCCGATGTAGAGATTGCCGTCGTTGTCGAAGTCCATGCCGCCGCCCGCGTGGCAGCAGCTGTGGATCTGCGTCTCCCACTGCAGCATGTCCACGCGCGTGGACTGGTCGATCGTGTTCGCCTCGGCGTCGTACGTGAAGCGCGACACCGTCCGCTGCCCGACGCGCCGCTCGACGTCGATCGACTCGTGCGGCATCCAGTACAGGTAGACCCACCGGTTCTCGGCGAACGCCGGGTCCAGGGTGATGCCGAGCAGGCCCTCCTCGTTCTTGACCAGCTCGCTGCCGCTGCCGCGGTTGCCCATGACGTCGAGCGTCGTCAGCAGCTTCGTCGTCCCCGACTCCGGGTCCCAGCGGTGGACCGTGCCACAGCCGAGCCCCACGTCAGGGTCCTCCCACGGCACGACCGGACCCGACGGGCACGCCGCCTTGCCGATGTAGAAGACGCCGCCGTCCGGCGCCACCGTGAGCCCGTGCGGCTCGCCGATCTGGTCGAGCGTGCCCGCGGCGTTCTTCGCCGTCAGCCGCTCCGACTCGTAGTTCGACGCGATGGTCGCCTGGCAGTCGCCGCGGACCATGCCCGTCAACCACAGCAGGCCACCCAGCAGGTGGTCGCGGAACTCCGCCTCCGCATAGCTCGCGGTGGTGCCGCCCATGCCGGTGTAGAACGACCGGCCGCCGTCGTAGTCGCGGCACCACGAGATCGGGTGGAAGGCGCCGTTCGCGCCCTCGCCGGCGTCGTAGTCCCATTCCTCGACCTGCGCCACGGTGTGCACGTCGCCCACCGGGTTCGGCGACCAGTTCAGCCACCGGTCCGAGCGCTCCCAGTTCAGCGGCAGCCCGTCGTTGGCCGGATGCGCGCGGTCGACGACGTTGACCGTCGCCTCCTGCACCGGGACCACCGGGTCGGGCTCCCCCTCGCCGGAGGCGTCGAAGAGCTGGATCTCCGCGAGCTGGGTCAGGTTGTCGCCCGCGTTCGCCGTGATGTCGAGCCGGTAGTGCTGATAGGCGGTCGCGTTCTCGAACCGGTAGTCCTGCGCCGAGAAGCGGTCCGGGAAGTCCTGGTCCGCCCGCGTGTCCAGGTCGGTCCACGTCGTCCCGTCGGCCGAGCCCTGCAGCGTCCAGTCCTGCGGGTCGCGGCCGGCGGCGTCGTTGGCCGACGTCAGCGCGTACCGGGTGGCGACGACGGGCTCCGCCATCTCGAGCTCGATCCACGCCGTCGGCTCGAAGGCGAGCCACTTGGTGGCGCTGTCGCCGTCGATCAGCTTCGTCGCGATCTCGTTCGGCGGGTTCTCGGCGCTCGCGGTGACGCCCGCGACGGCCAGCGGGTCCGGCAGGTTGCCCGCCGGCCGCGTGCCGATCAGCCCGGTGAACCACTGCGAGCGGTCCTGGGCGCGCGCGGCGTCGCGGACCCCGAGGAACCCGCCACCACCCTGCACGTAGGTCTTGAGGGCGTCCTCCTGCGCGGTGCTGAGCTCCGTGCCCTCGGCGGACAGGAAGACGACGCCGCGGTACTCCGCGAGATTCTTCGCCGTGAAGACCTTCGGGTCGCTGGCCGTGTGCACGGTGAACCCGTGCTCCGCGCCGAGCTCCCGGAACGTCCGGACGGCGGCCGTCACCGGGTCGAGCTGCTGGGCGGGCGCCCCGTGGAACACGAGCACTGTGACGTCTGCGGCGGCCTGCGCCGCGGTGCGAGCCGCCGGTGCGGCGGGTGCGACGGCCGCCGGGGCGGCGTCGGTGGTCGTGCGCTGGGCCTGGGCGGGGACCGTCGCCAGACTGACGACGAGGGCCGTGCCGGCGAGTGCGGCCAGCGCGCCACGTGCCATCCTTCGCGGGGTGGCGGCCCCGCGGATCGTGCGTCTTCCTGTCCGTTCCATCACTGCTCCTTTGCGCGTGATCAGGGGTGTGGCGGTCAGTGTCCGGAGTGGTCCGCTGTCTCAGGCTCGGTCTCGCCGGCGGATCCTGCGGCCGGTTCGGTAGCCGCGCCCGCCGTGTGCCCGCCGTGCTCGTGGAACCGGTCGATGGCGTCCTGCGCGCCGTCGGGCATGGACCCGTCGGCGTTGCGGACCAGAAAGATCCCGGCCATGCCGCCGTCGGAGTGGAACTGGACGTGACAGTGGTACATCCACGCGCCCGCGCCGACCTTCTCCCCGGCCTTGACCTGGAACCCGAACGAGTCGCCGGGGTTGAGGTCGCGAGTGTCGATCACCTGGCTGGGGTCGTCGGGGCCGGTCAGGTACCCGGTCCGGTTGTTCGCCCAGCGGTGGGCGTGCAGGTGGAACGTGTGGAGCTGGTCGCCGTGCCCGATCGCGACGAACTCGACCTTCTCGCCGAGGTTCGCCTCGAACATCGGGGTGTCCGGCGCCGACTTGTTGTTGATGGTCATGTCGTTGAACACGACGGTGAAGGTGCGGTCGGGCAGGATGTCGCCCTTGCGTCGCACGATGAGCCCGCCGTACAGGCCCGCGCGCAGCCCGGCCGTCCCGTGCTCCCCGTCCATCGCGTGGTCGTGGTAGTGCCAGTAGCCCGCGGTGCCGGGGATCCAGTGACCGTCGTCGAGCTGGGTCTGTACGTGGCTGCCCCAGGTGTAGGTGCGGGTCTCGCCGGGCTCGTTGAACGAGTCGTTGAACGGGCTGCCGTCGGACTCGGTCTTGTAGTCGACGCCGTGCGGGTGGATCGACAGGCGCTTGTCGGTGTTGTTGACCAGCTCGACCTGGAGGGTGTCGCCCTCCCACATCTCCAGCAGCGGGCCGGGGATGGTGGCCTTGCCCGGGGCGAGCCCGTAGCCGTAGCGGCCGCCGGGCAGCGGCTCGGCGTAGACGGTGATGTGCCGGGTGGTGCCGAGGGTCGTGATCGGCTTCGAGCCGGCGGCGATCGCACTGTCGGCGCCGAGGGAGAGCGCCCCGGCCGGCGCCATCAGGCCGGCGAGAGTGCCGGTCAGGATCGTGCGGCGGGACACGCCGCCCTGCGGGGATCGGGTGTCGGTGCTGTTCTCGGGCATGTGTCTCCGTTCGACACCGCCGGGCAGGCGTTCGAGCCGTCCCGACGAGGCAGGGATCAGGAGGGACTGGGGCTCAGGCGCGCGAAGCTGGCGGCGACGCCGTGATTGACAGCGTTGTCACGAAGGTGGACCACATCGTCGTTCCCTCCAAGGACATCGGCTCGCGACCGTCAGCGGCGACGGCCACGCCCTCATGACCCATGCGGCCGCCTTTGTCGGAAAGACCTCGGATGGCTCGCATGTGTGTTGTGCGCCACAAGGTGGCTTTGCGAACCTATGGCGACTTCTGTCGGGTGTCAAGCAAAAGATGGAGGAAGGGCGTCAGACTTCTCCGGATCCTCCAGGTAAAGGGCGCGCGGCGGCTAGGGTGGCGGCAGGAGCGTCCACACCGCGGTGCCGACCAGTACCGCCCCGGTGAGCAGGCCGGTCAGAGGGTGTGCGAGCGCCGCCGTCGACCGGTGGCTGCGCTGGCGGACGACCGTGCGCAGCGCCCAGCCGAGCGGCCAGGCGAGGACGGCGGCCAGGAGCCCGGCGGCGGCGCCGAGGTAGAGGCCGGGCACCGCCAGGGTGTTGGCGATCACCGCCACCTGGATCGCCGTGGAGAGGGCGACGATCGTCGGTATCAGGTGGATCCGCGGCTTGCCCGCGGTGACACCCGCCTTGTCCTCGTCCTTGGCCGCCGCCACCGCCCGGCGGTACTTGCTCGCGATGAGCCCGGTGCACAGGCGCGTCAGGGCACCGTGGACGAGGAGCGCCGCGACGTAGATGCTGACGACCCGCCCGGTCACCACCGTGCCGTCGGGCCAGGTGCCGACGGCGGTCAGGACGCCGGCGGCCACGACGACGCCGGCCAGCACGAGCCCCGTGACGGGGACGATCCGGCCCCACGGACCGGAGTGCCGGACCGTCCAGGTGAACCACAGGGCCGCCAGGGCGGCGACAGCGGTCGCCGCCAGGGCGTGGTCGCTCGCGTAGGCCATAGTCTTCCCCTCAGTGAAACCGGTACAAACCGGACGTGAGCCTACGGGTGTCTTTGCAGGTCAGGGAAGGTTTTGCGTATCCGGGTGGTGATGTTGGCAGGAGTTCACGCCGAGTTCACCGCGCGGGCGGCGAATGGCCCGGCGGTATCCGAACGGTCGTACACTTTTCACCATGACGACTCAGACAGACGGCCGGCGCCTCCGCGGCGACCGCACGCGCCGCACCGTGCTGGACGGCGCGGTGCAGGAGGCGTCCGTGCGCGGGCTGGACGCGTTGTCGTTCGGCGCGCTGGCGGCGTCCGCACCCGTCAACAAGAGTGCGGTCGCCGGGCTGTTCGGGTCCAAGGAGAACCTCCAGCTCGCCACCGTGGAGCGGGCGTCGGAGATCTACACCGAGCACGTGATAGTCCCGGCCCGGTCCGCGGAGCGAGGCCTGGCGCGCCTGTGGGCGCTGGTGGTGGCCTGGACCGAGTACTCCCGGTCGCGGGTGTTCCGGGGCGGGTGCTTCTTCCGCACGGTCGAGGTGGAGTTCGACATGCGCGAGGGGTGCGCGGTCCGCGACGCCGTCGTCGCGGCGCAGGAGTCCTGGGAGTCCTACCTGGTGCACCAGGGGCAGCTCGCGGTCGACGCCGGTGAGCTGGCCGCCGACACCGATCCGGCCCAGGTGGCGTTCGAGATCAACGCGCTGCTGAACGCGGCGAACGACCGGTCCCTCCTGCTCGGCGACGACGGCGTGTACGAGCGCGCCCTGACGGCCGCGCGGTCCCTGCTGGTGGCGCGGGGCGCCGACCGCGCGATGCTCGGTTAGCACGATGTTCAGATGTTTCAGGACCGTATACATCGGGTCGTTACCCTCTGTTCATGGTGATGTGGCACGAGGTTCCCGACGGCGCGGCCGAACCACCTGAGACCGTCGCGCTCGCCACCACCCGCTGGGGTGCCGGGCCGGGCCGGGCGCTGCTGCTGCACGGCATCGTGTCCGCCGGGGCGACCTGGTGGCGGCTCGCCGAGACGCTCGCCGAGGAGGGCTACGAGGTGTTGGCCCCCGACCTGCGCGGGCACGGGTCGAGCCCGCGTGCCGACTCCTACCTGCTGGCCGAGCACGTCGCCGACATCCGTGCGCTCGGCAGCGGCTGGGACCTCGTGGTGGGGCACAGTTTCGGCGCCCTGCTCGGGGCCCTGGCCACCGACGCCGACCGCCGGTTCACGCGCCGCCTCGTGCTGCTCGACCCGGCGCTGGACATCCCCGACGACCGGTTCGCCGCCGGCGCCGAGGAGGAGATCGCCCTGGCGACGCACCCGCCGTCGGCCCGGGCGGTACAGGCCGCGCACACGGCCTGGGACCGGCGCGACGCCGTGGCGGTGGCCGCCGCCGCGAAGGCCGCCGACGCCTCCGCGGTCGCGCACACCCTGCGCGACAACGGGCCGTGGCGGCACACCGACGTCGTCACGCGCCTCGTGGTGCCCACGCTCGTGCTCGGGGCCGATCCCGCCCACGGCGCGCTGTTCCGGCCGCGCACCGGCGTCGAGCTCATGATCCGCAACCCGAGCGTGCGGGTGCGTGTCGTGGTGGGCGCCGGGCACGCCGTGCACCGCGACCGGCCGACCGCGGTGGCGACCGCCATCCGGTCGTTCCTCTGGTGAACGGGAGTGTCGTGGGCGGGGGTTAAGGTCGGTCGGTGAGCTCATTGGCATCCGCACGCAAGCAGCTGGTCGCGCTCGCCGAGCGGGGCTTCGAGGGGCCCTGGCGGCATGCGCGAGGAGACTTCTCGGACGCCGCGCGCCCGGCCTCGGTCCTCGTGCTGTTCGGGGTGCTGGACGACCTGGCCGCCGAGCGCGACGACCACGACCTGGCCGTGCCCGACGACCTCGACGTCCTGCTGCTCGCGCGGGCCGCGACCCTGCGCAGCCACGCCGGGCAGGTCGCCTTCCCGGGCGGCCGCGCCGACGAGGGGGAGGACGCCGTCACCGCGGCCCTGCGCGAGGCCGTCGAGGAGACCGGGCTGGACCCCGCCGGCATCGAGGTGCTGGGCACGTTCGACGAGCTGCCCATGCCGGTCAGCAACCACGTCGTCACCCCCGTGCTCGGCTGGTGGGCCCGCCCCACGCCCGTCCACGTCGTCGACGTCGCCGAGTCCGCGCACGTCTTCCGCGCCCCCGTGGCCGACCTCCTGGACCCCGCCAACCGGTTCACCGTCGTGGCCCGCCGCGGCAACCAGACCTGGCGCGGCCCGGGCTTCCACGTGCACGACGGCGACCTGACCCACCTCGTGTGGGGGTTTACCGCCGGCGTGCTCGACGCCATGTTCGACCAGCTCGGCTGGACCGAGGACTGGGACCGCACCAAGGAGCTGGGGATCTCATGACCGACGTGACCCGCGACGCGATCCGCGCCGCCGAGACCGTGATCCGCCCACACGTGCGGCACACGCCCGTTCTGGACGTGGACCTCGCGGACTTCGGCCGCCCCGCGCACCCCGTGGCGCTCAAGCTCGAGTGTCTGCAGCACTCCGGCTCGTTCAAGGCCCGCGGCGCGTTCACCAACCTCCTGACCCGCGAGGTGCCCGACTCCGGCGTGGTCGCCGCCTCGGGCGGCAACCACGGGGCCGCCGTCGCCTACGCCGCGGCCCGGCTCGGGATCCCGGCCACGATCTTCGTGCCGAGCGTCACCTCGCCGGCCAAGGCCGAGCGGATCGGCTCCTACGGCGCGAAGCTCGTCGTGGGCGGCGACCGGTATGCCGACGCGCTCGCCGCCAGCGAGGAGTTCGTCGCCGGCACCGGCGCCCTGACCGTGCACGCCTACGACCAGCCCGAGACGCTCATCGGGCAGGGCACGCTCGGGCTGGAGATCGCCCAGGACCTGCCGGACCTCGACACGCTGCTCGTCGCGGTGGGCGGTGGCGGGCTGATCGGGGGCATCTCCGCCTGGTTCCGCTGTGACGTGCGCATAGTCGCCGTCGAGCCGGAAGGCGCACCGACCCTGCACCGGGCGCTCGCCGCGGGCGAGCCCGTCGACGCGCCGACCGAGGGCATCGCCGCGGACTCGCTCGCGCCCAAGCAGGTGGGGCAGCTCATGTTCCCGATCGCGCAGCAGTTCGTCGCCGATTCGGTGCTGGTCACCGACGACGCGATCGCCGCGGCCCAGCTCTCGCTGTGGGAGACGGCCCGCGTCGTGGCCGAGCCTGGCGGCGCGGCGGCGCTGGCCGCGCTCCTGTCCGGTGCCTACGTGCCGGAGCCGGGGGAGCGGGTGGCCGTGCTGGTGTGCGGGGCGAACACGACGGCCGTGCGGTTCTGACCGCGTCCCGGTCAGCTCAGGCGCCGATCGTGACAGGGACCTCCTCGTCCTGGTCCTCGTCGTCCTCCGGCTTCTCCGGGCCGGCGACCAGGAGGTCGATGTGCATACCGAGGAGCGCCCCGTCGGCGTCGTGGGTTGTGACGACCGGGTAGAAGCCGTCGCCCCAGCCGGAGTGGCTGAGCACGATGTTCTCGCCGGCGGTGGCCAGCGGCATGGTGATGTTGGCGCAGCCGTGCCGGTAGTGACCCGGGTCGTCCTGGAGCGCGAACCAGGACCGCTCGGTGCCGTTGTCGAAGAGGTCCTCGTACCAGTCGTCCTCCCGGGGAGGCATGCAAGCGGTGACCGCCCCGGCGTCCGCGAACGCCACCGTCCCCGCGTCCACGCCGACCCCGTAGAACTCGTCGCCGGTCGGCGGCTCGGCGCCGTCCGGTGAGACGAGTCGCACCTCCGCGACCGCTGCGGCGTCGGAGATCACCAGCGACAAGTAGGCCTCCCGCGGGTGGCTGCCGTCCCGGGCTTTCGAGACGTCGGCGACCGTGACCCGCACCGGGTAGGAGCCGGGCGGCACCGTGGCCACGAGGCCGTCGCCCAGGGTGACGTACGGGTCGGACGCCTCGACCCGTCCCGACGGCACGCGCAGGACGCCGAGGTCGTGCACCGTCTGGGGGTATGGGGTGCCCTCGGGAGTGCCGGGCATGAGGGCGAAGAGGGGCCTGAAGTAGGACATGCGAGGAACCTAGCGGGCACCACTGACAGTCAGCCGAAGAGCTGCTCCACCGCGTGCTCCCCGACGCCGACCATGATCGGGTGGGTGTCCGGGTAGGAGAAGCAGATGGTCGTGTACAGCAGGGCCCAGCCCTGGGCCCTGCGCCACATCCCGGCGTCCCAGCCCCTTCCGCCCCGCGCCTCGGCGTCGACCACGCGGCGGAACCGCCGTCGGCCCTCGGCGTCGAACGTGAGCCACATCGCGCCGAGGTCCGAGGCAGGGTCGCCGCTGGTCACGTCCCCGAAGTCGATGACGGCGGACAGGCGGCCGCCGTCGGCCACGAGGTTGGCCGGGTGCGGGTCGCCGTGCAGCCACATCGGGACGCCGTCGTACTCGGGAGCGGCGACGGCCTCGGCCCACAGGGTGCGGGCGCGCGGGTGGAGCCGCTCCGGGAGCAGCGTGAGACGGTCCTCGAACGTCGCCTGGCGCTCCTCGATCGGGATCCCGCGGAACCTGTTGCCGGGCGCGTCCTCAGGGGCGGGCTGGTGCAGCGCCACGAAGACGCGGGCCAGGTGCTCGGCCCACCCGGTGCGTTCCGCGGCAGGGATGATGGCCGCGGGCACGCCGTCGGCCCACCGCACGACGCCCCACGGCCACGGGTAGCCCAGCGCCGCGCTCGGCGCGCCGACGCGCACCGGCTCCGGGACGGCGACCGGCAGCCGCGGGGCGAGCAGCGGGAGCACGCGGTGCTCGTTGCGTATGAGCTCCGCCCCGAGCTCGCGCCGGGGCAGGCGCAGGGCGAGGTCGTCACCCAGCCGGACGATCACGTTGTCCCACCCGTTCGCGACCAGGTCGAGCCGCAGGTCGGCGAAGTCGGGGTGCTGCTCCTTCAGGAGCGACCGGGCGAGGTCGACGGTCACGTCGAGGTCGGCGGCGACCACGGCGGCCTCCTTGTCCTGTGCTTGTCCTGCGCGGGGTCCTGGTGGGCGGGCGGTCAACGGTACCGGTATGCCCATACTGGACCATGGCCACCACCTGGACCGACGAGGATCCCGCCGCCTTCCTCGCCGCGGTGACACCCGCTGTCCGGCGGCGTGACGCCCAGACCCTGCGCGACCTCATGGAGCGGGTCACGGGCGAGGCGCCGCGCATGTTCGGGACCTCCATGGTCGGTTTCGGCGAGTACCACTACCGGTACGCGAGCGGCCACTCGGGGCATGCCCCCGCCGCGGCGTTCGCACCCCGCAAGGCGGCGAGCACCGTGTACCTCGCGGACGGCGTCGGCGCGCACGCGGACCTCCTGGCCCGGCTCGGCCCGCACACCACCGGCGTTGGCTGCCTGTATCTGAAGGACCTGGAGGCGGTGGACCTGGCCGTGCTCGAGGAGATCGTGCGGCGGTCGTGGGCGACGGTCACCGCAGGGACGTTCGGGCAGCGGGCCGCGGATTCCTGAGCCGCAGGTCATGCGCGCGCCACGCCCGGGCGCGGTGCAGGCCGGGAACGTTCCGGGAACGGTTCGCGTTGACACCAGGCCCAACCACGAGGAGACCCGGTGCAGCAACGCCAGATCGAGCAGTCCGCCGAGCAGGAGTACGTCGACGCCCTGTACACCAGGCTGGACGGGGAGGCCGCCCGGGTCCGCGCCGACCTCGACTCCGCCGTACGTACCTCGTCGACCGACCCCGAGGAGGCGTACACCCGTGAGGTGCGTGTCGCCATGCTGAACCGCCAGGCACGAACCCTGGACGCCGCCGAGCACCACCTCTGCTTCGGCCGGATCGACCGCCCGGACGGCAGCTCGCTGCACATCGGCCGCACGGGCCTGAGCGACGACGACGGCCAGCTGCTCGTCGACTGGCGCGCCGACGCGGCCCGCCCGTTCTACGCCGCCACCGCCGCACACCCGATGGGGCTGCACCGGCGCAGGCACCTGCGCCTGGAGGACCGCAGGGTCACCCGGATCAGCGACGAGATCCTGGACGGCGCGGAGCCTGGCCCCCACGACGTCGTCGGGGACGGCCCGCTCCTGGAGGCCATCGGCGCCCGCCGCACCGGCCGCATGCGCGACGTCGTCTCCACGCTCCAGGCGGAGCAGGACGCGATCATCCGCTCCGGGCACCGCGGCGTCACCGTCGTGGAGGGCGGTCCGGGTACCGGCAAGACGGTCGTCGCCCTGCACCGCGCCGCCTACGTGCTGGCGGGCTTCGAGGAGGCGCGGGTCGACGGCGTGCTCGTGCTCGGCCCCAACTCCCGCTTCCTCGACTACATCGCCGAGGTCCTGCCCTCGCTCGGCGAGAACGACGTGGCGATGAGCACGGCCGACCGGCTGGTCGCCGACGCCCTCGGCCTGGACGAGCCCGCCGCGGCGGGCCACGAGCTGCGCCGGGCCGCTGGCGACGTGCGGCTGGCCGACGAGCTGGCCGGCATCGTGCGGCGCTACCAGGCGCCCGGCGGCACCCTGACGGTGCTGGTCGACGGCGACCCGGCCACGCTGGACGAGCACGACCTCGCCGAGGCCCGGGCCACAGCAGGGGGCGCCGGGCTGCCGCACAACCAGGCAAGGGCCCTGTTCAAGGACCTCGTCGTGGACTTCGTGGCCGACGAGGTGCAGGCCCGCGCCCGCGTGATGCTCGCGAAGCTGGACGAGGACATCGAGGTGCTCACGGGCGGCGTCAACGTCGACAAGGCCGCGGCGGGGGACCTGGCGCGGCTGGGCTTCGCCCCGGACGAGGGCGGCACCTTCGGGCACGCCGCCGCCGTGGCCGAGCTGGACCCGGGCGCGCTGCGGGCCGAGCTCGTCGAGGACCTCGCCCTGGAGCGGGCCGTCGAGGCCGCGTGGCCGCGGCTCGAGCCGGACGACCTGGTGCTGGACCTGCTGGACGGGCACCCGGAGCTCGCGGTCGCGGGCACCGTCGACGCCCCCGGGGCCTGGACCACCGCGCACCTGCCGCTGCTCGACGAGGCGGAGCACCTGCTGAACGGTCCGCCCGCCCGGACCTACGGGCACGTGGTGGTCGACGAGGCCCAGGAGCTGACGCCGATGCAATGGCGCTCGGTGCTGCGCCGGTGCCCGGGCCGGTCGATGACGGTGGTCGGCGACCTGGCGCAGGCCGGACCGGCGACCGGCACGAGCTCGTGGGCCGACGCGCTGGGCAGCGACCTGGCCAAGCGTGCCGACGTGCGCACCCTGACCGTCTGCTACCGCACCACCGCCGAGGTCCTGGCGGCCGCGGCGCCGCTGCTCGCCCGCATCGCGCCGCACCAGGCGCCGAGCCGCGCGGTCCGGCACGGGGACGAGCCCCGGCATCGGGCGGCGGACGGCGACCTGGCCGCCGCAGTCGTCGAGGAGGTGACGCGGGAGCTGACGAACGGCGACCTGGTGGCCGTGGTGGCCGCGGACGACGTCGCGCCCGGCCTGGCCGAGGCCCTGGACGGCGCGGCGCGCGTGGTGCCGGTCTCGCAGGTGCGCGGCCTGGAGTTCGACGCCGTGGTGGTCGCCGACCCCGAGGGCATCCGGCACGCGCGCCCGGGCGGCGAGCGCGACCTCTACGTCGCGCTGACCCGCCCGACCAGGCGGCTGGTCATCATCGAGTGACCCGACCAAGGCTGGCTACCAGCTTGTCTCCAGTGGCATGCCCTCCTGGTAGCCCGCCGCCGACTGGATGCCGACCACCGCGCGGTCGGCGAACTCCGCGAGGGAGCGGGCGCCCGCGTAGGTGCACGCCGACCGCAGGCCGGACGTGATCTCGTCCAGCAGGTCCTCGACGCCCGGCCGGGCCGGGTCGAGGTACATCTTGCCGGTGGAGATGCCCTCCTCGTACAGGGCCTTGCGAGCCCGGGCGAACGCGGTACCCGCACCGGCGGTGCGGGCCGCGACCGCCCGGGCGGACGCCATGCCGAACGAGTCCTTGTAGAGCCGGCCCGTGCCGTCGTCCTTCAGGTCGCCGGGCGACTCGTACGTGCCCGCGAACCAGGAGCCCACCATCACCTGCGACGCGCCCGCGGCCAGCGCCAGGGCGACGTCGCGGGGGTGGCGCACCCCGCCGTCGGCCCAGACGTGCTTGCCGAGCTCGCGCGCGGCGGCCGCGCACTCCAGGACCGCCGAGAACTGGGGTCGCCCGACGCCGGTCTGCATCCGCGTGGTGCACATCGCGCCCGGACCGACGCCGACCTTGAGGATGTCGGCGCCCGCGGCCACGAGGTCGCGTACGCCGTCGGCGGTGACGACGTTGCCCGCCACGACAGGCACCGTCGGGTCCACGGACCGCACGGCGTCCAGGGCGGCGAGCATCTTGGTCTGGTGGCCGTGCGCGGTGTCGACCACGAGCACGTCCACGCCCGCGGCGAGCAGGTCCTTGGCCTTCGCGGCGACGTCGCCGTTGATGCCGACCGCGGCGCCGATCCGCAGCGCGCCGGACGCGTCGAGGGCAGGATCGTAGATCGAGGAGCGCAGCGCCCCCTTGCGCGTCAGCACGCCGGCCAGGAGCCCGTCGCGCACCACGGGCGCCAGGTCGAGGCGCGCCGAGTGCAGGACGTCGAAGGCGGCCTCCAGACCGCCCGGGCCGTCCAGCAGGGCGGCGTCCAGCAGCCGGGGCTCGGCGGACATCACCTCGGCCACCCGGGTGAACCGGTCGACGTCGGCGCAGTCCGACTCGGTCACGACGCCGACGGGCCGGTCGTCCTCCACGACGACGGCGGCGCCGTGCGCGCGCTTGCCGAGCAGGTTCAGCACGCTGTGCACGGTGTCGTGCGGCGAGACCACCACCGGCGTCTCGATCACCGGGTCCTTGGCCTTCACGTCCGCGACCACGCCCGCCACGACGTCGGCCGGGACGTCCTGCGGGAGGATCGCGATGCCACCGCGCCGTGCGACGGTCTCCGCCATCCGGCGGCCCGCCACCGCGGTCATGTTGGCGACGACCACGGGGATGGTCGTACCGGTGCCGTCGTCGGACGCGAGGTCGACGTCGAACCGCGACGTGACGTCCGAGCGGGACGGGACGAGGAAGACGTCGCCATAGGTGAGGTCGGTGGCCGGGGACTGCTCGGGGAGGAATCGCACGTTCACCAATCGTAAAGAGTTCTTCTCTCCCTGCATATGAGTCCTGCCACATCGTTGTGGAGGTATCGGAGACAGGCGTGGGAGGCGGCGCTCTCGTGGCACAGTGGAGAGTCCGGTGCCCCTTAGAGTGGGGCCCCGATTCCCCTGCCAGGGGGCCTGACGAAAGGACGCGCATGGGCTTGCTGAGCGGCATCCGCATCCCCGAGGACGTCCGGGCGCTGACGCCCGGCCAGATGCCGGAGCTCGCCGAGGAGATCCGCAGATTCCTCGTGGAGAGCGTCTCGCGCACCGGCGGCCACCTCGGCCCCAACCTCGGCGTCGTCGAGCTGACCATCGCCATGCACCGGGTCTTCGACTCGCCGCGCGACACCATCGTGTTCGACACCGGCCACCAGGCCTACGTGCACAAGCTGCTCACCGGCCGCCAGGACTTCTCCGAGCTGCGCAAGCGCGGGGGCATGTCCGGCTACCCGAGCCGCGCCGAGTCCGAGCACGACGTCGTGGAGAACTCCCACGCCTCGACCGCCCTGTCCTGGGCGGACGGCATCGCCAAGGCCAACCAGGTGCGCGGCAAGGACGACCACGTGGTCGCCGTCATCGGCGACGGCGCGCTCACCGGCGGCATGGCCTGGGAGGCGCTGAACAACATCGCCGAGAGCCGGGACCGCAAGCTCGTCGTCGTCGTCAACGACAACGGCCGGTCCTACTCGCCGACCATCGGCGGGCTCGCGAACCACCTCGACACGCTGCGCACCACCCGCGGCTACGAGGCCTTCCTCAGCTGGGCCACCTGGGCGCTGCACCGCTCCGGCCCGCCCGGACGCTTCGCCTGGCGCTGGCTGCACGGCCTGAAGAAGGGCCTCAAGGACATCGTCGCGCCGCAGGGCATGTTCGAGGACCTGGGCATCAAGTACATCGGCCCCGTCGACGGCCACGACACCGAGGCGCTCGAGCGCGCGCTCGGCCGCGCCAAGGCGTACGGCCGCCCCGTGATCGTGCACGCGATCACCGAGAAGGGCCGCGGGTACAAGCCCGCCGAGGAGGACATCGCCGACCGGTTCCACGCCGTCGGCGTCATCCACCCCGAGACCGGGCTGCCCGTGGCGCCCAGCCGGTTCGGCTGGACCAAGATCTTCGCCGACGAGATCGTGCAGATCGGCCGTCGCCGGTCCGACGTCGTCGCCATCACCGCCGCCATGCTGCATCCCGTGGGGCTCGCGCCGTTCCAGGAGCAGTTCCCGGAGCGCACCTTCGACGTCGGCATCGCCGAGCAGCACGCCGTGACCTCGGCCGCCGGTATGGCCTTCGCCGGCCTGCACCCCGTCGTCGCCGTGTACGCGACGTTCCTGAACCGGGCGTTCGACCAGGTTCTGATGGACGTCGCCCTGCACAAGGCGGGCGTCACCTTCGTCCTGGACCGCGCCGGCGTCACCGGCGAGGACGGGGCCAGCCACAACGGCATGTGGGACATGGCGATGCTGCGGATCGTGCCCGGCCTGCGGCTGGCCGCCCCACGCGACGAGACGACGCTGCGCGGCGCTTTGCGCGCGGCGGTCGACGTCGACGACGCGCCCACCGTGGTCCGCTACCCCAAGGGCGCCGTCGGCGACGACATCCCGGCCGTCGAGGAGCTCGACGGCGTGGACATCGTGGGGCGGTTCTCGGCGGACGCCGTCCGGCAGGCCCACGAGCCGGCCGCCGCGGCGCGGCGCGTGCTCGTGGTCGGCGTGGGCTCGATGGCAGGCTGCGCGATGGAGACCGGCGCGGCGCTCGCGGCGCACGGCGTCGAGGTCACCGTCGCGTCCCCGACCTGGGTGCTGCCCGTGCCGGAGAACCTGGTCAAGCTGTGCGGCGAGCACGATCTCGTGGTCACCGCGGAGGACGGCGTCGTCGACGGCGGCGTCGGCGACATGCTCGCGCAGCGCGCGGGGGAGCAGGGCATCACGACGCCGCAGGTGCACATCGGCCTGCCGGTCGCGTTCCTGGACCACGCGAGCCGGGACCACATCGTCAAGGCGCAGCGCATGACCGCCGCCGACGCGACGCGCGATGCACTGGCGGCGCTCGCGCTGCTGTGATCGGCGGCCCTCCGGGAAGCGTGTGAGACTGCCATGGTGACTGGCACGGCTACGGGCGGCGGGGCGCTGCGGACCGTCGGCGTCGAGGAAGAGCTGATGCTGGTCGGGCCCGACGGGGCACCGATCGCGCGCGCCAAGGACATGCTCGGCAGCGCCGAGCCGGCCGACGGCCCGCTCGAGTACGAGCTCATGGAGGAGCAGATCGAGACGGCGTCGCCGCCGCGCTCGACGCTCGAGGACATCGCCGCGGCGATCCGCGAGGGGCGTGCGGGCGCACAGGCGGCGGCCGACCGGCACGACGCGCGCATCGTCGCGGTGGGCACCTCGCCCTTGGCGATCGCCGGGACCACGGTCGCGAAGCTCCGGTACCTCCTGGCCCGTGCGGAGTTCGGGCTGACCGCCCGCGAGCAGCTCACGAGCGGCTGCCACGTGCACGTCGCGGTGGCGGACGACGCCGAGGGCGTCGCCGTGCTGGACCGCATAGGACCCTGGCTCGCGCCGCTGCTGGCCCTGTCCGCGAACTCGCCGTACTGGATGGGCGTCGACTCCGAGTACGCGAGCTTCCGGTCCCAGGTCTGGTCCCGCTGGCACACTGCGGGCCCGACACGGCGCTTCGGCACCCCCGAGGCGTACCACGAGGCGGTCGAGCGGCTGATCGCGAGCGAGACGATCCTGGACGAGGGGATGGTCTACTTCGACGCCCGCCTGTCGGCGCGGTATCCGACGGTGGAGATCCGGGTGGCCGACGTGTGCCTCTCCGCGGACACGGCGACGCTCCTGGCGGCGCTGGCGCGCGGCCTCGTGGAGACGGCCGCACGGGCGGCGGACTCCCCGGCGCCCGACGTGCCGGTCGAGATCCTGCGCGTGGCGCTATGGCGGGCGGGGCGCTCGGGCCTCTCCGGAGCCCTCCTCGATCCCCGGACCTGGCGGCCCGCTCCGGCGCACGACGTCGTCGGAGCTCTGATCGGCCACGTTCGCGAGGCCCTGGTGGACGCCGGCGAGCTCGACGTCGTGACCGAGCTGCTGGGTGAGCTCTGGGCCGGGGGCGACGGCGCGTCGCGCCAGCGCGCCTGGGCCGCGGAGGCGGACGGCGACCTCGGGGCCGTCGCGCTGCGGGCAGCGGACGCGACGCTGGGCTGAACGGAGCCCGCTCCCGACGTTGCGGCCGCCGCCGCCGAGGTCGCGGTGCTCACCAGTAGTTGCCCGTGACGTCGCGCACCGGCTTGCGCGGCTCGTTCACGAGGACGGCAGGATCGCAGCCGAAGAGCTGGGCGATGACGCCGACCTGGTCCAGGGTCCACGCGGTCCGGCCGCGGAACCGGTCGGAGACCGCCGCGCGGGAGAGCCCGACCTCGGCCGCTATCTGCATCTGGCTCAGACCCCGCCGAGCGGCCTCGAACCGGATCGCCGCGGCGCACAGGCAGGCGAGCCCGTCGCGGTTCAGAGTGGGTGCAGGCCGGGGGCGGACGGCCGGACGGGCCTCGGCGTCGTCGTCGATGTCCGGGTCGAGCGTGCCGTCGAAGATCGGGTCGCGGTCGAGCGGGTCGTAGTTGGTGCGTGCCATGGGCCTAGCCTGGCGCCTGCGGCGAGTCGTCGTCCGCGGCTGTCCACAGGGCTGGAGGTCCTGCTGCGCATCGGTCGCTGCGCATCAGTCGCTCAGATGCCCGGCTTGTCGCTCGCCCGGGAACAACTACACCCAGGTGAAGGGTGCCAGGTGCGGTTAATTTCGGTCGCCTGGGCCTTGTCTGGTACGGCCTGTCTGAATCGTTCGGCTGAGCCGAATCACCCATCGCACACGCGAACGAACTTCACCGCACCTGGCACCTCTCGTCCGGGTGTTGTGCCCGCTCCCGGGCCCCGGCCCGGTCGTCGGCGACCGGGAAGCTTCGCTCAGGGTGTTCGTCGCCGTCGGTGGCGGCCAGGAATTCCGGTTGCTCCGGCCGGACGGCGTCTGGGACGTTTCTGCGCATGGACCTCGCTACCGCGTTCCCGCCGTTCGGCCTCCGGGTCACCTGCAGCGACCTCGAGCTGCGCCTGCCCGACGACGCGGAGCTGACCCGCCTGGCCGACGTCGCCGTGGCCGGTATCCACCCGCCCGAGCGGCGTCCGTTCCTGGTCCCGTGGAACGTCGGGGAGCCCGACGACGTGCGTCGCGGCCTGTTGCAGTATCACTGGGCGTCCCGCGGCAAGGTGTCGCCCGATGCCTGGGCGCTGGAGCTCGGGGTGTTCCGCGACGGTGAGCCGATCGGCGCGCAGAGCGTGGGGGCCACGGACTTCCCGGTGACGCGTTCCGCGGGGACCGGCTCCTGGCTCGGCCTGGCGCACCACGGGAAGGGCATCGGCAAGCGGATGCGGCTGATGGCGCTGCACCTGCTGTTCGAGGGGTTCGGCGCCGCCGACGCGAAGACGGAGGCGTTCGACGACAACCCCGAGTCGAACGGCGTGACGCGTTCGCTCGGCTACGCGCCGAACGGCGTCGTCCTGCAGGAGCGGCAGGGCGAGGTCGCCACCGAGAACCGGTACCGCATGACCCGCGAGGCCTGGGCCGCGCGCCCCGAGGCGCACCGCCTGGACGTCACGCTGGAGGGCGTGGCGCCGGTCCGCGCGATGCTGAAGATGGACGAGGCGGTACGGGGCTGATGCGGCGCCTGGCGTCGGGGCGTGCCTGACGGCCAGGCGCTCCCGTTACTTCTTGGCGACGGCCCACCAGATGATGCCGGCGATGAGCAGCAGGAAGCCCAGGCCGCCGACCAGGAACCCGATCAGGAGGACGATCCCGCTGCCGCCGATCCCCGCGACGCTGTCCGCGTTGAGGGGTCCGCCCACGGCGAGGCCGACGTCGTCGGCCGCCACGCTCTCGTCGACGAGAAGCGTGTGCGAGCCGGTCTCAGCGGGGACGAGCACCCCGACGGGGAACACCGACCAGCCGTTGGTCGGCAGCATGCCGACCTGATCCGGCGGCGTGATGCTCAGCGGGCCGCTCGGTCCCTCGGCGGTCACCGCCGAGATCGGCAGCCTGGCCGACTCACCCTGCGAGACCTCGTAGACGACGTACGCGCCTTCGCCCTGGACGTCGAAGACCAGGGGCTCGGTCGACGGCCCGAGGGCGAGAGCGTCGCTACCGGCGGTGCCCTCGGTGGTGACGAGATCCGTGGGGAGCAGGTCGGCGATACCTCCGGCCGCCCCCGCGACGCCCACTACGCCCGCGACCACACCTGCCACCAGGACGGCGAGTCCGCTGAACGTCAGGATCTTGGGGCCCGTCTTCCGCGGCCGGGGTGCCGGCTGGTACGGGGGCGGGTACGCCTGCGACCCACCCATGGCGGGCAGCGGCGGTGTGGGTCCGGTCGCGTACGGGCCCGGTTGGGGGGCAGGTGTGGTCATGGACGCATCGTGCGCCGCGCGCCGCGGGGTTGCCAAGGAAAGCCCGCGCAATTCACCCCGGCGCGAGCCGCCCGTCAGCCGTAGATCGTCTCGGCGTACTTCGGTCCGTAGTGCGCCTCGACCTCCGCGAGGCTCTGCTCTGGCCGCTCCAGCGTGTGCGCGATGACAGCGCGGCGAGGCACCGACTCCAGGTCCCAGGTGGCGGGATCCCAGGCCTTGGAGCGCAGGAACGCCTTGGAGCAGTGGTGGAACACCTCCTCGACGTCGACCTCCAGCGCGAGCACCGGCAGGTTGCGGCGCACCTGGAGCTCGGCGAGGTACGGGGCGTCGCGCACGATCCGGGCCGACCCGTTCACCCGCAGCGTGTCGCCGCGCCCCGGGATCACGAAGATGAGACCCACGTGCGGGTTGGCCAGCACGTTGAGGAAGCCGTCGGTGCGGCGGTTGCCCGGGCGCTCCGGGATGGCGATGGTGCGCTCGTCCAGGACGCGCACCAGGGAGCCCGCGGGGTCGCCCTTGGGGGAGATGTCGAGGTTGCCCGCCGCGTCCGACGTCGCGACCAGGCACAGCGGCGAGGCCTCGAGCCACTGCCGGTCGAGGTCGTGCAGCGCGTCGCGCACCTTGTCCGCCGCCGGGCCGAGGGGCGGTGGAATGATCTCGCGGAGCTCCTCGACGGTGGTGACGGGGATTCCGCCGAACCTGCTCGGCCGGTCGCTCAGCTGCTCGGTCATGGCCTCAACATAAGCCGGGCCAGCCGTCCGCGACCAGTGCATCGGCAGGTACGGGGCGAACGGGGCATGTCAGACCATCCGGGTACGCTCGCAGCGCCATGACCGAGCAGACGACCCTCCCCAGCCCAGCAGAAGCCCCGGCCGCGCCCCGGACGTGGAAGGCCCGCGCGGCGCGCCGCGTCGTGGAGCAGGCCCAGGCACTGCTCGACGACGCCCTGGTGCTCACCCACACCGACTCCGCCCTGCGCGAGCGGGTCCGCGATGCCTACACGGCCACCCGGGAGGTGCGGGTCCACGCCGAGCTGCGCACGGTCGGCGTCCCTGCCCTGGAGGCCCGCCGCAAGAAGCTGCGCGTCGCCGTCCTGGAGAAGGCCGGGTTCAGGACCGTCACCCAGGTGCTCGTCGCGGGCACCGAGCGCCTCGTCGAGGCGGGGATCGGCGCTGGGACGGCGAAGCTCGCCACCTCCGCGGCCCGCGAGCTCGCCGCCGACGTCGACGCCGAGCTGCGGTTCCGCGTCGACGTCGACCCCGACGACCCGTACGCCACGGTGCTCGTCCAGTCCCTGTACGCCTTCGGGCTGGCCACCGACGCGCGGCACCGGCACCTCGACGAGGCGCGCCGCGTGACCGCCGTCGTCCCGGGGCACCTGGAACCGGCGCGGCTCGCGACCAGCGTCTGGCGGCGGCTCGTGGCCCCCGCCGACCGCAAGACCGGCGCCTTCCGGGCGGTCTCAGCGCTCGCGGACCAGGTGGCCGCCGCCCGCCTGACCGACGACGCGCGAGCGGTGCGCGCCGCCGTCGGGCAGCCGCCGGAGGGGGCCGAGGTGTGGGCCGACTTCGAGGCCCGGTCCGCCGAGTACTACGGCCTGCTGTCGCAGGTCGTGGACCTGGGCGACGACCACGAGGCCGCCGAGGGCGGCCTGCCCGCCGACGTCGTGCGGCGGGTCGAGGCGCAGCCTCTCGACCGCACCCTGCTGCGCGCCAACCTGCGCGGCTACCAGCAGTTCGGCGCCAAGTACGCGCTGGTGCAGCGGCGCACCATCCTCGGCGACGAGATGGGCCTCGGCAAGACCATGCAGTCCATAGCGGTGGCCGCGCACCTCGTGGCGACCGGCGGCACGCACGTGCTGGTGGTGTGCCCGGCGAGCGTCGTCACCAACTGGAAGCGCGAGATCGAGCAGCACTCCGACCTGAGCGCCGTCGTGCTGCACGGAAACGACCGCGAGAAGGCGGCAGCGGCCTGGCTGGACGGCGGCGGCGTCGCGATCACCACGTTCGAGGTGCTGGGCCGGCTCGACCTGCCCTACGATCTGCGGCCCGCGCTCCTGGTCGTGGACGAGGCGCACTACGTCAAGAACCCCGAGACCATCCGCGGCCGCGAGGTACGCCGCTGGGCCGACCGGGCCGACCGCGTCCTGTTCCTGTCCGGCACCCCGATGGAGAACAAGGTCGCCGAGTTCAAGAACATGGTGGGCTACCTGCAGCCCGAGGTCGCCGGGCAGCTCGACCCCAACGCGGGCCTGTCCGGAGCCAAGGCCTTCCGCCGGATCGTCGCGCCCGCCTATCTGCGCCGCAACCAGGAGGACGTGCTCACCGAGCTGCCCGAGATGGTGCAGGTCGAGGAGTGGGAACAGTTCGGCCCCGTCGACGGCGCCGCCTACCGCGCCGCCGTGCTCGCCGGGAATTTCATGGCCATGCGCCGGGCGGCGTTCGCGGTCTCCGACGCCGACGAGTCCGCCAAGCTCGTGCGCCTGCGCGAGCTCGTCACCGAGGCCGTCGACGGCGGCCGCCGCGTCATCGTCTTCTCCTACTTCCTGTCGGTCCTCGAGCAGGTCATGGACCTGCTCGGCGACCTCGCCGTCGGCCCCCTGACCGGATCCGTGCCCGTGGCCGAGCGGCAGACCATGGTGGACGCGCTGTCCGACCCCGGCGGGCCGTCCGTGCTGGTCAGCCAGATCACCGCCGGCGGAGTCGGCCTGAACGTACAGGCAGCGAGCGTCGTCATCTTCTGCGAACCGCAGGTCAAGCCCACCATCGAGGCGCAGGCCGTCGCGCGGGCGCACCGCATGGGCCAGACCCGCACCGTCCAGGTGCACAGGCTCCTGGTCGAACGCTCCGTGGACCAGCGGATGATGGAGATCCTCGGCTCCAAGTCGGCCCTCTTCGAGGAGTTCGCCCGGCAGTCCGAGATCACCGACGCCTCGCCCTCGGCCGTGGACGTCGCCGCGCCGTCCGAGACCTCCCTGTCCCGCACGATCCTCGCCGAGGAGCAGGAGCGCCTGCGCAGCGCACCATGAAATGACCCTCGGCAAACCCATATGGGTGTGATAACCGGTTAGAGCAGGATTGCGGTTCACTGACGTCGTGCCTCTGACGACGTCACACACCCGTGCGGCGGTCACCCACGCCGTGTCGCCCGGGCGGCTGCTCGCACCGGCCCGACGCACGGTGCCGTTCCTCGGACGGACCGCCGAGCTGGCCTCCCTCCTCGACTGGTGCGGCGGCCCCGAACCGGTGGCGGCCAGGCTGATCAGCGGCCCGCGCGGCGTCGGAAAGACCCGCCTCGCCCGCGAGACGGCGCACGAGATGGCGCACGCCGGCTGGACCTGCCTCGACGTGCCCGACGGCGCCGAGCCCGCGGCCCTCGCCGCCATCCCCGACGGCGCCCCCGCCGTCCTCGTCGTCGACGGCGCGGACACGCGCGGCCCGGCGCTCGCGGACCTCCTGCGCGCCGCCGCCCGGGGCCGGAACGGCGCGCTCCGCATCCTGCTGGTCGCCCGCGGCACGGGCCAGTGGTTCGACCGGCTCACGACGACCGACCTGGCGGTACGCGCGCTGCTCGAACCGGCCCGGTCCGCGGACGACCTCGGCGGGGCGGTGTTCCCGGGCCAGGTGGACGCGCGCCTCGTGACGGCGTTCGTGGAGCCGTACGCGCGGGCCCTCGGCGTCGCGGCGCCCCGGGTCGCCGTCGCCTCGGTGCCGGGCGGCGGTGCCCCGATGCTCGACCTGCAGGCGGCGGCCCTCTGCGCCGTCATGCGCGTGCAGGCGCGGCGGCCGCGGGGCATGCTGCCCGTGGACGTGTCCGACGCCATGGACGAGCTGCTCGAGCACGAGCGCTGGAGCTGGTTCCGCTCGGCGGAGGAGGCGGGCCTGCTCGGCGAGGCGGCACTCGCGCCCGAGGGGATGGACGGCCTGGTGGCCGCGGCGACCCTGACCGGCGTGCGCACCCCCGACGCCGCGGAGAACCTCGTGCGCCGCGTCGCCGCGGTCGTGCCCGGCGTGCGGCCGGGCGCGGAGGCCGCCGTCGGCCGCTGGCTGGTCGACCTGGACCCGCACCGGACGCTGCCCGGCCGGCTGGTGGACCCCCACCTGCTGGCCGAGCTCACGGACACCCCGGAGCTGCTCGGGGCGTGCCTGGCGGGGGCGAGCGCGGCGTCGTCCCGGAGGGCGGCGCTGCGCATGGCCGTCATCGTCGTGGACCGGCTCGACGGGCGGTCCGAGGACCAGAGCCCCGCGCTGGACCAGCTCGGCGCGGTGCTGGCCGCGCTGCCCGAGGACCACGACACGCTGCGCGCGGTCTCGGGGGCGCTCCCGCACCCGTCGCTGGCGCTGGGCGAGCTCCGCGCCGAGCTCACCCTCCGCACGCTGGCGGCGGTCCCGGACGGCGACCCGGACGGCGATCCGGCGAGACGCGCCGAGGCGCTGCGCGACGCCGGGGTGGCGCTCGGGGAGGTCGGCCGCGCCGCCGATGCCGAGCGGTACCAGCGCGGGGCCGTCACCCTGTTCCGCGAGCTGGCCACGGCGGACCCGCACCGGTTCCGGCCGCGGCTGGCCGCGCTGCTCGTGAACCTGGGCGCCACCTGCTCCGACCAGGGGCGCCCGGAGGAGGCGCTGCGCTGCGAGGAGGAGGCGGTGGACCTGCTCCGGCTCGTCACGGACGACCACCCGGGCACCGTCACGCGCGACCTGACCATGGCGGTGTCGAACCTGGCCGTGACGTTCGCGGAGCTGGGCAAGCCGTTGGCCGCGCTCGGGCCGAGCCGCGAGGCGGCAGGGCTCTGGCGGCAGCTCGCCGGCGCGAACCCGGAACGGTTCACCTGGGCGCTGGCCCTGTCCCTGATGAACGTGGCGCGGCGGCTGCTGGAGCTCGGCAGGCCGAAGGAGGCGCTGGAGCCGGCCGCGGAGTCGCTGGCGATCCGGCGCGGTCTGGCCGCCGCGGAACCGGACGAGCACCTGTCCGGCCTCGGGGACTCGCTGCAGGTCATGGGCACCGCGCTCACGGACCAGGGGCGCGGTGAGGAAGCCGTGCCGTATCTCGAGGAGGCCGTCGGGATCCGGCGTCGGACCGCCGAGGAGAATCCCGGGCGGTACCTGCCGGACCTCGCCTACTCGCTCCAGGCGCTCGGTACGCGGCTCTCCGACCAGGGCCGTCACGCGGAGGGCCTCGAGCTGCAGCAGGAGGCCGTCGAGGTGCAGCGCCGGCTCGCGGCCGACAGCCCCGGACGGTACGTGCCGGAGCTGGCCGACGCGCTGTCCGCCGTCGGCGTCACCTACTCCCGGCTGGACCGGCCGCAGGACGCACTCGACGTGGAGCGCGAGGCGACCCGGACCTGGCGCGAGCTGGTCGGCGCCGACCCGGACCGCTACCGTCCGCGGCTCGCGCAGTCGCTGACCAACGTGAGCTCGATCTTCGCCGGCCTCAGGCTCGGCGACGAGGCGGTGGCACCCGCGAGCGAGGCCGTCGTGCTGCTGCGGGAGCTGGCCGCGGAGAACGCCGCGCGGTACCGGCCGCGGCTGGCGGAGGCGCTGCGGACACTGGCGCTCGCGCTGCACGACCAGGAGCGGTTCGACGAGGCGCAGCGGGCGCGGTCCGAGGCGCAGGAGCTGGGCGGGGTGCTGGGTGCGTGAGGAACCCGATCGGGACTCGTCCCCGAATGCCTTGTCCGAAAATGGCTAGACTTTGCCAATTTATTGCTCTAGCCTGGCGGCTCTAGGGCCGGGTTATGTGCATTCGCGGAGACGCCTGGGGTGGTCCACATGCAGGGTTGGGCACGCGGAAGTCTCCTGGTCGTTACGCTCGGCGCGATGTCGAACCTGGCTCTTTCCTCCATCCCTGATCTGGTGCCGGCGAGGGTGACCGTCCCGATCGTCTGGTGCACGGCCGTCGTGACCGTCGTCATCGCCGTCGTCTACGTGTTCGAGCGGACCATCGCCGGCCGTCGGCGCGTGGAGCGAGCGGTCGAGCTGGAACGGGTGCGGCTGCTGAGTGAGCTGCGCCAGTTCCGGGGCATCGAATGGGTGAGTGCGGATCGTGAGCACCGGAACGCGTCGCTCGACATCTGGAGGGCGGCGAGGCGTCAGGTCGTCGTCTTCGGGTTCGGCATGACGAGTGTGGCGCGCGACCCCGGCCTGATCTGGGCGATGGTCAACCGCGGCGTGGACGTCGATGTGATCAAGGTCGATCCGGAGTGGCTCGTGGACAACCCTGCGATCGCCTCGACCATCGATGGGTACTACAGCCGGGACGTGGCCTTCCTCGGGCAGGTGCTGCAGGCGCACGAGCGGCTTGAGCGACTCGCCCGCCAGATCGATGCCGCGGGGCGCGGCACACTGCGCATTCATACGTACCGGACCACGGTCCAGTACAGCGGCTCGATCCGGGACCCGGGGACGCCGGAGGCCTCTGGATACGTGGAGTTCCACCTGTACCGGAAGTCCATCGAGCGGCTCGGCATCGGTCTGCAACAGTACGACGGCGACGACGAACTGAACCCACCGATCCTGAAGCACGTGCTGCATTCGCTCGCGCTTGCCGTGGGGCATCCGGTACCGGGACGCGCGCCGTGAGGGGCGACGGCAGGTGGGCCCGGAGCGGGCTGATCGTGGTCGCCCTGGGCGTGGCGTCCAACCTCGCCCTGACCTTCGTGCCCGACGTCGTCCCGGAGCGTGCGGCGGAAATCATCGTCTACTGCATGACCGGCGTCGTTCTCGTCGTGGCCCCGCTGTGGGTCTACCGCGAGCTGATCGAGTCCTCCCGCCGTCTGCAGGAGGAGAAGCGGCGGATGCGCGGCATCGAGGCGGTGGGCGGCGACTACAGCCGCGAGGCGGACGTTCACGAGCTGTGGAGCTCCGCCCGCGAGCGGGTGGTGTGTTTCGGGGTCGGGCTGACGAGTGTCACCAAGGACGTCGAGCACGTCATCGAGGTGGTCGGCCGTGGCGTACGGGTCGACTTCGTGATGGTGGATCCGCAGTGGCTGCGGGCGCAGCGGAGGGTGCGCGGCCTGATGAACGACTTCTACGACGAGTACGCGTTCGTGACGCGCGTGGAGAGGGCACACGAGATCATTCGCTCGCTCGCCGCGCGGCTGGTGGAGGACGGCGTGGCGGGCGAAGTTCGTCTGCACACCTATCGGGCTTGGGTGCAGCACAGCGCGACGATCGCCGACCCGTGGTCGGACCAGCCGAAGGGCTACATGGAGTTCCACGTGTTCCGGCGGCGCCCCGCCTGGATCCGCCTCGTTGCGTCCGGGTTCGACGGTCCGCGGGACAACCGGCCGTACGTGTCGCACATCCTGCGCGAGCTGGACCGGCTGCTCGGGTACCGGCTCGCCGAGGAGGGCCACCGCGCCGAGGAGGGCAGGTGAGATCGAAGCCGCACTACAGCAGTCACGGGGCGACGACTGTGGCACGATCCAGTGATGCCCCTGGAGCGGATCGCCCTGATCAGTGATGTCCACGGAAACCTGACCGCGCTCGACGCTGTGCTCGCCGACGTCGAGGCGCGTGGAATCGACCGGATCGTGAATCTCGGCGACTTCGTCGGCAAGGGTCCGCGCGGCAGCGAGGTGGTGGACCGGTGCGCGAAGGTGTGCGACGTCAACATCCGAGGGAACTGGGATGACCACCTGCCGACCTGGACCGACGAGACGTCACCGGAGATGGTCTGGTGGCGCGACGAACTGCGCGAGGACCAGCGCGACTGGCTGACGGGTCTGCCGCTGAGCCATGACCTGCTGATCAGCGGGCGGAACGTCCGGTTGTTTCACGCGTCGGCGGTCAGCCCGCACGTGCGCGTGCGGGCGGGGCACACAGCCGACGAGTTCGAGGGGATGTTCTTGAACACGCCGATGACTGGGCACGGGCCCGCGCCGTCCGTCGTCGGCTATGGCGACATCCACGCGGCTTTCGTGGAGGTGGAAGGCGGCCGGACGTTGTTCAACGTCGGCAGCGTCGGCAACCCCCTGGACGAGCCGGTCCCCAGCTACGTGGTGCTGGAGGGCATCACCGACGAACCGGGACCGGCGCCCTTCGGCCTGCAGATCGTCCGAGTCCCGTACGACGTGGAGCCGGAGATCTCCCTGGCCGCCCAGCTCGGGATGCCCGCACTGGAGCCTTACGCGGTCGAGTTGCGCACGGCTCTCTACCGGGGGCTGCAGCCGAACCTTCGGTCCTGACGACTCGCCGTCGTCGGGCGCCTCGTCAGGCCGTCCGGGTGACCACGATGTCGGACCAGAACTGCTGGGGTCGTCCAGGATCCGCTGTGACGTGCTCGTCGAAGGCCCACGTTCCGGGGTGGTTCATGACCGAGTGCTCGATGAGGTTGCGGAAGGTCTCTCTGGTGTAGTGGTTCCGCCACCGCTCGTCGCTGAGCGGCCGCCCGGGTGCGGGGTGCTCGCTGTCGTTCTTGTGACGCAGGCCCTGGGAGTGCGCCGTCTCGACGGTCGTCGACATGATCGCCGTGCCGTGCGGGGCGACGTGGGAGAGGATCCCGTCGGCCACTGCCCGGTCCAGCGGGGCGGGGAACAGGTGGACGAACGCGGTGGCGACGACGAGGTCGAACTCCGGATCGTCGGGGCACCAGTCGCAGAAGTCGACGCAGATGAACTGCGGCTGGTTGTCGAGGCCGATGTGCGTCGCCGCCACCGTGCGGGCAGCGCTGATCATCTGGTGGCTGATGTCGACGCCGGTCACGCTGTATCCGTGCTTGGCGAGGTAGAAGGAGTTGGTCCCGATACCGCACCCGACGTCCAGCGCACGTGCTCTCGAACGCCTGCGGATCTTCTCGATCCTCGGCCAGAGCCACACGTCGTTGCCGGCGAGGCGCTGTGCCGCACGCGCCTGGTAGTGCGCCACCTGGCTGCCGTAGACCGCCTCGGCGGTCTGTGAGACCTCCCGGTCGTGGCTGGTTCGTCGAATCGGCTCGACCGGCATGGCTGCTCCTGACCGTACTTCGTGCAGAGGTCCCGTCGTCAGGACGGGGCAAGGTCACAGAGCTGTCCGGAAAACACGCTCTGGATAAGCCCCATTGTTCTGAGCGAGATATAAGGGATCTTGCCGTGCGCCATCGGCGAAAGGCAAGCCCGCCGCGGCAATTCGATACTCGGGGGCGCGGTGCAAACGACGTGTCGGCACCTGCCTCTGCCGGAACGACTGCCCTCCCACCTGGGCGTTCAGGAGTCGCTGGAGCCGCGACGGCCCTTCCGGGGTGGCTGACGGCTACAAGGAAGGCACGGGATCCACACAAGTGGGAGGGTTCGACGCTCGTCCGACGACTTTCTGCCGAGCGGGGTGAAAGTTCCTTACCGAAGGTTTGTCAGGGGGGTCCACGGCACCTTCGTTGCTGGCAAAGGAAGGCCATGAATTCCGCCAGTGGAATTCCATTGACTGATTTGTCCATGCGGGCCATGTGGAGTCGGTTTGCAGGGGGAATGGGCGTCATGAAGAAAAGAAACACCGTCGGATATCGAAACTCGCACCGATTCGACTGGACTCAGACCACCTGAAGGCGCAAGACTGGTCGTGTGAACGAAATCACATTGGAAGCAGAAGGCACCGGACCAGACCAGGACCTGACCGCGCTCGAGGCCGCGCGTCTGCTGGGAGTGTCGAAGCTGCACGTCATCGACCTTCTCGAGGCAGGTGAGATCGACTACCACATGGTCGGCACGGACCTCATGTTCAGCGCCGCGGAGATCGAGTCCTACAAGTCGGACCGTGAGCACCGCGACTCGGAGTCCCTCGTATCCGCATGACCCTCGCGCGGCGGGCGCCCTGGCGCTTCCGCTGACGCAGTGCGTGCGCATCGAGCACCTTCGATGCCACGCACCCTGACGCCTGAGCGCACGTTCATCACCGCAGAACGTGCGCTCTTGTCATGTCAGGACCAGCGCATCGGCTCCAGCTCGCGAGGGCCGTCGCCGATCAGCCCGGCGATCGTCTCGGCGGGTACCGGCCGGCCGCCCCAGACGTCGACGCCGACGTTGATCTGCCGCCCGCGCTGACGCCACGTGTCGTGCACGTGGCCGTGCACCACCCAGCCGCCGCGGTCCACGGGACGGTACTCGACGAACCGGTCCGCGCCGTGCGAGTCGCCCTCGTACGGGAAGTGCGACAGGTCGACCTCCTGGTCGCCGAGGACCACGCGCTCCGGGCGGTCATGGATCTCGGCGAAGCCCGCGCCCAGGTAGCGCTCTCGCGCGGCCGCCCGACGCCGCTCGCGGGCCTCCGCGTCCCCCTTGCGCAGAGCGCGGTCGCCCTCCCAGCAGCGGTCGTGGTTGCCGGGAACCAGGATCTTGTGCCCCGCGAGCCGCCCGATGTGCGCGAGGGACTCGTCGAGGGCGCCGAGGGCGACGTCGCCCAGCACCCACACGGTGTCGTCGTCGGTCACCGTCTCGTTCCAGAGCTGGACGAGCCGGGAGTTCATCGCGGAGACGCCGGGGAACGGGCGATCGCAGAAGCGGATGATGTTCAGGTGTCCGAAATGCAGGTCGGACGTGTAGTACGTAGTCATGTCGGTAGGACATTCAACCCGCTCCCGCACCGCCGAGGGAACCGAATTCGGCGGTACGAAGGAATGCGCGATGATCGGCGGGTGGATCTCGCCGTCGATCTCAGCCAGCGCACCGGCCGCACCGACGCCATCTATCGTGCCCTGCACACCGCCCTGACGACGGGGCGGGTCCCGGCGGGGGAGCGGCTGCCCTCGACACGCGACCTCGCCCGCGACCTCGGTGTCTCGCGCGCGAGCGTCGCCACCGCGTACGAACGGCTCGCCGCCGAGGGGTTCCTGGAGACCCGGACCGGCGCCGGGACGTTCGCCACCGCGGCGGCGCGCGACGTGCCGCCCGTGCGGCACCGGAAACCGGGAGCCCTGCGCCCGCGTGCGGGCTGGCGCTGGAGCGCGCATCGCACCAGCGGCGACGCACCGGTTCCGGCCCACGACTTCCGGGTCGGCATCCCCGACGCGAGCCTCTTCCCCTTCGACACGTGGCGCCGGCTGCTGGCCGCCGAGTCGCGCGCGGGCGGTCCCGCTGCCGGCTCGTACGGGAGCCCGGCGGGCCTGCCCGGCTTCCGCGAGGCCGTCGCCCGCTACGTGTCGGGCTCCCGCGGCGTCCAGGCCGGGCCCGACGACGTCATCGCCACCACGGGCGCCCAGCAGGCCCTCGACCTGGTGGCACGCGTGCTGCTCGAACCGGGCGACGTCGTCGCGATGGAGGATCCGGGTTACCCGGAGGCGCGCGAGCTCTTCGCGCTGCACGGGGCGCGGGTCGTGCCGGTGCCGGTCGACGCCGAGGGCCTGGTCGTCGACCAGATCCCCGCCCAGGCCCGTCTGGTCTACACCACGCCGTCGCACCAGTTCCCCCTGGGGATGCCCCTCTCGCTCGCCCGCCGGCGGGCCCTGCTGGCGCACGCCGCGAAGCACGGGGCCGCGGTGGTCGAGGACGACTACGACTCCGAGTTCCGCCGCGTCCGCCGTCCGCTGGAGTCGCTGCAGGCGCTCGACCGGGACGGTCGTGTGGTCTACGTCGGCACGTTCTCGAAGTCGCTGCTGCCCGGCCTGCGCGTCGGGTACCTGGTGGCGCCGTCGTCCCTGCGCGAGGCCCTGCTCGCGGCCCGGCAGCTCACCGACGGCCACGGCGCGGTGCACGTGCAGGCCGCGCTCGCGCGGTTCATCGACGACGGCCTGCTCGCCCGGCACGTCCGCAAGGCCTCGGCCCGCTACACCGAGCGGTACGAGATCCTGCTGGACGCGCTGGCCGACCTGCCCGTCGAGCCGGTCCCGTCCGCGGCGGGCCTGCACCTGGCGGCCTACTTGCCCGCGGACGCCCCGGCCGGTTCGCAGGCCCTCGTGGCCCGTGCCCGACGACGGTCGGTCGCCCTGGAGTCCCTCGCTGCCTTCGCGACGGGTCCCCACCGGGACGGGATAGTGCTCGGGATCGGTGGCACGGTCACGAGCTCGATCCGGCCAGGAATTCGGGTGCTGGGTCGTCTGCTGGCGCCGTGACGCCTGTCGTGGGCGCGCCCGTCGTGGACGGCGCGCCCGTGGTGGCGGCCGCCGCGACCCGCGCCCGCCGCCGCCAGGTCGCCCAGGCGAGCCCGCCCAGCGCGGCGGCCACCGGGCCGGTCATGTTGGCCCCGGTCATGACCAGCAGGCCGAGCGCGGCCGCGAGCGACACGGCCGCGCACCACCAGGGGGCGCCCCAGCGCGGCAGGAGGCGCAGGGCCGCGGCCGCGCTCACCACGTAGAGCAGGGAGAACGTCGCCGACGCCATGGGAACTATCGCGTCGGTGGACAGGTGCAGGGCGGCGAGCACCGCCGTCGTACCGAGAGCGAGCGTCGCGAGGAGCGCGAGGGAGCGGCGCGGCGGGCGGCCCGGCGCGGCCCCCAGCCAGGCGGGGAGGCCGCCGTCCCGGGCGAGGGCCGCGCCGATCCGGCTGCCGCCCGCGAAGTAGACGTTGATCGCCCCGACCGTCAGCAGCACCGCCACCACGGTGGTGACCGGCCGGGCGCGCTCGCCGAAGCCGAGCACGAGCAGGTCCGAGAGCGGCGCCGGCCCGGGGCTAGCGCCGAGGGCCGCGACCGTGGCGAACGCGACGCCCAGGTACAGCAGCCCGACCAAAGCCACCGCGATCGCCGTGGCCCGCGGGATGTCCCTGGCCGGACGGCGGTACTCGGCCGACAGCGAGCCCAGGATCTCCCACCCGGCGAACGCCCAGACCAGGAGCGCCGCGGCCGGACCGACCGCGCCCCAGCCGTGCGGGGCGAACGGCGTGAGGTAGCTGGGCTCGGTGTGCGGCAGCGCGACCACCACCGAGACCGCCAGCAGGAGTGCGACGGTCCCGGCGATGACGAGCTGCGCCGTGCCGGACACCCGCAGGTCGAACCAGTTCATCACGGCGCACACCGCGATGATCGCGACCGTGGTGACCAGGGCGGTATCGGTCCCGCCACCGGTAGCGTCCGCGACGTAGCCGCCCGCGAAGCCGGCCGCCGCGGGCGCTCCCACGCAGATCGTCGCGTAGAACGCCCAGCCGACCATCGTGGACGCCCGCTCGCCGAACGCGAGGCGCGCATAGGTGGCCACCCCGCCGCCGTCGGGGTGGCGCGCGCCGAGCGCCGCGAACGTCGTGGCGAGCGGGATGGACAGGAGGACGAGCGCTGCCCACGCCACGAGAGAGGCCGGGCCGGCCACGCCCGCGGCGAGGGCCGGGAGCGAGATGACGCCGGTGCCGAGCATGGCGCCGAGGGTGAGCGCGGCGCCCTGGGGCACGCTGAGACCGTTCTGCATGGGCCTGACGTTATGCGCCCGGTGGACCGGCGAACGGGCCGATCCGGGGCTGGTTGTTCAGTCCGATCCGGCCGGCGCGACCCGGCCGGATCGCCGGCTACATCCGCAGCGGCGGCCGGGCCATCTCGCGCACCCGGCTCAGCCCGGCGGTGGTGGCGATGACGACCACCGTGTCGCCCGCGTTCAGATACCGGCCCTCCGACGGCTCGATGGTGACCCCGCCGCCACCGCTGGGGTGGCTCCTCGTCCGGATCGCCAGAAGCCGGCTCTTGGCGTCATCGCCGCCGTGCTCCCCGGAACCGTCGAGGTCGACGTCGTCGGGGCGCATGCGGGCCATCTGGCTGCCCTCCATGATGAGCACCTCGGCGAGCACGAGCACCCGGTCAAGGTAGGGGACGGTGGCCGTGACGTCCTGGCCGATCATCGCGGCGGCGAACGACGGCGCGGCGAGGAACGAGGAGCTGAGACCCACCGAGTCGGGGATCTCGCGCCGGATGCGCCGCGACAGATCCTTGTCGAACACCCGCAGGACGGTCCGCAGCGGCGGGGCGTCCTTGGACCGGGGGATCGAGCGTGCCGCGAAGCCGATGCCGATGGTGATCGCCCCGCCGCTCGTGACGACCACTATCGCCTGGGCGGTGTCCACGTACGCGGCGTGCAGGGTCGCTGCCCGGCGAGCGTCACCGACCACGACGGGCACGTCCCGGGACCGCGCGACGGCGATACCGCGCGCCGACTCGTCGACGTCGACGGCGACCACCGGTACGCCGCGCCGGTCGAGGGAGCGCACGATGCGGGTGCCGAGGTCGCCGAGACCGACGACGACCACGTGGTCGGCCATCGGGCGCCGCGGCGAGCCCGCGTCGAGCAGGCGCTGGGTGCGCACCACGCCGTCGACCACCACACCGGTGACCCACGGGATGACGGCGACGCTGACGATCGTCAGGACCACCTGGGTGGCCTTGACCACGGGGTTCGCGTCGTGATCGGGGTCGCTCCCGGCCAGGGAGGGCAGCACCGCCTCGTACAGCGCCCCGGCAAAGGACGAGCCCGTGGCGAGCTGCATCGTCACCGCCCCGATCAGCACGACCACGAGGAGGACGCCGGCGGCGAGCAGCAGGTTCCGCCCGGACGTGATCGCGAGGGTGCGCAAGTATTCGCCGACCCGGCGCCTGCGGTGCGGGTCCACCTCGTCCTCGTCGGGCTCCAGGTCTGCCTTGACCTCCGGCAGCACGTCGTCCTCGGCGGCTTCCGCCAGGAGGAGTTTCGAGGTGAGGCCGTTCGCGATCTCCTTGTCGCTGGGGAGCGCGGTGACCGCGCCGTCCCGGTCGGTCGCGAACAGCACCATGTGCGGGTGCAGGGACGTGACCTCGTCGGACACGACGACCAGGCGCCGCCCGCCGCGAACCGGCAGGCTGATCTGCCGGCGCAGGGCGGCGCCGACGATCTCCGGCGCGGCGAACGCTGACGACGACAGCACCGTGCAATGGTCGCGCTGCAGGTGCCTGCCGAGCGACTCGTCGAAGATCCGGACCACCACGTGCAGCCCCGGCCAGGTCTCGCGGAGCAGGAGCGCCAGGGCGACGTTCGCGCCGTCGTCCTGGTTCACGAGGGCGGCCGCCGCGGCGCGGTCCGCGCCGGCCTCCTTGAGCGCCCCCTCGTCGACCCGTTCGGTTTCGAGCAGGCTGACGAGTTCGAGCAGCTTGCCGTCGCCGTCGCGCCTGGGCTTGCCGTCGTCGTCGAGGTTGAGGCCGAGCATGTCCTGCGCGTACCGGGAGGAGCGGTCCGCGACCACGACGGTCACCGTGCCCCGGAACCGCGTGCTGAGCGCGCGCGTGAGGCGGTACGCGAGGGGATTGTCACCGACGACTATGTAGTGCGCGTTCGTGCCTGGTACGGCATCCGTCATGTTCGCAGAGCGTAGCGGGGCCCTCCGACAACGAGCCCGCAAACTCGGGGCTCGTCGCCGGAGGGCCCGGGGTCGATCAGGCGGGGACGTTCGCCACGCCGTCGGGCAGGAACCGCCTGCCCAGGACCTTCTCGCTGTAGCCCGTGCGGTCCAGGTACGGCGTGATGCCGCCGGTGTGGAAGCCCCAGCCGGCGCCGAGGATCATCGCGAGGTCGATCTGCTGCGGGCCGGGCACGACGCCCTCGTCCAGCATCAGGCCGATCTCGGTGGTCAGCGCCGTGAGTACGGAGTCGAGCACGCCGTCGGCGTCGAGCACGCCCGGCTCACCAGGACGGGCCGGGCCGAAGTACTCCTGGATCGCCGGGTCGACCGGCTTGGGCAGACCCTTGGCCGGGGCGTCCAGCACCACCCGGGTGCCGTCCTCGACGATCTTGGCCAGGCCTCGCGAGGCCGGGATGCGGTCGCCGAGGTTCTCACGCAGCGAGGTGAGCACGTGCTGCGCCACGGCGGGACCCACCAGGTCGGTCAGCTCGAAGATCGGCATCGGGAGGCCGAGGGGCGCGAGCGCCCGGTCCGCGACCTCGACCGGCGTCCCGCCCTCGATCGCGTCCACGACCTGGCCCATGACGAGCAGCAGCAGACGGTTCACGATGAACCCGGGGCGGTCGGCCGACATGATCGCCGTCTTGCGGAGCTTCTTCGTGACCGCGAACGCCGTGGCGAGGGCCTCGTCGGACGTGTGCTCGGCGTTGATCACCTCGACCAGCGGCATCTGGGCCACCGGGTTGAAGAAGTGGATGCCGACCACCCGCTCGGGATGGGCCAGGTCCGCCGCCATCTCGCTGACGGACAACGCCGACGTGTTGGTCGCCAGGATCGCCTCGGGGGAGATGATGCCCTCCAGCTCGGCGAACACCTTCTTCTTGAGGCCCATGACCTCCGTGACGGCCTCGATCACGAAGTCGCACGAGGCGAACTCGCCGATCTCGGTGGTGCCGGACACCGACGCGACGATGCGGGCGGCGGCGTCGGGCGCCAGGCGGCCGCGGCCGGCCAGCTTCTCGGCGGTCTCGCGGACGAAGTCCAGGCCCTTGTCCACGCGCTCCTGGTCCAGGTCGCGCATGACGACGGGGACGCCGAGACGCTGCGCGAACAGGAACGCCATCTGGGCGGCCATCAGACCGGCGCCCACGACGCCGACCCGGGTGACCGGGTGCGCGAGCTTCGGGTCCGGGGCACCCTGGGGCTTCTTGCCGCCGCCGACGAGGTTGAACGCGTAGATGCTGGCGCGCATCTCGTCGGACATGATCAGGTCCGCCAGCGCCTGGTCCTCCGCGGCGAACGCGTCGGCCTTGGTGGCGTTCCGGGCTGCGGCGATGAGCTCCAGCGCGCGGTGCGGCGCGGGGCGCGACGCGCCGACGAGGGTGTCGAGCTGCGCCTTCGTGGCGGCGACGACGCCGTCCCACACGGGCTGCGGGTCGAGCTCGCGGCGGGGCACCTCGATCTCTCCGGTGACCACCTTGGCGGCCCAGATGATGGACTGCTCCAGGAAGTCGGCGGCCTCGAACAGCTCGTCGACCAGCCCGATCTTGAGGGCCTCGGCGGGCTTGTACGGCTTGTTCGCCGCGGGCCGGGTGAGGATGACCTCGACGGCCTTCTCGACGCCGACCAGGCGCGGTACGAGGTACGCGCCGCCCCAGCCGGGGACCAGGCCGATGCCGGTCTCGGGCAGGCCGAGCGCCGCGGCGTCGGACGCCACGGTGCGGTAGTCGCAGTTGAGGGCGACCTCGAGGCCGCCGCCCAGGGCCAGGCCGTTGACGAACGCGAAGGTCGGCACGCCGGTGGCCGCACGCAGATCGCCGAGGATCGTGTACGCGGCGTGGCCGGCGCGGCCCAGCTCGACGGCGTCGTCGTGGCCGTGCACCGAGGTGATGTGCTTGAGATCGGCGCCCGCGGCGACGAAGTACGGCTTGCCGGTCACGCCGACGGCGGCGATCTCGCCGGCCTCGGCGCGGCTGCGGACGACCTCCAGGGCCGCCTTCAGCTCGGCCATGCCGGCCGGCCCGAGCGTGTTCGGCTTGGTGTGGTCCAGGCCGTTGTCGAGCGTGACCAGTGCGAGGATCCCGGCGTCGCCAGGCATCCGCACGTCACGGACGAGCGAGTGGGTGACGCGCTCGGTCGGGGCGCTGGGGGTGGGGGTGTCGGGCACGGGTCAGTTCTCCTCGTCCGTGTGGCCGGAGTAGTCGGCGTGGTGGGGGTTCTCCCAGATGACGCTGCCGCCCTGGCCCAGGCCGACGCACATGGCGGTGAGCCCGTAGCGGACCTCGGGGTGCTGCTCGAACTGCCGGGCTAGCTGGGTCATCAGGCGCACGCCGGAGCTGGCCAGCGGGTGGCCCATGGCGATGGCGCCGCCGTACTGGTTCACGCGCGGGTCGTCGTCGGCGATGCCGTAGTGGTCCAGGAACGACAGCACCTGCACGGCGAACGCCTCGTTCAGCTCGAAGAGGCCGATGTCGTCGATCGTCAGGCCGGCCGTCTTCAGGGCCTTGTCCGTGGAGGGCACCGGGCCGTAGCCCATGATCTCCGGGGGCACGCCGGCGAAGCCGTACGACACCATGCGCATCCGGGCGGGCAGGCCCAGCTCGGCGGCGACGTCGCCGGCGGCGAGGATGGCGCCCGTGGCGCCGTCGGTCAGCGGGGACGACGTCGCGGGGGTGACCCGGCCGCCCGGGCGGAACGGCGTCTTGAGGCCCTGGATGGACTCGAAGGTCGTCTCGGGTCGCGGCAGCTCGTCGGTGGTCGCCAGGCCCCAGCCCTGCTCGGAGGATCGGATCGCGATCGGGACCAGGTCGGGGTCGATGTTGCCGTTGGCCAGCGCCTTGGCGTACTTGGCCTGCGACTCGACGGCGAACCGGTCGGCGCGCTCCTTGGTCAGGTGCGGGAACTTGTCGTGCAGGTTCTCGGCGGTGACGCCCATGTTCAGGGCCTGCGGGTCCACGAGCTTCTCGGCCACGAAGCGGGGGTTCACGTCGGCGTCGAAGCCCATCGGGTGGCGGCCCATGTGCTCCACGCCGCCGGCGATCACGACGTCGGCGGCGCCCATGGCGATGCCCGCGGCGGTGGTGGTTGCGGCCGTCATGGCGCCGGCGCACATCCGGTCGATGGCGTAGCCCGGCACGGACTGGGGGAGACCGGCGAGCATGCCTACCGTGCGGCCGAGCGTGAGCCCCTGGTCGCCCTGCTGGGTGGTGGCGGCGATGGCCACCTCGTCGATCCGCTCCGGGGGCAGCTCAGGATGGCGCCGCAGCAGCTCGCGCACCACCTTCACGATCAGGTCGTCGGCACGCGTCTCGGCGTAGAGACCGTCGGGCTTGGCCTTGCCGAAGGGCGTGCGGGCGCCGTCGACGAACACGACGTCGCGTACCGCACGGCGGGCACGCGGTGTTTCCGGGGCTGCGGTCATCAGCAGAACTCCTGGGGGTCTTGGGACGGCGACGTCCGATGCGCGACGCCGCTGGATCGAGATACACGCTACCGCGAGTACCGGTAAAAAGCACGCACGAGATGAGACCGAGTTCGGGGCTTGATGAAACGCGGTCTCGCGAGTGCGGGGGCGCGCGAAAACCCGCGCCGGCTGAGGGATTGTGCCCACCACGACGCGTGGCTGCGGGCACAATCACTCAGTCGGCTTGGACCGAGTGATTGTGCCCACAAAGGGGCGTGGTCGTGGACACAATGGCGCAGCCAGGCGCGGGCTCCCGGAGGGCGCGCGGGGCGGCGTCAGCCGCGGCGGCGGAGCTTGCGGACTACCTTCTTCGCCGTCGGCAAGGCCGTGTTCCACGTGTTGTACCAGCGCGAGAACGCGACGTCGATCGAGCCGACGAGCTCGTCCGTGTGCTTGGCGAAGCTCTTCTTGAAGTCACTGATGCCGTCGTTGAGCAGGCCGTTCATGTCATACCGCACGAGGCCCTGCTCCTGGGCGATCTCGATGGTGCGCCAGTAGGTCGGCGCGGTGGCGGTCGCCTTGCGGCCGGCGTCGTTGCCGCCGCCGTACAGCAGGAACGAGGTGCTGGCCGAGTTCACGCACCACGCGAAGCACGCGGGCGCGTCGTCGATGTACGTGGCCACCAGCACCGACTTGTCGCCCAGCTCCCGGTGGATGTCCAGGTAGTACTTGTCGTGGTGGATGGCGAACCCGGCGCGCTCGGCGGTCTCCTTGTAGACGTCGAGCACCCGGAGCACCTCCTTCTCCTCCGTGACCCGGCGGATGTCGAGGCCCGTGCGGCTGCCCTTGCGGATCTCGTACCGCGTGGACTTGCGCATGTCCGCCATCAGCTCGTCACCGGACTTGGTGAGGTCGAGGATCAGGGTGCTCGGGATCATGATCTGGTTCGGCGCGTACCGCCGTCCGGCCAGGTCGAGCTGCGTGCCGGCGGGCCAGTCGGGTTCGATGGTGATGCCGACGCCGCCCACGTTCTCGCGCGCCCACTCCACGACGGTGTTGGTCACGGCGTTGCGGGTCGCGGTGTCGCCGACGCCGAAGACCGCCTGTGCCGTCTCCCCGTCGTGGTGCGCGACGACGGGGCCGCGCGGCACGTACGACAGGGCCTTGAACTGTGCCGGCAGCGGCCGCACGAGCAGCTGGGCCAGGCCGACCGTGGTGCCGTCCTCCGTCACGCGCAGCCGGTGCGCGCGCCAGTTGCCGGCGGCCTTGACCTCGCCCCATCCCCACAGCTGGAGCGGGTGTCCGCCCAGGGCGAGAACCTCGCGATCCCAGGTCGAAGGTTCGGTGACTACGTCGACGGCGAGCGTGATGGGCTCCGACAGGGCTGGCATGGGGACGACTCTACTGGGGCCGACGGGGCGAGTTCACACCTGGTCGGGCGCCGGGTCAGGTGCTGGGGCAGGTGCCGGGGTGAGCGCCGCGTCGGCGAAGGCCCGTTCCAGGCCCGCGGCAAGGAGACCGACCTGCCACTCGCGCGCCCCGCGGCCCCGCAGGAACTCGGTGATCGCCGCGGCGTCGGCCGGTCTCGGCGGCGTCCAGCACAGGCGGCGCAGCGCATCCGGCTGCAGCAGGTTCTCCACCGGGATGCTCAGCTCCTGCGACAGCGCCGTCACGAGCTCGCGCGCCGCCACGAGGCGCCGGGCCGCCACGGGGTCCCGATCGCCCCAGGTGCGCGGGGGCGGCGGGCCGTCCGTGCGCGGGCCGCGCACGGACGGCAGCTCGACGTCAGGCAGGGCGCGCGCCTCGTCGATGGCCTTCTGCCAGTAGGCGGCCCGGCGCTTGGTGCCCTTGCCCGCGAACTCGGGCAGGGTCACGAGCTGCCCCGCGGTCTTCGGCATGGCCTTGGCGGCTGCGACGATGGCACGGTCGGGCAGCACCCGGCCGGGCGAGATGTCCCGGGCCTGGGCGCTGGTGTCGCGGGCGAACCACAACGCCCGCACGGCGGCGACCTGGCGGGGGTTGCGCAGCACGTGCATGCCGGACGTGCGCCGCCACGGGTCGACGCGCGGCGCCGGCGGGGGGGCGGTGCGGACCGCCTCGAACTCCTGTGCCGCCCACTCGGTCTTGCCGGCGGCCTCGAGCCGCTCGGCGAGGCGGTCGCGGAGGTCCACGAGTACCTCGACGTCGAGCGCGGCGTACCGCAGCCAGTCCTCCGGCAGGGGGCGCGTGGACCAGTCGACCGCGGAGTGCTCCTTCGCCAGCCCCAGGCCCAGCACCTCGGCGACGACGGCGGCGAGGCCCACCCGTTCCATGCCGAGCAGGCGTGCGGCGAGCTCGGTGTCGAAGACCCGGGCGGGGCGCAGCCCGTGCTCGGCGAACCCGGGCAGGTCCTGGGAGGCGGCGTGCAGCACGAACTCGGCGTCGCCGACGGCCTCGCCCAGCGCGGAGAGGTCCGGGACGCCGACCGGGTCGATCAGCGCCGTCCCCGCGCCCGCGCGCCGCACCTGGACCAGGTAGGTCGCCTGGCCGTACCGGTACCCGGAGGCGCGTTCGGCGTCGGCGGCGACCGGCCCGGAGCCGGCCGCGAACGCCTCGACGACACGCGCGAACGCACCCTCGGTCGCCACGACGTCGGGCAGCCCGTCGGCGGGCTCGGTGAGTGGTGTGACGGGTGCCGGCACGGGCGTCGATGTCTCCGCAGGGACTCCTCGCTCCGTGGTGGTCATGGACCTACCGTATGGCGTTGCCTGGAGCGGTCGGTAAACCGCCTGGTGAGCGCAGCGACGCCCTCGGGCAGCGGAGGCACCCCGGCCGCCATCGTGAGCAGCGCCGCCCACGCCCGCAGGTGGGTGCCCAGATGCGTGTCGAGCGGCGTCCACGACGCGCGGATCTCGAGGTCCACGGCGTCGGGCGTGCCGGCCAGGGCGCCGTAGCTCTGGGACAGCACGCGGGTGACCGTGCCGCCGTCGGCCACGGTGCTGGTACCCGGGACCAGGCCCGCGGACTCGAGGCACTCGCCCACCCAGGACCAGGCGACGTCGGCCAGCATGGGGTCCGCCGCCATCTCCGGCTCCAGCGTGGCGCGCACCAGGGTGACCACGCGGAACGTGCCGTGCCAGGCCTCCTGGCCGGCCGGGTCGTGCAGGACGACGAAGCGGCCGGTGGCCAGCGGCTCCTCGGCGTGGTCGTGGTCGTCGTCGGCGTCGCGGTCGGCCCGGCCCGGCGGCGCGCCGGCCAGGACGTCGCCCGCCAGGGCCACGCTGAACGGCGCGACCCGGCGGGGGGCCGGGATCTCCGTGAGGCGCACCTCGGCGCGCAAGGCCTGGCGCCGCAGGTCGGCGAGGGCTGCTGCGAAGTCGACGGGAACGCCGGTGGGCGGGCCGCTGGTCACCACTTCACCGTACGTCCGTGCCGAGGCCGCCAGGTGGAGGCGCGCGGCTGTCGCCGGATCGTGACCTGCGTCGCCTTGTGTTCTCGGGCGCGACTAGGCTGGCCGCGGGTCACGGCATGCTGCGCGTGTGCCGGCCCGTTCCGACTTCAGAAGGAGCAAGAACGTGTCAGGCACAGCACAGATCGGCGTCACCGGGCTGGCGGTGATGGGTCGCAACCTCGCGCGGAACTTCGCACGCCACGGCTACACGGTGGCGGTCCACAACCGCTCCTACGCCAAGACCGAGTCGCTGGTCGCGGAGCACGGCAGCGACGGCGAGTTCATCCCGAGCGAGTCGATGGCGGACTTCGTCGCGTCGCTGGAGCGGCCCCGCAAGGTGGTCGTCATGGTCAAGGCCGGCGGTCCCACCGACGCCGTCATCGACGAGCTGGTGCCCCTCCTGGAGGAGGGCGACATCGTGGTCGACGCCGGGAACGCGCACTTCCCGGACACGATCCGGCGCGAGGCCGCCCTCAAGGAGCACGGCCTGCACTTCGTGGGCACCGGTGTGTCCGGCGGCGAGGAGGGTGCGCTGAACGGCCCGTCCATCATGCCGGGCGGCACGCCCGAGTCGTACGAGTCGCTCGGCCCCATCCTGGAGGACATCTCCGCGAAGGTGGACGGCGTGCCCTGCTGCACCTACGTGGGCTCCGACGGCGCCGGGCACTTCGTCAAGATGGTGCACAACGGCATCGAGTACGCCGACATGCAGCTCATCGCCGAGGCGTACGACCTGCTGCGCCAGGGCCTGGGCGCCTCGGCCGCGGAGATCGGCGAGATCTTCGAGCAGTGGAACACGGGCGACCTGGAGTCGTTCCTCATCGAGATCACCGCCGACGTCCTGCAGCACGTGGACGCCGAGACCGGCCAGGCGTTCGTCGACATCGTCCTGGACCAGGCCGAGCAGAAGGGCACCGGCCGCTGGACGGTGCAGAACGGCCTGGACCTCGGCGTGCCCATCACCGGTATCGCGGAGGCGACGTTCGCCCGGGCGCTGTCCGGTTCCGTGCCGCAGCGGGCGGCGGGGCGCGCGGTGCTGCCCGCGCACGCGCAGGAGTGGGAGGTCAAGGACCGCGACGCGTTCATCGAGGACGTCCGCCAGGCGTTGTACGCCTCCAAGGTCGTGGCCTACTCGCAGGGCTTCGACCAGATCGCGGCGGCCGCCACGGAGTACGGCTGGGACATCGACCGCGGCGCCATGGCCCGCATCTGGCGCGGCGGCTGCATCATCCGTGCCCGGTTCCTGAACCGGATAACCGAGGCGTACGAGCGCGACCAGGACCTGCCCCTGCTGCTCGCCGACCAGTACTTCACCGACGCCGTCGCGAGCGGCCTGCCCGCGTGGCGCCGCATCGTGGCCGGGGCGGCCCAGAACGGCGTGCCGACGCCGGCGTTCTCCTCCTCGCTCGCGTACTACGACGGCGTCCGCGCCGAGCGGCTGCCGGCCGCCCTGGTGCAGGCGCAGCGCGACTTCTTCGGGGCGCACACCTACAAGCGTGTCGACCGCGAGGGCACGTTCCACACCGAGTGGTCCGGCGACCGCACGGAGGCCGAGGCGTGAGAGGTAACCCCGCGGACAAGGGGCTCGTAGGCGGCGGCGGGGAGAACCCCGCGCCGGAGATGCTGGTGGTGGGCGTCGGCGGCGACGTCGGGATGTACGCCCTGGTGCGCGCGTTCCACGAGCAGTACCGCACCCACGCCATCGTGCTGTCGAAGGTCGCCACCCGCGCCATGCAGGACTCGGCGATCGCCGAGAACGTGGTGGTGCCCGGCCTGGACGAGGTGGACGTGTTCCTCTCCACCCTCGAGGGCATCGCGCAGCAGCACCGGGACAAGGTCCTGATCCTGCTGACGAACGCGGACTGGCACGTGCGCACCGTCATCCTGCACCGGGATCGGCTGGCGGCGGCCGGGTACGTGCTGCCCTACCCGTCGCTCCCGGTCCTGGAGCAGGTGAGCAGCAAGGAGGGCTTCGCCGAGGTCTGCGACCAGCTCGGCATCCCGACGCCGCGCACGGTCGCCGTCGACGTCGCCAAGCTGGTGGCCGACGGCGGACGTGCCGCGGTGCCCGCCCTCGAGGTGGACCTGCAGTACCCCGTGGTGGGCAAGCCGTCCAACAGCGCCGAGTGGTACTACGTGGACTTCCCCGGCAAGGCGAAGATCCACCACATCGACTCCCGCGAGGAGCTCGACGTGATCCTGGGCCACCTCGCCGACGCGAAGTTCCCGGGCACGTTCCTCGTGCAGGAGTTCATCCCGGGCGACGAGACGCAGATGCGGTCCCTGACCGCCTACCGCGACACGTCGGGCGAGGTGACGCTCCTGGCCACCGGTCGCGTGCTGCTGGAGGAGCACACGCCGGGCACGCTCGGCATCCCGGCCGCGATCCTGGTGGAGGCGTACGACGACGCCATGGACGCGGCCACCCGGTTCCTCGACAAGACCGGCTACGTGGGGTTCGCCAACTTCGACTACAAGCTGGACCCGCGAACGGGGCAGCACGTGTACTTCGAGGTGAACCCCCGGATCGGGCGGAACAACTACTACGTCACGGCGGGCGGGGCCAACGTGGCCCGAGTGCTCGTCGAGGACTGGGTGCTGCACCGGCCGATCCGCCCGGTGCGGGCCGTGCGCGACGTCCTGTACACGGTGGTGCCCTACGGGCTGCTGTCGAAGTACGTCCTGGACCCGGAGCTGAAGAACCGGCTCAAGGCCCTGCGGGCGAGCGGCGACGTGGTCAACCCGCTGAAGTACGACGGCGACTCCGGCCTCAAGCGCCGGCTCATCGTCGAGGCGATCACGCAGAACTACCGCCGCAAGTACGCGCAGTACTACCCGGAGCCGACGTCGACGGGCTACTGATCCGCCGCGACCGCGCCACCTTGTCAGACGCTCAGGTCACCCTGGTGACCTGAGCGTCTGACCTTTCTGCCGGCCTTTCTCGCCCATGGGTACTTCTGCCCACGTCCAGGCCTTGCGTGATGTGTGCTTGATCGGGACACTATGTGCGCACTTGCTGGATATTTCCAGCACAAACCGTGAGAGAGGCTTTTTCCTGATGTCGTTCATCGACTCCATCCGGACCGTTCTTTCGAAGTACGCGACCTTCAGCGGGCGCGCGCGTCGTTCCGAGTTCTGGTGGTACTACCTGGCCGTGACGGTCGTGGAGAGCGTGCTCTACTTCGCCCTCGTCGTCCCGGGTCTCACTGCCTACACGACGGCCCTGACCGAGGCCGCCATGGCCGGCGACACGGTGACGCCGACCATGCCCGGCTCCCTGACGACCGGCTACCTCGTCGTGTCGCTCGTCGGGCTCGCGCTGCTCCTGCCGACGCTGGCCGTCATCGTGCGCCGCCTGCACGACACCGACAAGTCCGGCGCCCTGGCGTTCCTGCTGCTGATCCCGGTCGTCAACTTCATCCTGATCATCGTGTGGGGCGCGACCGCCGGCACCCCGGGCCCGAACCAGTTCGGCCCGGACCCCAAGGCCGTCGAGCAGCCGGCCGCTGCCTGACCTAGCCTGAGCTGGTGAACAGCCCCCGCCCCGTCCTCGTCGTCGGGGCGAGCGGATTCGTCGGCAGCCGGGTCGCACGCGGCCTGGCTGCCGACGGGCGCCCCGTGCTCGCCGCGGCACGCCACCAGCTGCCGGACCGGGTCACCGTCCAGGCGGGCGTGATCGCCGTCCGCAGCCCGGAGCTGAGCGCCCTGCCCGACGTCGTCCGCGCCGCCTGCGCCGGGGCCGGCTCGCCGCTGCCCGGGGCGGTCGTCGCCTCGATCGGCGGCTGGCAGAAGGGCGCGGCGCTCCTCGACATGGACCCGTCCCGGTGGTCCGCGACGCTCGCCTCGCACCTCACCGCGCACCTCGACGCCGCCCGCGCGCTCGCGCCGCTGCTGGCGCCCGGCGACCCGTACGTGGTGCTCAACGGCGCGGCGTCCCGCGAGGCCATGGCGGGCTCCGGCGCGATCAGCGTCACGGGGGCCGGGCTGGCGATGCTGGTCCAGGTGCTGCACCTGGAATCGACGGGCCCCAGGTTTCACGAGCTCGTCATCGACCATGCCGTCGCGGGCGACGACCGCAACCAGGACCCGGCCCAGACCAGGACCCCCGCCCAGGTCGTGCGCGCCCTCGGCGAGCTCCTGGACGACCCCGGCGCACCCGCCGTCCGGCACGTGTGACGTTGCTCTCGTGGCGCGCCCGGTGAGCTGACGCGCCGGTAATCTTCTGCTTCGTGACAGCCCCCGCGACCATCAACAGCCAGACCGTAGCGACCGCCCTGTGCGCCGTCCGACCACAGGTCCCTGTCGACCGGCTCGTCACCGATCTCGTGCCGCCGCGCCACTTCGAGAACGCCAGGTTCGCGACGTACCGCGCCAATCCCGCACACCCGAGCCAGGGCCGCGCGCTCGCCCGCCTCCAGGAGGTCGCCCGGGAGATCACCGCCCCCAGGCGCGGCCTCTTCGCCCGGCGCAAGGCCGCCCCGGCGGTCTACCTCGACGGCGGCTTCGGCGTCGGCAAGACCCACCTGCTCACCTCGCTCGCCCACGCCGTCGGCGAGGTGCTCGGCCCGGAAGCCGCCGCCTACGGCACCTTCGTCGAGTACACGAACCTCGTCGGGGCGCTCGGGTTCCTCCCGACCGTCGAGGCGCTCGCCGCCAAGAAGCTGGTCTGCATCGACGAGTTCGAGCTCGATGACGCCGGCGACACGACCCTCATGTCCCGCCTCATGCGCGAGCTCGCGGACCGGGACGTGGCGCTCGCCGCGACGTCGAACACGCTGCCCGGCGCGCTCGGGGAGGGCCGCTTCGCCGCCCAGGACTTCCAGCGCGAGATCAAGGCCCTGTCCGACCGCTTCGAGACCCTCCGGGTCGACGGCGAGGACTACCGCCACCGCGACGTCGTCACCGACTCCGCCCCGCTGACCGAGGCCGAGGTCACCGCGGTGGCCGCGGGCCGCCCGGGCGCCACCCTCGACGCGTTCGACGACCTGCTCGCGCACCTCGCTACCGTGCACCCCAGCCGCTACGGCGCGCTGCTCGACGGCGTGTCAGCCGTCGCGCTGACGGGTGTGCACCCCGTGACGGCCCAGGAGGTGGCGCTGCGCCTGGTGGTGCTCGTGGACCGCCTCTACGACCGGGACGTGCCCGTGCTGCTCGGCGGCTCGGGGGACACCCGCGGCCTGTTCACGGAGGAGATGCTCGCCGGCGGCTACCGCAAGAAGTACTACCGCGCCCTGTCCCGCCTGGGCGCCCTGGCAGAAGAGGGCCGCAAGCTCACCTGATCCCTTGTTGTGGGCGGGATCGTTGCGCCTATGACGGGCGTGTAGTCGCAACGGTCACGCCCACAACGAAGGCTCGTCAGCTGGCCGCCAGGCGGGCTTTCTCCGCCTCGATGTCGAACGTGGCGGGTGGCCAGCCCAGGTCCAGTGAGCGCAGGGCGCCGGTGAGCAGCTCCGTGGCGGCCAGGCGCGCGTACCACTTCCGGTTCGCCGGCACGACGTACCAGGGCGCCACCTCGGTGGAGGTGCGGTCCAGCATCTCCTGGTATGCCGCCAGGTACTCCGGGAGCCTCGTGCGCGCGTCGATGTCGCTCGGGTCGTACTTCCAGTACTTGTCCGGCCGGTCGAGCCGCTCGGCCAGCCGCTCCTTCTGCTCGTCGGCTGACACGAAGAGCGCCACCTTCACGATCAGGATGCCCGACGCCGCTACCTCCGCCTCGAACTCGTTCAGCTCGTCGTAGTGCTGCCGCCAGGTGTCCTCGGGCTCCAGCCCCTCCACCCGGACCACCAGGACCTGCTCGTGGTGCGAACGGTCGAACACGCCCAGGTAGCCGGGACGGGGGAGTGCGTTGCGCACCCGCCACAGGTACCCGTGCTCCCGCTCCTCGGGCGTGGGGACGCCGAACCCCCGGTGCATCACGCCCTGGGGGTCCACCAGACCCACGACGTGCCGCACGATCCCGCCCTTGCCCGCGGTGTCCATGCCCTGCAGCACGAGCAGCACGGACCGGTCGCCACCCGTGCGGCCGTGCGCGAAGAGGCGCTCCTGCAGGTCGGCGAGCTCGGGGGCGCGCTCCGCCATCAGCCGCTCGCCGTCGCCCTTCTTGCCGGCCCAGCCGGGCGTCGCGGCGTGGTCCAGGGCGGCCAGGTCGGTGCCGCGCTCCCAGCGCAGGGCCTCGTCCGCCGGCGTCTCCCACAGCGTGTCCGGTTTCTTCGCCATCGGTGCCCCTCCTCCGCACGACCAGCCGGTGCCGGTCCAGGGTCCCAGGTCAGCCGTCCGCGCGCAGGACGGCGGTCATCCGGGGCGGCACCGTCAGGGTGTCGCCCACCAGGCGCGTCGCGCCGGGCTCCCAGGCCGCCGCGAGCTTGTACGCCCCGGGCAGCGGTGCCCTGACCGCGCCCTCAGCGGGCCGCAGCAGGGTCCCCAGGCGCAGCGCGGCCAGGCCGTGGCCCGTGTTGAGGATGAACGCGAGGCTGCCGCGCAGCACCGCGATGACCGAGCGGTCGCCGGTGGACCGCACCTCCAGCGGGAGGTCCAGCTCGTCCGCGATGCTGTGCCGGATGGTGATCAGCTCACGCGCCCAGCGCACCAGCCGCTGCTCGTTCTGGTTGCGGGGGACGACCGGCGCGTGCACGGTGTCCAGCACCAGCGGGTTGCCCGCGAGGATGACGGTGGCGAGCACGCTGGCCCGGATGTCGACGTCGTCCACGCCCAGCAGCGCCGTGGCAGGGCTCTCCTCGCCCGCCCACGGCACCGTGAGCTGGGCGGCGGGCAGCCGGGTGATGTCCTCGACCACGCTCGCGCCGGCCCGGACCCGGTTGCGCCGCCCGCCGTTCTGGCGGGTGGCCCGGCGCACCGACGGGTGCACCAGGTCGGCGAGCATCTGCAGCGCCTGGATGTCTTCCGAACGGCCCGGGCCGGAGAGGATGCGCAGCAGGATCGTGGTCAGCCGGTCGCTCCGGCCGGGGCCGTCCACGAGCAGGCTGAACCGGCGGTCGAGCTGTTCGCCCATCCCGACGACGTAGTCCGCCAGCTCGCCGAGGAACGGGTTGGGCGAGCGGTCCACGAGCGCGTCGACGTCGAGCACCAGGCCGTCCACGTGGTACTCGCGCAGCCAGTGCCGGGCGTCGTCGACGAGGAAGTCGCGCGGGCCGCGGCTGCCGCTGCCGTCGAGGTTGATGCGGTCGCCTACGAAGTCCGTGCGGACCGTCGGTGCGGACGGGACCTTGCCGGCCCGCGTCCCGATGGACGGCACCTGTCCCGTGCGGAGCTGGATGGGGCCGGTGCGCGGCCGGTCCAGCGGCACCTGGCCGGTGCGGGGGCGCATCGCCTGCAGGGCGTGCTCGCCCGCGTCGCCGACGTCGGGCCGCGGGGGCCGCGGCCGCCCGCCTCCGCCCATGAGATACGGGCCGTAGGCCTCCAGGCCGAGCTCATCGGCCACGGCCCAGCGGTAGGGGATGTCCAGCACGACGGCGAGGCCGAGGCCGTGCGCGGCGTCGACGAAACGCTGCAGCGCTCGCGGGCCGCCGTACGGCTCGTGCACGGAGTACAGGCGCACGCCGCGCGAGGGGCCGAGCGCCGGGTCGAACGCGGCGACGGGCGCGAGCTCGATGCCCTGCACGCCGAGCTCGCCGATGGTCGGCAGCAATGCCGCGGCGGCGTCCAGCGTGCCCTCGGGGGTGAACGTCTCGATGTCGACGTGCATGAGGACGCCCGTGGAGAGGTCGGGCGGGGACCACTTGCCGTCGGTCCACTCGAAGGCCGGGTCGAAGACCCGGGTGGGGCCGTGGATGCCCTGTGGCAGCCAGACGCTGCGCGGGTCGGGCAGCAGGGGCCCGCCGTCCACCGAGTAGCCGTAGTCGGTGCCGTGCCCGAGCACGCTGTCGGCGCCCCAGTACCCCGGCTCGCCGGCGCCCACGAGGCGCAGCGGCATGTGCTCGGGCTCCTCGTACGGGTCGTAGGGCACGAGTACCTCGATGATCCGGGCGCGCGGCGCCCACACCACCGGTCTGGGCCCGGGAACAGGCATGTCAGGCCCAGGTCGGGGCGGTGGCGTGGTTCCCCCGGTGCCACTCCTTCGTCCGGTCACGGCGGACAGCCTAGCCCGGTGTCCCGGATGGGCGAGTCAGTACGACCACGCTGTGTCCTGTGACGGACAGGCTGGTGCCGGCGTCGAGCACGGTGCCCGGCTCGGCGCTGCCGTTGGTGTCCAGGACCACCGTCCAGGCCTTTCCGTAGGTGCTGGGCGGCACGGTGAAGTCCAGGGTCCCGGAATGGGCGTTGAGCAGCAGCAGGAACGAGTCGTCGACCACTGCCTCGCCGCGTCCGCCGGTCTCGGTGATCGCGTCGCCGTTGAGGAAGACGGTGACGGTCCTGGCGTACGACTGGTGCCAGTCCGTGTCGTCCATGCGCGCGCCGGTCAGGTCCAGCCACTCGATGTCCGCCAGGCCCTCGGCGGCCCCTGGGCCGACCTTCCCGTCGAAGAACCGGCGGCGGTGCAGGATCGGATGGTCGCGGCGCAGCCGGACCGCGTGCCGGGCGAACTCGAGCAGCGCGGCGCGCTCGTCGTCGAGCCCCTCGGGGCCGCCCCAGTCCACCCAGGAGAGCTCGTTGTCCTGGCAGTAGGCGTTGTTGTTACCCTGCTGCGTGCGCCCGATCTCGTCGCCGTGCGCGATCATCGGCACGCCCTGGCTCAGCATGAGCGTGACCAGGAGGTTGCGGCGCTGCCGGGCGCGCAGCTCGCGGATCTCCGGGTCGTCGGTCGGGCCCTCCACGCCGCAGTTCCAGGACCGGTTGTGGTTCTCGCCGTCCTTGTTGTCCTCGCGGTTGGCGTCGTTGTGCTTCTCGTTGAACGACGTGAGGTCGGCGAGCGTGAAGCCGTCGTGGGCGGTGACGAAGTTGATGGACGCGCTGGGCATCCGGCCGCTGTGCTCGTACAGGTCGCTGGAGCCGGTCAGGCGGGAGGCGAACTCGGGCAGCGTGGCCGGCTCCCCGCGCCAGAAGTCGCGCACCGTGTCCCGGTAGCGGCCGTTCCACTCGGTCCACAGAGGCGGGAAGCCGCCCACCTGGTAGCCGCCGTCACCCAGGTCCCACGGCTCGGCGATCAGCTTGACCTGGGAGATCACCGGATCCTGGTGCACGATGTCGAAGAACGCGCTCAGCCGGTCGACCTCGTGGAACTGGCGGGCCAGGGTGGCCGCGAGGTCGAAGCGGAACCCGTCGACGTGCATCTCCTCGACCCAGTACCGCAGCGAGTCCATGATGAGCTGCAGGACGGCGGGGGAGCGCATGAGCAGCGAGTTCCCGGTGCCGGTCGTGTCGAAGTAGTGGGCCTCGTCGCCGTCGACCAGCCGGTAGTAGGCGGCGTTGTCGACGCCGCGGAAGCCCAGGGTGGGGCCCAGGTGGTTGCCCTCGGCGGTGTGGTTGTAGACGACGTCGAGCAGCACCTCGATGCCCGCCTTGTGCAGCGCCTTGACCATGGCTTTGAACTCCATGACCTGCTCGCCGCGCCGGCCATAGCCCGCGTACCCGTTGTGCGGGGCGAAGAACCCGATGGTGTTGTAGCCCCAGTAGTTGGTCAGGTCCTTGGCCGCCAGCGACGGGTCCGTCACGAACTGGTGCACCGGCATCAGCTCGATCGCCGTGACGCCCAGCTTGGTCAGGTGCTCGATCACCGCCGGGTGGGCCAGCCCCGCGTAGGTGCCGCGCAGCTCCTCGGGGACGTCCGGGTGGCGCATCGTGAGGCCCTTGACGTGGGCCTCGTAGATCACCGTCTCGTGGTACGGCGTGTCCGGCGGGCGGTCGTGGCCCCAGTCGAAGAACGGGTTCACGACCACCGAGACCATGGTGTGGCCGAGGGAGTCGGAGGGCTCCGGCGTCGTACCCGTCGTGGCCTGCTGCACGTCCGAGAACGAGTACGAGAACAGGGACGGGTCCCCGTCGAGGTCGCCGTCCACGGCCTTGGCGTACGGGTCGAGCAGGAGCTTGGCCGGGTTGCACCGGTGGCCCGACGCCGGGTCGTACGGCCCGTGGACGCGGTACCCGTACCGCGTCCCGGGGCCCACACCGGGCAGGTAGATGTGCCACACGTGCGCGTCGGTCTCGGTGACGTCGATGCGCGTCTCGGTGTCGTCGTCGGCCAGCAGGCACAGCTCGACCTGCTGCGCCACCGACGAGTAGAGGGCGAAATTCGTGCCCGTACCGTCGAACGTCGCGCCGAGGGGGTACGGGCGCCCTGGCCAGGTCTGCATCGGACGATCATCACACCCCGGCGGGGTACGTGGGGGGAGATCTGCGTGCTGGGCGTGCCGTCGCCGTGGAGGCTTCGGGGTAATTCGAAATATTGTGCCAAGCGGATGCGCAAGACCCTCGGGTCCTGCGAGAATGAGATCATGATCACGGGGGAACCCCAGCCCGCCACCGCAACTGACACAGCCGACGACGACGATCCAGTTCCGACCGATCTGATCGACGAGTCGAACGCTTCCTACGCACGCATCGCGCCGCCGGCCGTCCGCCGCGCCGCAACCCGCCGTGGCCTCCTCGGCGGCGGAGACGCATCCAAGGCACCGCGCAACCTCGCCGGCTGCGAGCTCGACCCGATCTCCGGAGCCTCCAGCGGAGTCTCCTGGGACGACCCCGAAGAACTCTGACCGCGGTCCCGCTGACGGGGACCGTCAGCGGGGCAACCGCCCCAGGCCCACCGGGATGAGGCGCGGCATGCCCGCGGGCGCCACCGTGCTCAGCGCCAGGTAGCGCGCCTCGGCCCGGTGCAGCCGGATGTGCTCGTCCAGCGACCACTGCGGCCCGTTCGTCAGCGTCATGCCGCACGAGCAGTCGATCTCCTCGCGGGCGCCCGGTAGGTGACGCACCTGGCCCACGGTGACGTGGGAGGCGCGGGCGTCGGCCTTGGCCCGATGCATGGCGGCACTGACGGGAGCACGTTCGGTCACGCCCGCCAGACTAAACTCAACGGAGGGTGTGGGCGAGGGCTTGGTCGACGTCCTCGGTCAGGTCCGCGATGTCTTCCAGGCCCACCGACAGGCGCACGATCGACGGCGGAACCTCGGCCTCCGTGCCACGCACCGAGGCGTGCGTCATCTCGCTCGGGTAGTTGACCAGCGACTCGACGCCGCCGAGCGACTCGGCGAGCAGGAAGACCCGGGTCGACTCCGCGAACGTGCGCGCTGCGCGCTCCCCGCCGGCGAGGTCGAGCGAGATCATGCCGCCGAAGCGCGACATCTGGTGCGCGGCGACCTTGTGGCCCGGGTGGTCGGGCAGTCCCGGGTAGAGCACGCGGGCCACAGCCGGGTGGTCGGCGAGGCGCTCCGCAAGGGTCTGGGCGCTCTCCGAGTGGCGCTGCATCCGCACGGCGAGGGTCTTGATGCCGCGGGTCGTGAGAAACGCGTCGAACGGGCTGGAGACGGCGCCCGCGGCGAACTGCACGTAGCGCACCTGCTCCGCGAGCTCGTCGCCCCCGTTCGCCACGACGACGGCGCCGCCGACGACGTCGGAGTGCCCGCCGAGGTACTTCGTCGTGGAGTGCACCACCACGTCGGCGCCGAGGTCGAGCGGGCGCTGCAGGGCCGGCGAGGCGAACGTGTTGTCCACGACCAGGAGCAGGCCGTGCTCGCGGGCCAGGCCGGCGAGCGCGGGGATGTCGCTGATCTTCATCAGCGGGTTCGACGGCGTCTCGACCCACAGCATCTTCGACCCGGGCCGGATCGCGGCGCGCACGGAGTCGAGGTCGGACGTGTCGACGGTCGTGTGCTCGACGCCGGCCCGCCCGTGGATCGTGCGGACGAGCCGGTGCGTGCCGCCGTAGACGTCGTTCGGCACGAGCACGTGGTCCCCGGGCGCGAGCACGGCCCGCAGGAGGGCGTCCTCGGCGGCGAGGCCCGAGGCGAACGAGACGCCGTGCGCGCCGCCCTCGATCGCCGCGAGCTGCTCCTCCAGCGCGGTGCGGGTCGGGTTGCCGCCGCGCGAGTACTCGTAGCCGCCGCGTAGCCCCCCGATGCCGTCCTGGGCGTAGGTGGACGTGACGTGGATCGCCGGGATCGCGTCGCCGGTCGTCGGGTCGGGGTGCTGACCCGCGTGGATCGCGAGGGTGTCGAAGCGGCTGGGCCGGTCGTCGTTCATGGTGGTCTCTCCGAGTGGTTCGGTGCGGTGGGGCGGTGGGTCAGACCGCGAGGTAGTCGAGCAGGTCGGCGCGGGACACGACACCGAGTGCCTTGCCGCCGTCGGTCACGAGCAGGGCGGTGTCGGAGGCGAGCGCCGCGCGCAGGGTCCCGACGGGCTCGTTGACGCCGACCAGCGGCAGCGGCTTGCCGATGAGCCCGCCGATCTCGTCGGAGAGGTGCACCGTGCCCGCGAACACGCCGTCCAGCAGCTCGTCCTCGTGCACGGCGCCGGTGATCTCGCCGAGCACCACCGGGGGTTCCGTGGTGAGCACGAGCAGCTGCGAGACGCCGGAGCGGGTCATCCGGTCGATCGCGTCGCGCACCGTGTCGGTGGGGTGCACGTAGACCAGGGGCGGGGTGCGGTCGGCCTTGGCGGCCAGGACGTCGGCGACGGTGTGGTCCTCGATGGCGGGCGCGAACCCGTAGGACCGCATCCAGGTGTCGTTGAAGATCTTGCCGAGGTAGCCGCGGCCGCCGTCGGGCAGCAGGACGACGAAGACGTCGTCCGGGCCGGCCGAACGCGCGGCCCGCAGGGCGGCGACGACAGCCATGCCGCTCGACCCGCCCACGAGGATGCCCTCCTCGCGGGCGAGGCGCCGGGTCATCGCGAAAGACTCGGCGTCGCTCACGGCGATGACCTCGTGCGGGACGGCGGGATCGTAGGCGCCGGGCCAGAAGTCCTCCCCGACGCCCTCGACGAGGTACGGACGGCCGGTGCCGCCGGAGTAGACCGAGCCCTCGGGGTCGGCGCCGATGATGCGCACCCGGTCGCCGGAGACCTCGCGCAGGTAGCGGCCGGCGCCCGTGATGGTGCCGCCGGTGCCGACACCCGCCACGAAGTGGGTCACCCGGCCCTCGGTGTCCCGCCAGATCTCGGGGCCGGTGGTCTCGTAGTGGGAGCGCGGGCCGTTGGGGTTCGAGTACTGGTCGGGCTTGAACGCGCCGGAGATCTCGCGCACCAGCCGGTCGCTCACCGAGTAGTAGGACTCCGGGCTGTCAGGCGCGACCGCCGTCGGGGTGACGACCACCTCGGCGCCGTACGCGGTGAGCACGTTCCGCTTGTCCTCGCCGACCTTGTCGGGCAGGACGAACACGCACCGGTAGCCGCGCTGCTGGGCGACCAGGGCGAGGCCCACCCCGGTGTTGCCCGACGTCGGCTCGACGATCGTGCCGCCGGGCCGGAGCTTGCCCTCGCGCTCGGCGGCCTCGATGATGCGGGCCGCGATGCGGTCCTTCGAGGACCCGCCGGGGTTGAGGTACTCGAGCTTGACGAGCACGGTCGCGCGGGTGACGCCGTCGGTCACCCGGTGGAGCCGGACGAGCGGCGTGTTGCCGACGAGGTCTACGACAGAATCGACGTACTGCACCTGTTGCTCTTCCTGTTGCTGGGCGCGCGCCGGTGCGCGCGTACGACTGACTGGCCTGCGACGAGGGTTGTCAGCGACAGCAACAGGAGAGCGGTGCGAGCACACCGCAACTGTATGGCCGCGGCCCGCTCAGTGCGAGTGCGCGATGCCCAGCTCGTGCATGCGCTCATGCTCCTCGCGCTCCTTGATGCGCTGCGCGATGCGCGCCTGGACCTCCGCGCGGCGCAGCGGCGGCACGGTCTTCGGCGGCTGACGGCGTTCCGGCAGGTCGTCGAGCAGGCGCGTCACGATGTCCGCGATCTCCTGGGTGGCCTGCTCGACCGGGTCGCGCGTGGCGTCGCTGACCTTCGTCACGCCCGTCACCTTGCGCACGAACTGCAGCGCTGCGGCGGTGATCTCCTCGTCGGTGGCGGGCGGTTCGAGCCCGCGTAGCGTCGTGATGTTTCGGCACATGCTCCGACCGTACGCCGGGCGGGTGCCGGACGGGAGGCGGCGGCGCTGAGCTGTGCTCGATCGGATTCAGCTCCCAACCGGCCAGGCCCCGGCAGCCACATCGCTTCGGGCAGCATCATGGTCGACCATGCGGTCCGCGGCACCGGCGCCGGCCGGGCGCTCGTCGAGGACATGATCGACTGGGCGGGCCGGCAGGGATACGCCGCCATCCAGTTCAACGCGGTGGTCGACACCAATGCGGGCGCCGTCCACCTCTACGAGAGCCTCGGGTTCGTGACGCTCGGCGTGGCACCCGGCGCGTTCCGGCACCCCCAGCTCGGGGACGTCGGGCTGCGGATCATGTGGCGCGAGCTGCGCCGGGTGGAGACGGGGCCGGACCCTGAGCCTCGGGCCTGAGTCTCAGGCCCGAGACCCGAGCCTCAGCCCTCCTGCTGCGCGCCGGTCCAGCGCGCGATGTCGTCGTCGGTCACCTCCACCGGACCGGTGGCCGGCTGGGTGATCCGGATGTGGTTGCCGAACGGGTCGCGCAGGGCGCAGTCGATCCCGTACGGCTGCTCGGTCGGCTCCTCGGTGAACTCGACACCCTTGGCGCTGAGCTCGGTATAGGTGCGACGGCAGTCGTCGGTCGTGAGGATGCACGCGACCCCGAGCGCGCCCTTGGTCACCAGGTCCCTGACCTGGGCCGCGACCTCCTCGCTCAGCGACGGCGGCCCCGGCACCTCGAGGAGCAGATGGCGTTCGGGGTCGGCGGGCAGGGAGACGGTCAGCCAGCGCATGAAGCCCATGTCGACGTCGTTGCTGACGGTGAATCCGAGCTTGCCGACGTAGAAGTCGAGGGCTTCGTCCTGGTCGAGGACGTACACGGCGGTGATGGAGATGTTCTTGAACATGCCGATCACGCTACGGCCGCACCACTGCGGTGCGCTTCTCCGAAACTGCTCAGCTCGCCGGCCGCATCCAGCTCTTCGTGAAGCAGACGGGTGCCGCGACCGGTCGCGTCCGGCGCCGGTACTCGCTCGGCGAGACGCCGACGACGTCACGGAAGGTGCGGCTGAACGTCCCGAGGCTGCTGAACCCGACGATCAGCGCCGCGTCGGTCACGGGCGTCGCCGTGTCGCGCAGCAGCGCCATCGCGCGCTCGATCCGGCGGCGCTGCAGGTAACGGTGCGGTGTCTCCCCGAAGGTCGCCTTGAAGCTGCGGCTGAAGTGCGACGGCGAGACATGAGCGATGCGGGCCAGCGTCGGCACGTCGAGCGGCTTGCCGTAGTCGCGGTCGATGGCGTCCCTGGCCCGCAGCAGCCGGCGGTTGTCCTGCTCGCGCGGGGACATCGGCTGGCCGGAGGTCACGCGATCAGCCTATCCGGCCCGAACGCTGCGCCAGCCGCCAGCCGCTAGCGGGCGGCGGGGTTGACCTCCGGGTGATCAAGTGATTTAGTCACTTGCCATGACTCAAGGTAGAGCCTCGTTCTCGGAGCAGCTCGCTGACGACATCGTGCAGCTCATCCGTTCCGAGAGCCTCGGACCGGGCGACGTGCTCGAGTCCTCCCGCGACCTGGCCAAGCGCTTCGCCGTGACCACTCCGACCGTCCGGGAAGCCCTGCGGCGGCTGGAGGCCACCGGCGTGGTCGAGCTGCGGCACGGCTCCGGCACGTACATCGGCCCCGGCCTCGAACGGTCGGTGCTGGCCAACCCGCACCGGCCGCACATCACACGCGACTCGGTGATCAAGCTCGTCCAGGCCCGCCTGGTCATCGAGCCAGGTATCGCCGCGCTGGCCGCGAGCGCCCGCGACGCCGCGGGGCTGCAGCGCCTGGAGGCCGCGACGGCGACGGCGCTGCAGCCGCCGGTGCACGGGTTCCGGCCGGCGCTGAACTTTCACGTGGAGCTGGCCGCGGCGTCGGGCAACAACCTGCTGCGGGAGACGGTGGAGGCGCTGCTGCACGTGCGGGCCACCGAGCAGACGGAGATCCGGTTCCGGTACGACGACCGCGGGCGCGACCATGCCGAGCACGTGGAGATCCTGGAGGCGGTGCGGGCCGGCGACGGCGCGGCGGCGGAGCGGCTGACCCGGGCGCACCTGACGACCATCCGGGAGTCGCTGGAGGCGGCGGACTTCGGGCAGGAGGCGCCATGAGCGCGCCGGACCGCCTCGCGGAGATGACCACCGTCGAGGCCGCGGACGCGGCGGCCCGGGGCACGATCGTGCTGATCCCGGCCGGTGCGCTGGAGCAGCACGGCCCGGGCATGGCTCTGGGGACCGACCTGGTGCGGGCCGAGGCGGTGGTGGCGCAGGTCGCCTCCAACCTCTCGGGCCGGGTCGTGGTCGGTCCGCCGATCCCGGTCGGGGTGTCGCCGCACCACATGGCGTTCCCCGGCACGGTGACGCTCACGACGGGTACGTTCGCCGCCGTCGTGCGCGAGTACGTGACGAGCCTGCACGTCCACGGCTGGACGCGGTTCCTGGTCGTGACGGGGCACGGCGGCAACAACGCGACGCTGACGACGGTGGCGCAGGACCTGCTCGTCTCGCACCCCGCGATCCAGCTCGCCTGGTCGCCCCTGACCTCGCTCGCGGGTGACGCCGTCCGGGCGCTGGAACCGAGCGCCGTGCACGGGCACTCCGGCGAGGCCGAGACCGCGCAGATGCTGCACCTCGCACCGCACCTGGTGCACACCGACCGTCTCGAGCCGGGTACCACCACCCCGGACCAGCTCGACGGCGTCTCCCGGACGGCGCGCCACCACGCGCAGCCCGCCCTGACCCTCCCGTACGACCGGCTCAGCCCCAACGGCGTGCTCGGCGACCCGCGCCGCGCCACCGCCGAGGACGGCGCCGCGATCGTGAAGGCCATGGTCGGGCGAATCACGACCTTCCTCGAGGAGTGGCTCGCCGCCTAGGCGACCCCCACCACGACCGAACCCCTCCACGCACCTGGCCCGCCAGGTGTCCATCCCGTCATGCCCGCTGCCGCGGGCCGGCACCGAGAAAGGACTCGCATGTCAACGACGACAGCATCACCTCCTGACCACCCGCCCACCCGGGGCGCCCGACGGCGGACCCGCCGTCCCGTCGCCCTGCTCGTGGCGACCGCGCTCGCGGCCGCCACCCTGGCCGGCCCCGTCGGCGTGCCCGCCGCGGCCCTGGCCGCCTCCGGGGCCACGGGGGCGCCGTCGGGCAGCCCGACGGGGTCGGACGGGTGCGGGACCGACCCGGGCCAGGAGCCCGGCAGCAGCGTGCTGCGAACGCTCAACAGCGGCGGACGGGAGCGGACGGCGCAGCTGCACCTGCCCGACGGATACCGCAGCGACCGCGCCTGGCCCGTCGTGCTGGTGTTCCACGGCCGGGGCAACACCGGCGCGGGCACCGAGGCGTTCTCGGGGCTGGATGCCCTGCCCGCGATCGTCGCGTACGGCAACGGCGTGGTCGGCACCGGCGACGGCGACCGGCAGGCCTGGGAGGGCGCGCCCTACTCGGCCTCGGGGGTGGACGACGTCGCCTACACGAACGACCTGCTCGACACGCTCGAGTCGGACCTGTGCGTGGACACGCGCCGCGTGTACGCGACCGGCAAGTCCAACGGCGCCGGCCTCACCGGCATCCTGGCGTGCGAGCTGTCGGACCGCATCACCGCGGTCGCCCCGGTCGCCGCCGCGTTCTACGGGACGGGCCACCCGACCTGCGACCCGGAGCGCCCGGTACCGATGATCGAGTTCCACGGCACCGCGGACGCCACCATCCCGTACGACGGCGATGCCGACCGCGGCCTCCCGGCGATCCGCGACTGGGTGGGCGCCTGGGTCGAGCGGAACGGCTGCGCCACCGGGCCTGACATCGAGCCCACGGCCGACGACGTCATCACCTACCGCTGGACCGACTGTGCCGCGGGCGCCGAGGTCACGCACGTGGCCGTGCTCGGCGGCGGCCACACCTGGCCGGGGGAGGACAGCTACTCCGGCGGCGGGTACGCCACGCACAGCATCGAGGCCCACGAGGTGATGTGGGACTTCCTGCGCGACGAGCGCCTGCCCGCACACCTCGCACGACAGCTCGCACGACAGGGAGCGACGTCATGACCACCACGTCCAGGCCCGGCACCCCCAGCACTCCCGGTACCGAGCCCGACCGCCTGCCCCGCGTCCTGCGCGCTCTCGCCGTCGTCGAGCGGCTCGGCAACGCGCTGCCCCACCCGTTCTGGCTGTTCTGGATCCTCGCGGGCATCCTCGGTGTGGCCAGCGCCGTCCTCGCGGCCGCGGGCGTCTCCGTGGTCTCCCCGGCCGACGGCGAGGAGGTGGTGGTCCAGAACCTGCTCAGCGGGGAGGGCCTGGCCATGGCCGTGTCCACGGCCATCGACAACTTCGCCACGTTCGGCCCGATGGGCACCATCGTCGCGGTGATCATGGGCGTCGCCATCGCGGAGCGAACCGGCTTCCTGTCGGCGGCCATGAAGGTCTCCGTGTCCCGCGTGCCCGTGTCGTGGGTGGTGTTCGCCGTCGCGTTCGCGGGCACCGTCTCGCACGTCGCGAGCGCCGCCGCGTACATCATCCTGGTGCCGCTGGGCGGGCTCGCGTTCCGCGCGGTGGGCAAGTCGCCGATCCTCGGCGTCGTCGTCGCCTACACGTCGATCGCATCCGGCTACGACGCGAGCCCGGTGCCGACGCCGAACGACGCGATCTTCGCGGGCATCACCACGGAGGCGGCGCGGATCATCGACCCGTCCGCGTACGTCTCGCCGGTCAGCAACTGGTTCTTCAACATCGCGTCCTCGCTGCTGCTTGCCATCGTGATCACCCTGGTCACGAATCTGGTCCTGGCCAAGCGGCCCGATCTGGACGCCGATCCCGACGCCGACCTGGACGACGTCGAGGGCCTGGAGCTCTCGCCGCGCGACCGGTCGGCTCTGCGTACCGCGATGCTGTCCGGCCTGGTCGCGGTCGGCGTGATCGCCGCGGCGGTGCTGCCGCCGTCGTCCCCGCTGCGCGGCGAGGGCGGGAGCCTCACCGAGTCGCCGTTCCTGGACGGGATCGCCGCGATCGTGGCGGTGCTGTTCGCGCTGGTCGGCATCGTGTACGGATGGCGGTCCGGGGCGATCACCACGGCCGGCGACGTGCCGAGGCTGATGGCCGAGGGCGTGCGCCAGATGGCGCCGGTGCTGGTGCTGTTCTTCGCGATCGCCCAGTTCCTCGCATACTTCGACTGGACGCACATCGGCGACGTGATCGCCGTGAACTCGGCCGAGGCGCTGGAGTCCACCGGCGTGCCGATCTGGGTCGTCTTCCTGGCGATCCTCGCCCTGCTGTCCCTGGTCAACGTGCTGGTCACCAGCGGTTCGGCGATGTGGGCGCTCGCGGCGCCGATCGTCGTGCCGATGCTCATGCTGCTGGACGTGCCCGCGGAGACCACGCAGGCGCTGTTCCGCATCGCCGACTCGGGATCCACGTCGATCACCCCGATGAGCCCGTACTTCATCATGGCGCTCGGCTTCCTGCAGCGGTACCGCAAGGACGCCGGCATCGGCACCCTCGCGTCGTACACGCTGCCGCTGGCCGTGTGCATGACGCTGGCCTGGACGCTGCTGTTCTTCGCCTGGTGGGCGCTCGGTATCCCGCTGGGGCCGGGTGCGCCGGTGCGCTGAGCCGGCCTGCGTGGCCTGCGGCCCTGACTCGGCGTACCAGGTGCGCCGAGTCAGGGCCGCAGGCCCGTTGTGGTCTCTACGGCAGGGCAGCGACCGCGAAGTAGGTGGTGCAGGCGCCGCCCTCCGACTCGTAGCCGGTGGCCAGCTCCAGCACCTCGTCGCGCTCGGGCATGGGCAGCAGGGTCGAGCTGTAGTTCGGGCAGTAGTTGTTCCACGGCTCGAAGATCCGGACCGGCGCCTCGGCCGTCCGCCAGGGCGACTCCGGCGCCGCGTCATTGGTCATGATCGTCGACCCGTTGCCGGGCAGTACCGCGCCGTCAGCGCCGTACAGCATCTGCCCGACGCCGAGCAGTCTCCCGTCCTCGGTGCCATCGTTGTACCAGCTGATGGTCGGGGCGTGCCGGAAGTGGGCGCCGTCGGAGGTGCGCACGGGGTTGCCGAGGCCGGTGACGGGACCCCAGCTGACGCCGTCGGGCGACCGGCGGGTCATGTGCCGGCAGTCCTGGCCCGGACCGCAGATCTCGTAGCTCATCAGGTAGGTGCCGCCAGGTAGCCGGCGGACCACCGGCATCCCGGGGCGCAGTGCGGGGTCGGCCGCCGCGATCACGTTCTCCAGCGGGCCCCACGTGCGCCCGTCGGGCGACGTCGTCTGCACGATCGTCTGGCTGTGGGCCGGCTGCTGGTTCTCGTCGGAGACGTACAGCACCAGGTCACCGTTGGGGGAGACCGCGAACTCCGGCTCCCAGAGTCCCTTGACGCCCGCCGCGGTCGCCGCGGTGGACACGTGCTCCCAGGTGCGGCCCTGGTCGGTGCTCGCGTACACCGGCAGCGTCATCCGGCGAGTGGCCGGGTCCGCCTGCTGGCCCACCGACGCCGACCAGAGCAGCGTGCCCGCGGGCAGGTCACCGACCTGGCGCGGCAGCTCGTACAAGGTGGAGCAGCACAGGCCCTCGGCCGCGCCCGGGTCCGAGACCGTGCCGATCCGGCTGAACGTGCGGCCGTTGTCGGTGCTGGAGAAGATCGCCCCGTGCCCGACGTCGCCCGTGAACGTGACCGTGCTGGCGATGACGGTGCCGTTCGCGTCCCCGGAGTGCTCCAGCCGGATCGCCCGCGGGTAGAGGGCGACGCCCTCCATCAGCCGGGTCCCGTTCTGGGCGCCGCCTGGCGGTGCGGCGTCGGATGTCGTCGTGGCCAAGGCGGTGGAAGTGGCGGCTGCCGGTACGACGGCGGTGGACAGTGCCAGGGCGGCGAGCCCCAGCAGTGTGAACAAGGATCGTGCGACAGACATACGGTGCACCTCTCGGATCGACTCTGATCTCGAACAGCGGCGGTTCAGCCCCCTGCGTTGCGGGGCGACCGCCGCCAAACGTAGTGATCGATCCGGCGTGAGTCAACGTTGCACCAATCGGGCCTCCCGGGGCATACGATCCGTAGCGTGACTGCGACCGGCCGGAAGAAGAACCACCAGATCGCCGTGCTCGTCCTGGAGGGCGCCAAGCCGCTCGACGTCGGCATCCCCGCCCAGGTGTTCTCCAACCGGCCGAGCATGCCCTACGAGGTGCGGGTCTGCGGCGCTGCGCCCGGGCTGGTGACCGGCGGCGACGGCCTCTCGTACCACGTGGCCGAGGGCCTGGACGCGCTCGAACGCGCCGATACGGTGTTCGTCCCCGGCTACCGGACGCCGGCGGCCGCCGATCCGCCGGCCGTGGTCGTCGACGCGCTCAAGGCCGCGCACGCCCGCGGGGCCCGCCTCGCCGCCATCTCGACCGGAGCGTTCGCGCTGGCCGCGACCGGGCTGCTCGACGGCAGGCGCGCGACCACCCACTGGCACTACACGAAGGCGCTCCGCGAGCGCCATCCGCGAGTGCAGGTGGACGAGAACGTGCTGTTCGTGGACGAGGGCGGCGTGCTGACGTCGGCGGGTGCGGCGTCCGGCATCGACCTCTGCCTGCACCTGGTGCGGCGCGACCACGGCGTCGGCCTGTCCAACCATGTGGCCAGGCGGCTGGTGGCTGCGCCGTACCGCAGCGGGGGACAGGCGCAGTACGTGCCGCGGAGCGTGCCCGAACCGCTCGGCGACCTGTTCGCGAGCACGCGGGAGTGGGCCCTGGAGCACCTGGCCGAACCGCTGACCCTGGAGGCGCTCGCCCGCAACGCGCGGGTCTCGGCGCGCACGTTCTCGCGGCGGTTCGTGGAGGACACCGGGTACACGCCGATGCAGTGGGTGCTCCGGGCGCGGGTTGACCTGGCGCGGGAGCTGCTGGAGCGCAGCGACCTGACCGTGGAGCAGATCGCGCACCGGGTGGGGCTGGGCACCGCGGCCAACCTGCGCCTGCACTTCCACCGGATCCTCGGGACGTCGCCGACGGAGTACCGGCACACATTCTCCGCCTGAGCCGGAAGGCTGGCGGGATCCTTGCGAGTGGTGGCGATATGACTGGCGGGATTCTTGCGCACCATGGCGTTCGAGCCGCTTTCGGCCGGTCGCCGGCGCACAGAGCATGGAGGCATGACTCGCATAGCCATCAACGGATTCGGCCGCATCGGCCGCAACTCCCTCCGCGCCCTGCTGGAGCGTGACAGCGACCTCGACGTGGTCGCGATCAACGACCTGACCGCCCCGGACGCGCTCGCCCACCTGCTCAAGTACGACAGCGCGCTCGGCCGCCTCGGCCGGTCCGTCGAGGTCGACGGCGACGAGCTCGTGGTCGACGGCCGCCGCATCAAGGTGCTGGGCGAGCGCGAGCCCGGAAAGCTGCCGTGGGCGGAGCTCGGCGTCGACATCGTGCTCGAGGCGACCGGCCGGTTCACCTCGGCCGACGCCGCCCGCGCGCACCTCGACGCCGGCGCCCGGCGGGTGCTGGTCAGTGCACCCTCGGCCGGCGCCGACGTCACGCTCGCCTACGGCGTGAACACGGACGTCTACGACCCGGCTCAGCACGTGATCGTCTCGAACGCCTCGTGCACGACGAACGCCCTGGCCCCGCTGGCCGCCGTCCTGGACGATCTGGCCGGGATCGAGCACGGCTTCATGACCACCGTGCATGCCTACACCCAGGAGCAGAACCTGCAGGACGGGCCGCATCGCGACTGGCGCCGGGCCCGCGCCGCCGCCGTCAACATCGCGCCCACGACGACGGGCGCGGCCAAGGCGATCGGCCTGGTGCTGCCCAACCTCAACGGCAAGCTGTCGGGCGACTCCATCCGGGTGCCCGTCCCGGTCGGCTCGCTCGTGGAGCTCAACACGACGGTGTCCCGCGAGGTGACCCGCGACGACGTGCTCGCGGCCTACCGGACGGCGGCCGAGGGCAGCCTCGAGGGCATCCTCGACTACTCCGACGAGCCGCTGGTCTCCAGCGACATCACGGGTCAGCCGGCGTCCGCGATCTTCGACGCCGAGCTGGTCCGCGTGGACGGCAAGCACATCAAGGTCGTGGCCTGGTACGACAACGAGTGGGGCTTCTCCAACCGAGTCATCGACACGCTGGAGCTGCTGGCCCGCGCCTGAGCACAATGGGGACGTGCCTCCCTCTGTTCCAGCACCGCACCCGCCGAGGGCGGGGCACGGCTACGTGGAGCGGCGGCCCGTCCCCGCGCTGGCCGGGCTGGTCTCGTCGGCGTGGACCCAGCGGATCGCGTCCGACGCCGCGCCGTACGCGCACCGCAGCATCCCGACCGGCGGTGTGGAGCTGCGGTGCCGGCTGGGTTCGGTGCCGCAGCTCGTCGGCCCGCTGACCAGGGCGCGGATCGAGCCGCTCGCGCCGGGCAGCACCGTCGTGGGGCTCCGCTTCCCCCCTGGTGTCGCCGCAGCGGTGCTCGGGGTCCCGGCCTCGGAGCTCGTCGACCTCGTGGTCGACGCCGACATGCTGTGGGGACCCGAGGCCGCGACCGCCGGCGCGCGGATGGCCGAGGCCGCGTCGCCGGGGCGGGCTGGCGCCATCCTGCGGGGACTCGTCGCCGGCCGGCTCGCCGACGCCGAACGCCCCGACCCGGTCGTCGCGGAGGCGGTGCGGCGGCTGATGCCGTGGTGCGCGGAGGACGTAGCGGGGGTCCGGTCGTCGCTGGCGGTCTCCGAACGCAGCCTCCGCCGGCAGTGCCGAGCCGCGATCGGCGTCGGCCCCAAGGCACTGCAGCGGATCCTGCGGTTTCAGGGCCTTCTCGCCCGGGCGCAGTACGCGGTGTCACGTGGCCGACCAGCCGCGGGCGACGGGCTCGCGCTGCTGGCCGCGGCGTCCGGCTACGCGGACCAGGCCCACCTGACCCGCGAGTGCGTGCGGCTGACCGGCGTCACGCCGCGGGTCTTCCTGCGCGAGACCGAGCAGGCCTGTAGCCACGGTCACGACCACGAGGCCTCGTACGCGCCGCTGCTCCGCCGCCCCGCCTGAGCTCCGCCACAGCCCTTCGCACGCCCACCTGGTGTCTGGATGCTGGCCGTTTTGTTCAAGAACCGGTTCGCGGCCCCGGCCTAGCGTCGGGGGCATGTCCTCGACAGGTTCCAC
>NZ_UWYY01000004.1 GCF_900608595.1 Promicromonospora panici | reverse complement strand
CAACTCCGCCGCCAACCCCACCACCGGCGCTCGCCCGGCCCTCCGACCGGACGGAACCGCTGGGCCCAAGCAGAGCAAAAACCCGAGAAACAGCCGCCAGACCGTCGGCGGATGCATGAAACTCAGCCCCAACGCGCCGCAGCGGCAGATACACCTCGGGCGCCAGCACCAGCACAGCGATCGCCGGCTGCAGCAACATGGCGCCTTCGACGAGCCGCAGCCCCACGCCGACCGCGACGATCGCCACCGAAAGCGTCGTGAGCAGCTCGAGCACCATCGAGGACAGGAACGCGATCCGCAGCGTCCCCATCGTGGCCTTGCGGGAGGCGTCGCCCAGCGCACGCACCCGTTCGCCCGGCCCGAACGACCGCCCGAAAGCCCGCAGCGTCGGCAGCCCGGCGACGAGGTCGAGCACCTGGGAGCCGAGCCGTTCCACGGTGGCGAGACGCCGCTCGGACGCCCCGGCCGTCAGCCGTCCGACCAGCACCATGAACACCGGCACGAGGGGCAGCGTGACGATGACGATCAGCGCCGAGACCCAGTCGAGCCCCAGCACCACCAGGACCAGCGCGGGCGTGACCAGCGCCGTCAGCACGAGCTGCGGCACGTAGCGCACGAGGTACGGCTCGAGCGCGTCGAGCCCGCGCGTCGCGAGGGTGGCGACCTCGGCCTCCGGGCTCGCCCCATGTCCGCTGCCCGACGCCGGGACGCCGGCCCCGTCGTCCGCCGTCCCGCCTGGGGGAGCCGCCCGGGGGCCACGCTGTGCCCACGCCTCGACCACCGCGCGCCGCAGCTCGGCGATGGTCCGGGCGGCGGCGCGTAGCGCGTATCGCTCCTGCGCCCACGCGACACCCGCGCGCCCCGCGACGACGAGCGCCAGCGCGGCGAAGGACCACGTCGCGGTCGGCCCCCGGACGCCCCCATGCACCACCGGCGCCAGCAACGCCGCGATGAGCAGAGCCTGCGCCACGATCAGCCCGGCGGAGGCCACCCCGAGCCCGACCGTGAGCGCCACGTACCAGCGGGCCGCGCGCACCTGCCGCAGCAGCCGGGGGTCGAGGGGTCTCATGCGTCTGCGCTCCCGTGCCCGTCCAAGAACCGGTTCAGAACGCCGACTCCTTGATCTTCTTCCAGGTGAGCCCTGCCGGCGCGGGGATGTGGTCCACGGTCAGCCTGCGCCGGAACACCCAGTAGGTCCAGCCCTGGTACAGGATCACGACGGGCGTGAGCACCACGGCCGCCCACGTCAGGACGGTCAGGGTGTACGGCGTCGAGGAGGCCTCCGCGATGCTCAGGGCGGGGCCGCCGTCCAGGCCGGGCATGACGTCGGGAAACATGGACCCGAAGATCAGGACCACGGCGGCGATGATCGTCGCCGCGGAGAGCCCGAACGCCCAGCCCTCGCGCCCGGCACGGTTGGTCAGCGCGACGCCGACCAGGGCCAGCGCGGCGGCCGCCACGACGGCCCACGTCCAGGTGACGGAGAACGCGAGCTGCGCCCAGAGGGCCCACCCGCCGGCCACGGCCAGGGCCGCCGCGGAGAGGACGCCCGCGAACCGGCGGGCGCGGGCCCGGATCTCGCCGTCCGTCTTGAGCGCGACGAACACGGAGCCGTGCAGGAGGAACAGCACGAGCGTCGTGGCGCCGCCGAGCAGCGCGAACGGGTTGAGCAGGGACGCAAGCCCGCCCAGGTACTGGTGCGTGTCGGAGAGTTCGACGCCGCGGACCAGGTTCGCGAACGTCATACCCCAGAGGATGGCCGGCACCCAGGAACCCACGTGGATGGCGATGTCGCAGCGGCGCGCCCAGCCGGCGTCGGAGATCTTGCCGCGGTACTCGAAGGCGACGCCGCGCACGATGAGCACCACAAGGATGACGAGCAGCGGCAGGTAGAAGCCGGAGAACAGGGTGGCGTACCACTCGGGGAATGCCGCGAAGGTGGCGCCGACGGCGGTGATCAGCCACACCTCGTTGCCGTCCCAGACCGGCCCGATGCTGTTCACCAGCACCCGCCGCTCCTTCTCCCGGTGCGCGGAGTCACCGCGCGGGAGCAGCGACATCAGCATCCCGACGCCGAAGTCGAAGCCCTCGAGCACGAGGTACCCGGTCCACAGAATCGCGATGATGAAGAACCACACGAGTGCGAGGTCCACGGTCACGTCCTTTGTCAGTCTTGGGTTCTGGCGGTGGTCGGCAGTCGGGTCAGTAGGCGAACGAGAGCGGCCGGTCGGTCTCGTCCTTCGCGGCCTCGGGCGACTCGTCGCGGACCGTCGCGGGCACTCCCTCGACCGCGTACCGGTGCATGAGCCGGTACCAGACCACGGCGAGCACGCCGTAGAGCAGGGTGAACACGATCATCGAGGTGATCACCATGCCCGGGCTCACCACCTCGGAGACGCCGCGCATCGTGAGCAGCCGGATCTGGTCGATGCCCGTGGGGTTCGGCGCGACCACCCAGGGCTGGCGGCCCATCTCGGTGAAGATCCACCCGAACGACGACGCGATGAACGGCGTGGGGATCGCGGCGATGCCGATCCTGGCGAGCCAGGGGTTGTCGCTCACCCGTCCGCCGCGGGTGAACCAGAGGGCGGCGAGGGCGAGCAGCGCGGACCCGGCGGCGAAGCCGATCATGAGCCGGAAGCTCCAGTAGGTCACGGCGAGGTTCGGTGTGTACGAAATGGGGTTGCCGGCGTCGTCGGTCTCGCTGTACCGCTGGGAGTACTCCTCCTGCACGTCGTTGACGCCGGGCAGGTAGCTCTCCGGCCCGGAGAAGCTGCCGGTGCCGAGGTAGCTGGTCAGACCCGGCACCTCCAGGATGTGCCGCACGCCCGCGCACGAGTTGGACAGGTCGCCGATCGTGAGGATCGAGAAGCTCGCGGCCTGCTCGCCCTCGCACAGCGCCTCGGCCGACGCCATCTTGCCGGGCTGCTGCTCGTACATCAGCTTGGCCTGGGCATCACCCGTCAGCGCGACGCCGGCGCCCGCGACCAGCATGACCACGGTGCCCAGGACCACCGCGGGCCGGTAGACGTTGCGGGCGAGCTCGATCGACTCCTCCCGCCTGGTGCGAGCCAGACGCACCATCCACCACGCGGCGATCCCGGCCACGAACGTCCCGGCCGTGAGGAACGCGGCGGCCACGGCGTGCGGGAAGGCCGCCCACAGCGTGTTGTTGCCGAGGATCGCCCAGATCGACTCCATCTCGGCGCGGCCCGTCTCGGGGTTGAACCGGGCGCCCACCGGGTGCTGCATCCACGAGTTCGCGGCGAGAATGAAGAAGGCCGACAGGTTCACCGCGACGGCCACGGCCCAGATGCAGGCGAGGTGGACCCGCTTGTTCAGGCGGTCCCAGCCGAAGATCCACAGGCCGAGGAACGTCGACTCCACGAAGAACGCCGCGAGGGCCTCCATGGCGAGCGGCGCCCCGAACACGTCGCCGACGAACCGGGAGTACTCGCTCCAGTTCATCCCGAACTGGAACTCCTGCACGATCCCGGTGACCACGCCGAGCGCGAAGTTGATCAGGAGCAGCTTCCCGAAGAACTTCGTCAGCCGCAGCCACCGCTCGTTCCCGGTGCGGACCCAGGCCGTCTGCATGATGGCCACCAGCGGCGCGAGGCCGATCGTGAGCGGCACGAAGATGAAGTGGTAGACGGTGGTGATGCCGAACTGCCAGCGTGCCAGGTCGAGAGCTTCCACTCCGGGCTCCTGAGGTGTCTCCGACGGTCCTGACCCCTGGGCGCCGGGCCTGATCCAGCAGGTCCACGTGTTGCCGCGAGGTGAGCGCGTCGCTTGTGAATGTCTTCACAAGGCACCCTACACGCAGCTGGGGGCTGTTCTGCTCGTCTGGCACCGCGACCTGCGTCACGCTTCCCGCTCGGGCTCTGCCGGCTACCGCCAGAGCCTGCGGTTCCGCTTCGGGCCCAGGCAGGGCGGGCTCGGTCTCTTGTGCGATACTGGACGAACCCGCGTAGGCCCACATCCCTGCGCGGCCTGCAGAGTCCAACACTGCCCGCGATCCGCACGCGGTGCCGCTGTCACGACAGAACGTGGCCGCAGGCGTCCGCGAAGATCGCAGGAACAGGGCCGCAGCCGAGACTTCGGTTCGGATGTGTCGCTTCGCCGCGATGCATAGCCGGACGACCGACCGCTTGGCGGTCCGCGTGGTGTGGGGCGGACGCCGGCTACAGGAGCACCCAACGTGACGCCTTCCAGCACCACCGGTTCGACCATCGGGTCACAGGATGATCACGACGCACCTGAGGCGAACGCCCAGGTCACCACTGGTGGGGAGGCTCCGGCGGACGCGACGCCGGCCAAGCGCCCGCGTCGTCGGGCTACTCGGTCCGTCGTCTCGACGGCCGCCGTCGAGCCCATCGTCGTCGGTTCTTCCGGAGTTTCCGAGACCCCGGCCGATGCCCAGCCGGTGACCACGGCCGGTACCGCCGCCGTGGCCACTCCCGCTGCCTCCGCGACCGGCGAGCCGGCCGCCAAGCGCCCGCGCCGGCGCGCCACGCGCGGCGTCTCGTCACCCGCCGCGGCCCCCGCCCAGGCTGAGCCGACGGCGCTCGAGCAGCCCGCCGCGGAGCCGGCCGCCGAGCCTGCTCCGGCGAGCGAGCCGGTCCCGACTGAGACGGAGATCACTGTCGAGGCCGCGCCGGTCGCCGAGATCGCTGAGCCCGAGGCTGCCGACAGCGCAGTCGTCGAGCCCGAGCCCGAGGCGCAGCCCGAGCCCGTAACCGAGGAGCCCGCTCCGCTCGACATCGTCCTGCCCGAGCCCGTGGCGCCCGCCGAGGCGCCGGCGCACGAGGTCGCCAGCCTCGACGACATCGTCCTGCCCGGCGGTCCGACGCCGGAGCCCGAGACGACGGCTCCGAAGCGCCGCACCCGCAAGAAGGCCGAGCCGGCAGCGACAGAGCCCGCCGCTGAGGCCGCGCCCAAGCGCGCCCGGTCGCGACGCAAGCCCGCCGCGGCCGAACCGGCCGTGGAGCCGGCTGCCGAGGCAGCGCCGGTCGACGGCGCCGCTGTGGCGCCTGTCACCGAGCCGCCGGCCCAGGAGGCCCCGGCCGCCGAGGCCCCGAAGACCCGCGCACGCCGTAGCCGCCGCGCGACCTCGGAGCCGGCCGAGACGCCTGCTGCCGAGACCGAGACCCCGGCCGCGCAGGCTCCGGTCTCGACCGCCGCTACGACGTCGGGCACGCGTGTGCCCCGGCTCGCCACGACGGCGCTGCTGTTCCAGGCGCCGGACGACTCCGCGGCGCGCCGTTCGCGGCGCGCGCAGGCCCCCGCCGGCCCGCCGCGCCCGCAGGACCTGACGCCGCAGTTCGCGCGTCCCGTCGCCCGCCCGGTCGAGCCCGCCACCGAGGCACCCGCGCCCCGTGCGGCGGAGCCCGTCGAGGAGCGTGCCGCGGAGCGACCCGCAGCGGCCACGACCGAGACCCGGGCCGAGAGTGCGCCCGAGGCCCCGCCCGCGCCCCGTTCGCGGAGGTCCGGCTCGCGCAGGGCCGTGCGTCGCACAGGCCCCAGCACCGAGCAGGCGGCCCGTCCCGAGGCCGAGGAGACCGCGCAGGTCGAGCCCGCCGCCGACGCCACGCCGGAGGCCCCCGCCCGCGAGGCGGACGTCCCCACGGCGCCGCAGTTCGTCGCCGCGGAGCTGAGCGAGGACGACGCCGCGGCCGTGGACGAGGTCGGCGCGATCGAGGAGGAGCTGGCCGCCGAGGGGGTCGAGCTCGAGGAGCTCGCTCCGGCGGACTTCGAGGAGTACGACGACGAAGAGGTGCGCCCGTCGCGCCGCCGTCGTCGTCGGGGCGGACGGGGCCGCCGCGGCGGCCGCTCGAACCGCTCGGACGACATGGACGACTCGGCGGACGAGGACCAGGACGACGAGTCCGAGGAGGACTCGCAGGAGTCCGCCGCCGACGAGGCCGAGGACCAGGACGCGGCGCAGGACGCCGGCGAGGGTGAGGGCGAGGGCGAGGGCGGCAGCCGCCGTCGGCGCCGTCGTCGCCGGGGCACGCGCGGCGAGCGGGCCGAGGCCGCCGCCGTCCGCTCGAGCCGGAGCGACGAGGTCACCGCGCTCAAGGGCTCCACGCGCCTCGAGGCGAAGAAGCAGCGGCGCCGTGAGGGCCGCGACCACGGCCGGCGTCGCCAGATCATCACCGAGGCCGAGTTCCTGGCCCGCCGCGAGTCGGTGCAGCGGTCGATGATCGTGCGCGAGAAGGAAGGTCGCACGCAGATCGCGGTGCTGGAGGACGGCGTGCTCGTGGAGCACTACGTCTCGCAGCAGTCGCAGGCGTCGATGGCCGGCAACGTGTACCTGGGCCGGGTCCAGAACGTGCTGCCCTCCATGGAGGCCGCGTTCGTCGACGTCGGCAAGGGCCGCAACGCCGTGCTGTACGCGGGCGAGGTGAACTGGGACGCGGTGGGCCTCGAGGGCCAGCCGCGCCGGATCGAGCAGGCGCTGAAGTCGGGCGACTCGGTCCTGGTGCAGGTCACCAAGGACCCGATCGGCCACAAGGGTGCCCGGCTCACGAGCCAGGTCACACTCGCGGGCCGGTACCTGGTGTTCGTGCCGGGCGGCGGCATGACCGGCATCAGCCGCAAGCTGCCCGACACCGAGCGCTCGCGCCTCAAGAAGATCCTCCGCGAGGTGGTCCCCGAGGGTGCAGGCGTCATCGTGCGCACCGCCGCGGAGGGGGCGAGCGAGGAGGAGCTGCGCGCCGACGTCGAGCGCCTGCAGGGGCAGTGGGACGCCATCCAGGTCAAGTCCAAGAAGGCGTCCGCCCCGGCGCTGCTGCAGGGTGAGCCGGACATGGCCATCCGCGTCGTCCGCGACATCTTCAACGACGACTTCTCGTCGCTGGTGGTGCAGGGCGAGGGTGCGTGGGACGAGATCGCGCACTACGTCGAGGAGCTCGCTCCCGACCTGCGCGAGCGCGTGTCCAAGTGGGTCGAGAACACCGACGTGTTCCACGTGCACCGCGTGGACGAGCAGCTCGCCAAGGGTATGGACCGCAAGGTCTGGCTGCCGTCGGGCGGCTCGCTGGTCATCGACCGCACCGAGGCCATGACCGTCGTGGACGTCAACACCGGCAAGTTCACCGGTGCGGGCGGCACGCTCGAGGAGACCGTCACGCGGAACAACCTCGAGGCGGCCGAGGAGATCGTGCGGCAGCTCCGCCTGCGCGACATCGGCGGCATCATCGTCATCGACTTCATCGACATGGTGCTCGAGTCGAACCGTGACCTGGTGCTGCGCCGTCTGGTCGAGTGCCTGGGCCGGGACCGCACCAAGCACCAGGTGGCCGAGGTGACTTCGCTCGGGCTGGTCCAGATGACGCGCAAGCGCGTGGGCCAGGGCCTGGTGGAGGCGTTCTCCGAGACGTGCGAGCACTGCAAGGGCCGCGGCTTCATCGTGCACGACGAGCCGATCGAGAAGTCGGGCAACGGCGCGGCTTCCAACGGCACTCCCGCGCCGTCTTCCGAGGAGGGCCCGCGTTCCGCTCGGGCACGCCGCAAGCGGGGCAAGGAGGTCAAGGAGAAGGCCCTGCTGCCGGAGGCGGCGGCTCCGGTCGCGAGCCTGCCCGAGGAGCGGTCCGAGGCGCGCGAGGCCGTCAAGGCCACGCTCGCGACGATCGCGGCCGCCGCGCAGCACGCGCACGAGGCCAAGGACTCAGCGGAGGACGGTCCCGCAACCCTGGACGAGATCCAGCTGCCGGCCGGAGGGCCGGCAGGCGGCCCTTCGTCCGGCCCGGAGTCCCCGGCGGCGTCGGACGGCTCGCTGGAATCACCCGCCTCTGCGGACTCGCCGGCGGCCGCCGGACAGGCCGCGAGCGACGCGCCGGAGGGGGGCTCCGGCACTGGGCAGCCGGAACCGCCCAAAGGAGCTGGCGACGAGGTCGCCTGAGAACAAGAAGGGCTTCTGGGCGCGGCTGCTGGGCCGCTGACCTGATCCCGAGGAGGGTCGCCACCGCGAGGTGGCGGCCCTCGTTTTTTGCGCCCTACGGTCGTCCGCCGAAATCTCCCTTGCGGGCCGTCGATGTTCTGTGGTTCATTAGTCAAGTAATGAACCAACGAGCGTCGGAGACCACAATGACAACGACCACCGCGAGGCTGACCGCCACCAGACTGGGGTACGTCGACAACCTGCGGGTCCTGCTGACCGTGCTGGTCCTGGCGCATCACAGCGCCGTGACCTACGGCGCGCTCCCGCTCTGGTACTGGACGCAGCCGAGCGACAGCCCGTCGGGCATCGCGCTGATGCTGCTGGTGATCGTGAACCAGTTCTATTTCATGGGCTTCTTCTTCATGCTCTCCGGCCTGTTCGTCCCGGGGTCGGTGGACCGCAAGGGGCCGGGCGTCTTCGCCCGGGACCGCCTGGTGCGGCTCGGCATTCCGCTGGTGGCGTTCTGGCTGGTGGCGCGGCCGGTCCTGCACCTTCCGTCGTGGCCCGAGCACCAGGCGGACGGGGAGTCGTTCCTGCGCTTCTGGTTCACCGTGGGCGACGTCGGGCCGCTGTGGTTCGTCGAGGTGCTTCTCGTGCTGTCGCTCGCGTACGCCGCCTTCCGCGCGCTTCGCTCCCGGTCCGCCGCCATGCCGGGGGCGACCGACGCCGGTGCTCGCTTCGCGGCCGAGGTCCAGCCCCGTCCGGTCACCTTCCGGGCGATCGCTGGGCTCGTGGCGCTGCTGACCGTCGTGTCGTTCCTCTGGCGGCTGGTGGTGCCGGCCGGAACCTACTGGGAGTTCGTGGGGCTGCCCTCGCCGGCGTACCTGCCGCAGTACGTGATCCTGTTCATCGTCGGACTGCTGGCCGCACAGCGCGGGTGGCTCGCCGGGCTCACCGTGCGGCATGGGTGGGTGGCCATGGTCGTGGCGCTCGCCAGCGTAGGAGTGGCGCTCGGTACGGTCGCCCTCGCGACGGCGCCGGGCGCCGGCGCCCTCGCTCAGCTCGGCGCTTCCCTCGCCGAGAACATCTTCGCGGTGAGCACGATCGTCGCGCTGCTCGTACTGTTCCGGGAGAAGTTCTCCGGGCAGCCCGCCTGGGCGAGGTTCGCCGCGCAGAACTCGTTCGCCGTGTACGTCATCCACCCGCTCGTGCTGGTCGGCGTGGCGATTCTCCTGGCGCCGATCGTGGCTCCTGCGGGAGTGAAGTTCCTGATCCTGCTCGCGATCGCGGTGCCGCTGTGCTGGCTGTCTGCGCACCTGCTGCGGCGGATCCCGGGGGTGTCACGGGTGCTGTAGCCCTGCCCGCCAACCCGGCGAATGCTTGACTGGTTCCCATGAAGGATGGGCTGGGCGCCGGGCGCCTCGAAGTGATCGCCGGCCCGATGTTCGCGGGCAAGTCCGAGGAGCTGCTGCGCCGGGTGCGCCGAGCCGAGATCGCGCGGCGCGGCGTGCTGGTGGTCAGTCATGCACTGGATGCCCGGCGCGGCCTCGGCCGGGTGAGCTCGCACACGGGGCTGGGCGTGACGTCGCACACGGTGTCCGACGCCGCGGAGGTCCCCGGCCTGCTCCGGACCGGCGCCGGAACAGACGGCGGAGCTGACGCCGGGACCGAGCTCGTCGCCATCGACGAGGCCCAGTTCTTCGGCGTCGGCCTGGTGCCCGTGGTCTCGGAGCTGGCCGGGCGCGGGCTCGTGGTGGTCGTCGCCGGGCTGTCGGTCACGTTCGACGGGCAGCCTTTCTCGCCCCTGCCCGAGCTGATGGCGCTCGCCGAGTCCGTGGACAAGCTCACCGCCGTCTGCTCGGTGTGCGGCGCGGACGCCGCGTTCCACGTCCGCGTTCCGGGAGCGCCCCCGGTGCCCGACGCCGGCTCCGGGCACCCGGGCGGCGCGCTCATGCCGGTCGCCGCGCACGTGGGCGGGGCGGAGTCGTACGAGGCGCGCTGCCGGAGGCACGCGGACCTGTGAGCGCCAGGGCACCGTCGCCGAAATAGACCGCCTGTCCGACACCCGTCGCCGAAGTAGAGCGTGCGTCGGACAGGCGTTCTACTTCGGCGACGACGTGCTGATGCGTCAGCGCATCAGCTTGTACTGCGGGCAGTCGAACGGGTCGCGCGCCGCGAGCCCCACGCGGTTCAGATAGGCGACGACGATCATGTACGACTGCGCCAGGCTCGTCTCCGTGTAGGGGATACCGAGGTGCGCGCAGTGCTCCCGGACGATCTCGGCGGTCCGGATGAGGTGCGGCCGCGGCATGCTCGGGAACAGGTGGTGCTCGATCTGGAAGTTGAGCCCGCCCATGAGGATGTTCATGAACCAGCCGCCGCGGATGTTCCGCGAGGTAAGGACCTGCTTCGACAGGAAGTCCATGCGGCTGTCGGCGGGGATGATCGCCATGCCCTTGTGGTTGGGCGCGAACGACGCGCCCATGTAGACGCCGAACACGGCCATCTGCACGCCGAGGAACGCGAAGGCCATACCGGGCGGCAGTGCCCAGAACAGGATCGCGACGTAGGCGGAGAGGCGGACCGTGATGGTGACCAGCTCACGGATGCGGGTCCGCAGGGTCTCGGGCGGTCCGTGGAACAGCGAACGGATCGAGGTGATGTGCAGGTTCACGCCCTCGAGGGTGAGCAGGGGGAAGAACAGCCAGCCCTGGTACCTGTTGATCCACCGCTTGAGCCCACGCTGCTCGCGGGCGCCGTCCTCGGTGAACGCGATCGTGTCGTTCTCGATGTCCGGGTCCTTGCCGACTCTGTTCGGGTTGGCGTGGTGCCGGGTGTGCTTGTTCATCCACCACGAGTAGCTGATGCCCACGACCGCGTTGGCGAGGAGGCGGCCCACCCGGTCGTTGCGGGGGCCGGACTCGAAGACCTGGCGGTGCGAGGCCTCGTGCGCCACGAAGGCGAACTGCGTCATCACCAGGCCGAGTGCTCCGGCCATGAGGAGCTGGAACCACGAGTCGCCCAGCAGGACGAACCCGGTGACGATCCCGCCGAGCGCGACGGTGAGCGCGGCGAGGGTCCAGGCGTAGTAATGGTGGGCGCGGTGGAGCAGTCCGGCGTCGCGCACGGTACGTGCGAGCGACGAGTAGGTGCTGGTCACCGGCTGCGCATCGGGGTCGCGCGGTCTGGTCGGGCGGAAGCCCTCGCGGACGATGGGGGCAGCTTGGGCCATGTGGTCCTCACATGCTCGGTGTCGACTTCCCAGTCGCGGAGTCGGACGGGGGTCGTCCATCGTGCAGATGCCCTGAGCCTACGGGACCGTAGGTTACGGTCGCGCGGGGCAGTTGTGGACGCCTCGCGAAGAGTTTTAGACGGTGCGTTGACCTTTACTTGTCCGTGCGTTCGCCGAATCAGTGCGCTTTGTCTTCGATGAGTGGCACGAACCTGTATCCGCCGTGTTCGGTCGCGCGGGTGCGTCCGTCGGGCAGCCGCTCGATGAGCAGGAGGGACGTCCGGATCGGGATGACCATGCGGCCGCCGTACCCGACCTGCTCCACCAGCGCCCGCGGCAGCGCCGGGGCTGACGCCGACACCAGGATGCGGTCCCAGCCGTTCTCCCGCGGCTGGCCGAGCACGCCGGGCGTGGCCTGCACGACCTGCGCCCACTGCATCCCGGTCCGTTCGACGTTCGCGGCGCCCCATTCGGCGAGGCGGCCGTCGCGCTCGACGCCGAGCACCGAGCCCTGCGGCCCGGTCAGGTAGGCGAGCAGGGCAGTGGTCCAGCCGGAGCCCGCGCCGATGTCCAGCACGCGCGCGCCGATCGGCACACGCAGGAGACGAAGCATCGCGCCAACCGTGGCCGGCTGCGACGACGTCTGGCCGCGTCCGATCGGCAGGGGCCGGTCCTGACCCGCGAACGGCCGCTGGGACCGGGGCAGGAACTCGCGGCGGGGCACCGCTCGCATCGCCCGCTCTATGTCGTCATGCTCGACTACTGGTTCCGAGATCATCGGGATCACCCGATCCCAGGGTAGGCACAGGCGGATCCTGGTCGCCAGGTGCTCTACCCCGGGATGACGACGGTTTACCGGTCGTGAGGTCGTCGTCGCGGCGGTGGGGCGAGCGATTTCACAGCCCCCATAGACTGCGGCCCTCGACCGCGCGCACCAGGAGAGGCTTTGACCACAGCGAGAACCTCGACCCCGAAGCTGTCCGTCGCGGCTGTCACTATCGCCGCTCTCACTGCCGTCGCGTTCTGGTCCCTCAAGCCTGTCTTCATCTCCATCATCGGAGATCGTGGCGACTTCGCTGAGGTGTATGTGGTGGCGGCGGTCATCTCGCTGCTTGCCAGTGCGGCGGGCGCCCTTGTGCTGTGGAGAAAGACCATGGCCATCGCACGGGGCGGGCGGCAAAGCCTCTCGGGCGCCGCCTCCGCGGCGCTCTCCGGGGTCTTCCTGGCTCTCTGGTATTACGGCTTCTACCGCGCCCTCTACGGTGCGCCGAAGGTAGACGCCACGATCATCGCCTTCACCTGGCCCCTTATTGCTGTCGTCGCCATGCGGGTCTTCTCGCCCACGACGGCTCGCAAGCTCAGGTGGAACGAATGGCTGATGGTGCTGGCCTCTTTCGTGGGGGCGGCAGCTATCGGCGTGTCGAACGCCGGGGTCGCGCACTCGACCACCGACTCCAGCGGCGAGATCATCTGGGCCTTCGTTGCGGCAGTCGGGAGCGGGCTCTACCTGCCCTTTGCCATCAACGCCACTCGCTCCTTCGACCGGCTTGTCGACTCACGGCCGATCGCCACCTTCTACGCGATTTCGGTGGCCAATGCCACCGCGCTCGTGATCGTCCTCGTAGCTCTGCAGATCACAGGGCACACCTTGCGTTTCTACGCGTTCGACCCCCAGGTTCTGCTGGTCTGCGCTCTCATCGGGATCGGCACCTATCTGGTCGCCGAGATCACCTGGACCTGGGCGTTCCAGGAGTACAAGTCGCTCACGCTGTCCTCGCTGCCGTACTTTTCGCCGGCCGTCTCGGTCGTCCTCCTCTACCTGCTCTTTGACGAGCCTGTCCGGCCGATCGCCATCGTCGGTTTGGTCCTCATCCTCTTCTCCAACCTGACCCTGCACGCGCGGCACCGGTCGATGAACGCCCTCTCCCTGTCTCTTGTAGCCACCGTCTACGTCGCGCTTGCCTCACAGGTGCTGCCTCGCAACGTGCTGAGCTCCGTGCCGGAGATGGCAGCGGCAATCACGGGGCTCTTTGCGATCCTTGCCGGTTTCACGCTCGCGCAGGTGGCCGGGCGACGTACGCAGGAGCTGGACGCCCGGGCGACAGTGGTCCGCCGGCTCATCGCGACTGACGCCACTCCGGGCAAGGACGAGGCCGACGTGCTTCTGCAGGACCTCATCGAGCTCGAGTACGACTCGACGGCTGAGGGCAAAGAGAACCGGGCGCTACGGATAAAGCGTTCCCTCGCTGGCTCGGACGGCACACGCACCCCGGCGCAGGAGAGCGCCATGGACGCCTTCAACGGTTGGCTCGCCATCCACCTGGACCGGCTGTCACTCGGCGAGCGCGCCGCCCTCTGGCTCACAGGGCTCGGCAGTATCGTCTTCGTCCTGCTGCTGCGCGGGGACTCTCCGCTAGGCAATGCCGGTGCAATCTTGTTCGCGGGTGGGGCGTTCCTGGCGATGTTTGCTATCCGTGACTACGACCGCAACAACATTCACGGTTTCACGAGCCAAATCTGGAGGCTGGAGCAGGGCTTCCGCGAGATCGGCAAGCGGTACTACCTTCCGGCGGAGATCCTCGACTCGGGTGAGTTCTCCGCGGCCCAGGTGCGTGATGGGATCCGTACTCGGAACGACGGCGAACCGATCCGACTGGTCAAGTCCCTCCCACCAGGCCGGGGCTTCAACGCCTTTTACCTGGGCACCGCTGCCCTGGTCATTCTCGCCATCGTGCTCATGCCCACGGCCTTCAACGGCGAGATCGGCACGGTCTCGGCGTCGTCCCCGCGTCCGGGGGAGATTCAGGAGCTTCCCGACACGGGACAAGCCACCGTGACCATCGCCGACCCCGGCTGGCCCGGAGCGGGCGTCGCGGCCGCGGTCCTCGCCGGGGTGCTCGGATCGGCGGATGTCACCGTCGAGATCGAGCAGGTGGATCATGTCGACGCGGTCGCCGGGATAGGCAGGGAGAACCCCGCCATCCAGGTACACCCGGACCTCTGGCTCCAGAACCAGGGCGTGGCAGTGCGCGAGTGGGTTGCCTCCGGAGCCATCCAGCTCAGCGAGCACTCCTACAGCGGTACCCAGGGTGTCTACGTGCTCGACGCGGCCGGCTCACGGGACGCGCTGACGAAGGCGGAGGACTTGTTCGACCCGGACGTCGCGGAGCTCTTTGACAGCGACGGAGACGGGGTCGGCGAGATGTGGATCGGGCCACGGGGGTGGGCCTCGACGGAGAACCTCGACGCCTGGCTCGAGGCGAGTGGCAACGAGTCGATCGAGGGAGAGTCCTATTCGGAGACCATCTTCAAGGCTCGGCTCGAGCAGGAGGTCGCGTCGGGGAGGCCCCTGCTCTTTTACGGATACGAACCGGATGGCATCCACGAGCAGTACACACTCCGCCGGCTCGCGTCGATACCATGGGCGTCCGGCCAAGGCGACGAGAACGTCGATGTGCATGTGGCATGGGCGTCCTCGTTGGACCGGACCTCGCCCGCGGCTGCCCGGGTGTTGCGGGACGTCGAGTTCACCGAGGACGACGTCAGCGCCTTCATCGCAGCGGTGGACCTCGACGGCCGAGATCCGCAAGAGGTCGCCGAGCAATGGCTGGCCGAGAACGCCGATCGCGTGGCGCAGTGGGGGCGAGCAGGCGACTGATATTCGGCGCGGCACTGACGTCTGCCTTCGCGCCTAGCCAAGGTGGCCAAGGCCACGCGCCCACCGGTTTGAACCGGTCGGGGCCTTCGCGTAACCTGGTGCTTCGGTGTGCTGTCTGCGCACCCGTCCTGCGTGCCCATGGCGCATCGCACTCGACCGCCGCGGCGGAGCGAGTCACAGCAAAGCCGGTGGATTCCGTCGTGCGCGCACGCCAAGACTAGAGAGATGAGTTGAACGTGGTGTACGCGATCGTCAAGGCCGGTGGCCGTCAGGAGAAGGTGTCCGTCGGGACCATCGTCGTCATGGACCGTGTCCAGGCGACCCCCGGTGAGACCCTTGAGCTCCCGGCCCTCCTGCTCGTGGACGGGGAGAAGGTGACCACCGACGCGAAGAAGCTGGCGAAGGTCAAGGTTACCGCCGAGGTCGTTCGGGACGAGAAGGGTCCGAAGATCACGATCCTCAAGTACAAGAACAAGACCGGCTACCGCAAGCGTCAGGGTCACCGCCAGCAGCTGACCCGGCTCAAGGTCACCGGCATCAAGTGACTTCCGCTGCGGGCCTGACGGCCCCGCGCGTGATCCAGATACTTCTTCTTCTACTTCGTCCCGAAAGACAGGTCCTGAGATGGCACACAAGAAGGGCGCGAGCTCCTCGCGCAACGGTCGTGACTCCAACGCCCAGCGCCTCGGCGTGAAGCGCTTCGGTGGCCAGGTCGTGAAGGCCGGCGAGATCATCGTCCGCCAGCGCGGCACCCACTTCCACCCGGGCATCAACGTCGGCCGCGGCAAGGACGACACCCTGTTCGCCCTCGACGCCGGCGCCGTGCAGTTCGGCATGCGTCGTGGCCGCAAGGTCATCGACATCGTCGCCGCCGAGGTCTGAGCCTCGGCTTCCGCGTAAGGGGGCGCACCGGTGACGGTGCGCCCCCTTACGCCTTTTCACGAGCGGCTCGAAGCCGCTCAACCTGAGCAGTTTTTGAGAGGATCGAGACATGGCCAGCTTCGTAGACCGGGTGGTGCTCCATGCCGCCGGGGGAAACGGCGGGAACGGCTGCGCCTCGATCCGCCGCGAGAAGTTCAAGCCCCTCGCGGGGCCCGACGGCGGTAACGGCGGCGACGGCGGTTCCGTCAAGCTGGTCGTCGACGCCAACACCACCACGCTGCTCGAGTACCACCACTCGCCGCACCGGCGAGCGACGTCGGGCACCCAGGGCATGGGTGACGACCGGGACGGCGCCAAGGGCGGCGACCTGGTCCTGCGCGTGCCGGACGGCACGGTGGTGAAGGACCTCGACGGCAACGTCCTGGCGGACCTCGTGGGCGACGGCGCCGAGTACGTCGTCGCCGCAGGCGGCAAGGGCGGCCTGGGCAACCGGGCGCTGTCGTCGCCGAAGCGCAAGGCCCCCGGCTTCGCGCTGCTCGGCGAGGAGGGCGAAGAGGCGGAGATCGAGCTCGAGGTCAAGACGATCGCCGACGTGGCGCTCGTGGGCTTCCCGAGCGCGGGCAAGTCGTCGCTGATCGCCGCCATCTCGGCGGCCCGCCCGAAGATCGCCGACTACCCGTTCACGACCCTGGTGCCGAACCTCGGCGTCGTGCAGGCCGGTCAGTCGCGCTTCACCGTCGCCGACGTGCCGGGCCTGATCCCGGGCGCGAGCGAGGGCAAGGGCCTGGGCCTGGAGTTCCTGCGCCACATCGAGCGGACGGCGATGATCGTGCACGTGCTCGACTGCGCCACGCTGGAGCCGGGCCGCGACCCGATCAGCGACCTCGACGTGATCGAGGCCGAGCTCGCCAACTACTCGGGCGACCTGGGCATCGAGGGCGGCCGGGTGCCGCTCAACGAGCGCCCGCGCCTCGTGGTGCTCAACAAGATCGACGTGCCCGAGGCCCGCGAGCTCGCGGACTTCGTGAAGCCCGACCTCGAGGCGCGCGGCCTGCGTGTCTTCGAGATCTCGACCGCGTCCCACGAGGGCCTGCGCGAGCTGAAGTTCGCGCTCGCCGAGATCGTGGAGAAGGCTCGTGCCGAGGCGCCCGCCCCGGAGCCCGCGCCGATCGTGCTGCGCCCGCGCGCCGTGAACGAGTCGAAGTTCACCGTGCGCCGGCTGGGCGGCGAGACCGACTACTGGTTCGAGGTGCGCGGCACCAAGCCCGAGCGCTGGGTGAAGCAGACCGATTTCAACAACGACGAGGCAGTCGGCTTCCTCGCGGACCGGCTCGCGAAGCTCGGCGTCGAGGACGGACTGTTCAAGGCGGGCGCCGTCGCGGGCGACGAGGTGCGCATCGGCGACCCGAACAACGCCGTCGTCTTCGACTGGGAGCCCACGCTGCAGACCGGTCCGGAGCTGCTCGGCGGACGCGGTACCGACCTGCGGCTCGACCAGAGCGACCGGCCCACCCGCGGCGACAAGCGCCGCGAGTTCACCGAGCGCATGGATGCCAAGACCGAGGCGAGGCGCGAGCTGTGGACCGAGCGCGAGGCCGGCCACTGGACGAACCCGGACGAAGACTGACTGGTTGTGGGCGTGATCGTTGCGACTACCCGCCCGGTTTAGGCGCAACGGTCACGCCCACAACCAACGGGTCCTGACCGGAGCGTGAAATGACCGCGCGTCCAGGGCACCGTTACAGCGAGGATGAGGGCGTGAACTCCCTCGACCCCTCGGCCAGCTCCCAGGACGCCGGGAACCAGGACGTCTCGAGCGCCCGGTCCGTGATCGCCACCGCCAAGCGGGTGGTCGTGAAGATCGGCTCGTCCTCGCTGACCGGACCGGACGGGCACCTCGACGTCGAGGCGCTCCGCGGGGTCGTGCAGGTCCTGGCGGCCCGGCAGGCCGCGGGCACCCAGATCGTGCTCGTGACGTCGGCGGCGATCTCGGCGGGTATCGGCCCGCTGGGCCTCGGCACCCGGCCGCGCGATCTCGCCACCATGCAGGCGGCGGCGTCGGTGGGGCAGGGGCAGCTCGTGCGCCGGTACCAGGAGGAGTTCGGGGCGTTCGGCATCCAGATCGGCCAGATCCTGCTCACCGCCGAGGACACGATCCGCCGAGCCCGCTACCGCAACGCGCAGCGCTCGCTGGAGCGTCTGCTCGCACTCGGAGTCGTGCCCGTCATCAACGAGAACGACGCCGTCACCACCGACGAGATCAAGTTCGGCGACAACGACCGCCTCGCGGCGCTCGTGTCGCACCTGGTGCGGGCGGACGCCCTGCTGCTCCTGACCGACGTCGACGGCCTGCACGACGCGCCGCCGTCCCGCCCTGGTGCGCGTCGCATCCCGCAGGTCGACGACCTGGACGAGGTGGCGGCCGTCGAGGTCACCGCGCGCGGCAGCTCCGTCGGCACGGGCGGCATGGTCACCAAGCTGGAGTCGGTGCGGATCGCCACCGGCGCGGGCGTCCCCGCCGTCCTCACGCTCGCGGGCAACGCCTCCGCCGCGCTCGCGGGCCAGGACGTCGGCACGTTCTTCACCGCCACGGGACGCCGCACGTCGGCGCGCCGGCTGTGGATCGCGCACGCCGCCCGCACGCAGGGCCGCCTCCACCTGGACGACGGCGCCGCGCACGCCGTGCTCGGGGGCCGCGCGTCTCTCCTGCCCGCCGGGATCACGAAGGCCGAGGGCCACTTCGACGCGGGCGACCCCGTCGAGCTCGTCGCGCCCGACGGCACGGTGATCGCGCGCGGGCTCGTCGCCTTCGACGCGAGCGACCTCCCGGCCCTGCTGGGCCGCTCCACCTACGCCCTCCGCGACGAGCTGGGGGAGGGGTACGACCGCGTGGTCGTGCACCGGGACGACCTGGTGCTCGACCGGCCGGCGAGCTCCTCGAAGCCGCGCCCGGCGCGTCCTCGCTGACCCCGCGCGTCCACACCACGGATTCGCCCTCGGCTCCTGCCCTCGCCCGACGTACGCTCGGAGCATGACGACAGTGACCCAGGACGAGGCGACACCTGCCGGAGGCGAGAGCACCGGAGCGGCCACGCCGCCGCCGTCGGGCACGGCGGACGTCACCGCCGCCGTGCACGACGTCGCCCGGCGCGCCAAGGTCGCCGCGCGCACCCTGGCCACGGCGAACCGCATGACGAAGGACGCAGCGCTCGGCGCGATCGCGGACGCCCTGGTCGGGTCGGCGGACCGGATAGTGGCCGCGAACGCCGGTGACCTGGAGCGCGGGCGGGCGAACGGGATGTCCGACGGGCTCCTGGACCGGCTCGCCCTCACGCCGGAGCGGATCGGGAAGATCGCCGACGCGCTGCGCGACGTCGCCGGGCTGCCCGACCCGGTCGGTGAGGTCGTGCGCGGGCAGACCCTGCCCAACGGCCTGCGCCTGCGCCAGATCCGCGTCCCGATGGGCGTGGTCGGCATGATCTACGAGGCCCGCCCCAACGTCACGGTCGACGCAGCGGGCCTGGCCCTGAAGTCCGGCAACGCGGTGATCCTGCGCGGGGGGAGCGCGGCAGCGTCGTCGAACGAGGTGATCGTGGCGGTCATGCGGGACGCCCTGACGGCGCGCGGCCTGCCCGCCGACCTGGTCCAGTCCATCGACGCGTACGGCCGGGCCGGCGGCGTGGCGCTCATGCGCGCCCGTGGCCTGGTCGACGTGCTGATCCCGCGCGGCGGCGCCGACCTGATCCAGACGGTCGTGCGCGAGTCCCTGGTGCCCGTCATCGAGACCGGCGTCGGCAACGTGCACGTCTACGTGGACGCGACCGCCGACGTCGACATGGCGGTCGCGATCGTGATGAACGCCAAGACCCAGCGGGTCGGCGTCTGCAACGCGGCCGAGACGCTGCTCGTGCACCAGGACGCCGCGGCGGCGTTCCTCCCGGTGGCGCTCGCCGCACTGTCCGACGCCGGCGTGGTGCTGCACGGTGACCCGTCAGCCATGTCTTTTGCCCCCGCGGGCGCCGACATGGTCCCGGCCACGGACGAGGACTGGGCAACGGAGTATCTGGCACTGGAGCTCGGCGTCCGGGTGGTGCCCTCCCTCGACGAGGCGATCGAGCACATCCGCACCTGGTCCTCCGGGCACACGGAGGCGATAGTGACGCGGGACATCGCTGCGGCGGACCGGTTCGTCGCCGAGGTGGACTCCGCGGCGGTGATGGTGAACGCGTCCACCCGGTTCACCGACGGCGGCGAGCTCGGCCTGGGTGCAGAGGTGGGCATCTCCACGCAAAAGCTGCATGCGCGTGGTCCCATGGGACTGAGCGAGCTGACCACCACGAAGTGGGTCGTTACGGGCGACGGGCTCATCAGACCGTGAGGCCCCGTTGGCGTCCTGGAGACCTCCTCAGGATCTCCTTGCGACTCAGTGCCGCGATGCGCCCGCCGCAATTCGTCCGTGAGAGACTAAAGCCCACCTGAGCATGTCCGACTGGGAGGAACCCCCGTGCTGCACAACGCCGTCCTGGCCGCCGAGGCTGCCTCGGAGCACACCAACGAGCCGATCGCTCCGATCGTCCTCGGCCTGATCGCCTTTGGCGCGCTCGTGGCCGCGCTGCTCGTCACGTACGCGTTCCGCAACGTCGGTAACCGACACTGATCCGCCTGACGGGAGCCTGACGACCAGATGAGCGCACCCACCGTATGAGTGCCCCCACTGGGACCAGGCCGCGCATCGGAGTGATGGGCGGCACGTTCGATCCCATCCACCACGGCCACCTCGTCGCCGCGAGCGAGGCGGTCGCGCAGCTGGATCTGGACGAGGTCGTCTTCGTTCCCACTGGCCGGCCGGGATTCAAGCAGAAGCAGCGGGTGACCCCGGCTGAGCACCGCTATCTCATGACGGTGATCGCCACGGCGTCCAACCCACGCTTCACGGTGAGCCGGGTCGACGTCGACCGCGCGGGCCTCACCTACACGGTGGACACCCTCCGGGATCTGCGCGCTCAGCGGCCGGAGGCGGACCTCTACTTCATCTCCGGAGCGGACGCCATCCAGCAGATTCTTCGGTGGAAGGATGCCGAGAAGCTCTGGGACATGGCACACTTCGTCGCTGTCACACGGCCAGGGCACCTGCTCTCCGTGGACGGGCTGCCTCGGGACGGTGTGACGACGCTCGAGGTTCCTGCGCTCGCTATCTCCTCGACCGACTGTCGTCGTCGGGCCGAGGAGGGGTTGCCGGTCTGGTATCTGGTGCCTGACGGCGTGGTCCAGTACATCGCCAAGCACGGACTGTATCGAGGTCTTCACGATGAGTGACAACAAGGGTCGTCCCATGACGCGCCGCGAGATCCGCGAGCGTGAGGCAGCTGCTGCCGCGGCCGCCGCTGCCGGTAGCGGCGGCGCCGGCGGCGGTGGCTATCCGCCGCAGGGCGGGCAGCAGCCTCCGCACCGCGGCGCGCCCGCGCCAGAGGGTGGCTGGTCGCCGCAGAACCCGCCGGTCGCCCGGCCCCCGCAGGCAACGGGTGGCTCGCGCGGCGTGGACGCGACCGGTCGCCTGACGCCCGTCCAGCAGCCGGGTGGCAACCCGCCGCCGTACGGCGGCGGTGGTCCCGGCCAGGGTCGGTCGGGTGCACCGGCCGGCCCGGGCAACCACGGCGCCCCGCCGGCCGGCCCCGGAGGGCGCGGCGGACCCGGCCCGGGTGGTCCCGGCCAGCAGGGCGGGCCGCCCAGCCCGTTCGGTTCCCGCTCGTCAGCCGCTCCCGCGCCGCCCACGCCCCAGCAGGGGCGGTCCGGACGGTTCGGACAGAACGCTCCCCAGGCTCCCGGCCCCGCCCTGCCCGGCGGCCGGTCCGGTGATCCAGGTCAGACGTCGCAGTGGGGCGCTGCCGAGCCCGCTCCGACCCAGCCGCCGTCGAACCCGCCCTCACCGTTCGGTACGCGCTCCGGCGCGCCCAGCGCGCCGAACGGCCTGGGTCAGCAGCGACCGGGCGGCCCCGCCCGCCCGGCGGGCGGGGCGCCCAGCGGCTCCGTGCCGGGTTCGATGGCGGCCGGTGCGCCGGCCCCCGCCCTCCCGTGGGAGTCGAGCAGCCCGACGGCGGCTCCGCAGTCCCTGCCTCCGGGCGGTGCGCCCGCGGGTCCCGGCTCTCCGTTCCCCGGGCGTCCGGGTGCGGGTGCGGGCGGTCCCGGTCCGGGCCAGATCGGCGGACCCGGCCAGCAGCGCCCCGGTGCGCCTGGCCAGTTCGACGTGACCCCGGGCGTCCAGTCCCGTGCCTCCCGCCGCGAGGTGGAGGAGGAGTGGGACGAGGAAGAGGACGAGGGGCCGCAGTACACCTGGCTGCACTACATCATCCTGGTGGTCGTGGCGTTCGTGCTCGGCCTCTTGATCTGGAAGCTCGTGCTCGAGGGCGACAGCCCCGGTTACCCGGACGAGGCAGCGGCCCTGCTGGGCACTCTGCCGGGTGGACTACCCGGCTTCACAGGAGGTGGTGCGGCATGACCGCGACAGAGCGGGCCACAGAGCTTGCGATCCGTGCGGCGCGAGCCGCGAGCGACGTCAAGGCGCAGGAGATCATCGCGCTCGACGTGAGCGAGCAGCTGGTGCTGACCGATGTGTTCCTCATCGCGTCCGGCGCCAGCGAACGTCAGGTTTCGGCGATCGTCGACGCCGTCGAGGAGGCGCTCTTCAAGGAGGGCGTCAAGCCGATCCGGCGCGAGGGCAAGTCCGAGGCTCGGTGGGTGCTGATCGACTTCGGCGACATCGTCGTGCACGTCCAGCACGCCGAGGACCGCACGTACTACGCGCTCGAGCGCCTGTGGAAGGACTGCCCGGCGATCCCGCTCCCGGAGGACGCGCGCGGCGGCGGCGACACGGCCGAGTACAGCGAACCCGACGACGGCGCCATCCACCTGGCCGGGGACCCGCACCGGTGACGGCGGGAACGGTCGTGCTGCTGCGCCACGCGCGGACGGCGTACAACGCCGGTCTGCGGCTGCAGGGCCAGATCGACATCCCGCTCGACGAGGTGGGCCGCTGGCAGGCCGAGCAGGGCGCCACGGCTTTGGCGGCGTCGCACAAGGCGTCGCTGGTGGTGGCCAGCGACCTGCAGCGGGCCCGGCACACCGCCGAGGCGTACGCGCGGCACGTGGGCCTGGAGGTCGTGACCGATGCCGGGCTGCGCGAGCGCTCGTTCGGCATCTGGGAGGGTTTGACCGACGCCGAGATCGCCGAGCGGTGGCCGGACGAGCATGCCGGCTGGCGCAGCGGCGGCGAGCCGACCGTCGCGGGCGTCGAGTCGAAGGACGCCGTCGCCCGGCGCATGGCCGAGGCGGTGCTGCGGCACGCCGACACGCTGGGCTCGGGTGAGACCCTCGTGGTCGTGTCGCACGGGTCGGCGATCACGCAGGCGATCACACGCCTGCTGGGCCTGGACCCCGCGACGTGGCGCGGGCTGCACGGCCTGCACAACGTGCACTGGTCCCACCTGCACGCCTCGGGACCCGGTGCGACGCCGGCCTGGCGGCTCGTGGCCCACAACGTCGGTGCCGGCTACCCGCTGGACACCTGGCAGTCGGGGCCGGAGGCCCGGCAGTAGCCGTCGAGAGATCCGGGCGTTTCTGGCGTGACCGAACGCACGCCGGTTTTGATTTGGTCCCTGGCGCTGGTCTGCATAGACTGACGACGCTCGCCCGGTCACATGGCTGGGGGAGGCCAATTCGGGGCTGTGGCGCAGCTGGTAGCGCACCTGCATGGCATGCAGGGGGTCGGGGGTTCGAGTCCCCCCAGCTCCACCGAAATAAGGCCACTCGATCAATCGATCGAGTGGCCTTTTTGTCGTCTACCGTCTACTGGGGGTCGTTCAGCCCGCAGAACTCGGGTACGCGTCTCCCCAGGCGTTGAGCCACCCGACCACCTGGTCCAGGGACCGCCCGAGGTCCGTCAGGGAGTACTCGACGCGAGGCGGCACCTCGGCGTAGACGGTGCGCACGACGATGCCGTCGGTCTCGAGGTCGCGCAGCACGCGCGTCAGGGTGCGCGGCGTGACGGTTCCGAGGCGACGCTGCAGCTCGCCGAACCGGTGCGTGCGTTCGAGCAGGTACTTGACGGTGCTGAGCTTCCACGCGCCGCCCAGCACCGCTATCGAGACCTCTACGGGGCAGACCTCGATGGCTCGCTGCACGGGGCCACGCATGGTCGCGGGGGCTGTGGTCATGAGTCCATGGTATCCAAGCCGTCAGTATGCGTCAGCGATGTACGTACTTGTGCGAACCGTACCGGGTTCCTAGCGTGAAGCGTGTACCGCCCACCGTCGAGGGAGAAGCACATGCACGCGCTGGTCGTCACCGCCCATCCGAACCCCCGGTCGCTGACCGCGGAGCTGAGCCGCGTGGCCGGCTCCGCCCTGGCGGCGTCCGGTCACACCGTGGAGACGTCCGACCTGTATGCGATGGGCTGGGACCCGGCGGTCCGCCTGGAGGACTACGGCGACACCGCGGACGCGGGGGAGAGCGTCTCGCTCCGGTCGAGGCAGGCGTACGACGCCGGAGCGCTCGCGCCCGAGATCCTCGCCGAGCAGGAAAAGGTGCGCCGGGCCGACCTGCTCGTGCTGCTCTTCCCGATGTGGTGGCACGGCATGCCCGCCATGCTGAAGGGCTGGTTCGACCGGGTGTACGTGAACGGCTTCGCCTTCGGGCTCCAGGACGAGTCCGGCCTGCCCCGCAAGTACGGTGACGGCGGCCTGGCCGGCAGGCGGGCGCTCGCGGTCGTCGTCGCCGGCGACCGTGGCACCTCGTTCGCGCCGCGCGGTCTGAACGGCGACCTCGAGGAGCTGTTCTTCCCGTTCCTGCACGGGACGGCCTGGTACGCGGGGATGCAGCCGCTGCGTCCGCATCTGGTGTCCGGGGTGGATCGACCGGGCTGGGACCGGTTCGACGAGGAGGTGACGCGCCTGCGCGAGCGGATCGCCGGCCTGACCGCCGAGGAGCCGATCCGCTACCGGGCGCTCGCCGACGGTGACTACGGGCGGGATCGCGAGTTGCGAGCCGACGTGCTGCCGGGTGAGCGTGGACTGAGGATCCATGAGCACCACGTCGGCGAGCAGGGCTTCGGCGAGCAAGGCCGCGACGAGCACTGTGTCGACGATCACCGTTTCGCCTTCTGAGGCGCATTGACCTCAACTGTGATTGAGGTTCTAGCGTCGGGAGCATTCGACGAGAGGACGAGGAAATGCCCGTCTACACCCTGCCTGACCTGCCCTACGACTACGCGGCACTCGAGCCGCACATCAGCGGGCGGATCATGGAGCTGCACCATGACAAGCACCACGCCACGTACGTCGCCGGCGCCAACGCCGCGCTCGACGCGCTGGCCGAGGCCCGGGAGAGCGGCGACCTGGCCGCCGTCAACCTGCACGAGAAGAACCTCGCGTTCAACCTCGGCGGGCACACCAACCACACGGTGTTCTGGCACAACCTCTCGCCCGAGGGCGGTGGTGCGCCGGACGGCGAGCTCGGCGCGGCGATCGTCGACCAGTTCGGCAGCTTCGCCGCGTTCCAGGCGCACTTCGCGGCCGTGGCGACCGGTATCCAGGGCTCCGGCTGGGCCGTGCTCGGCTGGGACAGCATCGGCGAGCGCCTGCTGGTGTTCCAGCTGTTCGACCAGCAGGCGAACGTGCCGCTGGGCGTTACGCCCCTGCTGATGCTGGACATGTGGGAGCACGCGTTCTACCTGGACTACCTCAACGTCAAGGCGGACTACGTCAAGGCGTTCTGGAACCTCGCCAACTGGTCCGACGTCGCTGGGCGGCTCGAGCGGGCGCGCGCTGCCACGGGGAGCCTCATCACGGCGTGACCCGGTGAGGGTTCGCCCTGGTCGGCGGCGTGGGGCGTGGATCCCGCTTTGGTCCCAGCGACCGAATCGGTCTATGCTGACGGCGCTCGTCCTCACCAGGGCGAACACCTACGGGGCTGTGGCGCAGCTGGTAGCGCACCTGCATGGCATGCAGGGGGTCGGGGGTTCGAGTCCCCCCAGCTCCACCGGAGTACCTGGTCAGAGGCCATCTCGTGATCCTCGAAAGAGGAGAATGAGATGGCCTCCCAGCATTTTCCCAGCAGTTCGCACCAATGCTTTACGAGGAGGCTCGGCCTCTTGACGTGCGGTTGTACAACGATGGAAACTGGCTTGCTCATGTGAGCGCTCACAAGACCTCAACGAGGAGGTTCCATGCAAGCAGCAACACGGTCGTTCCCCTGGCGCCGCGGCACCCGGGCAGTGCTGACCCTCCTGGCCGCTCTGGCGATCACGTTCGCCGGGCTGACCGTCCCGACGTCGGTGCCGACGGCTTCTGCCGCCACCATCGACACCAACGCCTGGTATGTGCTGGTGAACCGCGACAGCGGCAAGGCGCTCGACGTCTTCGACCGCTCCACTGCGGACGGCGCCGCCATCGACCAGTGGAGCCGTAACAACGGCGCCTGGCAGCAGTGGCGGTTCGTCAGCTCCGGCAGCGGGTACTACCGCCTGCAGTCGCGGAACAGCGGCAAGGTCATCGACATCTCGGGCGGGTCGACGGCCGACGGCGCCAACGTCGTGCAGTGGGCCGACAGCAACGGGACCAACCAGCAGTTCAGCGTCCAGGACGTGGCGACCGGCTACATCCAGCTCATCAACCGCAACAGCGGCAAGGCGCTCGAGGTGTGGGAGTGGTCGACGGCCGACGGCGCCCGGGTCTCCCAGTTCACCGACACCAACGCCGCGAACCAGCAATGGCAGATGATCCGGGTCGCCTCCGTGGCGTACCCCGATCCTGGCGCCGTGAGCGGGGCCACCTCCCCCGTGCATGACCCTGAGGTGGTGAAGAAGCCGGACGGCACCTATCTGCTGGCACACACAGGTGACAACATCGTGCTGAAGACGTCGACCAACCGGACCGCCTGGAGCAACGCCGGCGTGGCGTTCCCGAACGGCATGCCGTGGATCCACACCTACACGAACAACAGGAACGACGTCTGGGCGCCGGACATCACGTACGCCAACGGCCGGTACTACATGTACTACTCGGCGTCGCTCTTCCAGCAGAACAGGTCGGCCATCTTCCTCGCGACGAGCACGACCGGCGCTGCCGGCTCCTGGACCAACCAGGGCCTCGTCATCGCGTCGACCACGTCGAACGACTGGAACGCCATCGACCCCAACCTGGTGATCGACCAGTCGGGCGCCTGGTGGCTGAGCTTCGGTTCGTTCTGGTCGGGGATCAAGATGATCCGCATCGACTCGTCCACGGGCCTGCGCTCCGGTACCTCGTTCTCCAGCATTGCGAGCCGGCCCGGCGTGCCGGAAAACCCGATCGAGGCGCCGACGATCCACTATCGCAGCGGCTACTACTACCTGTTCGTGTCGTTCGACCGCTGTTGCCAGGGTGCCAGCAGCACGTACCGCACCATGGTCGGTCGCTCCACCTCGGTCAACGGCCCCTATGTGGACCGCAACGGCGTCGCGATGGCGTCCGGCGGTGGCACGGAAGTGCTCGCCGGCCACGGGTCGTTCCACGGGACGGGTCACCAGGCCGTCCTCGCGGACAACGACGGCGACGTGCTCTTCTACCACTACTACGACGACGCCGGCGCGCCGCGCCTCGGCATCAACCTGCTCGCCTACGACTCGGAGAACTGGCCGTACGTTCGCTGAGACGTCCCGCTCATGCGCGTCGCTTCCCGACGCCGGAGCGCACCTCACATTTCGCGCCGGGCAATGCCGCCCGGCTACTTGAAGGTCCTGGGAGACCCCATGCGCACAACCCTGCACGACGGCGTGCCCGCCCGGCCGCGCCGCCTCCGAACCCTCCTCGCGGGTGCTTTAGCCGCGGTCACGGCCACGATCGGCCTCACCGCTGTGCCGGGCCTCCCGGCCGCGGCCACGCCGAGCGTGGGTCAGTGGTACGCCATCACCAGCGCCCACTCCGGGATGGCCCTGCAGATCTCAGGCGGCTCGACCGCCACCAGCGCCGAGCTGGTGCAGCAGCCTCGCACCGACGCGACGAGCCAGCAGTTCCGCCTCGTGGACTCCGGTGGCGGCTTCTACCGGCTCCAGGCCCGGCACTCGAACCAGGTGCTCGACGTCCTCGGCCGGAACGCCGCCGACGGCGCCACCGTCGGCCAGTACACGGACCTGAACGGCACGAACCAGCAGTGGTCGATCACCGAGCAGTCGAACGGGACCTACAGCTTCATCAACCGGTTCTCCGGCAAGGCGCTGGACCTGTGGAACTTCTCGACCACAGCAGGCAGCCGCATCTCGCAGTTCACGTACAACGGGCTGGCCGCGCAGCGCTGGATCCTCAACCCGATCGGCACGCCCGCGCTGTCCAACCCGATCCGGTCCAACGGGGCCGACCCCTGGATCGAGTACTGGGACGGCTTCTACTACATGTCGACGACCACGTGGGACTCGACGGTGATCATGCGCCGCGCGACCACCCTGGCCGGCTTGAAGACCGCGACGGACACGGTCGTGTGGGACGACTCCGGCGTCTCGAACCGGTGCTGCAGCCACTGGGCGCCCGAGTTCCACCGGATCAACGGCACCTGGTACCTCATGTACACGTCGGGGAACTCGCAGACGGACTTCGGCGGCCAGCGGATGCACGTGCTCCGCTCCACCAGCAGCACGCCGATGGGTCCTTACGAGTTCATGGGCACCCCGCTGCCCAACCAGTGGAACATCGACGGCACCTACCTCGAGCTGAACAACAACCTCTACCTGCTGTGGTCCGAGTGGATCGGCGACAACCAGTCGATCCGCATCGCGCAGATGTCGAACCCATGGACCGTCTCGAGCAACCAGTTCACGATCGCCCAGCCGAACTTCTCGTGGGAGACCGTGGGCGCGCGGGTGAACGAGGCCCCCGTGGTGCTGCAGCGCAACGGGCGCACGTTCATCACGTACTCCGCGTCGTCGTGCACCACGCCCGACTACAAGCTGGGGCTGTTGACCCTCACCGGGACCAACCCGCTGCTGGCCGCGTCGTGGACCAAGCGGTCCGCACCGGTGTTCCAGCAGGGCAACGGCACCTATGGGCCCGGGCACAACGGGTTCTTCACCTCGCCTGACGGCACGGAGAGCTGGATCGTCTACCACGGCAACACCTCGGCCAGCCAGGGCTGCGGCTCGACGCGGGAGACGCGCGTCCAGGAGTTCACCTGGAACTCCGACGGCACCCCGAACTTCGGGACGCCGGTCTCGCGCGGCGTGACGCTGACACCCCCGTCGGGCGAGTAGCCCGGAGGCGGCGGGGCGACTCGGGATCAGCGATCCCGGAGCAGCTCCGCCGCCGCCCGGTGGCCCGCATGGCAGGCGCGGAGCCGACGGCGGTCACGCCCGTCCATTACAGTGAAATGACGGGTCACGACGAGCGCGCTGCGGCCTGACCACCGCCTCCAGAAGACCCGGGCCGTCTCGTGCGCCCCGTGACCTCCCATTCCTGGAACGGGAGGCGCACGATGATCTTCAACGACCGTACTGATGCGGGCCGTCAACTGGCTGAGCGCCTGGAGACCTTGCGCGGCGAGGACGTGGTGGTCCTCGGGCTCCCCCGGGGTGGCGTTCCGGTCGCGTTCGAGGTCGCGAGGGCACTCGGCGCTCCGCTCGATGTGATCGTCGTCCGCAAGCTCGGTGTGCCGTATCAGCCCGAGCTCGCCCTGGGTGCCATCGGCGAAGGCGACGTCCGGGTGCTCGACGAGCGGATCACAGGCCAGGTGCGCCTGCCGACCGAGGAGCTCGCCGAGGTCGAACGCGCCGAGCGGGCCGAGCTGCTGAGCCGAGTGGAGAAGTTCCGCGGGGATCGGGAACGGACAGCGCTCGCGGACCGGACCGCGCTGATCGTCGACGACGGGCTGGCGACCGGGTCGACGGCCCGCGCGGCCTGCCAGGTCGCCCGGGCGCAGGGCGTGGCCCGCGTGGTCCTGGCCGTGCCCGTGGGGGCGGTCGAAGCGGTCCGCATGCTGCAGCACGATGCGGACGACGTGGTGTGCCTGGAGACGCCGGCCCGGTTCATGGCGGTCGGCCAGTGGTACAGCGACTTCCGGCAGGTCTCCGATCGCGAGGTCGCCGACCTGCTCGACCGAGCCGCGCGCCGCGGCACCCAGCAGTCGGCGAAGCGAGCCGCCGTGGCCGCCGACGACCCGCCGCTGTGCGACGAGGACGTCGAGGTGCCCGTAGACCGGATGCGGCTCGCGGGACACCTCACGATCCCCGAGGACCCGGTCGGCGTCGTCGTGTTCGCCCACGGCAGCGGGAGCAGCCGGCACAGCCCCCGCAACCGCTACGTCGCCGATGAGCTCAACCGGGCCAGGCTGGGGACGCTGCTCTTCGACCTGCTCACGCCCCAGGAAGAGCTGGACCGCACCAAGGTGTTCGACGTCGAGCTGCTCGCCCACCGCCTCGTCGAGGTCACCCGGTGGCTCGGCACCCGGGCCGATGCCACCGCGCTTCCTGTGGGGTACTTCGGGGCCAGTACCGGCGCCGGCGCGGCGCTCTGGGCGGCGGCCGACCCGCGGGTCGACGTCCGCGCAGTCGTGTCGCGCGGCGGCAGGCCCGACCTGGCCGGGCCGCGGCTCGGCGACGTCGCCGCCCCGACGCTGCTGATCGTGGGCGGCCGGGACGAGACCGTCCTGGAGCTCAACCGGGGCGCTCAGGCGGCCGTGCGCCGAGGGTGCGAGCTCGCCGTCGTGCCCGGCGCGACCCACCTGTTCGAGGAGCCGGGTGCGCTGGGGCAGGTCGCCGCGCTCGCCCGGGACTGGTTCGTCCAGCACCTCACCCGCACCGCGGCGGACATCACGACCGCACCGTGACCGATAGCCTGTGGGCCTCCCGAACGCAGAGAGGTGTGGCTCGCGGGCCGAGCCCAGGTGGCCGATGGCAGACAAGACCGATCTCAAGAAGAGTCTCGACGCCTACCAGGCGAAGAAGGGCAAGTTTCGCGTGGTCGACGTCCCCGACCTGCAGTACCTCATGGTCGACGGGCACGGGGATCCGAACACCTCGCCGAACTTCGCCGAGGCCGTCGAGGCGCTCTACCCCGTGGCTTACACGCTGAAGTTCGCCAGCAAGCGCGAGCTGGGCCGCGACTACGTCGTCATGCCCCTGGAAGGGCTGTGGTGGGCCGAGGACATGGACTCCTTCACGGTGGCGCGCGACAAGTCGCGGTGGGACTGGACCCTGATGGTCATGCAGCCGGACTGGATCGACCAGGGGATCTTCGCAGCCGCCGTGGAGCAGGTCCGGGGGAAGCGCAAGCCTGCTCGCCTCGACGACGTCCGTCTGGAGCCGCTGTCCGAGGGGCTGTCCGTGCAGACGCTGCACGTCGGCTCCTTCGACGCGGAGGCGGACGCGCTCGCTCGCATGCACGACGAGTTCATCCCGGACAACGGGCTGCGCAGGACCGGCAGGCACCACGAGATCTACCTCAGCGACTTCCGCAAGGTCGCGCCCGAGAAGCAGCGGACCATCCTCCGGCAGCCGGTCGCCGGTCCGGCGTCCTCGTAGACCGACCCGCGCCGCTCAGCGGGCCGCCCCCACGGCGTCGGCCAGTGCGAGCACCGCAGCCCGCGGTGACGCGTGGACGCGCACCTCGGTCCGGTGCACCAGCCGCGGGGCCGTGAGCGGCACGATCGCGAGGCCGTCGGGCGGGACGAGGTCCGCCGGTGCGGCGTGCAGGCCATGGCCCGCGCGGACGAGCACTGCCACCGTGCCCGCCGAGGTCCCGCTGTAGGCGGCGCCCAGCCGCAGGCCCAGCCGGGCCGCTGACGACAGTTCCGACGTCGAGCAGGTGGTCCGTGCCGTGTCGAGCCACCGCGCGTCGGTGAGGGAGGCCAGGTCGAGACCCGGCCGTCCCGCCAGCGGGTGGCCGACCGGCAGGAGTACGCCGATCGGTGCCTCCGCCACCACCCGGACGACGAGATCCGGACCCGAGCCGGGCAACGGGTCGCGCGGTGCGGCGACGCCGTCGACGACGGCCACGTCGGCGCGGCCGGACGTGAGGGCGGCGGCGGCCGCGGCGGCGTCGTCCACCATGACAGCGGCGAGCCGGCCGGCCACCGGAAGCAGATGCTCGGTGGCCGGCGTGACCGCCACCGAGACCGGCGTGTCCTGGTCGCGCCCGGTGACCCGGGCCACGGCCGCCCGTGCGGCCTGCTCGTGCGCCAGGATCTGCCGGGCGTGCCGGAGGAACTCCCGTCCGGCCGACGTCGGGGCCACCGTCGGGCGCCGGGTGAGGAGCGGCGTCCCCGCCGTCCGCTCGAGGCCGGCGACGTGCTGGGAGACCGCCGACTGGGTGAACCCCAGGGCGCTCGCGGCGCGGGAGAACGAACCGGTCTCGGCGACCGTGGCCAGGCTGAGCAGGGCGCGGGTGTCCACGGGGCGAGTATCTCCCGCCCGAGCGTCCGGGTATAAGTGATCCCGATCCACGCATCGCCATTCATCGTTGGACGTGATGCGTTGTGGCGGCCCAGCATGAGCGCATGAACCCCACACGCATCGCACTGGTCGGGGACCGCTCGACGGCGGTCCGGGCCCACGAACGGATCCCGCAGATCGCCCCCCGGTATGCCGACGTCGACCTGCACTGGCTCACGACCGCGGACCTCGTCCCCGCCGAGGCGACGGCGTTCGACGGCGTCTGGGTGGTCCCCGGTTCCCCGTACGCGGACGAGGAGCGGGTCGTCGAGACGATCCGCGCCGCGCGGACGGGCGGGACGCCGCTGCTCGGCACGTGCGGCGGCTACCAGCACATGGTGCTGGAGTTCGCGCGCCACGTCGTCGGCCTCGCGGCGCAGCACGCGGAGAGCTCGGCCGCGGGCGAGGCGGGCGGTATCCCGGAATCGACGGCGCTCATCACCGAGCTGTCGTGCTCGCTCAAGGGCCGTAGCGGGCAGGTCAACGTCGTGCCCGGCAGCCGGGCGGCCGCAGCGCTCGGTGAGCAGAGCTTCGAGCGCTTCCACTGCTCGTTCGGGCTGACCGCGGTGGATGCCGAACCTCTGGTGGCGGCGGGTCTCGTCGTGTCGGGATCCAGCCCCGAGGGCGAGCCGCGAGTCGTCGAGCTGCCCGGGGACGCGTTCTGGCTGGGCACGGCGTTCCAGCCCGAGCTGGCGGACGCGCAGCCGCATCCCGTCATCGACGCGTTCGTGGCTGCGGCCCGCGAGCGGGCGGCCCTGCGCCGCACCATGCGCGTCGAGGCCAGGGCCGGCCGTTGAGGTACGTGACAGTGCCGGGCTACGGCGGCTCCGGGGCGGAACACTGGCAGACGTACTGGGAGCCGGAGCTGCCCGCCACCAGGTTCCGGCCCGCCTCCTGGGAGGAGCCCGACGCCCGGGACTGGGCCGACGCGCTGGGCCGCGTCGTGTCGGACGGGGAGGGGCCGGTGTTCCTCGTGGCGCACAGCCTCGGCTGCCTCACCGCTGCCTCGTGGCTCGCCGGGCGCGGGACCGGGGTGGTCGGCGGCGCGTTGCTCGTGGCCGTCCCGGACCCGTCGGGCCCCGCGTTCCCGGCGGCGGCCACGGCGGGCGGCTTCGGGGTCGACCGACGTCGGCTGCCGGTCCCGGTCACCATCGTCGTCTCGGAGGACGACCCGTATGCGACCGCCGGCTGGACTAGAGACATTGCCGCCGGGTGGGGTGCCGAAACCGTCGGGATCGGCGCGGCCGGTCATGTGAACGACACGAGCGGCCTGGGCGCCTGGCCGGCGGGGCGGGAGATCCTGCGCGGGCTCGTCCAGCGCTCCGGATGAGATTCCTCGACCGAGCGTTCTGGCCGACCTATGGTGGACAAAAAGTCCAAACCGGCCCGCTTGGCCGCTCTCCCCGGAGGAGTCGCCGTGCGACGCACCTCGCTCGTCACGAGCGCGCTGAATGTACTGCTGCGACCGACGACCGCCGGGATGCGGACACCTGACCGCACGTTCGACGCGCTCGTCGCCAAGGCAGAGCGGAAGACGAGGGCTGATGCGGCGACGGCCCTGGAGTTCGTCGACGACCTCCGCTTCCTCCTGCACTCGTTCGCCTCGTGCCCGGGGCTGAGCCCGATGGGCTGGCAGAGCGTGGTCTCCGACATCGGCGTTCGGCTGGAGAACCGGCTCCGGATAGACCGCCTGATCCGCCAGACCCCTGAGATCGAGGACGAGCCGATCGAGGACCCCGTGATCATCACGGGCCTGCCGAGGACGGCGACGACCCTGGCGCACAACATCCTCGCCGGTTCGGCGGGCCATCGCGGCCCCGCCCTGTGGGAGCTGCTGTTCACCGACATCGACCGCGGCGAGGGCGCCGCGCGGGCCCACATCGAGGACACGCGGAAGATGGCTCGCGCCTTCATGCGGCTGGCCCCCGCGTTCCGGGTGATCCACCCGCTCGACGCCGAGAAGCCGGACGAGTGCAACTACCTGCTGCCCCACGGGAGCTCGCACCTGGCCCGGGCCGACATGCCCGACTACAACCACTGGCAGCGCGACCGGGACTATCTCCCGGACTACGTGTACCTCAGGCGCGCCGTCCAGGTTCTCCAGTACGGCCGCGCACGCAGGCGGTGGATCCTCAAGTCGCCCATGCACCTCGCTCATCTTCCGGAGATCCTGGCGGTGTTCCCCGGTGCGACGATCGTGTGGACGCACCGGGACCCGGCCGCGGCGATCGGGTCCGTGTGCTCCATGGTGGAGACCACCCAAGCTCTCCACGTCCGGCGCCCCGACCCGCACGCCATCGGCCGGACGTGGCTGGAGCTCCAGGCATCGGCCGTCGAGCAGGCGCGTGCGGCGCGGGCCGCGGCTCAGGGCGTGCGGTTCGTCGATGTCCCGTATGCCTGGCTCGCCGCGGAACCGCACGCACGCATGCCGGAGCTCTACGACCGGATCGGCGCGACCTGGACCGATCGTGACGCCGGAAACCTCGACGCCGTCCTGGCGCGTGCCGGTGCGGGGCGTTCGCACGAGTACGAGCTGTCCCGGTACGGGCTGACGGCGGCCGGGGTCGGGGCGGCGTTCGGCGACTACTCGGAGAAGTACTGCGCGGTCTGACCGGCGTTGGGCCACCCTTCGACATCCGCGTGGTGCGGGTTGTCCAGGCCTGGCTGGTGCCCGCTCTGGTCTATCCACAGATTAGGAGTTCGGGCCGATCGAACGGACTGTTGTTCGATAAGATAATGTCATGACAGGGTTGACGAGTGTTGGTGGTGAGGAATGCGGGATGTCTGCCTCAGCTGCGCTGCCCGGCGGCGGTGGTGCGGCCGACGGCGGCCGGCCAGTGCTGGACGCGCAGGTCGTGGCTGGGCTGCGCGACGTGCTTGCCGAGGGCATTCTGCCCGGAGCCACCGACACGGCGGCTGCGGTGTCGAAGGAGACGCTAACGGCGTGGGTAGATCTGCTGGGCGAGGTGGAGAAGGTCAAGCACACGGCGGCTGCCGTTCAGGCGCGGGTCGCCGTGGCGCTGGACGAGGCGACCAGGGCGTCGGAGGAGAAGCAGGGGATCCGCAAGGAGCGCCGCGGGCGTGGAGTGCCGTCCCAGGTTGGGGCGGCGATGGGCAGTCGCCGAATGCCGGTGCCTCGTTCCTGGGGGACGCCCGGGTGTGGGTCCAGCAGATGCCGTGGACGTTCGAGGCGCTGCGCGCCGGGGCGTTGAGCGAGTGGCGGGCCAGGATCATGGTCCGGGAAACGTCGCACCTGAGCGCGGAGCATCGCGCGCTGATCGACGAGCAGGTGTGCGGCGACCTGGAGTCGCTGAACGGGCTGGGTGGCAAGCGGCTGACCGCACGAGTCAAGGAGCTGGCGTCGAGGCTCGACGTGCACGCATGCGTGAAGCGCCTGGCAAAGGCTGAGAGCGAGCGGTGCGTGAGCGTCCGCCCGGCGCCGAACCTGATGGTGTACCTGACCGCGCTGGTCCCGATGAAGCAGGGCATCCAGGCCTACGCCCAGCTCAAGGCCCACGCTGACGCCGTGAAGGGCACAGGTGACCCGCGGTCCGGCGGGCAGATCATGGCCGACGCGCTGATCGAGCGAGTCACCGGCCGGGAGGAGGCCGACCAGGTGCCGGTCACGGTGAACCTGTTGGTGTCGGACGAGACGTTGCTCGCCGGTGGGCCGGCACCGGGAGTGCTCCTGGAGGGTTCCGCCGCCGGAGTCGGCGCCGTGCCCGCGCAGGTGGCTCGAGAGCTGGTCGCGGCGGGTATGGACGCGGACACCGCATGGCTGCGCGCGATCTACGTGGATCCGCAGGGGCGGCTGCTGGCTACGACGAGCACCTCGCGGTTCTTCCCGGACGGCATCCTGAACCTGCTGCGGGCTCGGCAGCAGGGCGTGTGTGCCACTCAGTACTGCGATGCGCCCGTGCGGCATGCCGACCATGTCGTTCCGCACGGCGACGGCGGGCCCACGAGCCTGGCCAACGGGCAGGGCCTGTGCGTGCGCTGCAATCACGCCAAGCAGGCGCCCGGCTGGTCGCAGGCCGTGCTGCCGCCGGATCACCCGGCTGCCGACGGCCGGCATGTCGTGGCCACCGTAACGCCGACCGGGCACGAGTACCTGTCGGTGCTGCCAGAGCCGCCACGCCCGGTCCGTAGGGGCCAGGCCCGCGATGAGCGCGGCACTCTGAGCTGCCTGGCAGCGCCAGGGGCGATCGCGCGTCCCAGAGGGCGGCCGCGTCGGCGTCGGGCACGAGCGCGCCCTTCGCGCGCCGACCTGGCCTGGACCTGATCCGGCAAGCCTGAGACCGCCACGGCACATCCGCCGTGGCGGCCACAGGCGTGCGGTCAGGTCTGCGGCGGGGTGGGGCGCCGCGGTAGCAGGAACGTCGCCGCCAGTGCGACGGCCAGGAGGATGATCCCCAGCCACAGCGAGCGCGCCATAGCGGCGCCCGCGGGACCGGCATCCGCGATCTCGGTGAAGAACACGAGCCCGATGACGGCGACCCCGATGGATGCCGCGAGCTGCGTGAAGGTGTTGAACAGGGCGGATCCGGAGCCCGCGTCCTCGACGGGGACATCGCTGAGGGTGAGCTGCGCCAGTGGAGCCACGACCATGCCCATGCCTGCCCCTCCGACCCCGGCCAGCAGTGGCCACCAGGTGACGGCGTCCGAGCTCGTCGTCCCGCCGTGTGCGATCAGAGCGAAGGCGATGCCGAGCACGATCAGCCCGAGCTGCACCGTGACCCGTCCGATCCGGGGGAGGAGTACAACCGCGGAGAGCATGGCGAACACGGTGACCATGACCGACCACGGAAGCATGGTGAGTCCGGCCTGCATGGGGGTAAGGCCCAGCCCGCCCTGGAGGAACAGCATGAAGACGAGGAAGAAGCCCATGACGGGTACGAAGAACAGCGTCTGCACCGTGAGCCCTCCGCTGAGCGAACGGAAGCGGAACAGCGAGACCTCCAGCACAGGGCTCTTCCCCGTCTGCTTGCGCCGGCGCTGATGCCACACGAAGAGGGCCAGGACGATCACGCCAACGACGAGCGAGCCGCCCGTCCCTGCCGACGAGGCCCCGGCGTCCGATGCGGTGATGAGCGGGTAGATCACCAGGAACAGGCCCACCGCGGACAGGGCGACGCCGGCAAGATCCAGCCGCGGGGTGCCTGGTACGCGGCTGTGGGGCAGATAGCGGAGCGCTGCGAAGGCGCAGAAGATCCCGACGGGCACGTTGAGCCAGAACACGAGTCGCCAGCCCAGGCCGCCGAGGTCCCACGTCATCAGGGCCGGCCCGAGCACAGGACCGACGGTGGCGGCGATACCAGAGAGCGAGGAGAACGCTGCGATCGGACCACCGCGTTCGCCAGGCTCGTACATGACTTGGATCTGGGTCAGCACCTGCGGCAGCATGGCGGCCGCGAAGAGTCCCTGTACGACTCGTGCGAGGACCAGCCAGTCGGCGGTGCCGGCCAGGGCACACAGCGCGGAGGCCGCCGTGAAGCCGAGGAGGCCGATGACGAACACCCGCTTGTGTCCGTACAGGTCGCCGAGCCGGGCTCCGGAGATGATGCCGACGGCGAGCGCGAGGGTGTAACCCGAGAGCATCCACTGCAGCTGGGCCGGGCTCGCCGCCAGGTCGTGCTCGATCGAGGGCAGGACGACGTTCAGCAGCGTCACGTACATGAGGTCGATGAAGCTCGCCAGCAGGATCGCGACGAGTGCGAGGGTTCGGGCCCTTCCGCGGATCGGCTGATGGGTCTGTCCGGAGATCGGTGCGGTCGTCGGCGGTGTTTCGGGCATGCGGATGCTCCCCTGATACAGTGAGTGCGTCACGCACTCTGTGCGTGACGCAATTATTGCGCGGCGCACACGATAGCAGAACGCCGGCTGACTTTCACGGTGCTCGGAGGGCAGGTCATGGCGCAGGAGCCAAAGGTGCGGGCGGTCGCCGATCAGATCATCGAGGTGATGCCCGACTGGGTGAACACGATGATCCATCTCAACGGTCTGATCGCTGATCGTATGAGTGTCGTGCCGACCGACTTCCAGTGCCTGCACGCGATCGTCCAGAACGGGCCGACGACCGCGGGCGCGGTCGCGCAGCGCGTGGCCCTCACCCCCGGATCCGTGTCTCGGTCCATCGACCGGCTGGAGGCAGCGGACTGCGTGCGCCGGGTTCCCGATCCCGGCGATCGGCGGCGGGCCCTCCTCGAGGCCACGCCCGAAGGGCTGCAGAAGATCAGTGGCTACTACGAGGGCCTGACCAAGCGGACCCGCGATGACCTCAACGCGTTCAGCGGCGACGAGCTGAAATCCATTTTGCGGTTTGTCAGTGCCAGCAGGGTGAGCGCGGAAGCCGCTGTCCAGGACCTCCGGGGCGAGTAGGGCGACGGGGGCATGCTCTCCCGTGCCCCGCTGCGGCCGGCCGCGCCCTACTCAGGAAAGACGCAGAACTCGTTGCCCTCGGGGTCGGCCATCGTCACCCAGTTCTCGTGCCGGCCGACCTCGCTGGCCCCCGCCGCGATCAGGCGCGCCACCTCTGCCTCTCGATCGGCGGCGCGCACGTCGAGATGGACGCGGTTCTTCACCGTCTTGGGCTCCGGCACACGGTTGAAGAACAGCCGTGGAACGACGCCGGGCGCCTCGATCAGGACGGATGGGTCGTCCTCGGGGTCGTCGACGCCGATGGCGCGCAGGCGCGCCAGCTCCTCCTCGTCGTAGGGCGCTACGTCGTAGCCGTCCATCACCGTTGCCCAGAACCGCGCCAGGGAGGCGGGGTGGCGGCAGTCGAACACCACGTCCTTGAGGGTCGCCATGCCGATAACGGTAGTCCGCGGGGGCCGTCGGGCGGGTAGACCGGCCCGCTCCGCCGTGGGGGGCACCGGCATTACCCGTCACAGCAGGGCGTGCCGGCGGCGCCGTCCTGTGCCTACGGTCGAATCATGGATATCGACCCCCGCACCCCGACCGTCAAGAACCCGCCCGAGCGGTTCACCGGCGACGTCTGGCTAGATCCGATCGCCGCACCGCGCACCGATGGCCAGCGGATGATCGTCGCCAAGGGCCGGTTCGCCCCCGGCGCCCGCACCGCGTGGCACTCGCACGCCCTCGGCCAGACGCTGCACGTGACCCAGGGCATCGCCTGGGTGCAGGCGCGTGGCGGCGACCGGGTCGAGCTGCACGCGGGCCAGACCGCCTACTGCCCGCCGGGCGAGGAGCACTGGCACGGCGCGGCGTCGGACAGCTTCATGGAGCACCTGGCCATGTTCGACAACGCCGACGACCCGGACACCACGACCACGTGGCTGGAGCACGTCACCGACGAGCAGTACGACCTGCCGAGCTAGCCACTGGCACCCCGTCGTCGAAGGGCTGGCGCGGGACCGCACCGTCTACGCGCTGGACACCATCGGGGCCGCAGGGTGCAGCGTGCAGACCGCGCCGCTGCATGGCGACGCCGACTACGCGGCCTGGTTCGCCGACGTGCTCGACGGGCTCGGTCTGGACCGCGTCCACGTGCTGGGGGAGTCGTCCGGCGCATGGCACGCGACCCTGGTGGGCCTGTATGCGGCTGACCGTGTGGCGAGCGTGTCCCTGATCGAGCCCAACGGCGTGGTGACCCGGATTCCGTGGCGGGCGCTGCTGAGGATGATCCGGTTCGGCGCGAACACCACGGACGAGGGCTGGCGCGATGGCCGAGTGGCTCACGCCCGGCGTCGTCATGACCGATGTCGAGCGGGCGAACGCCAAGGCCGGTCAGCGCTACCGGCTCGCGGGCGGATGGGCGCGGCCGCTGAAGGATGCTGAGCTGGCATCGTTCGCCCCGCCGCTGCTGGTGATCTACGGCGGCGAGTCGGTGGTCTCCGAACCGGTCGCGGCGCGGCGGCGCCTCGCCGGGCTCCTGCCGAGGGCCGAGGTCGAGGTCTACCCAGGGACGGGCCATGGCGTGCGCGGCCAGATTCCGGACCAGGTCACGGCGCGGATCGTGGAGTTCCTGGCGCGGCACGACGCGGGCTGACGTCCGGGGCGAGCGTCCCGGGTGTCAACTGTTTGAGAATCGTTCTCATCTCTGGTTCACTCTTCCCCGGTAGCGAGAATGATTGTCATTCTAGAAGGAAGGAGTGGGTGGTCCCGACCGGACCGCCCCACCAGACGATGAGAAATCACACCACCCGTGCGGCCGCAGGTCTCGGCGCTGCGCTGTCCCTCGTCCTGCTGAGCGCCTGTGCGGCAGAAGGTGAACCCGCCTCCGACGCGGCCTCGGAGTCTGCCTCCGCCGGAGCCGACGAGCATGCGGCGCCCGATGCCACCGAGATGCAGTCGCGCACCCCGCGCGTGGCCGTCACGTACGACGGCGGAGTGCTGGTGCTGGACGCCATGAGCCTCGAGCCCGTCGGCGACCTCGAGCTGGAGGGCTTCAACCGGCTCAACCCGGCCGGCGACGAGCGTCACCTGCTCGTCTCGACCGCCGGAGAGTTCCGCGCCCTCGACCTGGGTACGTGGGCCGAGGCCCATGGCGACCACTCCCACTACTGGACCGCCGAGCCCACGCTCACCGACGTCGCCTACGACGCCGCCGAGCCCGGTCACGTCGTGGTCCACGAGGGCCGCACCGCGCTGTTCGACGACGGGACGGGCGAGGTTCGCGTCCTCGACTCGGAGCACGTGGCCGACGCCGACGCGACGGCCCGGGAGTACACGACGCCGTCGCCTCATCACGGTGTCGCCGTCGAGCTGAGCGACGACTCCCTGGTCGTCTCCGAGGGCACCGAGGACGCGCGGACCGGGATCCGGGTGCTGGACGGTGACGACGAGGAGATCGCCTCGTCCGACGAGTGCCCCGGGGTGCACGGCGAGGCGATAGCGGCCGACGAGGCAGTGCTGATCGGTTGCGAGAACGGCGCGCTGCTCTATGCGGACGGCGAGATCACCAAGGTGGAGGCGCCCGACAAGTACGGCCGCATCGGCAACCAGGCCGGCACCGAGGCGTCGCCGGTCGTGCTGGGCGACTACAAGACGGACAAGGACGCCGAGCTGGAGCGGCCCACGCGCGTCTCGCTGATCGACACGCGGAACGGGGAGCTCGAGCTCGTCGACCTCCCGTCGTCCTACACCTTCCGGTCGCTCGCCCGGGGTGACGACGGCGAGGCCCTCGTGCTCGGCACCGACGGCCAGGTGCACGTGATCGACCCGGAGTCGGCGAAGCTGACGAAGTCGATCCCAGTGATCGACGAGTGGGAGGAGCCCATCGAGTGGCAGGACCCGCGTCCCGCGATTCTCGCCCTGGACGGCTCCGTGTACGTCACGGACCCGGCGACCGACTCGATCCACGCCGTGGACGTCGAGACGGGTGAGGTCTGGAAGTCGGCCGACCTCGGCGTCACGCCGAACGAGCTGAACGGCGTCCTGGGCACGGAGGCCCACACTCACTGACCGTCGAGTGCTGGAAATTCGCCCTTCCCGACAGCCGGGAAGGGCGAATGTCCAGCACTCAACGTCTGGTCAGGGGTGGGGGAAGAACGTGCGGATGTCCTTGACCACCAGGTCCGGGACCTCCAGCGCCGCGAAGTGGCCGCCCTTCGGGTACTCGGCCCAGTGCTCGATGCGGGCGTTGTCGCGCTCGGCGAGCGACCGGATCGTCTGGAAGTCGTCGGCGAAGACGGCGACGCCGATCCGGCCCGTGCTCACCACTGGCTCAGCGCCGGAGCGCTGCTCGGTGTAGTGGTACCGCACCGCCGTGGCCGCCGTGTTCGTGAGCCAGTAGAGGCTGACCTGGGCGAGCACCTGGTCGAGGGAGACCAGGCTGGTGCCGTTGCCGAAGTTCTCGAACAGCTCGCTGTAGGCCAGCTGCGCGACGGGGGAGTCGCTGAGCCCCGCGGCGATCGTCTGCGGGCGGGAGGCGTTCATGGCGTTGTAGCCGCCCACGCTCTGGAACCACTGCATGTGGGCCAGCGCGGCGAACTCCTTGGGGCCGAACCCGTCCATCTCGCCCTCCGCACCCGACGGGAACGAGAAGAGCTGCAGCAGGTGCGCGCCGAGGAAGCCCTCGGGGTCCATGATCGCGAGCTCGCGGCCGATCAGGGTGCCGGCGTCGCTGCCGTGGGTGCCGTAGGACTCGTAGCCCAGCCGGCGCATCAGCGTGTCCCAGGTGCGGGCGACGCGGGCCATGGTCCAGGTTCCGCCGTCGGCTGGCTCGCTCAGCGGGGTGCTGAAGCCGAAGCCGGGGATCGACGGGACGACGACGTGGAAGGCGTCCTCCGCGCGGCCGCCGTGCGCGACGGGGTTGGTGAGCGGACCGATCATGTCGAGGAAGTCGAGGAACGAGCCCGGGTAGGTGTGGGTCAGGACCAGGGCTCGCGCGCCCGGCTCGGCCGAGCGGACGTGCAGGAAGTGCACGGTCTGCCCGTCGATCTCGGTCAGATACTGCGGGAACGCGTTGGCGCGCTCCTCGACCGCACGCCAGTCGAACGCGGTGCGCCAGTGGTCCACCGCGTTGCGGAGGTAGGACTCGGGCGTCCCGTAGTCCCAGGAGTCGCCGGGCGCGGCCGGGGCGAACCGGGTGCGCGCGAGGCGGTCGGCCAGGTCGTCGAGGTCGGCCTGCGGGATGTCGATGCGGAAGGGGCGGATGTCGTCGGTGCTCATTTTGATCCTCATCTCGGTGGTGGTGTCCGTGGTCTCCATGTCACCGACACTACGGAGGGTTCAGGAACGGTTCTTTCCTCTATTCTGAGGAGGTTCGAGGAACTTTCCTTCAGCGTCGTGAGGAGCCGCGGATGAGTACGACGGCGGGGCGGCTGCTCGCCCTCCTGGGCCTGCTCCAGTCCCGCGCCGAGTGGTCCGGCGCCGAGCTCGCGGCGCGGCTCGACGTCACGGACCGCACCGTGCGCAACGACATCGCACGCCTGCGTGACCTGGGCTACCCGGTCGACGGCGTCCGCGGGCCGGGCGGCCGCTACCGGCTGGGCGTGGGCGGCAAGCTGCCCCCGCTCCTGCTCGACGACGAGGAGGCCGTGGCCGTCGCGGTCGGGCTGCGGGCCGCCACCGCCGTCGGCGGGATCGAGGAGAGCAGCGCCCGGGCGCTCGGCAAGCTGGAGCAGGTGCTGCCCGACCGGCTGCGCCGCCAGGTCGCCGCACTGCGCGATGCCACGAGCGCCGGGCCGGTGAACACGGACAGCAACGTGGAGGATCCCGCCGTCGACCCCGGGCTGCTCACCGAGCTGGCCGCCGCGATCCGCGACCATCAAGGGCTGCGCTGCTGGTACCGCTCCGAGCCGCGGGAGGTCGAGCCGGTCCGGCTCGTGGCCTGGCAGCGCCGGTGGTACCTCGTGGGGCGCGACGTGAGGTCGGGGGAGTGGGAGCCGTTCCGCGTGGACTGGCTGGAGCTCCGCACCCCGGGCGGACGGCGGTTCGTGCCCGCCGAGCCGCCGTTCGACCTGACCAAGTTCGTGGTCCGCGAGGTGGCCCGGACGGGCTGGGCTGTGCACGCCCGGGTCCGGGTGCACGCGCCGGCCGACGAGGTGCTCGGGCGCATCAATCCGGCCGTGGGCACCGTCGAGCCGCTCGACGAAGGGACGAGCGTGCTGGTCACCGGCGGGGACAGCCTGGAGACGGTGGCCGTGTGGATCGGCATGCTCGGGCTCGACTTCACGGTGCGGGAGCCGGTGGAGCTGGTCGAGCACCTGCGGACGCTGTCCCGGCGGTACGCGGCGGCGGTGGCCGAAGAGTTGACTGATTCCAGAAACCGCGCCAGGGTGTGACCGTGGTCACGGCTGCGGAGGCACAGCAGATGCTGCGGGGGGTGGGTCTGCGGGTGACCCGCCCTCGTGTCGCGGTGCTGATCGCGACGCACGACCAGCCGCATGCCGACACGGGCTCGGTCCTCGGTTCGGTGCGCGCGGGGCTGCCCGACGTGTCCCAGCAGACCGTGTACGACGCGCTCCACGCGCTGACGACAGCCGGCCTGCTGCGGCGCATCCAGCCGTCGGGTTCCGTCGCCCGCTACGAGACCCGGGTGGGCGACAACCACCACCACGTCGTATGCCGGTCCTGCGGAGTCATCGCCGACGTCGACTGCGCGGTCGGCGAGGCGGCCTGCCTGTCGGCGTCCGACGACCATGGCTTCTCGATCGACGAGGCCGAGGTCACCTACTGGGGCCTGTGCCCCGAATGTTCCACCACCGCCAACAGCTCGTGATCGCCGGCTCGTGATCGACGCGAGCCGCACGTCCGGAAGGAATTCATGTCCGAGAACCAGGGAAACGTCTACCAGACGAACGAGGAAGCGGCGGCCGGCGGCTGCCCGGTCGTGCACGGTGCCGGTGCGCGTGCGCCGCACCCCACGGAGGGCGGCGGCAACCGGCAGTGGTGGCCGAACCGGCTCAACGTGAAGATCCTCGCCAAGAACCCCGCCGTGGCGAACCCGCTGGGTGCGGACTTCGACTACGCCCAGGAGTTCGCGAGCCTCGACCTGGCCGCGGTGAAGCAGGACATCGCCGACGTTCTCACCACCTCGCAGGACTGGTGGCCGGCGGACTTCGGCCACTACGGGCCGCTCATGATCCGTATGGCCTGGCACAGCGCGGGCACCTACCGCACGCACGACGGCCGCGGCGGTGGCGGTGCGGGCCAGCAGCGCTTCGCCCCGCTGAACAGCTGGCCGGACAACGGGAACCTCGACAAGGCGCGGCGCCTGCTGTGGCCGGTGAAGAAGAAGTACGGCCAGAAGCTCTCCTGGGCCGACCTGATGATCCTCACCGGGAACGTCGCCCTGGAGTCGATGGGCTTCACGACCTTCGGTTTCGCCGGCGGCCGGGCGGACGTCTGGGAGCCGGACGAGGACGTGTACTGGGGCCCCGAGACCGGGTGGCTCGACGACGAGCGGTACAGCGGCGAGCGCGAGCTGGAGAACCCGCTCGCCGCCGTGCAGATGGGCCTCATCTACGTGAACCCCGAGGGGCCGAACGGCAACCCGGACCCGCTGCTGGCCGCCCGGGACATCCGGGAGACGTTCCGCCGCATGGCGATGAACGACGAGGAGACCGTCGCGCTGATCGCCGGCGGGCACACCTTCGGCAAGACCCACGGTGCCGGGCCCGACAGCAACGTCGGCCCCGAGCCCGAGGGGGCGGGCATCGAGGAGCAGGGGCTCGGCTGGAAGAACGCCTTCGGCGCCGGCCGCGGCGGCGACACGATCACGAGCGGGCTCGAGGTCACCTGGACCAGCACGCCGACGCAGTGGGGCAACGGGTTCTTCCACAACCTGTTCGAGCACGAGTACGAGCTCACGCAGAGCCCGGCCGGTGCGAACCAGTGGGTCGCGAAGGACGGCGCGGGCGCGGGGACCATCCCCGACGCGCACGACCCGTCGAAGAGCCACGCTCCGACGATGCTCACCACCGACCTCGCACTGAAGGTGGATCCGGTCTACGAGCAGATCTCGCGCCGCTTCTACGAGAACCCCGAGCAGTTCCAGGACGCGTTCGCGCGCGCCTGGTACAAGCTGACCCACCGCGACATGGGCCCCAAGGTTCGCTACCTCGGCCCTGAGGTCCCCGAGGAGACCTTGCTCTGGCAGGACCCGCTGCCCGCCGCGCCCGCCGAGGTGATCGGCGAGGCGGAGATCGCGACGCTCAAGGGCCTGATCGCCGGCTCCGGCCTGACCGTCGCGCAGCTCGTGTCCACGGCGTGGGCGTCGGCGGCGTCGTTCCGGGGCAGCGACAAGCGGGGTGGCGCGAACGGCGCCCGCATCCGCCTGGAGCCGCAGAAGAACTGGGCGGTCAACAACCCCGAAGAGCTGGCACCCGTGCTGCGCGCGCTGGAGGGCGTCCAGGAGAGCTTCAACGCATCCTCTTCGATCCCGGTTTCCTTGGCGGACGTGATCGTGCTGGCCGGCGGTGTCGGCGTCGAGCAGGCCGCGAAGGCGGCAGGCCTGGACGTCGAGGTGCCGTTCACGCCCGGGCGTGTGGACGCCACCCAGGAGCAGACCGACGTCGAGTCGTTCGCGTGGCTGGAGCCCGCCGCGGACGGGTTCCGGAACTACGTCGGCAAGGGCAACCGCCTGCCCACGGAGTACCTGCTCCTCGACCGGGCGAACCTGCTGAACCTGAGCGCGCCCGAGATGACGGTCCTGGTCGGTGGCCTGCGCGTGCTGGGCGCCAACTTCGACGGGTCCTCGCTGGGCGTACTCACCGATAACCCGGGCGCGCTGACGAACGACTTCTTCGTCAACCTCCTCGACCTGGGCACCACGTGGACGGCCACGTCCGAGGACCAGGAGACCTTCGAGGCGCGTGACGAGACCGGCGCGGCCAGGTGGACCGGCAGCCGGGCCGACCTGGTGTTCGGCTCGAACTCCGAGCTGCGCGCGCTGGCCGAGGTGTACGCGAGCGACGACGCCAAGGAGAAGTTCGCGCGGGACTTCGTCCAGGCATGGGCGAAGGTCATGGACCTCGACCGGTTCGACGTCGCCTGACGGCTGAGCACGAACGACTGGTCCTCTGGCGTCGGCTACGGTCGGCGCCAGGGGTCCTTTCGGACGCCGGCCCTGGGCTGACCTATCTCCGCAGCCCGCGCAGCATCGACGCGAGGATCCGGGCCAGCCGCGGCTCGACGTCGACCAGGGCGTGTGAGAGCCGCGGATCCGACCGGTAGAGGGCTGCGACCTCGGGCGCCGGGGTGGCGGTCTGATGGAATGTCCCGGGCCAGGGACGTCGCCGCGGCCACCAGGTCCACGCCATCCTGTTCCGTCAGGCCGGGCAAGGCCGCGCGGACGGCCGGCACGATCTGGCCCAGCCCGTCGCGGGTCGTGAGCTTGAACTCCCGGACCCGCTCCAGCGACACGTTCCGTTCCAGGTTCAGCGGCGTCTGTGCGAGCAGGTCGCAGAACATCGGGCGGGCCGCGAGCGTCGCGGCGTCGGCCGCTCCCTCGTCCGCGCCGCGCTCGCCGCCGGCGACCGGGTCGTCGCCACCGCGCGGCGGCCCGAACAGCTCGACGACCTCGTGGCCGAGTATGGCGGCGACCGGGTGCTCCCGCTCCGGCTCGACGTCACCGACCAGACGGCGGCCCGTGCCGCCCTCGCCGAGGCGGCCGCCCGGTTCGGGCGGCTCGACGTGATCGTCAACAACGCGGGCTACGCCAACGTGTCACCGATCGAGACGACCGACGACGCCGACTTCCGCACCCAGTTCGAGACCAACTTCTGGGGCGTCTACAACGTCTCCAAGGCGGCGATCCCGTTGCTCCGCGGGCAGGGTGGAGGCCTGGTGATCCAGTTCTCGTCGACGGGCGGGCGGGTCGGCGGCTCGCCGGGCATCGCGTCGTACCAGGCAGCGAAGTTCGCCATCGACGGCTTCAGCCGAATGCTCCGCGTCGAGACGGCGCCGTTCCGCGTCAAGGTGCTCGTGGTGGAACCGAGCGGGTTCGCCACCGACTGGGCCGGCGCCTCCATGAGGGTCCGCGACGTGCCCGCCGAGTACGAGTCGACCGTCGGCGCCATGAACTCCCAAATGCGCCAGGCCGGCGCCGGTGCGGCCGGTGATCCCGACCGGGCCGCCCAGATCCTCGTCGCGCTGGCCAAGCGGGACGACCTGTCCACCAACCTGCCGCTCGGCGTCAACGCGACCGAGATGTCGGTCGCGCAGGACCGCCGGCTCCTGGAGTCGGACCAGAGGTGGGCCGCCGTGAGCCGGTCCGCGGACTTCGGGGAGCCGTTTCCGGTGGAGGTGCCACCCGCTCATCTGTGACCACTCGCTCGCTCATCTGTTAGCCTGACGCTGGTTCAACGGAGTCTGAAGGGCGGCGGAGGAGCACGATGACGGCACTCGACGAGGAGACCGTGGGCGGCCTGGCGGCGTCCGCGCCGAGCGGCGCGGACCTCACGGTTCCCACCTACGACCGGGCCCGACTGACCACCGGGATCGTTCATCTCGGGGTGGGTGGCTTCCACCGCGCGCACCAGGCGATGTACCTCGACCGGCTCATGGCCGAGGGCAAGGCCCTGGACTGGGCGGTCTGCGGCGTCGGCGTCCTGCCGGGTGACGCTCGGATGCGTGACGCCCTGGCCGCCCAGGACGGCCTCTACACCCTGGTGCTCAAGCATCCGGACGGGCGCCTGACGGCGCGCGTGATCGGGTCCATCAAGGAGTACCTCCTGGCCCCCGAGGACCCGGAGGCGGTGCTCGAGAAGATGGCCTCGCCCGAGGTGCGCATCGTCTCGCTCACGGTCACCGAGGGCGGGTACAACATCCACCACGTGACCGGCGAGTTCGACCTGGCCGACCCAGCGGTCGCCGCGGACCTGACCGACGGCGCCGTCCCCGCGACGACGTTCGGGCTGGTCACCGAGGCCCTGCGGCGTCGGCGGGAGCGGGGCGTGCCGCCGTTCACGGTGATGAGCTGCGACAACATCCAGGGCAACGGCGAGGTCGCACGGCGTGCGTTCACCACCTTCGCCCGCGCCAAGGACGCCGACCTCGCCGGCTGGATCGAGGACGAGGTCGCGTTCCCCAGCTCCATGGTCGACCGGATCACGCCGGTCACCACCGACGCCGACCGTGCGATGGTCGCCGAGCGGTTCGGCGTCGACGACGCCTGGCCCGTGGTCGCCGAGCCGTTCGAGCAGTGGGCCCTGGAGGACAGCTTCCCCACGGGCCGGCCGCCGTTCGAGGACGCCGGCGTGCAGGTGGTGTCCGACGTCGAGCCGTACGAGCTGATGAAGCTGCGCCTGCTCAACGCGAGCCACCAGGCGCTGTGCTACGTGGGCTACCTGTCCGGGTACCGGTACGCGCACGAGGTGGCGGGGCAGGACGTGTTTGCCCGGTTCCTGCTCGGCTACATGAACGACGAGGGCACGCCGACGCTGGAGCCCGTGCCCGGTATCGACCTGGGCCTGTACAAGCGCACGCTGATCGAACGCTTCGCCAACCCGCACGTCGCCGACACCCTCGCGCGGCTGTGCGCCGAGTCGTCGGACCGCATCCCGAAGTGGCTGCTGCCCGTGGTCCGGCACCACCTGGCGAGCGGCGGGCCGATCGAGCACGCGGCGCTCGTCGTCGCCTCCTGGGCGCGGTACGACGAGGGGGTCGACGAGGCCGGCGAGCCCATCACCATCGTCGACCGCCTCGCCGACCGGCTGCACCGGGCGGCGCTCGCCCAGCGGTCCGACCCGCTCGCGTTCCTGCGTGACCGCGAGGTGTTCGGCGACCTGGTCGACGACGAGCGGTTCACCGCGGCGTACACGTGGGCGCTCGAGTCGCTGCACGAGAAGGGCGCCCGAGCGACGGTAGAGGCCCTGGTCTCCCGCTCCTGAACCTTGGTTGTGCGCCCACAGCACAGGGTTAGGCCGGGGCGAGGGACTCCAGGGCCGTTGCCGCCGCGTCGTCTATCACCAGAGTGTTGGCTACTCCGCCGTTCACCGCAGCCACCAGGCCGCGCGCGACGGCGGCGCCGTAGCCGATCGCGATCACCTGAGGCGTGGCGGCAAGCTGTTCGAGCGTCACGCCCACCACGCGCTCGTCGAGACTCGTCCGGACGGGGCGCCCCTCGGCGTCGAACAGGCGGCCCGAGCACTCGGCGATGGCCCCGGCCTCGGTGGCTGCCTGCTGCTCCTCGACGCTGATCTGCGGGAACACGGTGGAGGTGCGCTCGGACCAGTGGCCGATCGCGACGATGGCGACGTCCAGCTGGTCGGCCCGAGCCAGGGCGTCGGCTATCTCCGGCTGCCGGCGCATGCCGGCGGCGGTAGCGGCGTCGGCCACCAGGAGCGGCGACCAGACGGGCCACGTGCGCACGCCGGGCATCTGTTCGAACGTGTTGATCAGCGCGAGGGAGTTGCCGCTGCCCTCCACGGGCAGCGCCCCCACGAGCTGGACGACGTCGCAGTGGGGGAGCTGGCCGAAGTGCCGGACGGCGGCCTCGACGGTGCGCGACCACGAGACGCCGACGGTCGCGCCCTCGGTGATGTGCTCCCGGGCCGCATGGGCGAGCTCGACCGCGACGTTCTCGCGGGTGGACGTGGCGTCCTCGCCGCTGGCCGCGATGAGGACCTCACGCAGTCCGAGCCGGGCCGCGAGGCGCGCGCCGCGCTCGCCGTCGACCCGGGGCGGCGTGATCTCGATGCGGACCACGCCCTGGTCACGGGCCTGCGTGAGCAGGCGCGCGACCTGGAAGCGGGAGATGCCGCGGTCGCGCGCGATCTCCACCTTCGACTTGCCGTCGAGGTAGTAGTCGGTACTCACCTCGACCATGAGGTTCGAGTCGTTCTGGGTCACCTGCGTCCTCACTCCCGCAGGCGTCAGCGGGAACATCTGAGCGACTTGTCTGGGTGGGCCTTGCTCACCTGAGCATACCGAACTACGCTGCGGATGCAGATGAGCAAGTCATATTCTCAGATGAGCGCGGCGCGGATGCCGTGCCGAGGAGAGGACGAGGATGTTCCGACCTCCGAGGGGTACTTCGGTGAGAGCGACGCTGGCGGCCGCGACGGCCGCCGTCGCGCTGGCCCTCTCCGGCTGTGCCGGAGCAGGCGCGGTAGGCGGTGGTGAGGGCGAGCAGATAGTCGTGGCCATCGTGTCCAACCCGCAGATGCAGGACGCGATCTCGCTGCAGGACGAGTTCCGCGCCGCCCACCCGGGCGTGGACGTGCGGTTCGTGTCGCTGCCCGAGAACGAGGCCCGCGCCAAGATCACGGCCTCGGTCGCGACCGGCGGCGGCGAGTTCGACGTCGTCATGATCTCCAACTACGAGACGCCCATGTGGGCCGAGAACGGCTGGATCGAGGATCTGCAGCCGTACATCGAGCGCACCGACGGGTACGACGCCGAGGACTTCGTCCCCAGCGTCCGCGAGGCCCTCTCGTACGACGGCGACATGTACTCCGTGCCGTTCTACGGGGAGTCGTCGTTCCTGGCCTACCGCACCGACGTGTTCGAGGAAGCGGGCCTCGAGATGCCCGCCAACCCGACGTGGGACGACGTGCGCGAGCTGGCCGGCGAGCTGCACGACCCGGCGCAGGACTTCTCCGGCATCTGCCTGCGCGGCCTGGCCGGCTGGGGCGAGGACATGGCCCCCATGACCACCGTGATGAACACGTTCGGCGGCGGCTGGTTCGACTCCGAGTGGAACGCGACGCTTGACTCCCCGGAGAGCCGCGAGGCGATCGAGACCTACATCGACACGCTGCGCACGTACGGGCAGCCGGGCGCCGCGACGTCGGGCTTCGGCGACTGCCTTACGCGCTTCGCCCAGGGCCAGTCGGCCATGTGGTACGACGCGACTTCCATGGTCTCCTCGGTCGAGGACCCCGCGTCGTCGACCGTGGCGGGCAACGTCGGCTACGTGCCGGCGCCCGTCGCCGAGACGGACTCCGCGGGCTGGCTCTACAGCTGGTCCCTGGCGATCCCGTCCACGAGCGACCACAAGGACGCCGCCTGGGACTTCGTGTCCTGGATGACGAACAAGGAGTACATCGAGCTGGTGGGCCAGGAGCTCGGCTGGGAGCGGGTGCCGCCCGGCAGCCGGCTGTCCACCTACGAGATCCCGGAGTACGCCGAGGTGTCACAGGCCTACGCCGACGCGACCCTCGAGTCGATGAACGGGGCCACCCAGGAGTCCGCCATGACCCACGAGGTGCCCTATCCGGGCATCCAGTTCGTCGGGATCCCGGAGTTCCAGGACCTCGGCACCCGCGTGGGGCAGCAGATGTCCGCGGCGATCGCCGGCCAGGTCTCCGTGGACGAGGCGATCGCACAGTCCCAGCGCTACGCCGAAACCGTGGCGGAGACCTACCGGGCCCAGGAGGGGCAATGAGCACCTCGACCATCGACCGGCTCGAAGGCTCGCGCCGCGCCGCCCGCCGCGAGGCGTCCGCGCGTGCGGTGAGCCGCGCGGAGGGCTGGCGCCGGCGCGGCCCGCTGCTCCCCGCGCTGATCTTCACCGTCATCGTCACGCAGCTGCCGTTCCTGGTGACGATCTGGTACTCCCTGCGCTCGCAGAACCTGCTGCGGCCCGGTGAGGACCTGTTCGTGGGGCTGTCGAACTACGTCGACATCGCCGTCGACTCGACGTTCCGCCAGACCGCCTGGAACTCCGTGGTCATCACCCTCGGCTGCGTCCTGGTGGCGATGGTCCTCGGGATCGTGCTCGCGCTGCTCCTGGACCGCCCGTTCTTCGGGCGTGGTGTGGCCCGCACCATGCTCATCACGCCGTTCCTGGTGATGCCGGTGGCGACGTCGGTGCTGTGGTCGGTGGCGATGCTGAACCCGACGTACGGCCTGTTCAACTGGGCGCTCGGCCTGTTCGGCATCGAGGCGGTCGACTGGACCTCGACCTACCCGATCGTCGCGATCCTGATGGCCCTGGTCTGGCAGTGGACGCCGTTCATGATGCTGCTCGTGCTCGCCGGGCTGCAGGCCCAGCCGAAGGACGTGCTGGAGGCCGCCTCCGTCGACGGCGCCGGGCCGTGGCGCACCTTCCAGTCGATCACGCTGCCGCACCTGCGGCGGTACATCGAGCTGGGCGTGCTGCTCGGGATCATCTACGTGGTCAACACGTTCGACCAGATCTATCTCATGACGGCGGGCGGTCCCGGTACCGCCAGCGCCAACCTGCCGTTCTACATCTACCAGCGCGCGTTCCTCGGGTTCGACATCGGGCAGGCCGCCGCCATGGGCGTCGTCGTCGTGATCGCCACGATCATCGTGGCCTCCGCCGCGCTGCGCCTCATCTTCCGCAGCTTCGAGGTCAAGGAGTGAGCATGTCCGACGTCACGCGCGCGTACCGCCGTCGAACCACGGGTGGTGCCCTGACGACGCTGACCTGGCTGCTGGCCATCGGGTTCTTCTTCCCCGTCCTCTGGATGGCGATGACGGCGTTCAAGCAGGAGAACCAGGCCGCGTCCGACCCGCCCACGTGGTTCTTCACACCGACGCTCGACCAGTTCCGCGCCGTGATCGAGGGCGGGTCCGCGGCCTATGTGGGCAACTCCGCGATCGCCACCGGGGTGTCCACCGTGCTGGTGCTGCTCCTCGGGATCCCGGCGGCGTACGCGCTGTCGATCCGGCCGGTGGAGAAGGTCAGCGACGTGCTGTTCTTCTTCATCTCCACCAAGATGCTGCCGGTCGTTGCCGTCATCGTGCCGATCTACGTGGTGGCCGGGCAGCTCAGGGTGCTCGACAACATCTGGACCCTCGTGGTCCTGTACACGGCGATGAACCTGCCGATCGCGGTGTGGATGATGCGGTCGTTCTTCCTGGAGGTGCCGGGCGAGGTGCTGGAGGCGGCGTCCGTCGACGGCGCCGGGCTGATGCGGACCCTGCGGTCCGTGCTCATCCCGATGGTGGCGCCCGGGATCGCGGCGACCGCGCTCATCTGCGTGATCTTCGCGTGGAACGAGTTCTTCTTCGCGCTCAACCTCACGGCGTCGCGCGCGGCGACCGTGCCGGTGCTCATCGTGTCGACCATGACGAGCGAGGGCCTGTTCCTCGCCAGGCTCTGCGCGGCAGCGTTGCTGGCGTCCCTCCCGGTCATTCTGGCGGGGTGGATCGCGCAGAAGCAGCTCGTGCGGGGGCTGTCGATGGGCGCGATCAAGTAGGACGGTGGGGCGTGCCGGGGGAGCACGGCCGCCCGGGGAGGGGTAACGGACAGGGAGCAGTGCTAGCTCTCCGTTACCTTCCCCGGGCGCACGTGTTCCGGACCCAGGTGCTGCGGAGTTTCCGATGTTTTTTGTCGGGTACTTGCCGGAAGAACTCCGCGTTCGTTCGATGGGCGCATGCGCCGTGGATCAGATCGATGGAGATCGGGTAGTTCACGCCGGACCGGATGGGTTGTGGCGGCGGCCGCGGCCGTGCTCGCCTCGGCGATGGTCCCGGCCCAGCTGGCGGACGCCGCCGACGCCACCACCTACACCAACCCCGTCTCCGCCGGGGTCACCGACACGTTCCCGGACCCCGCGGTGATCCGCGGCAAGGACGGCGCCTGGTATGCGTACGGCACGCAGAACCCAGTGTTCAACAGCCGGGGCGAGACAGGGGAGCGCATCCTGCCGATCCTGCGCTCCGAGGACCTGGCGCACTGGGAGTACGCGGGCGACGTGATCGACGCCGACGACGTCCCGGGCACCTGGCGCGACAACTCCCGCGCCTGGGCACCTGACATCCGCTACCTCGACGGCGAATACGTGCTGACGTACGGCCTGTCCACGGGCGGCCTCGCGGTGGCCACCGCGCCGACGCCTACCGGGCCGTGGACGCACCGCGACGAGCTGCTGGTCCCGTCCGCCCCGGTCGCGGGCTGCCCGACCGGCAACATCGACCAGGCGCTGTTCACCGACGACGACGGCACCCTCTACCTGTACTGGGGCAGCTACGACGTCGTCTGCGTCTCGGAGCTGAGCCCCGACGCCACCGAGCTCACCGGTCCCGTGACCCAGGTCGCGCAGGGGCGCCGCATGGAGGGTGCCTTCGTCGTGCGGCACGACGACCTCTACTACCTCATGTACTCCGACGCGGGCTGCTGCGAGGGCGCGTTCAGCGGCTACACGGTCAAGGTCGGCCGCAGCGAGAGCCCGCGCGGCCCGTTCCTGGATGACGACGGCGTCGACCTCATGGCCGAGTCGTCCAAGGGCGGTTACGTCCTGACATCGAACGGCAACGGGTTCGCCGGCCCGGGCCACCACGCGGTGCTCACGGACCTGGCCGGTCAGGACTGGATGGCCTACCACGCGATCCCGACGGACGACCCCGACTTCCCGCCGGTCGACACCCGCAACGGCGTGCTGAGGCTGTCGAAGCGCCCGCTCATGATCGACCGGCTGGACTGGATCGGTGGTTGGCCGGTCGTCAACGCCGGCGCCGGGCCGTCGTCGGGCCCGCAACCTGCCCCGGTCACCTCGGGCGCGGTCGGCACCACCTTCGCCGACGGTTCCCTCGACGGCTTCACGGCGGACGGCGAAGTCGCCCTCACCGAGGATCCCGACGCCGGCTCGTACGTGCGCCTCGACGAGTCGTCCCTGGTCAGCGCCGCGCGTGCCGACGGCGACCTGCGCGCCCAGGCCGACCTGCGGGTCACCGGGGCCGACGGCGCAGCCGGCCTCGCGCTCGGGGAGGGTGCAGGCCGCGCCATCGCCTGGGTCGACCGTCGCGCGGGTGAGCTGCAGGTCGAGGTGGGCCGGGGTCCCCGCGCCCTGCGGACGGCAACGGACCTGCCGGAGACCTTCCCGTACGAGGACTGGAACGTCGTGACCCTCGACCGGGACGCGGCCTCCGGCACCTTCACGGCCACCGTCTCCGCGGACAACATCAAGGATCCGCTCGGCACGGTGACCCTGGATATCCGGGCGCCCGGGTCCGGCTCGGTTGCGGCCACCGGCACCCTCGGTACCCGCGTCCCCGTCGGCGTGACCGCGCGCGGTACGGCCGACGCCGACAACGTCAGCCTCGCCACCGCGGCCGAGCCGGTGACCGAACGTGTCGCCGACCCGGAGCCCGGCGAGCTGCTGCCGGACAGCTCGGACGAGTTCGACGGCGACGTCGCGCCCGGTGACGACGGCTCGGGCTGGTCCTGGGTGCGCGGCCCCGCCGACGGCGTCCGCCAGGAGGACGGCGCGTTCACCTGGCCGACCCAGGCCGCCGAGCTGCACCTCGGCAGCAACACGGCGTCCGTGCTCACGCGCGACGCGCCCGAGGGCGACTACCTGGTCGAGACGAAGCTGGAGCTCGACGGCGTCGGCGTGAACAAGCAGGCCGGCCTGGTCCTGTACGGCGACGACGACCAGTTCGTGAAGCTGGTGCACTCCCAGGTCGGGCTCGCGCGGAAGCCGGGGAGCGTCGCGCAGCAGGTGGAGTTCACCAAGGAGGGCCCGCGCCCCACCACCACGCCGCCGACGGCGGTGCACGCCTCGCCCATGTGGGGCGCCGCCCCCGCCCGCACCACCTGGCTGCGGCTCTACGCCCACGAGGACGTTGCGAACGGCGAGCACGAGGTCCGCATGGCGTCGAGCACGGACGGGGAGACCTGGCAGTGGGGCGGCGTCTGGACCCTGCCGAACGACAAGGACCTGCGCATCGGCCTGGTGGCGATGAACACCCCCGGCGCGACGGCGACCTTCGACTACGTCCGCACCTACGACATGCCCTGACCGCCCGCCCACCCAACGAAAGGGGGTGAGATTTTGGTTGGGGTTCGGCGAAATTCAGGGTGTTTTTTGCCGGGTCGTTGACGGAAAAATTCGGGGGTCCTTATGGTCACAGCATGTCGACGACGACACCCGGCAGCACCGCACGCCGCACCCACGAGGGCCGCGTCCTCGGTGCGCTGCGCGACGGTCCGCTGAGCCGTGCCGAGCTCGCCCGGCGCGTAGGCCTCTCGCGGACCACCCTCTCCGAGACCACCGCCGAGCTCCTGCGGCGCGGGGCCATCGTCGTGCTCGACACCGACGCCGCAACCCGCCGGGGCAGCGGCCGGCCCGCCGAACGGCTCGCCCTCGACCCCGGTTCGGGCCAGTACCTCGGCGTCGACTTCGGCCACCGGCGCGTCCGCGCCGCGGTCGCCGACGCCACCCGCGAGACGGTCGCCTCCGGCGTCGAGCACTACGACGACGACACCACCTGGTCCGAGCGGCTCGACCTCGCGTTCGAGCTCATCGACCGGCTCGCCCGCGAGCACGGCCTGCACTTCGGCGAGCTCCAGGCGGTCGGCATCGGCGTCGTCGGGCCCTACGGCGGCCGGCGGCCCGACGCCAAGCAGGTGTCGTGGGCTCGCCGCTCCGCTCCCGACGGCGTCCACGCGGCGTTCGCCGAGCGGTTCGGCGCGCCCGTCGTCGTCGACAACAACACGCGTCTGGCGGCGCTCGCGGAGGCCGTGTCGCAGCCCGAGAGCGCGAGCGACCTCCTGTACGTGCGGCTGTCGGACGGCGTGGGCGGCGGCCTCGTCGTCCGCGGCCGGATCGGCACGGGGGCGCACGGGTTCGCGGGCGAGCTCGGCCACGTCTCCGTGGACCCCGCCGGAACCAAGTGCCGCTGCGGCAAGCGCGGCTGCCTGGAGACCGTCGCGTCGGCGCCGGCCGTGCTCGCCGCGTGCCGCGCCAAGGGCGTCGAGGTCGAGTCCCTGGACGACCTCGCGGCGGTGGTCGCCACCAGCGACCCGGTGGTCGAGGGCGTGCTGCGCGACGTCGGCGCGACCGTGGGGCGCGTGCTCGGCATGGCGGCCCTGACCCTCGACCCGGCCGAGATCGTGATCGGTGGCGAGATCACGCGCGTCGCGCCGGTGATCGTCGAGCAGGCGGCGGCCACCCTGCACTACGAGCTGCACCCGCTGCCCACCGGCGAGTCGCTGGTCGTGCGCGCCGGGCGCCTGCGCGATACCGACGGCGCGCTCGGCGCGCTCGCCGCAGCCTTCCACCTTTCCCCCCTGCTGGCCGGATACCCCGTGCCCGAGACCACTGACGTACCGAGGAGAGTCCTGTGACAACGTCGACCGTGTCGACCCCCACCGCGGCGAAGAACGGGTCACCACCCCGGCGTCGCACGGGGAAGAGAACCACCCTGCTCGTCCTGAACACCGTCTCGGTGGTGGGCGGCATCGGGATCTGGTGGCTCCTGGCCCTCAGCGGGCTCCAGCTCCCGACCCCGCCGGAGGTGCTGGCCAAGGCGGTCGAGCTGGCCGCCGACGGCACCCTGATGGAGGACCTGACGGCGAGCCTCGGCCGCGTCCTGGCCGGGTTCCTGCTCGGCTCGGCCGCCGCTATCCCGGTCGGGTTCCTCATGGGCTGGTACACGCCGGCCCGGGGCCTGTTCGAGCCGTGGATCCAGTTCTTCCGCACCATCCCGCCGCTGGCGCTGCTGCCGCTGGTGCTGGTGCTGATGGGCATCGGCGAGCTGCCCAAGGTGTTCGTCATCTTCCTTGCGGCGTTCCTGGCGTGCGTCATCTCGACGTACCAGGGTGTCGTGAGCGTCGACCGGACGCTCATCAACGCGGCCCGCGTGCTCGGCGCGAAGGACGGCACGATCTTCCTCCGCGTCGTCGTGCCGGCGTCCTCGCCGTTCATCCTCGTCGGCATGCGGGTGGGCCTCGGGTCGGCATGGGCCACCCTCGTGGCCGCCGAGCTGCTCGCCGCGCAGGCGGGCCTCGGGTCCCGCATGCAGCAGGCCCAGACCTACTACGACCTCGCGACGATCTTCGTCAGCATCGTCGTCATCGGCGTCCTCGGCCTGGTGATGGACCGCTTGCTGCTCGCGGCGGAGACCAAGCTCACCGGATGGCAGGAGCGACGATGACCACCACCACGCAGGAGACCCCCAGGACCATGACGGACGCCGCGAAGATCTCGGTGCGCGACACCCGCAAGACGTTCGCGCTCAAGGACGAGGAGTTCGTCGCTCTCGACGGCGTCTCGCTCGACGTCGCCGACAACGAGTTCGTGACTGTGGTCGGCCCCTCGGGCTGCGGCAAGTCCACCCTGATGAACATCGTCGCGGGCCTCGAGACGCCGACGTCGGGCGAGGTGCTCGTGGACGGCGCCGGCGTGACCGGCCCCGGGCCGGAGCGCGGCGTCATCTTCCAGCAGTACGCGCTGTTCCCCTGGCTGACCGTGCGCAAGAACGTCGAGTTCGGGCTCAAGGTCGCGGGACTGCCCGCCGCCGAGCGGCGCGAGCGCGCCGAGCACTACGTGCGCCTGGTCGGCCTGGAGCAGTTCGCCGACGCGCTGCCCAAGACGCTGTCGGGCGGCATGAAGCAGCGCTGCGCCATCGCCCGCGCCTACGCCGTCAACCCGTCGATCCTGCTCATGGACGAGCCGTTCGGCGCGCTCGACGCCCTGACGCGAGTGCGCCTGCAGGAGCAGCTGCTCGAGACCTGGAGCAGCGAGAAGCGCACGGTCCTGTTCATCACGCACGACGTCGACGAGGCGGTGTTCCTCGCCGGCCGCGTGGTGGTCATGGCGGCCCGGCCGGGCCGCATCCACGAGGTGATCGACGTCGACCTGCCCTACCCGCGCACCGAGGAGGTGCGCCTGAGCCCCGAGTTCGGCGAGCTGCGCAACCGCGTGTGGCGCGCCGTCTACCACCAGCCGGCCGGGCGCTAGCCCGCCGTCCACCAGCTTCCCCGCCGTACCCCGAACCATTACTAAGGACACCCCCATGCGAATTTCCAGGGCTCTGCCATTTTCCAAGAGAGGCTTTGGTGCGATGCTCGCCGGCCTCGCCCTCGTGCTGTCGGTCGGCGCCTGCTCCTCCGGCGACGCCGCCGGCGGGAGCGACGGCGGCACCATCGAGGTCAACTTCGGCTACATCCCCGACTTCAACGGCACCAGCCTGCTGGCCATCGCCGAGGACCAGGGGCTGTGGGAGAAGCACGGCATCGACGCCATGACGTCGTCGTTCACGAACGGGCCGCTGCAGATCCAGGCGCTCGGCACCGGCGACCTCGACTTCGGGTACATCGGCCCGGGCGCGTTCTGGCTGCCCGCGTCGGGCCAGGCGAAGATCGTCGCGCTGAACACGCTCGGCCGGGCCGACCGCGTCGTCGCGCAGCCCGGCATCGAGTCCGTCGAGGACCTGGAGGGAAAGACGGTCGCCGTGCCGGAGGGTACGTCGGGCGACATGATCCTCACCCTCGCGCTGGAGGAGGTGGGGATGACCAAGGACGACGTCGAGCTCGTGCCCATGGAGCCGCCGGCCATCGTGGCGGCGCTGTCGTCAGGCCAGGTCGACGCCGCGGGGTTCTGGTACCCGTCGCTCGCGACCGTCAAGGAGCAGGTGCCCGACCTGGTCGAGCTCGCCGACAACACCGACTTCGAGGAGACCGTCGCCTTCCCGACGGCGTTCGTGGCCGGCAACGACGTCGTCGCCGAGGACCCCGAGAAGGTGGACGCCGTGCTCAAGGTGCTGCGTGAGGCCATGACCTACCGGTCGGAGCACATGGACGAGACGATCCAGCTCACCGCCGACTTCAACAAGCTCGACGTGGCCGACGTCGAGGCGGACGCCGCCAACGTGCAGGTCCTGACGGTCGAGGAGATCGACGAGCTCACGCAGGACGGCACGGTCGACACGTGGCTGACCGGCATGCAGGACTACTTCGTCGGGGCCGGGCAGCTCGAGGAGCCCGTGGAGCCGAGCGAGTTCTACACCGGCGACCAGTTCGTCAAGGCGGGTGAGTGACCCGGTGGCAGACGCACCGACCGATCCGGGCGCCGAGACCGGGGCGACGCCGCGGCGGAACGTCCTGTTCCTGATGACCGACCAGCACCGGGCCGACACGCTCGGCACCTACGGCAACCCGCACGCGTCCACGCCGGTGCTCGACGAGCTGGCCCGCACCGGCACACGGTTCGACCGGTGGTACACGCCGACGGCGATCTGCACGCCGTCACGTGCGAGCCTGCTCACCGGGCAGGCGCCGTTCCGGCACCAGGTGCTGGCGAACCACGAGCGCAACGTGGGCTATCAGGAGGACCTGGCCGACGGCACGTTCACCTTCGTCGAGGCGCTGCGCGAGCACGGGTACAACACCGGGCTCGTGGGCAAGTGGCACACCGGGACGGTGAAGAACGCCGGTCACTTCGGGTTCGACGGCCCGGACCTGCCGGGGTGGCACAACCCCGTGGAGAACGAGGACTACCTGGCCTACCTGCGTGAACACGACCTGCCGCCGTACGAGATCAGCGACAGGGTGCGCGGCACGCTGCCCAACGGCGGTCCGGGCAACCTTCTCGCGGCGCGGCTGCACCAGCCCGTGGAGGCCACGTTCGAGCACTACCTGGCGACCCGGACGATAGAGCTGCTGGAGCGCTACGCGGACGAGTACCGGTCGGGAGCGCGGCCGTTCTTCCTGGAGCTCAGCTTCTTCGGGCCGCACCTGCCGTACATCGTGCCGGACGAGTACTTCGACATGTTCGACCCGGCCGACGTCGAGCTGCCGGCCTCGATCGCCGAGACCTTCGAGGGCAAGCCGCCGGTCCAGGCGAACTACAGCGCGCACTGGACGTTCGACACGATGCCCATCGAGGTGACGCGCAAGCTGATCGCCGTCTACTGGGGGTACGTGACGCTGATCGACCAGCAGATCGGCCGGGTCATGGACGCTTTGGAGCGGCTGGGTCTGGTCGACGACACGGCGGTGTTCTTCACGTGCGACCACGGCGAGTTCACCGGGGCGCACCGCCTGCACGACAAAGGCCCAGCGATGTACGAGGACATCTACCGCACGCCGGGCCTGCTCCGGGTGCCGGGTGGACCGGCGGGCCAGGTGCGCACCGAGTTCGTGAGCCTGCTGGACTGCACGGCCACGATCCTGGAGCTGGCCGGGATCGACCCCGAGCCGGCGGTGGACTCGCGCAGCCTGCTGCCGCTGGCCCGGGGGGAGGACGTGCCGTGGCAGCAGGACATCGTGTGCGAGTTCCACGGGCACCACTTCCCGTACCCGCAGCGCATGCTGCGGGACGACCGGTACAAGCTGGTGGTCAACCCGGACTCCGTGAACGAGCTGTACGACCTGCTGACCGACCCGGACGAGCTGGCCAACGTCTACGACGAGCCGGGGCTGGCGGACGTCCAGCGGCGCATGATGGGGCGGCTGTACCGGCTGCTCCGCGAACGCGGCGACAACTTCTACCACTGGATGACGACGATGTACGACGTCGGCGAGGTGGACCACGACCCGACCCAGTCGGGTCTCGACGAGACGACGTACGCGGCGAAGTAAGGGGTCAGGGGCGGCGGAGATAGTCGATCATCAGGTCGAGCAGCGCCTCCAGCTGGTCCGTGCTGCCCGTGGCGCGTAATACCTGGACGCCGCCCTGGATGCCGGCCACGAAGGCCCCGGCGATCCGGTCGGCGTCCAGGTCCGTGCTGACCAGGCCGTTGCCCTGCATAGTGACGACCCCGGTGCTGACCCGCCCCTGCCACTGGCCCAGCAGCTCGGACACGACCGAGGCCGCGCCGGGAGTGCTCGACACCTGGTCCATCAGCGCGCCGAGCGGGCAGTACCGGCCCTGCGCGCGATACCGGGCCAGGAGCGTGCCGCGCCACGCCGACCACGACTCCCACGTGTCGAGCGCGCTGAGGTGCGGCTCCTGGTCGGTGAGCACCCGGCCGGCCTCGTGTCGCGCGACAGCGAGCAGCAGCTCCTCCTTGCCGTCCGGGAAGTAGTGGAAGAGCTGCCCCTTGCTGGTGTGGGTGACGGCACGGACGTCGTCGAGCGTGACGGCGCCCGGATCGTTGCTGCGCAGGTACTCGGCGGCGCCCTCGATGATGCGCTGACGGGTCGCCTGGCCCTTCGGCGTGAGCTTCACGGCTCCGACAGTACGAGCGTTTTTCTGGACTTGCTAGTCCAAAATTTGGTTCCTAACGTCCGACGCATGACACAGCAGACGACTCAGCACGCTCAGCCGGGCTACGGGCGGCGGCTTCAGGACCGGACCGCCCTCGTGACCGGATCCACCAGAAACATCGGCCGGTCGATCGTGCAGGCGCTCGCGGCGGAGGGGGCGCACGTCGTCGTCTCCGGGCGGAACGTGCGGCGCGGCGAAGAGGTGGTGGCCGGCATCCGCGAGCGGGGCGGCAAGGCCGACTTCGTCGCGTCCGACCTGGACGGCAGCCCGGAGGCGAGCCATGCCCTCGCAGGCGCGGCGGCCGACGTGCTCGGCGGGCGTATCGACATCCTGGTCAACAACGCCGGGATCTACTCGGCCACGGTGCTGGCCGACACGGACTCCGAGACGTTCGACAGCTACTACGCCGTGAACGTCAAGGCGCCCTTCTTCCTCACCCAGGCCGTGGCGCCCCACATGGTCGCGGACGGCGGCGGCGCGATCATCAACCTCGGCTCGTGGGCCGCTCGGCTGGCGCTGCCCGTGGGCGGCCTGTACGCCTCGACCAAGGGCGCGCTCGAGACGCTCACCCGTGCCTGGGCGGCCGAGCTCGGCCCGCAGGGCGTGCGCGTCAACGCGGTGTCACCGGGGGTCATCCGCCCGCCGGAGCTCGACCCGTCCGTCGACTTCGCGGGCGGCATCACGCTCGGCACACCTGCGGGCGGACCGGGCCACCCGGACGCCATCGGCGCCGCTGTGGTCTACCTCGCCTCCGACGACGCGAAGTTCGTGCACGGCACGGTGCTCGACGTCGACGGCGGCCGGATGGGGGTGGCCGTCATCGCGGACCCGGGCACGATCACGGTCCCCGAGAACCACTGACCGCTTGGTTGTGGGCGTGATCGTTGCGCCTAGAACGGGCGCGTAGGCGCCAAGATCGCGCTCACAACCAGCACGTCTGGGCCAAGTCGCACGGCGACTTCGGGAACGGCACGGTGAACAACGGCTCGGCACCGCTCCACGGCAAGCTGTCCGTGCTGCGGGCCACCGGGTGAACCCGCCGTACTTTCCTCCTGCCCGCACCAGCGCGCCCCTACACTCCCGAATGTGACCGCCGCGCTGCTTCTCGCCGTCCTGCTCGCCGTGCTGGCGGTCTTCCAGATCGCGCTGATCCTCGGCGCGCCGATCGGGCACTTCGCCTGGGGCGGTCAGCACCGGGTCCTGCCCGCCCGCCTGCGCGTCGGCAGCGGAATCTCGATTCTCATCTACGCGCTCATCGCGCTGGTCGGGCTCGATCGCGCCGGGCTGACCGACGTGTTTCCGGGGGCGTTCCCCGCGGTGGCCATGTGGGTGGTGTTCGCCTACTTCGTGCTCGGCATCGGGATGAACGGAATATCCCGGAGCAAGCCGGAGCGGTACACCATGGCACCGTTGTGCCTCGTACTTTCGGTGCTGAGCTTCCTGGTCGCTCGGCTATAGCCGCATCCGGGCGAGGTTTCTATCCTGGTGGTGAAGGCTTGCCTGCGAGGGTGGAGCACTGGCAGGCGGCTCGATCCGAGCCCGGAGGGTCAGCGTGTCGAACGAACACAAGTCAGCCGAGCGCGAGGCAGCGCCGCGGGTCCCACCGCGCTGGTTCGTCCGCACCGCGTGGGCGCTGCATCGCGGTCTGTACCGGGTCACGGCGGGCCGGGTGGGCCTCCGTCGTCCGAGGGCACGCAGCTGGGGCACCCTGCGCGTGATCACGACGGGCCGCCGCACCGGATGCGAGCACAGCGTGATCCTGGCCTACGTCGAGGACGGCCCGAACCTCATCACCCTGGCGATGAACGGCTGGGCCGACGGCGAACCGGCCTGGTGGCTCAATCTCCAGGCACATCCCGAGGCCACCGTGGACCTGGCCGACGGATCCCGGTTCGTCACCGCCAGGGCCGCCCGGGGCGAGGAGCGGGAGCGGCTGTGGGCCAGGTGGCAGGAGATCGACGCGAACCTCGACGGCTACGCCGCGCTCCGCTCGGTCGAGACGGCGGTCGTGATCCTGGAACCGCGGCCCGAACCGCACCCCGAGCCGCACGTGCACTCATAGCGTCGCCGTGGCGAGCGCTTCCTCCTGCCCGTCGAGAGTGATCTCGATCCGGTCCATATCGGTCAGCGGCAGCGCCGACGACGCGTCCAGGCCCGGCGACGTACCGCCCGACCACGTCCACGTCGCCGCGACGGTGCGCGCACCGTCCCGGCCGACCAGTACGAGCTCGTACCTGATCGGCTCCGGCGGCACGTAGCCGCCATCGGACCCCTGCTGCCCGGGCCTGGGCGGATAGTGGCAGCGCCACTCCAGCTTCGTCCCGTAGTCGGTGGGCGTGGCGACCAGCTGGGCACGCATGTCCGCCCCGGCCACGGGGCGCAGCTGGATCGTCCGGGCATCCACGACGGCAGCCGACGGCGGCGTCGTGCCCGCACCGTCCGGCGAGCCGAACACACCACGGTCGGTCAGCACGGAACCGCCGATCGTCCCCGCGATGACCAGGGCGCTCGCGGCCACGGCGCCCAGCGTCCGGCGTCGGAACCGGGACCTGCGGGCCGCGTGGGCGAGGCTCGCGAGCGGGATCACCGGCGCGAGCTCGGCACCGGTGTCGCCACGGGAGTCGCCATCCCGGCCGACGCCGGACGGGCCGGCCGGACCGCCGTCGGGCAGCTCCGCCGCTCCGGGTGCCTCCGCGACGAGTGCCTCCGCATGTGCCGGGCTGAGCGTGCCGAGCAGGCCGGGCATGCCGGCGAGCTCGGCCACGGCGGCGCGGCACGCGTCGCAGTCGGCCAGGTGCCGCTCATAGGCGCGACGGTCGCTCGGGCTCAGGGCGCCGAGCACGTACGCCGCGTCCCACTCGGCGTAGTAGTCGCCGCCGTGTCCTGCCTCAGACGCCGGGATCATGATGTGACTCCTTTCTCCTGCAGCGCCAGGCGCAGCGCACGCAGCCCGTAGTGCAGCCGCGACTTCACCGTCCCGGGCGCGATGCCCAGCTCGGTGGCGAGCTCGGCGACCGAGCGGCCGCCGTAGTACGCGCCCACGACCACCGCCCGGTGCGCCGGCGACAGTGACACCAGCGCGTCGGCGACGAGCCAGGAGTCGAGGACGGCCTGGGTCGCGTCACGCTCCTCGCGGTCGGGCACGTGACCGGTGTGCTCGCGGTTGCGGCGGGCGCTGCGCAGGTGGTCGACGACGAGGTTCCGGGCGACCGTGAACAGCCAGGCGCGCACGTGCTCCTCGGACCGTTCGAGCACCTCGGGGTGCCGCCACGCGCGTAGCAGGGTCTCCTGCACGACGTCGCGCGCCTCCTCCTCGTCGCCCGTGCGGCGCACGACGTACCGGTACAGCGCACCGGCATGTGTGTCGTGCACCGCTGCGAGGAGCTCATCCTCGGCGCCCACAGGCAGATCCTCTCCTGGTCATGGTCCCGCCGCCGCTCGCGTCGCCCCGTTACTGCCCGGGCTGGAGCTGCAGCGAGAACTCGATGCTGCCCTCATCCTCCACCGTCACGAAGCCCAGCGACGGCGCTTCGACGCCGAAGTCGGCGAACGTGATCGGAACGCTGCCGATGACCTGCACGGGGTCGCCGCTGGTCGCGTCTCCCGCGACCTCGGCCTCGACGGTGGCGGTCTGCGTGACGCCGTGGATGGTGAGGTCGCCCGTCAGCTCGACGGCGGTGGCGCCCTCCTCGATCGGCGCCGGCTCAGTGAGCTCGAAGGTCGCCGTCGGGAACTCGCCGACCTGCATCGCCGTGTCGCGGAAGTACGCGTCGCGGGGGGCCTCGTCGGTCGCCACGCTCGCGATGTCGACCTCGATGGCGGCGTCGGTGATCGAGCCGTCCGCGACCGTGACCGAGCCGGTCACCTCCTCGGTACGACCCGTGACCGTCACGTCCTCGCCGTTCAGCACCTCGTCGACGCGGTACCCGGCGAACGACCCGTCGCCGACGGTCCAGGTGCCGGCGGCCGCCTCGGCGTCGGGCAGCGGAACCGCCGACTGCTCGAGCGTGGGCTCCTCCGCCGCCGCGCTGTTGGCCCAGTCCGCGTACAGGCCCGGTCCCCAGATTGCTGCCGCCCCACCGACCACGACTACCGCCGCACCGATACCGACCGCCACCTTTGTCCCTCTGCGCACGCTCCGCCCCTCTCGTTCGCAGGCCGACCCGTTGCCGGCCTCTGCCCCTCACTACGGGTGAATGGGGAGATCGGTTCAATCCGGGTTCGAAGTGGGGTCCGAGGGGTGCGTGCTGGTGGTGCGCGTGACGGGGCTCGGTGACTTCGGTCGGTTGCTGGTGGTGCATGGGACCGAAGTCGGCGACCGATCTCATCTGCGCGCGATGACATGTGACCGAAGTTGCTGCCAAGCCAGCGGACGCCGAGGTTCACGCGCGAGCCGTCAACACATGGGGTGAAACGGTCCGGACCAGGGTGAATGGGCGCGCGGGCTCCGCGGGGCCGTGCCACCATCGAAGCAGGCCGCGCGCACCCCGGCCTCGGGCGACGACGCCTCCGGCCCCGGGTGTCAGCGGCACGTGACGCTGACTCCTGGAGGCATTCATGCGTCGGTCTGTAGTCGTGCTTCTCGCGGCAGGATTTCTCGTCGCGGGGGCGGTCGCGCCACCGGCGTCGGCCGCGCCTGGCGACCCGCTGCCCGGCTGGGAGCCGAGGCCCGAGGAGGCGCATCGGGAGGTCTCCGTCGCGCCGTCCGGCCGGGTCTTCGTCGACGCGAACTCGGAGCCGGGGTACAAGCCGATCTCCTATCTGGAGCACGGGTACCGGAACGACTGGGTCCGGACCGAGACCGAAGGCGCCAGCTGGGCCGGCCTGGCGACGGGCGCTGACGGCTACGCCGTGGACGTCAGGTTCACCGTGGACGGGCCCGCCCGGTACCGCGTTCACGACGGTGAGGCGTGGAGCGACATCGCCACGTTCTACGACGGCGAGGTCCGCGAGGCGACCATGGACGCCAACTCCGCGGGTGATGTCGCGGTGGTCCTGAAGCTGTCCGACCCGCGGAGGACGATGCTGGCGCGTCTCCCGCACGGCGGCGAGTGGGTCGTGCAGGAGCTCAGATATGTGTACACGGACTACCCCGCCGACGTCGTCATCAACGAGCAGGGCAAGACGACGGCGGTCTGGGCGGTGGGGTTCTCGACGCCAACCGACTACTACTCGCGCATCGTCCGGACGAGCGTGCGTGCGGGTACCACCTCGGAGGGCAGGCGCCAGCTGGTCGGGACGGTGAACCGCACCGGAGAGAACACCCAGCTGCACCTCGCTATCGACTCGGATGGCAGAGGCCGCGAGACGATCATCGCGCGCAACCGCGTCTGGCGGCAGCCGCACACGAGCGAACCGCACGAGTACCAGATGCGCATCGGCATTCGCGGGCTCCTCGCCACGGGTGAGTCGACGACGCGCGTCGTCTGGCCCGTCGCGACCGAGACCGGCTACTCGATCCGCTCGGTGCGATTCGAGGACAGCGGTCGGCGCCCGCAGACCACCCTCTGGTCGCACGCCCTGCCGCCGTCCCAATGCCGCACCGGCGCGGGGATCGGCGCCATCGCACTCGGGATCGGCATGGTCCCCGGCGGCCGGTCGTATGTCGCGGCAGGCATCGAACGAGGTGTCGACAGCGACGGCGTGTGCCCGGACATCGCGTCGTTCCTCGTCGTCGATCGCAGAGACAGCGTCCTCAACGAGCAGCCGCTCGGCTACTTCGCCGTCGGTGACGAGTTCCAGGTCGCGGCCGCGGCCGCCGGCCCCGTCGTCGTGGAGTTCAAGAACTGGGACGACCACGCCGACCCGATCAGCGAGGACCAGCCGGACGGCCGGTACTCGATGCAGTTCTTCAACCGTTGAACCCACCTGGAGTCGTCGTGCGTCGAACAGTCGTGGCCGCGTGTATCGCGGCCGGTGTCCTTGCCACATCGCTCGTCGCCGGTACGACGGCGGCGTCGGCCGACCCGGGAGACCCGGCGTTCGGCTGGCGAGCCCCAGAGGGGAACGTCCATCGTGACGTCGCCGTCTCCGGTGCGGGCCGGGTGTACAGCCTGAGCCTCCCCGAGCCTGGCGAGGAGGACCATTCGTGGCTGGAGCGCGGCCGGTGGCTCGAGTGGGAACGTCTCGAGATACCACCCGTCACCACGGGCGGCGTGATCGCGGGCAGCCCGGGTGACTACGCGATGGCGGTTGCCGGGAACGCGTCCTACGTGTTCAACGGGACGGGCTGGGACGACCCCGTGACGATCACTGCGCAGGAGATCGGGACGTCGAAGCTCGTTGGCAACAAGGACGGCGACGCCGCCCTGCTGTGGAGCGCTCCGGGCGGACGGTCGTACCTGAGCCGCCTGGAACGAGGCGGCTCCTGGGTCACCAACCGCGTCCCGTCGGTCCTGATCGACGTGCCCCGGGACGTGGCCATCAACAACGCGGGCAAGGTCACCGTGGTCTGGGCCGTGCCGAAGGGGACGACGGCGGAGATCCGGCGCACCGTGATCCAGCCCGGGGCCACCACCTGGTCGCCGTCGGTGCCGATCGGCACCGTGGAGCACCCGAGGCCGCGGCTCAGGCTCGTGACCGAGGGTGAGGGGCGGGAGACGCTGCTCGCCCGCAACAAGCTCTGGCGCCAGGCGAGCAGCACCACGATGCCGACCTACCAGTTCCGCACCAGCAGCCGGGCCGAGCTCGCCGCGAGCGACTCCCGCACTCGGCTGGTCTGGGCCGGGCTGGTCGGCGAGGAGCACCGGTTCTACTCTCGCTCGGTGGGAACGAGCTGGGGGTCCCGGGTCCTGATGTGGTCGTCGGACGGCCCGGACGAGTGCCCCGAGAGTCCCTGGTTCGGCGTAGGCATGGTCCCGGGCGGACGGTCCTACGTCGCGATGGCGGTCCGGACCGACGTCGGCGAGACCACCGAGGTCTGCGGCGGCCCGTTCTCCGCGTTCGCCACTCTCGACAAGTTCGACGGCATCCTGAACATCTCCGGCGGTCCCGACACCGCGCTCCAGACCACGCCGTACCAGATCGTGGGCGGGACGAGCGGCCCGATCGTGCTGGAGTACGAGCCGGGCAACTGGACCATCGACTGGAGGATGGAGTTCTACGACCGGTGAGACCTGACCTGCAGCTTCGGCCCGAGGTGACCTCCATGCGACGTTGGTCCGGGACCAAGGCCGCCACCGGCGACACCGTCACCCGCGTCGTGTGGCCGGTCAGGTCCGGCGGGCGCTGGTGACGCCGGTTAAGCGGCCAGCTCCGCGAGCAGACATTCGCGGAGCTGCACGAGCTGCTCGGCCGACTGCTCCGGGCTGATCCCGTCGGTGAAGACGGTGGCTGCGGCGACCTCGGCGGCGAGTGGGTCGGCGACCCACCGAGCGATCCAGTCCTGGCCGTCGATGATCCAGTCCTTCCCCCTGCTCGCGACCGCACGCTCGCGCAGCACCACGACCGAACGGGCCGGGTCAGGGCTGGGCACCAGGTGAACGACGTCGGGGATCGGTGCCAGCGCCCGGCGCACCTGCTCGGCGTAGTCGGGCGTGGTGAAGCTCGTGTAGCCGGCGCCCAGGGCGATGACCGCCTCCGGGTGCTCCGCCACAGTGCGCTCCACGGCGTGCACGCGGGCCGGCTCCCACTCGCGTTCCGCGGCAGCCCATCCCACGGCTTTGTCGCGTTCGAGGAGCCGGTCCAGGGACCAGCCAACCTCGGCGCAGTAGGACCAGGCGATGTCGTCGATGTCGACGAAAGGGTGCCCGAGGCGCTCCGCGACGAGAGCGCCGAGCGTGGACTTCCCTGCCGCTAGCGGACCAACCAGAATCATGAGCGCTCCTTGAGCTGGGCGAAATGTCCGCCAGTATCACCCATTGACCCTTGGCAGGAGGGGAGACGCTCCGGCGTCCTGGCCGGCTCGGCCCTCGAGGGGTTTCGGTAGGGTCCGCCCATGACGCGAGCCCGAACGGTGGTCAGGGGAGTTGCGGCGCTCGCGGTCGTCGCGGCGGTGGGCCTGGTACTGCCCCCGTTGGCGCTGGCGCTGGACGAGTCGGCCATGCCTCCGGCGTCGGCCCTCCCTGCGCTGCCCGACGGCGCCCGCGTGACCGCCGAGGACATGGGCTGCGCGTCCGGCGGCTGCTGGCTGGAGCTGACGGCTCAAGGCCCAGCCGGGATGTCCGGCGAGGAGCTGGCGGCCGAGACGCTGCCCGACGGTCGGGAGTGCACCTTCCGAGGTCTGCTCGACCTTCGGCGGGCGTGTGCCGGGGTGATCGATGTGGAGGCGGGGGCCGCGCGGTTCTTCGTACAGTACGAACGCTGGGTGCACTAGGGCCTGTTTCTGATCGTCGTTCAGGAGGGCCGAATTCTGGTTGCGGCCCTGGAGGAGCGTCGGGCACGCTCTCACGCATGGTCTCGATGTTGCAGAACGTGGCGATCGACAGTGCGAACGCCTACGAGCTCGCTCGGTTCTGGAGTCAGGTGTTCGACGCCGCGATGCATCCGGAGGACAAACCCGGTGATCATGAGACCGAAGTGATGCTGCCCGGCGGCCCGGTCCTCTTCTTCAACCAGGTGCCGGAACCCAAGACCATCAAGAACCGGCTTCACATGTGTCTCCGTCCGGAGACCACCCGCGAAGAAGAGGTCGGGCGGCTGATGGATCTCGGAGCCACCCAAGTGGCCGATCACCGGGGACCGGACGGTGGCGGCTGGGTCGTCCTCGCCGACCCGGAAGGCAATGAATTCTGCGTTCTCCAAGGTGCGGCCGAGCGCGCAGCGATGTCTTCCTGAGCGTGAATGCCGGCGAACGCCGTCGTTATGACTGCTTCGCTGATGCGCGAACTTCCTGCTTGTGGGCGTTAAAGCGTGCCTTCTTCTCACGATTGCCGCACGTGCCCATGTCGCACCATCGTCGGCTGCGGCTTCGGCTGGTGTCGAAGAAGGCGGCCTGGCAGGTCGGCGATGCGCACAAGGCCAGCCTTCCGTCGCGTTCGCCCGCGATGATGCTGATCGCGTCGGCGGCGATGACGCCCAGGGCGTCCTCTACGGAGGAAGCCGAGCTCAGCCGCCATTGCCGATTGCCCTCGGGCGTCAGGACAGCCGCGGCCCGACCCTGAGCGCTGTAGTCATTGATGACCGCGACAGCCGACGCGGGGAGGGGCTCTCCGAGCGCGGCCGCTGTCGCGGCGGCGTGAATGGATTCCCTCAGCTCTCGGGCGCGCTCGTGCTGGGCAGCGGTGCAGGACTCCACGGCGAGGCCGCTCACCGCCAGCCAGTCCACGAGTCGGCTCGGCGTGGGAATGCGTTCCAGAGCGTCGCCACGTCGCTCCGTCAGGGTCGCCGTGAAGCTGGTGGCCAGCACCTTGCCGAGGCGAAATTCAGGAAACTGAGCGGGCATGGAACCACCATAGCCGGTTGCGCCCTCGTCTCGACGTCTGCTAGAACCGTCATAGACGGTTCACCGATGCCCGGGAGGTCTCATGTCCACACAGACCAGCAACGTGCAGGCATTCGAAGCGCACGCATCCGACGCCGATTTCGACGACCTCCGCGCGCGACTGGCCGCAGCACGGCTGCCGGAAGCCGAGACGGTCTACCGTGCCGCGCCCGACCCTCGTCGATGGGAGCAGGGAGTTCCTCTCGCCGACGTCGTCGACGTCGTGAACTACTGGCGCACCGACTACGACTGGCGGCCGTTCGAGACGCGCCTCAACCAGATCGGCCAGTTCCGCACCACCATCGACGGTCTGGGAATTCACTTCCTGCACCGCCGGTCCACCCGCGCGGACGCCACCCCTCTGCTCCTGACGCACGGCTGGCCGGACAGCATCGTTCGATTCATCGACGTCGTGGACGAGCTGGCAGATCCGAAAGACGCGGACGCACCGGCGTTCCACGTCGTGGTCCCGTCACTGCCGGGCTTTGGTTACAGCGACAAGCCCGTGACCACCGGGTGGGGAACCGAGAAGATCGCGGCCGCCTGGGTGGAACTGATGGGACGGCTCGGATACAGCAAGTTCGCGGCCCACGGCGGCGACTGGGGCGGCAACATCACCACGGTCCTCGCCGGCAGGTTCCCCGAGCACGTGCTCGGCATCCACACGACGTTCGCGGAGGGACCGCCCGGGCTGACGATGGACGGGCTGACGGCGGTCGAGCGTGAGTGGGCTGAGGAAACTCGCGACTTCTGGCGCCGCCGTGGGGCATACGCGAAGCAGCAGGCGACCCGGCCGCAGACCATCGGCTACTCGCTCGTCGACTCGCCGGTCGGACTTCTCGCCTGGATCCTCGACAAGTTCGCCGAGTGGTCGGACACCGAGGACAGCCCGTTCGAGACGATCTCCAGAGACCGTGTTCTCGACGACGTCACCCTGTACTGGCTCACTCGGACCGGCGCGTCCGCGGCCCGCATCTACTACGAGAGCCACAACTCGCTGGACCCCGACCTTCGGGTCGACGTCCCATCGGCACTCACGATGTATCCCCGCGACGTCGAGAAGTGTCCGCGCCCCTGGGCGCAGGAGCGGTACCGGCAGATCGTCCGATGGACTCTGCCCGCGAAGGGCGGTCACTTCCCGTCGCTGGAGGTTCCCGAGTACTTCGTCAAGGACCTGCAGGAGGGCCTCGCGGCAGTCCTGGCCGCAACCGGCAGTGCGGAAGCCTGAGGGTGAACTCTCCTGGTCAGACGCCTGCGCGGTAAGGCGTAGTGCCAGGATGAGGCCGTGTTTGATGCCCAGGGAGTGGCCGACCTCTTCGTTGCGGTGGCGACGGTCGCAGCGGCCGTGTTCGCCGGCTGGCAGGTTCGCGAGCTGGTCCGGCAGCAGCGCGAGGTCAAGCGTCTGGAGACCCAGGCCGTCTCGGTCATGTGGGAACCGACGGTCGCGCCGCACAAGGCGGATGCTGACGGGTCCGCGGCGTGGGTCCTCGAGGTCACGCTGACGAACCCTGGCCGGATGCCGATCGACAACGTCCTGTGCACGCTCCACTTCGACCGTCCCGTGCAGCGCCTGCGCCATGACGGGACCGCCGACGAGCCCGCGATGACTCTGGACCTCGCGCAGACGGTTCTCCTGGGCGGGTCGACCCGTTCCTGGACGGCACCATTCGAGCTCGGTTCGACGCCGATGTCTGGGTCACCCGTGCGATGCGGGCGACGGTGTCCTTCGACGACATGCACGGAAACCCGCAGACGACGTCGTGGCCGCGGAGGAAAGTGCAACGCGCAGATCCCGTTGCGGACTGAGCGCCGCCGCGGTGGCTGTGGGCTGACTCCGGTTCAGCAGGCCCGGACAGAGCCGTAACCCCAGGGGTTATGGCTCTGCCGAAGCCTGCTGAACACGAGTCAGCTCGTGTTGCCGGGAGGGCACACGAGGCTCAGGTGCAGGGTGTTACCGGCCTGACTTCGGACGGTGGTGGTCGAGGTAGTTCTGGGCTGTGGTGAGGGTGGTCATGTCGGGCATGCGGTCGAGGTACGCGAGGCCGTCGAGATGGTCGATCTCATGCTGGACGACGCGGGCGGTGTAGCCCTCGAATTTCCTGGTAGCCGTCTCGCCGGTCTCGGTCGTGTACCCGACGGTGACGCCCTCGGCTCGGGGGACCAGTCCCAAGTAGCCGGGCACGCTGAAGCAGCCCTCCCAGTCCAGTGTCGTCTCGTCGGAACGCTCGATGATGACGGGGTTGAGCAGTTGGATCAGGCCCGTCTCGGGCCGGTCCGGGAAGACGTCGGTCCTGCGGACCTCGACGATCGCGGCCCTGACCGAGACGCCGATCTGTGGCGCGGCCAGGCCGGCGCCGTTGAGCTCCCGCAGGCGCGTGACCAGGATTCCCAGCAGCTCGGCTGCTTCCCCGGCGTCGATCGCCGCAGTGGGAGCCTTGAGCCGTGGGTCGCCGATCGTGACGACGTCGTCGTCGACGGCTCCGTCGATCCAGGAGCTGTCGCTGCAGGGAAGGGGCATGCGTGGTCCGTTCTTGTCGGGCGGTCGAGAGAGCCTCAATCGGCGTCCGGCTCCACGGGGCTCCTGTTGTACCGCTCAAGTGTCGCTTCGTCCGTGGCGGCGTCGACGAGGTCGAGGGTCCAGGGCCCGGAGTCCACCTGAAACTCGCTGTCGAACCCGACCCATTTTCCCGCCATGGTGCGCCCCGTGGGGTCCACGATGACCTGCAGCGCGCCGGTCCCTGCGGGGACGGTCGACGCGCTGGACCTCGTGCGGGCCGCGGGACACGAGGTTGTCCTGGCGACCGGTCGATCCTTGGTCGGCCTGATGCCGATTGCCATCAGACTTGGGCTGACTCAGGGATTCGCGGCGTCCTCGAACGGCACCATGACCGTGCGCCTGGACGCCGACGTCCCGTCGGGCTACGTCATCGACGATGCCCGCCGGTTCGCTCCCGGCCTGGTGATCCACCGGGCACTGGCACTGGTGCCTGGCGCACGAGTCGGCGTCGAAGAAGTCGGCTGGGGCTGGCGCGTCAACGCGCTGTTCGATCCCGGATTGCTCAACGGCGAGCAGAAGAAGGTCTCAGTCGCCGACTTGTGCGCCGCACCAGCGACAAGGGTCGCAATACACGCCCCTGGCCTGGATCGGCACATTGATGCACTGGCCACGGCGGGCGCTACGGTCACGCCCGCCGGACCCGACTGGATTGACGCGAGTGCGCCCGGGACGAGCAAGGCCACGGCCCTCGAACGACTGCGAACGCGCCTCGGCATCGCGTCCGAGGCTACGGTTGCCGTGGGCGACGGCGCCAACGATCTGGAGATGCTGGGCTGGGCCGAACGTGGAGTGGCGATGGGTCACGCCCCGGAGCTCGTGCGGCAGGCCGCGGACGAGGTCACGGGCACGATCGACCAGCATGGCGCCGTCGCTGTCCTGCACTCATTGCTCCCTGCCGAGGTCGATCCGTCGTCGATGTCGCGTCTCGCGGCCCAGCTGGCTATCGCCGTCCGAACGGCACCCAGCCACTCCGTCGTGGTGCGGGTCTGGCACGGACCGACGACGGGTCTGAGCCGCACCGAGGTGTGGGTCCTGAGTGAGTGCTCCTGGATTCGGCATGCTCCGGTCCCGGCAGGGGCCGGGGTCACGATGCGCGGGATCGAGTCGGCTGTGAGGGAGGCCGGGCTCAACTATCCACGAGGCGACGAAGGTCGCCGTCGGGCCCATTGGCGGGCGAGCCTCACGGACGACGGCCCTGCCGGGTTCGAGCTGCCGCTCGCACGCTGACGCCTCAGCCTCGGCCAGCCTCAAACCGTGTCGAAGCCATATCAAGCACTCGCGCCGCCGCGCGGGGCAGATCAGAACCTGTCACGCAGGGTTGCCGCCAAAGCCGATCTCGTTCCCCTCGGGGTCGCGGAAGATCACCTTGCGGACGTCGCCATACGTCTCGTGATCACTCGGCTCGATGCCGCGGGCGGAGATCGCCGCGACTCGGGCATCGAGGTCGCCCACGTAGAGCGTGTGCGTCGCGTTGCCGGCGCGTTCGGGGCGTTCTTCGAGCACGATCCAGCGGTGCGGGGCGACCTCCCACACGGCCTCGGTCGGTGTGGCCTTGAACGACGGCGGTGTGCCGAGCAAGGACTCCCACCAGGGATACGTGGCCGCATAGTCACCCACGCAGCTGACCGCGAACAGCTCGAGACCATCGGAAAGGAATTCACTCATGCAGCAGTAGACGGGTCTCCCGGATGAAAGTCATCGGTCCTTGTCGGCAGAACCGAGCTGCCGGTCGCGCTGCGCGATCGCACAGAACTCGGTTGACTCGTCGCGGATGGCACTGCTTCGCTGGGCCGTCCGCCGCCGACGAGGAGCCCTCATGACGACCCTGCGCAGCATCAGCTCGGATGAGAAGGACCTGCTCAGCGAGGGTGAGACCGCGGAGAAGGCGGCCAGCCTGCGGGCGTATGTGGACAGCCAGCTCGAAGCCGGCAGCGTCCGGCCCGAATGGTGCTTCATCGCCGAGCGCGACGGCAGGCAACTCGGCAGCGCTGCGCTCTACGCCCTGCCTGGCGCGGACGTACCGGCGTCGATCGCATTGCTGGAGACGGACTGGCAGGAGCCCGCCGCTGGCCGGGAGATGCTCGGGCTCGTCGCCGCGAGAGCCCGTGATCTGGGCGCCATCGAGCTGGAGTACGCGCTGGACTCGCCACCGAGCGCACCGCGGTTCCAGTTCCACCCGGCCGAGCAGGAGGCGGCACTGCGCGCCGCCGGATTCCGGCTCCTGCGGGACGGGATGCGCTGGCGGTGGACCACCGATTCACCGGTACTCCCGCAAGACGACCGGCTCACCTTCCGGCCACTTCCGGAGATCGGCAACGAGACCTTCGTGGACGTGCTGGGACGCACGATGGAGGGCACCGCCGACACCGACCTCGCCGACGGCGTCACCAAGTACGGCACGCGCGGCGCAGGCGAATGGATCTTCGACCTGATGGCGAAGTTCGACCACCGCGACGAGTGGTACGAGATCGGATTCGCCCCCGACGGCAGCCCTGCCGCCGTCAGCATGCCGGCACGCAATCCGAGTGCAGCCGTCATCGGCCACGTCGGTGTTGTCCCCGAACACCGCCGCCGCGGATACGCCACCGCCGTGGTCGCCCGCGGCGTCGCCGTCCTCGCTGCGGCCGGCGCCACATCCATCGTCGGCGACTGCGATGCCGCCAACACCGGCATTGCCCGCGCCTTCGCCACGAACGGCTTCGACAACTTCGTCAACCGCCGTGAGTTCGGCCTCTCCCTCGCATAGCGTCCGGCCGCGTGCCCGGAGCAGCCGTTCACCATGACACGACGGCGTGCCGCTGGTCTGGGAAGATGCGAGCGCCGAGGATCGCGAGCGTTGGACGGTATGCGCCCCTTGTCTCGCAGGCTCGTCGAGCCCTTCCTCGCCCCACAAGAAAGGTCTGGAGACAACGCATGGCGATCAGCTTGTACAACACTCTGACAAGACGCGTCGAGCCGCTTGAGCCGATGACGCCGGGTGTCGTGCGGATGTTCGTCTGTGGACCCACCGTGTACGACCTCGCGCACGTCGGGCACGCGAAGACCTATACCCAGTTCGACTTCCTCGCCCGCTACCTCCGGGCTCGCGGTCTCGAGGTGACGTACGCGCAGAACATCACCGACGTCGACGACAAGATCATCCGGCGGGCCGCCGAGTCGGGCCGCGATCCGCGTGACCTCGCCGCAGAGTTCGAGGACGCCTACCAGCAGGACATGGCCGCGCTCGGGAACACGAGCGTCGACGTCTACGCTCGCGCCCACGACCACATCGACGAGATCGTCGCGCAGGTCCGGACGCTCGTCGACCGTGGGCATGCCTACCAGCTCGACGACGGGTGGTACTTCGACCTGTCCACGTTCCCCGGCTACGGAAAGCTGTCCGGACGGACGGAGGTCGCCGAGGAGGACTCCGTCGCCCGAATCGACGAGAACGACGCCAAGCGCAACCGTGGTGACTTCGCGCTCTGGAAGGCTCGTAAGCCGGGCGAGCCGTTCTGGGACTCGCCGCTGGGTCCCGGTCGTCCCGGGTGGCACATCGAGGACACCGCGATCACCGAGGCCCTGTTCGGCCCTCAGTACGATCTGCACGGGGGAGCGGTCGACCTGATCTTTCCGCACCACGAGGCGGAGGTCGCCCAGATGGAAGCGGCGTCGGGCAAGGAGCCGCTCGTGCGCCACTGGGTGCACACCGGTCTGCTCCGGGTCGACGGCGCGAAGATGTCGAAGAGCTCGGGCAACTTCCTCACGGTCCGTGACGCGCTGGCGATGACTGACTACCGGACACTGCGGTACGCGTTCCTGTCCCAGCACTACCGCTCGTCGATGGAGCTCTCCGCGACGGTGCTGGACCAAGCACGCGGCGCACGCCGCAGGGTGGAGAACTTCGCCCGCCAGGTCGACGAGTCCGTGGACGAGTCGGCCGCGGCAGTCGACGCCGCGGACGCCACGTGGGCGACCATCCTCGAACGCCTTGACGACGATCTTGATACTCCCGCCGCCCTGGCCGCACTCTTCGAGTACATCCGCGAGCTGAACCGCAGCGATCTGTCACCGGGACCGTCTGCGGAGCATCTTCTTCGGCGCGTGAACGACCTGTTCGACGCGTTCGACCTCGACGTCCACACGGTCGACGATGCCGAGATCGAGGCCGCGCTCGCGCGTCGCGCCGAACTACGCAGCGCACGCGACTTCGCGGGCGCGGACCAGATCCGCAATGCGCTAATCAGCAAGGGAGTGGTGATCGAGGACTCTGCGGACGGCACTCGCTGGTGGCTGGCCAAGGACTCCGATCCAGGAGAATGACCATGACCCACAGGTTCCGCATCCCGATCGAGCGCCTCCTCGTCGCGCGTCTGCGTCGCGAGCTCAAGGGCTTGCCGACCCCAGCCCACCTGGGCCTGATCATGGACGGAAACCGGCGCTGGGCACGCAGCGTCGGCGTCGACGACATCCGGTTCGGCCATCGAGCAGGAGCCGAGCACCTCGACCGGGTCCTGACCTGGTGCGCCCAGGCCGGGATCGACGCGGTGAGCGTCTACGTGCTCTCGGCCGACAACATCGCCAAGCGGGATGACGCGCAGGTCAGTTTCCTTTTCCACCTGCTGGAGACGCTGATCCCCGACCGGCTCCGACGTCCGGACGGACTCTGGGAGCTGCACGTCGCCGGGAACCTCGACCTCGTGCCGGATGCGACCGCGCGTGCGCTCAAGGAAGCGGTAGGCGCCACGCGAGGACGGCCACGCCGACTCACGCTCGCCGTCGGCTACGACCCGTACGGCGATGTGGTCGACGCCGTCCGCCAGGTGCTGTGGGACGCAGCCGATCGCGGCGACTCGGCGGGCGACGTGGCGCGCACACTCGAACCCGAGGCGATCGACGCACGCGTCTCCGCGCCCGACGACGACATCGACCTGATCATCCGGACCAGCGGCGAACGCCGGCTGTCGGGCTGCTTCCCCTGGCGCTCGGTTCGTGCCGAGCTCATCTTCTGCGACGTGTACTGGCCGGGCTTTCGTGAGCTGGACCTGCTGCGCGCACTGCGCACCTACGGACGGCGCCGGACGAGTCTCCGCTGACCTCCACTATTTGGCCGGCCGCGCGGCCTCCAGCAGCACGTCGACCAGCCGCTCGGCGGCGTCGGGGCGCCCGTGCTGGCGGGCACGGCCGGACATCCGCTCGCGCCGTCCGGCGTCGGACAGCAGGGGGCCGATCGCCTCGCGGAGGTCCGCCTCGGCGACGTCGCCCTCCAGGGCGACGGCCGCTCCCAGGTCCTGGAGCCGGCGCGCGTTGTGCGCCTGCTCGTTCCCGGCCGCCGACGGCAGCGGGACCAGGACCGATGGCTTGCCCAGCGCCGTCAGCTCCGCGATGGTCCCGGCGCCGCTACGGGAGACGACGACGTCGGCCAGCGCGAGCACGTCCGGCAGCTCCGCGCCGACAAAACCCATGACGCGGTAGCGGGCCGCCAGCTCGGCCGGGAGGGTGGCGGTGCTGTCGAACATGTCCTGGAGGTTGTTCGGCCCGCACTGGTGGATCACGTTCGCGCGCTGGAGCAGCCACGGCAGCGCCTCGGTGACGAGCGTGTTGATCTGGACCGACCCCTGCGCCCCGCCCGTCACGTACAGGACCGGGAGGTCCGGGTCGAACGAGTCCAGGCCGAGCGCGTCGACAGCCTTGAGCGGCTCGCCGGCCATCACCTCGGCGCGTACCGGGTTGCCGGTCACGACGGTCCGCTCGCGCACGGCCTCGGGCAGCAGCTCGAGGGTGGATGACGAGGACACCGCGACGCGGGTCGCGCGCTTGGCCAGGAGGCGGTTGGCCAGGCCCAGCCGCACGGTCTGCTCGTGCACCACGAGCGGACGGCGCAGCATGCCCGCCGCGATCCCGATCGGGACCGCGACATAGCCGCCGGTCGAGAGGATCACGTCGGGCTTGAACTCGGCCACGATCGACCTGGCCTGCGCGACGCCGAGCGGCACCCGCGCCATGTCCTTCATGTTGGCGGCCGTCAGCATGCCCAGCGGGTTGCTCGACCGGCGGAGCTTGCCCGTGGCGACCGGCACGAAACGGATGCCCTCGGACGCGGTGACTGTGGCCTCCAGGCCCTTCGCCGTGCCCGCCCAGAGGACGCTGACGGCGGTGCCCGCCTCGGCCAGCCTGGCCTGGAGGGCGCGGAGAGTCGTGAGCGCCGGATAGGTATGTCCGCCGGTCCCTCCACCGGTGACGAGCAGGCGGAACTCGCGCGGGTGTGAACTCACGTAGATCTCCCAGGACGGCGTGGGTGGGGGCGCGAGGCCAACTGTAGGCGATTTGTGAGGGTCGGCGGCTTCGCGGCTGTGGTGTGGTCCGCCTGGCGTTCTCGCGACATTCGGGCTCAGTCTCCCGGCGTCGGCCGAGCGTGCGGAAGCTGTGCTCAGCTGCTGAGTAGCCTTGCGCGGTGGCTCCCTACTTGGTCCGCCATGGGCGTCCGATCCTCGACCCGGCTGTTCCGGCCTCGACGTGGGTCCTGGACCCGGAGCACGAGCACCTGGTGACCGACTTCGCGGCGCGGGCGCCGTGGCCTGACGACGTTGTCTGGTTCACCTCGCCCGAGCCGAAGGCGGCACGCACCGCGTTCCTCCTGGCCGGGCGGGAGGTGCCGGTGGTGGAGGACCTGAGGGAGCACGACCGCCACGGCACGGCCTGGGTTCCGGACTTCAGGCAGGCGGTCCGCGAAGCGTTCGCGAGTCCGCACTCCGAGGCCCGCCCAGGGTGGGAGCCGCTCATCCGGACGCGGTCGCGGGTAGTCGCCGCGGCGCGGAGGATCTTGGCGGAACATCCTGGGCGCGACGTCGTCCTGGTCGGGCTCGGGACGGCGTGGACGCTCCTTGCCGCTGCGCTCACCGGGGCTGAGCCAGACCTGGATCGGTGGCTGGCCCTAGCGATGCCGGACGTGATCACCCTGGAGTAAAGGCCCTGGTGTTCCGCAGCCTGGCGTGGTTGGGTCGTGGCCATGCCTGAGCCTCTCGCGCCGAGCGCGCCGTCGTTGAGCATGCTGTGGGAGCCCACCGATCCGGCCGAGGCGCTGGCCCGGCGATTCCGCTTCGAGTCGCCGACGGCGGTTGACGGCTGGCTGTCCGACGTCCTCGCTCAGCACTGGGGCCTGGCGTTGAGCTCGTGCGAACGGCTGGTCATCAGCGGCGGCAACATCATGGCCTGGATCACCGTGGGCGAGCGGCGGATGATCGCGAAGTGGTCGGTGCACACGCCGGTCTTTGGACGCCTCGCCGCGATCGCCCGGCTCACCCGCTGGCTCGACGAGCGCGGCCTCCCGGTGTCGGCACCGCAGCCCGCGCGGGACGGGCGCCTCCAGCTGGAGCTCGACGGGTTCTCCCTCGGCCTGCAGAACGTCGTGCCCGGCGACCTGCTCGACGTGGCCGACGTCGCGCAGGTCAGGGCGGCCGGGGAGATGCTCGCGACCCTGCACACCGAGCTCGCTGCCTACCCCGACGTCGTCCCGACGGCCGAGCCTCCGCGATCCGGCACGCAGCTGGTGGGCAACGACTTTCGCTCCGCCAACATCCTCTGGGCGAGCGGCCGGATCTCCGCGGTGCTCGACCTGGAGGAGGCCCGGTACGAGCGGCGCGTCGACGACCTCGCCAAGGCTGCCGCTCTGCTGGGTACGCGCTACCACAACTGGGTGCCCACACCGCCGGACGCGCGCGACGCGTTCATCGACTCGTACCAGGCCGCGCACCCTCTCCCCGCCGAGGAGCTCGACGAGGTGCAGGGCATCATCGCCAAGCACATCGATGCGTGGCCGCCCTGAACCCAGTCGCGGCGGCGCCTCGGCCTCGTAGACGCCGTGCCTGGACTACGGAGCCTCTGATCCGGAATGCCACGTCCGCCAGAGCTTGCCGTAGGTGCGTCCAGCGCTGACAAGTTCCTCATGGGTGCCGAGCTCGACGAGCTCGCCGGCCTCCATCACGGCGATCCGGTCGGCGTCGTGCGCTGTCTGCAGGCGGTGCGCGATCGCGATGACCGTCCGGCCTCGAAGGACAGCCGCCAGCGATTGCTCCGTTCGTCGCGCGGTTCGGGGGTCGAGCTGTGCGGTGGCCTCGTCCAGGATCAGAGTGTGGGGATTCGCGAGGGCGACGCGCGCCAGGGAGAGCTGCTGGGCACCGGCGCCGTCGAGGTTGATGTCGTGGCCGACCTCCGTGTCCAGCCCGCCCGGTAGGTCGGCCAGCCACGCGGCACCGACGGCGTCCAGCGCGGCGCGCATCTCGCCGTCTGTCGCCTTCGGACGTGCGATGCGCAGGTTGTCGCGCACGGTGTCGTGGAAGACATGATGATCCTGGGTGATCAGCACGACGTGCTCGCGCAGGAGGTCGGGCGGCAGGTCGGCAACCGGTGTACCGCCGATCGTCACGGACCCGGTGTGTGGGCGGTCGAGCCCGGCGAGCAGGCGCGCGAGCGTTGACTTTCCCGCACCGGACGTGAACAGCACGACCGCGACGACGGCGTAGGCGACCACCGCGCCCACGCCGGGCCCCGTGACGGTCAACGCCTGCGCAACGATCTGGACGTCGGAGATGCCGACCGTCACGACCTCGCCCGCGCTGACACGACGTGCCAGAGAGGCTCCCAGCCGGGACGTGTGCCGCACCGTCGCCCGGACCGAGCGGAACGACGCGTCCATCCGGATCTTGGTCATGGTGCGATGCCGGCCGATCGCCAGCAGCGCGTTCAGGACGCTGACGGCCAGCAGGACCAGCGCCCACCTGACAAGGGCAGCCGTGTTGTCCGCGACAAGCCCGTCATCCACCACGCGGGACAGCACCCACGGCGGCACCGCCAGGCCGACCATCCACGAGGTGCCCAGCACCGCGCCCAGCGCGATCCGTCGGGACTGCGATCGGGTGAGCCAGAAGAGGAGGCGGAACGGGCTAGTCAGGTCACGGGATGTCGGGGCAGACCACGTCTCGGGTGTCCTGTCCAGCCACTCACGAAGGGGCACGAAGCATCACATCCGCTGCCATGCACCGTCGCTGGCCATGCCGTAGATCCTGGCAGGAACGCCTCGAGCGAGGGAAAGTTTGTGACGGGAGACACTACCCTTTCGCGGCCAGTTCCCGCTCCGGGTAGACGGCGACGTCCAGCAAGGTCCGGTCGCCGAGCGGCTCGTCCAGCTCGACCGTGAATGGCGTCGGCGGGTTGGAGGGGCAGGTCTGGTCGCCCTCCGGCGTCTCGACGCCGATCACGAGCTCCACCCGATCCTCGAGCTGGGCCAGTCGCTCCAGCGTGACTCGGCCGTCGGCCGGCTTACCACCTGCGCACTCGATCTCCGTGATGAGCAGGTGCACCTGCGAGGATGCGGCGTCCGGCGGATTGTCGGGGTCGAGTGCCACTATCGCGTCGCCGAGCCCGCCCAGGTCGTAGCGCAGGGCGCAGTCGCCGTGCCGCAGGAGCTGCCAGCCCTCGCCGCCCTCTTCGGTCTCGTCCACCCAACCGGCACCCAGGAGCTCGTGCGTGCGCCGCTCGCCGTCGCTGTCGCGCGGCTCCGGCAGCTCCCGGATCAGGTAGACCTCTGTGCTGGTCTCGGTCAGCACGCGCCACTGCTCCGGCTCGATGTCGGGGACACTCGCCCCCTCCAGCGCCGCGGCGGCCTCGTCGCCGAGCTGGTCGGCGGTGGCGCCGTCGGTCAGGACCGCTGCCGGGACCGGTGTGCCCTGGCACAGGTACTCGCCGGATTCATCGGGCGCCCCACCTGCTGCACTCGTCTGGGCGCAACCACCGATCAGCACCACCAGGGCGACCGTCCAGCCCTGCGTCAACCTGCTCCGTCGCATCTCGGCTCCTCGGCGTGGGCCGCGTCGCTCGCGGCGTCTGCCCGGAATGTGTGCCGCTCCCGTCCGCTCTTGCAGGGAGAACGCCGTCAGGACGCGATCGGCTTCCGACGGCGTGCCATGCCACGGGTGCTCGGTGCGCGTCGTCGTGGCTCGACCGGGCCCGGTCTGCTGCTGTCAGCAGAAGCGCCGACGTCGGCCGAAGGGTCAGTTCTACGCTCAGGTACATGACCCAGACCGCTCCGCCCCAGCGCCCAGGGCGCGACGGGGTGCCCGAAGGGCCAGGCACCCCGTCGACGCCGACGAGACGAGAGCCGCTGTGGCGGCACATGGTCGGTGAACGCCTGCGACACCTGCGTCATCTCCGCGGCGAGACCCTGGACCAGACCGCCCGCCGCGCCGGGATCTCGCCGCAGTACCTCTCGGAGATCGAGCGCGGTGTGAAGGAGCCGTCGAGCGAGATGATCGCGGCGATCACCGGTGCGCTCGACATCACGCTGGTCGATCTGGTCGTCGCGGTCGCCGATCGGCTGATCGTCGTCCGCCAGGCCATCCCCGTGCGCGAATCCGTGCGGACGCCGACCTGCCAGGCGGTGTTCGCGCTGGCGGCGTGATCTCGGGGGCGGCCTGCCCGCCCTACCCGCTGACCCGGGACCGTGTCCCGGGCCAGCCGTGTCACCGCTGGTCGATCACGTGGTCCAGGAGTCCGTACTCGCGCGCGGCACTGGCGGTGAAGATCCGGTCGCGGTCGGTGTCGGCCCGGAGCGTCTCGACGGTCTGGCCCGTGTGCTGGGAGAGCGCGGTCTCCATGTCGGCACGGATGCGGACGACCTCGTCGGCCTGCAGGATCAGGTCCGGGATCGCGCCCCGGCCCTGCGCCGCGGGCTGATGCAGGATGACCCGCGCGTGCGGGAGCGCCGCCCGCTTTCCCTCCGCCCCGCCGGCGAGGAGCACGGCACCGACCGCAACGGCCTGCCCGACGCACGTCGTCGACACCTGGGGCCGGATGTAGCGCATGGTGTCGTAGATGGCCATGCCCGCGCTCGGGTCCCCGCCCTCGCAGTTGACGTAGAGCTGGATGTCGCTGTCCGGGTTGCTCGACTCGAGGTGGATCAGCTGGGCGATCAGGGCGTTGGCGACGCCGGCGTCGATCGCGGTGCCGAGGTAGATGATCCGTTCGCTGAGAAGCTGCGAATAGACGTCCATGATCCGCTCGCCCCGTGGGTGCGCGGCGATGACGTTCGGGATGGTGTAGCTGCTCATCGTGCGTCTCCCTCGGTGATGGCGAATCCGGTCGGCTGGCGATCGCGTGGTCTGATGGCGTCGAAGCCCTGCACGATCGTGTCGATGAACCCGAAGTCGAGCGCCTCCTCGGCCGTGTACCAGTGGTCGTGCAGCGAGTCCTCGAAGATCCGCTCGATCGGCTGGCCGGTGTCCTCGGAGACCAGGCGCAGAACGGTGTCGCGCGTGTGCCGGAGGTCGTCCGCCTGCAGCTCGATGTCGACGGCGGTGCCCGCGATCCCCGCGGAACCCTGGTGCATCAGGACCCGCGAGTTCGGCAGCGCGCGGCGCTTGCCCTTGGTGCCGGCCGAGAGGAGGAACTGTCCCGCGCTGTAGGCGATGCCCAGCACGAGCGTCGAGACGTCGTTGGGGATGGTGCGCATGATGTCGCGGATGGCCAGCATCGACGGCACCGATCCGCCCGGGGAGTGGATCCACAGGTCGATGTCGGTCGAGGAGTCCTCGGTGGCCAGGGCGATCAGCTGCGTCATGAGGAGCGTGCCGTTGTCGTCGTCCAGCTGTCCGTCGAGGACGAGGACGCGCCGCTCGTACAGCTCGCGTCGGGAGTGTGCGCCGAACAGTGGCGGCTTCGGTGTGTCGGTCATGACCCCACCGTGCATCCCGGGATGGGGGTCGCGGGGGCGGATCTGCCGTGAGCAGGGCTGCTCTGAGCAGCGAGGATCAGAAGCGCAGCAGCACCTTCGACGACAGCGACGCGTCGCGCGCCACCCCGAACGCCTCCAGGGCATCCGCCATGTCGTACTCCTGTGTGATCACCGGGTCCACCGCGAGCGTCCCGTCGGCGAGAGCGGCCACGACGTCGTCGATCTCGTCCTCGAACCGGAGCGATCCCACCAGGTGCAGCTCACGGGTGATGACCTGCGACATCGGCGCGGGCACGTCGCCCGCCCGCTGCAGCCCGAGCAGCACCACCGTCCCACCGCGGCGGGCGCCACCCACCGCGCTCGCCAGGCCCGGCACCGTGCCCGAGGACTCGACGACCACGTCCGCCTGGACAGCTGCGACGGCCTCGTCGTCGCGGGCGTCCAGGGTCGCGTCCGCCCCGAGCCCCGCCGCGATCCCGCGCGGGAGGTCGTGCAGGTCCGTGGCCACGATCTCGGCGGCCCCCTGGCGCCGCGCGACGGCGATGGCGAGCGCCCCGATCGGGCCGGAACCGATCACGAGCACCCGCCTGCCGCCGACGCCGCCTGCCCGGGCCACGCCGTGCCATGCCACCGATGCGGGCTCGGCGAGGGCCGCCGTGCGCAGGTCCACACCGTCGGGCAGCGTCCGGAGCATGCCGGACGGCAGGGCCACGCGGCGCGCGAAGGCGCCGTCGCGGTGGGGGAACCGCGCCGCGGAGCCGAGGTAGCTGCCGTCGGTCGCGGGGTGCACCGTGACGCGTGTCCCGGCGCTCGGTCCGGTGCCGTCGGCGGCAGGCGCGAGCACCGTGCCCGAGACCTCGTGACCCAGGACCATCGGCGCCCGCAGGATCGACGCGCCGGCCGCGCCGTGCTGCCAGTAGTGCAGGTCGCTGCCGCAGATGCCGCCGTAGGCGATGGCCACCACGGCCTCGTCGGCCGCGGGCTCGGGCTCCTGGATCGGCTCGATCCGCAGATCGCCCTGGGCATGGACGACGACGGCGAGGTTCGGGTCGGTCACGGTGACTCCGTTTCACGAGGAACGGGACGGTGAGGTCCCGGGTTCGGGCAGGCCTGGGCCCGGCTAGAGGCAAGGGGTGACAAGGCGCGCACCGGCGACGGTGATCTCCACGAGGTCGCCCGGCACGACGGCGAAGTGCGAGTGCGGCGCGCCGGTCATGACAACGTCACCCGGGCCGAGCTCGACCCACGAGGCGACGTAGGCGAGGCATGCGGCGATCGACGACGGCAGCTCGTGGCTCCCGGTCGCGGCGCGCTCCTGGCCGTTGATGACGACACGCAGGTCCACCCGGTCGAGGTCGACGTCGGTCTCGACGAACGGCCCGAGCGGGGTGTAGGCCGCGCCACCCTTCCCCTCGAAGTTCCGGACGTCGACGGCGTTCCGGTCGGGGTTGGTCACGTCGTTCACGGCGGTCACGCCGAGGACGTACTCGTGCGCGTTGCCCGCGACCAGCCCCTCGGTCGAGCGGCCGATCACGACCGCTACCTCGCCCTCGGCGATGACCCGGCCCACATCCCGCCGCAGCCGCACCCCCGTACCGCTGGACACGACGGTGCGCGGGCTCTTCAGCCATGCCTGCACGGGCAGCGGAGCGTCGGGGCCGTTCTGCGCGATGCCTACCACGACCCGCGGCTCGCAGGGGGCGAGCACCTCGGCCAGCGCGCCCGGGACCGGGGGCGCGCCCGTCGGACGGGGCTCGCGGCCCGCTGCGAAGGCGACGAACGGGTCCTCGCAGGGCACGTACGAGTCGCGGTCGGCCCGCACGTAGGCGGGTCCGTCCGGTGTGGCGATCCGGGCGACGCGCATCAGACCACCGCCGTCATGCCGCCGTCGACGTAGATCGTCTGCCCGTTCACGAAGGCCGACGCGTCGCTGGCCAGGAACACCAGGGTGCCGACGAGGTCCTCGACCTGGCCCCAGCGGCCCGCCGGGGTGCGGCCCTCGACCCACGCCGAGAACTCTCGGTCGGCGACGAGCGCCGCCGTGAGCTCGGTGGCGAAGTACCCGGGGGCCAGCGCGTTCACGGTGATGCCGTGGCCCGCGAGGTCCGCGCACAGCCCCTTGGTGAGCATGACTATCGCGCCCTTCGTGGCGCTGTAGGGGGCGATGGAGGGCCGGGCGAGCTGGGACTGCACGCTGCCGATGTTCACGATCTTGCCGCTCCCGCGCTCCACCATGCTGCGCGCCACCCGCCGGGACAGCAGGAACACGCTCGTGAGGTTGGTGGCGACGAGGTCGTGCCAGTCCTGGTCGGCGAACTCGGTGATCGGCGCGCGGCGCTGGATACCCGCGTTGTTGACGAGGATGTCGATCGCCCCGACGTCGGTCTCGATGGCGGTGATGCCGGTCTCCACGGCGTCGGCGTCGGTCACGTCGAACGTCGAGACGACGGTGGTGGCGCCGGTCTGTGCCGCGATCGTGTCGGCGGTCGCGCGTGCCTTGGCAGCGTCGCGGCCGTGCACGATCACGCGCGCCCCCGCCTGGGCGAGGCCGGTGGCGAACGTGCGGCCGATGCCCTGGCTGGAGCCGGTCACGAGCGCCGTGCGGCCCGTCAGGTCAAAAAGATCCATGTCAGCGAACTGCTCCTTCTGTGGTCGAGATGCGCACTGCGTCCTCGACCAGCAGCAGGTCGCGGCCGCGGGTCTCGGGGACGATGAACGTGAAGCCCGTGGTGATGGCGGCGAGGACTGTCATGTACATGGCCGGGACCATCCAGTTGCCGTCCGTGATGGCGATCAGCCAGGCGCCGAGGACGCCGGCGAGGCCACCCGCGATCACCGCCGAGAGCTCCCGCGCCATCGCGACACCCAGGTAGCGGTGCCGGTTGCCGAACAGCTCGGGGAGCATCGCACACTGCGGGCCGAGCATCGTGTTGACGGCGACGCCGATCCCGATCGCGACAGCGCCGATGACGAGCGCGGCGTTGCCGGACTGCAGCATCCACCAGGCGGGGAAAGCGTAGAGCAGCATGAACACCGCGCCGGCCCGGTAGATCGGGACCCGGCCGTAGCGGTCGGACAGGTGGCCGGTCAGCGGGATCACGGCCATGCCGATCAGCGATCCGATGGTCACGCCCCAGGTCGCGAGCGACTTGTCGACGGTCGCGGCCGCGGTTCCCGTGGCAAAGCTCAGCGCGAGCGCCTGGAACATGTACGAGCCGCCGTTCTCGGCCATCCGCAGGCCGATGCCGACGACGACGCCGGGGAAGCCCGTGGTGAAGACCCGGCGGATCGGGTGGTCCTCGATCTGCTCGTGCTTCTCCAGCTCCACGAAGGTCGGGGTCTCGCGCAGGCGGGCACGGATGAACATCGCGACGAGGATCAGCAGGAACGAGCAGAGGAACGGCACGCGCCAGGCCCAGGTGAGGAAGACGTCGTCGGGCAGCGACGACAGGAGCGTGAAGACGAGGGCGGCGAGCAGGGTGCCGAGCTGGATGCCGATGAACGGCAGCGAGGAGAAGAATCCGCGGCGCCGGACGGGCGAGTACTCGGCCATGAGCACCGTGGCCCCGGCCTGCTCGGCGCCCGCGCCGAACCCCTGCAGCAGGCGCAGCGTCGTCAGGAGGATCGGGGCCCAGATGCCGATGGACTCGTACGTGGGGAGCGCGCCGATCAGGGTGGTCGAGCCGCCCATCAGGGCGATCGTCACCAGGAGCACCCACTTGCGGCCGATCCGGTCGCCGAGCGTCCCGAAGAACAGCCCGCCGAGCGGCCGGGCCACGAAGCCGACGCCGAAGGAGGCGAAGGCAGCGACGACGCCCATGGCCGGGTCGAGGTTCGAGAAGAACAGGGTGTTGAAGACCAGGGCGGACGACAGGCCGTAGAGGGCGAAGTCGAAGTACTCGAGGGCGGACCCGACGGAGGAGGCGAGCGTGGCGCGGCGCAGGTTCGCCGCGTAGACCGGGTCCTCCGTGTCGACCGGGCGCGGGGCGGTTTCAGTCACGAGTCATCTCCTTCGATGGCCGCCCGGTGCCGCAGTGCCCCGGACGGGCTGAACGCGCCTCACTGTAGCCGCTCCTGTGAACGGTGTTCAACACACTGAACAGATCGGCTGGCGACGGAGGGTTCGGAGTGGTTCGGGCTTCCGCGTCCGGCGCGTCAGGACGCCCGCCGCTGCCCCGCACTGCGAGACAGCGGGTTGGTGAGCTCGGCGGCGGCCGCGATCAGCGCCTCGCCGATCCGGGCGATCTGCACGTCGTCCGTCGCCAGCTCCTGCGGTAGTGCAGCGCCCAGGGCAAACGGTGGGTCGCTCGCCTGCCACGGCTCGAGCGGGACGGCGACACCGACGACACCCCGCACCGACCCCGCGGGGTCGACCGTGTAGCCCCGGTCCCTGCTCGCCCGGATCCGCGCGAGCAGGTCGTCCACATCGCGGATGCTGTTCTCCGTGAGCTGTGGGAACGGCGCCGTGGGGCCGACGAGCTCGATGATCTCCTCGTCGGCGAGCCGCATCAGCAGGGCGTTCCCGGAGGCGCTCAGGGCGGCGGGCAGGCGGGAGCCGAGCGGCGTGCCGAGCTGGTACCGCCGTCGGCCCTCGTGGCGCGCGAGGTAGAGCGTGTCGGAGCCCTCGAGCATGGTGATCTGTACGACCTCCGTGCGGAGCACGGGCGACGCGTCGCAGATGCCGTAGAACTCCCTGATCTGGTTGAACTGCGTGGCGAACGCTCCGCCGAGCTCCGCCGTACGACGTCCGAGCCGGTAACCCTGCGGGACCCGCTCGATCATCCGGCCCTCCTCGAGCACCGACACGAGGTTCGCCGTCGACGACTTCGCGATGCCCAGCGCACGGGCGATGTCGCTGAGCGTCATCGGTGCACCCTCGGCGTCCGCCAGCAGGTTCAGGATGCGCAACGAACGCGTGACGGCGGGGGCGGGGTCGCGCTCGGGCTGTTCGGGCATTCTGCTCCTTCGCAGGCTTACGTCGTCAGTAGAACTCGATCGTATCCATCCGGTTGACGAGCGGTTCGCCGTCGAGGAAGCGGCGGGCGTTGTCGGCGAACAGCCGGGCGATCCGGTCCTCCTCGGCGCCGCTGAGTGCCGCGGTGTGCGGGCTGACGAGCACCTGCGGGTGGTCCCAGAGCGGGCTCGTGGCGGGCAGCGGCTCGACCGCGAAGACGTCGAGCGCCGCGAACCCCACGCGGCCGTCGTCCAGTGCCGCGACGAGGGCGGGCTCGTCGATGACGGTGCCGCGGCCGACATTCACGACGATCGTTCCGGGCTTCGCGTTCGCGAGGACCGCCTCGCCGATCAGCCCCTCGGTGGCGGTCGTGCCGGGCAGGGTGGCCACTATCGCGTCGGCCTGGCGTACCGCGTCGGCGAGGTCGTCGACCGGCACGAGCAAGTCGACGCCGTCCACCGGCTCGCCCGACCGCGTGGTCCCGTGCACCCGCGCGCCCAGCGCGTGCAGCTTCGCCGCGACGGACCGGCCGATGCCCCCCAGGCCCACGACGAGCACGGTCATCTCGTCGAGCTGGCGCATCTCCCAGCGGTCGGTCCACTCGCGGCGCGCCTGCTGCGCGTGCAGGCGGGGGAGGTCCTTGGCGCCGGCGAGCACCCCGAAGACGGCGAACTCGGCGAGCGTCCCACCGTGCACGCCCGCGCTGGTCGTGAACGCGACGCGCTCAAGCGTCTCCGCCGGCAGCTGCGCCGCCTTGACCTGGCCACCGCCCCCGGCGGCGGTCGTGTGCACCCAGCGCAACCGGGGGTTCGCGGCCACGGTGCGGGCGAGTGCCGCGGGGTCGACGTCGGGGATGCCGAAGAGCGCGTCGGCGCCGTCGACCATCTGGTCGAACTCTCGCTGCTGGGCCGGCGTGCGCGCGAAGGCGGGGTCGCCGGACCAGTCGGCCGGCCCGCGCATCGGGTGGTAGAGCGCGTGGTTCCGGATCAGCTCGACGCGGGGCTCGAGCTCCTCGATCCGGCGGCACAGGTCCTCGCGCAGGTCCACCGCGACGGCGACGCGCAACGTCGCGGCCCCTGGTTCAGAGGTCGGTGACCCGGAGCTGATGGTTGCGGGTACGGGGCCAGCAGTCATGACGCATCCTCTTCGATCGACGTGGCGCCATCCTACCTAAGGTTCAACATGCTGAACGGTGTCCCGTGGTGTGGGCAGTCGCTAAGGTGGGTGCCATGACCAACGACGCTCCTTCCTCTGCTGGTCCCAAACGGCCCGGTCCTGCGGTTCCGGGAACCGACGTCGGCCCCGTCGGCATGATCGGGATCGGCGCGATCGGGCGGCCGATGGCGCACCGTCTCCTTGCCGCCCACGGTGCCCTGACCGTCACCGGGCGCACGCGCCGCGACGACGACTCGTTGCCGGCCGCCGGTGCGACCTGGGCCGCGACCCCGCGTGAGCTCGCCACGACGGCCCGCACGATCCTCCTCATGCTGCCCGACCTGCCCGAGGTCGAGCAGGTGCTCGCGGGCGAGGACGGCCTGCTCGCGGGGATCACCGAACCGACCCTGCTGCTGATCGGCAGCACCTCGTCCCCGACCGGGGTCCGCGCGCTCGCTGAGCGGCTCGCCCGCGAGACCGGCGGCCTCGTCCGGGTCGTCGACTGCCCGGTCTCCGGCGGCGTCGACGGGGCGGACGCGGGCACGCTGTCGATCATGATGGGCGGCGAGGAGGACGACGTCGCGCGCGCCGCCCGTGTCATGGCCGCCTGCGGGACGCCCGTGCACCTGGGGCCGCTCGGCGCGGGCGAGGTCGCGAAGGCGTGCAACCAGATGATCGTGGCCTCCACGATCCTGGCTCTGGGCGAGGCGAGCGTCCTCGCCGAGCGCAGCGGCATCGACCTGGGCACCCTGTGGGACCTCCTCGGCGGCGGCTACGCGGGCGGGAACCTCCTGGCGAGCCGTCGCGACAAGCTCGTCACCGGGGACGACACCCCGTCGGGCCTCGCCAGGTACATGGTGAAGGACCTGCGCTTCGCGGCCGACGTCGCGGAGGCGACCGGCACCAGCCCGGCGCTGCTGCCCGCCCTGCGTGCGGCGTTCGACGAGGTGGTCGCGTCCGGGTACGGGGACCGCGACATCGCGGTCACGCGGCGGTTCGTCGCCGGACGAGGCTGACGGTCGGTAGGCGACTCGGCGCGCGCCCACCTTCGTGAGTTCGGGCAGCGCGCGGCGCTGCGCCGGTGGGTCGTTGGGCACCGGAGCACATCTGCATGTCCGGACAAAATGTTGACCTGTGGTCCTGGCCAATGTTAACGTTACCGTGCGGAAATCGCATTCCCGGCATATCGCGCCGAATGGGTTCGGCACGTCTCAAGGAAGAGGCAACCCATGAGCTCAACATTCACCCGCCGGCAGGTTCTCCTCGGCGGCCTCTCAGGCGCCGCGGTGCTCGGTCTCACCGTCGCCTGCGGTAGCGACTCCGGCGGCTCCACAGACCCGGAGGACGTGGGAACGCTGCAGTTCTTCCTCTCCGGCGACGCCAACCAGGGCGGCGGCTTCGCGGCGATGGCGGCGAAGTACGAGAAGGAGACCGGATTCAAGGTCGAGATCGTCGACGTGGCCAACGAGGACCTCACCACGCGGCTGAAGAACGCGGCTCAGGCCAACGACCTGCCCGCGCTCGCGCGCGTCGGCGCCGTCGACCCGGTCTGGAAGAGCGCCACGATGGACCTCGCGGAGATCATGACGTCGGCCGGCGTCATGACGGACCTGTCCACGCAGGACGAGGACGGGCGGGTCTACTCGCTCCCGACCGACGTCACCGGCGTCGGACTGTTCATCAACAAGTCGCTGTTCGACGAAGCGGGCGTGGAGTTCCCGGCCGATCTCGACGGCGACGTGTGGTCCTGGGACGACTTCGTGTCCGCCGTCAAGCAGGTGCAGGAAGCCACCGGCGCCTCCTACGGGATGGCGATGGACGCCAGCTCGCACCGGCTCAAGTCCTTCCTGTACGAGTTCGGCTCGACGCTGTGGCAGCCGGACTCCAGCGGCACGTTCACCACCAACGACGCCACCAAGGCAGCTCTCGAGTATTTCTACGAGATCAACGACGACAGCTTCATGCCGCGTTCGGTCTGGCTGAGCGAGGCCGACGGCAACGCGCTGTTCAAGTCCGGCGACGTCGTGGCCTACTACTCCGGGTCCTGGCAGATCGCCGACTTCGCGGTCAACATCGCCGACTTCGAGTGGGCCTCGGTGCCGACGCCGCGCCAGCCGGTGCAGGCGGTGAACTTCGGCAACGCCGCCTCGATCGTCGTGTTCGAGGGAACCGACCAGGAGCAGGCCGCGCTCGACTTCGTCACCTGGCTGTACACCAAGGAGAACTACACCGAGCTCGCCACAACCTCCGGCTTCCTGCCCGCGGTCGACGGCATCACGGTCGAGTACGCGGACAACGCCGAGGCGTTCGATCTCTACAACGCCGAGATCGCGGCCTCCGACCCGATCGTCACCACGATCAAGCAGATGGAGCTCGGTTTTGAGGTCGCCGGCCTGAGCGTCGAGGGCGACCCGCTGCGTGATCAGGTCGTCCGCTACCTCAACGACGAGATCGGCGTCGACGAGTGCATCACCCTCATCGGCGAGCAGATGACCGAGGCGTTCGGCTCAGCGGGCTGATCCGATGGCACAGGAGACAACCGTCGCCGCGGCGCCCACGCCCGCGCCGACCCCCGCCGCACAACGACGACGACGACGGCTGCGGCGCCCGGGCCAGACCGCCGCGCCGGTGCTGTTCATCTCGGTGGCCGTCGTGCTGTTCGTGGTGTTCTTCCTCGGTCCCGGGGCGCTCGGGCTGTACTACTCGTTCACCGACTACACCGGTGTCGGGGACCCGGAGTTCACAGGGCTGTCGAACTACGAGCGGCTGTTCGGCGACGAACAGTTCTACTCCTCGATCGGCCGCACCGTGCTCTACACGGTGCTCGCCGTCCCGGCGCACTACGTGGTTGCCCTCGGCATCTCGTTGCTGCTGGTCTCGGCCGCCACCAGGTTCCGGACGGCCGCCCGGGTCCTGTTCTTCCTGCCCTGGCTCATCTCCCCGATCGTCACGGGCGTCATCTGGCGCTGGATGTTCGGCGAGAACTTCGGGCTGGTCAACTACGTGATCACGGTGCTCAACCTGCCGCGGCAGCAGTGGGAGACCAACGGCGACCTCGCGCTCGCCGTCGTCATCCTCGCTAGCACCTGGTCGGGAACCGCGTTCACCATGCTGCTGTTCATCGCCGCCCTGCGGAACATCCCCAAGTCCTACCTGGAGGCCGCCCAGGTCGACGGCGCCTCGGCCGCGCAGCGGTTCTTCCGGATCACCCTGCCGCTGCTGCGCCCGACGTCGTTCATGGTGATCCTGCTCGGCACCCTCGGCGCGATGAAGGAGTTCGCCATGGTGCAGGCGCTCAACGGCGGAGGGCCGGGCACGGAGAACATGTTCATCGTCCAGTACATCTACCAGACCGGCTTCGAGCGGGCCCAGATCGGCTACGCGAGCGCCGTGTCGATGGTGCTCATGGTCATCCTCATCGTGATCGCGGTCGTCCAGATGCGCTTCGACCGGCGGGAGGACCTGTCGTGACCACGCCCCGCCCCGCGTTCCGCGGCGTCAACCCCGGGCTGACCCTGCTCCTGGTCGTGATCGCGGCACTGTTCGCGTTCCCGATGCTGTGGTTCCTGCTGAGCTCGTTCAAGCCGGGCAGCGAGCTGTTCAGCCTGCCGCTCTCGCTGTTCCCGGAAACCTGGACGACGTCGGGCTACGTCACGGCCTGGACCCGGTTCGACTTCTGGCGGTACTTCGCCAACACGGGCATCGTCGCGCTCGTCACGACGGCGCTGACCGTGCTGGTCTCCGCGATGACCGGGTACGCCTTCGCCAAGTACAAGGCGTGGTGGCTGCAGGCCTTCTTCATCTGCATCCTCGTCACGACGATGCTGCCGACCGAGGTCATCATGCCCTCGACGTTCGCGGTGATCCGCGACCTCGGCCTGTACAACACCCTGGCCGGCATCATCGTGCCGTCGATCCTCACCGCGACCGGCGTCTTCATGTTCCGGCAGTACTTCCGCACCGTCCCGGACGAGCTGCTGGAGGCGGCGCGGATCGACGGCGTCGGCGAGATCCGGGTGTTCTTCCAGATCATGCTCCCGATCGCGAAGCCGATCGCGATCGTGCTGGGGATCTTCTCCTTCCAGTGGCGCTGGAACGACTACATCTGGCCGCTGATCGTGCTCAACGACCCCAACAAGTACACGCTGCAGATCGCGCTCAGATCGATCGTCGGCGCGGACAACATCGACTGGTCGGTGCTGTTGTCGGCGTCGGTGATCTCCCTGGTCCCGATGGTGATCCTGTTCGTCGTGTTCCAGCGCCAGATCATGAGCGCCGACATCAACTCCGGCCTGAAGGACTGATCCTGGTGACATTCGCCGGCCGGATGGCCGACCTCGTCGAGACCTGGTGGGACCGCGAGCCGGATCCGCTCGCGGCCGGCCACCGCGAGCTCATGCGGCTGGTCGCGACCGCCGTGGCGCTGAAGATCCTGCGGCCAGGGGCAACCTCGTCCCGCCGGGTCGAGACCGCGCTCACCCTCGCCGAGCGGCTCGCGTCGCTGCAGGACGCCGGAGGCCTGTTCTCCTCCGACGGGAACCTGCACTCACCGCCGGACAGCGCCTTCACCCTCAACGACGTCGGCAGCACGCTGGCGGCACTGGAGGGGACGACGGACCCCGCGCTCGCTCGACTGGAGCAGCGGCTGCGGGGCATCGCGCACCGAGCCCTTCCGGCGCTGGTCGCCGGTGGTGTGCACACACCGAACCACCGGTGGGAGGTCAGCGCCGCGCTGGTTCGCCTGCGCGCCTTCGACGAGCGGGCGGTCGCCCGGGCGCAGCAGTGGCTCGCGGAGGGGGTCGACGCCGACCGCGACGGCCTCTACTCCGAGCGCAGCGCCGTCTACGCGGCGTTCGTGAGCAACCCGTCGCTGCTGGTGCTGGCCGAGGGCCTGGAGCGGCCCGACCTCCTGGAGGTCGTGCATGCCAACCTGCACAGCCAGCTCGACCTGACCGACGCCGACGGTGTCGTCGAGACCGTTTTCTCGCGCCGTCAGGACCAGGGCGGAGAGATCCCGCTGCAGGTCTTCCACACCCAGCTGCGGCGCTTCGCCCAGCGCGGCTGCGCCACCTGTGCGGCCGGCGCCGCGCGATCGGAGCCACGCGACGGTGCGGTGGCGGCGCTCGCGCTGCTCGAGCTGCTGACCGAACCCGAGCTCGACGCGCCGCTCCCGGCCGCGCCCGTGCCGCCGGATGTCGAGCAGGTCCGGCACTTCGCCGACGTCGGGCTGCTGGTGGCCGAGCGTGGACCCGAGCGCCTGGTCGTCTACGGCGGCTCCGACGTACCGCACGTCGGTCGCGTCGGCTCGGGCCTGGCGGGCGACCCGACGTTCCTGAGGTTCCGGTCCGGCGAGGCCGTGGTGCGCTCGCTGCGGCTGTCCCGCGTGTTCTTCGGCCTCGGCCCGTTCCGCGCCGAGTCCCTGCGGGTCGACGACGACGGCGTCGCGCACCTTCACGAGCGCGTCACTGCCGGCTACTACCAGCCGATGCCGGAGGGGCAGCGCCGCGCGGACGGGCGCTATCGGCTCGTCTCCGAGGGGCGCTTCAGCGCCTCGATGGCGTTCGACGAACGGGCCCGGGACGACGTCGAGCTGGTGACCGACGTCGAGGTGCGGGCGGGTTCGGGTGGCGTCGAGCTGCAGTTCAACACCAGTGGGGCGCCGACCCGGTGGTCCCTGGAGATCGCGCTGGGCGACGGTGTGCTGACCGGCGTCGAGCAGGTCGCGACCAACGTCTACCGCATGGCCGGACACTCTGCCGAGCTGCGCAGCGGCGACGACGCTCTGGTGATCGAGACCTCGGCGAAGCCCGAGCCCGACGTGGTCGGCACCTATGCGCCGGGTGAGGCCTTCGAGTTCCTCGGCGGCACCGACGCCCTGGACGGCCCTCGCCTCTACCTCACCGGCACGACCCCCGGCGCCTGGACGCTCGGCCTCCGCCGCGCCTGAGCGTCACCGGGCTCCCAGCCTTCGGCTGACCTCTCGTGCCGCATGTGTTGCCCGCTCCGCGAGCCCAGCCCGCGCGTCGTCGTCGTACGCATCCGAGCGGAACGTCACCGCCAGCCCCGCGACGGGCCGCCCCGTGTGGTCCACGACGGCCGCGGCCACCGATGCGAAGCCGGCCGTCACCTCGCCGTCCTCCACAGCGAACCCGCGCGCCCGAGCCTCGCGCAGCACCGTCCGCAGCTCCCGCAAGGTCCGCGGCCCGGCCCCGGTGAGGTCGGTGAACGATCCCGGCGTCGGGTACAGCGCGCGCACCTGCGCCGGGGGCAGCAGCGCCAGCACCGCGCGCCCGCTGGCGGTGAGGTGGCTCGGGAGGTGGACGTCGACGTCGGTCACCAGGGGCGGGCGCCCCGCCGCGCGCTGCTCCACCAGGTACAGGACCTCCCGGCCGTTCAGCACCGCGAGGTGCCCGTTCTCGCCGGCCGTCTCCACCAGGCGGGCGACCACCGGCGCGGCCAGCCGGGTGAGCGGCGCCTGCCGCGTGTACGCACTGCCCAGGCCGAGGGCGGCCACGCCCAGGCCGTAGCGGCGCTCGTCCGGGAAGTGCCGCACGAAGCCCTCGTCCCGCAGCACCGACAGCAGGTGATAGACGCTCGACCGGGGCACCCCGATGCCGTGCGCGATGGCGCCTGCCGGCACCGGCCCGGTCTGCGCCGCGAGGAACGTCAACAGCCGGGCCGTGGTGCGTGCGGCGGGAACGGTGCTGCTGCCGGCCACTGTTTCCTCCCGGTGAACTGTCTTGTATCCCAGACTCTATCGCCGCTTCCCGCCGCGCTACGGTGCTCCCGGCGAGGTTCTATGGGCGCATGAGCACCCTGCACCACGAGGGACCGACGCCGCACACCCACGCGGCCGACCCGGACCTGCCCCGGCACGTAGTCATCGACGGCACGCCGCTGACCGTCGACCAGGTGGTCGCGGTCGCCCGCTACGGCGCGTCGGTCGAGATCCATGAGACGGCCCTGGCCCGAATGGCGCAGAGCCGCGCCGTCATCGACGGTCTGGCCCAGGACGTCGTACCCCACTACGGCGTCTCCACCGGCTTCGGGGCGCTGGCCCGCCGGCACATCCCCACCGAGATGCGGGCCCAGCTCCAGCTCAGCCTCGTGCGGTCGCACGCCGCCGGGTCCGGTCCCGAGGTCGAGACCGAGGTGGTGCGCGCGCTGCAGCTCCTGCGCCTCGCGACCCTGGTCACCGGGCACACCGGCGCCCGTCCGGTCACCGCGCAGAACTACGCCGCGATGCTTAACGCCGGGATCACGCCGATCGTGCACGAGTACGGGTCGCTCGGCTGCTCCGGGGATCTCGCGCCGCTCGCGCACGTGGCGCTCGCCGCCATGGGGGAGGGGCGGGTCCGTGTCGTGTCTGTGGGCTCGGGGGTCTCGACCGGCTCGACCGGCTCGACCGGATCGACCGGCGAAGTCGACGCCGCACAGGCCCTCGCCGACGCCGGCATCGCGCCGCTCGTGCTCGCCGAGAAGGAGGGCCTCGCCCTCATCAACGGCACCGACGGCATGCTCGGCATGCTCTGCCTCGCGATCCACGACCTGCGCCGCCTGCTCACCACGGCCGACGTCGCCGCGGCCCTGTCCGTCGAGGCGCTGCTCGGCTCGGACGCGCCGTTCGCCGAGGACCTCGTCGGCATGCGTCCGCACCCGGGCCAGGCGGCATCGGCGTCGAACATGCGGCAGATCCTGGCGGGCTCGCCCCTCATGGCGAGCCACCGCGAGCTCGACGACGCCGGGAACCCCGCCTGCACCCGCGTGCAGGACGCCTACTCCCTGCGCTGCGCGCCCCAGGTGCACGGCGCTGCCCGCGACACCCTTGAGCACGCCGCCACGGTCGCGCGCCGGGAGCTGGCCTCCGCGATCGACAACCCGGTGGTGACCTCCGACGGGCGCGTGGAGTCCAACGGCAACTTCCACGGGGCTCCCGTCGGCTACGTGCTCGACTTCCTCGCCATCGCGGCCGCCGACCTGGCGAGCATGAGCGAGCGGCGCACGGACCGGTTCCTCGACGTCTCCCGCTCCGAGGGCCTGCCCGCGTTCCTCGCGCACGATCCCGGCGTCGACTCCGGGCACATGATCGCCCAGTACACGGCAGCCGGGATCGTCTCAGAGCTGAAGCGCCTGGCCGCACCGGCCAGCGTGGACTCCATCCCGAGCTCCGCCATGCAGGAGGACCACGTGTCCATGGGCTGGTCCGGCGCACGCAAGCTCCGCCGCTCCGTCGACGGGCTCACGCGCGTGCTGGCCATCGAGGTGCTCACGGCGACACGAGCCCTCGACTTCCGCGCGGAGGCTCCCGCGGCCGGCACGGGTGCGGTGCACGACGCCGTCCGCGCCGTCGTGCCCGGACCCGGACCCGACCGCCACCTCGCCCCGGAGATCGAGCACGTGGTCCAGCTCGTGGCGGCCGGCCGGATCGCGGCGGCCGCCGCGTCCGCCGTCGGCCCCTTGCTGTGAGAACCCTTTGCTGTGGGCGCGAACTTTGCGCCTAAAGCGGGCAGGAAGACGCAACCATCGCGCCCACAACCAAGAAGGAGACGCAGATGAATCAGCCCTATGACCGGGGGACCCCGGTCGCCGTCCGCGCCCCGCGCGGCACCACCCTGACCGCCCGCAGCTGGCAGACCGAGGCCCCGCTGCGCATGCTGATGAACAACCTCGACCCGGAGGTGGCCGAGCGGCCCGACGACCTGGTCGTCTACGGCGGCACCGGCCGCGCCGCGCGGGACTGGCCGAGCTACCACGCGATAGTCCGCTCGCTCACGGACCTGCGCGACGACGAGACGCTGATGGTGCAGTCGGGCCGCCCGGTGGGCGTGCTGCGGACGCACGAGTGGGCGCCGCGCGTGCTGATCGCGAACTCGAACCTGGTCGGGGACTGGGCGAACTGGCCCGAGTTCCGGCGCCTGGAGCAGCTCGGACTGACCATGTACGGGCAGATGACCGCCGGGTCGTGGATCTACATCGGCTCGCAGGGGATCCTGCAGGGCACGTACGAGACGCTGGCGGCGGTGGCGGCGAAGAAGTTCGACGGAACCCTCGCGGGGACGCTGACCCTGACCGGCGGCTGCGGCGGCATGGGCGGCGCGCAGCCGCTGGCCGTGACGCTCAACGGCGGCGTCTGCCTCGTGGTCGACGTCGACCCGGCCCGCCTGCACCGGCGCGTCGAGACGCGGTACCTCGACGTCGTCGCGGAGTCGCTGGACGCGGGTGTGGCGCTCGCGCTGGCCGCGAAGAAGGAGCGCCGGGCACTGTCGGTGGGCGTGGTCGGCAACTCGGCCGACGTCGTGCCGGAGCTGCTGCGCCGGGGCGTCGAGATCGACATCGTCACCGACCAGACCTCGGCGCACGACCCGTTGTCGTACCTGCCGTCCGGCGTCGCGCTGGAGGACTGGACCGACCTCGCCGCGAAGGATCCCGAAGGGTTCACCGACCGGGCCCGGGAGTCGATGGCCCGGCACGTCGAGGGCATGGTCGGGTTCCAGGACGCGGGCGCCGAGGTGTTCGACTACGGCAACTCGATCCGCGACGAGGCCCGCCTGGGCGGGTACGACCGCGCGTTCGACTTCCCGGGCTTCGTGCCCGCGTACATCCGACCGCTGTTCGCGGAGGGCAAGGGCCCGTTCCGCTGGGCGGCGCTGTCCGGGGACCCGCGCGACATCGCCGTCACCGACCAGGCAGTGCTCGACCTGTTCCCCGACAACGACCACCTCGGGCGCTGGATCCGCGCCGCCCAGGACCGGGTCGCCTTCCAGGGGCTGCCGGCCCGCATCTGCTGGCTCGGGCACGGGGAGCGGGACGTCGCGGGGCTGCGGTTCAACGAGCTCGTCGCGTCGGGCGAGATCTCCGCGCCGATCGCCATCGGGCGCGACCACCTGGACTCCGGCTCGGTCGCCTCCCCGTACCGGGAGACCGAGTCGATGGCGGACGGCTCCGACGCCATCGCCGACTGGCCGCTCCTGAACGCCCTGATGAACACCGCCTCCGGCGCGACCTGGGTCTCGATCCACCATGGGGGTGGTGTGGGTATGGGGCGATCGCTGCACTCCGGCCAGGTCTCGGTTGCCGACGGGACGCCGTTGGCCGCCGAGAAGCTCGCGCGGGTGCTCGCGAACGACCCGGCGACGGGCGTGCTGCGCCACGTCGACGCCGGGTACGACGACGCCGTCGCGGCCGCCGAGCGCGGCGGGCTGCGCGTGCCGATGCGGGAGACGACGTGACGGATGTAGGGCGGCTGCTCGACGCGATCGCCGACGTCGGGCGGGCGCCGTCCGGCGGGTACGAGCGGTTCGCCTGGACCCCGCACGACCTGGCGCTGCGCGAGTGGTTCGCCGCCGAGGCGGCCGCGCGTGGGCTCTCCGTGATGACCGACCGCGCAGGAAACCAGTGGGCATGGTGGGGCGACCCCGGTGCCGACGGGCCCGGCGTCGTGACCGGCAGCCACCTCGACTCCGTGCCCGGCGGCGGCGCGTTCGACGGCCCGCTCGGGGTCGCCAGCGCGTTCGCGGCGCTCGACGCGCTGCGGGCCGACGGCGTCCAACCCGCTCGGCCGCTGGGGATCGTGAACTTCTCCGACGAGGAGGGCGCTCGGTTCGGGCTCGCCTGCCTCGGCTCGCGCGCGGTCACGGGGACTGTCGGCGCGGACCGGTTGCTCGCGCTGCGGGACGGCGCCGGGGACAGCCTGGCGGGCGTGCTCGCCCGGGGCGCCGGCGGAGTGCGGCTCGAGCAGTACGGGCGTGACCCCGAGGCTCTCGGGCGGATCGGCGTCTTCGTCGAGTTGCACGTGGAACAGGGCCGGTACCTGGCTGACCTGCCCTCGGACGAGGCGGCGCCGGTTGCGATCGGCTCGGCGATCTGGCCGCACGGCCGCTGGCGCGTCGACCTGGCGGGCGAGGCCAACCACGCCGGCACGACGCCGCTGGACCACCGCCACGACCCGATGCTCGACCTCGCGCGGCTCATCACCGACGTCCGCGCGGCAGCCGAGCACGCCGGGGCGCTCGCGACGCTGGCCAAGGTCCAGGTCGAGCCGAACGGCGTCAACGCGATCCCGTCCCGCGTCCGCGCCTGGATAGACGCCCGCGCGGAGACGGAGTCTGCGGTCCGGGCGGTCCTGGGCCATCCGGCGACCGCTGACAAGGCTGCAGTCGGCAGGGCCGGGGCCGCGGGGCTGAGCCAGTGGCATCCCGTCGAGGAGTCCTGGACGCCCGCCACCGTGTTCGATCCGGCGCTCGCGGCACGGATCGCCGATGTCGTCGGACGGCCCGGCTCCGGCCTGCCTGCCCCGGTGATCGGCACGGGCGCGGGCCACGACGCCGGGATCCTCGCCGCGGCCGGTGTGCCCACCGCGATGCTGTTCGTGCGCAACCCCACGGGCGTCTCGCACTCCCCGGCCGAGTTCGCGGAGGCGGCCGACTGCGACGCCGGCGTGGCCGCGCTCACGGCGGTCCTGGCAGATCTCCTCACCGAACCGCGTGGTCGGCAGAATGCAAGGTGGTCGGCACCTCGGAATGCCGATCACCTGACGTCCTACCGACCACCCGCGGACGGCAGCGCCGCCGGGAGTGGGGCGCGATGAGCTTCTGGTGCGAGCGGGCCTGGCTGGCCCAACCGGGCGGCCCCGGCGTCGTGGAGTCGGTGCGGGTGGAGACCGCCGAGGGACGGATCGTCGGCGTCGAGCTCGGAGCTGCGGCGTCGGACGGCGACGTGCGGCTCGGCGGGATAGTGCTCCCGGGTCTCGCCAACGCGCACTCGCACGCGTTCCACCGCGCCCTGCGCGGGCGCACGCACGCGGGCGGCGGCTCCTTCTGGACCTGGCGCGCGGGGATGTACGCGCTGGCCGCGGCACTGACGCCGGAGCTGTACGAGCGGCTGGCGCGCGCCGTGTACGCCGAGATGGCGCTGGGCGGGACGACCGCCGTCGGCGAGTTCCACTACGTGCACCATCGCGCCGACGGGACGCCGCACCCGGCGTCCGAGGGCGGGCCGAACGCCATGGCCGAGGCCCTGCGCTCCGCCGCGCGCGACGCCGGGGTACACCTCACGCTGCTCGACACCTGCTACCTGCACGGTGGCCTCGGTACGGAGCATCCCGGTACGGCTCAGCACGAGCCGCTCGCCCCCGAGCAAGCCCGGTTCGGCGATGGCACCGTCGAGGCATGGGCGCGCCGCGTGGACGCGCTGCGCGCCGCCTGGGCCGACGACGACCGCGTGCTCGTCGGCGCCGCCGCCCACTCGGTCCGCGCGGTCACGCCCGACGAGCTGCGCGAGGTCGCCGGGTGGGCGCGGCGGGCCGGCGCGCCGCTGCACGTGCACCTGTCGGAGCAGCCGGGGGAGAACGAGGCGGCGCTCGCGGCCTTCGGCGTCACCCCGACGCGCCTGCTGCACGACGCCGGAGCTCTCGGCCCCGGCACCACCGCGATCCACGCCGTGCATCTGACCGACGACGACGTCGCGCTGCTCGGCGCCTCGGGCACGGGCGTCTGCCTCTGCCCGACCACGGAGCGCGACCTCGCCGACGGATTGGCCCCAGGGCTTCGGCTGCTGCGGGCGGGCAGCCCGCTGTCGGTCGGTACGGACCAGCACGTGGGCGCCGACGTGCTCGCGGAGGCGCGCGGCGTCGAGGAGCACGAACGGCTCGCGACCGGACGGCGCGGCTCGTTCGGTCCGGCGACCCTGGTCGAGATGGCGACGTCGGCCGGGCACGCGGCGCTCGGCCGGCCGGACGGGGGGCGGATCGCCGTGGGCGCGCCCGCCGACCTGGTCGCGGTGCGCCTCGACACGGCGCGCACCGCCGGGACCGACCCCGCCCAGGTGGCCCTGGTGGCGGGTGCGACGGACGTGTCCGACGTCGTGGCGGGCGGCGAGCTCGTCGTCCGGGACGGCGAGCACCGCGCCGGCGACGTCGCCCGGATGCTGTCGGAGGCGATCGACGAACTCTGGACTGCGACAACCCCCTAGCCCCTGGTTGTGGGCGCGACCGTTGCGCCCAAAACGGACTCGAAGTCGCAACGGTCGCGCTCACAACCAAAGACCTCAGGGAGCGAAGCATGAGCGTGCTGCTGACGAACATCGGCGAGCTGGTCACGAACGACCCGGTCCACGGCGGGGCGTCCGAGCCTCGCGCCGGCGGCCCGGGCGACGGGCTCGGCATGGTGGCGGACGCCGCCGTCGTCGTCGAGGCGGGCCGGATTGCTTGGACGGGACCGGCGTCGTCGGCGCCCGCGGCGGACGTGGCGGTCGACCTCGAGGGGCGATGCGTGCTCCCGGGGTTCGTGGACTCGCACTCGCACACCGTGTTCGCGGGGGACCGCTCAGCGGAGTTCGCCGCGCGCATGACGGGCGAGCCGTACACCGGGGGCGGCATCGCGAACACCGTGGCCGCCACGCGCGCCGCGAGCGAGGAGGCCCTGCGGGCGCGCGGCCGAGCCCTCGTGCGGGAGATGCTCGCGCAGGGCACGACCACCGTCGAGATCAAGAGCGGCTACGGCCAGGACGTCGCCACCGAGGCCCGCATGCTGCGGATCGCGCGCGAGCTCACGCCGGAGACGACCTACCTCGGCGCCCACACCGTCCCCGCCGAGTACGCGCACGACCGCGCCGCCTACCTCCGCCTCGTGACCGGGCCGATGCTCGCCGCCTGCGCGCCGCACGCCCGCTGGGTCGACGTGTTCTGCGAGCCCGCGGCGCCCACCGCCTTCGACGAGGACGAGTCCCGGGCCGTGCTCGCCGCCGGCCTGCGCGCCGGCTTGCTCGCCCGCGTGCACGGCAACCAGCTCTCGGCCGGCCCCGGCGTCCGGCTCGCGGTCGAGGTCGGGGCGGCCAGCGTCGACCACTGCACCTACCTGACCGACGCCGACGTCGACGCGCTGGCCGGGTCCTGGGCCGGCCGCTCGGGCTCGGGCTCCGGCGTCGGGCACGGCAGCGTCGCGACGCTCCTGCCCGCGATCGAGTTCTCCACCCGGTCGCCCTATCCGGACGCGCGCCGTCTGCTAGCGGCTGGCGTGCCCGTCGCGCTCGCCACGGACTGCAACCCGGGCTCGGGCTACAGCTCGTCCATGCCGTTCGTGGTCGCGCTCGCCGTGCGCGAGATGCGGATGAGTCCTGCCGAGGCCCTCTGGTCGGCCACGGCGGGCGGGGCGGCGGCACTCCGGCGGGACGACGTCGGCCACCTGCGGGTCGGCGCGCGCGCCGATCTCACCGTGCTCGACGCCCCCAGCCACCTCTACCTGGCCTACCGCCCTGGCGTACCGCTGGTCGCCCAGGTGTGGAAGGACGGCGCGCGGGCCTGACCGCGAAACTTTCGACGTGCCCGAGGGTGCGCGGCCCTCTCTCCGCCGCGTAACCCGCAGTGCTGGAGTCACTCGGACCGAGGGGTTGACGGGCTTTCCGGCTTACCCTACTTTAACGGTAAATTTGCGAAACGGCACGAAAGTGTTTCGGTCGATCGGTCCGGCGGGCCGTCGAGCTGGTCGGCCGAGCGCGACCGTCGCAGGTGATTCCCGAGCACTGGCGCTCGGGATCGGTTCTCAATGAGGAGAGACATGACTCGTGACGTGACAACTCGACGAGCGCGCCGCACAGGCCGGCGCATGACGGCGGCCGTGGCCGCGGCGGCGCTGGTCGCCCTGGCCGCGTGCACCACAGGCGGTGGCGGAGACGGCGAGCCCGAAGGGCTCGAACAGACCACCGGTGCCATGGAGAGCTTCGAGGCCGACCAGCAGTTCAAGGCCACCGAGCCGGTGAGCTTCTCCATGCTCTGGACCGACTGGCCCGAGCTTCCGATCAAGGACTCCTGGCAGCAGTTCGACGAGATCGAGAAGCGGACGAACGTCTCCCTCGACCTGACCAACATCCCGTTCAGCGACGCGGTGGAGAAGCGCAGCCTCCTCCTCAGCGCCGGTGACGCGCCGTACATCATCCCGCTCGTCTACACCGGCGAGGAGAAGAGCTTCGCGGCGTCGGGCGCCGTGCTGCCGCTCAGTGACTACGAGGAGTACATGCCCAACTTCCAGAAGTACGTGGAGGAGTGGGACCTGCGCCCGATGATCGACAACCTGCGCCAGGCGGACGGCAAGTACTACATGATGCCCGGCCTCCAGGAGGTCTCGGTCCCGGTCTTCACGCTCCTGGTGCGCAAGGACGTGTTCGACGAGGTGGGTGCGCCCATCCCGGAGACCTGGGACGAGCTGCGGGCGGGGCTCGAGAAGATCAAGGCCAAGTACCCCGACAGCTACCCCCTGGCCGACGGTTTCGAGGGCCAGTCGATGCTCAACTACGCCTCGCACGCCTTCGGGACCCGGGCCGGCTGGGGATTCGGCGACGGCACGTTCTTCGACGAGGAGTCCGGCGAGTTCGTGTACGCCGCCACGTCGGACGGCTACAAGAAGATGGTCGAGTACTTCCACGGGCTCGTGGAGGACGGGCTGCTCGACCCCGAGTCCTTCACCGCCACCAACGACGGCGCGGGGACGGTCACCGAGAAGTTCGCCGCTGAAGAGGTGTTCGCCGCCTCCGGCGCGAACGGCACGGTGCAGGAGTTCTCGACGGCGCTGGACGAGACGGTCGGCAAGGGCAACCACGAGGTCGTCCAGATCGCCCCGCCGGGCGGCGAGGCCGGCCAGATCGTCGAGCCGCGCAACTTCTGGAACGGCTTCATGGTGAACTCCGAGGCCAAGGACGACCCGAACTTCATCGCCCTGCTGCAGTTCCTGGACTGGCTGTACTACAACCCCGACGCCCGCGAGATGCTGCGCTGGGGCGTCGAGGGCGAGACGTACACCAAGTCCGAAGACGGGAAGTTCACGCTCGAGCCCGGCTACTCGCTCGACGCGTTCAACATCAACTTCGGCGCGGGCACGGACATCGCGAAGGACCTGGGATTCTCGTCGGAGGTCCTCGCGGGCTCGACCGAGTCCAGGGCGCTGAAGGAGTCCTACAACTCGCCCCAGTTCGTGGAGTACATCGACTCTGTGCTCTCGACGAGGACGCCGCGCGACCCGTTCCCGCCCGCGCCACTGAACGAGGCGGAGCTCGAGCAGGCCTCGCTCCTGACGACGACGCTCGCGGACACCGTCAACACCAACACGCTGAAGTTCATCCTCGGTGAGCGGGACCTCAGCGAGTGGGACGCGTACGTCGCCGAGCTCGAGGGCCAGAACCTGCAGGGGTACCTGGACCTCGTCAACGGCGCCCACCAGCGTTTCGCCGAGAGCAACGGCTAGTGGTCGCCGAAACGGTCGGCCGACGGCAGGTCGTCGGTCGACGGCCGTGGAACACCGGTCCACCGCGCGGCCACGGGACCAAGCTGCCGTGGCGCGTCGTGTGGCGCCGGGACGGCGTCCTCTACCTGATGGCCGTCCTGCCGGTCCTGTTCCTCCTGATCTTCCGCTACGGCCCGATGCTGGGGAACGTCATCGCGTTCCGCCGGTTCCGGCCGGGCGGCAGCATCTTCGGCGAGGAATGGGTCGGGCTGCTCTACGTGGACATGTTCATCAACGACCCGACGTTCTGGCACGTGTTCGGCAACACGGTCATCATCGGGGCGCTCACGCTGATCGTCGGCTTCCCGCTGCCCATCGTCCTGGCGCTCCTGCTCAACGAGGTACGGAAGAAGGCGTTCAAGAGGGCGGTCCAGTCGATCTCCTACCTGCCGCACTTCCTCTCGGTGGTGATCGTCGCCGGCATGGTCATGCAGCTCCTGTCGCTGCAGGGGACGGTCAACCAGATCACCGAGGCCCTGGGCGGGGAAGCTGTCCCGTACCTGCAGCGGCCGGAGTGGTTCCGAGCGATCTACGTCGGGTCCGAGGTGTGGCAGACCCTCGGGTGGGGGACCATCCTCTACCTCGCCGCACTGACCACCGTCGACGCCTCGCTCTACGAGGCAGCCCGGATCGACGGCGCCAACCGGTGGCGGCAGACGTGGCACGTCACCCTGCCCGGCATCCGGCCCACCATGATCACGCTGCTGATCCTCAACATCGGGACCTTCCTCAACGTCGGCTTCGAGAAGGTCCTCCTCCTCTACAGCCCGCTGACCTACGCCACGGGCGACGTCATCTCGACGTACCTGTACCGCGTCGGACTGGTGTCCAACAACCTCAGCTACGCGGCCGCGATCGGGCTCTTCCAGGCCTGTATCGGGCTCGTCATGGTGCTGTCGGCGAATCTCATCTCGCGACGTATGACAGGAGCAAGCCTGTGGTGACCCAGAACGCCATGACCGTGTCGTCCGTCGCGGCGGGCGCGGGCATATCGGTCGGCCCGCGCGACACCCGAGGCTACCGGGCGTTCACCGCCGTCAACACGGTGGTGCTGCTGGTGGTGTGCGCGGTGATGCTCTATCCGTTCATCACCGTGGTCGCCCAATCGTTCTCCAGCCCGGGCGCGATCAAGGCGGGCCTGGTCAACGTGTGGCCCGTCGGGTTCAACCTCGACACCTACCGGGCCGTGGCGCAGAACGGGACCTTCTGGGGCGCGTACGGCAACACGGTGCTGTACACGTTCCTCGGTACCACCATCGCGATGGTCCTGACGACGACGTTCGCGTACGCGATCTCCAAGCCGCACCTGCGGGGCCGGAGCGTCCTGATCGGGCTCGCCGTCTTCACGATGTTCTTCAACGGCGGCATCGTCCCCAACTACGTGCTGATCTCGGCCCTCGGCATGAAGAACACGATGTGGGCGGTGATCCTGCCGGGGGCGATCTCGGTGTTCAACCTGCTGGTGATGAAGGCCTTCTTCGAGAACCTGCCCCGGGAGCTCGAGGAAGCCGCGCAGATCGACGGGCTGGGCTGGTTCGGCATCTTCTGCCGGATCGTCCTGCCGCTGTCGAAGCCCGTCGTCGCCACGATGGTGCTGTTCTACTCGGTCGCGTACTGGAACGACTGGTTCGCGGCGTTCCTCTACCTCGACAAGCAGGAGCTCTTCCCCGTCACGCTGTTCCTGCGCAATCTGATCGCGGGCGCATCGACCACGGCGTCGGAGGGGGCGGCGGTCGCGGGGACGACCACCGCCGCGATCTCCGCGAACATCCAGGCCGTGACGATGATCCTGACCATCATCCCGATCCTGTGCGTGTACCCCTTCGTCCAGCGCTACTTCGTCTCGGGGGTGATGCTGGGCTCGGTCAAGGGCTGACCGCACACCGGCTGCCCACCCGTTGGTTGTGGGCGTGATCGTTGCGACTTTTTGTCCGCTTTGGTCGCAACGATTACGCCCACCACCAAGGGTTTACTGTTCCGTGACGCCCAGGGCCGGGGTTGGGACGAACGACGCTCCCGTGGTCGCCGCGCCGTGCAGCTCCAGCAGGACGAGCTCGTTGCCCGTCGCACGGACCAGCGGCCCCGGCACGTACAGCGTGTGCGTGGGGCCCAGACTCCAGTAGCGGCCCAGCAGCTCGCCGTTGACCCAGGCCAGGCCCTTGGTCCAGCCGTCGAGGCGCAGGAAGTGGTCCGCCCCGGCGACCGAGTCGAACGTGCCGCGGTGCAGACCCGCCGCGGCCGCGCCGCCCGCCCCGGCAACGCCAGCCGCGTCACCCGCAGCCGGTCCGACGCCGGACGCCGCCGCGCCGCCGTCGTCGGCCAGGTCCAGCGCCGCACGCAGCAGCTCCGGGGCGTCCTCTGCCCGCAGCGCGCCCGCCTCCCACTCGTCCAGCACGCGCGCCGCGGTCCGCACGGTACCGATCAGTCCATTGGGCTCGCCGATCCGGGGCCCGTAGTCGACGTGCCCCTGGTTCTCGACCAGCAGCGTCAGCTCACCAGCCCGCGCAGGCAGCGCGACGGCGAACGTGTGCGACCCGCGGTCGAGCACGCCGACCGGCTCGCCGTCGAGGAGCACGACCGCACGGTCGCGCACCTCGCCGACCGTCAGGACGGCGTCGTCGGGCCGGATGGTGGTGCGGTACACCGCGAAGCCCGACCAGAGGCCCAGCTCCTCCATCGTGGGCGCGTGGTCGAAGGTGCCCAGGGCGCCGCGCACGAGCGCGGGCACAGCGTCCGCGAGCGGGACGTGCGCGGTCAGGGCCACGTCCAGGGCGGGCGCCGGGCGCCGCGCCGCGGGGACCTCGTCGGGCACCGAAAGGTGCCGCGCGATGACTTCCCGCATCGCGTAGTACTTGGCGGTCGGCGTGCCGTCCTCGGCGAGCGGTGCGTCGTAGTCGTACGACGTCGTGATGGGCCGGTAGATGCCCTTGTCGTTCGCGCCGCTGGTCAGCCCGAAGTTGGTGCCGCCGTGGAACATGTACAGGTTCACGGACCCGCCGGCCGCGAGCAAATCGTCCAGGTCGGCGGCGTTCGCCTCGGCGGGCGCCAGGTGGTGCTCCAGCCCCCACGAGTCGAACCAGCCGTTCCAGAACTCCATGCACATCAGCGGACCCGTCGGCTGGTTCCGCCGCAGCACCTCGAGCCGCTCCGCGCTGCGCGACCCGAACGTCGCCGTCTTGTGCAGCTCCGGCAGGCCGCCGCGGGCGAGCATCTCGTCGTTCGCCTGGTCGCACGTGAACAGCGGGACGTCGATGCCCTGGTCGCGCACCAGGTCGACGAGCGCGCGCAGGTATTTCTGCCGCTCGGGCAGCGGGTCGTCGCCGTAGGCGCCGTACTCGTTCTCGACCTGCACCATGAGCACCGGTCCGCCGTGCGTCACCTGACGCTCGGCCACGAGCGGCAGCAGGCTCGCGTAGTACTTGCCGATCGCGTCGAGGAACCGCGGCTCGTGACGGCGCACGCCCACGGCGTCGTCGGCCAGGAGCCAGGCCGGCAGGCCCCCGCCGTCCCACTCCGCGCAGATGTACGGGCCCGGCCGCACGATGGCGTGCAGGCCCTCGGCGGCCACCAGGTCGAGGAACCGGCCCAGGTCACGCCGTCCGTCCAGGTCGAAGACCCCCGGCTCGGGCGCGTGGAAGTTCCACGGCACGTATGTCTCGATGGTGTTCAGGCCCATCAGCCGGGCCTTGTGGATCCGATCGGCCCACTGGTCGGGGTGCACGCGGAAGTAGTGCAGCGCGCCACTGACGACCTGCATCCGCTCGCCGTCGAGCAGGAAGTCCTCGGGTCCGATATCGAACGTGGGCATGAATATGTGCTCCTCTGGGGTGATGTAGCAGTTCGCCGAAGTAGAGCGCCCGTCCCGGACTCGCACGTGGCGAGCCGCGTCGTGCAGGGACAGGCGCTCTACTTCGGCGATCAGGTCGTCACTCGCTGACGGTGAAGCCCTGCTCGTTGCCGTAGGTGACTATCGACTCCTGCCAGGCGCCCAGGGCGTCCTTCAGCGGGGTCGAGCCGGTGTACGCCTGGCCGCCCGTGTCCGGGAACACGCTGTTCGCGTAGACCTGGTACGGCAGGTACTGCCAGCCCTCGACGACGCCGGTGGCCGACGCCGACAGCACCTCGTTGATCTTCTGACCGCCGAAGTACTCGGACTCCTCGGCGAGGAACTTCTCGTCCGTGAGGTCCGCGAGCGTCGCGGGGAAGTTGCCGCCCGCCAGGCGGGTGGCGACGCCGTCGCCGGCGTTGGCGTACTCCAGGAAGCCGTAGGCCAGGGCCTTCTTCTCGCTCGACTCCGTGATCGACAGCGCGGAGCCGCCGTTCTCGGCGGTCTCGTTCGCGCCCTCGGTCCACTGCGGCATGGGCGCCACGCGCCAGTCGCCCGACGCCGGTGCGGCACCGGACTCGAGGTTCGCGGGCATCCAGGCGCCGGTCACCAGCGCGGCGATCTCACCGTTGCCCAGGCTCTGGAACCACTCGTCGGACCAGCCCGGGACCTTCGCGACGAGGTCGTCGTCGATCATCTGCTGCCACATCTCGGCGAACTTCGCCGAGCCCTCGTCGGCGAGGTTCACGGTCACGTCGGTGCCGTCCACCTCGAACGGGTGGCCGCCGGCCTGCCAGATCATCGACGTCGTGAAGCCGGCGTCGCCGTTGTCGGACGTGATGTACGTGTTCGGGTCGTAGGCGTGGATCTTCTTCGCGGCGTCCACGAACTCGTCCCAGGTCGCGGGGACCTCGACGCCGGCCTTCTCGAACGTCTTCTGGTTGTAGAAGAGCGCCATGGGGCCGGAGTCCATCGGCAGGCCGTACACGGCGTCGCCGTCGGTCACCGCACCCCACGGGCCGGGGGAGTAGGTGCTCTCCAGGTCGCCGGCACCGAAGGCGCTCAGGTCGGCCAGGGACTCGCCGATGGAGAACTGCGGCAGGGCGTAGTACTCCATCTGCGTGACGTCGGGCACGCCCGAGCCCGCGCTGATCGCGTTCTGCAGCGCCACGTAGTGGTCGTTGCCCGTACCGACGTTCGCCATCTCGACGTTCACGTTCGGGTACTCGGCCTCGAACTCCTCGACGACCTTGTCCAGCGTGGGCTCCCACGCCCAGACCAGCAGGTCGCCGCCCTCCTCGAGCGCGGCGGCGACGTCCTCGGCGGACACCTCCTCCGCAGGGGCGTCGCCGCCGTCGGACCCGGACCCGCACGCGGTCAGGGTGAGCGCCAGGGCGCTCGCCGCGGCGAGCGCACCTACGGCGCGGTGGTGGCGGATGGTCATGGTGGTTCCTCTCACTTCATCGTCAGTCGGATCAGTCTCTGGGGGAAGCCGTGCGGGGTGGTGCTCACTCCTTGACGCTGCCGGCGGCGAGACCCGACTGCCAGTAGCGCTGCAGGAGCAGGAAGACCGCGATGAGCGGCAGGATCGTGAGGAGCGAGCCGGCGATGACGAGGTTGAAGATCGCCTCGCCGCCCGCGGTGGTGGCCTGCTGGTTCCACGCGTTCAGGCCAAGGGTCAGGGGGTACCAGTCCGGGTCGCGCAGCATGATCAGCGGCAGGAAGTAGTTGTTCCACGTCGCGACGACGGTGAACAGCAGCACCGTCACGATGCCGGGCGCCAGCATGGGCAGGGACACCTGGAAGAAGGTGCGGACCTCGCTGGCGCCGTCGATCCGGGCGGCCTCCATGATCTCGTCGGGCACGGCGTCGGCGGCGAACGTCCACATGAGGTAGAGCCCGAACGGCGAGATGAGCGACGGGATGATGACCGACCAGGGCGTGTTCGTCAGGCCCATGTTCGCGAACATGAGGAACGTGGGCACCGCCAGGGCGGTGCCGGGCACGGCCACGGCGCCGATCACGACGGCGAACACGGCGCGCTTGCCGGGGAAGCTGAACTTCGCGAGCCCGTAGCCCCCGAGCAGGGCCAGCAGGGTGGCGCCGCCCGCGCCCAGCACCACGTACATCAGCGTGTTCAGGAACCAGCGCCCGAACACCCCGCCGTCGTACGTCAGGACGCCGACGATGTTGTCCCAGAGGGCGAAGTCGCCGCTGAACCACAGGCCGAACGAGCTGAACAGGTCGGGCTGCGTCTTGGTCGCGTTGATCAGCAGCCAGACCAGCGGGATCAGCGCGTAGATGCCGACCAGGGCCGTCAGGACCGTGAGCAGGATGCTGCGCGTGGGCCGGGCGTGCGAGGTGCGGCGCGTCTTGATGCGCGGGCGGGCACGACGCGTGCGGCCGCTCGACGGGGTCATCAGTGCGTTGGTGCTCATCTGGGTCAGGCCTCCTTGCGCATGCCGCGCAGCTGCACCACGTAGGCCACGAGCATCGTGAGCACGCCCATGATGATCGCCACCGTGGCCGAGTAGTTGTACTGCTGGCCGGAGAAGGACAGCGAGTAGGCGTACAGGTTCGGCGTGTAGTGCGTCGAGATGTAGTTGGGCGACAGCGACTGCAGGATGCTCGGCTCGTTGAAGAGCTGGAACGAGCCGATGATCGAGAAGATCGTGGCGACGACCAGAGCGCCGCGGATCGCCGGCAGCTTGATCGCGGAGATCACCCGCCACGGTCCGGCGCCGTCGATCTCCGCCGCCTCGTAGAGCGAGGCCGGCACGACGCGCAGGGCCGAGTAGAAGATCAGCATGTTGTAGCCGACGAACTCCCAGGTCACGATGTTGCCGATCGCGGGGAGCACCAGGACGGAGGCGAGCGGGTCCGGGATGCTGGTGCCGAACAGGTCGTTGAAGTTGCCGACCAGGCCGAACCGCTCGCCGTACATGAAGCCCCACATCAGCGCGGCGACAACGCCGGGCACCGCGTAGGGCAGGAAGATCGTCAGGCGGAAGAAGTCACGCCCGTACAGGCGGCCGCTGTCGATCGCCAGGGCGACCAGCAGGGAGATGCCGAGCATCACGGGCACCTGGACCATGAGGAACAGGGCCACCCGGCCGACGCCGTCCCAGAACTGCGGGTCGCCGAGCGCGCGGGCGTAGTTGTCGAACCCTACGAACGAGGTGCCGCCCACGAGCTGCGTCTGGAACATGCTCAGATAGAGCGAGTAGACGATCGGCGCGAGGAAGACCAGGGCGAACACGGCCATGAAGGGCCCGACGAACCCCCATCCGGTCCAGCGGGAGCGGTGTCGCATCCGGCGTATGGTCCTGTGCACTGCCGGCGGCGATGCGAGCGTGGTCAAGGGAAGTCGCTCCTTCACGGGTGGGGTCAGCATGTCGTCGTGTTGACGTAAACATGGTGACTCGGACTAGGGTGCTCGTACGTCACGTGAGTGTCAAATGGGGCACCGGTGCGAGGCGCATCACGAGGAGGTGGATGGCGTGGAGGGCAGAGGTCCGTCCCTGGCGGACGTCGCGGCGCTCGCGGGGGTGTCGACCCAGACGGTCTCGCGCGTGTCGATGGGTCTGGACAACGTGCGGCCGGCGACCCGCGACAAGGTGCTCGCGGCCATGGCGCAGCTGGGTTACGCGCCCAACACCGCGGCGCGCGCGCTGCGCTACGGCAGCTTCCGGACCATCGGTGTGATCGCGCACCGGCTGGCCCGTACCGGCGAGTCCCGGACGGTCGAGGCGGTGGTCGAGGCGGCGCGCGCCGAGGGCTACACGGTGACCCTGATCGACGTCGAGAACCCGTCGTCCGACGTCGTCTCCGCCGCCGCGACCCGGTTGTCCCACCAGGCGATCGACGGCCTGGTGATCATCCGGGCCGAGACGGCGACGCCGGCCACCCTGGCGCTGCCGCCGCGGCTGCCCGTCGTGGTGTCCGACTCGCGGTTCGTGGGGCACCACCCCGCCGTCGGCGCCGACCAGGCGGGCGGCGCCCAGAGTGCCACCCAGCACCTCCTGGACCTGGGGCATCACACGGTGCACCACGTCGCCGGGCCGCCCGACTCGGCTCCGGCGCAGGTGCGTGCCGAGGCCTGGCGGGCGACGCTCGGCGCGGCGGGCCGGCCGGTCCCCGAGATCATGGAGGGGGACTGGTCGGCGGCCTCCGGGTACGACGCCGGACGCCGGCTCGCCGCCGACCCGGACGTCACGGCGGTGTTCTGCGCCAACGACGAGATGGCCGCCGGGGTACTGCGGGCCCTGCATGAGGCCGGGCGCGCCGTGCCGCGCGACGTCTCGGTGGTCGGGTTCGACGACATCCTGCTGGCCGAGCACCTCTGGCCGCCGCTGACGACCGTGGTGCAGGACTTCGACGAGATCGGCCGGCGGCTCGTGGCCCGCCTGCTCGAGCAGGTCCGGGCCGGTGGCGGCGTGAACGCCGAGGAGGTGAGCCTGGCGGAGACGCGGGCTGACGAGGCGGCCGGCGACGAGGACGACCTCCACGAGGTGGTCCCGGTGGAGCTGAAGGTCCGGCAGAGCACAGCACCGCCGCAGTCCCCGCCGAGGTGAGGCCAAGGGTGTTGCTCACAGCGCCCGCTAGACACATTTCAGGTACCGAACATTCACCCTGAAACCCGTAGGATCGGCTCGATGGCGCAACCAGAGGGTAGGGGTGTTACACGCGTGGAGTCACAGTCAGCCGGGGCTCTGCTCGGCTCGTCGACCCGTCCCACGTGGCGCAGCTCCGCGGTCGCGGCGGCCATCGGTGCCCTGGTGTTCGCGCTGTGCATCTGGCAGGTCGTGGTCCGCGGCCCCTTCATCGCCTGGGACTGGCAGTTCCACTACTACGTCGACGCCAACCACCCCATGGGGTGGGAGAAGGTCTTCCTCGACATCGTCGCCAGCATCACCGGTGAGCGCATGTTCACCATCCCGATGGTGGGCGGCACCGCCCTCTACGTGGCGTGGAAACAGGGCGGTCCCGGCACGCTGTGGAACATTGCCACCCGCCGGCCGGTACTGGCCGTGCTGGCGGGCCTCGCGACCATCGCGTCGATCGGCTACGGCACCAAGTTCGGCCTCGGGCGCACCGGCCCGCACCACAACATGGACGTGCTGCACGCCGGCGGCCAGGCGTTCCCCTCGGGGCACGCGGCGAACACGTTCTTCACCGGCTTCTTCATCCTCTGCCTGCTGTTCACCCAGTACGGGCTGTACCCGAGCCGCAGCCGGCTGCGCAAGATGATCCCGGTCGTCGCGGTGATCGTGGTGATCGCCGGCGCGCTCATGTCGTGGCTCGACTACCACTGGCTGAGCGACATCCCCGGCGGCTGGCTGCTCGGGTTCATCGCCTGCATGGTCGCGCTGTCGGTGTTGCGCGCCCCGCGCCGCGAACGAGATCGCTCGGGCGCGAGCTAGGCGCTCCGGCGGGCCGGCGCCACGACGTCGTCGGCCTGGCTGACCTCGGCCCATACCGCGTCGAGCGACAGACCGAGCACGTTCGCGATCGCCGCGATGGTGGAGAAGGCGGGGGTGGCGACCCGGCCGGACTCGATCTTCCGCAGCGTCTCCGGGGAGACGCCCGCGTCCAGCGCGGTCTCGAGCATCGAGCGCTCGCCCCTGGCGCGGCGCAGGAGCATGCCGAGACGCTGCCCGCGCTCGACCTCTGCCGGAGTGAGCGGAAGTCTGACCATGGCGCCGATTATAGTACCGGTATAACATTACCGGGATAGTTATTGGCAGCACGAGGAAGGCGCCGCATGATCGAGATCCTGGACCCCACCGAGCTGGCCCGAGCGAAGGTTACCGGCGCCCTGGTCGCGGACATCCTGTACGCGTGCAAGGACCGCAGCGGCATCGGCACGAACCTCCTGGAGATCGACCAGTGGGCCGCCACCATGATCAAGGAGGCCGGCGCCCAGTCCTGCTACGTCGACTACGCGCCGTCCTTCGGGCGCGGGCCGTTCGGCCGCTACATCTGCACCGCCGTCAACGACGCCGTGCTGCACGGGATGCCGCACGACTACACCCTGGCCGACGGCGACCTGCTGACGCTCGACCTCGCCGTCTCGCTGGACGGGGTGGCGGCGGACTCGGCGATCAGCTTCATCGTCGGCGGGTCCAGGCCCGCGGAGAGCGTCGCGATGATCAGCACCACCGAACGCGCGCTCGACGCGGGCATAGCCGCCGCCGGGCCCGGAGCGCGCATCGGCGACATCTCCCACGCCATCGGCTCCGTGCTCAGCGCGGCCGGGTTCCCCATCAACACCGAGTTCGGGGGCCACGGCATCGGGTCGACGATGCACCAGGACCCGCACATCGCGAATACCGGGCGGCCCGGCCGCGGCTACCGGCTGCGTCCCGGGCTCCTGCTCGCCCTCGAGCCGTGGGTCATGGCGGACACCGACGAGCTCGTCACCGATGCCGACGGGTGGACCCTCCGCAGCGCGACAGGCTGCCGGACGGCGCACAGCGAGCACACGATAGCCATCACCGACGACGGCGCGGAGATCCTCACCCTGCCGACGCGGGCGCGGTAGGTCGCCTCTCCGGGGCAGCCGAGGCGGGGGCGTCAGAGCCGCGCCAGGGCTTCCTCGACCAGCTCCCGTACGACGTCGTGCACCGCCGCGCGGTCGGCGGGGACCAGGCCGATGCGGGTGCGGCGGTCCAGCACGTCTTCCGCGTCCAGCGCGCCCTCGTGGGTCACCGCCCACTCGATCTCCGCGCGGGTGATGTCCAGGTGCTCGGTGCCCGCGATCCCCTGCCCGACGGCGGCGGTGGAACCAGGCAGCGCCGCAACGTCCAGCACCTCGGCGGCCTCGGTGCCGTACCGTGCGTCGAGCGGGCTTCCGCTGGTCGAGCTCTCGCTGGTCGACGGCGCCCCGACCAGCGGCAGGTCGGCCGTCCAGCACGGCCCGGCCGTGAGCCCGGCGTGCTTCACCGCCAGGTCCACGGCATCCTCGGCCATGGTCCGGTACGTCGTCAGCTTGCCGCCGAGCACGTTCACCGCCCCGGTCGACGGCGACACCTCGACCAGGTGCTTGCGCGAGACGTCGGCGGACGCCTCGTCGCTCGACCCGGCCGAGTCTACGAGGGGCCGCAGCCCAGCGAAGGCGCCCACGACGTCGTCGGGCAGCAGGGGGCGGTCCAGCACGCCGGAGACGGTCTCCAGCAGGAAGTCGATCTCGGGCCGCGTGGGCACCGGCACGTCCGGGACGGCGCCGGGCGCCTCCTCGTCCGTCAGGCCGATGATCACGCGCCCGAGCTGCACCGGCAGCGCGAACACGTACCGCGAGCCGGAGCCCGGCACGGGCACCATGAGCGCGGCCGCCGGCTCGCCCAGCCGGGCCGCGGGCACCACGACGTGCGTGCCGCGGCTGGGCCGCAGCCGCACCGACGGGTCCACCGTCGCGGCCCACACGCCCGTGGCGTTCACGACCGCGCGGGCCCGGACGGTCAGCGTCGCGCCGGTCAGCGCGTCCTGGAGGGTCGCGCCGTCCGCCCGCAGCTCCGTGGCCCGGACGCGGGTCAGGATCTTCGCCCCCCGTCCCGCCGCCGTGCGGGCCAGGGCGACGACGAGGCGGGCGTCGTCGACCAGCTGGCCGTCGTGCGCGATCCACGCGCCGTGCAGGTGCTCGCGCGAGACGGCGGGCACGAGCCGGGCGGCCTCGTCCCGGCGGGCGAGGCGAGGTCCGGGCAGCACCAGGGACGAGGTCCCGGCGTCGCGGCGCAGCAGGTCGCCGAGGCCGAACCCGATGCCGACGGTGAGGCCCTTCCGTCGTCCCGCACCGGGGGTGAGCACCTGCGGGAGCGCCCGGACCAGGTGCGGCGCGGTCCGTGTCATCAGGACGTGCCGCTCGCGCGCGCTCTCGCGGGCCACGCCGACGTCACCCGTGGCGAGGTAGCGCAGGCCGCCGTGCGCCAGCTTGGAGCTCCACCGGGAGGTGCCCCAGGCCAGGTCGTGCGCCTCGACCAGGGCGACGGTCAGGCCGCGGGCGGCGGCGTCGAGCGCGACGCCGGTGCCCGTGACCCCGCCGCCGACCACGAGCAGGTCCACGGTCTCGGAGGTGAGGCCGTCGAGCTCGCGCGCGCGGCGCCGGGCCGTGAGGGCGGTGCGTTGCATCGGTCCTGCTTCCGGTCGAGGACGCCGCGAACGGCGGTCGGGGTCAGGGGCGGAGGTAGCCGTCGAGGGCGTGCGCCAGCTCGGTCCGCAGGGCGTCGGCCTCGATCACCGTCGTGACCGTCTTGTGGGAGAGCAGGGCCGACTGGGAGATGAGCAGGACCATGACCGCCATGTCCGTGGCTGAGCCGGCCCGGACCGTGCCACCTCGCTGGGCGGCCGCGATGTTGGCGGCGAGCCACTCGAGAACGACCCGCTGCGACCGCCCGATCCGCTGGAACGCGTAGCGCGTGAAGACCTCGGGCTCGGTGTCCAGGAGACGCCCGAACACGTGGTCGGCGTGGAACAGGTCGCCGAACCGGACCACCTTGTCGACGATGGCGGCGCGGTCGGCGGCCTGCGGCCCGACGGCGGTGATCACCTGCTGCATGCGGTGCGCGATGAGGGCGCGGAGCACGTCGTCGGCGGACTCCCAGCGTCGGTAGACCGTGGGGCGGGAGACACCCGCGGCCCGGGCGAGCTCCGTGACCGACAGGCCGCGCGTGCCGCGGGTCGCGACGATCTCCGAGGCAGCGGTCAGCAGGCGCTGCTCGACGGGATCGGCGCCGGCCTGACCGTCCGACGGCGGGCTGTGGGTTCCGGCTGGACCGTTACGGATTGTCATCTTGTGTCAAACTGTAACGCACAGCCGCTGGATCCGACCGCCGCACCCGACCGCCCGCACGACCCGACCGCTACCCGACACGGAGGACGCGTGAGCACGCTGCCGCAGGACGAGCGCATCGACATGCGCTGGGACGGCTGGGGCGACCCGGCCAGGGCGCACGGGCTGCCGGGCGGTGTGAAGCTGCTGCTCACGGCCGTGCTCGGACGCATGCCGAAGCCGCCGCGCGGGCCCGGTCTCGCCGAGGCCGAGATCAGCACCCCGGCCCTGACCGCCGACGACCTGGCGGCGCTGGCCGAGGCGGTCGGCGAGGCCCACGTCGACGCCGGCCACGACGCGCGTCTGCTGCACGCAGGCGGCAAGTCCACGCCGGACCTGCTGCGGCGTCGGCAGGCGGAGCAGGCGGCGCCGGGCGCCGTCGTGCTGCCCGGGACGGAGGCCGAGGTGGCGGCGGTGCTCGCGGTCGCGGGCGAGCGTGGCCTCGCGGTGGTGCCGTTCGGCGGCGGCACCGCCGTGACCGGCGGCCTGGAGCCCGACGCCGGGCAGCACCGGGGCGTGGTCAGCCTCGACCTGCGCCGGCTGTCCGGGCTGGTCGCGTTCGACGACGTCGACCAGCAGGCGACCTTCCTCGCGGGGACGACGGCGCCCGCCGCCGAGACGTTCCTGGCGGAACGGGGCTTCGAGCTGGGGCACTTCCCCCAGAGCTTCGAGTTCGCGACGCTCGGCGGGTTCGCCGCCATGCGCTCGTCCGGCCAGAGCTCCGCCGGGTACGGGCGGTTCGACGCCATGGTCACCGGCCTGCGGGTGGTGACGCCCACGGGCCCGCTCGACCTGGGCCGGGCGCCCGGCTCGGCGGCCGGGCCCGACCTGGTGCGGTGGTTCCTCGGCTCGGAGGGAACGTGCGGCGTGATCACCCAGCTGCGCCTGCGGGTGCATCCGGTCCCGGAGGCGCGGCTGTTCGACGCGTGGGCCTTCGGCGACTTCGCCGCCGGGGCGGACGCACTGCGCCGTGTGGTGCAGCTCGGCACGGGACCCACCGTGATCCGCCTGTCCGACGAGGCCGAGACCGCTGTGTCCCTGGCCCAGGTCGGGCAGATCGGGCGGGCGCTGGCCACGGGCTGCTCCGCCGTCGTCCTGCACGAGGGGCCCGCCGACCTCACGCCGGCGCGCCGCGAGGCCACGAGCCGGGTGCTGCGGGAGGCAGGCGGGGAGCCCGCCGACGCCAAGCTGGCCGCCTCCTGGGACCACGGCCGGTTCAAGGCGCCGTACCTGCGTGACGCGCTGCTGGCGCACGGCGTGTTCTGCGAGACGCTGGAGACGGCCACCACCTGGTCGAACCTGCACGCGCTGAAGGCCGCCGTCACGACGGCGCTGGAGCGGGGGTTCGCCGAGGAGCGGGCGAAGAACCGGATCCTGTGCCACATCTCGCACGTGTACCCGACCGGCGCCTCGCTGTACTTCACGGTGATCGCGGGGCTCGGTACGGAGTCGCTCGAACCGTGGAGCCGGGTGAAGTCCCGGGTGAACGACGCGATCATGGCGGCGGGCGGCACCATCAGCCACCACCACGGCGTCGGCACGGACCACGCGCCGTGGCTGGAGCACGAGATCGGCTCGGCCGGCATCCGCCTGCTCCGTGCGGTCCAGGCCGAGCTGGACCCGTCGGGAATCATGAACCCCAACGCCCTCATTCCCCGCCCCCTCTGACGTGTCAGAAGCACAGGTCACTCGGGTGACCTGGAGGTCTGACAGGTCGGGTAGGTTTCGGGGATGACGGAGCAGGACGGCGGGGGCGGGCACGTCGCGGTGCTCGTGAACCCCGCGTCAGGGCGGGGTATCGGCGCCGACAGCGGACAGGTGGCGATCGAGCGGCTGCGGGCCCGGGGCGCCGACGTCCGCGTCTATCAGGGGAGCAGTGAGGCCGAGACGGTCGCGCTCGCCCAGCGGGCCGTCGACGAAGGCCCCGGCGTGCTCGTGGTGGCCGGCGGCGACGGAACCGTCTCGTCGGTGCTGGCGCCCGTGCTGGGGTCCGGCGTCCCGCTGGCGCTGATCCCCGGCGGCACGGGCAACGACCTGGCCCGTGAGCACGGCATCCCTCTGAACGACGCCGCTGCCGCCGCCGACCTCGTGCTCGACGGCGCCCGGCGCCGCGTCGACACGGGCACCGTCACGGCCGACGACGGCACCGTGCGCCACTTCGTCACGGTGCTGTGCGCGGGCCTGGACTCGCTGACCAACGAGCGCACCAACCGCATGACGTGGCCCACGGGGCCGGCCCGCTACCTGGTCGCCGTCTACCTGGAGTGGCTGCGGCTGCGGAAGTTCGCCTACCGGCTGCGCCCGGCCGGCGCTCCGGCGCTGGAGCAGGACGGGTACATGCTCGCGATCGGGCTCACCAGATACTACGGCGGCGGGGTGCCGATCTGCCCGGGTGCGGATCCCGCGGACGGGCTGCTCGACGTCACCCTGGTGCAGGCCGTCGGCCGGTTCCGGATCCTCGCGTTCGACCCGCTGATCAAGGCGGGCACGCATGTGGAGCGGCCGGAGGTCACGACGCTGCGGGCGCCGGCGATCCGGCTCGAGGCGCCGGCGGGGCTGGTCGCGTACGCGGACGGCGAGCTCGTGGGGCCGCTGCCGGTGACCGTCGAGGCGCAGCGGGAGGCGCTGACGCTCTGCGTCCCGGTGTGACGTTCCTGAGGGTGTGCCGGGCTCTGCAAAATATGGGAGTACAGTTCTATTAACTGTACTCCCATATATTGCGAGCTCTCCATGGACAAGCCTGCTGACATGTTCGACCGCGACCACGAGTGGGCTGCGCTGGGCGGGTTCATCTCCGACGACCAGCCCGGTGCGACGCTCGGCGTCGTCTCGGGCCGCCGGCGCCAGGGGAAGACTTACCTGCTGGAAGCCGCCTGCCAGGCGGCAGGAGGCTTCTACTTCGGCGCGACCGAAGCCACCGACGCTGAGTCGCTGCGCAGGATCAGTCGTTCCCTGACCGAGCACGTCCGCCCGGCGAGCCCGTACCACTTCGCCGGTTGGGCCGAGGTGATCGACGCGCTCCTGGCGCTTGGGCGGGAGCGGCCCATACCGGTCGTGATCGACGAGTTTCCCTACCTGGCCAGGGCAAATCCTGAGCTGCCCTCGATCGTGCAGGAAGCACTGCGGCCACGACGCACTCAGCGATCGGAGTCACGGACGCGACTGCTGTTGTGCGGTTCGGCGCTGTCGTTCATGGGCAAGCTGCTCGCCGGCAACGCACCGCTACGGGGCAGGGCGGGACTCGACCTGCTCGTCCGTCGGTTGGACCATCAGCTTGCGGCACAGTTCTGGGACATCACCGACCCACGGCTCGCGATGCAGGTGCACGCCATCGTGGGGGGAACGCCTGCCTACCGTCGTGAGTTCGCGCGCGGCGACTCCCCGTCCGGCCTGGACGACTTCGACAGCTGGGTCACCCGCACGGTGCTGAATCCCGAGTCAGCGCTCTTCCGCGAGGCGCGATATCTGCTCGCGGAGGAGCCTGACCTGCGCGACACCACCCTGTACCTGTCGGTGCTCGCATCGGTCGCCGAGGGTAATGCGACCCGCGGCGGCATGGCGAACTATCTGGAGCGCAAGGCGGCGGACATCGCGCATCCCATCAACGTGCTCGAGGACGCCGGCCTGCTGTACCGGGACGACGACGTGTTCCGCGCCAACCGCCCCACGTTCCGCATCGCGGAGCCGCTCATCGCCTTCTACCACGCCATCATGCGCCCGGTATGGGACCAGCTCGAACGGCCGGGCGCAGCGGAGCGTGTCTGGAGAGCGAGCCAGCGGCGGTTCGCCAGCAACATACTGGGACCACATTTCGAGCAGGTCTGCCGCGACTGGGCGCTTCACCACGCCGACCCGGACCTTCTCGGTGGACTACCTGCCCGAGTCGGTCACGGCGTGGTCCACGATCCACGGACGAGGGCGAACCACGAGGTCGACGTTGCCGTCATTGGCATTGCTGACGGCGAGAAGCCACCTCTGCTCGCGATCGGTGAGGCCAAGTGGAACGACACGATGGGGATCGCCCACCTCGATCGGCTCAGGCAGATCCGCGATGCGGTCGGTGAAGCCGGGCGCTATGACGTTCGCGAGACGCGCCTGATCTGTTTCAGCGGCGCCGGGTTCAACGACCGGATCCACGAGGCGACAGCCGCGTCCGACGACGTCGTCCTGGTTGGGCTTCCTGAGCTCTATGCGTGAGGCTGATCAGTACCTGGCAACGGCCGCCCTGGCGGGCGCGCGGGCCGCGGTGTGATCCGGCTCACCGGCAGCCGATGTCACGTCGGTGGGCCGGGTGGTGTCTGGATGGGGTCCGCGACAGAACCGCCGGACGGAGCCAGACCATGTCCCGCACGCCGAGGAACCGCCCGCGGAGCGAGCCGGCCCGCAGCATCAGTACCCGGATCACCGCCGTCCTGCCGAACACCGTGACCAACCGTGCCATGGCGGCGTGCTCCCGCTGGCGGTACGGGGCGGTGCTGGACCCGCTGGTCGCCGTCGGGCAGCACGGGAAGGTGACTCGGACCTACGCGCTGACCGAGCTCGGCGTCCGCGGCTGGAAGTCGCTGGACCCGGGCCTGAAGTCGCTGGCGGTCATGGCTGCCTCGGTGTCGATCGGCTGCACCTGGTGCGTGGACTTCGGCTACTGGGAGGCGCAGCATGAGCACGTGGACCCCGCGAAGCTGCACGACGTCCCCGCCTGGCGCACGAGCGAGCGGTTCACCGGTCTGGAGCGGGACGTCCCGGTCAGACCGACGCGAGGTCCCCGGCCACGAAGCTCAGCTCGCGGCGGGCGGGCTGGGGCACCACCTCGCCCGGGATGCTCAGCCCGACGGCCCAGGCGGGCTCGCCCTGCCTGCGCGGGACGAGGGATGCGGCACAGGTGATGTCGTCGCGGAACTCGCCGTGCTCCTCGACCACGGCGTCGGGCCGCAGGCGGGCGAGCTGCGCGTCGAGCACCGTCAGGTCCGGGGTGGTGCGTGCGGTGAACTTGCGCATCCCGGCGTCGATCACCAGTTCGTGCCGCTCCCGTCGCGGGATGCCGAGCAGCAGCGCCTTGCCGAGCGCGGTGGCGTGAGCGGAGACGTCGAGCCCGCGCTCCAGGTCCTCGAGGTACGGCGAGCCGGGAGCCTCCGCGTAGTCGACCACCACCACGCGGCCGGCGCTGATGCGGCCCAGGTACGCGCTGTAACCGGTGGTCTGGGCGAGGTGGCGCAGCACCTCGCGGGTGTCGGGGCCGCGGCCGAGCGAGCCGAGCTGCTCGTAGAACCGGTTGCTCACCTGCTCGCCGACGTCGTACGTGCCGTCCTTGAGCCGCGTGACATAGCCCTCGTAGGCGAGCGTGCGCACCAGATGGTACGTGGTGGAGAGGTTGAGGCCGCTGCGGCGGGCGATGGCTTTGACGGGAAGACCTGGGGAGCGTGTCACGACCTCGAGAACACGGAGGGCGCGCGCCACGCTCTGCACCAGGTCGTCCGGGCGCTCCCGTTCGGCGTACAGAGTCACGTGCCCCCCTTGCTGGTCGGTGGTGCCGACGGTTGTTCGACCGTCGTACCGCCCGAATGGGTCTCGACAGGGTGGTTCGAGAGTGCGACAGTGTGTGTGCCCTCGCAGCCATCGTAGCCACGGGTTGCGAAGAGGTCACGATACAGGGTAGCGACACGGGTGGGTTCACCCTGGGCGATCGAAGATGACAGCTGCACAGATACGGCGAATCAATGAATTTACCTGAACCGGGTGATAGCGGGCAAGGATTTGCCAGGTTCTCAGCCCGCTGGGCCGGTCCGAGACACCACTCCGAGAGGGCCGGCCACATTGCTCGATGACATGCGCGGCACGCAGGACCAACCCTGGCGCGGCACCCGGCCCGTGCGGCTCGGCGCCGTCTCGAACGTGCAGCCGCTGGTGCGCGGGTCGGCCATGCCGGACCCGCGCGTGTTCTACGACGAGCTCGAGAGCGAGTGGGGCGAGGTGGCCCCCGTCGAGCTGGAGCCGGGGGTGCGCGCCTGGCTCGTCATGGGGCAGCGGCTGGTCTACGACGTCATGCGCAACGAGCACGTCTTCTCGACCAACCCCCAGATGTGGAACGGGCACGCGCGCGGCGGCCTGCCCGCGACCTCCGGGCTGCGCCCGGTCCTCACGTCGCATCAGCGTTTCGCCGCGAACCACACCGACGGCGCCCTGCGGCAGCGGCTGCGCGAGCCGCTCGACGACGCCTTCGAGCAGCTCTCCGAGAGCATCACTGCGGCCAAGGTCCGCTCCTTCTGCAACCTCCTCATCGACCGCTTCGAGGACCGCGGGCGCGCGGACCTGATGCTCGAGTACGCGTCGGTGATCCCGTTCCTCGTCGTCGCCGACATGATCGGCTTCGACCCCGAGGACGGGCAGCGCCTGTTCGACCTGACCCGCAGGGTCGCGGGCGGCGGGACCGACGCAGCTCCCGCCGTGGCCGAGGTGGACCGGATGCTGGGCGACCTCGTGGCCATCCGCCGGGAGTTCCCGAAGCGGGACCTCGCGAGCTCGCTGGTCGCGCACCCGAACATGCACGACGACATCGAGGTGGTCCACACCTTGCTGATCGTCGCCTACTCGGGCAACCTGACGCTGACCGCGTGGGTGGCGCAGACCCTGCTGCTCACGCTTACGGACTCGCGGTTCTCCGGACGGCTGCACGGCGGCCGCATCGACCTGGACAACGCCATGGACGAGGTGTTGTGGCGCTCGACCCCGACGATCAACACCGTGCCGCGGTTCGCCCGCCAGGAGATCGTGCTGGACGGCAAGCTCATCGCCGCCGGGGACCCGCTCGTCCTGGCGATCCACGCCGCGAACACGGACCCCCGCATGGACACCGGTGATCCGTGGGACCACGTCGGCAGCCGTGCCCACGTGTCGTTCGGCACCGGGCCGCACGCATGCCCGGCGCCCCGCCCGGCGCGCGTGATCGCGCGGATCGCCGTCGAGACGATCCTGCGCAGGCTCGACGTCGTGCTCCGGATCCCGGCGTCCGAGGTCACTTGGGACCAGACGCTGTGGATGCGCCAGCCGGTGAGCCTCCCGGTCACCTTCCCGCTGCCGGTCGTGTCGGCCTAGCACTCGGCGCGGACGCCGGGCGTGGCCCGGACCGTCGGTGTCACGGGGTAGGTTGCGCACGTGAGCGAGGAGGGTCACATGCGCATCGGTATTCCGGACGACGGCGGGCCACTCGTGCCCGCCACGCCGACGACGACCGCCCGGCTGGTCGGCCTCGGGTACGACGTAGCCGTCGCGGCAGGGGCCGGCGCGGGCGCGGGCTTTCCCGACGCCGCCTATGCGGCCGCGGGCGCCGCCGTCGTGCCCGACGCCGAGGCCTGGGCCGCCGACGTCGTGGCGGTCACCAGGGCGCCCGACGTGCTGGCCGCGCCCGGACCGGCCGGTCTGCGGCCGGGCGCGCGGGGCCCGGACGGGCTGCGGATCGGGGCCGTGCTGATCGCCCAGATCGCCCCCGCCGCCCGGCCCGACCTGGTGCGCGCGCTCGCCAACCGCGGCGTCACCGCACTCGCGCTGGACGCCGTGCCGCGCATCTCCCGGGCGCAGTCCCTGGACGTGCTGAGCGCGTTGTCGAACGTCGCGGGCTACCGGGCGGTCGTCGAGGCCGCCGCCGAGTTCGGCGGCATGTTCTCCGGTCAGGTCACCGCGGCGGGCACCACCCCGCCCGCGAAGGTCTTCGTGATCGGCGCGGGCGTGGCCGGGCTCGCGGCCATCGGGGCCGCGGGCAGCCTCGGCGCGCAGGTGCGCGCCTTCGACGTGCGGCCCGAGGCCGCGGAGCAGATCGAGTCCATGGGCGCCACGGTGGTCCGGGCCGACGACGCCGCGCAGCAGGTCAGCGCCGACGGCTACGCCTCCGCGCTCACCGCGGACCAGGAGGCCGCGGCGCTGCGCGCGTACGCCGTCGAGACGGCGGCCGCCGACATCGTGGTCACGACGGCGCTGGTGCGCGGGACGGCGCCCACCACCATCACCGCCGAGATGGTCGCGAACATGCGGCCCGGGAGCGTGATCGTGGACCTCGCGGCGCCCGGCGGCGGCAACTGCGAGCTCACCGTGCCGGGCGAGCGGGTGGTCAGCGACAACGGCGTGGTGGTGCTCGGGTACACCGACCTGCCGGACCGCATGCCCCGGCACACCTCGGAGCTGCTCGGCACCGCCGTCGCGAACCTGGTCCAGCTCGGCACGCCGGAGCGGGACGGCCGGCTCGCGCTCGACCCGGACGACGTCGTCGTGCGCGGCATGACGGTGGCCCGGGACGGGGAGGTGCTGTGGCCGCCACCGCCGGTGGCGGTGTCGGCGCCGCCTCCGGTCGAGCCCGCCTCGCCGGTCGAGCCTGTCGAGGCGTCACCCGGGTCCCGACAAGCTCGACCGGCGGGAGGCGGGGCTCGACCCGCGACCGTGGCCCGGCCCGCGCGGAACGCCGTGCTGATCGGCCTCGGTGCCCTGCTCGGGGCGCTCGCGGTGGCGTCGTCGCCCGCCGACCAGGCGGCGCACTTCACCGTGCTGGCGCTGGCCGTCGTGGTCGGCTTCTACGTGATCTCGCACGTCAGCCATGCCCTGCACACCCCGCTGATGTCCCAGACCAACGCGATCTCGGGGATCATCCTGGTCGGCGGGATGCTGCAGATCGGGTCGTCGGACCCGGTGGTGACCACGCTGGCCGTGCTCGCGTCGGCGGTGGCCAGCATCAACATCTTCGGCGGGTTCTTGGTGACCCATCGCATGCTCGGCATGTTCCACCGTGGCCCGATCCCCGTGTCAGACCCACAGGTCACCCGAGTGGCTCGTGCGTCTGACGACCGGGCCGGGCGGAGCGGCGAGGGCGAGGGGAGGGGCAGGTGAGCGTGGAGTCAGTGGTTCAGGCCGGCTATCTGGTGGCGGCCGTGCTGTTCGTGCTGTCGCTGGCCGGGCTGTCGAAGCAGGAGACTGCGCGACGCGGCGTCCTGCTCGGCATGTCGGGCATGGGGCTCGCGCTCGCGGCGACCATAGCCCTCGCCCTGGACCGGTCCGAGCGGCCCGTCGGCGTGACGGCCGGCCTCATCCTGCTGGTGCTCCTGGTGGGCGCCGCCGTGGGCACGTGGCGGGCGCGGACCGTCGAGATGACGCAGATGCCCGAGCTCATCGCGCTGCTGCACTCGTTCGTGGGCGCGGCGGCGGTGCTGGTGGGCTTCGGGTCCTACCTGGCCGAGCCCGGCGGCACGGTGCATCTCGTCGAGGTGTTCCTCGGCGTGCTGATCGGCGCCGTGACCTTCACCGGCTCCGTGGTCGCGTTCGGGAAGCTGTCGGGACGGCTCCGGTCGTCGCCGCTGCTGCTGCCGGGCCGGAACTGGCTCAACCTGGCCGCCCTCGTGGCGTGCGGAGGGCTGCTCTGGTGGTTCCTCGCGGCCGGCGCCTCCGGCCTGTTCCCGCTCCTGCTCATGACGGGCGTGGCGCTGGCGCTCGGCTGGCACCTGGTGGCGGCGATCGGCGGCGGCGACATGCCCGTCGTCGTCTCGATGCTGAACTCGTACTCCGGGTGGGCGGCGGCCGCGGCCGGCTTCATGCTGGGCAACGACCTGCTCATCATCACGGGCGCGCTCGTCGGGTCGTCGGGTGCGATCCTCAGCTACCTCATGTGCCGGGCGATGAACCGGTCGTTCGTGAGCGTGATCCTGGGCGGGTTCGGCGCGGAGACCGCCGTCGCCGCCCCGGGCGCCGGGGCCGAGCCGGGAACCTACCGCGAGACGACGGCGCTCGAGGTGGCCGACCGGCTGACCGCCGCCCGCTCGGTGATCGTGGTGCCGGGCTACGGCATGGCGGTGGCGAAGGCCCAGTACCCGGTAGCCGACCTGGTCGCCCGGCTCACCGCGCGGGGGGCCACCGTGCGGTTCGGCATCCACCCGGTGGCCGGCCGGCTGCCCGGGCACATGAACGTGCTGCTCGCCGAGGCGAAGGTGCCGTACGACCAGGTGCTCGGCATGGACGAGATCAACGACGACTTTCCTGCTACCGACGTCGTGCTCGTGATCGGCGCCAACGACACGGTGAACCCGGCGGCGCAGGACGACCCGGCGTCGCCCATCGCGGGCATGCCCGTGCTCGAGGTGTGGAAGTCCCGCGAGGTGGTCGTCTTCAAGCGGTCCATGGCGACGGGCTACGCGGGCGTGCAGAACCCGCTGTTCTTCCGCGAGAACACCGCGATGCTGTTCGGGGATGCGAAGGACCAGGTGGAGCTGATAGTCCAGGCGCTCTGACGACAGGCGACGAACAGCTCCGGACCCAGGGACGAGGACCGGAACTGGACGGCGACCGAGGAAGAGCGCAGGCAGCAGAGCGCTCTGACGCTGCGCAGCGAGGCGGCCGATTGACCAGACATTGGTCGAATGTACGATTATCGAGCCTGCGGAATCGGGCCAACGTCCTGCAGATTTTTTGCATTCGCGTGGTCATGTGTGGGTGAATTGACGGTGCCGCGCTGACATCGCGCGGTCACGACTTGGTATAAAGGGGCGCGCCAGGAGAGTCCTGCGTAGTTCCTCAGTGCGGAGGCCCAGTGTTGACACGCTCTCTCGTGACCGGATCGGTCGCGATCGTGGGGTTCCTGGTGCTCGTCGCGACCACTGAGCTCTTCTACTTCGGCCCCCCGGCCGGTGCCCACAACGGCGGCGAGGTGTTCGCCTCGCTCGGTGGTGCGATCCTCACGCTCCTGACCTGGGCGGTGGTCAGCTGGTGCGTCGCGCGGACGGCGCGCGCCCTCCGCCTGGTCCGGCTGTCGGTGATCATCGGGATGCTCGTGCCGGTCGCGGCGATCATCGCCTTCACGCTGACCATCGAGCTGGACGCGTGGTCCACCGGGTTCGGTGTGCTGGCGTTCGCGGCGGCGTCGGTCGGCGTGCTGGTGACGAGCCGACGCCGACGGGCTACGAAACCGAGCGCCATCCCTGAGCCGAAAGGCCACCCCCCGGTCCGCATGGCCGCCTGATTGGTTGTGAGCGTGATCGTTGCGATGGCGCGTCCGTTTCAGGCGCAACGATCACGCACACAACCAAGGGTTACCAGAAGCGGACCGGGAGGCCGTGGCGGGCGTACACGCTCTCCACCGCGGCTCGGACCTGAGCGGGTTCGCCGAGGCGTTCGACGTCCAGCCCGAGCACCACGAGCGTCGCCACGCCGTCGTGCTCGGACCACCAGCAGTCCAGGCCGCCGCGCATCTGGCGCAGCCGCCCGCGGGTCAGTCCCTGCGTGACCCCGCGCATGAGCACGCTGGACGCCGAGGTACCGAGCGGCGCGGCGAACGTCGCGGGCAGCCGGCCCAGGTTCGAGGCCAGGCACAGCGGGGCGGTGGCGTCGCGCGCGGCGAGCTTCGCGACGGCGTCGGGCACCATCTGCATGAGCGGCTTCAGGGGGCCCAGCGTGTCCACGCGGGTGCCGGACGTCAGGGCCCGGAACTCGGCAGCCGCGCTCGCCCGGATCTGGGCCATGTCGGCCACGACCCCGGCCCGTTCGGGTGCGGGGGTCACCGTGGTGTCGACGGCGATGGAGACCCCTGACGTCGCGTTCGACCGCAGGTCGTCCTTGCGGCGCAGGCTGACCGGCACCGACACGCGTACCGGCATGCCCGCGGTCGCCACGCCGGCGGCCAGCAGGATCTCGGTGCACACCGCGATGAGCAGGCTGTTCGCGGTGCCTCCCGCGGCGTGCGCCGCGCGGTGCCAGGTGGACGCGTCCGTGTCGACCACGACGACCGGCGGGTTGGCGGGCTGGGCGTCGTCGGTGCGCGGCTCGGGCCGCGGCCGGTCCGCCGACTGCTGCGCCATCAGCGGCGGCACCGGGCCCTGCCGGGCGGCCTTCCGCAGGCCGCCGACCGCCGCGCGCGCCTGCCCGGTCGCGTCCCGCAGGTCGGCCACGAGGCCGGTGCGGATGCGCTCGCCCTCCTTCGGCAGCCGGCGGACGGCGGGCGCGGCGTCGTCCAGGTCGGCCGGGGCGGCGCCGGTCGCGTCCAGGGCGGCCCCGCCGGTGGCGGCCTCGCCCGCCGCGAGGGTGGCCGCGGCGACGGCGGCCCGCAGTGCGCCGATGTGCATCCCGCCGTCGGCCACCACGTGCGACGTCACGTAGCTGAGCACACTCCCGCCGCTCGCCGTCGGCGCCGCCGCGAGGGCCCAGGTGGGGCCGTTCTCGGGGTCCAGGTTCGCCTGGGCCTGCCGGTCCGCCCAGGTGAGGACGGCGTCGTCGGGCACGGGGGTGGACTCGACCAGCGGGTCGAGCGACACCGCGGACGCCGACCACCGGGCGCGGGCGCCCGGGAGGCGGCCCGGCCGGACCACGCGCTGCAGCGGCCCGTTCGCGAGGCCGCGGTGCAGGGCGCGGACGGCGCCGGCGTCCAGCGGCGCGGGCAGGCGCCAGATGGTCTGGTTGACCACGGCGACGCCGAGCACGCGGCGGGTGCGCAGGAACAGGTCGTCGTCGTAGGTGAGGCGGTTGCTCGCCGTGGGGTCGGTGGTGGTCGCTGGGCTGGTCACGATGCCTCCGGTGCCGGGCAGGCGGGGGTGTGGCGGGTCGGTGGGGGGCTGGTGATGAGTAGAGTGCGCGCGTGCGTCACGTCATGGCCCTGGTGGGCAGTCGAGGAGATGTCCAGCCGGCCCTCGCGGTCGGGCTGGAGCTGCAGCGTCGCGGGCACGAGGTGGTGACCGGGGTGGCGCCGAACCTCGTGCCGCTGGCCGAGCGGCTCGGGCTGGCGCCCGTGCCGCTGGGCATCGACTCGGCGGCCCTGCTGGGGTCCGACCTGGTGCGGCGCGACATGCGATCGGCCCACCCCGTGCGTCGGGTCCGGGCGCTGCGCGCCGTGGCGTCGGCGGGCTGGGACGAGCTGCGCACCGGCCTGCTGGCGCTGCTCGACGACGTCGGCGGCGCGGATACCGTCGTGACCGGCTTGCTGGGCCAGGAGGTGGCCGCCGCCGTGGCCGAATCGCGCGGGCTCGGCATGGCCGCCCTGCACTACTGCCCCGTGCGGGCCAACCGCGTGGTGTCGCCGGTGAGCGGCCTGCGCGGCCCGGGCCCCACGCGGGCGGCCTGGGCGCTGGGGGAGCGCGTGCGCTGGGACCTGACCCGCCGCGCGGAGAACGACCAGCGCGGTGAGCTCGGCCTGGGCCGCACCCGTGTGCACCTGCCCACCAGGCTGCGCGACGCCGGGGTCGTCGAGGTCCAGGCATACGACGCCGCTCTGGTGCCGGGTCTCGCCGACGAGTGGGGGCCGCGCCGTCCGCTGACGGGGTTCCTCGCCCTGGACGACGCAGCCCGCGCCCGCCTCGGGGAGGCCGGCTCCGGCGCCGGACCGCACGGCGGGCTGGATGCCGGGCTGGACGTCTGGCTGGACGACGGCGACCCGCCCGTCTACGTCGGGTTCGGCTCGATGCCCGTCGCCGACCCGCCCGCACTGCTCGCCGCCGTCGACGACGCGTGCGCCGAGCTCGGGGTGCGGGCGCTGGTCAGCGCCGGCTGGAACGACTTCTCGGCCGCCGGGGACCCCGGCGCGAGCGTCGACGAGAAGCGGGTCCGGGTGGTCGGCGCCGTCGACCATGCGGCGGTGCTGCCCCGCTGCCGGGCCGCCGTGCACCACGGCGGGGCCGGCACCACGGGGGCGGTGCTGCGGGCGGGACTGCCCGCCGTCGTCGGCTGGTACTCCGCCGACCAGCCCATGTGGGGCGATCTGCTGCGCGGCGCGGGGGTCGGTGTCGCGCGCCGCGCGAGCACGCTCACGCAGCCGGGTGTGCTCGCCGGAGCACTGTCCGAGGTGCTCGACGACGCCACGGCCGCTCGCGCGGCCGCCCTCGGCGCGGGGCTGGTCCCGGCGGACCGGGCCGTCACCGCGGCGGCCGACGCCGTCGAGGGCATCCGCGGCTGAGCCGGAAGAGCCCCAGCGCTTCGCTGTCACCAGGGAACCGCCGGTAGCTGCCAGGCGTCGGCCTCCGCCAGCACGAGGTCGCGCAAGGTCTCGGCGTCGGCCACCCGGTCGGGATCCAGGGCGGCGACGCTGAGCGTCGTCGCGGCGCCCACGGTCGTGCAGAAGGCGACCAGCCCGCCGCCCGCGGCGCGCAGCTCGGCCGCGGTGGCGCCCTGGTAGTGCGACAGGGTGGCGACGGCGCGCACGGAACCGCCGGGGGCCTGCGTGTATCCCTCCGGCGGCTTGCCGAGGTTGGACGCCAGCGCCGCGGCGACGGGCGGCTGCGGCAGGCGGCTCACGAGGGTGTCGGGCAGCATCTGCACCAGCTCGAGCGGCACGGGGGCGACCCCCGGCTCCGCCTGCCCGACGGCGGCGTATGCCTCCTTGGCGGACGCTCGGACCCAGCCGAGGTCGCGCGCGGCGAGCACGTCCGCCGGGATCGTGACCCGGGCGATCTTGGTGGAGTTGGCGCGCGGATCGTCCTCGCCGCGTGTGGCCACGGGAAGCGCGACGGGTACGGGCTGGCCCGGGAACCGGCCGGTGGCGCGCACGAGCCGCGCGAGGAACGCCACGAACCACGTGTTCGGGGTGCCGCCGTGCTCGGCGGCGACCTCGGCGACGCGCTCGGAAGGGAGCTCGACGTGCAGCACGGGCGCGCGCCAGGCGGCGTCGTCGGGGGCAGGCTCGACTACCGGGGCGGGCTCGACCACCGAGGATGGCGCGACCACCGGAGCGGGTTCGACGACGGGAGCCTGCTCGATCACCGGAGCCTGCTCGATCATCGCCGGGGTGGGCTCGATCGTCGCGGACGCCCGGCGTTCGCGGGCGGCCTGCCGCGCCTTGGCCTGCGCCCAGCGCGCGACGGCCGCCGCCTGGGCCGCGGCGTCGGCGGCGTCGGCGAGCAGCGCGCGGGTCCCGCGCTCGGGCGCCGGCACGACTATCGGATCGGCGTGCGTGGCGGCGCGCACGACGGCGTCGATCAGCGCGGCGCCGTCCGCCACCGCATGCGCGCAGGTGAGCGAGACGATCCCGCCGACCACTGCGGCCCCGCCGTCGGCCCCCTCGTCGGGCGCCACCACGTCGGCGGCGGCGAGCCGCCACGAACGGCCGGCGGCGGGGTCGAGCGGCACGTCGGCCTGGGCCTGAGCCCACGTGCCGATGGCGTCCACAGCCACGGCCGCCGTCTGCAGGTCGAGGACGGGCAGAGTCTCGGCGGGTGCCCACCGGTGCCGCGCGCCGGGAACGCGGGCGCGCACCACGCGCCGGTGCAGCGATCCCGCGGCGATCCCGTCGGCCAGGTCACGCAGGCGATCGGCGTCGTAGGGGCCGTCCAGACGCCACAGCACCTGGTTCACCGCAGGGCTGGCGTCGCCGTCGTGCCGGCGCAGGAACATGTCGTCGGCGAACTGCAGGCGCAGTGCGGATGGCGGGTTCACGCTCGTCTCCCGTTCGGGCTCGGGTCCGTGCTGGGCACCGTGGTCCTTCAAGGGCCAGACGATACCGGGCATAACCGGGGGGACTAACTTTCACCCGGCGAATCCGGTATAAAGGTCGGCGCAAGGGGACCGCGGAACTCGTCCGACGTCGTGCTGGCCGTGCCCACATAACGATCTAGGGATCCGCCCGCATGGAATACACCGAGCTATCGGCCTACGAACTGCCGGCCGGGACAGTGACGTCCTGGACGCCGCGTGCCGACGCCGGGCGCTGGCAGCAGGACCCGCGAGACCTGTCTCCGGGCCACGAGGCGCACCTGCGCGACTGCGAGCCCGGCTCCTGGATCGGGTCCGTGCTGCGGGTGCCCGGCCCGTACGAGCCGGAGCCGTTGCGCCGCGCGATCCACGCGTGGGTGAGCCGTCACGAGGTGCTGCGCACCACCGTCACGCACGACGCCGGACGCGGCTGGCGCCGGGTGACCGCCCCCGCCGAGGCAGTGGCCATCCGGGACCTGGTGGTCGGCGACCTGACCGCCGCACAGGTGGGCACGCTGCTGCCCAGCCTCCTCGCCGACGTCTCGCCCACCGCCTGGCCGCACTGCGTCATGGCGAGCGTGGTGCCGGAGCCGGGCGACCCAGCCGGCGACGGCGGCTTCGTGCTCGCCTTCGGCGCCGACCACTCGGTGATGGACGCCTACTCCCAGCTCCTGTGGTTCGAGGAGATCGTCTCGCTGTACGACGCCGCCCGCCGCGGCGTGCCCGACGCCGAGCTGCGCGCGCTGGAGGTCGGCTCACACGTCGACTTCTCGGCGGAGGACCGCAAGCTCGCCATGACCCTCGCGGCCGACGGCGAGCCCGTGCGCCGCTGGCTCGACTTCCTCGGGCCGGACGCCGCCTTCCCCCGCTACGGCACGGGCATCACGCACCCGGCCGCCGACGCCGAGGAGGCGGCCCGGCCGCAGGCCTCCCGCTCGTACTGGCTGGCCACCGTCGACCAGACCGACGACCTGAGCGCCCGCAGCCGAGCCCGCGGGGCCTCGGCCCAGTCGGGGGTGCTGGCCGCGTTCGCGCACGCCGCGCGCCGGGTGCACGGGCTGGACCGGCTCCGGTTCGTCCTGCCGATGCACACCCGGTACGCCCCGCAGCACGCCGCCGCCGTCGGCTGGTACGTGGGCCTGTGCCCCGTGGACCTCGACCTCGGCGGCGTGGACCCGGTGCTGCGCGACGTCGACGCCGGTCAGGAAGAGCCCGCACGCGTGGTCGACGGCAACGCCCTGACGACCGCCGTCGAGCGGGTGCACGCCGCGGTCTCCGCGGGCAAGCCCCTGGTCCGGTACTCGTTCGCGCGGATCGCCGAGCTGGGCGGCATCTCGGACAGCCCGCACTTCGCCGTGTCGTACGTCGACACCCGGTTCGTGCCCGGGGCCGAGCGCTGGAGCACCTGGGCAGCCAGGACCCTGCGCAGCCCCGCGTACGGCACCGACGAGCTCTACCTCTGGTTCCTGCGCACCCACGACGGACTCAACGTGTCCACGCGGTACCCCGACACCCCCGAGGCGCACGCCGCGATGGACGCCCTCGTCGAGGAGCTGCGCATCTGTTTCCGGGCCTTCGGGTCCGCCGGTTTGAGAGAGGCAGTCGCATGATTCTCGGCGCGATGGGCACGTGGACGGCCCGGCCCGGACAAGTGCTGCACCTGCGGCCCACGGCGGAGGCGCTCGCCGCGGCGGCGTCGGCCCCCGTGGAACCCGGCCCGCCGTCGTTCCTGCAGGGCGACCACCTGCGCGCCTACGCGGCGCGCCGGGCTTCCGGCGGCAAGCACCGCGCCTGGACGGGTACCGCGACGCACCTCGACGGCGCGTTCGACGCGGCCGCGCTGGCGCGGGCGCTGACCCGGCTCGTGCGGCGGCACGAGGGCCTGCGCACCTGGTTCGACGTCGATGCCTGCGCCGCCGGGGGCGACCCGGTGCGGCACCTGGTACCCGCGGAGGCGGTCGGCTTCGAGGTGGTGGACATCCCGGCGATCTCGCCGGTGCCCGGCCTCCCGTGGGACGAGTGGGTGACGACGCACCTCAACGCGACCTTCGACGCCGCCTGCCGCCCCGACTCGTGGGCGCCGTTCGCGCTCGGGGCCATCGTGCGGGACGACGGGTTCAGCCTGTTCTGGGGCTGCGACCACGCGTTCACCGACGGCGCCTCGCAGCTGATGGTGCTCAGCGAGATGGAGGAGCTGTACGCGGAGGAGCTCGCCCACGGTGCGAGCCCGCTCCGTGGGTCGAGCCTGTCGAGACCGGACGCCGTCCCGGCGACCGGGGGCTCGTTCCTCGACCACGCGCGGGCCGAGCACGCGCTCGCCGCGGCGACCCCGCCGGACGCCCCCGAGATCCGGGCCTGGGTCGACGCCGTGACGGCGCACGACGGCCGGCTGCCGCGCTTCGCGCTCGACCTGGGCCTCGAGCCCGGGGAGACGGCGCCGGTGAAGATCCGCTCGATGACCCTCCTCGACGCCGACGGCGTCGCGCGGCTGGACGAGCTGGCCGCCAAGCACGGCGCCCGCTCCACGGGCGCGGTGTTCGCCGCGATCGCGCTCACCGACGCCCGGCTGACGGGCGCCGGCGACTGGTTCGGGGTCACGGTCGTCGGCTCGCGCGGGCCCGGGTTCGAGACCGCGCAGGGCTGGCTGTGCAACTTCGCGCCGGTCACGTTCCCGGTGGCGAAGGGCGGCGTGCCGGCGTCCTTCACCGACGTCCTGCCCGTCGCGAACGCGGCGTTCCGCCAGGCCAGGAAGGTGGCGGCGGTCCCCGTGCACGCGGCGCTCGGCGTCATGCTGGCCGACGGCGTCCTCGACCCGGCCTCCCTCGGCAGCCCGCAGCTCATCAGCTACCTCGACCTGCGCCGGTTCCCCGGCGTCGGGCGGCCTGCCTACGACCGTGGCCTGCACTTCACGGGCGAGGGCCGCACCGCCAACGCGTCGCTGTGGGTGAACCGCGACCACGAGCGGCTGTACCTCGTCATGCAGACCCCGGACACCCCGGCGGCGCAGGCCGCCGCCGACCGCTACATCGCCGAGCTGACCGCCACGTTCGAGGCGGCGGCCGGCGTGCTGGCGACGGTCGGGGCGGCTGGGGCGGCTGCGACGGTCGGTGCGGCCGGGGTCGAGCATCTGGAGGCGACCGGTGCGGGTCGTCTCAGCTGACCTCTGGGAGCCGGCGCCGGGCCGGGTCGTCACCTGGGACGTCCTGCCGGGTGCGGTGCACCCGCCTGCCCCGGCTCCGATGAGTTACAACCAGCGCAACCACCTCCTCGGGGCGGCCACGGGGGAGCCGAGCGTGTGGATCACCGCCACGTTCGACGTCGACGGCCCCGTCGACGTCGACGCACTGGAGGCTGCCTTCCGCGACCTCGTGGCCGGGCACGCCGGGCTGCTGGTCGAGGCGGTCCGCGGTCCCCTGGGCTCCGCGGGTGTCGGCCCCGCCGGCGTGGGCCTGGTGCGGCACGATCCCGCCGGGCTCGTCTGGCGGCGCGACGACGGTCCGCTCACCCGCACCGTCGAGGCCACCCGCGAGCACCTGGTGGCCGAGCTCGGCCGGCGGTGCGCGCCGTTCGGGTACCCGGCGTTCCTGCCGGCCGCGATCGGCCGCCCGGACCGGTCCACGATCGTTTTCGGCATGGACCACCTGCACACCGACGCCTGGTCGACCACCGTCGTCGTCGACGAGCTGGCCGCGCGCTATGCCGAGCAGCGGGCCGGGCGCGCGGCGGGTCTGCGCGTCGTCGCCCCGGCCGCGTGGGCCGTGCCGGCCCTGGCGGGTGCGGCTCCGGCGGGCGCGGCCCTGGCGGGCGCGGCCCTGGCGGGCGCGGCTCTGCCGGCGGGCGGCACGGCCCTCCTGGTGGCACCTGAGCCGGAAGCGGCTCTGGCCACGATCGACCGGGACGTTCCACGGGTGGCCGAGCCGGAAGCCCTGTCGGTCACGCCGGAACCCGTCGGCGCCGACGACCCGCGGCTCGCGACCTGGCACGGCTTCCTGCACGACCGGGGCTGGGCGCTGCCTACGTTCCCGCTGCCGCTCGGCGTGCCCGACGGCGAGCGGGTACCGCAGCGGACAGTGCTGCACTCCTTGGTCGACGCAGTCGCCACCGACGCCGTCGCCGCGCGCGCCAGGTCGGCCGGTGCGTCGACGTCGGCCGCGGTGCTGGCGACGCTCGCCCGAGCTGTCGCGGATCTGGGCGGCCCCGCCGTCCTGGAGACGCTCCTGCCGGTGCACACCCGGGCCGACGCCGCCGCGCGCCGGGCCGTGGGCTGGCACACCACAACGGTGCCGCTGCGCGTCGAGGTCGACGTCACCGCAGGTGCCAACACCGTGACCGACACGGCACTCGCCGCCACCGGCAAGGCCGTGCGGGCCGCGCGCGAACTGTCCGCAGTGCCCCTCGAACAGGTGGCGGAGTCGCTGCCCCAGCCGCTGCGGTTCCCGCGGGTGGACATCTTCCAGGTGTCCTACCTCGACTACCGGCGGCTGCCGGGGCACGCCGCGAACGCCGGACGGCGGGCGCACCACGTGTCGGCGGCCACCCGGGCCGACGACCTTCAGCTGTGGGTGTCCCGCACCGACGATGGGATCTCGGTGCGGGCGCGCATGCCGCGTACCGCGACCGCCGTCGGAACGGTGGACGCGCTGCTGGACCGCTGGACCGCCCGGCTGGGAGAGCTGGCCGCGGTCTGAGCGAGCGCAGGAGCCCGATGAGTGCGGGATCTTACGTTCCGGTCAAGCGGCTGGGGCCGGTCAGGCGCCCGCAGTCACCCTCTCCGCGTGCCGCGTGAGCTCCGCGGTGTCGTAGTCGACGCCGCCGCCGAGGCTCGGCATCATCGAGGTGAGCTGCGGCTTCCACTCGTCGTACTTGGCGGGGAAGCAGCGCTCCAGCAGGCCGGTCATGGCGGCGACGGCGGTCGAGGCGCCGGGGGACGCGCCCAGCAGGCCGGCGATGGAGCCGTCCTGGGCCGCGACGACCTCGGTGCCGAACTCCAGCACACCACCCTTGCCCTTGACCCACTTGATGACCTGGACGCGCTGGCCGGCGGTGATCTTCTCCCAGTCCCCGGGCTGCGCCGTCGGCATGAACCGCTGCAGCTCGTGGAACTTGGTCTCCGGCGCGGCGGCGACCTGACCCACCAGGTAGGCGCTGAGGTCGAGGTTCTTCACGCCCGCGCCGAGCATCGAGAACAGGTTGTGGTGGCGCAGCGACGTGATCAGGCCCAGGTACTTGCCCTTCTTGAGGTACTTGGGGCTGAACCCGGCGTACGGGCCGAACATGAGGTAGCTCTTGCCGTCCACGATGCGCGTGTCCAGGTGCGGCACGGACATGGGCGGGGCGCCGACGTCAGCCTTGCCGTACACCTTGGCGTTGTGCTGGGCCACGATCTCCGGCGACGAGGTGCGCAGGAACTCGCCCGAGATCGGGAAACCGCCGTAACCGCGCGCCTCCTTGATGCCCGACGCCTGGAGCAGCGGCAGCGCGCCACCGCCCGCGCCGACGAAGACGAACTTGGCCGTGACAGTGCGACGCCGGGTCCCGGCGTTCCAGGAGCGGTCGCGCAGGCTCAGACGCCAGCGGCCGTCACGCAGCTTCTTCAGTCCGCGGACCTCGTGGTTCAGGTGCAGCTCGGTGTTGTGCGCGGTGGCGAAGTCGACCAGCTTCTTGGTGAGCGAGCCGAAGTCGACGTCGGTGCCGGCGGCGGCGCGCGTCGCGGCGATCGGCTCGTCGGCGTCGCGCTCCAGGGTCATCAGAGGGGCCCACTGCCCGATGACGGCAGGGTCCGAGCTGAACTCCATGTCGCTGAACAGCGGGTGCACGCTCAGCGCCTCGTACCGGCGGCGCAGGAAGTCCACGTTGTCAGCCCCGCGCACGAACGTCATGTGCGGGGTGACGTTGATGAAGTCGGTGCCCTCCATCAGGCCGGCGGTGAGCAGGTGGTTCCAGAACTCGCGTGAGGTGTGGAACTGCTCGTTGATCGTCACCGCCTTGGAGATGTCGACGGAGCCGTCCTTGCGCTCCGGCGTGTAGTTCAGCTCGCAGAGTGCGGAGTGGCCGGTACCCGCGTTGTTCCACGGGTTCGACGACTCGAGTGCCACCTGGTCGAGACGCTCGTAGATTCCGATTCGCCAGGTCGGCTCGAGGATCGTGAGCAGCGCGCCGAGGGTGGCGCTCATGATCCCTCCGCCGATCAGCGCGACGTCGACCTCTTCGGAGGGACGCGGGGCTGTCTGGAGGTAAGAAGTCACGTCAAGAACATTAGCGGGCTTGTGAAAAGCGGAACGAGCGCTGTGGCATGAATCACGCGCTGTGTTCCGTGACCTCCCTCACTCGCGTCGTCCGCGCCGCCTTCACCACGCGTTCACCTCGCCGGGAGCGCTGACGGCCAGGGCCCCAGCTCGGGCAGGTCGCCCCGCAGCGGCGTCACCGGGACGCGCCCGGCCAGCCACGCGGTGACGTCGCGGGGGTCGCCGGCGACGCCGTCCACGGACACGCCGTCGGGCAGCCGTACCGCCAGGAACTCGCGCAGGTGAGCGCACAGGGTGTCGTCCCACGTCTCGTACCCGACCTGCCGGGACGTGCCGGCGAGCGCGTCGACCGAGTGGATCCGCACCTCGCGCCACCAGCCGAGCAGGCAGCCCGACAACGGCCCGCCCCGGTACCCGCTCGGAGCGTCCCAGAGCGACGAGCCGGGTTCGGGCCAGGTCCGCGCCATGTCGTCGCGGAGGGCGTCCAGCACCGCCAGGTGCTCGGCGACGGTACGGCCGGAGCCGGCCTCGATCCCCTCGTCTCGGGCCTCCTGGCTCGCGTAGACGGGGACCACCTCGCCGCGTTCGGCGGCCCGCGCCTGGCCGAGCATCGCGCCGCCCACTCCCGCGACGTGCGACAGGACGTGCCCCCGGGTCCAGCCCGCAAGGGCTGACGGCCCGGCGAGGTCCTCGTCGGTCAGCTGCCCGACGGCGTCCAGCAGGGCGTCGAGCCCGGCCGCCGAGTCGGCGAGGGCGTGGGGGACGTGGGCGGTGCTCGTGGTCACGGTTGTCCTTCGTCGGAGCGATATCGGTCAGCAAGTGTCAGGCGTCAGGGCCACATCAGGCCGGTGGTCCAGCCGTCGGCGTCCGCCCGGTACAGCAGGCGGACGTGCGGGCCGTCGTCCGGCGCCTGCCAGAACTCGACCTCCGTCGGGGCGAGCACGTAGGCGGTCCAGTCCGGGGCCACCAGCTCGGGATCGGCGGTGACGGCGCGCAGCGCCTCGGCGAACGCCCGCTCGTACTCCGCCATGGAGGAGAGCGGCTCGCTCTGGTGATTCACGAGGCCGACGGCGCGCGAGAGGTCGGACCGCGCGAGGAAGTCCGCCCGGCTCGCATCCACCCCGGCCGACGCCGCGCTGCCCGTCACCTTGACCTGGCGGCCCAGCTCCGGCCACAGAAAGGTCATCGCGGCGTGCGGGTTCGCCGCCAGGTCGCGGCCCTTCGGACTCGTCGACTGCGAGGCGAACCACCAGCCGTCCGCCGTCAGATCCTTGAGGAGCAGGACGCGGGCGTGGACGTGCCCCGCGGCGTCCGCGGTCGAGAGCGTCGCCGCGTGCGGGAGCAGCAGACCGGCGTCGATCGCCTCGTCCATCCAGGTCGCGAACAGCTCGTGCGGTGACGACGGGGCCGCCTCCGTGTCGAGGTCCGGCAGCCCGGGCCGGGGGAAGGCGGGCAGCGCGCGCAGGCGCTCGCGGAAGGTCACGTGGTCTCCTTCTGGGTCAGCAGGCCGACGAAGCCGCGCACGGCGGCGGTGAGTGCATCGGGGTCCTGTGTGGCGCGGGCGAGGACGTACCCGCCCTGGATGATCGCGAGGGCGGCGTGTGCGCGGTCGCGGGCGACGTCGTCGGTCAGGCCGGTCTCGCGGAAGATCTGGGTGATGACGCCGAGCAGTCGCACGAAGTAGGCGTTGAGGACGTCGCGCAGGCCGTCGTCGTCCATCACCGCCTGGTCGGAGGTGTGTCGCCCGACCTTGCAGCCGGCCAAGGCGTCGCGCGGCCGCTCGAGGTAGGCGGCGAGGCGCTCGATGGCGGGGGAGTCGCTGCCCAGCGTGCGCATGGCCTGGGCGAGCGCGTCGTCCACGGTGGCCCCGACGGCGGCGACCGCGAGATCGTGCTTGGTGGGGAAGTGGTGGTAGAGGCTGCCCTGCCCGACGCCGGAGGCCGCCAGCACCGCGCGCGGGCTCGTGGCCCCGACGCCCTGGACGGCGAAGAGATCCTGCGCGGCGCCGATGAGGCGTTCGCGTGTGCTGGCTGTTGTCATGCCCTGCACCATACCTACCTCCAGGTATGGCGACAACTCGCGACGTGTCAGAGCAGGGTGACGATGCCCAGGACGCCGACCGCGAGGGCCAGGGCAAGCGAGACCGCGATCAGGACGCTGTGCACCGTGAGGAACTTCGTGGCGCGGCCGTCGGCGTCGCGCGACCGGGGATCGGCGACGATGCGCTGCCGGAACCGCGGCCAGATGAGCAGGTTCCACAGAGCGGTGACGATCAGTACGACGGACCAGGCGACAGGAATATCCACGGCCCCAAGTATGGGGCTCTTGTTGTGGGCGTGACCGTTGCGGCTGAACCGGGCAGGTGGTCGCAACGGCTGCGCCCACAGCAAGGAGCGGTCAGAAGTAGTCGCGGACGTGGAGCTGGCGGCCCGCGAACAAGGCGCTCAGGACGGCGTCGTGGCCGGGGGCGCCGGTCAGGTGGCCCGCCGTTCGCAGGTTCGCGGCGGACTGGGCGCCCGCGTACAGCAGCGCCAGCCCGTTCGGGCTCAGCACCGGCCGCACGTGGTGCGCGTCCTCGATCGCGACGGCGTCGCGCGCGAGGTGAGTGACGCCGTCGGACACCGTGAGGGTCCAGGCGCCCGCGAGATCCCGCGCGCCGCGGACCGCGAACGGGACCTGCGCCCCCTCGAGCGGCGACTCCACGCCGCCCAGCGCGCCGGCCACGTCCAGGATCCGCAGCATGTAGGGGTGGGCTGCGTGCACCGTCGCGGTCAGGTCGGGCAGCACCAGCCACGCGGGGTCCAGGCCCGACGTCGACACGCGCGCCGTGCCGACCACCGACGAGAAGCTGCCGACGGTGCGCCACAGGGCACGGGCGGCGCCGGGCGTCAGGGCGATGAGGTCGTCGACCTCCATGACGGCGGTGGCGGGCGTGTACCCCTCGCCGCGGATCCAGCTCGCGAAGCCGACGACGTCGCCCGAGCCGTCGACGGCCAGCGTGACGCCCGTGTAGTCGGCGAAGAACTTCTCCGGCGGGGTCCAGAACGGCTTCTCCGCCCGCGAGACGGGCCCGTTCTGGGCGGCGGCCCACGCGCGGTGGACGGCGACCACCGCGTCGTAGTCGGCGACGCTCGCCCGGCGGGTGACCACGCCGTCGGGCGCCGCCACGCGGCTCAGGTTCTGCAGCGGGACGTCGACGTCGTCGAACGAGCCGACCACGTCGTAGCCGAGCCCGCGGTAGATGCCGGGCGCCGTCGGGAACAGGGTGGAGATGACCTCCCCGCGGTCGCGCGCCTCGTCGAGGGCGGCGCCGAAGAGGCGCGCCAGGTGACCCGAGCCACGCCGTTCAGGCGCGACCGCGACCCCGGCCACGCCCGCAGTCGGGACCTGCGCGCCGTGGAACCACGACGTGAAGCCATAGACGCGCAGGCGGGCGGTCAGGTCCCCGTCGTCGAACGTGCCCCACTCGCGGAAGCCCGCCGCGTCCCACTCCTCGCGGGTGGGGGCCGGGCGGCCGCCCGCGGGGGTGCCGAACGCCTCGCCGCCCAGTCGCGTGTATTCCGGCTGGTCGGTGTACTCGACGCGGCGCACGGTGAGGCTCATGCGGACGACCATAGGCAACGGGAGGGCACGCCTGCGAGCCCGAAACGTGACCGGGTGCCCGCGAGCCCGTGGGCGGGGATCAGTCGCCGAAGTAGGCGACCTGGTCCTCAGCCGGGTGGGGGCGGAGCAGGGGCGTGCGCGTGACCTCGAGCGGCTCGGGCGTGAGCAGGCCCGGTAGCTCGCCGTCGGCGGTGCGGTCTCCGGGGGTGATCCCGTCGTCGGGCACGAGGTCGCGCTGGAAGAGCACGGCGTCGTGCCACTGGCCGAGCTTCCAGCCGATCTTCTCGAAGGTGCCGGCCCGGCGGAAGCCGGCCGCCTCGTGCAGCGCGACCGCTGGATCGTTCGGCAGCACGATGCTGGCGACGGCGCGGTGGTAGCCGCGGCGGGCCAGCCGTGTCAGCAGGGTGTCGTAGAGCAGGCGTCCGCCACCGGTGCGCTGGTGGTCGGCCGCGACGTAGACGTTGGTCTCGAGCGTCCAGCGGAACGTGGGGCGGTCGGCGAACGGCTTGGCGTAGGCGAAGCCGGCCACCACGCCGTCCCGCTCGAGCACGAGCCAGGTCTCCCGGCCGAAGAACCGCTCGATGCGGCGCGTCATCTCGCGCGCGTCCGGCGGGTTGGTCTCGAAGGTCGCCGCCGAGTCGGCGACGAAGGGGGCGTAGATCCCGGCGCAGGCTGCGGCGTCGTCTGGTGTCGCGACGCGGACGATGCTGTCCATGGACGGATCCTGCCGTGGACCGGCCGGACGTGATGATCGCAGCGCGGAATTGACGGCGGTCGGTCGAGCGGGTAGTTCAGCCGGACCCCGCGGCAGGGCTCCGTGGCCAGGGCTGCCTGGTCAGGCGGGCTCTCCCGTGGGCGGCGCGGCGCCGAGGCCGGGCGCGAGGTCCTTCTGCAGGCGCATGACGTCGCGCCACTGGCCGTGCTTCCACCCGATCCGGCGGAACGTGCCCACCACCTCGAACCCCAGCGAGACGTGCAGGCCGAGGCTGGCGTCGTTCGGCAGGGCGAGGCCGGCCACCAGACGGCGGTAGCCGCGTTCGGCGAGCCGCTCGAAGAGGGCCTCGTACAGCGCCCGGCCCGCCCCGGTCCGGCGTCGGCCCGCCTCCAGGTACACGCTGGACTCGGCGGCCCAGCGGTACGCCTCGCGCGACGAGTACGGCGCGGCGTAGGCGAATCCGACGACGTCGTCGCACGCCTCCTGCGCGACCAGCCACGCGTGGTGGGCCGAAGAGCTCGCGATGCGGTGCGCCATCTCCTCGGTCCCCGGCGGCTCGGACTCGAAGCTGATGTGGGTGTGCCGCACGTAGAAACCGTAGATGTCCGCGCAGACGGCCGCGTCGTCGCCGGTCGCGGGCCGGATCGTCAGGTCCATGAACCGATCGTGCCGGACATTCGGTCCAGGACGAAGCAGACTGCGGAAGGCGGGGCGAGTGTCGGTCGCTGGGCATAGCGTGTGCCCGTGACCACGCTCCAGAGACGAGTGCTCCTCGTCGCCATCCTCGGCTCCTTCGTGTCGTTCCTCGACGGCACGGTGGTGAGCGTCGCGCTGCCCGCGATCGCGCGCGAGCTCGGCGGCCCGGGTGCCGAGGGGCTGGCCCTGCAGCAGTGGGTGGTCGACGCGTACCTGGTGACCCTCGGCGCGCTGATGCTCGTGGCCGGCTCGGTGTCGGACGTCTACGGGCGCCGCCGGGTGCTGGCGGCCGGTCTCGTCGGGTTCGCCGCCGCCTCGGTGCTGTGCGCACTCGCGCCGACCGGCCCCGTCCTGGTGATCGCCCGCGCGCTGCAGGGTGTCGCGGGCGCGCTGCTGGTGCCGAGCTCGCTCGCCCTGATCGTGGCGACGTTCAGTGGCGAGGCGCAGGCCCGTGCGATCGGCCGGTGGACCTCGTGGACGACCGCCGCGATGATCGTCGGCCCGTTCATCGGCGGCATGCTGGTCGACTTCGTGTCGTGGCGCTGGGTGTTCTGGATCAACGTGCCCGTCATCGCCCTGACCCTCTGGCTGCTGCGTGGCGTGCCGGCCGCGGAGGGCGAACCCGGCCGGCGGATCGACATCCCGGGTGCCGCGCTGGCGGCGTTCGGACTCGCGGGGGTGGTGTTCGGGCTCATCGAGGGCGAGCGGCTCGGGTGGACCTCGCCCGTCATCCTGGTGTCCATCGTCGCGGGGGCTGCGATGCTGGTGGGGTTCGTGCTGTACGAGCGTCGGGCGGCGGACCCGATGCTGCCGCTGCGCCTGTTCCAGTCGGGGAACTTCGCGTGGGGCAACCTGGCGACCTTCGCGATCTACGGGGCGTTCTCGCTGGGCGGTTTCATGCTGACGCTTTTCCTGCAGCAGGTCGCCGGGTACTCCGCCACGTGGTCAGGGGTGGCGCAGCTGCCGACGACGTTCGCGATGATCGCGCTGTCCGCATGGTTCGGCACCCTCTCGGGCCGGTACGGGTCGCGGCTGTTCATGTCGGTGGGGCCGATAGTGGCCGGGGTGGGATTCCTCCTCATGCTCGTGATGGACGAGACCGCCTTCTACCCCACGCAGGTGCTCCCCGGCCAGCTCGTGTTCGGGCTCGGCCTCGCGATCACCGTGGCGCCGCTGACGGCGGCCATCCTCGGCGCCGTCCCGACGCACGACGCCGGCATCGGCTCCGCGGTCAACAACGCGGTGGCACGTGTGGCCGGGCTGGTGACCGTGGCGTTCGCGGGAATCATCACCGGCGGCGTGCTCGACGTCGCCTCGTTCCACCGGGCGCTCGTCGTGACGGCGGCCCTGCTCTTCCTCGGCGGGGTGCTCTCCCTGGTGGGTGTCCGGAACGTGCGCGGGGCAGATCCGAACGAGACCCTCGTCAAACCGACTTAGGTGTGCCTAACCTCAGTGCATGGCATACAAGGGGCGCAAAGCGGTCGATCCGCACGTGGTGCTGGCCGAGGTCGTCAACGCCAAGCGGATCACGCCGAACATGGTCCGGGTGACCCTCGGCGGTGAGGAGTTCGCCCGGTTCACGCCGACCGGGTACGACCAGTGGTTCCGCCTCTTCCTGCCCCGTGCGGGCCAGGACATGCTGCGCCTGCCGACGCGCGCGTCAGGGCTCTGGTACGCCGAGTACCTCGCCACCCCGAAGCCCCGGCGGCCGTGGGTGCGCAACTACACCGTCCGCTCCGCGCGGCCCGACCTGAACGAGATCGACGTCGACTTCGTGCTCCATGCGAGCCCTGCCGACCCGGCCGCGGACGACGCACACGGCTCCGGGCCGGGCGCCGGGTTCGCCGAGGCCGCCGACCGGGGCATGCGCGTCGGGGTGCTCGACCAGGGCGTCACCTACAACCCGCGGCACGCGCACGACTGGACGCTCCTGGTCGCCGACGAGTCCGGGCTGCCCGCCGTCGCCGGCATCTGCGAGTCCCTCCCGAAGGACGCCCGCGGCGTCGCGGTTGTCGAGGTACCCACGGCCGGGGACCGGCAGGAGTTCCGGACGCCGTCCGGCGTCGAGCTCCGGTGGGTGGTGCGGTCCGACGCCGACCCGCACGCCGTCCCGGGGCAGGCGGCGCTCACCGCGCTGCGCGGCCTGGACCTGGCGGGGTACGGCCCCGAGGTTTACGCGTTCGCGATCGGCGAGTCGGCGCTGGCCACGGGCGCGCGGCGGCACCTGGTGGGGGAGCGTGGGGTACCCAAGACGCACGTGGACTTCGTGGGCTACTGGCGCCACGGCCGCTCTTCCCCGGGCTGAGCCCGGCATGCTCGCGGGTGGTCGGCAGAATGTCAGGTCATCGGCATTCCGAGGTGCCGATCACCTGACGTCTTGCCGACCATGCCGGACCCGCCTGTTAGACCCGGACCACCAACTTGCCGCGAGTGTGGCCCGTGGCGCTGGCCCGGTGCGCGGCCGCGGCCTCGGCCAGGTCGAAGACCTCGGCGATCTCGACGGACAGCTGGCCGGCGTCGAACAGGGCGGTGAGCGCGTCGAGACCCGACACGGACGGGCGCACCCACACGTACTGCCCGCCGTGCTCCGTGCGGGCCGTCGGGTCGGCGATCGAGGTGATGGCGCCGCCGTCGGCCAGGAGCTCGGCGCTGACGGCGACCGAGCCGCCACCGGCGAAGTCGAGGGCGACGTCGACGCCGCCGGGCGCGATCGCGCGAACCCGGTCGGCAAGGCCGTCGCCGTAGGTGACGGGCTCGGCCCCGAGGCCACGCAGGAACTCGTGGTTCGCCTCGCTCGCGGTACCGATCACGCGCGCGCCCAGCGCCCGGGCGATCTGCACGGCGAACGCGCCGACGCCGCCGGCCGCCGCGTGCACCAGCACGGTCTGGCCCGCCTTGACGCCGGACCGCTGTATCGCCTCGTAGGCGGTGAGGCCCGCGAGCGGCACCGCCGCCGCCTCCTCGAAGCTCAGCGACGCCGGCTTGCGGGCCAGGGTGCGTACGGGCGCGGCGACCAGCTCGGCGAACGTGCCGCCCTGCACGGTGTCCTTGCGCACGTAGCCGTAGACCTCGTCACCCGCCCGGAACTCGGGGGTGTCCAGGCCGACCTGCTCGACGACGCCCGCCACGTCCCAGCCCGGGATCGCGGGCAGCTGCACGTCGATCAGGCCCTGCAGCCGCCCCTCGCGGATCTTCCAGTCAACCGGGTTCACCGAGGCGGCCTTCACGCGGACCACCACGGTGTCGGGGCCGATGTGCGGGTCGGGCTGGTCGGTGAGCTCGAGGACGTCGGCGCCGCCGAACTCCGAATAGGTGATTGCTCGCATGCGAGCGACAACGCCCGGCGCACGCGGGTATTCCGTGTGCGCCGGACGGGTGCGGCGGCGCGGTCCGGATCAGTGCAGCGGCAGGCGCGTGACCCAGTACTCCGTGTCGTCCTGCGGCGTCGTCGTGAACCGGGCGTTGGGCAGGTACAGCGCGCCGGCGAAGCGCGCGATCGTGGTGGGCGTGTCGAAGTCGTCGCTGGTCCGGGTCTGCACCACCGTCCCCTCGGACGCCGCCCGGTCGAGCCGCACCGTCGCGACCTGGTTCTGCGTGTTCTGCGCGACGTAGAGCGTGCGGCCGACCCGCAGCATCCCGTCGCCGTTCGTGAGCTCGGCGTCGGCGAGGTCCACCCGGTCGGCGTGCCCGTCGTCCGGGTCCACCCGGAACAGGCCGCCGGTCGTCGAGTTCACCACCAGGAGAGCCTTGCCGTCGGGCGACGTCGTGATGCCGTTCGCGTTGAACCCGTCGACCTGCTCCCAGTCGCCGTGCAGGGCCAGCTCGTCGAAGGTGTTGGTGGGCCTGCCGCCCGGCCCCAGGTGGATGCGGTGGACCACCGGGCGCTGGGAGTCGGTGAAGTAGGCGTAGTCGTCGGTGAGAACGACGTCGTTCACGAACGCGCCGCCGAGCTCGTAGGTCTCCAGGACCTCGCCCGAGCGTCCGTCGACGACGCGCGCGTCGCCGCCGGTGCCGCCCGCGACGAACAGGCGGCCGCGCGCGTCCACGGTGAGTCCCACCGACGGCGTGCCCGGGCCCTGGTCGATCACCTCGCCATCGCCCTTCAGCAGGTCGGCGCGGTAGATGTCGCCGTCGGCCAGCGAGCCGAACCACGCGACCGGGCCGGCCGTCGTGATGCCCTCGGGCTGGAAGCCGTCGGGCAGGTTGATGCGGTCCGGGAGCTTGATCTGGGGGAAGGGGTCGCGCAGCCCGTGGGTGAGCTGCCGTGCGGTGGAGCCGCCGGGGGCCGTACCGGGTACGGCGACGGCGATCGCCGGGGCCGTGACCAGCGCGAGCGCGGCCAGGATGGCCGTCGATGCGGCCAGACGCCTGGGGTGGCTGAACATCTGTGTCCTCCGTCCGTCGACAACACGGTACGTCCGTAGGCCGCAGAACGGGGGGAATGGCACTAAAAGTGTGCCAAGCGGTCAGACCTGACCGGGCAGCTCCACCTCGACGTCGTCGGGCGACTTGTCCGGGCGCCAGCCGCGCCAGACGGAGTGCCGCATGCGCCGCTCGCCCGACGCGCCGCCGCTGCCCTCGGCCCAGTCGGCGTACGTCACCTCGCCCACCAGCTTGGGCGTCACCCACTGGGCGTCCGACGCGTCTTCCGCCGGGATGCCGAACGCGGCGGGCGCCTTGCGCGTCATACCTCGTAGCTGCGCGGTGATCTCCCGGCGCTCCCGCTCGGTGAAGCCCGTCCCGACCCGCCCGACGTAGCGCAGGCCGTCGCCGTCCGCCCCGTGGTCCGGGACGGCCATGAGCAGGGAGCCCATCACCGAGGCGTTCGAATGGCCCGGCCGCCAGCCCACGATGACCACCTCCTGCATGGCGCTGTGCTTGATCTTGAGCCACTCCCGGGAGCGTCGTCCCGCATAGGTGGAGGTACGGCGCTTCGCGACGACACCCTCCAGCCGCAGGGTCCGCGAGGTGCGCAGGGCGGCGTCGAGGTCGCCGTCGAACGCGGGCGGCACGTGCACGGGGGCGTGCGGTGTGACGAGGGACTCGAGCAGCTCGCGCCGCTCGGCGTACGGGCGGTCGGTGACGTCGTCGCCCTCGACCTGCAGGACGTCGAAGAGCATGAGGTCCACCTCGACGCGGGCCCGGGCGCGTGCGACGTCGCGCTCCTTGCGGAGGTTGGCGCGCAGCTGGAGGCGCCGGAAGTCGGGGCGGCCGTCGCGGTCGAGGGCGACGATCTCGCCGTCGAGCACCACGGGGAGGCGGGCGGGATCCACCTGGCCCGCGAGTGCCCGCAGCTCGGGGAACGTGACCGTGAGGTCCTGGCCGGAGCGGCTGACCAGGCGCACGGTCTCGGTGTCGGGGACGTGGACGAGAGCGCGGAACCCGTCCCACTTCATCTCGAACATCCACTGGTCCGGGTCGTACAGCTCGCCGGCCGAGGCGGAAGTGGCGAGCATCGCCCGCCACACCCGCTGAGTGCTGGCTTTTCGCTCCTGATTCGCCCTTGGAGGGGGCGAAGATCCAGCACTCAACGGTTTGGGGGAGCCTGGTTGGGACTTGGTCAGGTGGATGAGCCAGTTGTTCTCCGCGTCGCCGTCGCGGCCGCCCGTGCGGATCAGGGCAAGGCGGCGGGTCCCGCGCTGAGCGGAACGGAGCGTGACGATCACTTCGTCGTCCCGCCACTTCTCCAGGTCGTAGGTGCCGGAATCCCAGATCGTGACCTCGCCCGCGCCGTACTCGCCGCCCGGGATGGTGCCCTCGAAGGAGCCGTACTCCAGCGGGTGGTCCTCCGTCTGCACGGCGAGGTGGTTCTTGGCCGGGTCGGTGGGCTCGCCGCGGGGGAGCGCCCAGCTGACGAGCACGCCGTCGTGCTCCAGGCGGAAGTCCCAGTGGAGGCGCCGGGCGTGGTGCTCCTGGATGACGAAGGTGGGCTCGGCCCCGGCGTCCGCCGCGTGGTCGGCCTCGGCGTCAGGACCGAACGGCTCTGGGGTCTTGGCGGGATCGCGCTTGGACCGATAGGTCCCCAGCTTCTCGAAGGTGGCCAGGCGTTCCGGCGTCGGCTCCAGGGCCGAGAGGTGCCCCTCCAGGAGCGGGGCGAGGAGGTCGCCGTCGGCCTCGATGCGGGCGACCACCTGGTCGGCGTCGAGCTGGGCGAGGTCCGGGTCCTCCAGCTCCTCCCAAGTGCGGGGCGCGGCCACCCACGGCCGGTCGCGCCCGCGCAGGGAGTAGGGGGCGATAGTGGTCTTGTTCGCGTTGTTCTGCGACCAGTCGACCAGGACCTTGCCCGGCCGCAGCTTCTTGCTCATGTCGCTGACGACGAGGTCGGGATGCTCGGCCTCGAGGTAGCGGGCGAGCTCGTGCGCGACGGCGGACACGGCGTCGGAGTCGAGGCGGGTGTCCTGCGCCTTGCCGAGCGCCGCGTACAGGTGGATGCCCTTCGAGCCGGACGTCACCGGGAACGGCTCCAGACCCATGCCCTGCAGGATCTCGCGCGCCCACCGGGCCACCTGCGCGCACTCGGGCAGGCCCGCACCGGGGCCGGGGTCGAGGTCCAGCACGAGGCGGTCCGGGTCGAGGTGTGCCCCCGTGCGGCCGAACTGCCACTGCGGCGTGTGCAGCTCGAGGGTCGCCGTCTGGCCCAGCCAGGTCAGGGTCGCGAGATCGTTGACCAGCACGTAGTCGTTGGCCGAGGTCTTGTGCTGGATCTTGCGGCGCTTGACCCAGCTCGGGGTGGAGGCGTCGAGGTTCTTCTGGAAGAACATCTGCCCGCCCGTGCCGTCGGGCCACCGCTTGCGCGTCGCCGGGCGGTTGGCGGCGTGCGGCAGGAGCACGGACGCGACCTGCGTCAGGTAGTGCAGCACCTCGCCCTTGGTGGTGCCCGACGCCGGGTACAGGACCTTGTCGAGGTTGCTCAGGCGCAGGCGATGCCCGTCGACACTGACCGTCTGTTGCGTGGACGCCATCACACCATCGTGCCGCCGGTCGCGTTCCCGTGCCCAGGGGTCGCAGAGATCACGTGGACGTGGTCGTTGCCGCGGTGCCGGCTCCGCTAGGCTCGCGCGAGTGATTTCGGATGACTACGCGATCGACGCGTTCGCAGCGCCCCGGGCGACCGCCGGCAGCGTCTCGTCGATCGCCCGACCTGAACAGCTCACCGTCTACGGCGCCGAGTGGTGCCGCGACTGCCGCCGCAGCAAGGCGGTGCTCGACGTCCGCCGCGTGGACTACGTCTACGTCGACCTCGCCGCACAGCCCGCCCGTGCCGACGAGGCCGAGGCGCTGACCGGGCGAAAGACCATCCCGGTGCTGGTCTTCCCGGACGGTGAGCAGCTCGTGGAGCCCACCAACGCGGAGCTCTGCGCGAAGCTGGACCGCGCGGGTCTCTGACGCAGCCCGGGGTTTCCCGGTCCGTCGGCCCAGACCGAAAACCTGGGCATGTAGTGCGCTTGGGGCGCACTATAGAAGGATGAGGGCGATCTGGAAGGGTGCCGTGACCTTCGGCCTCGTCAACGTTCCGGTCAAGCTGTACAGCGCGACCGAGGACCACGACGTGCCGCTGCACCAGGTGCACGACGCCGACGGCGGACGTATCCGGTACAAGCGCGTGTGCGAGGTGGACGGCGAGGTGGTGCCGTACGAGCACATCGACCGCGCCTATGACGACGGCGAGCGCACAGTGGTGCTCACCAAGAAGGACCTGGCTGAGCTGCCCGCCGAGCGCGACCGCGAGATCTCCGTCGTCGAGTTCGTGCCCAGTGAGCAGATCGACCCGATCATGTTCGACCGCACGTACTACCTCGAGCCCGACTCCAAGTCCACGAAGGCGTACGTGCTGTTGCGCCGCACGCTGGAGGAGACCGACCGCACCGCCGTCGTGAAGTTCGCGCTCAGGCAGCGCACCCGGCTGGCGGCTCTGCGCGTTCGCGAGGAGGTGCTCGTGCTGCAGACCCTCCTGTGGGCCGACGAGATCCGCGAGGCCGCGTTCCCCTCCCTGGACGAGCCCGCGAAGGTCACCGACAAGGAGCTTGCGATGTCGTCCCAGCTCGTCAGCAGCTTCGAGGCCGACTTCACGCCCGAGGACTACGAGGACGAGTACCAGGTGCAGCTCCGCAAGCTTGTCGACGCCAAGCTGGAGGCCGGCGAGGCCATCGACACCGCGGCGACGTTCGGCGAGGCGGCCGAGGAGGCGGGCGAGGGCGCCGAGGTCGTCGACCTGATGGAGGCGCTCAAGCGCAGCGTCGCGGAGTCGAAGAAGTCCCGCGCCGAGCCGAAGAAGTCCCGCCGCAAGACCGGGTAGACCGTCCTCAGGCCACGACGGCGGCCGCCATGAGCGCCACCGAACCCGCGCCGGCCAGGGCACCCACGCGGTCGGCCGTCCGCGGTCCGGCACCGGCTGCGGCCACGCAGCTCGCGACGACGAAGGCGGCGGCCGCGCTCAGCCCGAGCACCGTGAGGGTGTCGGCGCCGGTCGTGTGGTGCCGCACCGCCGCGGCCGGCTCGCCGGCCGCCGGCCCGGCCATCGCCGCGGTGAGGGTCGCCATCGCGAGCAGGCAGCCCACGTGCAGCACGTGCCCGCGGCAGCCCGCGCCGGCATCCGGCGCGTGCCGCAGTGTCCCGGCCAGCACTACCGCGGCCGCGAGGAGCACCGCGGTCCAGGCCAGGCCGGGCAGCCCGCCGGGGACGAGTGCCAGGTCAGCCATCGCGACGAGCATGAGCAGCCCCGTCGTGAGGGCGACGCGGCCGCCCCGGCCGCGGGCCGGGGTGCACGCGACCGCGAGCACCGCCGGCCCGAGGGCGAGGGCGTGGAGCACCGCCGCGCTCACGCGCCGTGCTGGTGTTGGCACGGCTCGCCGCCGTGCGCCCCGCCGCAGCACCGGTCCGCGGACGCGGCCCCTGCCGCCGGCTCGCAGTGCGCCGAGGCGGACGCGGGCACGTTCAGCGTGGGGTTGCGGTCGAAGAACCCGTAGGGCGCGAGCTTGAAGCTCGCGTAGTCCACGGGCATCACCGGCCAGTCCTCCGGCCGCGGGAAGTGCGTGAGGCCGAAGGTGTGCCAGAGCACGACGTCCTGCCCGTCCAGCGGCCGGTCCTGGGCCTGCCACGCGGGCAGTCCGCCGCCGCCGGCGTGCTGGTTGACGTACGTGCCCGCGGCATACCGCTCGTCGTCGGCGAACTGCGTGACCCACACGTGCTGGGTGGCGAACGCGGCGCGCGACGCGACCGAGGAGTCGTCGGCGGCCAGGAGGGTCGGGGTGTCCTGGGCTTGCAGCACGTACGCCGTCGGGCGCCCGAGACGGTTGGTGCGCTCGGTCGAGCTGATGTGCCAGGTGCGGCCTACTGACCCGTCGGCCCGCCGCGCGGCGTCGGCCTCGGAGGTCAGGCGCGTGCGCCTGGCGGTGAACGCGTTGCCGAACGGGTTGCCCTCGCCCGTCGGTACGCGCACGGCCTCCACCTCGTCGACGGCGTTGGCCGTGCCGTCCACGTCCAGGTCGAGCCGGGCCGAGAACAGGTGCTGGTGGTAAGGAGCGCCCAGGCCGGGGGCGACCTCGGACGCGTACGGGTACGGCTCGCCGTCCGGCCCGGGACCCGGGTAGGCCGAGGAGAACAGGAAGCCGGTCAGCTTGGCCTCGCACTCGATGGTGCCGTCCAGGTACAGGTACCAGTAGAAGCCGTAGTCGTAGTTGCCCACGGTGGTGAAGAACGAGATGACCATGCGGCGCTGGCGCCGCGTCTCGTTGATCCCGGTGAAGATGTCGGAGTGCTTCCACAGCACCCCGTAGTCCTCCTCGTGCAGGCAGATGCCGTTCTCGACGACCCGGGGCCGGCCCTGCTCGTCGGCGAGGACGGCGTCGAGGTAGCGGATCTCGCCCAGGCAGTCGCAGCCGAGCTCCAGCGAGTTCACGTACCGGCCGAACAGGTACTCGCCGGTGTCGAAGTAGTTCTGCCAGAACCGGGTGGGGGACGGGTCGGCGTAGGGCACGATCATCTCGGAGATCGACGCCCGGTAGGCCACCGAACGCTGCTCGCCCGCGTCGTCGATCGAGATGCGGTGCAGCACCAGACCTTCGCGCGCGTCGAACGAAACCCGCACCTGCCAGCCCTCCCACGTCAGCAGGCCGTCGTCGGACACCTGGAAGGACGGGCCCTCCGGCTGCGTGATCTCGATCGGCTTGAGGGTGGTGCGGGGCGGGCCCGCCAGGTCGGGCCGGGTGTAGTTGCCGTGCTCGGCGGGCACGGGCACGACGGCGTGGTCGATCACGCGCGTGACCTCGCGCGTCGTGAGGTTCACGTACGCGACCAGGCCGTCGACGGGGTGCGCCCACGGGTGGTCGGCCGCGTGGTCCTGGCGGAACCCGAAGACGCGGGCCATCCGCTTGCCGACCTCGTCCTCGTAGCCGAAGACGCCCGCCGACAGCGGCACCGTGACGACCGTGTCGGGGTCCAGGCCGCGCTCGGCCAGGGCGGCCAGCCACTCGGGCGATGCGGCGACGATCTCGGGAACTATCTCGAACTCCTCGTCGAGGATCGCGAGCTGGCCCACCTCGGCGGTGTCGAGCACGTCCTGGGACACGAGGACACCCGCGGTCACGTCCACGACGACGTCGTGCTGGACGCCGGTGGCCAGGTCCAGGAGCTGGACCCGCACCTGCCGGGGCGGCAAGGCTCCAGAGCCGGCCTCCCAAGCCAGGACGGCGGCCTTGGGCGCCTCGAGCAGCCCGACGTAGACGAAGCGCGTGGTCTCCTCCACCAGGCCCGCAGTTCCGACGGCGGCGGCCGCGGCCGTGATCTCGTCGGCGGACAGGGTGGCCAGCGGATGGGTGGTGGTGGAGGTCGGGGCGATGGTGTGCGTGGCAGTCATGGTGTTCTCCTCTCGAAGGCCCGGCGTCAGCCGATGGCCTCGGTGATGCGGGCGTAGGTCTCGGGCCGACGGCGGCGCAGGACTACCGCTTGCACCCATCCGGCGACGGGGCTGAGCACGATGACGGCGAGCAGGACGGCACTGGTCGCGCCGAACCGCTGGTTTCCGGCGGCGTCGACGTCGCCCACCAGGAGCGGGAAGTACGCGACGATCGCGACCGCGGAGCCGACCAGGCCGACGAGGCCGAGCGCCGGCGCGACCACGGTGTTCCAGGCCCGCGCGTCCTGTCGGGTGCGGCGGAACCAGACGATGATCGCCAGGCTCGTGACCGCCATGAGGATCGCGATGGCGAGCGTGGAGACGCCGGCGAACCAGGTGAAGACCTCCAGCACCGGGTCCAGGCCGGCCAGCGCGAACACGGCGACCAGCGCCACGGTGGTGGCCGACTGCAGGAGCGACGACAGGTGCGGGGACAGGTGCCGTGCGTGCACGGCGCCCACGGCGCCGGGCAGCAGGCCGGCGTTCGCCATCGTGTGCTGGTAGCGCGTGATGACGTTGTGGAAGCTGAGCACGCAGGCGAACATGCTGGTGATCAGGAGGACGTTGATGATCACCTCGCCGGCCGTGCCCAGGTATTTCGCGGTCGTCGTCAGGATCATCCCGCCCGGGTCGGCGGCGGCGACGTCGACGGCGTGGTCGGGGCCCCAGGCCATGACGAGGCCCCACGAGGCGAGCGTGTAGAACACGGTGATGCCGATGACGGCGGCGTAGGTGGCGCGCGGGATGGTGCGGGCCGGGTCGCGCGCCTCGTCGCGGAAGATCGCCGTGGCCTCGAAGCCGATGAAGGCGGCGATCGCGAACGTCAGCCCGACGGCCGGGGAGCCGGAGAACACGTTGGCGGGCTCGAACGGCTCCAGGGACAGCCCCTGGTCGCCGCCGGTGAGCACGACGCCGGCGACGACCGCCAGCACGATGCCGATCTCGCCGATCAGCAGGACGCCCAGCACCTTGGACGACAGGTCGATGTGCCGGTAGCCGAGCACTCCCACGAGCGCGGCGACCGCCAGGGCCCACAGCCACCAGGGCAGCTCCGGCAGACCCAGCTGGGCGAACGTGCCCGACAAGATGTATCCGATGTACCCGTACACCGCTGCCTGGATGGTGGTGTAGGTCAGCAGCGCGAGGTAGGCGGCGCCGAGGCCGGCCCGCCGCCCCAGGCCGTAGCCGACGAACGTGAAGAACGCGCCCGGCCGCGGGACCACACGCGTCATAGCCGCCAGACCCACCGAGAACAGCAGCAGGACGACGCCCGAGACGACGTAGAGGGCGGGGAACCCGACGCCGTTGCCGAGCAGGATGCCGAGCGGGGCGGCGCCGCCGACGACGGTCAGCGGCGACGCGGCGGCGACCACCATGAAGACGATCGCGAGCGGGCCGAGCTTCCCGGTGAGTGCGCGCGGGGCGGGGACGGGGCCTGCGTCGGCCGGCGACGAGCCGGTCCGGATCGAAGCGGACATGGAACCTCCAGGGGCGTGACAGACGGCGGGACGGGGGATCGAGCGGGACGTCCACCAGGCTCCGGGGCGGCGATTGCTCCGGGGTCTCGGGCCCGTAAACCTTGGTCGGAGGCGGCCGAGACGCCGCCGGCAGCCGTGTCTCGTTGAGGGTCACACCGCCGAAACACTGCCCGGCCGTCGGCGCAACAGGCCGTTGTTAGGCTCCCGCGCACTCACCCGGAGGAGCCGGACGACGCTGGAGGACGGAGGAAGCGACCATGACCGCAGCCACGTCTCCGGTGCGGGCGAGCCGGCCCGTCGTCGGGACCCGGTCCCCGGTGCACGGCCTCGCCCGGCGCTCGCTGCCGTTCACCGACGTGGTGGCGCAGTCGCTGTCGGCCGTGGCGCCGTCGGCCGCGGCGACGACGATGCCGCTCCTGGTGGCCACGGTGGCCGGCGGGGCGACGGCGCTCGCCCTCGCCGTCGCGCTCGTCCTCGCGGTCGCGGTCGCCGCCTGCGTCAACCAGTTCACCCGGCGGATCGCGGCGACCGGTTCGCTGTACACGTTCGTCGTGCGCGGCCTCGGCGCGCGCGCCGGCGTGATCACGGGGGTCGCCATGCTGCTGGGCTATGGGTTCATCACGATGTTCTCCCTGGCCGGCGGCGGCTCGTACGCGCACATCCTGATCGGCAGGTTCGTCCCGGCCCTGGCGTCGGGAGCGGCCCCCGCGCTCGTCGTCGTGCTCCTCATGGGCGCGGCGGTGTGGTGGGTGCTCCTGCGCGGCATTCGTCGCTCGGCGCGGGTCACGCTCGTCGTCGAGGTCGTCTCCGTGGCGCTCCTCGCCGTCCTCGTGCTCGCGATGCTCATGCACGCCGGGCCTGCGTCCGCCGTCCGAGCCGCGCTCCCCGAACCAGGCACCGGGCCGGCCGACGTGGCGGTCGGCACCGCGATCGCGCTCACCGCGTTCGTGGGCTTCGAGTCCGCGGCCACGCTCGGCGCGGAGGCGCGGCACCCGTTCCGCGCCGTCCCGCGTGCCGTCACCTGGACCGCGCTCGGGTCCGGCCTGCTGTACCTGGGCGCGTCGACGAGCCAGCTCGTGGGGTACTCCGGTCTCGGCCTCGACCTCGCCGGCGCCCGCTCCCCGGCCAACGAACTCGCGGCGGCGTACGGCGTGAGCTGGGCGGGCCCGGTGCTCGACGTCGGCATCACGGCGTCGTTCTTCGCCTGCGCCATCGCCTCGTCGACCGCACTGGTGCGCGTGCTGTTCACCATGGGGCGCGAAGGGCTGGCGCCGCGGTCGCTGGGCGTGGCGCACGCCGTGCACGGCACCCCCGCACGGGCGCTGGCGGTGACGATGCCGGTGGTGACGCTCGTCCCGGTCGCGGCAATGCTGCTCAGCGCGGACCTGTGGTCCGCGATGCAGGCGATCCTCGTCGTGTCCGCCGGCGGCTACATCACCGCCTATGTGCTGGTGTGCGCTGCCGTCCCGACCTTCCTGCGCCGTATCGGCGAGGTGACCTGGCGCCCCGTCGTGCTCGCCGCGGGTACCGCGACGCTGCTGGCCTGCTCGCTCGTCGTCATGCTCGTGGTCCAGAGCGACACGTCCCGCCAGGCGGGGGTGTGGGCATTCCTGGCGCTGCTGGCGGTCGGCGTCGCGGCAGGGCTGGCCCGGCTCGGGCGGCTTCCCCGGCTGAGGGCTCGCCTGGGCGTGCACGACGAGGCCGTCGTCACCGACCTCCTCGGTGGCGGGCGCGCGGACGTCCGGGCGCGATCGCCGCGGTCTCCCGCTGGTTCGGGCCCGTCGGATGGTTCGGGCTCGTCCGGTGGCTCGGCGGTCGCCTGATGAGCCGCCCCATCTTCGGCAGTCCGGAGGCGGCCGCACGGCTGCTCGGGCTTGCGGACGGAAGCGCGGCGGGCAGCGCCGACGACGTCGGAGGCGGCGAGGCCGATCTGCGCGGGCGTCAGCCGCGGGCGGTGCGGCATGCCCTGCAGGTACTCGAGTGCGTGGCGGCGTCCGGGGCCGGCGTGACCGGGCAGGAGATCTCCGCCGCCCTCGGCCTGTCCCGCGCGACGACGTATCGCCTGGTGCAGGTGCTGACCGAGGACGAGTACCTCGTCCGGCTGCCGGACCTGCGCGGGTTCGCGCTCGGCCGTCGCGTGGCCGCGCTGTTCCCGCCACCGGCGCCGCGGCCGCCGCTCGCGGCGCGGCTGGTGCTGGACCGGCTGCGCGCCGGGCTGCGCGGAGGGATCCATCTCATCCGGCTCGACGGCGTGGTCCGCGCGGTGGTCGACGAGGACCCCGACTTCCCGCTCGTTCCCGAACCAGGGGTGCGCGAGGTCGTCGACGGCGTCTGTGGCGAGCTGGCCACCGGAGCGAGGTCGGCCGCTCGTGGGGCCGACAGATGGGCCGCCTTCGGCACCACGATCCTCGACGAGCTCGGCCGGCCGGTCGCCGGTCTGGTTCTCGTCGCGATCGAGGACAGGATGCCCGGCGCAGCCGAGGTCGATGGCCGGCTCGCGCCCGCCGCGGTCGAGCTGGGTCCGTTGCTGGCCTGATTAACCGCCGGGCGCGGCGCCCGCCGGATCACTCCCGCAGCCGCGCCGCGAGGCCTCGTTCGCCGGTGCGCATCACGCGGGTGTGCGCCCAGGCGAGCGGTCCGGGGGCGAGCCGGGACGTGGCGCGGAACCAGGCCGGGACGGGGGAGACCTGCCAGACGAGGAGGACCTCGGTCGAGCTGCCGCCCGTCGAGCTCTCGCTGGTCGAGCGTTCGCTGGTCGAGCCCGTCGAGACCCCCGACACCGTCACCTGCGCCAGTCCCGCCAGGTCACCCGAGACGTCCAGCCGCGCCCGGCCCGGCTCCCCGTCGGACGGCGCCGCCGCCTGCGTCAGATCCAGCCGGAACCGCAGGGCGTACCCGAGCGGGCTGCGCACCCGCAGCCGGGCCCACGCCCCGGGCGCGGCCAGCCCGTCCGGCCCGACGACGGGACGGGTGGAGTCCGCGGTCAGCCCGGGCCACCAGTCGGGCCAGGTGAACCGGGAATCGGCGAGCACCGACCAGACCCGCGCCGCGGGGGCTGCCGGGCGCCAGACCGACTCGAGCACGAACATGCAGGCCATCGTGCCGTCCCGGCCGCCGAGCCGACGGCAGCCGCGCCGAGCCGTGGCGGTGTCGAGGGGCGTCGGGCGGACGAACCGGGCGTCCGGCGGCCGGCAGGCGGCGTCGGGCAGACGGAGCAGGTGAGCACAGCGGGCGCATGAAAGGGTGGAGGGGATGAATCGCACCGAACCGCCCCGCTGGCTGCGCTGGACCCTCGCCGGCGTCGCCGCGGCCCTCGCGTGCCTGACGTACGGCGTCACGACCGCGAAGGCGGACCTCAGCCTCGGCCCGCACGAGGCCACGTACGCGGTCACGGCCGACGACCGGCTGGTCGCCGACCTCGGCCCGCTCGGCACCGTCGTCACCGACTCCCCGCTACCGCTCACCCTCGGTGTGCGGATCACCGTGCACGAGATCCCCGCCGACCTCTCGGCCGTGGACACGGCCAGCTTCGACGCGCTCGCCGGTGACCTCGACGGATACCTCCAGTTCTTCGACAGCCCGCAGCAGACCGTGCAGACCGTCGTGTGGGCGCTCGTCTGGGACGCCGTCCGCGGTACGGGTGCCGCGGCGCTGCTCGTCGTGGCGGCAGGCTTCGGCGTGCGGGCCCTGCTCGGTCCGGCCCGACGGCGGGACCTCGCCCGGGCGCTCGCCGCCCGCACCTGGGAGATCACCGGCGCCGTGCTCGTCGTCGTGCTGGTGGCCGGGACCGCCACCGCGAGCGCCGGCCCGGAGGAGCGGGCGTCGCTGCCCGCGTCGCCGGTCTTCGAGGGGACGGCCCTGGAGGGGGCTCGGATCACGGGCCGGCTGGCGGGGGTGATCGACACGTACAGCGGCCAGCTGGTGGAGACGTATCAGGCGAACGAGGTGTTCTACGCGGGGGCGCGGGAGGAGCTGCTGGCCGCGTGGGACGCGCGGGTCGCCGAGCAGGAGGCGGCTGAGGGTGCGGCGGGTGTGCCGGGGTCGGAGAGCCCGGACGACACCGGCTATGTGACGCTCCTGCTGGTCTCGGACCTGCACTGCAACACGGGTATGACGCCGCTGATTCGTGATCTCGCCGACCGCCTGGGACCGGACGTGATGCTCAACGCGGGCGACACGACGATCAACGGCACCAGCGTGGAGTCGGTCTGCGTGGACTCGTTCGCCTCGGCGGTGCCGGACGGCGTCCCGTTCGTCGTGGCGGACGGCAACCATGACTCGCGGCTGACGACGGCCACGGAGCTCGCCAACCGCCAGATCGTGCTGGACGGCGACGTGGTGGAGGTGGAGGGCGTGCGGATCCTGGGTGACCGGGACCCGTTGGAGACGCGGATCGGCGGCGGCACGGTGATCGCGCGAGAGGAGACACCTGAGGAGGCCGGGGAGCGGCTGCGGGACGTGGCATGCGATGCGGCGGGGGAGGTCGGGCTCGGGGGGTTCACGGCCGAGGACCGGGTGGACCTGCTGTTGATCCACCAGCCCGCCGTCGGTGACGCCGCGCTGGAGTCGGGCTGTGTGCCGTTCCAGATCTCGGGGCACATGCACAAGCGGATCGGCCCGGACGTCGTGGGGTACGGCGTGCGGTACGTGAACGCGAGCACGGGTGGTGCGACGAAGGGCGCCACGTCGGTGGGGCCGCTGCGCGACTCGTCCGAGATGACGGTGCTGCGGTTCGACCCGGAGAGCCGGCGGTTCGTGGACTGGCAGCTGGTCGAGGTCACGCCGGAGGGGGAGGCGATGGTGAGCGAGCGGCAGCCGGTGCCTCCGGCGGTCCCGCTGCCCGACGAGGTTCCCGACGGTGTGCTGTCCGGTATCGGGCCGTCCCCGTCGTCGTCGCCCCAGGGGAACTAGGCTCGGGGCGTGGAGATCGCAACCGACCCGGCCGAGCTGACGCCCGTCGCCCAGGACTACCTGAAGGCGGTGTGGTCGGCCCAGGAGTGGTCGGACGAGAAGGTGACGACCAAGCATCTGGCCGACCGGCTGGGTGTGGGCGCCTCCACGGTGTCGGAGACGGTGCGCCGCCTGTCCGGCCAGGGCCTGCTGGAGCACGAGCGGTACGGGGCGATCCGGCTGACCGACGACGGCCGGCGTCTGGCGCTGGTGATGGTGCGTCGCCACCGGTTGCTGGAGACGTTCCTCGTTGACCAGCTCGGGTACGGCTGGGACGAGGTGCACGACGAGGCGGAGGTGCTGGAGCACGCGGTCTCGGACGTGTTCGTGGAGCGGATGGCGGAGCGCCTGGGCAACCCGTCGCGTGACCCGCACGGCGACCCGATCCCGAGCGCTGACGGCACGGTGGTGCGGCCGTCCGCCGTGCCGCTGTCGTCGATGCACGCCGGTGATGCCGGCACGGTGGTCCGGATCTCCGACGCGGATCCCGAGGCGTTGCGCTACCTCGCTGAGCTCGGCCTGGACCTGGACATGCGGGTAGAGGTCACGACGCGGCGCGAGTTCGCCGGCACGGTCGCGGTGTCCTGGACGTGTCCGACGCCGGGGCAGGGCGGGGACGGCGCCGCGTCGCCCGGCGGGGACGAGCGGGTGGCCGATCTCGGTCTGTTGGCGGCCTCCCGCGTCTGGGTGTCTCAGGAGTAGTCTCTCCTCGTTCCCCCAGCTCGTCGCCGGTGTCGCCGACGGTCCTCCCCGAATCGATACGACACCCTGGAGATCCCCATGGCGACCAGCTCTCCGCAGAGTGCCCCGGACCAGGCCTCGGCTGCCGCGTCGATGCGCCGCGCGGCGCCCGCGCTGGTCGCGCTGGCCGTCGGCGGCTTCACGATCGGCACCACCGAGTTCGCGGCGATGGGCCTGCTGCCCGACATCGGCGCCGACCTCGGGGCGACCGACCCGCAGGTGGGGCACACCATCACGGCGTACGCGCTCGGCGTCGTCGTCGGGGCGCCGCTGCTGACCGTGGCGGCGGCGCGGATGTCGCGCAAGCGCCTGCTGCTCGTGCTGATGGGCGCGTACACGCTCGCGAACGTGCTGTCCGCCGCGGCGCCCGACATCGGCTGGCTGGTGGTCGGCCGGTTCTTCGCGGGCCTGCCGCACGGCGCGTTCTTCGGCGTCGGCGCGGCGGTGGGGGCGGCCGTCGTGGGGCCGGCCCAGCGCGGGCGGGCGGTCGCGACCATGATGACGGGCCTGACCATCGCGAACGTCGTGGGCGTCCCGCTGTCCACGTGGGTGGGGCAGGTCTTCGGGTGGCGCACGTCGTACGTGCTGATCGGAGCGCTCGGGCTGCTGACGCTGCTGGGGTTGTGGCGGCTCGTCGCGGCGGGTGCGGGCGGCGCCGGCCGCTCGGTGCGGACCGAGCTGGCGACCCTGCGGAACGCGCCGCTGTGGTTCGCCTTCGTGGCGGGCGCCATCGGTTTCGGCGGCATGTTCGCCGTCTACACCTACGTGGCACCCACGATGACCGGGGTGACCGGCCTGCCCGGCGGGGCCGTGCCCTGGGTGCTGGCCCTGTTCGGCGTCGGGATGACGGTGGGCACGCAGATCGGCGGCCGGCTCGCCGACCGCGGCGTGCTGCGCGCCGTGATCATCGGGTTCGTGGCGACCGCGGTCTCGCTGGTGCTGTTCGCCCTGACTGGCGCCTGGGTCGTGCCCGCGCTGGCCGCCCTGTTCCTGCTCGGCGTCACGTCGCAGATCCTGGGCCTCGCGTTCCAGACCCGGCTCATGGACCTGGCGCCGGGCGCGGCCTCGCTCGGCGCGGCGCTGTGCCATGCCGGGCTCAACGTGGCCAACGGGGCCGGGGCGTTCCTGGGCGGCGTCGTCATCGACGCCGGCTGGGGCTACCTCGCGCCGGCCTGGGCCGGCGTGGTGGTCACCGTGCTCGGGCTCGGCATGATCCTGGCGTTCGGGCGGCAGAGGGTTGTGCACCAGTCGGCGGAGACAGTTCTGTGACCCGGAATTCAGCAATGTCCCAGCCTGCGCCGGTAACGTTGGTCAAGTGACTGAGACTGGGGCGACCACGACGTCGTCGGACAGCGCGATCAGCGACCCGAACGACGCCGCAGCACCGGACCGCACGCCGTTCGGCGCGCGGACCATGGGGCTGCTCCTGGTGGCGCTCGGCGGCATCGGGTTCATCGCCTCGTTCGCCCTCGCCTGGGAGAAGTACCTGGCGTTCGTCGAGCCCGAGCGGACGGCGTCCTGCAGCATCAACCTGTTCGTGACCTGCAGTGCCGCCATGGACTCGTGGCAGGGCGCGCTGCTCGGCTTCCCGAACCCGTACATCGGCGTCGCGGCGTTCCCCGTCGTCATCACCACGGGAGTGATGCTGCTGCTCGGTACCCGCCTGCCGCGCTGGTACTGGATGTCGCTGCTGGTCGGGACCGTGCTGGGCCAGGCGCTCATCTTCTTCCTGATGTTCACCAGCTTCCACGTGATCGTGGCGCTGTGCCCCTACTGCATGGTCGTCTGGACCATCATGTGGCCGCTGCTCTGGTACCAGATCGTGCGGGGCGTGCGGTCGGGTGACCTGCGGGTGGGCGAGGGCCTGCGCGACGCGGTCGTGGGGAACCACGCCATCATCCTGGTCATCGGCTACGTCGCGGCCGTGGCCTGGCTGATGCTCTCTGTGGGTTCGGACCTGGTGGCTTCGTTCTGACGCGTATGCCAATGAGGCTCGACGCGACGGAACGTGCTGACCCCTATGAACCACGTTGTAAACTTCTCAGCGAGCCGCACCATTGAGGTGGCTGCGGCAGTGAGCCTCGGGAGATCCTGCCGGACGACAGGGCCCGGGGCTCGCATCATGTCTGCGGCCGGCGAGCAGCCGAGGTCAACCAGCGCCTGGATGTAGGTCTCGAAGCACTTACGTCGCTTGAGTTCATCCTTCTCCCCTGGACCACTGAGCCGTACAACGACGATCGATTCGACCGGCAATGTGCCGATTGTGTCTATCACTGCATCGTGACGCTTCTCCGTGTCGTTCCGCCGATGACCCTTCTTCTCCGTGGACAGCAGCAACGTGCGCATGGCATCGCGAAGTTCCAGGACGGCCTCTGGCTCGGCGATGACGCCGCTCATCAGGTAGGCGTCGGGGCGTAGTGCTCCTCGTCTCGGTGTTGACGACCAACGCCTTAGACGCATAGAGATAGAGGTGCTTCGCGAGAGGGGATATCCATAGATGCGAGGTCGCGCGTTTCGTTGACGACTCGCGACGACCGTGGTCACACTCCGAACATGGCGCGCCGTGACCGTCCCGCCGACGAATACTTTGCGCTGCGTAGCTTCCGCAACGACGGATCCGGGGTGGTGACGCCGATCTGGCTGGCGCCGTACGGAGGCCGTCTCTACGGGTACACACCCGAGCGCTCCTGGAAGGTTCGGCGGATGCGGCGGGACCCGCGGGTCGAGGTCGCGCCCTCCGACTTCGACGGCGTGCCCCACGGCGAGTGGCGCCGCGGACGCGCAAGGGTGCTCCCGCCGTCCGAGCTGCGCACCACGAAGCGCGCGATGACCGTCAAGTATGGAAACAGGTTTCGCTTGTTCACGCTCGTCCTGCTGCTCGGCCGGCCCCGGAAGCACGGCGGCCGCGCCGTCGGGATCGAGATTTCCTGGGACGCGCGAGGCCAGCAAGACAGGTAGTCCGCCCAGGGTGTTGCTGTGCGGGGACATCGTCTACGCACAGCAACACTTTGTTCTCGTACTCTCACCCGCGGCGCAGCGGCTGCTCAGCTCAGCGCCGCAGCGACTCGCGTAGCACCCGGCCCTCGCTGCCCGACGGCGGCGCGTAGCCCAGCAGTGCCGAGATCGTCGGCGCGATGTCGATGTGGCGCGGGCGCCAGGGGTGCACGTTCGGCCGGACACCCGCGCCGGTCAGCACCAGCGGCACGCGCAGCTCCGTCGTCGCGCCGTGCCGCCCGACCGGGCCGGCGGGCGTGGCGCCGAACGACCAGCCCGGCTTCGGCTCGACGATCAGGTCGCCGTAGTTCGGGCTCATGTGCATGCGGGCCTGGTCCGACTTGTCGAAGACGTTCCGCACCTGCGGCAGTCCTTCCAGGGCGGCCTTCAGCTGCCCGACGGCGGCCCGGTCGCCCGCCCGCTCACCGACGATCCGTACGTCGGCGACGCCGCCGACGACTATCGCGACGTCGGTCCCGGGAGCCGGTGACTGGCCGCTCGTGAGGACCTGCGGGGTGAAGCCCGCCGCCTCGATCGCGGCGAGCCCTTCGGCCGCGAACCCCTTGTCGAAGGTGGTCATGCCGTGGTCGCCCGTGACGACGAACGCGGTACGTCGGTAGATGCCGGCGTCCTTCGTGGCCTCCACGATGCGCCCGAGCTGCCGGTCGAGCTCCGTCAGGGTGGCGGGGATGCGCGGGTCGATGTCGCCGCCCTCGTGCCCGATCGCGTCGAGCGTGTCGCAGTAGACGGTCATGAGCTCGGGGATGCCGTTCGTGGCCACCATCTGCCCGCCCGAGCTGACGGGCTCACCGCGCAGCACGGCGACGGCGTCGTCGGTGCGGCGGGCGCAGTCGCCACCCGGCTGGGTGTAGAGGCCGTCGGGGTCGCCGAAGGTGACGCCGTAGTTCTGCAGGATGAACCACTGCGACGAGAAGACGGTGCCGCCCTGTTCGCGGACCGACTGCGCGATCGTGGGGACGGCGAGGTCGCGCTGCTGGCCGCGGGCCGTGTTCGTCTCGGTGTTGAACCAGTAGGCGGTGTTGCGGTGCGTCTCGGGCCAGGCGCCGGTCGCGACCGATGACCACGACGGGTTGGTGATCGAGGTCATCGTGCCGGTCGAGGTGGTGACGCTGCCCTGGCGCAGGAGGCGCTGCAGGTTCGGCATGGGCGCTTCCCCGGAGCGGACGAGGTCGAGGTACTCGATGTCGAACCCGTCGAGCGCAAAGAAGACGACGTGGTCGGCGGGGCCGTTGCCGGCGGCGGCGGCCGTGGTGGTGGCAGCGTCGGCGTCGGATGAGGAGCCGGACTCGTCGGTGGGCAGTGCGGAGACGGCGGTCGGGGCCACCCACACGATCGTGGCGGCGATGCTGGCGGCGAGGACCTTTCGCAACAAAGGCATCATGCGGGCAATTCGAGCACCCGCGCAGAGAACTTCGGGGGAGGTGCGGGCGAATGTCGGATGAACCTTCACCCTGTGGACGACCGAGGGCCGAGCACCCGGTCGGTCGGTAGACTCGGGCGGGTGACCATGCCCGACGCACCCGAGCGCACCACGTCTTCGGACGAGCCCCGTTTCCGCTACACCCCGACCCTCGCGCAGCAGATCGAGCTGCGCTGGCAGGACGTCTGGGAGGAGCGCGGAACCTTCCATGCGGCGAACCCGCAGGGGCGACTTACGGGGCCGGGCGGGAGCCCGGCGCAGGGCGACCCTTACTTCATCATGGACATGTTCCCGTATCCCTCCGGTGCGGGGCTGCACGTCGGCCACCCGCTGGGCTACATCGCCACGGACGTGACCGGGCGCTTCCGCCGCATGCGCGGCGACAACGTGCTGCACGCGCTCGGCTACGACGCGTTCGGCCTGCCCGCCGAGCAGTACGCGGTCCAGACCGGGCAACACCCGCGCACCACCACCGAGGCCAACATCGTCAACATGCGGCGCCAGCTGCGCCGCCTCGGCCTGGCCCACGACTCGCGCCGCACCTTCGCGACGATCGACCCGGAGTACATCCGCTGGACGCAGTGGATCTTCCTGCAGATCTTCGAGTCCTGGTACGACGCCGACGCCGAGCGTCCCGGGCCCTCGACGGGTTCGGGCCGGGGCCGCGCGCGCCCCATCGCCGAGCTGCGCGAGGAGCTGGCCGCGGGCACGCGACCTGTTCCTGGGCACGACGGCGACAACACCGGCGGTGCCGTCTGGTCCCGCCTGAACGAGTTCGAGCGGCGCGACGTCATCGACGCGCAGCGCCTCGCCTACGTGGACTCCTCCCCGGTGAACTGGTGCCCGGGCCTGGGCACCGTGCTCGCGAACGAGGAGGTCACCTCCGAGGGCAGGTCCGAGCGCGGCAACTTCCCCGTGTTCCAGCGCAGCCTGCGCCAGTGGAAGATGCGCATCACCGCGTACGCCGACCGCCTCACGGACGACCTGGAGCTCATCGACTGGCCGGACAAGGTCAAGGCGATGCAGCGCAACTGGATCGGCCGCTCGGTGGGCGCCAACGTGCGGTTCGACGTCGTCGGGACCGCCGAGGGCGACCCGGCAGGCGCCGGCGGCTCGCTCGAGGTCTTCACCACCCGGCCCGACACGCTGTTCGGTGCCACGTTCATGGTGGTCGCCCCCGAGCACCCGCTGCTCGACGAGGTGCCCGCCAACTGGCCCGACGGCACGCGTTCCGCGTGGACCGGCGGGTACGGCACCCCGATCGAGGCCGTCGCCGCCTACCGCCGCGAGGCGTCCGCGAAGACCGCCGTCGAGCGGCAGGCCGACGCAGGCAAGAAGACCGGCGTGTTCACCGGGCACCTCGCCGTGAACCCGGCCAGCGGCACCCAGGTCCCCGTGTTCACCGCGGACTACGTGCTCATGGGCTATGGCACCGGCGCCATCATGGCCGTGCCGGGCGGCGACGAGCGCGACCACGCGTTCGCCGAGGCCTACGACCTGCCGGTGATCCACACGGTGGAGCCCGTCGGCGGGCTGCCGGAGGGCCACGCGGGAGCGTATTCGGGCGAGGGCGTCGCCGTGCGCTCGGCGAACGACGAGATCTCCCTCGACGGCCTGGGCGTGGCTGAGGCCAAGGCGAAGATCATCGCCTGGCTGGAGAGCAAGAACATCGGTGAGGGCACCACGACCTACCGCCTCAACGACTGGCTGTTCAGCCGCCAGCGCTACTGGGGCGAGCCGTTCCCGGTGGTCTGGGACGAGAACGACCGCCCCCTGGCGATCCCGGACGCGATGCTCCCCGTGGACCTGCCGGAGGTGCCGGACTACGCGCCGCGCACCTTCGACCCGAACGACGCCAACTCCGAGCCCGAGGCACCGCTGGGCCGCAACGACGACTGGGTCTACGTCACGCTCGACCTGGGCGACGGGCCCAAGAAGTACCGCCGCGACACCAACACGATGCCCAACTGGGCTGGGTCGTGCTGGTACTACCTGCGCTACCTCGACCCCACGGAGACCGCGGCCGCCGCGCTCCCGGAGCTCGAGCAGTACTGGCTCGGGCCGCAGCACAACCCGACGTCCGGTCCCGCGGGCGGCGTCGACCTCTACGTGGGCGGCGTCGAGCACGCGGTGCTGCACCTGCTGTACGCGCGGTTCTGGCACAAGGTCCTGTTCGACCTGGGCCACGTGAGCGGTATCGAGCCGTTCGGCAAGCTCTTCAACCAGGGCTACATCCAGGCCTTCGCCTACACCGACTCGCGCGGCCAGTACGTGCCGGCCGAAGAGGTAGAGGGCGACGAGCAGGCCGGCTTCAGCTGGCAGGGCCAGTCCGTCAACCGTGAGTACGGGAAGATGGGCAAGTCGCTGAAGAACGTGGTGACCCCTGACGACATGTACGAGCAGTACGGCGCAGACACGTTCCGTGTCTACGAGATGTCGATGGGCCCGCTGGACCTGTCGCGCCCGTGGGACACGCGCGCCGTCGTCGGCTCGCAGCGGTTCCTGCAGCGGCTCTGGCGCAACGTCGTCTCGGAGGAGACCGGCGAGCTCACGGTGACGGACGACGAGCCGGACACCGCCACCCTGCGGGCCGTGCACCGCACCATCGCCGACGTCCGCGTCGAGATGGAGAACATGCGGCCCAACACGGCGATCGCCAAGCTCATCACGCTGAACAACCACCTCACGGGGCTGTCGTCCGTGCCGCGGTCGGCCGTGGAGCCCTTGGTCCTGATGACAGCGCCCATCGCGCCCCACATCGCTGAGGAGCTGTGGTCCCGGCTCGGGCACGAGGAGTCGCTGGCGCACGCTCCGTTCCCGGCCGCTGATCCCGCGTACCTGGTCCAGGACACCGTGACCTGCGTGGTCCAGGTCCAGGGCAAGGTGCGCGCCCGGTTCGAGGTCGCCCCGGACATCTCCGCGGAGGATCTGGAGGCGGCGGCGCTCAGCGAGCCGAACGTGGTCAAGTTCCTGGACGGCCGCGGCGTCCGCAAGGTGATCGTCCGCGCCCCCAACCTGGTCAACATAGTCCCCGCCTGACCCTCCGTTGAGTGCTGACTTTCGCCCTCCTTCTTGCCGAAGAGGGGCGAAAGTCCAGCACTCAACGAGGGGGTGGGCAGTGCCTGGTCCCTCGCGCGGATAGAGTGGCGCGGTCATGCGCACCCGACGTCGTTCATCCCGCCCGGCACCCCAGGAGGTGCGGGTCGTCACCGACTCCACCGCCTGCCTGCCCGCGGGCAAGGCGGGCGGTCTGGCGGTGGTGCCCCTGCGCGTCCTCGTGGGCGACGACGCCTACGCCGAGGGTGCGGACATCACCCCTGAACGGCTTGCCGAGCTCGTCGCCGAGGGCGAGCGGGTGACGACCTCCCAGCCGCCTCCGGAGGCATTCGCCGCCGTCTACCGCAGACTGGGTGACGAGGGCGCTCGCTCCATCGTGTCGGTGCACCTCTCGGGCGCGCTGTCCGGCACGGTCGGCGCGGCCGGCACCGCCGCTGCGCGGTCGCCCCTGCAGATTCGCGCCGTCGACTCGCGGACCGGTGCGGCGGGCCTCGGCTTCGCCGCACGAGCCGCTGCCGAGTGCGCCGCCGCCGGGGCCGACGCCGCCCACGTCGCCGCGCGGGCGATCGAGGTCGCCGGGACGGCGCACGCCCTGTTCGTGGTCGACACCCTGGAGCACCTGCGCCGCGGCGGACGCCTGTCCGGACCGGCGGCGGCGCTCGGCACGGTCCTGGGCGTCAAGCCGATCCTGCAGCTGTCGGACGGCGCGGTCGAGCTGTCCCAGCGGGTTCGCACCCGCGCCGCCGGGGCCGAACGCCTGCTGGAGCAGGCCGCCGGGTACGTCGCCGAGGCGGAGCGGCCTGTGGTCGCCGTGCATCACTTCGGCGCCCACGACCGGGCCCAGGCACTCGCCGGGCGCCTGCACACCCGTACGCGAGCAGATGTCGAGGTGACGCCGCTCAGCGCCGTGCTCGGAGTGCACGTCGGCCCGGGCACACTCGCCGTCGTCGTCGCGGACCTGGGCGACCACACGCACTGAGCGCGGCAGGCCGCCCGGCGGCTCAGCCGGCGAGGGCCTCGCGCAGCTTCGCCGCGAACTCGACGGGCTTGTCGGCCGGCTGGCCGTACTCGCCGCCGCTGAATCCTCCGTGGCCACCGGGGAAGACGACGGGGTCGGCACTGAGCAGCGCCGCGGCCGCGATGGCCGACCGACCGGCGACGCCCTTGTCCGAGTCCGCGCCGACGCCGATCACGACGCGCAGTGTGCCGGTCCTGATGGTCTCGTAGGCCGGCTCGAACGGGGGAATCGTCAGCATGTTGACGCCGAGCAGCAGGTCGTCGCGGGAGCCGTCGTCCTCGGTCGCCAGGCCGAACATCGCCGGGTCTGGCGCCGGCTGGTTTGCGTAGTCGGCTGTGAGCTCGCCCTCGGCCATGACCAGGGCGATGAACTTCGCCATGGCGGGCCCGGAGCCCTTGGCCTGGTAGGTGTCGTAGATGTCCCGCATCGCGGCGACCATGGCGTCGCGGTCCGGCAGCGCCGTCGGCAGCGGCGGCTCGTGCGCGACGACGGTCCGCAGGTTCCCAGGGTGGGCCGCGGCGAGGTCTAGCGCCACGACGGCGCCGCCGCTGGACGCGAAGAGGTCGACCGGGCCCCCGCCGACGGCCTCGATGATCCGGTGCACGTCGTCACGGTGCGTCGAGATCCCGGGCAGGTCCGTGCTCGACTCCCGCGTGCTGCGCTCGACGCCGCGCGGGTCGTAGGTCACCACGGTCCGGTCGGCGAAGTGGCCCGCGAGGGTCGCGAAGCCCTCCGCGCCCATTGGCAGGCCGATCAGCAACAGCGGCGGCTCGTCGGTAGGGGTCGCGGCCTCGCGCACGTCGTAGGTGAGGACTGCGCCCGGGACGTCGAGCGTAAAGGTCTTCTTGTCGGTCATCGTGTCGCTCCTGTGTCTGTGTCGCGTGGCCCGGTCCGCGGGGTGCCGTACGGGTTGTGGCGCGCTCTGCCAGGTCCGACGCCGACGTCGTGGAGAACTCATCGGTGGCCGTCGGAGCATTTTCACTGGCCGAGCACGCAGACCCTTGCGACGGCCCGGTGCGGGCGCGAGGGTGACCACAGGGGACGTTTTTCGGCGCCCGTGCACAGGCGGGCCGCTGGCGTCGTCGCGGGGCTCCGATACCCGCATAGCGTCCTGAGCCATGCAGCCAGAGACCGCGCGAGAGCGACCAGCCGACCCGTGGCCGTTCAGCCCGGTGCACGGGGCCGGGGACCAAGCCCAGGTAGACGACGCCCGGGATGACGCCGACGAGCTCGTGGCACGGCTCCGTGCCCGGCGATCGACCTCGGGCGTCGCGGCGGCCTACGCGGCGGCGCACGGTCACCCGACCGACCCACGGGCCGAGCAGGGTACGCACCGGTGGGCCCTGACGGGTACGACGGCCGTGGTCGCCGTCGTCGCGGTGCTCCTGCTCGGGCTGGGCGTCGCGGCGTTCTCGCTGGGCGCGGGCGACGGCGCGGAGCCACTGACGTCGGTCGCGGCGGGCGAGGAATCCTCGGGCGAGTCGGCGAGCCCTTTCGCCGAGAGCGCCCCGGGCTCGACACCGCCCGGCGCGGGCCCGGCTCCCAGCACATCGGCCCACGGCGGCCTGTTGGTGCACGTGGTCGGCGCGGTGTCCGAGCCGGGCCTCGTCACCGTGCCCGACGGCGCCCGCGTGGCCGACGCGCTGCAGGCCGCCGGGGGCGCGACCCGCAAGGCCGACCTGACGGCCCTGAACCTGGCCCGCAGCGTCGTCGACGGCGAGCAGCTGTACGTTCCGGAACCCGGCGAGACGGTTCCCGGTGCGGGGGCGCCGGCCGACGGCGGCCAGATCGCTCCGGGCGGCACACCCGAGGCGGGCGGCGCCGTCGACATCAACACGGCGGACGCGGTGGCGCTGGAGGCGCTTCCCGGCGTCGGGCCGTCGATCGCGCAGGCGATCGTCGAGTGGCGCGAGGCCAACGGGCCGTTCGCGAGCGTGGACGAGCTGGAGGATGTGCCGGGCATCGGCCCGGCGACGCTGGACGAGATCCGCGAGAGCGCGCGGGTGGGACCATGACCGACCTACGGATGGTCCCGGCCGCCCTGGCGGTCTGGGCGGCGGCGTGGCTGCTGACCGGTCCCGGCCTCACGTGGAGCGGCTCCGTCACGTGGGTGGCCGCGGCCCTCGTCGTAGGGGCCTGCCTGGATATCGCGGTGAGGGCCCTGATGGGGCGTGCCACCTGGCCTGGTGTCGCGCATGCCGCCCTGGCGGCGGCCTGCGTCCTCGCGGTCACGGCATCCGCGCACGTCCAGCTGTCCGGGCGCGCCCCGCTCACCGACCTCGCGCAGCAGCGGGTGACCGTGACGCTCACCGGCGTAGTCGTCGCCCAGCCGGAGCCGTTCTCCTTCACGCCCGGCGCGGAGCAGTACCGCTGGGTGCTGGCCGCCCGCGGGGTCGACGCCCGAGGCGTCAGCTCGCGCGCACGCGCCCATGTCGGGGTGCTCTCCACGACCGCGCCCCGGTACGGAGCGACCGTCACGGTGTCCGGCACGCTGCGGCCCGCGGACCTCGGTGCGGCCGAGGCGGCCCGGCTGACCGGCGACGGCGCCCGCGAGATCCGCGCTCCGCCGTCAGCCCTACGTGCGCTCGACACCCACCGCACCGCCCTCCTCGACGTGACCGACCCGCTGTCCGCACAGGCGCGCGGGCTGGTACCCGGCGCGGCGATCGGCGACACCTCACGCCTGCCCGACGACCTCGCCGAGGAGATGAAGGTTTCTGGATTGACTCACATCACCGCCGTGTCAGGTGGCCACTTCGCCGTGGTCGTCGCCGTCCTGACCCTGCTCTGCTCCATCGCCCGGCTGCCGAGACCGATCAGGGTGGCCCTCGTGGCCGTAGCGTCCCTCGCCTTCGTGGCGCTGGTCCGGCCCGAGCCCGCCGTGCTCCGCGCAGCAGTGATGGCGGCATTCGCCCTGGCGGGCGTGGCGCTCGGGCGTCCGTCGCAGTCCGTCCCGGCGCTCGCGGCGTCCGTCGTCGGGCTGCTGGTGGTCGACCCGTGGCTGGCGCGCTCGTTCGGCTTCGCGCTGTCCGCGGCGGCGACGGCGGGCCTCGTGCTGCTCGCGGCGCCTCTCGCCGCGCGGCTGGGGCCCTGGACCGGAGACGCGGCGGCGTTCGCGCTCGCGGTACCGCTCGCCGCGCAGGCCGCGTGCGGACCCGTGCTGGTGCTGCTCGACCCGTCGGTGTCCACGGTGTCGGTCCTCGCGAACCTGCTCGCGGCCCCCGCGCTGGTGCCGGCCACTGTCCTGGGACTGGCCGCGACGCTGCTCGCGCCGGGGCTCCCGGTCGTCGCCGGCTTCGTGGCATGGACGGCGAGCGGTGCTACATGGTGGATCGCGACGGTCGCGCACTGGTGTGCCGCGCTCCCCGGCGCAACCGTCCCGTGGCTCGGCGGACCGGTGGGGGCGCTGCTGCTGGCCGTGCTCACCGGGCTGGTCCTGTGGGCGGTCCTGCGCCGTGGTCCCCGCCCGGGCTGGCCCGAGTCGTGGCGGGCGGCGGTGCGCTCGAGCCTGCGCGAGGCCCTCGCGGCCCGACGGCGACGGCTCTCCCGGGGACGGTTCGTCGCGCTCGTGGCGGCGGCCGCGGCGGCAGCGCTGGTGGTCGCGGTAGCGGTGCCGCGCCTCGTCGCCCGCTCGGGGATGCCGGAGGACTGGCAGGTGGCGATGTGCGACGTCGGGCAGGGGGACGCGGTGGCGCTGCGCACGGGACCGGCGTCGGCCGTCGTGGTGGACGTGGGGCCGGACGGGCCGGCGGCCGGCCGCTGCCTCGACCGGCTCGGGGTCACCCAGGTGGACCTGCTCGTGCTGAGCCACTTCCACGCGGACCACGTGGGCGGCCTCGGGCCGGTGCTGGCGGGCCGCGAGGTGGCGGCCGCGCTCGTGTCCCCGGTGCCGGAACCAACAGCGAACGCGGCGGCGACCGGGTCGGCGCTGGCCGCCGCCGGTGTACCGGTGCGGGCCGCGAGCGCCGGGGACCGGGGCACGGCCGGGACTCTCGCCTGGCAGGTGCTGCTGGCGGGTGCGGACGAGGGGGCCAACGACTCGAGCGTCGTGCTGGCGGCCCGGATCGCGGGGCTGTACGTGGTGCTGCTCGGCGACCTGGAGGACGCGGGCCAGGCGGAGCTGGTTCCGCTGGTCGGTCCGGCGGACGTCGTGAAGGTCGCCCATCACGGCTCGGCGGTTCAGTCGCGCGCTCTGGCGGAGCGGCTGCGCCCGGCGGTGGCGCTCGTCTCGTCGGGCCGGGACAACGAGTACGGTCACCCGACGGACGAGGCGCTCGACCTCTACTCGGGCGTCGGTGCCGCGGTCGTCCGGACCGACGAGTGCGGTATGACGGCGCTGGTCGTGCGCAGTGGGGAGGTGTCCCTGGCGGGCTGCTGACCTGGGCGACCGCAGGGTGACGCCACGTCTTGCGAAACGTTGCGGATCCTGGCCGCGGGCCTACCGTGGGTGATGTCGGAGAGTTCCGTCATCACGTACGAGGGGGGCTTCGTGGTTGATCTCAAGCTGACTGTCCGGCGGTATCGCAGGACCATCGCGGTCACCGCGGCGGCGGCTCTGCTCGTTCCGGCGGCGGCGTTCAGCGCCGCGGGACAGGGCCAGGCGGCCGCACAGCTCCAGCAGCAGGAGGAGCTCCTGGGCCAGTCCGTGGTCACCGACGTCTCAGAGACCGAGCAGGTGGTCCACGTGGACGTGGCGCAGGATCCGGCGGCGGCGGACGCCTGGCTCGACGAGTCGGCGGAGGTGCTGGACGGCTGGACGGTCGTGGTGGCGGGGATGGAGAGCAAGCCGGGCAAGGAGCGCGCCGAGCTCGATGCCGAGGCGGTCGCCGACGACCCGGTGCCGCCCGCCGAGGAGTGCCCGGAGATCCCCGAGGGGCCTCGTTCCGGCAACGGGGCCACGACGCCGTACCTGGGCTGCGGCCCGAACGAGGGCGTGCACGCCACGGCGCGGACCGTCAAGGGCGGACCGTCGACCACGACGCTGGCCAAGGCGGTCGACGAGGTGCTGGCTTCTTACCTCCCCGGCGCCGACCTGCCGTCCACGAAGGTGCGGATCTCCAAGGGCGAGGCGACGGTCGACGTCGCCGCCGGGTTCGAGCGGGCGCTGGCGCACGCCGACGTCGACCCGGGCGACGTCTGGCAGGCGCTCTTGTTCACGGCGCACAGCAACGGGGCCATCGACTCGGTGAGGTTCACGCTCGACGGGGACTGCCTCGCCTTCGCGTACGCGACCGGCGGCGACATGTGCGCGTCGACCGACCTGCCGATCGAGCTGGACTGAGGGATGACGATGCGCGCGACGTTCCGTCGGCTGCTGTCCGCGTTCGCGGCCCTCGTGCTCGTCGGGAGCGGGCTGCTCGCCCTTGCCCCGGCCGCCGCCGCCGACGTCACCTACGTGCCGGACACGTGGAACGGCAAGGTCGTCTACCTGTCCGAGGCGTGCCACGACCGTGGCGACACCCTGTGCCATACCAACACCGGCTGTGACGGGTTCAGTGAGAACGCGAACGCCTACTCGCTGGCGGTGTCGGCGACCACCCAGCGGGACCCGGACCATATGAACCTGCTGGAACGGGGCTACAAGGTGGTACGGGGCAACGGTCTGACCAGGGCGAACATCGCCAACTCGAACCGGGTGGGCGCGGACCTGCACGTACCTCTGCACTCGAACGCGATCAGCAAGGCCTGCGAGTCGGGGTTCTCGACGGAGCGGTACGGCACCCAGGTGATGTACGTGTCGTCGGCGGGCAGGGAGTGCGCGCAGGTGATGAAGACCCGCATCGGCGCGAGCAGCCCGGGCACCAACGACGTCCGCCGGTACCGCACCGATCTCGGTGAGCTCAACCAGACCAACGCTGTGGCCTGCTATCTCGAGCAGGAGTACCACGTGTGGGACAAGGGCGTGAGCTGGATGCGGAACCGCGCCGACTGGTCCTGGCGGATCGGCCTCGGCGTCGACGTCTACCTGGGTTACCCGTGACGCGCGCGCGCCGGGTCGTCGCGGGCGCCGTCGTCGCGGCCGCCGTCGTCCTGCTCGCGGCCTGCACAGCGGCCCCGGTGGAGCCTGACCCGTCCGGATCGCCGTCGGAGACCGCGGCGACGAGTACGCCCGAGGGCGGAGCGACGTCGTCGGACGGACCCGGGGACCGGGACCCCGAGGGGCAGAACGCCGAGCCCACCCTCACCGTCCGCTCCGCGGGCGGCGCCTGGCTGGTGCGCGGCGCCGGTTACACGGGCGGCAACCAGTACCTGGTCCAGTGCACGGCCGGTACGACGCCGGGGGCGAGCGCCCTCGACGAGTGCGACATGTCGACCAGCGAGCAGGTGGTCGCCGACGACGACGGCGAGATCTCGGCGACACGACAGCCGAGAGCCTTCGTCAACGTCGGTTCGGTGTCCGAGGTCGACTGCACGGGCGACCCGTGCTCGCTGGCCGTCGCGGACCTGTCCGACCGGGTGCTGGCCGCCGCGGCCGCCCCGTTGCCCGACGGCGCCGAGCCGCCGGACGCGCCGACGCTCGAGCTGTCCGAGCAGGTGTTCGGCGACGACGGCGGCCGGGTCACCGTGACCGGGAAGGGCTACGCGCCCGGCGCGGCCGTGCGGATCGTGCAGTGCGCCGCGGGTCCGGACGGCGGCGTCGACGGCGAGAACTGCCTGTACGACGACGGCAAGCGGGTCGTCGCGGACCGGGCCGGAACGGTGGTCGCCCGGCTTCCCGTCCAGCGGGAGGTCGAGCTCGTCGCCGGGGGCGCGGCGGACTGCGCCGAGGCGGGTGCGTGCGTCGTCGCGAACGCGTGGACCGACGGGGGCCGGATGGCGCTGACCGACCTGCTCTGGGAGTAGGGGGCCGCGCCTCCTCGGATTGTCGGTGGTGCGTGGCAGGCTGTGTCCGTGCCTCCAGCAACCAAGCGCCGTACCGCCCCACCTCCCGCCGGCCGTAGCTGGGACGAGCCCACGCTCGCCCCGGTCGTGCTCGTGCGCGGCGCCGAGCCGCTCCTGACCGAGCGGGCGGTCGACGGCGTGGTGCGGCTCGCACGAGAGCGCGACCCGGAGGTCGAGAAGGTCGAGCTGGAAGGCGCCACGTACGGGGCGGGCCAGCTGCTGGTCGCCGCGAGCCCGTCGTTGTTCGGCGAGGCCAAGGTCGTGGTGGTCCGGTCGACGGAGTCCGGCACCGAGGAGCTGATGGCCGACCTCATCACGTACGTCGGCGCACCGGACGAGGAGACCGTCGTCGTGGTGGTGCACGGCAGCGGGCAGCGCGGCAAGAAGATGCTCGACACGATCACGAGGTCGGGCGCGCCCGTCATGGTGTGCGAGCCCGTGACGAAGGACGGCGAGAAGGCCTCGTTCGTCACGGGTGAGTTCAGGGCGGCCCGCCGCCGGGTCGACGCCGAGGCCGTGCGCGCCCTCGTCGACGCGCTCGGCAACGACCTGCGCGAGCTCGCGTCGGCCTGCTCCCAGCTGATCGCCGACACGACCGGCACCGTCACGGCCGCCACGGTCGACAAGTACTACGGGGGCCGCGTCGAGGCCACGGGCTTCCGGGTCGCGGACGCCGCGGTGGCAGGCGATGCCGGCGGCGCCGTCGCGCTGCTGCGGCACGCGCTGGACACGGGCCTCGACCCGGTGCCGATCGTCGCGGCCCTGGCGTTGCGCCTGCGCAACCTGGCGAAGGTCGCGTCGATGCGTGGCGGCGGGCTCTCGGCCCGGGACCTGGGCATGGCGCCCTGGCAGGTGGACCGCGCCCGCAAGGACCTGCGGAGCTGGACGCCCGAGGGCCTGGCGGCGGCGATCTCCGCCGTCGCGCAGGCTGATGCCGACGTCAAGGGCGAGGCCCGGGACACGGTCTTCGCGGTGGAACGCGCGGTCATGACGATTGCCCGCTCCCGCCGACCCCGTTGAGTGCTGGATCTTCGCCCTTCCGAAGGCGTCCGTGGGGAGAAAATCCAGCACTCAACGCAACAAGAAAGACGCCGTCCGTCCCACGGGGACCGACGGCGTCTTTCTAGGGGTGCTCAGAGAGCGGCGACCGACTTCGCGAGAGCCGACTTGCGGTTCGCAGCCTGGTTCGCGTGGATGACGCCCTTGGCGACAGCCTTGTCGAGCTTGCGCGACGCGGTGGCAAGGGTGACCGTCGCGGTCTCCTTGTCGCCGGCTGCGACGGCCTCGCGCACCTTGCGCACGTGGGTCTTCAGCTCCGACTTGACGGACTTGTTGCGCAGACGAGCCTTCTCGTTCGTCTTGATGCGCTTCATCTGGGACTTGATGTTTGCCACGATGGGACTTCCTGGTGTGTTCGCCTGACGGCGAGCGGATAGGTCGTAGAGGGCGGTCGCAGTTCCGGGACTGGGGTGGGGACCCGTGGAGAGGAACTGAGACTGTGCCCGCCGACCTGGGCGGACACGCGACCTCCAAGGCTACCAGAGCCCTCGCCGCGTCGTACGGCCGGTCCGGTGTGACACCGGCTACGCCCGCCGTCGGCAAAAGAACCTCTGACGAGGCACCTTAGAATTCGCCTCATGACTACCACCACGCTGAGGGGCCGTTTCCAGTGGACCGTGGTGGTTCCGATCCTTGCCGCGGCGCTCCTCGTGGTCACGTGGAGCAACCATGAGCATCCGGTGGTCCTGGCCGCGATCGGCGCGGCGCTCGTCGGTGCCGTGCTCGCGGCGGTGCACCATGCCGAGGTAGTTGCGCACAGGGTCGGCGAGCCGTTCGGCTCCCTCATTCTCGCGGTCGCGGTGACCGTGATCGAGGTCGGGCTGATCCTCATGCTGATGAGCAGCGGCAGCGACGCCGCCAGCACGTACGCCCGGGACACCGTGTTCGCCGCCGTGATGATCACGGTCAACGGGATCGTGGGGCTGTCCCTGCTCGTGGGCGCGAGCAAGCACCATCTGGTCAGCTTCAACGCGTCGGGCACCGGCTCGGCGCTCGCCACCGTGATCGCCCTGGCCGGGGTGACCCTGGTGCTGCCGCGCTTCACGACCTCCGCACCGGACGGGGCCTACACACCCTTCCAGCTCGGCTTCGCCGCGGTGGCGTCGCTGGTCCTGTACGGGGCGTTCGTGTTCACGCAGACCGTGCGGCACCGCGACTTCTTCCTGCCGGTCACGAGCGACCGGTACGGGCGCGTCACCGGGGTCATCCGCGACGAGGACGGCGACGACCACGCCGATCCGCCGGCCGTCAAGGAAGCGTGGCTCAGCCTCGGGCTGCTGGTCGTCGCGCTGGTCTCGGTGGTGTTCCTGGCCAAGATGCTCTCGCCCACCATCGAGTACGGGGTGACGGCGGCCGGCCTGCCCTACGGCCTGGTCGGCGTCGTGATCGCGTTCCTCGTGCTCGCGCCCGAGTCGATAGCCGCCGTGCGCAACGCCCTGCGCGACCGCGTGCAGGTCAGCCTGAATCTCGCCTACGGCTCCGCCATGGCGTCGATCGGCCTGACCATCCCCACCATCGCGGTGGCGATGATCTGGATGGGCGGGCCGCTCACTCTCGGCCTCGAACCGGTCCAGATGGTGCTGCTCGCGGTCTCGGTGGTGACGGCGATGCTGAGCATCGCGCCGGGCCGGGCCAACACGCTGCAGGGCGTGGTGCACCTGGTGCTGCTGGCCGCGTTCCTCGCGGTCTCGATCCAGCCCTAGCCACTCGGACACGTCGGAGGGTCAGAGGGCTGACGCCACCTGGTCGAAGACCGCCTTGTCCAGGATGGCGCCCTCGCGACGGACGGCGTCCGGGTGGATGCGGATCACGCGGTTGAGGCGCACCTCGGAGGCGCGGCCCGAACGGTCCCAGGCGCCGGTGCCGATGTCCATCCAGGTGCGGCCCGCGCGAGCCTCCTGCTCGGCGTCGCGGTCGTGGTCCTGGCTGGTCAGCTGCAGCGCGAGGAGCCAGGGCCCGTCGTTGCCCACGACGAGCACCGGGCGGTCCTTGCCCTGGCTGTGATCTTCTTCATACGGGACCCACGACCAGACGATCTCGCCGGGATCGGGCTCGCCGTCCATCTCCGGCCGGTAGACGGGCGTGACCCGGCCCACGAAGTCGCCGGGGTAGCCGTCGGTCTCGGGGAGGTTCCGGCCTGACGGCGGACGAGGCGTCCGCGGCTTCGGTCCCGGGGCGGAGCGGTCGCCGCTCGGGCGGCGATCGTCCTGGTCGAAGGCGGCACGCGCCACGGCCTCGACGACGTCGCCGAGCAGCTTGATCCACGGGTTCTGGTTCACGCAGGCAGGGTAGCCCGGCGCCGGCCCCCGAGCCGGGCGGCCGACGCCGGACGCCGCGCCCCGACGCCGGGCGCCCGAGCCGCGGAACGCCCGGATCAGGTGAGGTCGAGCGCCCGGTCCATGTACTTCACGACGTCGTTGAAGACATCCTCCGCGAGGATGTCGCCCTCGCGGCGCACGTCGTCCGGGTCGACGCGGATGACCCGGTTGATGCGGACCTCCGAGTCGCGGCCGGTGCTGTCCCAGCGGCCGGTGCCGACGTCCATCCAGATGCGGCCGGCCCGGGCCTCCTGCAGCGCGTCGCGGTCGTGGTCCTGGCTGGTCAGCTGCAGGCCGAGCAGCCAGGGCCCGTCCTTGCCCACGAGCAGCACGGGGCGGTCCTTGCCCTGGGCGTGGTCCTCCTCGTACGGCACCCAGGTCCAGACGACCTCGCCGGGGTCTGGGTCGCCGTCGAGCTCGGGGTTGTAGATCGGGTGGACGTCACCCTCGTAGTCGCCGGGGTAGCTGTTGTCAGATGCGAAGCTCACGTCCGGAACCGTACCGGAACGGGTGAACCGCGCATCCAGGACTTACCCGGCACACTGTCGGGCGAACTCCGCCAGCTCGGCTGCCATCGGCTCCGGCTCCCAGCTGTGCATCGCTCCCGGCATCTCCTTGTCGGTGCCCTTCGGCACGGCCGCCACGATGCTCGCCGCCGCCACGGGCATCTCGGGGAAGGTCTCCACCCCGTACATCGCGAGCACGGGGACCGTGACGTCGAGCGTGCCGTCCTCCAGCGCGTGCTGTGCCCAGGCGAGCGACTGCGCGTCCGCGCGGTAGGCGGCGACGGTAAGGGCGATCATCGGCCAGGCCGGGGACGACTCCATGCCGGCGAGCCACTCGGGCGGCATGTCCTTCATGTAGTGCCGCATCGCGTTCTCGTGATCTCCGGCGTCGAGCAGGCGCTCGATCTCGTCGGTCCACGCCTGCGTCGTCGCAGCGGGGTCGCCCAGGGGCGCCTCCCAGAGGGCGAGGCCGTCGACGGGCAGCCCGGCCGCGGCGGCCCGCAGGCTCACCGAGCACCCGGACGAGTGCCCGACCAGCACCGCCGAACCTCCCGCGACGTCGATCATCGCGGCGACGGCCGCCAGCTCCCGGTCGAGGTCGAGGCTCCCAACTGCCAGGCTCTCCCCGCGCCCCAGCCGGTCGAACGTGACGGTGGTCAGGCCCGCGTCGGCGGTGCGCTGCGCGGTCTCGGCGGTGATCGGGTCATCGGCCCGGTCCGGCCCGGCGCCCGTCACGAAGACGACGGCAGGTCCGGTACCGCCGCGCAGGTCGTAGGCGACGCGGTCGCCCTGGCTGGTGGTCGCGAATTCAGTCATGCCCGGTCCGACGGCGGGGCCACGCGTAACTCATCGGTCCCGTTTGTTGTGGGCGCGATCGTTGCGGTTTCACGCCCGCTTTAGGCGCAACGATCACGCCCACAACAAAGACGTGGCCTGGTGGGGTGGGGTGGTGTCACCGTGTGCGGATGAGCCTGCACGACGACGAGGTCGGATCCACCCCGGACCTCGTCCACCGCCTGATCGCCGAACAGTTCCCGCAGTGGGCGCACCTCCCCGTGACGCCGGGGCCAGCCGGCGGCACCGACCACCACCTCTTCCGGCTGGGCGACGAGCTGCTGGTCCGCATGCCCAAGATCGCCTGGGCCCAGGACCAGGCGCTCAGCGACGCCCGCTGGCTCCCGCGTCTGGCCCCGCATCTGCCGCTGCGGCTTCCCGTACCCGAGGCCGTCGGAGAGCCCGGCCAGGGCTTCCCGTTCCGCTGGTCGGTCACACCCTGGCTCGACGGCGCCTCACCCGCGCTCGGTGAGCTGGGAACCGGCGCAGCCTGGCAGCTCGGCGAGTTCGTCGCCGCGCTCCGCACGGTGAGCACCGAGGGCGGGCCGCTCGTGACCGGCACCTCCCGCGGCGTCCCGCTCGCCCGGCTGGACGACGCCGTCCGCGCCGCCGTCGCAGCGTCCGGCGACCGTATCGACGGCCCCGCCGTGACAAAGGTGTGGGAGGAGGCGCTCGATGCACGTCCGGCGTCGGACACGTACTGGATCCACGGCGACCTGCTGCCCGGAAACCTGCTGGCCGACGGCGGGCGCATGACCTCCGTCATCGACTGGGGAACCATCGGCATCGGCGACCCGGCCGCCGACCTGATCCCCGCCTGGACCCAGTTCGCGGGCGCGGAGCGGGCCGCCTTCCGGGCGGCGGCCACCGACGGGCTCGCCGATCCCGGCGACGCCTGGGCGCGCGGCAAGGGCTGGATGCTGGTCGAGGCCACGATCGCGCTGCCCTACTACTGGGACCGCTGGCCCGAGTTCGCGCTGGCCAGCCAGGCGCGGGTCGCGGCCGTCGTCGAGGGCTGAGGGGCAGGGACCGCGGCCGGCGTCGAACCGCCGGGCCGACACCGGTTGGAAACACAACCGGAACCGGCATGTCTTGACCATCGCCATACAGTTCGGCCATGACAGACCTGTTCGATGGATACCCCCTCCAGCAGGCCTTCGACGAGATGCTGGACCGCGACGGCACGCTGCGGTCCTGTTACGAGCAGGTGCACGGCCGGCTCACCGGCCTCACCGCCGACGAGGTCGCGTCGCGCGCGGACGCGCTGGCGCGCTCGTACCTGGCGCAGGGCGTCACGTTCGACTTCGCGGGGGAGGAGCGCCCGTTCCCGCTGGACGTGGTGCCCCGCGTCATCGAGCAGGACGACTGGACCGACATCGCGCTGGGCGTCCAGCAGCGGGTCCGCGCCCTGGAGGCGTTCCTCGACGACGTCTACGGCCCGCAGCAGGCGGTCAAGGACGGCGTCGTGCCGCAACGCCTCATCCAGTCCAGCTCCGACTTCCAGCGGGTCGCCGCGAGCATCCAGCCGGCGGGCGGCGTCCGCTGTCATGTGAGCGGCATCGACCTGGTGCGCGACGAGGCCGGCCAGTACCGCGTCCTGGAGGACAACGTCCGCGTGCCGTCGGGGGTGAGCTACGTGGTGAGCAACCGCCGGGCCATGGTCCGCACGTTCCCCGAGCTGTTCGGCCGGCTGCGGGTGCAGCCCGTCGTCGACTACCCGCAGCGGCTGCTGGCCGCCCTCGTCGCGAGCGCGCCCGACGGCGTCCCCGACCCCACTGTCGTGGTGCTCACCCCGGGCGTCTACAACTCCGCGTACTTCGAGCACAGCCTGCTGGCCCGGCTCCTGGGCGTGGAGCTGGTCGAGGGCCGCGACCTGTACACGAAGGGCGGCCGCGTCTACATGCGAACCACCGAGGGTTCGCGCCGGGTCGACGTCATCTACCGGCGGGTGGACGACGAGTGGATCGACCCCGTCGAGTTCCGGGGCGACTCCATGCTCGGCGTGCCCGGCCTGGTGAACGCCGCGCGGCTCGGGAACGTCACGCTCGCGAACGCACTCGGCAACGGGGTGGCCGACGACAAGCTCGTCTACACCTACGTGCCCGACCTCATCCGCTACTTCCTCGCCGAGGAGCCCGTGCTGGCGAACGTCGACACCTGGCGGCTGGAGGAGCCCGACGCCCGGGCCGAGGTGCTCGACCGCATGGACGAGCTCGTCGTGAAGCCCGTCGACGGCTCGGGCGGCAAGGGCATCGTGGTGGGGCCGCAGGCCACCCGCGCCGAGATCGATGCCGTCCGCTCCCGGATCGTCGAGGACCCGCGCGGCTGGATCGCGCAGCCCGTGGTGCAGCTCTCGACGGGGCCGACGTTCGTCGACGGCGCCTTCCGGCCCCGCCACCTGGACCTGCGCCCCTTCGCCGTGAACGACGGCTCCGACGTCTGGGTGCTGCCCGGCGGGCTCACCCGGGTCGCGCTCCCGGAGGGACAGCTCGTCGTGAACTCGTCGCAGGGCGGCGGGTCCAAGGACACCTGGGTGCTGGAGTCGGACGCCGGTCCGCGGCCGGTGGTCGCCGTTTCTGCTGAGAGCCGACCGGCCACCCGGCCGACGACGCCGCCGGCCGGCGTGCCCCGCGCGACCAACCCGGACGACGTCGCGGCGAACCAGCAACAGCAACAGCAACAGCAACAGCAGGTCTCGACGAGCTCGACCACCGCAACCGGAGGTGCCGCATGCTGAGCCGGATCGCGGAGTCGCTGTTCTGGATCGGGCGGTATGTCGAGCGCGCCGACGACACGGCGCGGATCCTCGACGTGCACGTCCAGATGCTGTCGGAGGACCCGTGGGCGGACGAGGCCACGGCCTGCCGGTCGCTGCTGGCGATCATGGACCACCCGGCGGGCCCCGGCGATCGCGAGGTGAACCGCGACACCGTGCTCCGGCTGTTGGCCCACGACCGGGAGAACCCGTCCTCGATCGCCGGGTCCCTGCTCGCGGCGCGGGAGAACGCCCGCCGGGCGCGCGAGATCGTCTCCACCGACCTGTGGGAGTGCCTCAACACGACGCGCAACACGCTCCCGTCGCACGCGCGCCGGGGGCCGCACGAGTTCTTCTCCTGGGTGCGGGAGCGGGCCGCCGTCGTCGCGGGGCTCATGGAGTCGGCGACGCCGCGGGACTCGACGTGGCACTTCATGGTCCTCGGTCAGGCGATCGAGCGGGCCGACATGACCGCGCGTCTGATCACCACCCAGGCCCGCCTCGGTACGGGCGGGCCCGGGTGGAACACCCTGCTGCGGTCCTGCGGCGCGTACGAGGCCTACCTGCGGACCTACCGCGGCCGGGCGTCCGACGCCGACGCCGCGGGCTTCCTCATCCTCGACCGGCTGTTCCCCAGGTCGATCGTCTACGCGCTGCACGCCGCGGAGCGCGCCCTGCGCGAGCTGGAGCCGGTCGAGGGCCGGCACGCCGTGTCGGACGACGCCCGCCGGGCGCTCGGCATCATGCGCTCCGAGCTGGAGTTCGCCCGGCTCGGTGACCTGCTCACCGACCTGCCGGACACCATGGAGCGTGTCCAGGTGGCGTGCACGCGGGCGAGCGGCGCGATCAAGCACCGGTACTTTCCGGCGGTGGCCACGACGGCCTGGGTGGAGGAGGCGCTGTGACGCTGCTGAAGGTGGTCCACACGACCCTGTTCGACTACGCGTCACCGGTCACGGACTCGTACAACCAGGCGCGCATGCGCCCCGTCCACGACGCGCGCCAGACGGTGCGCTCGGCGTCCTTGTCGACGTCGCCCACCACCTGGTCCGCCAGCCACACCGACTACTGGGGCACGAGCGTGACCGCGTTCGAGATCCTGCGTCCGCACACCCAGCTCCAGATCGTGGCCGAAGCGCTGGTGGAGGCCTCCGGGTACTCGGCGGGCGGCCGTCCCGCGGGTGATGTCCCCGGCTGGGAGGACCTGGCGAGCGAGCCCGTGCTGGACGCGCACGCGGCGTTCCTTGCCGAGTCGCCCGTGACCATGCCGCCGTCGGACCTCGCGGCGCTCGCCCTGGCGGCCGCCGGCGGGCTGGATCCCGACGGGGCGGCCGAGGCGATCTGCCTCGCCGTCCGGGACCGGCTCGAGTACGTGCCCGGCGTCACGACCGTGCACACCCCGGCGGACGAGGCGTGGGAGGCGCGGAAGGGCGTGTGTCAGGACATGGCGCACCTCGCGCTCGGCGCCCTGCGTTCGGTCGGCATCCCCGCGCGGTACGTGTCCGGCTACGTACACCCCGAGCCGGACGCCGGGATCGGCGAGCCGGTGCAGGGCGAGTCGCACGCCTGGGTCGAGTGGTGGACCGGCGAGTGGGTCGGCTACGACCCCACGAACCGGAAGTTCGTGGGCGGCGACCACGTGGTGGTCGGGCGCGGGCGCGAGTACGGCGACGTGCCGCCGTTCAAGGGCGTCTACGCCGGCGCGGGCTCCTCGACGCTCGCCGTGACCGTGGAGATCACGCGGGTCGAGTAACGGCTACGGCACGATCGGCAGCGCCGCCCACATTTCCGGCGCTCCGGATGACGTCCCCCGCCCGCCATGGAACTGTAGGAGCGTGTCCGTCGTTCTCCACGCGATGACCCACCTGGGCATCCGGCCGGAGACCCTCGGGCCGCAACCGAACCGCACCACATCTCGCGAAGGATCATGGACGCCGACTGTCATAGTCCCTGCCCAGCCGTACGCCGTAACCCCGCCGGGCGGAGGTGGTGGCGTTGAGCTGGGTGATCTCTCTCCTGCTGGGCGTCGTGGTGATCCTGGTGATCACCGTCGCGACGGGCTACTTCGTCGCGCAGGAGTTCGCGTACATGGCGGTGGACCGCGCCCGTCTCGCGGCCCGTTCGGAGGCCGGCGACGCCGGGGCGCGGCGCGCGCTCGGCGTGACCCGGCGCACCAGCTTCATGCTGTCCGGGGCGCAGCTCGGCATCACGGTCACGGGACTGCTCGTCGGGTACGTGGCGGAGCCGCTCGTCGGTGAGGCGCTCGGCGAGGCCCTCGGCGGCGTCGGGGTGCCTACCGGCATCGGCATCGCGGTGGGCACGGTGCTCGCACTCCTGTTCTCGACGCTCGTGCAGATGCTGTTCGGCGAGCTCGTCCCGAAGAACCTGGCCATCGCGCGGCCGGAGCCGGTGGCGCTGTGGCTCGCGCGCTCGACCACTGTCTACCTCGCGGTCTTCGGCTGGCTGATCAAGGTGTTCGACGCCGCGTCCAACGCGCTGCTGCGGCTGCTGCGCATCGAGCCGGTGCACGACGTCGAGCACTCGGCGACCGTCCGCGACCTGGAGCACATCGTCGCGGACTCGCGCGCGAGCGGTGACCTGCCCGGGGACCTGTCGGTGCTGCTGGACCGCATCCTCGACTTCCCGCGGCAGGACGTGGAGCACGCCATGATCCCGCGCGCCCGGGTCGGCGTCGTGCAATCCGGCGACACGCTCGCGCAAGTGCGCGAGCTGATGGGCCGCGGCCACTCCCGCTACCCGGTGGTCGACGACGACGGCGAGGTGGTCGGCGTCGTGCACCTGGCGGACCTGCTCTCGGCAGGCCCCGGGACGACGTCGGTCACGGACCTGCTGCGCCCCGCGCTCGTGCTGCCCACGGCGATGGCCCTGCCCGACGCCCTGCGGGAGCTGTCGGCCACGCGCAACCAGCTGGCGTGCGTCGTCGACGAGTACGGCGGGTTCGCCGGTGTGCTCACCGTGGAGGACCTCGCGGAGGAGCTGGTCGGCGAGATCACCGACGAGCACGACGACGAGATCGACCCCGTGACCGCGGCGTCGGACGGGGTGTGGGTGATGGCCGGCGACGTCCACCTGGACGAGGTGGAGCGGGCCGTCGACCGCGACCTGCCGGACGGTGACCACGAGACGATCGCGGGTCTCGCGATCGCCGCGCACGGCTCGCTGCTCGCGGCCGGCGACGTCGTCGACGTCGGGCTGCCCGCCGACCCGGCCGACCTGGTCGCGCAGGAGCCGCACGCGGACGAGGTGCTCCGGATCGAGGTGCTCGAGGTGGAGCGGCACGTGCCGTCCCGCGTCCGGGTCACCGTCGCCGAGGCCCTGACGGCCGCCGAGACCGAGGAGACCCGATGAGCAACCCCTGGGTCGTCCTCGCGGCGACCGTCCTCATCATCGCGCTGAGCGCGTTCTTCGTGGCCGTGGAGTTCGCGCTGCTCGCGGCCAAGCGGCACCGCCTGGAGGACGCGGCGTCCACCAGCCGCTCCGCCCGGGCCGCGCTGCGCAGCTCGAGCGAGCTCACGGTGCTGCTGGCGGGCTCACAGCTCGGCATCACCGTATGCACGCTGGCGCTGGGCGCCATCACCAAGCCCGCGGTGCACCACTGGCTGACGCCGGTGTTCGAGACGTGGGGCGCGCCCTACTGGGCGGCCGACGTCGCGGGCTTCGTGCTGGCGCTGGTCATCGTGACGTTCCTGCACCTGGTCGTGGGGGAGATGGCACCCAAGTCATGGGCCATCGCCCACCCCGAGGCCAGCGCCACGATGCTGGCGCTCCCGATGCGGGCGTTCATGGTCGTGACCCGGCCGGCGCTCCTGGCGCTCAACGGCGCGGCGAACTGGTGCCTGCGGCGGATCGGCGTCGAGCCGGCGGACCAGGTGGCGTCCGGGCAAGGGCCCGACGACCTGCGGCACCTGGTGGAGCACTCCGCCAGCGTCGGGGCGCTCTCGGTGGCCTACTCCGACCAGCTCTCGGGCGCGCTGGACCTGCGCCGCCTGACGGTCGAGGACCTGCTCGCCGGCCACGCGGCGCCGTCCGCTGTGGGGCAGGGGGCGACGGCCGCAGAGGTGCAGGAGGCGTCCCGCGCCTCCGGCCACCTGCGGATCCTCGTGCAGGGCGCGGGCGGGCGGCCTGACGGCGTCGTGCACGTCCGGGACACGCTCCTCCTGGCCGACGACGCGCCCGTCGCGGACGTCACCCGGCCCGTCTTCGAGCTCGCCGCGGACGTGCCGCTGCACAGCGCCCTGACGAGCATGCGGGAGACGGGCAACCACCTCGCGGTGGTGTCGCGGGACGACGGCCCGGGCGCGGGCTACGGCGTGGTCACGCTCGCCGACGTCCTCCGCCGCCTCTTGCCGCGCACGACGGCGGCCCAGGCCTGACCGCCTCCGCTGAGTGCGGGATATTCGCCCCCGGCAGACGGGTCAGAGGGGCGAATATCCCGCACTCAGCGAGCCTCGAGAACCGTGTCGACCTCCTGCAGGAAGTCCGGGAGGTCCTTCGGGATGCGGGACGTGATCAGCGGGAAGCCCGCGCCGTCGTCCCGGACCACCGGCAGGTCCACCCAGGTGCCGCCCGCGTTGCGGACGTCGGTGGCCAGGGACGGGTAGCTCGTCAGGGTCGCCCCGGACACCTTCCCGGCCTCCACCAGCGCCCACGGGCCGTGGCAGATCGCCGCGACCGGCCGTCCGGACGAGGTGAACGCCTCGACGACCGACATGGCAGGGGGCTGCAGGCGCAGCGTGTCGGCGTTGATCGTGCCGCCGGGCACGAGCAGCAGGTCGAAGCCCGCCGGGTCGACGGCGTCGATGGTGGTGTCCGGCTTGACGGACTCGCCGGGCTTCTCGTCACCCACCAGGGTCCGGACGTCGTCCCCGGTCACGGCAGCGACGGTCACCACGGCGCCGTGATCGCGCAGGTGGCGCACGGGCACGAGCAGCTCGTCCTGCTCGACGCCGTAGTTGGTCACTAGCACCAGTACTTGCTTGCTGGTCAGGTGCGGCATGGTTCTCCTCCTCCGGTCGGGACCGCTGCTCCCCGACCGTAGGCACGACCGCGCCTCGCTCGCACGGGACGTGGGAGAATGGCTGCTGGCCCCGCCTACCCTGACCACCACCCTGACGACGGAGCGAGAACGCTTTGCCCATCCCCGGTCCTGCGCTCACGGCGCGCATCCAGCCGAACGCCACCGCGCCCGAGCTGATCCGCAACTTCTGCATCATCGCGCACATCGACCACGGCAAGTCCACCCTGGCCGACCGCATGCTCCAGCTGACGGGCGTGGTCGAGGCGCGCGCCATGCGCGCGCAGTACCTGGACCGGATGGACATCGAGCGTGAGCGCGGCATCACCATCAAGTCGCAGGCGGTGCGCATGCCGTGGGCCCTGGCCGACGACGCGGGCGTGCTGACGCCGTACGCCCTGAACATGATCGACACCCCGGGGCACGTCGACTTCACGTACGAGGTCTCCCGCTCGCTCGCCGCGTGCGAGGGTGCGGTCCTCCTGGTCGACGCCGCCCAGGGCATCGAGGCGCAGACCCTGGCCAACCTCTACCTGGCCATGGAGAACGACCTGGAGATCATCCCGGTCCTGAACAAGATCGACCTGCCTGCGGCGCAGCCGGAGAAGTACGCCGAGGAGCTCGCGAACCTCGTGGGCACCGACCCGGAGGACGTCCTCAAGGTCAGCGGCAAGACGGGCGTGGGTGTCGAGGCCCTGCTCGACCGCATCGTGCAGCGCGTCCCTGCCCCGGTCGGCGACGCGAACGCCCCGGCGCGCGCCATGATCTTCGACTCCGTCTATGACACCTACCGCGGCGTCGTGACCTACGTGCGGGTGATCGACGGCGATCTGAACCCGCGCGAGAAGATCGCGATGATGTCGACGCGCGCCACGCACGAGCTCCTGGAGATCGGGGTCAGCTCGCCAGAGCCCCACCCGACCAAGGGCCTCGGCGTCGGCGAGGTCGGCTACCTGATCACGGGCGTGAAGGACGTGCGCCAGTCGAAGGTCGGCGACACCGTGACGAACGCGGCCAAGCCCGCGACCACCGCGCTCGCCGGCTACAGCGACCCCAAGCCCATGGTCTTCTCGGGCCTGTACCCGATCGACGGCTCCGACTACCCGGTGCTGCGTGACGCCCTGGACAAGCTCAAGCTCAGCGACGCCGCGCTCAACTACGAGCCCGAGACGTCGGTGGCGCTCGGCTTCGGCTTCCGCGTGGGCTTCCTGGGCCTGCTGCACCTGGAGATCGTGCGCGAGCGCCTGGAGCGCGAGTTCAACCTCGACCTCATCTCGACCGCCCCGAACGTCATCTACGAGGTGACGATGGAGGACAACACGACGGTCGAGGTGACCAATCCGTCGGAGTTCCCCGGGGGCAAGATCAAGGAGGTCCGCGAGCCCGTCGTCAAGGCGACGATCCTCACCCCGAGCGAGTTCGTGGGCGCGGTCATGGAGCTCGCGCAGTCCAAGCGCGGCGACCTGCAGGGCATGGACTACCTGTCCGAGGACCGCGTCGAGATGCGCTACCACCTGCCGCTCGGCGAGATCGTCTTCGACTTCTTCGACCAGCTCAAGTCCAAGACCCGCGGCTACGCGTCGCTCGACTACGACACGACCGGCGACCAGTCCGCCGACCTCGTGAAGGTCGACATCCTGCTGCAGGGCGAGCAGGTCGACGCGTTCAGTGCGATCGTGCACCGCGACAAGGCGTACTCCTACGGCGTCATGATGACCGCCAAGCTCAAGGAGCTCATCCCGCGCCAGCAGTTCGAGGTGCCGATCCAGGCCGCCATCGGCGCGCGCGTGATCGCCCGCGAGACCATCCGCGCCATGCGCAAGGACGTGCTCGCCAAGTGCTACGGCGGTGACATCAGCCGTAAGCGCAAGCTGCTGGAGAAGCAGAAGGAGGGCAAGAAGCGCATGAAGAACATCGGCTCCGTCGAGGTGCCGAAGGACGCGTTCATCGCCGCGCTCTCCTCCGACTCAGCTGCCCCCAAGGACAAGAAGAAGTAGTGCCCGCACTTCCCTCCGGCGAACCGGTCCCCACCGACGGCGCCCTCCCCGCCTGGCTCCACCCGGGGGTTGTGAGCGGGATCGTTGCGCCTAAAACGGGACACGTAGTCGCAACGAATGCGCTCACAACCAACCGGGCGTTCGGCGTGTACGTGCATGTGCCGTTCTGTTCCGTGCGGTGCGGCTACTGCGACTTCAACACCTACACGGCGTCCGAGCTGGGCGGCGGGGCGAACCAGGCGCAATACGCCACGACGGCGCTGCGCGAGGTGGACCTCGCCGCGAAGGTCCTGTCGGACGCCGGCCGCGCGCCCGCCGAGGTCTCGACCGTCTTCTTCGGCGGCGGCACCCCGACGATGCTGCCCGCCGAGGACCTGGCACGCGTACTGGGCGGCATCAAGGACGCGTGGGGCCTGGCTCCCGCCGCCGAGGTGACCACCGAGGCCAACCCGGACTCCGTCACGCCCGAGTCCCTGCGGGTCCTGGCCGACGCCGGGTTCACGCGCGTCTCGTTCGGCATGCAGTCCGCGATGCCGCACGTCCTGGCGACGCTGGAGCGCACCCACGACCCGCTGCGCATCCCCGACGTCGTGCAGTGGGCCAGGGACGCCGGGCTGGACGTGTCCCTCGACCTGATCTACGGCACGCCCGGCGAGTCCCTCGACGACTGGCGCGCCAGCGTGGAGACCGCGCTGGCCACCGGCGTCGACCACGTGTCGGCGTACGCGCTGGTGGTCGAGCCAGGGACGAAGATGGCCGCCCAGGTGCGGCGCGGCGAGGTGGCGCTGCCCTCCGAGGACGACCAGGCCACGAAGTACGAGCTCGTCGACGAACTGCTCACCGAGGCCGGCCTGCGCTGGTACGAGGTGTCGAACTGGGGCCGTCCGGGACACGAGTGCCGGCACAACATCGGGTACTGGCGCGGCGACGACTGGTGGGGCATCGGACCGGGCGCGCACAGCTACGTGTCGGCACCGGCCGCGCGGTCGGTCGGGACCGAGACACCCGCCGGCGTCCGCTGGTGGAACGTGAAGCATCCCCGTGCCTACGCGACGCGGCTGGAGGCCGGGCAGAGCCCGGGTGCCGGTCGCGAGCTGCTCACTCGCGAGGAGGCGCACCTTGAGCGCGTGATGCTGGGTGTCCGGCTGCGCGAGGGCCTCGACCTCGGCGTGCTGACGCCGTCGGGCCGCACCGCCGTGGCGGGGCTCGTGGCGCGCGGTCTGCTCGACGGCCGCGCCGCGGTCGGTGGCGGCAGCGAGCACAGCGTCGGCGGGGTGCCCGGGCGGGCCGTGCTGACCCGGCGCGGCCGCCTGCTCGCCGACGCCGTCGTACGCGACCTGACGGCCTGAAATTCAGCTCCGGAAATCTCCTCCGGAGTGCCGAATAGTTTGTTTGCACAGTAGGCGAAATCGTCGATATCTTGTGCCGATTCACACCGTTACGGAGGCGGCACAGCCCGCCCGGCAAGGGGCACGCGCATGAGCAACACCTACGGCGGCTGGAACCCACAGGACCCGTACGGGCAGGACCCCCGGCCGCAGGAACCTCAGCCGGTCGACCCGTACGGCCCGCGCGACCCCTACGGCCGCCCGGCCAACCCGTACGGCCGGCCCGACTACCAGCCCCAGCAGCAGCCGGAGCAGCGCGACCCGCAGCCCGGTGTCTGGGGCCAGTCCCAGGGGTACCAGCAGGCCCCCGCATCCGGCTACCAGCAGGGGCACCAGACCCCGCAGCCGGGATTCCCGCAGTACTCCGACATCCAGGGGGCGGAGCACCGGCCCGACGACGGCGAGCCCGCGACGGTCGGCAACGCGTGGCGCTGGGCCTGGAGCGCGTTCGGCGCGAGGTGGGGCATCTGGGTGCTGATGAGCCTGCTGCTCGGTGTGGCACAGCTCGCCGTCGTCCTGATGTTCAGCCCGTCCGCCCTGGCCGGCCTGCTGAACGCGACGGACCCAGCGGCGATCGACGCCGCGCAGGCCGCCGGCCAGACCCTCACCGCCAAGGGGCTCGCTGCCGCAGGCACCGGGATCTGCTTCCTGCTCCAGGCCCTGCTGTACGCAGGAGCGCTCGCCGCCACGCGGAAGCGCTCGGTGCGCTTCCGCGACTTCTTCGCCCTGCGCGGCTTCGGCGGGCTCCTCGGGTACGCGGTGATCACCGGCGCCCTCGGCTTCGCCAGCACCGTCGTGCCCATGGTCGGCTGGCTCGTGCAGGTCGTGTTCACACTGCTCCTGCTGCCGGTGCCGTTCCTGATCCTGAAGGGGGTGGGCTTCGGCCGGGCGCTCGCGGGCGGCGCCGGGCTCGTCCTGTCCCACCTCGGGGCCGCGCTCGCGGTCTTCGCGATCTTCGCAGGTCTCGCCCTCGCGTCGATCTTCACGTGCGGGATCGGGCTCGTCGTGGTCGCACCCGCGATGCTGCTGGTGGGGGCCTATCTCGTCCAGCGGTGGACCGGGGAGCCGGTCCACGCCTGATTCCCCGGTAACAACTCGGCAATTGCACATGCGCAGATGCGGAGAAGAGGTGAAGGTTGGGTCGGACCACTGACCAGCCAAGGGGAACCACATGAGTGAGAACACGCCGCAGAGCCCGTACGAGCAGAACCAGGGCGGTGGGACACCGCCGTCGGGTGGCCCGACGCCGCCGCCCGCCGGTGGGCCGACCCCGCCGCCGTCGGGTGGCCCGACGCCGCCGGCCGGCGGACCCACGCAGCCGCCCGCCTATGGTGGCGCGGGCCAGCCGCCCGCCTACGGCGGCCCCGAGGGGCCGTACGGGACGCAGCCGTCCGGCCCGTTCCGCGTGGGTGAGGCGCTGAGCTTCGGGTGGGACCGGTTCAAGGGGAACTGGCTGTTCTGGGTGCTGTTCGTGCTGCTCACGTTCGTGGTCGGCGGCATCTTCAACGCCGGGTCGATCGGTGACTACCAGGAGATCAACGAGGCCGCGATGCGCGGCGACATCAGCACCGAGGCGGCGGCCGGGGTATCCGCCGGCAGTTCGCTGCTCGGCCTGGTGGGCTCGCTGCTCACCTCGATCCTCGGCGCCCTCGGGATCAACGCCGCGCTGCGCGAGGTCTCCGGCGAGAAGGCGACCTGGGGCACGCTCTTCAAGGTCAACACCTACGGGATGATCATCCTCGCGGCGCTCCTGCTCATGGTTGCCGGCTTCGTCGGCCTGCTCCTGTGCGGGCTCGGCCTCATTGCGCTGGCGATCTTCGCCCCGTTCACGTACCACGGCGTGGTCGACAAGGCCCAGAACGCGTGGCAGGCCTTCACCTCGTCGTTCCGCCTGGTGGGGCAGAACTTCGGCCCGGTGTTCCTGCTCGAGCTCGCGCTCCTGGGCATCAACATCGTGGGGGCGATCCTGTGCGGGCTCGGCCTGTTCGTCACGATCCCGCTGTCGGTGCTCGCGCTCGCCTACGCGTTCCGCCGGATCACGGGCGGCCCGGTGTCGGCCGGCCCCGCCGCGGCCGGCCCGGCGGCCTACGGCGCACCCGCGGTCTGACCCCAACGCCGAGGGTAGAACCCTGGCGAGGTAGAACCCTGGCGAGCCAGGGTTCTACCTCGGCGGGGTGGGCTACTTGATGAAGCGGATGTTCACCGGGTAGCGGTACGGCTCGCCCCTGCTGTTCGCGACGGCCGCCATGATCATGAACACGATCGGGGCGATGAACACGAGGTACACGATCCCGCCGATGCCGAACGTGACGCCGGTGATGATCGCGGCGGCGATCAGCGCGATGACCACGGTGATCTGGAAGTTCAGGGCCTCCTTCGCCTCCTGGTCCACGAACCGGCTGCGGTCCTTGAACACGAGCCAGACCACCAGGGGCGCGATGAACCCCAGCACGAACGGGATGACCTGGGCGAGGACGGACCACATACGCTCGTCCGAGGGGCTGAGGGGCGGCTGCGGCTGGTAGGGCCCGCCGTAGGCGGGTCCTTGCTGGGGCTGACCCGGCTGCGGCTGCGCCGGCTGGGACTGGTCCTGGTACGGCGACTGACCAGGCGGCGGCGAGCCGTAGGCCGGACCCGGCTGCGGCTGCTGTGGCGGCGGACCGGGCTGCTGAGGAGGCTGCGGCTCCTGCGGGTTCTCGGACATGTGTCCAACGGTAGAGGCTGCGGCCCGCGAGGTGGCCTACGACGTGGTCACGAAATCGATAAGTTCTTCGACCCGTCCGAGCAGGGCGGGGTCGAGGTCCCGGAAGTCGCGCACCGTGCCGAGGATGCGCTGCCAGCCGCGGGCGACGTCGGCCTGTGTCTCGGCAGGCCAGCCCAGCGAACGCAGGATGCCGAGCTTCCACTCGGTGCCCCGGTCGATCACCGGCCAGCGGTCCAGCCCGAGGCGCTCGGCACGGACCGCCTGCCACACGTCGACGTAGGGGTGCCCGAGCACCAGCACGGTGCCGGCGGGGACGCCGCGAAGCGCCTCGTCGGCGAGGCGCTGTTCCTTGGAGCCGGGGACCAGGTGGTCGACCAGGACGCCGACGCGGCGCTCGGCGTCGGGCGCGAACTCGGCGAGGCGCTCGGCGAGGTGGTCCACGCCGTCGAGCATCTCGACCACCACGCCCTCGACGCGCAGGTCGTCGCCCCAGACCTTCTCGACGAGCTCTGCGTCGTGCTTGCCCTCCACCCAGATGCGGCTGCCGCGCGCCACGCGCGCCCGGGCGCCGTGCACCGCCACGGAGCCGGACGCCGTACGCGTCGGCTTGGCGGGGGCCCGGTTCAGGACGGGCGCGGTGAGCACCACGGGCTTGCCCTCGACCCAGAATCCCGGGCCGAGCGGGAAGGTGCGGGTGCGGCCGCGCCGGTCCTCGAGGACCACCACGTGCATGCCGCCCGACTTCTCGACGCGCACGACGGCGCCTACCCAGCCGGTCTCGACCTCCTCGACCACGAGGCCGGGCTCGGCGGGAGTGGGCTGCGACGTCGGCCGCCGCCCCCGCTGCGCGCCAGGAAACTGAGGGGACAACACATCGGACCCATACCGTTCGTCGACCACCCGGTGAGCCTAGATCCGCGACCCTGTTGAGTGCTGGATCTTCGCCCCTCGGAGTGTCATCGAAGGGCGAATATCCAGCACTCAACGGCGGCGGGTCAGGAGGGCCGCCTCCGTGCGGGTCGACACGTCCAGCTTGCGCAGGATCGCAGAGACGTGCACCGACGCGGTCTTGGCCGAGATGAACAGCCGCTCGGCGATCTGCCCGTTGGTCAGGCCCTCGGCCACCAGGACGAGAACCTGCTGCTCACGGGCGGTGAGCGTGTCCAGGCCGCTGCCCGGCCCTGCGGCCCGCTCCGGGCGGTTCTCGGCAGGCGCGCGACGGCGCTCCGCCGCGTCAGTCGGCTCGGTCTTCCGGGCCTGGCCAGCGAGCCCCGCGCGGTCGAGGAGCCCCTGCGCACGCTGGACGATCAGCCCCGCCCCGATCTTCTCCGCCTCCGCGACGGCCGACCCCAGCGTCGACCGGGCGCCGGTCCGGTCCCCGGCCTCCAGCAGCCGCGCGCCCTCGCGGTACAGCGCGTACGGGCGCAGGTGCGCGGGACCCGGGCTCGGCAGGTCGGCGACGGCGGTCCACGGGCCGGTCCCGAGCTCCGCCTCGAACAGCGCCGACCACACGGGGAAGGTCGGCCAGCGCCCGCACTCGGCGAGGGCTGCGCGGTAGGGGGCGTCGTCCGCGTCCTGGCCGGTCGCGCGGAGGTCGGCGATCGCCCGGGCGGCCACCGCGAGCTGCGGCAGGTCATAGGCCGGGATGCGCGTGTGGTCCGGGGCGACCACCACCGACATGCGCTCCAGGGCCTCGGCCGGCTCGTCGCGCAGCAGCGCGAGCTCCGCCAGGGTCATGCTCGTGCGTGACCTGATCTGTTCCTCCAGGCGCCCGAACCGCTCCCAGGTCGTCGCTCGGCGGCGCGCCTCGGCCTGCGCCTGTTCCACCTGCCCCTGCCACATCATGAGCCAGGCCCGGCGGTCGCTGAGGTAGACGGAGTACACGCTGTCGGGGATCGGCGGGACCGTCCGCTCGTACCAGGCGGCGGCCTCGGCCCAGTCGCCGCGCCCGAGCCACGCTTCGGCCAGGTTGCCCTCGATCATGATCCGGGACCCCTCGGACGAGCCGTACCGGCGGGCGGCGCCCACCCCTTCCTGGGCGATCTCCGCCGCCCGGGCCCAGTCGCCCACGAGGAGCCGGACGTCCGACCCGTTGATGTAGTACCGGCTGAGTCCGTGCCAGGTGTCCTCGGCCGCCGCCCGGCCGGCGTCGATCTCCGCGAAGCCCCCGGTGTCGCCGAGCTGAACCCGGCTCACGCCCCGCAGGTTCAGGGCGACGGACACGACTCCGGCACTGCCGATCGCGCTGCCGACGTCGTGGGCGGCCGTCGCGGCCTCGATCGCCTCGCGGGGCCTCCCGTCGAGCATGGCGTGACGCGCCTGCAGCATCAGGAGGTGGCCGCGCACGGCGTCGTCCCGGCCGGGTTCCACGAGCGCGAGGGCCCGCTCGATGAGCTCCGGCCCCTCGTCCGAGCCGGCGTGGCCCGCGATGAGCGCCGTGTCGGAGAGCATGCCTGCGAGGCCCGCCGGGTCGTCGGCGGGCCACTCGGCGATCGCCTCGTGCGCCACGGCGAGGGCGCGCGTGGTCCGGGTGGCACCCCGCAGCGACTCGGCGACCGTGCGGAGCAGCTCGTGGTGGGGCAGGCCGGCCACGGCCTCGGCGTCGGGCACCTGCTCCCAGAGCTCCAGGGCGCGCTCGCCCAGCGCGACGGCGGTCGACGCCGCAGCGCCGTCCGCAGCCGCCTGGTGCCCGACGACGGCCGCCGCGAGCGCCTTGTCGAGCATCCCCGCGCGCCACCAGTGGTCGGCGATGCGGGACAGCTTCGCGACCGACCGGGCGCGCCGGACGAGGGCACGCTCGAGCGCCTGCGCGTAGGCGGCGTGCAGACGGCGGCGCTCGCCCGGCAGCAGCTCGGCGTACACGGCCTCCTGGACCAGGGCGTGCCGGAACGCGTACCCGACGTGGGTGACCACCAGGACCTGCGCCTCTACCGCCTCGCGAGCCGTCTCCTCGGGATCGGCGCCGGCGTTCGGGACGACGCGCTGTCCGAACCCTGTCGCGGGGTCGGCCAGGACGTCGTCGAGCACGTCGTACCAGACGCGCGGACCGGCGGCCGCGACCACGCGGCACAGCGCCTGGGCCTCGCGGCTCAGGTTCCAGTAGCGCAGCAGGAGGATGTCGCGCAGGGAGTCGGGCAGGTCGGTGCCGAGGAAGCCCACGAGCTCCTCGACGTAGAAGGGGACGCCTTCGCTGCGGTCCGTCAGGTCGGCGAGCGACTCGGCGTCGAGGCCGGCGTCGAGCAGGTCCTGCGCCATCTCGCGGACCTCGGTCTCGCCCAGGCGGGACAGGTCGAGGCGGGTGGTGAGGCGGGCCCGGTCGAGCTCGGCCATGAGGGTGCGCAGGGGGTGCGCGCGTCCGACGTCGTCGCTGCGGTAGGTGAGCAGCAGGAGCATGCCCGGGGGCGCGGTGCGGGCGAGGCGGAGGGTGACGGCGCGGGTGACGTCGTCGGACCAGTGCAGGTCCTCCATGACCACGACGACTGGCCGGTCGGCCGCGAGGCCGGTGAGCAGGTCGGCGAGGACCTCGGGGATGCGGTCTGCTCCGGCGTCGGACGCCGGGGCGACGAGCTGGGGCGCTATCGCGGACAGGGCACCCGCGGCGGGTCCGGCCGCGTTGATGACGGCGTCGGGGCCCGTTGCCTGGACGACTCCTTGCAGGAGGCCGGCGAGGGCCGCGTAGGGGAGGGGCCCGGATCCTTCGTCGGCGCACTGCCCGGTGACGACGGTGACGCCGTCGGTGCGTGCGGTGAGCTCGTCGAGCAGGCGGGTCTTGCCGATGCCTGCCTCGCCGGCGATCACGATGGTGCGGTTGGCGCCCGAGCGGACGTCGTCGAGAGCGGCCGTCAGTGCGCCGAGCTCGCGAGCTCGACCCACCAGGCGCGCACGAGGGACCGGCATGGGCTCATCGTCCCATGCCGGTCCTGTGGTCGTTCCGCTGTTCATCGTTGCTGGTCAACATGGCGCACCGCCGGGACGCGGGCGGTCAGGCGGCGCGCGGGCGGATGGCGTCGGCCTGCTTGGTGCGGGCGGCGCGCTCGGTGGCGCGGCGCTCGGCGGCCTGCCGGCGGGCGGTGTCCCGCTGCTCGCGTGCCACCCGCGCCTGCTCGTTCCTGCGATCGAGGTCCTGCTCGTTCCTGCGGTACTCGGAGAAGTCGGTGAATCCGAACATCGTGATGCCTCCTGGTCGATGCCGGCCCCTCGCCGGCAATGACTCAAGATTCGTCTGTGAGGTACCTCCGGCGGATCGGGCGGTCGCCGCATCTTCGGGAGCGGGTTCGCAGGGCCGGCCCGAGGCACCTAAGGCATCTCCCTATCAGCGGGCGGCGAGCCTCGCGAACGGGTCAGACATACAGGTCATCCGAGTGATCAGTGCGTCTGACACGCGCCCGCAGAGCGTCAGCAGCCTGATTCGCCGAGGTCTCGCACCGTGCTCACGACCAGATCCGGTTCGGCGTAGTGGACGTAGTGGTCGGTGGTGCCGGCGACCACGAGGCATCCCCGGCTGGACTGCTCGGCCACGCGACGCAGCGCCTCCACCGCCGCCTCCGGCTGGCCGCCTGCGGCGATGACGGTGGTGGGCCGGTCGCCCCAGGCGCCGGGACTGGCGCCGCCCTGGACCTGCTCCGCGCTGTCGACGCCGGCGCCCACCTCGGCGCCGGCCGTCGCCAGCGTCCCGGGGCCGTAGACCACTGGTACCGCCTGCCGGGTCGGGGCTGGTGCGTCGTCGGGAACCAGCACGGCACCGAACAGCCGGATGACACCGAGGTGGGCGGCGCCGCGCTGGACCGCGAACTGAGCTGTCAGGGGCACCCTCGCGGCGGTCAGGGCGGTGGTCGCGTTCTCGTCGCTGACGTCGATCAGGACCATGCCGGCGGTGCGGTCGGGCCAGCGGTCCGCGTACAGGCGGACGACGTGGCCGCCGTACGAGTGCGCGACGAAGACATACGGCCCTGGCTCTCCGGATGCCAGCAGCATGGCGTGCAGCTCGTCGGCCGCCTGCCCGGCGGTGCGCGGGCCCGGTCCCGGTTCGCTCCACGCGTAGCCGGCCCGGTCGTAGCCGCAGACCCGGCGGTCGCCGGCCAGCCGCTCCTGGATCGTCGCCCACCCGGCCGAGGACTCACCCAGCCCCGCCTCGAGCACGACCGTGGGCTCGCCCGTTCCCGTGCAGTGCAGGTGCAGCCGGTGCCCGCCGACGTCGACCATCCGCCCCGGCATCGGATACCGCGTCACGTCGTCGCGCGCTGCGACACCCTCGTACACCGCGCCGGCCGTCGCGAGCAGGGCGATCAGCGCCAGCGGTACGACCGCCATCCGCGCGATACGCCGCCTACGGCCGGGGGCGGGAGCCTGTGTCGTCATGGGACGGATCCAACCATCATCTGCGCCTCCGACAGGCCGCGGTGCCAGTGCGCGGAGGGCCCGCGGTGGACCGGGGACTTGGCCCCTGGCGTGTGCCGCGTAGGATTGGCACTCGGTCGGCGAGAGTGCTGGAGCGCGGGCCGGAACCCGGGTGCAGGTCCCGGACGTTCTATCTGGGACGGAGGTGAGCGCGGTGAGCGAAGAACGCAGGCTCGATGTCTTGCGAGCGATCGTGGAGGACTATGTCCGGACACGGGAGCCCGTCGGATCCCGCATACTCACGGAGCGCCATCAGCTCGGCGTCTCCCCGGCCACGGTGCGCAATGACATGGCGGCGCTCGAGGAGGCGGGGCTCATCGCCCAGCCGCACACGTCGGCGGGGCGCATCCCCACCGACAAGGGCTACCGCCTGTTCGTGGACCAGCTCGCGGAGGTGCGGCCCCTGACCATGCCCCAGAAGCGCGCCATCGAGACCTTCCTGTCCGAGGCGGTCGACCTGGACGACGTCGTGGCCCGGGCGGGGCGGCTCATCGCCCAGCTGACGGGCCAGGTCGCCGTCGTGCAGTACCCGTCGCTGCGCCGGTCCGGGCTGCGGCACCTCGAGCTCGTCCCGACGGCCGAGGGGCGGCTCCTCGTCGTCGTCATCACGGACACGGGACGGGTGGAACAGCGCTTCCTCGACGCACCGGTGGGCCTGGACGACGGGACGCTCGGCGAGCTGCGTGCCCGCTTCAACGCCGCGGCCGCCGGGCACCGCCTCACCGAGATCGGCAGCGCCTTCGCACGGGTTACCGAGGCGATGTCCGACGAGCACCGGGCGCTGGCCACCGCCGTGGCCGAGGTCGTCACGGCGGCGCTCACGGAGGAGAGCGAGGAACGCATAGTGCTGACTGGCCAGGCGAACCTGGCACGGTCGAGCATGCGGTTCGAGCAGGGCCTGCGGCCCGTGCTCGAGGCGCTCGAGGAGCAGGTGGTCCTGCTCGGTCTCCTCACCGACATGACCGACGACGCCGGGGTGGCCGTGAGCATCGGCCACGAGAACCGGCTGGCCGGCCTGTCGGAGACCTCGGTCGTCACGTCGGGCTACGGCTCGTCCGACGGCGACACCGTCGCGATCCTGAGCTCTATCGGCCCCACCCGTATGGACTACCCGGGCACCATCGCCGCGGTGCGCGCCGTCGCGCGCTACCTGTCGCGAGTGCTGCCCAGCTGACTACTCACCTCATCCACGAAGAGAGACCTGTGACCGACTACTACGAGATTCTCGGTGTCTCGCGCGACGCCTCGCCCGAGCAGATCAAGAAGGCATACCGCAAGCTGGCCCGCGAGCTGCACCCCGACGTAGCCGGTGATGTGGGCGAGGACCGCTTCAAGGATGTCGCGCGCGCGTACGAGGTGCTCTCCAACCCGGACAAGCGCCAGCAGTACGACATGGGCGTGGACCCGACCGCACCGGGTGGTGGCGCGGGCGGCGGGTTCGGTGCCGGGTTCGGTTTCCAGGACATCTTCGAGACCTTCTTCGGCGGCGGGCAGCCCGCAGGGCCCGTCCCGCGCGCCCGGCGCGGCAACGACGCGCTGGTGCGGCTCGACCTCGAGCTCGCCGAGGCGGTCTTCGGCGCCAAGCGCGAGATCCAGGTCGACACCGCGGTGGTGTGCAACACCTGTGGCGGCGACGGCGCGCGGCCGGGCACCTCGGCGCGCACCTGCGACGTCTGCCACGGCCGTGGCTCCGTACAGCGGGTGGCCCGTTCCTTCCTCGGCCAGGTCATGACCAACCAGCCGTGCTCCGCCTGCGGCGGCTTCGGCACCGTGATCCCCGAGCCGTGCACCGACTGCTCCGGCGAGGGCCGGGTGCGCTCGCGCCGCACCATCTCGGTGAACGTGCCCGCCGGCGTCGACACCGGCACGCGCATCAAGCTCTCCGCACAGGGCGAGGTGGGCCCCGGTGGTGGCCCCGCCGGCGATCTGTACGTCGAGATCCGGGAGCGCGCGCACGACACGTTCGTCCGGCGCGGCGACGAGCTGCACTGCACCCTCCAGGTGCCGATGACGGCGGCCGCGCTCGGCACCGTGCTCGAGCTCGACACCCTCGACGGGCTCCAGGAGATCGACCTGCGCCCTGGCACGCAGCCCGGCCAGGTCATGACCCTCAAGGGCCTCGGCGTGGGGCACCTGCACTCCACCGGGCGTGGCGACCTCAACGTGCACATCGAGGTCCAGGTGCCCACCAGTCTCGACGAGGAGCAGACGGCGCTCCTGCAGCAGCTCGCGGTCCTGCGCGGCGAGGAGCGGCCCGAGTCGCGCCTCGCGTCGGTGCACGGCGGTGTGTTCTCGCGCCTGCGCGACAAGCTCAGCGGCCGCTGACCGCCGGCCGATGAGCGCGCCAGTCTTTCTCGCGGAGGCGTCCGCCGCCCATCCGCTCTCCGGGTACGCCGCGGGCTCGGTCTACGTGCTCGACGGCGCGGAAGGTCGGCACGCCGGCGTCGTCCAGCGGCGCGGCCCCGGGGAGCGGATCGACGTCGTCGACGGCGCGGGGGTACGCCTGCGGACCGTCGTCGAGTCGGTGGCCGGCGCCGAGGTGCACCTCCGGGTCGAGGAGGTGGACGTCGAGCCGGCGCCCGCCGTCGTCGTGACGCTCGTCCAGGCCCTCGCGAAGGGCGACCGGGACGAGATGGCCATCGAGGCCGCCACCGAGGTCGGTGTGGACGCGATCATCCCCTGGCAGGCCGACCGCTCCGTGGTCGTCTGGCGCGGGGACCGGGCCGCGAAGTCGCGGGCGCGCTGGGTCAGCACCGTGCGCGCGGCGACCAAGCAGGCCCGCCGGTGCCGCATCCCCGGCGTCGAGATGCCGCTGACCACCAAGCAGCTCGCCGCGCGCGCCCGCGAGGTCGTCGGGGCGGGCGGGGCCGTCGTGGTGCTCCACGAGGAGGCGACGACAGGCCTCGCGTCGGTGCCGCTGCCCGACGCCGGCGAGCTGCTCGTCCTCGTCGGACCCGAGGGCGGGATCTCCGAGGCCGAGGTGGCCCAGCTGAAGGATGCGGGCGCGGTGCTGGCCCGACTGGGCCCGCACGTGCTGCGCACGTCGACCGCGGGCCCGGTAGCGATCGCTCTCCTGAGCACCCGCCTCAACCGCTGGCCCTGAGGTCCTTGGTTGTGGGCGTGATCGTTGCGCCTAGAACGGGCAGGTAGTCGCAACGATCACGCCCACAACCAATTACTGGACCTTGAACTCCACTCGGCGGTTCTTCTCCAGGTCCGCGAAGGTTCTCGGGACCACCAGGGGGTCCGACTCGCCGTAACCCCTCGACGTGAGGCGGTCGCGATCGACGCCCAGCTCGACCAGCCGGTCCAGCACTGCCTCGGCGCGGCGCTCGCTGAGCCGCTGGTTGTGCGACGGCGTGCCGACCGAGTCGGTGTGCCCCTCGATCCGGACCTCGACCTCCGGGTGCTCCTCGAGCACCCCGGCGGCTTCCCGGACGACCCGGCGGCCGTCCTTGGTCAGGCGCGCGCTGTCCGTGACGAACGTGATGTTCGGGATCTCGACCAGGTCCTCCTGGGCCTGCTCCCGCTCCTCGCGCGTGGGCTCGCGCACCGGCTCCTCGTCCTCGGGCTCGGCGGTCTCGTCGTCCGTCGTCCCGCTGTCGGACGGCGGGTCGCTCGCCTCAGGCGAGGGCGTCGCCGCGTCGGAGGCGTCGTCCGTCACGTCCTCGGCGGGCGTGCTCTCGGGATCGCTCTCCGAGATGGTCGCCTCTGCCGGTCTTATGTCCGCCGACGCCGGGCCGTCCGGCCCGTACGCCACCGCGGTGCGGACGCCCTCGACGCCGGCCACGACGTCGGCCGCGGTGAGCGCCTCGGCGTCGGTCGATGCGGTCACGTCGGCGTCGCGGCCCGTGAGCTCGACCTCGACCCCGTCGAGCCCAGCCGCGGAGAGGGCCCCCTGCGCGCTCTCCGTCAGCTTCGACTCGATCTGCTCGCGGAACCCCGTGCCCTGGACACCGCTGAGCGCGCCGAGCCCGAGGACCGCGACGATCACCGGCGGGAGAACCGTCCGCAGGTTCATGCCTTGACCTCGGACCCGGTCGGCTCGGTGCCGCCCTCAGCCGCCTTCGCCTCGTCAGCGGCGAGCGCCGCGGCCTTCGCGTCGGCATCCTCGATCTCGTCGACGTCCGTGTAGTCGACGTGCTCACTGAACGTCGCGCGCCGCTCCTGGCCGCCGACGAGGTAGTCCTGGTACTCCCGCAGGGCGTCCTCGTCGCCGTTCGCGAGGAGCTTGGCCTGCTCGGCCCAGCTCGCGGCGGCCGGGGCGAACTTGATGCCGCCGTCGGCGAGCGCCCCGCGCAGCTCGGACTCCGACGCCGCCGCGACCTTGGCGTAGGTCGTGTAGCCGGCCGACTTGAGCGTGGCCTCGATCTTCGGGCCGATGCCCTCGATGCGGCGCAGATTCTGCGGCTCGGGCTCGGGCTCGGGGGCGGCCTCGGGCTCGGGGGCGGCCTCGGCCGCCTCCGCCTCGTCCTCTGCGAGTGCCGCGGCCTTGGCGTCGGACCCCTCGATCTCGTCGACGTCGGCGTAGTCGACGTTCTCCTTGAACTTCGAGGCGCGGTCCTGACCGCCGATCAGGTAGTCCTGGTACTCCCGCAGGCCGTCCTCGTCGCCGTCGACCAGGTACTGCGCCTGGTCGGCCCAGCTCGTTGCGGCCGGGGCGAACGTGATACCGGCCGAGGTGAGCGCCGCGCGCAGCTCGTCCTCGCTCGCGCCGGCGATCTTGGCGTAGGTCGTGTAGCCGGCCGACTCGAGGGCCGTCTCGATCTTCGGGCCGATGCCCTCGATCCGCTGCAGGTCCTGAGGCTCGGGCTCGGGGGCGTGCCCCGGCTCGGGCGCCGACTCGGCGACCGCGGCGGCCTCCGCCTCGTCCTCGGCGAGCGCCGCGGCCTTGGCGCCGGCCCCCTCGATCTCGTCGACGTCGGCGTAGTCGACCTTCTCGTCGAACTTGGCGCGCCGCTCCTGGCCGCCAACGAGATAGTCCTGGTACTCCTCCAGGCCGTCCGCGTCGCTGTCCACCAGGTACTGCGCCTGGTCTGCCCAGCTGCTGGCCGACGGCGCGAACTTGATGCCCTGGCCCGCGACGGCCTCGCGCAGCTCGTCCTCGGTGGCGGCGGCGATCTTCGCGTACGTCGGGTAGCCGGCGGCCACCAGCGCGGACGCGATCTTCGGGCCGATGCCCTCGATGCGCCGCAGGTCGTCCGGGGTCTCGGGAGCGGCGGGCGCGTCGTCCTCGGCCGTGGCGGCGGCCTTGGCCGCGCGGTCCGCCTCGGCGGCCTTGCGCGCGACGGCCTCGGCCTCGGCGACCACGTCGGACTCGGCGGCTTCGACCTCAGCCTCACCGTCCGCGGTGCCGGTCCCGGTGGCGTCGGCAGCGTCGTCACCGGCTCCGTCGGCGTCAGCGGGGGCGTCGACGGCGGTCACGGTCCCGACGGCGATCGTGGCCTCGTCGGCCTCCGACGCGCTGTCGGCGACCGGCAGCACCGTGTCGGAGGCGACGGCGGTCTCGGCGTCCGGCGTCCCGTCCGCGGCAGTGCCGGTGCTGGTCTCGGCCGAGCTCGCGTGCGACGCGGCCTCGGCCCGCTCCGCGGCGTGCTTGCCCTTGGCGCGGTGGCCCCAGACGAGCCAGCCGATCCAGATGCCGATCGCGAGGCCGATCAGGGCCGCGATGATGATGAATGCGAGCGATTGGGCGATGAACCAACCCACGCGAACCTCCAGTTGACTGCTGTGTGTGGTGTGCGAGCGACGACGGGACCCGGCAGGATGGACCGCTGCGAAACGGTGCTGCAGTACGCCAATCTCCATCGAATGCCGCAAACTCTCCCACATCCCTTTCACCCAGGCATTTCGAACTATGTAACGGTATGGAAAATCATGGCGAAGTCCCGTCCGGGGCCTGCGAGCGGGCCTGCGGGAGTCGCTGACCGGCGTCCGCCGGTAGCCTGCGAAGCATGACGAGTTCGGACAGCCCTGACTGCCTCTTCTGCAAGATCGTGGCGGGAGAGATCCCGGCGGACGTCGTGGAGTCGTCGGACACCGCTATCGCCTTCCGGGACATCGCGCCCAAGGCGCCGGTGCACGTGCTCGTGGCGCCGAAGGAGCACTATCCGGACGTCCCGGCGTTCGCGGCGTCGGATCCCGAGGGGCTCGCGAGCGTGATCGCGCTTGCGGACGGCGTCGCCAGCGAGCTCGGGGACGGCCAGTACCGCCTGATCTTCAACACGGGGCCCAAGGCCGGGCAGACCATCTTCCACGTGCACGCCCACCTGCTCGCGGGCGGCGAGCTCCCGGGCTTCGCGTGATCGACCGGCGTGGAAAGACCGTGGCGCGGCCCGGTCAGGTCGATAGGATGGGGCTGTCGTCATCCCTACCGCACAAAGGAGCGGATCGGCCCGCGGGGCCGGCTCATGACAACTACGCCCAGCACACAGTCCCAGACCCGGATCGAGCACAAGATCGTCGTCCCGGCCCACATCCCGACGGTCGCGCTCCTCGGGAGCCGGGACTCGGTGCTGCGGGCCGTCGAGGAGGGCTTCCCCGGCGTCGACGTCCATGCCCGTGGCAACGAGATCGCAGTGAACGGACCGGCGGGCGACGTGGCCCTGGTCACCCAGCTGCTCGACGAGCTGATCGAGGTGGTCGAGGCGGGCACCCAGCTCACTCCCGAGGTCGTAAAGCGTTCGGTAGCGATGCTGAGCGACGCGTCGGCCTCGCGCCCCGCCGAGGTCCTCACGTTCAACATCCTGTCCAACCGGGGCCGCACCATCCGCCCCAAGACGGTCGGGCAGAAGGCGTACGTGGACGCCATCGACACGAACACCATCACGTTCGGCATCGGCCCGGCGGGTACCGGCAAGACCTACCTCGCCATGGCCAAGGCCGTGCAGGCGCTGCAGGCCAAGCAGATCAACCGGATCATCCTCACGCGCCCCGCCGTCGAGGCCGGGGAGCGGCTCGGGTTCCTGCCCGGCTCGCTGTCCGAGAAGATCGACCCGTACCTGCGCCCGCTGTACGACGCGCTGCACGACATGGTCGACCCGGAGCAGGTGCCCAAGCTGATCGAGGCGGGCACCATCGAGGTAGCTCCTCTCGCTTATATGAGGGGCAGGAGCTTGAACGACTCCTTCATCGTCCTGGACGAGGCGCAGAACACCTCGACCGAGCAGATGAAGATGTTCCTGACCCGCCTCGGGTTCGGCTCCAAGATGGTGATCACGGGCGACGCCACGCAGGTCGACCTGCCCGGCGGCACCACCTCGGGCCTGCGCGTCGTCGAGGACATCCTGCTGGGCGTCGACGACGTCGAGTTCTGTCGCCTCACGTCGTCCGACGTCGTGCGGCACCGGCTGGTGAGCGACATCATCGACGCCTACGCGCGCTGGGACGTGCTCACGGACGACCGCCGCCCGGGCCGCCAGCCGCAGGACCACCGTCCGGGGAGCAACAAGAGGCAGCGCCGGTGAGCATCGAGGTCAACAACGAGTCCGGGTTCGAGGTCGACGAGGCGGAGTTCGCCGCGCTCGGCCGCTTCGTGCTCGACGCCCTGCGGGTGCACCCGCAGTCGGAGCTGTCGATCATCTTCGTCGACACCACCGTCATGTCCGACCTGCACGTGCAGTGGATGGACGAGCCCGGACCCACCGACGTCCTGTCCTTCCCGATGGACGAGCTGCGGCCCGGGCGTGACGGGGACGTCACGCCCGCCGGCACGCTCGGCGACATCGTGCTGTGCCCGGAGGTCGCGGTCACCCAGGCCAAGGCCGCCGGCCACTCCACCACCGAGGAGCTGCTGCTCCTGACCACGCACGGGATCCTGCACCTGCTCGGCTACGACCACGCCGAGCCGGAGGAGGAGAAGGAGATGTTCGCGCTCCAGCGCAAGCTGCTCCTGACCTTCCTCGCCACTCGGTGACCGGCGTGATCGTCCTGCTCCTGACCCTGGTCATGCTGGTCGGCCTCTCGCTGGCGGGCCTGCTCTCGGCCGGTGAGGCCGCGCTCCTGCGCGTCACCCGCGCCTCTCTGACGGAGGCGCTCGCCGAGGCGGAGCTCGGACGGTCACCCGACCCGGAGCGCGCCGCCCGTATCCGGCGCGCCCAGGCGCTCGTCGTCGACCCGACGGCGATCGTCGCCTCCTTCGCGCTCGTGCGCGTCATGTCGGAGGTGGTCGCGATCGCCGCCGGGACCCTGCTGGTGCAGCAGATGATCCCGGGCGAGAACGTCCCGAACGAGCTCCCGGTGATGCTCATCGCGCTCGTGGTGGGCGTCGTCATCGGCGTCATCTTCGTGCGGGTGTCGCCGCGCGCGCTCGGCTTCCGCAGGCCGGTGGCCGTGCTGCTCGCACTGGTGGGCCCGCTGACCGCCGTCTCTCGCGCGGTCGCGTGGCTCACCCGGTTCTCGGTGCCGCGCTACGACCCGTCGCCGCCCACCGAGGCCGAGCTGCGCGACATCGCGGACCGGGTCGGGGAGAGCCTCTCGGAGAGCAGCGCCTTCGAGGAGTCCGACCGCGAGCTCATCCGCTCGGTGATCGAGCTGGGCGGCACCATCACGCGTGAGGTCATGGTGCCCCGTACCGACATGGTCACGGTCACCGCCGACACCTCGCTCGACCGGGTGCTGCGCCTGTTCCTGCGGTCCGGCTTCTCGCGGGTACCCGTGATCGGCGAGTCGGTGGACGACGTCGTCGGCGTCGCCTACCTGAAGGACGTCGTCGCCGCGGTGCACTGGCCCGTGGGCGACGCCGGCGGTGTCGCGCGCGAGCCGTCGCAGCGCCCCGCGGCCGACGTCGCTCGCGACGCGGTGTTCGTGCCCGAGTCCAAGCCGATCGACGACCTGCTGCGCGAGATGCAGGCCTCGGCCAGCCACATCGCGCTCGTCGTCGACGAGTATGGTGGCGTGGCCGGTCTGGTGACCATCGAGGACCTCTTGGAGGAGGTCGTGGGTGAGCTCACCGACGAGCACGACACCGTGCCCGTCCAGGAGGTCGAGGACCTCGGCGGGGGTGTGCTGCGCGTGCCGGCCCGGCTGCCCGTGGACGAGCTCGGCGACCTGTTCGACCTGCGCCTGGACGACGACGACGTGGACACCGCCGGTGGCCTGCTCGCCAAGGTCCTGGGCAAGGTGCCGCTCGCCGGCTCGTCCGTCGAGGTCGGCGGCGTGCACCTGGAGGCGGAGCGGGTGGAAGGCCGGCGCAAGCAGATCTCGACGATCCTCGTGCACCGCACGGAGCAGGCGGCCGAGCCTGAAGACAGCAACGGTGGTCCCGATCAGCAGGACCACCGTGATCAGAAGCGTGACCAGAAGGAAGTGACCTCGTGAGCGACCAGACCACGGAACACCGGAGCGGGTTCGCCTGCCTGGTGGGCCGCCCCAATGCCGGCAAGTCCACTCTGACGAACGCGCTGGTGGGGCAGAAGGTCGCGATCATGTCGGCACGGCCGCAGACCACCCGGCACACGATCCGCGGGATCGTGCACCGGGACGACGCCCAGCTCGTGCTCGTGGACACGCCGGGCTTGCACCGGCCGCGGACCCTGCTGGGGGAGCGGCTCAACGACCTCGTGCGGGACACGCTGTCCGAGGTGGACGTCATAGCGTTCTGCCTGCCCGCCGACCAGAAGATCGGCCCCGGCGACCGCTACATCGCGGCGCAGCTCGCCGAGCTGATGACGGGCCGCCGGCGGGTGCCCGTCGTCGCCGTCGTGACGAAGGCCGACCTCGTGCCGCGCAACGACCTCATGGAGCACCTCGTCGCCGTCGACCAGCTCGCGCGGTCCGTGGACCGCGAGTGGGACGACATCGTGCCTGTCTCCGCGAAGGACGGCTACCAGGTCGAGGAGCTCGAGGCGGTCCTCATCTCGCACCTGCCCGAAGGGCCGGACCTGTATCCGGGCGGCGAGCTGACCGACGAGCCGGAGGCAGTCATGGTCGCCGAGCTCGTCCGCGAGGCCGCCCTGGAGGGCGTGCGCGACGAGCTGCCGCACTCGCTGGCGGTGGTCGTCGACGAGATCGTCGAGCGCGAGGGGTCCGGCGACCCGGCGAAGGGCAAGCCGTCGCTCCTGGACGTCCGCGTCAACCTGTTCGTGGAGCGCGACTCCCAGAAGGCGATCATCATCGGGCGCGGCGGGTCCAGGCTGCGGACCGTAGGCACCGAGGCGCGCCAGGGCATCGAGAAGCTGCTGGGCCAGCGCGTCTACCTCGACCTGCACGTGAAGGTCGCCAAGGACTGGCAGCGCGACCCGAAGCAGCTCCGGCGCCTGGGGTTCTGACCGGGCGCGTCGGACAGATTCGTCCTGACAGCAGTGACAGGTCCCGCCCGACGGCAGTGCTCCGCGGGCGCCCTGACCCCGAACCGAACGTTGAGCGTCCATCCCTCTCGTGCCGACGCCGAACCGAAGGCTGCAGGTCGTCCGAGCCCGGTAGTGACGTGCAACCTTCGGCTCGCCGACTGCTGGGACGGACAACTTGCGGTTCGGCGGGCCTGGCGTCCGAGAGAGGATTTCCAGGTTGCGGTTCGGCGCGGACCGCGGCCTGACGGGGCCGCCTCGGACCACCCGTCCCGGGATATCGCAGCCAGGATTACGGGCAATCCGGACACTGTGTTGGGATGGTGCCATGGAGAGAGTGGCCGCCCGGACGGCTCCCGTCGAGCTCGCGGGCCTGAAGGGGCTCACCCCGCTGTCGGCGACGACGGGCGGCGCGGACTCCCAGGAGATCTACAACGTCCTGCGGGCTAGATGGGGCGTCGTGGCACCCGTCGACATGGAGCCTGGAGTGCCGGCGTGGCTGGTGATGGGCCACGCCGAGATCTGCGACATCGCCCGGGACGAGGCGCAGTTCTCCCGGGATCCCCGCAACTGGCGCTGGCACTACGACGGGCTGCTGTCGGAGCGCTCGGCCATGCTCGGGATCTCGCCGCGGGAGCCGCGCAGCTCCTCGTACCACAGCGACGGCGAGAAGCGCCGCCGGCTGCGCGAGCCCCTGGACGACGGGCTGGCCGCGCTGTCCGAGAAGACCGTGGTGGCCCAGGTCGAGGAGGTCAGCATGCGGCTGATCGACGAGCTCGGGCCCAGCGGCGAGGCGGACCTGGTGCGGGACTGGTCGAAGAAGGTCGGCTTCCTCGCCGTCACGGCGCTGTTCGGGTTCGACCAGAGGACCGCCGACCAGATGATGGTCGACTCGGCGCACATCATGGACCACACGGGCCAGGCCGCCGAGGCGCGCGACCGGATGGGGCGCAACCTGATGGCGCACGTGCGGAACCGGCGGGCCACGGGCGGGGCCGACCTGACCTCGACGTTCGTGCGGCACAAGAGCTTCCACGACGACCGTGAGGTGGCCGACACCATGTCGCTGCCGCTCATCGCGGCGAGCGAGTTCCTCACCGCGTGGATCGCGCTGACCCTGCGGCTCCTGCTCACGGACAAGCGGTTCGCTGCGCGCTGGACCGGCGGCCGGATCGCGCTCGACGACGCGCTGGACGAGGTCCTCTGGCGTGAGGCGCCCGTCGCGAACCCGCCGCTGCCGCGGTACGCCATGCAGGACGTCGAGCTGGACGGGAAGCTGGTCCGCGAGGGCGACGCCCTGATCATGGCCGTGGCCGCGGCGAACCAGGACCCCCGGGTGCACACCGGCGACACGTGGGACGAGGTCGGCAACCGGGCACATCTCGCCTGGGGCGTAGGGCCGCACCGCTGCCCGGCATCGCGGCAGGCGCGGATCATCGCGCGCGTGGCCATCAACCGGCTGCTGACCGAGCTGGACCTGGAGCTCGCGGTCGAGGACCACTACCTGGCGTGGGTCCCGTCGCCCTGGGTGCGGCACCCGCAGGCGCTCCCGGTTCGCTACGAGCGGGCGCGGTCGTCGGGTACGGAGGTGTACTGACGCAGCCGTGACCGGGTACGAAGCTGCGACGATCACGCCCGCGACGATCACGCCCGCAACGGAGCCTGGTCCGCCGGCGCGTCCCAGTCGATCCGGTAGTCGGTCACCCAGTCGCGGGTGGTCCGGGCGGCGGCCCTGCCCACGAGCGGCAGGATCAGCCGGTCGCGCACGAGCCGGGTGAACGGGTTCGGGATCTTCTGGTTCGACGTGCGCTTCGCCTGGGCGATCAGCTTCTCCACCCGCCCGCGGCGCGACGCCTCGAACGCCGCGAACGCGGTGGCGGGACCGTCGTGGTCGCGCAGGAACCGCGCGAGCAGCACGCCGTCCTCGATCGCCAGGGAGGCGCCCTGGCCCGACGTCGGAGAGATGGCGTGCGCGGCGTCGCCGATCAGCCCGATCGGGCCGCGGTGCCACACCGGCACGGTCGGCAGGTCCAGCGTGTTCCACGGCGGGACGATGTCCGGCGTGGCGGCGATCAGGTCCAGCGCGGGACCGTCGTCGTCCGCGAAGAGGCGCGTCAGCTCGGCGCGCCAGCGGTCCGGGGTCCAGGCTGCGAGCTCGTCGCTCGTCGCCGCACGGGCGCGCGGCACGTTCGCGAACCACCAGACGTCGCCCGGCCCGCGGTTCGCATAGGCGAAGAAGGCGCGCTTGCCGAAGGTCATGGTGAACAGACCCTGCGGCGTGTCCACCGAGACGCCGGAGGCGTAGCCGCCCGTGTTCAGCAGGCCGGTGTAGCGCGGCGGCGGGCAGCTCGGGTCCAGGATCTCCCGAACGCGGGAGTGCAGGCCGTCAGCCCCGATGAGCAGGTCGCCCTGGGCGGTGCTGCCGTCCGCGAACGAGGCGACCACTCCGCCGTCGGGCAGCGTGGTGGTGTTGACGAAGCGCTTGCCGTACTCGATGGGGATGCCGCGGCGCACCGCCTCGTCGCGGAGCCGGACGTAGAGGTCCGAGCGGCGGACGGTCTGGCTGACCGTGCCGGCGTCGTCGTCGCGGCTCATGGCGAGGCGGGTCAGGACGCGGCCCGACGCGCCGCGCAGCTCCAGCGCGGGCGTGTCGAAGCCGCCGAGCTCGCGATGGTCGATGCCCAGCACGCGGAGTGCGGCCAGGCCGTTCGCGGCGAGGGTGAGGTAGGCGCCGACGCCGTCCGCGGTGCGGTCGTACGCCTCGTGGACGGTCGCGTCGATGCCTGCCTTCTGCAGGGCCATGGCGGTCACGGGTCCGGTGATGCCCGCTCCGATGATGATTGCTCTCATGGGGCCACCATAAAATGGGTAACCATAAGATGGCAAGGCTCTTCGAGCTGACGACCCGCTTAGGCTGGGCGCCGTGACCCAGGACTCCAGGCCGCGCTCGCCGCTCGCGATGGTGCTGCTGGCGCTGCTCGCCGAGGAGCCGATGCACGCCTACCGCATGCAGCGGCTGATCAAGATGCGGCGCAAGGACGACGTCGTCAACGTGGCGCGCAGCAACAGCGTCTACCAGACGATCGAGCGGCTGCTCCGCGACGGTCTCATCGAGGTCCACGAGAAGCTGGCGGCCGACACCGGGCCCGCCCGGATCGTCTACGCCCTGACCGCCGACGGCCGCGAGGCCCTGCGCCGCTGGATGGACGCCGCCCTGGCCACACCGGCGCGTGAGTTCCCCGAGTTCCGGGCGGTGCTGGCGGTGCTCGCGATCACCGGGCCGGACCTCGTGCGGGACCGGCTCGCGGAGCGTGCGACGGCACTCGAGGCCGTGCTGGAACAGGCGGAGCGCGAGGCGGCGTCCGCGGCGGAGTGGGGCCTGGCCCGGGTGCTCCTGCTCGAGCACGAGCACCTCGTGGCGACCACGCGCGCCGAGCTGGAGTGGGTGCGCGGGGTGGTCGCGGACCTGCGTTCGGGTGCGCTGACCTGGGACACCGACGAGATGCTGGCGTCCCGCCCGCCCGAACCCCGCTGAGTGCTGGATCCTCGCCCGTTCGGCCGCGGCAACAGGGCGAGGATCCAGCACTCGACGAAGGGCGCTGGGCGGATCGTCGGGCGTAGCATCCGAAGGTGTTCTTCCGAACGGTCGCCACATCCGCCGCAATCCTTGTCGCGCTCGCCGTCACCGGCGCTGTCGCGGGCCCGGCCTGGGAGCCGGCGCCCGTCACCGCTCACCTGCGTCCCGCCACGGACTCGACGGCGATCGGCGGCGCCCTGGCCGACTCCGGCGCGCCCGGTGACTACGAGGTGCGCGAGTCCCCGGTGACGATCCCGCTGGCCGACGGGATCGAGGTGGGCGGGCTGCTCCGCGAGCCGATCGAGCCCGGCAGTCCCGGCGGGCGTTCCGGCGGCGAGCCCGCCGAGGACCGGCCCGGCATCGTGTTCGTGCACGGCGCCGGCACCGGCAAGGCCGTCGACGCGTTCACGCTGGCCGCGACCGCGCTGGCGAGTGCGGGGATCACCACGCTCGTGCCCGACAAGCGGCTGGACAACTACTCCACGCGGCACCGCGACTACGAGGCCATGGCGCTCGACTACGCCCACTCGGTGGCGTACCTGCGCGACGTCCCCGGCGTCGACCCGGACGAGGTGGGGCTGTACGCGGAGTCGGAGGGCGCGTGGGTGTCACCGGTCATGATGGTGGAGGACCCCCGGCTCGCCTTCCAGATCCTGGTCTCCGCCCCGGTGGTGCCGCCCCGGCAGCAGGCCGCGTACGCCGTCGACAACTACTTGCGCAACACCGACGTGCCGGCGGGCGTCTTCCGCGCGATCCCGCGCGCGGTGGGCATGAAGCTGCCCGGCGGCGGCTTCGAGTACGCGGACTTCGACGTCCGGCCGTGGCTCAAGGAGCAGGACGACCCGATCCTTGCCGTCTACGGGACGAAGGACGCCTCGATGCCGCTCGAACAGGGCACGCGGCAGCTCCTGGAGGACGCCGACGACGTCACCGTGCGCATCTACGACGACGCGAACCACGGCATCAACGTCGAGACACCCGACGGCCTGGTGCTGCACCCGGACTTCGCGGCCGACGTCGCCGACTGGGTGCTCGGGTTGCCCCGGACCGCGTCGGCCCCGCCGCAGGTCGCGGGCGCCCAGCCCGAGCAGCTCTACCTCGCGGCCCCCGTGCCGCAGCCCCACTGGTACGGCGACGGCGACTGGCTGGTCGGGGTGGTCGTCACCGCCGGCGGGCTGGTCGTCGTCGGGCCGCTGCTCCTGGGCGGGGTGGCGCTCGCGGGCCGCCTCGCCCGACGTCGTTCCGGTCGCCAGGGCGTGCGCCTCGCCCCGGGCCTGCGCGCACCGTTGGCCGGGCTCGGCGTGGGCGCGGCGGCGACCACGGTCGGCCTCGTGGCCTACCTCGCGGTCGTCGCGCGGCTCGCGATGGACTATCAGAAGGACGCGCTGGTGGTGCAGGGCGGCTGGATCGGCGTGCGGCTGCTCGGCATCGTCGCCGTCGTGGCCGCGGCGCTGCTGCTCAACAGGCTCCGGGACCTGCGAGGGCACGTGGTGCTCACCCCGGGCGCGGAGCTCGCTCCGCAGGCCGGTACCGGTTCGCGGGCGACGGCGTCCCGGCCGATCGCCGTCGTCGTCTCGACGGGCTTCTGGCTCACCGTCCTCGGCGCGACGGCGCTGCTGGTGACCCTGGCCTACTGGGGCGCCTACCAGCTAGGCATCTGACCCCGCCGAGGTAGAACTGTGGCGAGGTAGAACTCTGGCGAGGTAGGGCCAGGGCGAGACGGAACCAGCTCAGGTCCTACCTCGCCAGAGTTCTACCTCGGCGTGAGGAGGGCAGGGGTGCGGGGGATGCGGTTACCCGGCTTCGGCAGGGCGGTGGGGTCGGGGACCGCGTCCGGGAGGCGCAGGTGGCGGATCTGGTCCACGTGCGTGGTCGTCGCCAGCGCCGCGCTGTGGCCGGCCGGCGCGGGCACGTGGGTCAGGTACGGCCGGGGATGGGGGAGCCGGACCGACGGGTCGCTCGTGAGCAGGGTCGGGCGCGGCCCGGTCACGTCGAGGTCCCGCAGCGGGATCGTCAGCCCGTGCCCGGTCAGCGTGGTCGTCGCCTCCTTGCGCGTCCAGTACGCGAGGAGGGCGTCGGCCCGGTCGGGGGCGGGGACCCGCCGCCAGGCGCGCCGCTCGGCCGGCGAGAGGGCGGCGGCCGCCAGGTCGTCCAGGTCGTGGTCGGCGGGACGGGCATCGAGGTCCGCGCCGACCCGGCCATCGCCCACCACGGCCACCATCAGCCACGCGCGCGTGTGCGACACCGAGTAGTCCAGGACCGCCCCCGGGACGTGCGGACGCCCGTGCTGCGGGTCGCCGCAGCGGTCGCACGACCGGTCCACGACGACGTCCTCAGGCGCCATCCCGAGGTAGCGCGACAGGATCAGCCGCTGGGCGGCCCGCGACGTCAGGTGGACCTCGGTGGCCGTATCGTCGAGGCCCACGAGGTGCTCCCGATCCGGTACGGTCAGCAGGCGTGTCCAGGCTTCGCGGCGTCGGACCGGAACGAGCCAGACGTCGCAGGTGCGGGGTGCCGGTGCGGCAGTTGAGTCCACTGCTTTCTCCTGTGACCTCGACGAGCTGTCGGCTGGCGCCGACAGTGGTGTTCTACCCACGCCGAATGTGATGGACGTGCGCAGAAATGCAGGTGTGACCGGACTCGCCGTCGTTCAGCCTGACAGGTTCTGTTCCGAGCGGGTACAAACGTCGGGGACCCTGCGCCGCCAACCACACTTCCCCAGTCTCGACCAGCGGCGTTATCGAGGAGTGAACGGATGATGGACCAGCACGCTTCCGAGCGTGACGAGAGAACTTCGGGCGACGGCGCGCAGGACGCGAACGGCGCGCCGACCGAGAATCTCGACCACGCGTACGTCGCCACGATCGCGGCCGAGCACGCCGACGGAGCCGCGGCCGAGCGCGCGGACGGAGCCGCGCCCGAGAGCGCCGAAGACGCCAGTCCGTTCGCCAACATCGCCGTGGCGGACTACGTGCGGGACGCCATCGCCGCCATCGCGCTGCTCGTGTCGCTCGCGCTGCCGTGGAACGTCGCCGACCGTTCCGCGGACCGGGTGGAGGTCGTCCTTGCCGTCGCCCTGTCCCTCGCCTCCCTGTCCCTGCCGTACCTCGCGCGCTGGGCGGTGCTACCCGCCACCTGGACCGTGCACTCGACGCGCCGCGCACGCCTGCTCGCCGGGCTCCCGCTGGCCGTGATCGGCCTGCTGCACCTCATCTTCGACCTGCGCAGCGGCGCGGGCGTCGGCACCGGCCTGGGCCTCGCGCTCGCCGGCGCGGCGCTCGCGGCCACCCCGCGGGACAGCGAGATCGGCCCCATCGAGCACGACGGCGCGGTGGTGCGCGCCTGGCGGCTCGGCATCGCCGGCGTCGGCGTGCTGATCGGGGTGGGCGCCGTCCTCTCCACTGCTTTCGCGGAGTTCGCCGACGGCGCGACGCTGGGCGAACGCCTGCTTTCGCCCGTATGGCTCGTCCTCGTGCTGGGTCTGGCGTGGCTCCTGGTGGGTGGCACCGTGCGGCACGACCGGCCCTCGCGGCTGGTGCTGGTCGCCGCCGGGATCGTGCTCGCGCTGCTCTTCATCTTCACGTCCGGCGACTCGCTGACCGGCCTGGAGTCCATGCGCCCCGGCGTGACCGACCCCAGCCGGTTCGGCCTGGTGCTGCTCCCGCTCGCCGCGGCGATCGCCGGTGCGCCCGCCGTGCGCCGCGACCCCGAGGCCGAGGACGACGAGAGCACCGAGCGTGCGGCAGGCGTCTGGGTCCGGGTGGCGATGCGGGCGTTCGACGTCATCGTGCTGCTCGCGGTGTGCAGCGCGCTCGCCGCCCTGGTGCAGCTCATCGACCCCGGCTTCGGGGCCGGCGCCGGTGTGACGCTCGTCGTGCGGCTGGTGCTCGGCGTCATCGTGGCCGGCATAGCCTGGTTCGCCCGGCGCTCCCTGCAGCGCGACCCCGGCACGGGACACGTGCCCGCCGTCGGCGCGGCGGTCATCGCCGGCGTGCTCGGCCTCGTCGTCGTCATCGCGACGTCGGGGGCGAGCCTCGGCGTGAACCTCGGTGACCTGCTCATGGCCCTCGGCCTGCCCATCGTCGCGGCGTCCGCGCTGATGGTGCCCAAGGCAGTGCGCGAGCACTTCCAGACGGCGGGGATCGGCGGGGACGCCGACGTCGACCGCAGCCAGGCCTACGTGTGGGCCCCGCCGCGGCCCAAGGGTGACAAGGTGGCGCCGGCGGCGCTCCCGGAGGAGCCCGTGCGGCCCGCCCCCGAGCTGCGTCGCCCTGCGGAGCCTCGCCGGGTCAGCTCGACGGGCGCCGTGCGCACCGTCGCGGGTGCGGCAGCCGCCCAGCGCGGTGTGGTCCCCGTGCAGTCCGCCGCCGAGCCGGCGTCGGGCGAGGTCCCGCTCAGCTCGATGCGCACCGTCGAGGACATGCCGGCGGCGGGCGCGCCCGCCGGCCCCTCGATGGGCGAGACGGCGAAGATGCCCCCGGTGCGCTCCGGTGCGACGCCCGTGGCGTCCGCACAGCCGGGTGCGCACGTCCAGCGTGTGGCCTCCGGGCAGCAGACGGCGCGCATCCGGCCGGCGACCGGCGGCCAGTCGGCCGTGCAGGCCTCGTCGGCCGGGCCCGACGCCGTCGACGAGGGCCAGGAGCAGGTGACCCGGCCGGTCGCCGTCGGACAGGGGCAGACACAAGGGCAGGGCGCCGCGGCGTCGGACTACGGCTCCGAGTCCGGGCACACCGCCGTGCTGCCGCCCGTGGGCGGCAGGTGGACCGCCGCTGTGGCGCTCGACCCGGCCACCCCGCTGGCGGACCTGGCGAAGATCGTGCAGGAGGCGCCCCACCTGCGGCCGCAGGTCGCCGCCAACCCGTCGACCTACCCGGCGCTGCTGGACTGGCTGGGAGCGCTGGGCGACCCGCAGGTCGACGCGGCGCTGCGCAGCCGCCGCTGACCCCCGACGTGTCAGACGCATGGGTCACTTGATGACCTGTGCGTCTGACACGTCCGGATCGTGGGCGTGGCTGGTGGTTCGGGTCACGTTCGGGGGTACAGTGACCGCGTGCGTATCACGGTGAGCCTTCTCCTTCGCTGCCGCGACGAGGCCTAGACAGGTCGGTCCCTCGTCGCGGAGGCTTGGTGTGCCGGCCAACCTCACCGAGCGAAGGACACATGATGGAGAACAGCATCACCGCCACCACCCCCGGCGGAGTTCACGAGACAGCCGTGTACGGCGCAGCAGGCGGGATCATCGAAGACAACCCGCAGCAGACGTCGGGCATGCCGACCCAGAAGTACCGGCCGTTCCACGAGCAGATCCACCTCGAGCTGCCCGACCGGACCTGGCCCGCCAAGCGCATCGAGAAGGCGCCCCGCTGGTGCGCCGTCGACCTGCGGGACGGCAACCAGGCCCTCATCGAGCCGATGGACCCGGAGCGCAAGCTCCGCATGTTCGAGCTGCTGGTCTCGATGGGCTACAAGGAGATCGAGGTCGGCTTCCCGTCGGCGAGCCAGACGGACTACGACTTCGTCCGCAAGCTCATCGAGGAGAACCGGATCCCCGACGACGTGGTCATCCAGGTGCTCACGCAGGCCCGTGCGCACCTGATCGAGCGCACCTACGAGGCGATCACGGGCGCCAAGCAGGCGATCGTGCACCTGTACAACTCGACGTCGGTGCTGCAGCGCGAGGTCGTTTTCCGCACCGACCAGGACGGCATCGTCGACATCGCGCTCGACGGCGCCAAGCTGTGCCGCAAGCTCGAGGAGACCGTCCCGGACACGCGGATCTACTACGAGTACTCCCCGGAGTCGTACACGGGCACCGAGCTCGAGTTCGCGGTGCGCATCTGCAACGAGGTCATCGAGGTCTTCGAGCCGACGCCGGAGCGCAAGGTCATCATCAACCTGCCCGCGACCGTCGAGATGGCCACGCCCAACGTGTACGCCGACTCGATCGAGTGGATGAGCCGGCACCTGGCCCACCGCGAGAACGTCATCCTGTCGCTGCACCCGCACAACGACCGGGGCACCGCCGTCGCGGCGGCCGAGCTGGGCTACCTGGCCGGCGCCGACCGCATCGAGGGCTGCCTGTTCGGCAACGGCGAGCGCACCGGCAACGTCGACCTGGTGACCCTGGGCATGAACCTGTTCTCGCAGGGGATCGACCCACAGATCGACTTCCATGACATCGACGGCATCCGCCGGACGGTCGAGCACTGCAACCAGATGGGTGTGCACGAGCGGCACCCCTACGTGGGTGACCTGGTGTTCACGGCGTTCTCCGGCTCGCACCAGGACGCCATCAAGAAGGGCTTCGAGCACATGGCGGGGCGCGCGGAAGCGGCCGGCGTCGGCGTCGACGACCTGGACTGGGGCGTGCCGTACCTGCCGATCGACCCGCGCGACGTCGGGCGCTCGTACGAGGCCGTCATCCGGGTGAACTCGCAGTCCGGCAAGGGGGGCGTGGCCTACCTGCTCAAGAGCGAGCACAAGCTGGACCTGCCCCGCCGACTGCAGATCGAGTTCTCCCACGCCGTGCAGAAGGTGACCGACGCCCAGGGGACCGAGGTGACCGGCGCGGACATCTGGCGGATCTTCACCGACGAGTACCTGCCCGTCGAGGAGGGCGCGGATCCCGGCCTGGAGCACTGGGGCCGGCTCACGCTGCGCGGCACGCGTGCCGTGTCGGCGGAGGGCGAGCAGGACACCCTCGAGGTGGACGTGCTGGACCGCGGGCAGGAGCTGACCCTGACCGGCACCGGCAACGGGCCCATCGACGCGTTCGTCAACGCGATCGCGCAGGTGGGCGTCGACGTACGGGTGCTGGACTACACCGAGCACGCCCTGTCCGAGGGTGGCGACGCCAGCGCCGCGGCGTACGTCGAGTGTGCGGTGGGCGACGAGGTCCTGTGGGGCGTCGGCATCGACCCGTCCATCACCCTGTCGTCCCTGAAGGCGATCGTCTCGGCGGTCAACCGAGCGGAACGCACGGCCAGCTGACCCGCAAGAGCGCCGAGGTAGAACCCTGGCGAGGTAGAACCGCAGCGGTTCTACCTCGCCCTGGTTCTACCTCGCCAGGGTTCTACCTCGGCGGGGTCAGTCGATCCTCGTGTACGTCGCCTCGTACTCGCGGGCGCCCTGCTCCGTGTAGGTCGTGTCGTCGCAGGTGTACTCCACCGCCGGGACGCCGCCGCTGGGCTGGTACTCGGCGCTCTCCCCGGCGAGTGCCTTGACGACCGAGACGTCGCTGAAGTCCACGCCCGTGGCCGTGAGGGTGCTCCCGCTGGTCCGCACCGGGTACGTGGCCGTACCGGTCCAGGTCTCCGTGTACTCGCCGGCCGAGGTCTCGGCGCGCAGCGGCTCGGCGTCGTCGTAGTTCACGAGCTGGGTGCCGTCGGCCTGGAACTCCGTCACGCGTCCCTCGAAGCCCGAGGCCTCGACGGTCTGTCCGCCGAGGTCCGCCTGCTGGGTCAGCTCCTCGAGCCGCCACCTGCCCACCAGGCACTCGTCGATGGCCGCCGGCGACGCCTCCGCCGATGCGGAGGCCGACCCCGATCCCGTGGGATCGGCCCCAGGGCTGCCGGAGGGCACGCCCAGCATGACGGCGGTGGTGACGCCGCCGACGACGAGCAGCCCCGCGGCCGCCGCGATCCACGTGAGCGGCCGGGACAGCCAGCGCCGGGCGGGCGGTGCCTCGGGTTCCGGCGCGGGCTCCGTCGGAGAGGGCTGCACCGGAACCTTCAGCACGGTGGCGTCGTCGTCGCTGTCCCGCAGCGTGGTCGCGTCGTCGTCCAGGGGAGCATCGGGTACCGCCGGCCCCGGGACGATCTTCGTGGTCGCGGTCCGGTGGTCAGCCGCGACCCCGTTCAGGAAGTCGATCACCTCCTGCAGGCCCGGTCGCGCGTCGGGATCCTTCGACAGGCAGGCCTGTACGAGGGGGAGGAGCCACGCGGGGCAGGTGCTGAGGTCGGGAGCCTCGTGGACCACCCGGTAGTACACGACGGTGGTGTCGCCCTCGCCGAACGCGCGCTGCCCGGTCGCCGCGTAGAGCGCGACGGCGCCCAGCGCCCAGACGTCGGCGGCGGGTGTCGCCAGGCTCCCGCGGATCTGCTCGGGGGCCATGAAGGACGGCGTGCCGACCTTCAGGCCGGTACGGGTCAACGCCGTCGAGTCGGATGCCTGGGCGATGCCGAAGTCGATGACGAACGGGCCGTCCTGGCCGAGCAAAATGTTGGACGGCTTGAGGTCGCGGTGCACGATGCCGACCGCGTGCACGGCCCGCAGGGCCTCCGCCACGCCGGCCAGCATGGTGCGCACGTCGGGCTCGGGCAGCGGGCCCTGAGCCTGCACGACGGCGGTGAGCGACGGGCCCTCCACGTACTCGATGGCCAGCCACGGCTGCTCGGCATCCGGATCGGCATCGATCAGGGTGGCGAGGAACCGGCCGCGGACCTTCATGGCCGCGGCCGCCTCTCTGCGGAAGCGGGTGCGGAAGTCCGGGTCCTGGACGAACTCTTTCAGGATGGCCTTGAGGGCCAGCTTCCGGCCGGTACGGGTTTCTGCGAGGTAGACGACTCCCATGCCACCGGCGCCGATACGGCCGAGAAGCGGATAACCACCGAGCTCCTGCGGGTCGTTCGGTTCGAGCGGGTGGATCTGCGGGGCTGCCCCTGAGCCTGGCACGATCATGGAGGAAAGATACCCTATATCCTTGAATTCACCCGACATATCCGCCAAAGTGAATTCGTCTGCTCCAGACGCCAGATTACCCAGTGATACCAGATACAGGGGGACACATGAAGAGGAAGTTTGTCAGCCGTGCGCTGCCGACCGCGATCGTCGCGGGCGGTCTGCTCGTCGCGGGCGCGATGTCCGCGTCGGCGGCCGACGAGAGCACGTCGAACGTCGGCCAGTCGACGGGCGGGCTCGGTGGTCTCCTCACGGGCACGGTCGACGCGGTCGTCGGTGAGGACGGTGCTGTCAACAGCACGCTGAACCAGGTGACCGACACCGTCGATCAGGTGACCAAGAAGGACGGCGCCGTCGACGACACCGTGAAGGGTGTGACCGGAGTCGTCGACTCGGTGGCGGGCGAGAACGGCGCCGTCGACGACGTGGTGACGGGTGTGACGGGCGGCGCGTCGGACGCGTCGACCGAGGTCGTCGCCACGAAGGCGGCCCCGACCGCGGCCAACGACGGCGGTCCTGTTGAGGACGTCCTGGGCGGCGTCACCGGCGCGGTCAACTCCGTGGCCGGCGAGAACGGTGCCGTGGACGACGTCCTGGGCGCCGACGGGCCCGAGCAGGGCGTGACCGACAACGTGGCCTCCGAGATCATCAACGACGTCGGTTCGATCGGTGAGGACCTCGGCGGCGGCGACGTGCCCGGCGTGATCGGCGGGGTCGGCGGCGAGGACGGCGTCGTGGACGACCTCCTCGAGAGCCCCTCGTACGCCAACAACCCGGGCGGAGAAGACCCGGGTGACGGCGGCCCTGGTGACGGCGGCTCCGGCGACGGGGGCTCCGGCGACGGTGGCTGGGACGACGGTTCCGACGACGGCAGCATCGTGCCGATCGGCGGCGGTTCGGACGCAGGTACCGGGGTCAACCCCGTCGCGCCGATCGGCGCCGACGGCGAGGCGCAGGCGCCGGGTGCGCTCGCGGAGACCGGTAGCCAGCTCGGCGGAGCCGTTGGCGCCGGGCTCATCCTCACGGCCGCGGGCGCGGCGATGATCCGCGCTCGCCGCCGGATGCTCGAGGTTCAGGGCTGACTGACCCGAGCCCGAGCTCGCGCAAGCACATGTCGGACGCTCAGGTCACTTCGGTGACCTGAGCGTCCGACATGTGGGGCCGTCGGTCAGGCCTCCACCGGGACCGGGTAGACCTCGGTAGTCGGGTGGCCGGAGCGCTCGTGGATGCGCTTGACCGCCTCCGCGCTGGGCGCCTCCGAGACGCACCAGACCATCCCGGAGTCGGGGTCGCCCCACGCCTTCTGGAAGTCGACACCTTCGTCGGCTTGGATGTCGAGGTCCGCCTGGTGTGCGGCTCTCAGGGCCTCGGGAGTGATGCCGTGCATCCCGTGGTGCACGTCCATGAACTTCGGCATGATCGCAACCCTTCCGGCTCTGGCCGGCGCCGCCGTTGGCAACCGGCTACTTCTGTTGTACACCGATCGGGTCGACAGCGTTCGCTGGCGGCCGGTTTCCCGGTCCGCCGGAATCTGCCGCCGGGTTAGCCTCCTGGCATGGACTGGCTGGTCACCATCATCTTCCACCCCGACCGGCTGGTCGCCGACGGGAGCGAGACCCTGATCGAGCGCCTCGCGCACGACCGCGTCTGGCGCTCTCAGTTCGAGACCGGCACGAGCAACGGTGGTCTCACCGCGCACCAGGGCGGGGACCGGTGGCGCTGGGAGCGGCGCATGTTCGACGGCCGGTACGACGCCGCCCCGCCGCACGAGCGCCCGCGCTACGGGGCGCTGAACCACCGGCGCCGCGCCGTGGGCGGCGCGATCCGCTTCGGGTCCGCCCACCTGCGGCTCCGGCCGCACGTGCTGGGCCGCACGACGTTCTGCTATCCGGACTCCTCGGTCGAGCCCGAGCACCTCGCTGCGAGCGATCCCGCACCCCTGGTCGCACTGGCCGACGCCGACACGGCGGCCGGCGCGCACGACCTCCTCGACGACTACGTCGAGGCCCAGGTCCACGGCCCGATCGCCCTGCCCGACGACGTCGACGCGATCGCCCTGGACCCCTGCTACCGCGGTACTCCCGTGGCGGACGCCGCCCGTGCGCTCGGCGTCGGCGTCGAGTGGCACCACGGGCTCCGGCTGCACGTGGATCAGCTGGCGACGCGCCCCGGGTTCCGCGGACCGGAGATCGTGGACGTGGCCCGGACGGTCGCCGTCGGGCACACGAAGGACGGGTGGCTGGACGCCCGGGTGATCGGCGAGGCCGTTCGGGCGGGGGAACAGCATCCGCAGGACCTGAAGAAGGTCTGGCACCACGTGGCCCGCTGGGGCTGCACCTCGTGACCTGCTCGCGGGCCGGTCAGGTGGTCAGCGCGCGGTAGTGGTCGGCCAGCGCCGGGTAGTAGTCGCCGAAGTCGAGCGCGTCGGGATCGGCGCCCGTCTCGGCGGCGACGAGCCGGTCGAGGTAGTACTCCCAGCCCGGCCCCACGTTCTCGGCCATGGCGGGATCGTCCATGGACTGGGCGAACGTGAGCGTGGTGACGCCGTCCGCCTCGGCCAGGTCGAGCTCCAGGTGCCAGGTCGCCGGCGTGTCCTCGTCGTACGCCATGTGTGACGTGAGTTCTAGGCGCGTCGGGGCGTCGCACGTGTTGATCTCGTACTCCTCCGGCTCCACGTTCTCGCCCTCGTAGAGCATGTGGACCTGCACCTTCCCGGTCGCCGGGTCGCCGGTCCAGCGGCCGATCCAGCGGGCCAGGCGGTCGGGCTCGGTGACCGCTGCCCACACGTCCTCGATCGGCGCGCGGAACGTGCGGGTCAGGACCACATAGGTGCTTCCGGCCCGCTGCTCCTTGCGGCCGGTGGGGGTGGTGCCGGTGCTCATGCTGTCTCCTCGTCGTCCATGTGCTGCGGCTGCTGCGACCGCTCGGCGGCCTGTCGGTCCCGGCCCGTACGGCGTATCTCGAGCTCCAGCCCGTCGAACGCCCGGTCGCTGACCGGCGGGGCCGGCGCAAGCTCGGCGAGGAGCGCGGACACGGGCACCAGCCCGGCTCGGTCGAGCCGGTAGTGCCGCTCCCGGCCGACGTCGTCGGCCACCACGAGCCCGGCCGCCCCGAGGGCGCGGAGGTGCTTGCTGATGGCGGGGCGGCTGATCGGGTGGGCGGACGCCAGGTCGACCACGCGGGCCGGGCCCGCCGCGAGCCGCCGGAGCAGGTCGCGGCGGACCGGGTCGGCGAGCGCGGCGAAGACGTCCATGGACTATTGGTAACCCTAAGGTTACCAATCTGTCAAGGCGGGCGCGGCGTCCGGCGTCCTGCGTGAGCCCTGCCCCGGCCCGCTACCGGGGCGTGCGGGCCGGACGACGAGCACGCCCGCCAGGCTGACGACGAACCCCACCACCGTGAGCAGCGGCAGCCGCTCCCCGAACATGGCCCAGGCCCACGCCGCCGACACCGCCGGGGTCAGGTAGAGCCACGTGCTCACGGCTACCGGTCCGCGCGTGCGCTGCACGTACAGGTACATGCCGTAACCGCCCAGGAACGCCAGGCCCACCAGCCAGGCGACCGCCAGCCAGAACGTCGGGTCGGCGGGTGGCACGGCCTGACCGCTCGCGAGCGCCACCACGAGGAAGAATCCGAGCGCGACCACGCTCTGCACGGCCAGGGAGTCGAGGACGTCGTGCTCCTCGGGCGCGGGCCACAGGTCGCCCAGCACGGCGGCGGCCGAGAGCGACAGCATGCCGCCGAGCGCCCAGAGCGCTCCCTCCACGCCGGCCCCGGCGACGGCGTCGGGGCCGACAGCGAGCGCGACTCCCGCGAAGCCGATCGCCAGGCCGGCCGCCTGGCGGCGTCCGCCCCGCCGGCCGAAGCGCGACAGGACGACGGCGACCAGGGCGGGCTGCAGCGAGGCGAGCAGGGCCGCGTTGCCCGCCGGGAGTCCTTCCTCGACGGCGCGGAAGACGCCGTAGAGGTAGCCCGCCTGGCCGAGCGCGCCGAGGATCGCCTCGCGGCGCAGGTAGCGCGGCCCGTACCGGCGGCCGAGCACCAGGACTGCGACGACCATGAGCGGGGCAGCGGCGACGTAGCGCCACAGGAGGGTGGTCGTGGCGGGCGCGACCGGTGCGGCGAAGGTGGCGCCCACGAAGCCGGAGCTCCACATCACCACGAGCAGGGCTGGGGCGAGGTGTCGGAGGAGGCTCGTTCGCATGGTCGCCAGGTAACCATACAGGTCGGTATACTCGCAGTGCACCCGACGAACGGAGGCATCTCATGCCGCGACGCGGCCCCAACCCGCACACGCCGGCGGGCGAGAAGATCCTGGTCACGGCCGGCGAGCTGTTCTACGAGCGCGGCATCCGCGGCGTCGGCGTCGACCTGATCGCCGAGGAGGCGGGCGTCACCAAGAAGACGCTCTACGACCGGTTCGGCTCCAAGGACGCGCTGGTCGCCGCCTACCTGACGCGACGGCACGAGCGCTGGGCGACGTGGTTCACCGAGCGTCTCGCGGCGCGGGACTCCGCGGGTCTCGAGCCGGGCGCCGGCCAGGTGCTGGCGGCGCTGGAGATCGCCGAGGAGTGGGCCGACGCCAACATGCGCGGCTGCGCGTTCGTGAACGCCCACGGCGAGATCGGCGGGACGGCGCACCCCGGCAATGCGGTGATCCTGGCCGACAAGCAGTACATGCTCGGCACGTTCACCGGACTGCTGCGCGATGCGGGCCATCCCGACGCGGAGCGGCTCGGCGCGCAGGTCCACCTGCTCTACGAGGGGGCGCTGGTCGCGCACACGACCCGGGCCCAGCCGGACGCGTTCGCCACGGCGCGTGCGGCGGCACGGGCTCTGCTCGCGCCGTCCGGCTAGGGCTTCCGGTCGCGGCCGGCCTGGCGTTATTTTGTTAACGGTACCGGTCCGTTAATAAAAGGAGCAGACGACACGACAGACGACGGCATCACCGACGTGCTCGTGGTCGGAGCGGGTCCCGCGGGCCTGGGCTCGGTGGATCGTCGGATGCGACGGGACGGGCAGCGCCGTCCGCGACGCCGCCGGCATCAGCGCCCCCGGCGTCCGCCTGAGCGAGCGGTTCCTCCTCGCCGACGTGTACCTGGACTGGGACGTGGACCGGGTCGGGACCTCGGGCTGGGTCCACCCGGCCGGGATGCTCGGCGCCATGCCGATGCCCGACGCCGACGGTCGCGGCGACCTGTGGCGGCGCGGGCGGATCTTCAACCAGCCGTGGCTGCAGCGCTGGGCCACGTTCACCGCCTCCCAGCTCGGGGTGAGCTACCGGTCGGGGCCGCTGGGGGTCGGGCGGGCCGAGCGTATGGCTGCCCGGCTGGGCCGCCGGATCTGCGTGGGCGACCGCGTCCCGAACCTCGATTGCGTCCGCGCGGACGGCAGCCCGGCCCGCTTGCACGCCGAGCTGGGCGGGGAGTGGGCGCTGCTCGTGCCGGCGTCGGGTGATGCGGCCGGGCCCGTGGCCAGATGGGGCAACCAGGCCGCGGCACGCCGGGACGGCGTCGAGCCGGCGCGGCTCACCCGTACCGACGGCGTCCCGGAGGCGTGGCTCGTGCGCCCGGACGGGCACTTGGCCTGGCGCGGAACGGACCCGGCGGCGGCCGCGCCCTGGCTCGCCGGGGTCCTGCAGAGCGGGCGTGCCCGGTGACCGCCGTCGAACCGACCCGGGGGCGTGGCCGGCCGCGCGACCCGCGCACCGACCAGGCGATCCTGGCGGCGGCGCTCGAGCTGTTCACCGAGCACGGCCACGCCGGGACCAGCATCGAGCAGATCGCGCGGCGGGCCGGCGTCGGCAAGCTCACCGTGTACCGGCGCTGGGGAAGCAAGGACGAGCTGATCGCGGCCGCCGTCGAGTCCGCCCGCGGCGAGATCCCGAACCCGGGCGCGGACGACCTCGACGGCCTGTCGTACGCGGAGGTCTCCCGGGCGCTCGCCGACGCCCTGCCCGCAGCCGCACGGACGCTCGCCGAACCGGGCTACCGGGCGATGCTCGCCCAGCTCTTCGGCTCCAGCGTCACGCATCCGGGCCTGATGGCGGCCTTCTGGGAGAACCACATCCTGCCTCTGCGGCGCACCATGCACACGGTGCTGTCCCGGGCGGTCGATGAGGGCGTGCTGCCCGCCGACACGGACGTCGAGGCCCTGATCGACATGACGGTCGGGGCGATCATGTACCGGCTGCTGCGCCCCGAGCCGCCCGGCGCCGACGAGCTGCTCGCCTACCTGCGCACCGTCTACGGGCAGGCCGGGATGGTCCCGCGGCAGTGAGCGACGCCGGGGGCGGGCGCCGTCGCATGTGTACCCTCGGCCCGTGCACCAGCAGACCATCCTCCAGCCCGGCAGCGACGTCCCCGACGGGGCGGCCTATCTGCCCACCACCGTCGAGACCGCGTACTGGGGGCGGCTGCCCTGCGCGGCGGACAGTGCGGTGCTGGCGGTCGACCCGGGGCAGGAGGTGCTGGTCGACACCCTGTCCCACGAGGGCATCCTCGAGGACCAGGGGGGCGACCCGCTCGCGTACTTCGCGGAGCGCGGCGTCGCACAGGACGCCGTCCTGGCCGACGCCGTCGAGCTGGCCACCTCCCGCCGCTCCCGCCTGGGTGAGCGCCTACCGGGCCTGCCCGGCGTGCCGGGCGCGCACGGCGGACACGTGGTGACCGGGCCGATCGAGGTCCGCGGCGCTCAGCCGGGCGACCTCCTCGCGATCAGAGTGCTGTCGACGGAGCCCCGGGTCCCGTACGGGGTGATCTCCAACCGGCACGGCCGCGGCGCCCTGCCGCACGAGTACCCCGCGCGCGGCGCGGACGCCGTGAGCGTGTTCGCCGAGGTCGACTCGTGGGCCGACGGCGCGGGGCGTGGGAGCCTGCCGCTGTTCGAGGGCTCGGACCGGACCGTGAGCTTCGACCTGCACCCGTTCCTCGGCATCATGGGGGTCGCCGCCGCGGGCGACGAGCGCCCGCACTCTGTGCCGCCCGGGTCGTTCGGCGGCAACATCGACATCAACCTCCTGGTCGCCGGGGCCACGCTCTACCTGCCCGTGCAGGTCGCCGGGGCGCTCGCCTACGTCGGTGACCCGCACTTCGCGCAGGGCGACGGCGAGGTGGCGCTCACCGCTTTCGAGGCATCCCTGCGGGCGCGGCTGCGCTTCGACCTGATCCCGGCGTCCGACGCCGTGGCGGAGTTCGGGAGACTGGCCGGGCCGCTCGCCGAGACCGCCGAGTTTCTGGTCCCGACCGGGCTCGACGTCGACCTCGACGTCGCCGTGCAGAACTGCGTGCGGGCCGCCATCGCGCTGCTGGAGGCCCGCCACGGGATGTCGCCGGCGTATGCCTACGCATACCTGTCGGCGGCGACGGACTTCGACATCTCCCAGGTGGTGGACGTGGTCAAGGGCGTGCACGCGCGGATCCGCAAGGCGGACTTCGCGGGGAGGTGAGTGTGAGCCCGGGGAAGGCCGGCGGCCCTGGCAGCATGGGCGCATGACCTTTGATCCCAGCGTGTGGCGCGTCCGGCCCGAGCCCGGCCCGCTGACGGCCCCGACCGGCTCCGGCGTGCTCGACGGCGAGACCGTGGCCGTCAAGGACCTGTTCGCCGTTGCCGGGCAGCGGATCGGCGCCGGGAACCCGGCCTGGCTCGCTGCCGCGCCCGTCGAGGAGGCGCACGCCGACGCCGTCGGCCGGCTGCTGGACACCGGGGCCGCGCTCGTGGGGATCGCGCAGACCGAGGAGTTCGCGTACTCGCTGACCGGCGCGAACGCCCACTACGGCACGCCGCCCAACCCGCGCGCGCCGGGCCGGATCAGCGGCGGGTCGACGTCGGGCCCGGCGACGGCTGTCGCGGCCGGCGAGGCGAGCGTCGCGCTCGGGACCGACACCGGCGGCTCGGTGCGCGTGCCCGCCGCCTACCAAGGGCTGTGGGGCATCCGCCCCACGCACGGCGTCGTGCCGGACGGTGGGCTGCTGCCGCTCGCGCCCTCGTTCGACACGGTCGGGTGGCTCGCCCGGGACGCCGCCACGCTGGCCCGGGTGGGAGAGGTGCTGCTGCCAGGCGATACGACGGCGCTCCCGGACCCGGCCCCGTTCGTGCTGAGCGACGCCCTGCTCGCCCTGGCCACGCCGGAGGTGCGCGACGCCGTCGGGCAGCTCGCGCGGGATGCCGGGGCCGAACCGGCGGACTGGGCGCCTCAGCCTGCCTGGCTCGCGGCGTTCCAGGTGCTCCAGGCCGCCGAGGCGTGGGAGGTGCACGGGGACTGGCTCGCCGACCGGATGGACACGCTCGGGCCGGCGGTGCGCGGGCGGTTCGAGCGGGCGCGCTCCGTCGGCGCGGTGGAGGCCCAGGACGCGCAGGCCGCCGTCCGCCGGGCGCGGAACGAGATCCGGGAGCGGCTGGGGGAGCGGGTGCTGGTCCTGCCGTCGACGGCGACCGTCGCGCCCCTTCCCGACGAGGCGGAGGCCGCCCGCGAGGCCACGATGCTGCTGACCTGCATCGCCGGGATCGGCGGGCTGCCCGCGGTTTCGGTGCCGGTCGGGACGGCGTCCGGGCTCCCGGCGGGGGCGTGCCTCGTGGGGCCGGCCGGGTCGGACCGGGCGCTGCTGGGGCTGGCGGGCCGAATCGGGGCCTGAACAGCGTGCGAGTGGCCCCGAACAGCGTGACTGTGGAAACACAGTACGGATGGACGGGAGAAGGATCATGGCGCACTCCACAGCTCCTCGCAGCGCCCACGGCGCCCATCAATGGCTCGCCCTCATCGTCGGTGTGGTCTTCCTGCTGGTCGGTGCCGCCGGCTTCATCGTCACCGGGTTCAGCGGGTTCATGGAGCACGACGAGAGTCGGACGCTCCTGGGCTTCGCCGTCAACCCGCTGCACAACGTCGTGCACCTCGTGATCGGGATCCTGGGTGTCAGTCTCTGGGTCACGTCCGCCACTGCGCGCACCTTCGGCTGGCTCCTCCTGCTCGGCTACGGCGCGGCGTTCGTCTACGGGCTGTACGCGGTCGAGAACCCGGAGATCAACTACCTGAACATCAACGACGCCGACAACTGGCTGCACCTCGGCAGCGCGGTGCTCGGTCTGCTGATCGCGGTATGGCCCGCCCGCAAGCGAGTCCTGGAGCAGCCCGGCACGTCGGAGACGATGCCGCACGACGTCCGGTAGGGGCGGGGTAACCCCGGACGGGCGCCGTCCTGGGTGCCCGCCCAGGTGCCAGCCGCGCCTGTAACCTGCGCGGACGACCCGCATCGCCGTCCTCTCCGACGTCCATGGCAACGCACCGGCGCGCGCGGCGGTCCTCGCCGCGATCGACGCCGAGGGGGTCGGCCTCGTCCTGAACCTGGGCGACATCGTCTCCGGTGCGGTCGACCCGCGCGCCACCCCGGACCTGCTCGCCACGCGGCCCGACATCGTGACCGCCCAGGAGCCCAGCGGTCTCTACGGAAGTTTTTACCCATCTGAAACGCGTGTCTCACCGCACAGGACAGATTGAAACTAGGTTTGTCCCCGTGGACCTCGCGACCTTCAACGCCCTGCCCGCCGCGGACGCCGCTGCGACCGTCCGCCCGTGCGCCGATATCGGCGCGTGGGTCGACGACGTCGTGGCCGGCCGGCCGTACCGCTGCCGCGACTCCCTGCTGCTGCATGCGATGCGCGCCGCCGCGGACTGGACGGCGTCCGACGTCGACGCCGCGCTCGCGCATCACCCGCGGATCGGCGAGCGCGCGCCGGGGGACAGCACCGAGGCGCGCCTGTCCCGCACCGAGCAGCCCACGGCCGCCGAGGAGACGGCCGCCCGGATCGCCGAGGGTAACGTCGCGTACGAGACGAAGTTCGGCCGGATCTTCCTGGTGCGTGCCGCCGGCCGCACGGCTGATGAAATCCTCGCGAACCTGACCGAGCGCCTCGCCAACGACCCCGCCACGGAGGCTCTCGTGACCGCCGAGCAGCTGCGCCAGATCGCGCTCCTGCGACTGGAGGCGCTCATCGAGGAGCCGGCCGCCGCACCCGCCGAGGCGACGTCGTGAGCACCGCCTCGACGCACGTGCTCGACGCCGCCCGCGGCCTGCCGGCCGCCGGTCTGGCGGTCACGCTAGGCGACCGGCAGGCGCAGACCGACGCCGACGGCCGCATCTCCTGGGGTGAGGTCACGCCCGGCCGGCACGTCCTGACCTTCGCCGTCGGAGACTGGTTCGGGGCGCAGGACCGGGAGACGTTCTTCGGGCAGGTGGTGCTCGACGTCGTGCTCGGGCCCGACCACACGCACGTCGCCCTGCTGCTGAGCCCGTTCGCCTACACGACCTACCGGGGGAGCTGAATGTCGATAGTCCTGGGACCCAACCAGTACGGCAAGGCCGAGGTGCGGCTGCTGCGCGTCGACCGTGACACCGCACGGCACCGCATCACCGACCTGAACGTCACCTCGCAGCTCCGCGGCGACTTCCGTGCCACGCACGAGACCGGGGACAACACCGGCGTCATCGCCACCGACACGCAGAAGAACACGATGAACGCGTTCGCTCGGGACGGTGTCGGCTCGCCGGAGACGTTCCTGCTGCGGCTCGCGCGGCACTTCCTCGCCGAGCCGCAGGTCACGGGTGGTCGCTGGCTCGCCGAGCAGTACGGCTGGGAGCGCATTGCGACCGGCGCGGGCTCGGGGCCCGAGGGAGGCCATGACCACGCGTTCGTCCGCGGCGCAGCCGAGCGGCGGACGGCGCTCGTGCACGCCGACGACTCGGGCCGGACCGTGCTGGCGGGGCTGCGCGACGTGACGGTGCTCAAGTCCACGGGGTCGGAGTTCTCCGGATTCCCGCGCGACCGGTACACGACGCTCCCCGAGGTCGACGACCGCATCCTCGCCACCGACGTCACCGCCTGGTGGCGTTACGCGCCGTCGTTCGCCGGGACCGCGGGCCCCGCCGAGTACGACGAGCGGTTCGCGGCGGTCCGCTCGATCCTGCTGGCGACCTTCGCCGAGCTGCACTCCCTGGCCCTGCAGCAGACCGTCTTCGCGATGGGCAAGGCGGTGCTGGAGGCGTTCGACGACATCGCCGAGATCCGGCTGTCCTGCCCCAACAACCACCACTTCCTCGTCGACCTGGAGCCGTTCGGCCTCGACAACCCCGGCGAGGTGTTCTTCGCCGCGGACCGGCCCTACGGGCTCATCGAGGCGGCGGTCCAGCGCTCGGAGGACGGCGTCGAGCACCCCGTCTGGGCGACGATCGGGGGGTTCGTATGATCTCGGACGACGACGTCATCCTCGGCGGGACACCGGGAGACCCGACGCCGACCCTGGTCCTCGCGTCCGAGCGCGTACTGATCGAGGGCGAGCTGCAGCCCGCTGTCCTGAGCGTCCAGGACGGCAGGATCCACCAGGTTTGGTGGGGCTCCGCTGACCCGGCCAGAGCCGGCGTCGTCGGCGAGACCGTCGAGCTCGGCGACAAGGTGGTGCTGCCCGGCGTCGTCGACACGCACGTGCATGTCAACGAGCCCGGCCGCACCGACTGGGAGGGGTTCGCCTCGGCGACTCGCGCGGCGGCGCTCGGCGGGATCACCACGATCGTCGACATGCCGCTCAACTCGCTGCCGCCCACCACGACGGTCGCGGCCCTGGAGGCCAAGCGCGCAGCGGCCGAGGCCGTCCGCGCCCGGGGCGAGCTGCACTGCGACGTCGGCTTCTGGGGTGGTGCAGTGCCCGGCAACGCCGACGACCTCGAACCCCTCTGGGACGCGGGCGTGTTCGGCTTCAAGTGCTTCCTCGCCGACTCGGGAGTGCCCGAGTTCCCGCCGCTCGGCCCGGCCGAGCTCCTGGACGCCATGGACCCGATCGCGCGGTTCGGCGGCCTGCTCATCGTCCATGCCGAGGACCCGGCGGCGCTGGCAGCGGCCCCGCATGAGAGCGGCCGCGCCTACGCGGACTTCCTGCTCTCCCGCCCGGACGAGGCCGAGACGGCGGCGATCGCCGGGCTCCTGGACGCCGTCCGCGAGACCGGGACGCGCACCCACGTGCTGCACCTGTCCTCGGCGCGGGCGCTCGACCTGATCGCCGAAGCCAAGGAGGAAGGCCTGCCGGTCACGGCCGAGACCTGCCACCACTATCTCGTGTTCGACGCCGAGCACATCCCCGACGGCGACGCCGCGTTCAAGTGCTGCCCGCCCATCCGGGACCGCGGCAACCAGGACGCGCTGTGGGACGGCCTGCGCGCCGGGATCCTCGACTGCGTGGTCAGCGACCACTCGCCGGCGACGGCCGAGGAGAAGTACCGGGGCGCGGCCGCGGGCGAGGCCCACCTGCAGCAGGCCTGGGGCGGCATCTCCGGCCTCCAGGCGGGATTCCTCGCCCTGGCCGACGCCGCCCGACGCCGGGGCGTGCCCCTCGCCGACGTGTCCCGCTGGACCTCCGCGAACACCGCTGCGCTCGTCGGCCTGGACCGCGGCCGGCGTCCGAAGGGCGTGATCGCCGAGGGTGCCGCCGCCGACCTGATCGTCTATGACCCCGACGCGACGACCAGTTTCCGCGCGTCGGAGATGGCGCACAAGAACAAGATCAGCGCCTACGACGGCCTGACCGTCACCGGCGCCGTTGAGTGCGGGGTCTTCGCCCCGTCAGAGGGTCCGGACAGGGTGAAGATCCCGCACTCAACGATGTCAGGGGCGCTTTTGAGGAGAGACGCGTGACTCAGATACATCCGCCCGCCCGGCTGCTGATGGGCCCCGGGCCCGTCGACGCCGACCCGCGCGTCCTGCGTGCCATGGCCGCGCCTCTGGTGGGCCAGTTCGACCCGTTCATGACCGACACGATGACCGAGGCCATGGCCCTGTGGCGCACGGTCTGGGACACCGCGAACGAGCAGACCTTCCTCGTGGACGGCACCTCGCGCGCCGGCATCGAGGCGGCACTGGTGTCCCTGCTGGAGCCGGGCGACCGGGTGCTGGTCCCGGTGTTCGGCCGGTTCGGGCACCTGCTGGCGGAGATCAGCGCCCGCGCCGGGGCCGAGGTACACACCATCGAGACGGAGTGGGGCACGGTCTTCGACCCGGGGCAGATCGAGGACGCCGTCCGCCGCGTCCGGCCGCGCCTGGTCGCCGTCGTGCACGGCGACACCTCGACGACCATGGCCCAGCCGCTCGCCGAGCTGGGCCGGATCGCCCACGAGCACGACGCCCTGCTGTACGTCGACGCCACCGCCACGCTCGGCGGCAACCCGTTCCACACCGACGAGTGGGGCATCGACGCGGCGACGGCGGGCCTCCAGAAGTGCCTGGGCGGCCCGTCGGGCAGCGCGCCCGTGACGCTCTCGCCCGCCGCCGCGGCGGCGATCAACCTGCGCAAGCACGTCGAGGCCGGCATCCGCACGGCGGACGACGTCGCGCCGCACGGCGCCCCGATCGTGTCCAACTACCTCGACCTCGCGCAGATCATGGACTACTGGGGGCCGCGGCGCCTCAACCACCACACCGAGGCCACCTCGATGCTCTACGCGGCGCGCGAGTGCGCCCGCGTGCTGACCGCCGAGGGCATGGCGACCGCCGTCGCCAGGCATGCCCAGCACGGCGCGGCCATGCTGGCCGGGGTGCGCGGGCTCGGCCTGGAGGTCTTCGGCGACGTCCGGCACAAGATGCACAACGTGGTGGCGGTGCGCATCCCCGACGGCGTGGACGGGGACGCCGTCCGCGGCGCGCTCCTGGACGACTTCGGCATCGAGATCGGCACGTCCTTCGGCCCGCTGCACGGCGTCGTCTGGCGGATCGGCACCATGGGCTTCAACGCCCGCCGGGACACGGTGCTCACGACCCTGGCAGCCCTGGAGGCAGAGCTGCGCAGAGCCGGCTTCGCCGCCCTGCCGGGAGCCGGCGTCGAGGCCGCGCTCGGCGCGTACGACGCCGATCGAGAACGGGGTCAGGTACCGCAGGCGCCCGCATCGGAACACGACCCCGTTCTCGCCGCGAACAAGGAGGCACGCCTGTGACCGACATGCCCGTCCCGGAGATCGGTACCACCGACTGGGTGATGGCCCGGTGCGACGACCTGACTCGCCACTCGTCGCGGCCCGACGCGCTCGAGCGCGTCTACCTGTCACCCGAGCACTCCGCCGGCAACACTGCGGTCCAGGCCTGGATGCGCGACGCCGGGCTCGACACCGAGACCGACGCCGCGGGCAACATCTGGGGCCGTCGTGCCGCAGACGGCACGCCCCAGCGACCGGCTACCCGGGGTGAGCCCGCGCTCGTGCTCGGATCGCACCTGGACACCGTGCCCGACGCCGGCCGGTACGACGGCATGCTCGGCGTGGTGCTGGCTATCGCCGTCGCGCACCGGCTGCGCGACATGCCCCTGCCGTTCGCGCTGGAGGTGGTGGGGTTCTCCGCCGAGGAGGGCACCCGGTTCGGCAAGGCCCTGCTGGGCAGCTGTGCGGCGTCGGGACAGTGGGACCCCGCGTGGTGGGAGACGGCCGACGCCGACGGTGTGACCCTGCGCGAGGCGTTCACGCGGTTCGGGCTGGCCCCGGAGCGCGTGGGTGACGCCGCCCGCCGCCCCGAGGACCTGGTCGGCTACCTGGAGGCGCACATCGAGCAGGGGCCGGTGCTGGAGGCCCGGGACCTGCCGCTCGGGTACGTCACCACGATCGCCGGGGCGCTGCGGTTCGTGCTGACCATCACGGGCGAGGCCCGGCACGCGGGCGGCACGCCGTTCAGCCGACGCCGGGACGCGCTGGTCGCCGCCGCGCACCTCGTCACCCGGATCGAGGAGCTGGCCAAGGCCACGGACTGCCTCGCGACCGTCGGCGACATCCACGTGCAGCCCGGCGCCGTCAACGTGATCCCCGGCCGGGCGGAGCTCACGCTCGACCTGCGTGGCCGCACCGACGCAGGCCGCGACGAGCTCTGGGAGCAGATCGCGGCGGCCGGGCGGGAGATCGCCAGGGAGCGGGGCGTGACCTTCGAGTTCGCCGAGACCCATCGGGCGCCGTCGACCGCCTGCGCCGACCGGATGAAGGCCGCGGTGGCAACGGGGATCGCGGAGTCAACCGGGACCACGCCGGGCGAGGTACTGGGGCTGTGGAGCCCCGCCGGGCACGACGGCATGGCGATGGACGCGGTGACCGATGTCGGCATGCTGTTCGTGCGCTGCCGCGACGGGATCAGCCACCACCCGGACGAGCACGTGGAGCCCGAGGACGTGGGCGCGGCACTGGACGCGTACACCGCGGCGGTGCTCGCGCTCGCCCGCGCGCACCCGATGCCTCCCGTCGAGACCGTGGGGGAGAAGGCCCGATGACGTCGCCGACCACCACGCCGCTCGAGGACCGCATAGCGGCCGGCTACCGCGACCTGTCCCCGCAGGAGCGGCGGGCCGCCGACGCCCTGCTGGACCACCTCGGTGACCTCGGGACCTACCGCGCCACGGAGCTCGCGGCGCTCGCCGGGGTGTCCAAGGCGACGATGAGCCGCCTGTTCCGCAAGCTCGGCTACGACGACTTCGAGGGGCTGCGCGAGCACCTGCGCGCCCAGCGGGGGCGCGGTCTGCCGATCGCCGTCGACCCCTCGCCCGGCCTGCGCGAACGGCTGGAGCAGGAGGTCAAGAACCTGGAGAAGATCTACTCCTCGCTGGACGACGCCATGCTCGACGAGGTGGCCGAGGCGCTCGCGACCGCGCGCGACGTCGTGGTCGTCGGACGCCGGGGGTCGCTCGGCCCCGCCACCCAGCTGCGGCGCAACCTGATCCAGGTGCGCGGGCGGGTGCACCTCGCGCCCGGCCCCGGGCAGTCGCTCGCGGACGACCTCGTGGGGCTCGGCCCCGAGGACGTCGTGGTGGTGGTCTCGATCCGCCGGCACGCGTTCAAGGTGGCCGCGATGGTCGAGTCCCTGCTGGCCGACGGCGTCCGCGTGCTCCTGCTCGCCGACTCCAGCCTGCGGCACCTGGCCGGCAGCGTGACCTGGTGGATCGAGTGCCCCATCACCACCGAGGGCGCCTTCGACTCGATGGTGGCGCCGGTGAGCGTGACGGCGGTCCTGTCCGACCGGGTGCACGAGGTGCTCGACGGCTCGGCCGAGCGCGTCGAGGCGATAGACGCCCGGTACGCACTGCTGCGCGAGATCGACGAGGGGTGACCGGCGCTCCATGGACATCGACATCGACACGGTCCGGGTGGCCCGGTCGCGCGCGGACTGCGTGCTGCGGCCCGGCGAGGCGTTCCTGGGCGGCGGCACGTTCCTGTACTCCGAGCCGGTGCCCGCCGGGGTGACCGGCTTGGTGGACCTCACGGGGATGGGTTGGGAGCCGTGGTCCGTCGACGGGGCGGGGCTGCGGGTGGCCGGGACGTGCACGCTGGAGGAGCTGCTGGCTGGGCCCGGGCGGCTCGGGGCGTCGTCCGACGGGCCGTACCGCGGGCTCGGGATCGTGGGGGAGTGTGTGTCGGCCCTGACGCTCTCCGGGAAGGTGGCCCGGACCGCGACCGTGGGCGGGAACCTCGCGCTGGGGCTGCCTGCCGGGTCGATGGTCGGGCTGTTCGCGGCGCTCTCGGCTGTGGCGGTCGTCTGGACGCCGGAGGCCTCGACAGGCTCGAGCCAGCCCGCCGGGTCCCGGGAGGTGGCCGTGGCAGACCTGGTCACGGGCGCCGGGCGCGTGGGCCTGGCGCCAGGGGAGGTGCTCCGGGAGGTGCGGGTTCCCGCGGCCGTGCTCGGGCAGCGCACGATGTTCCGGCGGGCGTCCCTGACCCCGACCGGCCGAACCGCGGCGATGGTGACCGGCCGGGCCGGCGAGCCGGCCCCGAGGATCACGGTGACCGCATCGGTCTCGGCGCCGCTCAGCCTGCACGCCCGCGACCACGACATGCTGGACCGCTGGATCGACTGGATAGGCAGCACTGGCGCCTGGTACGAGGACACGCACGGGAGCCGCGAGTGGCGTGCCGCGATGACGCGGCGCCTCGCGCACGAAGCGCTCGAGGAGCTGGGCGGCGCGGCATGAGGATCGACGGCGCCGACGTCGCGGCGGAGCCCCGCCCCGGCCAGTGCCTGCGCACCTACCTGCGTGAACAGGGCACCACCGCGGTGAAGAAGGGCTGCGACGCGGGCGACTGCGGCGCGTGCACGGTGCTGCTCGACGGCGCCCCCGTGCAGTCCTGCCTGATCCCCGCCCACCGGGCCGTGGACGCCGACGTCGTGACGGCCGCCGGGCTGGGCCGGTACGGCCCGGGCAGCGACCCCGACGCCGAGCCGGAGGCCCTGCACCCGGTGCAGCAGGCGTTCGTCGACGCCGCCGCCTTCCAGTGCGGGTTCTGCACCGCGGGCATGGTCTGCACGGTCGCCGGGAGCCGCGAAGTAGAGCGCCTGTCCGAGTCGCCCGGGCGGGACCAGGCAGGCCCGGACAGGCGCTCTGCTTCGGCGAGCTCGGTAGGTGAGGCGCTCAAGGGGAACCTCTGCCGGTGCACCGGGTACCGGTCCATCCGGGACGCCCTCGCCGGCCGCGTGAACACCGAGGTGGCAGAGCCGGGGGAGGCCTTCGGCCGCGCCGTCGTCGCGCCGGCCGCCGCCCGGATCGTCAGCGGCCGCGAGCCCTACACCCTGGACGAGCCCGCACCGCCCGGCCTGCTGCACGTCGCCGTGCTCGGCAGCCCCCACCCGCACGCCCGCATCACGCACATCGACGCGACGGCAGCCCGCGGCGCTCCCGGCGTGCACCTCGTGCTCACCCATCACGACGTCCCCGGCACGCTCTACTCGACCGCCCGGCACGAGAACCGACTCGACGACCCCGACGACACCCGCATGCTCGACCCGGTCCTGCGGTTCGTGGGCCAGCGGGTCGCAGTCGCCGTGGCCGAGACGCCCAGGCAGGCGCGCGAGGCGCTCGCCCTGATCGACGTCGAGTACGAGACGCTGCCCGCCGTCTTCGACCCGGAAGCCGCGCGGCAGCCGGGTGCGCCCCTGCTGCACGCGGGCCGGACGGCGGCCGAGCACCGTGTCGCGGACGCCGGCCGCAACGTCGTCGTGCAGATCCACGAGGAGCACGCCGAACCCGGGCACGACGGCGTCGACGCCGCCCTCGCCGCGTCCGCCGCCACCGTGAGCGGGACCTGGACGACCGACCGCGTGAACCACGTCGCCATGGAGACGCACGGCGCCCGCGCCTGGCTCGCGCCGGGCGGCGAGGAGGGCGATGTCCTGCACGTGCGCACCTCCACGCAGGTGCCGTTCCTCGTGCGCGACGAGCTCGCCCGGCTCCTGGACCTCCCGGAACACCGGGTCCGCGTGGTGGCCGGGCGCGTCGGCGGCGGGTTCGGTGGCAAGCAGGAGCTGCTCGTCGAGGACGTCGTGGCGCTCGCCGCCCTGCGTACCGGCCGGCCCGTGCAGTGGGAGCTCACGCGCGAGCAGCAGTTCACCACGGTGCCGTGCCGCCACCCGATGCGGGTCGGCGTCCGCGCGGGTGCCGACGAGAACGGCACCCTGACGGCGCTCGCGATCGACGTCCTGGCCGACACCGGCGCCTACGGCAACCACGCGCCCGGCGTCCTGTTCCACGGCGTGCACGAGTCCATGGCCGTCTACCGCGCCCCGAACAAGCGGGTCGACGCCGAATCCGTCTACACGAACAACCTGCCGTCAGGGGCGTTCCGCGGGTACGGGCTGGGGCAGGTGCAGTTCGCGATCGAGGGTGCGATCGACGAGCTGGCCGTGCGGCTCGGCATCGACGCGGTGGAGATGCGGCGGCGGAACGTGATCCGCCCGGGCGACCCGTTCGTCGTCGGGCGGCCGGTGGACGGCGACCTGGAGTACGGGTCCTACGGGCTGGACCAGTGCCTCGACCTCGTCGAGGATGCGCTCGCCTCGGGGCGGGGCGACGTCGCCCCGGACGGCTGGGCCGAGGGACGTGGCGTCGGGCTCGCGATGATCGCGACCATCCCGCCCCGCGGGCACTTCACGCACGCCAAGGTCAGCGTGGCAGACGACGGCGACTTCGTGGTCGACGTCGGGACCGCCGAGTTCGGCAACGGCACCACCACGGTGCACGCGCAGATCGCGGCCACGGAGCTCGGCGTGCCGACGTCGAGGGTGCGGGTGCGCCCGTCGGACACGGCGACGGCCGGCTACGACACGGGCGCCTTCGGCTCGGCGGGCTCGGTGGTAGCGGGCCTGGCGGTCCACAAGGCGGCAGCAGCCCTCCGCGCCCACCTGAAAACCCCCACCCCGTTGGTTGTGGGCGCGAACATTGCGCCTAAACCCGGACACGAAGGCGCAACGATCACGCTCACAGCCAAGGGGGAGGTGTTTGCTGAAGCGACCCATGACGGGTCGCCTCGGTCCGTTGCCTTCAACGTGCACGGGTTCCGGGTGGCGGTGCATCGCGAGACGGGGGAGGTGCGCATCCTCCAGTCGGTGCAGGCCGCCGACGCCGGCGTGGTGATCAACCCCGAGCAGCTGCGCGGGCAGATCGAGGGTGGGGTGGCGCAGGCGCTCGGGTCGGCACTCACCGAGCGGATGGTGGTGCGGGACGGCGTCGTTCTGACGCGCACCCTGCGGCACTACCGGGCGCCCCAGGTGGCGGACATCCCGGACACCGAGGTGCTGTTCGCCGATACGTTCGACCGCCTCGGGCCCCGCGGCGCGAAGTCGATGAGCGAGGCACCGTACAACCCGGTCGCCCCGGCGCTGGCGAACGCGATAGCGGACGCCACGGGAGTCCGCCCGCACGACCTGCCGATGCAGCGGGACCGGCTGTGGGAGCTGGTGCGCCGACCACCCGGTCCTACAGCAGCCGGACCGAGCGGCCGTGCGGGTCGGTGAGCGCCACCGGCTCGCCGTCGCGGGCCAGGATGAACTGGGGCGAGAGGCCCTCGGGGAGCCGCGCGGCGACGTCGGGCAGGACGGTCCAGCCCTCGTTGCTGAGCCAGACGGCCCCGCGGGCTCGCCGCAGGTCGGCCATCGTGGCGGCGAACGCGGCCTTGTCCGCGGCCGTCAGGTAGACCAGCACTGCCGAGTGCAGCACGACGACGGTGGCGTCGGCGGGTGCATCGGCGACCAGGTCGGGCAGGACCTCCAGCAGGTCGCCCGTGACCAGCCGCGGCGGGGCGGCGGCCACCACGCGCGCGGCCGCGCGCAGCGTCTCGATCCGGTCCGTGTGCTCGGGCCAGACGAGTGCCTCGAGCCAGGCGAGGTCGGCCGGGTCGCGCACGTCCAGCGGGTTCAGGTCGAGGCCGGCGCGCCACACGATCTCGGGCATCCGCGTGGGGACCGGCCCCTCGATGGCGCAGGGCAGCAGCACCTCGCTCGGGCCGCCGGCCGGGTCGAGGCGGGTCCGGGCGCCGTCGGGCGCCGTGTACACGTAGGAGTAACGGTCGGGGTAGAGGCACAGCCCCGCGGACGCGCCCACCTCGATCAGCGCGATCGGCCCGTCGATCGCCGCGAGGGTCGGCAGGAGCGTCGCGCAGCGCCGCGGCTCGTTGGTCTGGGTCGCGTGGGTACGCATCGTGCGCTCGACGTCGGGCCACGCGGCCAGCAGCCACGGCCGCACCGAGGCCCAGCCGTCCGACGGCGCTCCCACCAACCGTGCCGCCGCGAACAGCAGATTGGGCTGCCGCTTGGGCTCGGGAAGGCCGTCGAGCAGCGCGCACACCTCCGGATCGGCGGCGACGCCGCGCGCCCAGTCCTGGTAGATGGGGGACCCGCCGTTCAGCGCCTGGCTCTCGGCGAAGTGTGCGTAGATGGCGGCGGTATCCATGCCGGTGACGGTATCGGGTGAGCACACTGGTACTGAGATCGGTCCCTTGCTGAGCCGGATCTCTGAGATCGGTCCCTTGCACCGAGATCGGTCAAACGATGGACCGATCTCAGAGCAACCGACCGAACTCACGGGAAGGCCCGTGCAACCGACCGAGCTCAGGCCGGTCTCGTGGCCCGCGGCACCGCGGGCGAAACAAGTGTTTCGGTTGGGTGACCTGTTGGGAACGCGATTGAAATCCGGCGGTGCGAGCATCGAAGGGTGATCAGTCCTATGGAGACGTCCGGAGCCCCGTCCGGGGCGGCCGTGAGCGGCGACGACGAGACCTGGCTCGCCCGTGCCATCGAGGTCGCCAGCCAGAACGTGGCCGACGGCGGTGGCCCGTTCGGGGCCGTCGTCGTCCGCGATGGTGTCGAGGTGGCGGCCGCCGGGAACCGCGTGACCCGCGACCTCGACCCGACGGCGCACGCCGAGGTCGTGGCGATCCGGGCCGCCTGCCGCGCGCTGAATGCGTTCTCGCTGGCCGGGACCACGCTCTACGCGTCGTGCGAGCCGTGCCCGCTGTGCCTGTCGGCGGCGCTCTGGGCCCGCGTCGACCGCGTGGTGTTCGCCGCGGACCGGCACGACGCCGAGCGGGCGGGCTTCGACGACCGCGAGTTCTACGAGCTGCTCGAACGTGACCGGGCGACGTGGCCGAACCCCGTCGTCGAGCTCCGGATCGCGCGCGCGGGCGAACCCTTCGAGGCGTGGCAGGCGTACACCGCGCGCACCCCGTACTGATCGCGGCGCATGCCGCCGGACGGCGTCGCCGCCGTTCGCCACAGGCGGCTGCCCGGTAACGATCCGGTAGCGCCCCCACGTTTTACGACTGCGTAACCGGCGGACGCCGGGCGCGAAATCACGCGTCCCTAGCGTCCTCCGAGTGAGAAACACGGGTTTCGGCTCACCCCACCCAGCACAACAGGAGAACCACTCATGATGCTTTCCCGTCCCGGGCGCGCGCTGCGCCTGACGGCCGTCGCGGCCGCTGCCTCGCTCGCTCTCGCGGCGTGTGCCTCCGGCGACGATGCCCCCGCTGAGGGGGAGGACCTCGGTGATCTGACGGTCCAGTTCTCCTGGATCAAGAACGCGGAGTTCGCCGGCGAGTTCATGGCCGACAGCAAGGGCTACTACACGGACGCGGGCTTCGGCGACGTCACGTTCAACGCGGGCCCTGGCGCCACCGAGAACCTGGTGGCCTCCGGGAAGGCCGACTTCGGCATCAGCAACGCCGTGACGCTGGGCCAGGTCGTCGCGAACGAGGACGCTCCCCTCAAGATCGTGGGCACCACGTTCCAGAAGAACCCGTTCACGATCCTGTCCCTCAAGGACGGCGCGAACATCGAGACCATCGAGGACCTGAAGGGCAAGAAGATCGGCGTGCAGGACGGCGGCAACGGCCTGCTGTTCGCCGCGCTCCTGGCAACCAACGGGCTCACGGAGGACGACGTCGAGATCGTGCCGGTGCAGTACGACCCGCAGCCACTCGTCAACGGCGAGGTCGACGGCTTCCTCGCGTACCTGACCAACGAGTCGATCACCGTCACGTCGCAGGGGATCGAGGTCACCAACCTGCCCTTCGCCGACAACGGCCTGCCGTTCGTCGCCGAGTCGATCATCGCCACCGACGAGACCATCGCCGAGCGTCCCGAGGTGGTCAAGGCGTTCCTCGAGGCCGAGATCAAGGGCTGGACGGACGCCTGCGCGGAGCTGGAGGAGAGCGCGAAGCTCGCCGTTGAGGAGTACGGCGCCGACCAGGACCTCGACCTGGACAAGGAGATCGAGACGAACACCGTCCAGTGCGAGGAGCTCGTCAACACCGACGAGACCGCCGAGAACGGCATCTTCACCATCAGCGACGAGCTCCTGGCGCAGAACATGGCGACCTTCGAGGCGGCCGGTATCGACGTCGCCCAGGAGGACGTCTTCGACCTGTCGCTCCTGGAGGAGCTGCTGGCAGAGAAGCCCGAGCTCAAGGGCTGATGGTGACCGACCAGACCGTCGCCCACCCCGGCACAGCCACGACCGGCGCCGGCCCCGCCCAGGAGCGTGGGGCCGGCACCGGCCTGCACATCGCAGGCCTGTCCAAGACGTTCGGCTCGGGCCGCAAGACGGTCACCGCGCTCGACGACGTCACGCTGCACACCGACCAGGGCAGCTTCCTGTCGCTGCTGGGCCCCAGCGGCTGCGGCAAGTCCACGATCCTGCGGATCCTCGCGGGGCTCGAGCCAGCGACGTCGGGCACCGCGAAGGTGGACGGCAAGGACCCCAAGCAGCTCCGCGCCGGACACGAGCTCGGGATCGCGTTCCAGGACGCCGCCCTGCTGCCCTGGCGCTCGGTCGAGTCCAACCTGCGGCTGCCGTTCGAGGTCTCGGGCAAGCCCGTCGACCGCGCGCTGGTGGCCGAGCTGATCCGGCTCGTGGGCCTGAGCGGCTTCGAGAAGGCCAAGCCGGGCCAGCTGTCCGGCGGCATGCGGCAGCGGGTGTCGATCGCGCGCGCCCTGGTGGTCAAGCCTTCGGTGCTGCTGCTCGACGAGCCCTTCGGTGCCCTCGACGACATGACCCGGCAGCGCCTGAATCTGGAGCTGCTGCGCATCTGGACCGAGAAGCCGGCCACCACCCTCATGGTCACGCATGGCATCTCGGAGGCCATCTTCCTGTCCGACCAGGTGGCGGTCATGAGCCCGCGCCCCGGCCGGATCAAGGAGATCATCGAGGTCGACCTGCCGCGCCCACGTCTGCCCGAGATGATGCGCAGCCCGGAGTTTCACGCTCTGCACGACCGCGCGTCGGAGCTCCTGTTCGCGCCGGACGCCGCAGCCGACGCCGCGCCGGACGCCGCCGCCGACGTCGCGGAGAGCGCGACGAAGGACTCCGAGAGCGCGGCCGGCGATGCCTGACCGCACCCGCGCCTGGCTCGGCGGCGCGGCCGGTTTGGCCGGCCTGGTCGCGCTGTGGTGGCTGCTCGCGGTCACGGTCTTCGACGGCTCGTCGATGCCTACGCCGCCCGGCGTGCTGCGCCAGTACGCCGCCGACGGCTGGGCGTTCTACGCGAACAACTTCGGCGGGACCGTCGTCGAGGCGCTGATCGGCTTCGCATGGGGCAACGGCCTGGCGCTCGTGCTCGCGGCCCTCGTGCTGCTCACGCCGCGGCTGGAGCCGGTGATCTCGCAGATCGCCGTCATCAGCTACTGCGTGCCGACCATCGCGATCCTGCCGATCCTGTACATCGTGCTGGGCCCGCCGGACTCGGGCGATCCCTCGCCGACGGCGGTGGTGCTGGCGGCGCTGTCGGTGTTCTTCACCACCGTCGTCGGGGCGGTCCTCGGCTTCCGGTCCGCGGACCGGGCGGCGCTCGACGTCGTGCGCGTGTACGGCGGCGGCCGCTGGAAGCAGCTCGTCACGGTGCAGCTCGTGTCCGCGCTGCCGGAGATCATCAGCGCCCTGAAGATCGCCGCGCCGGCTGCATTCCTCGGCGCGATCCTCGGGGAGTACATCGGCGGTGTCGACCGCGGCGTCGGACCGGCGCTCATCGCCGCAGGCCAGGGCCTCATGGTCGAGCGCGCCTGGGGAATCATGTTCGCCTGCGCGCTCGTCGCGGGAATCGGGTACGCCGCGTTCGGCCTGCTGGGCCGGGCCGCGGTGCCGTGGTCGACCGGAGGGGGACGAGCATGAGCGGGTTTTCGACCGGGCCGGCCCGGGCTGGGCTGGCCGCCGCGGGCCGGGCTTCGGCCGCCGCGGGCACCGGCCGCGCGCTCGCGGCGGGCCTGGGCAGGGCGCTCGGGACGGCACTGCTCATGCTGACGGTCCTCACCGTCGTGTGGGTCGTGTCGGTGGCGCTGGTGGACAACACCTTCGTCGCCAAGGGACCAGCCGAGGTCTACGAGTTCCTCTTCGCGGCCGACGACGCCGCCCAGACCCGCGCGGAGATCGCCACGGCGCTCGGCGTCACGCTGGGCGACGCCGCCATCGGCTTCGTGGCCGGCATGCTCGCGGCCATCGTCGCGGCGGCCCTGATCGTCCTGTCCAGGCCGGTCGAGACCGCCGTCATGCCTGTCGCGCTCATCCTGCGTGCGGTGCCGCTCATCGCGCTCACGCCGATCATCCGGCTGCTGTTCTCCGACGAGCTGGTCCGCGTCGCCGTCGTCTCCGGGATCGTGGTGCTGTTCCCGGCGCTGGTCAACGTCGTGCAGGGGCTGCGCTCGGTGTCCGCCCAGATGTCCGATGTCGTGCACGTGTACGGCGGCGGACCCCTGTCGCTGCTGTTCCGGGTAGCGTTCCCGTCGGCGCTGCCCGCGCTGTTCGCGTCCGTCCGCATCTCGGTGCCGGGTGCGATCACCGGCGCCCTGCTCGCGGAGTGGCTGATCACCGGCAAGGGGATCGGCAGTATGGTCGTCAACGCCGTGGGACGGTCCGAGAACAACCTGGTGTGGGCATGTGTGCTGGTGGTGACACTCGCGTCGCTCGCTCTGTACCTGCTGGCGCAGATCGTCGAGTCGTTCGTCCTGGCGAGGTACGGGCGCACCTGAGCGGGGAGGCTTGCGCATGGACAGCGTCGCGGCCGTCGGGGTGGTGCTCGCCGGCGGGGCCGGCAGCCGGTTCGGGATGCCCAAATCGCTCGCCCGGGATGACGACGGCGTCCCGTGGGTCCAGCTCGCCTGCCGGGCGCTGCTCGACGGCGGATGCCGGGACGTCGTCGTCGTGCTCGGGGCGCGGGCCGGGGAGGCCGAGGAGCTGGTGCCTGCCGACGCCACGTCCGTGATCGCGGCGGACTGGGCGAGCGGGATCGCGGCGTCGCTGCGCACCGGCCTCACGGCGGTCGCGGAGACCGCGGCCGATGCCGCCGTCGTCTCCCTCGCGGACCTGCCCGGCCTGCGGGCCGACGCCGTCCGCCGGGTGCTGGGGACGGCGCCGGACCGGGACGCCGCCCGCCGCGCGCTCGCCCGCGCAACCTATGGCGGCAAACCGGGGCACCCCGTGCTGGTGGGCCGCACGCACTGGGACGCGCTGGCCGCCGCCGTGCACGGCGACACCGGCGCGGGACCGTACCTCCGCGCCCATGCCGCGGCGGCGGTGGACTGCACGGACCTGGGCGGCGGGAACGACGTCGACCACCGGGACTGAAGGTCTCGGCCGAGGGCTGGTAGGGGCAGCCCTACCAGCGGGTTCGGGGTTCTCCCTGGGGTTTCCCCGATCCTGCCCGAATCGTCTCGCCGTGACCGGTCCCGCTACGTAGTCTCGGAAGCGTGGACGCCACTGAACTCGCTCGCCTGCAGTTCGCGCTGCTCGCTGCTGTCCACTTCCTGTTCGTGCTGCTCACGCTGGGTCTCGGCCCCGTCGTGGCGATCTTCAACACGCGGTGGGCACGCGCGAAGGACCACCGGGCGCTCGTCTTCGAGAACGCGACCCGGTTCTGGGGCCAGATCTACCTGGTGAACTACGCGCTCGGCATCGCGGCCGGGATCGTGCTGGAGCTCCAGTTCGGCCTCCACTTCCCGGGCCTGCTCGACGTCGCAGGCGAGGTCTTCGGCGCCCCCCTGGCCGTGGAGACTCTCGTCGCGTTCTTCATCGAGTCGACGCTGCTGGGGCTGTGGGTGTTCGGCTGGCACCTGTTCCCGCGCGCCCTGCACGCCGCGATCTTCTGGGCGGTGGTGCTCACGGGTTACGTGTCCGCGTTCGTGGTGATGGTGGCCAACGGATTCCTGCGCAACCCCGTGGGGTTCGTGCTGGAGGGCCCGCCGGACGCACCGGTCGCGCGCATCACGGATCTCGGCGCGATGATCACCAACCCGGCGGCGCTGCTGTCGAGCCTGCACGTCGTGGGGGCGTGTCTGATGGCCGGCGGGTTCGTGCTCGTCGGGGTATCGGCGTGGCACCTGCGGCGTAGGGGCGGAGGCCTCCGACTGCCGACCGGCCCCGACGAGGACCTGTGGCGGCACTCCATGCGGGCCGGCATCTGGACCGGCGTGGTCGGCGCGCTGTTCGCGCAATCGTTCGGCTATGCGCAGTTCGAGTACTTCGACGCGGGCGGAGCCGTAGACGCGAACGTCGCGGTCGGCGTCCTGCTCGAGATCATGATGCGGACCGCCGACCTCGTCTTCCTCGGCGCGCTCGTGCTTCCGTTCCTGCTCATCGCCGGGGCGATGTTCCGGATGCGTGGCCGCCGCGCCCTCTACGCGACGCTCACCGCGCTGCTGCCCCTGCCGTTCGTCGTGGCGATCGGGGGCTGGCTCGTGCGCGAGCTGAGCCGCCAGCCGTGGATCATCCAGGGCGTGCTCCGGGTCGATGAGGTGACCTCCGACCAGTCCAGCCGCGCGGTGCTCGCCTCGCTGGTGCTGCTCGTGGGGCTCATGGTCACGCTCGCGGTGCTCGACTGGTGGGTGCTGGGCCGGCTCGCCCGCGCCGGGACCGACCGCCTGGTGCTGGGCGCCGAGGCGGGCGACGTCCTGCGCGACGACGGCGCGAGTGCGGACGTCCTGCTCCGTTTCGGCGCCGTCCCGGTGGGTGGCGTCGCCGGAGCTGTCGGCGCCTCCGGCGTCGTCGAGATGCCGCGCGACGAGCCCGAGCCCGAGGCGGCCCGATGAACGCCGCGACCTGGGCGGTCTTCCTGACGGTCCTGTTCGTCGGCTGGGTGGTGCTCGACGGCGCCGTCCAGGGTGCCGGCGCGACCCTGCTGCAGGAGCGTGACCCGGACGGCGGCGCCCGGCGACGCGAGCCGGCCGAGCGGCGCGTGGTGCTGGCCGCCGTCGGGCCGCTGCTGCTGCCGGGAGAGGTGTGGCTCGTGGCCGGGCTCGGGGTGCTGATCGGCGTGTTCCCGCACGCCGAGGCGGACCTGCTGAACGCGGGGTATCCCGTGGCGATCACGCTCATCGCGTCGTGGGCGCTGCGCGACGCCGGCATCTGGCTGCGCAGCAGGCGTCCCGGGCACGTCTGGCGGGACGTGTGGGACGTCGTGCTCGTCGTGGCGAGCATCACGCTCGCCGGAAGCTGGGGCGCGCTGCTCGGCGTCGCCTGGGGGAGCGGCCTGGCCGCACTGGCCCTGGGCATCGTGGCGGTCGTGGTGACGCGGCTGCACGGCGACGCCGTCGTCGCGTGGCGCCTACGCCGCACCGGACCGGTGCCGGTGATCGTCACCACCGTGATGATCGCGGCTCCCGTGGTGGGCACGGCGATCGCGGCGTGGCCCCGGCTGGTCGACGGCGGGATCTCCGCGGAGGCCATGGCCTCGCTCGGCGTCGTGGCGCTCGTCGTGCTGCCCGTGATCCTCGCGCTGCAGGTCGTCGCCTGGTGGCTCGTGTGCCGCCCGCTGGGCAAGCGGGACACGGTGTTCTTCTGAACCTCGGGTGCGGCCGGAACTTAGGTTTCGAAACGGACCTATCGCCCCAGCGCACGACGAGATGCCGGTAAAGTCCTACTCACCATGACCATGAAGAACCGCATCATCTGCGCGCTCCTCGGCGCTCTGGCGTTCGCCACCGCGACCCTGCTCCTGCCCTGGCTCCCCGGCGCACTCGTGGGGCTGCTCGGGACCGGCGGCGTGCTGCTGTTCCTGGCCGCGCTCGTGCTGCCGACCAACACCCGGCAGCCGCCCGTGCACAGCCTGACCATCCTCGACAAGGGCTACCTGACCCCCGCCGAGATCCACCAGATCCTCGGGATCTGGCTGCCGACGGGCAGCTCGGCGCTGGACGCGCGGGACGCGCAGTGGACGGTCGCCCGGCACGTCGCCAAGTGGCGCGCCGACCACGTCGTCAACGTGATGGACTACCACGGCGTGGTTGCCGACCGCCGGATCGAGCTGCTGTCGGTGGTCCAGTGGATCGGCGTGCACCTGCTGCCCGCGTTCCTCGGCCTGATGTTCCTGATCCCCACGCTGGCGCTCACCGGGTTCAGCCAGATCGGCAACAACTTCCTGCAGACGATGCTGCTCTTCGTGATCTGGGGCACCGTCGCGCTGATCGTGCGCAGCGTCCTGGAGAAGCACGTGATCCACCGGTTCGTGTGGGAGCCGGAGCTGACGCCGGACGGCACGCGGTTCGTCGAGCGCTGAGGCTCGACCCGCGGGGGTGTGCCGGAGTGTCGGTGACTAGGGGCAGAATGGCTACGTGCCCCTGTACCGAGACGACGCGATAGTGCTGCGCACCCACAAGCTGGGTGAGGCGGACCGCATCGTCACGTTCCTGACGCGCGAGCACGGCAAGGTGCGCGGGGTCGGCAAGGGGGTGCGGCGCACATCGTCCAAGTTCGGGGCGCGGCTGGAGCCGTTCATGGCTGTCGACGTGCAGTTCCACACCGGCCGCAGCCCGCGGCCCGGAATGGGGCTCGACACCGTGACGCAGGTCGAGACCATCGGGGCGTACGCCCGCGCCATTAGCCAGGACTACGGCATGTACACGGCCGGCACCGTGATGCTGGAGGCCGCCGACCGGCTGGTCGCGCAGGAGCACGAGCCGTCGGTGCAGCAGTACTGGCTGCTCGCCGGCGGGCTGCGAGCCCTGTCGGAGCGGCATCACGACGCCGGCCTGGTGCTCGACTCCTACCTCCTGCGGGCGCTCGCGGTGGCGGGCTGGGCACCCTCGTTCGAGGACTGCGCGCGCTGCGGCGAGCCCGGCCCGCACCACTCGTTCAACGTGGCTCAGGGTGGCGCCGTCTGCCCGCGCTGCCGCCCGCCGGGCTCCACCGCGCCCGCGCCCGAGACCTTCGCCCTGCTGTCCTCGCTGCTCGCGGGCGACTGGGAGACCGCCGACGCGTCCGACGTGCGGCACCGCAAGGAGGCGAGCGGCATCGTCGCCGCCTATGGCCAGTACTACCTGGAGAGAACGTTGCGATCGTTGAAGATGGTGGAGCGCTGATGGCCCGGACTGCAAGTCGTGAGCTGGTGGCGCCCTACCCGCACCCATCGGGCGAGCGCGTCCCGCGGATCCCGAAGGAGTTCGTGCCGCGGCACGTCGCGATCGTCATGGACGGCAACGGGCGGTGGGCCAACTCCCGGGGCCTGCCCCGCATCGAGGGGCACCGGGCGGGCGAGAAGTCGCTGCTCGACGTCGTCGCGGGGGCCGTCGATATCGGCGTCGAGTACGTGTCGGCGTACGCGTTCAGCACCGAGAACTGGAAGCGGTCGCCTGAGGAAGTGCGCTTCCTCATGAACTTCACGCAGGAGGTCATGCAGCGCCAGTGCGACGTCATGGCGTCCTGGGGCGTGCGGATCCGCTGGGCCGGACGCCGTCCGAAGCTGTGGAAGTCGGTCATCAACGTGCTCCAGGAGGCCGAGGAACGCACCAAGGACAACGACCTCTGCACCCTGACGATGTGCGTCAACTACGGCAGCCGGGCCGAGCTGGCGGACGCCGCGGCGGCCATGGCGCGCGACGCCGCCGCCGGACGGCTGGACCCGAAGCGGGTCAACGAGAAGACCGTGCAGAGGTACCTGTACCTGGCGGACCTGCCCGACGTGGACCTGTTCCTGCGCTCTTCCGGCGAGCAGCGCACGTCGAACTTCATGCTGTGGCAGGCGGCGTACGCCGAGATGGTGTTTCTCGACGAGCCCTGGCCCGACATCGACCGCCGGCACCTCTGGCGCGCGGTCGAGGAGTACGCGAAGCGCGACCGCCGCTACGGCGGAGCCCTCGACACCCCCACGCCGAGGTAGAACTGTGGCGAGGTAGAACTCTGGCGAGGTAGGACCGTAGCTCGGCCACGGTCCTACCTCGCCACAGTCCTACCTCGCCAGAGTTCTACCTCGGCAGGATCGGGTTACTCGGCCAGCGTCGTGGCCAGGGAGTCGATCAGCTTGGGCATGCCCTCGGGGTACTCGACCGAGAGTGCCGTAGGCGGCGAGACCGCGGAGACCGCGACGGTGCCGACCTGCTGCACCACCATGCCGTCCTTGACGGCGGGCAGGGCCTGCAGCTCCTCCTTGGTCGGGAGGGCCTCGGCCTCCTCCTCGGTGTACGTGTAGGCGACGACGACGTCCGAGTCGAGCTTGTCGAGCTCCTCGTACGAGAGCGTGTAGAAGAACTCACCGTCGTCGGGCGCGAGCTCCTCCACGGCGGGAGCGGTCTCGAAGCCGAGACCCTCCAGGAATCCGGCACGCGGGTCGCCGGCACGGTAGACGTAGACCAGACCCTCCTCGGGAGAGTCCACGATCGCGGCGACCGTCTTGCCCGCGAACTCGGGGTGCGCCTCGGCCTGGTCGGCCAGGTACTGGTTGATCTCCTCGACCTTGGCCTCGCCCGCCGCGCTCCGGCCCAGTGCGTCGGCCGTGGAGGTGATGATCTCGTCCCACGGCGTCTGCCACGGCGTCTTCGGGTAGGCCACGACCGGGGCGATCTCGCTGAGCAGGTCGTACTGCTCCTGCGTGATGCCCGAGTAGGTGGCGACGATGAGGTCGGGCTCAGCGGCCGCGAACTCCTCGTAGGGCACGGTCGCGCCGGCCTCAGGGTCGGACAGCACGGTCGGGTGTTCGACGCCGGCCTCGTCGTAGGCGTCCTCGACCCACGGCAGCAGGTTGCCCTCGCCGACGGTCCAGGTCTGCTCGGCGACGGCGACGGGGTAGACGCCCGCGGCGATCGCGGCCTCGGTCGAGCCCCAGCCCCAGGTGGCGACGCTTTCCGGCGCCTCCTCGATGGTGGTCTCGCCGAGCGCGTGCTCGATGGTCAGCGGGAACTCGTCGGTCGCGCCGGATGCGTTGGCCGACGGCGTCGCGCCGTCCGCGGCCGGGGCTTCGGACGCGCAGCCGGCGAGGGCGAGGGCGGACGCGGCGACAAGGCCGACGGCCGCCGCGAGGGAACGGCGAGGGCGCACGGTTTTCTCCCGGGTGTTCAGGCGAACGACCGGCGGGTGCCGGTCGATGTGAGGTTAGCCTAACCACATTTGGTCACGGCAATGTTGCGGAATTGGTCAGGGTTTGGGTGAGGTAGACCACCCCGCGCCCGGCGGAAGCTCAACGAGCGGACGGCTCGACTGCCGAGGAGTGGAATCGGCCGACGGGCACCACCAGCGGAGAGCCCGCCACCGGGTCCGGCACGACCTGGGCGCGCAGCCCGAACGCCTCGTTGACCACCTCACGGGTGAGCACGTCGGACGGCGCCCCCTCGGCGACGATCCGCCCCGCCGACATCACGACCAGGTGGTCGGCGTAGCGCGCGGCGAGGTTGAGCTCGTGCAGCACCATCGCGACGGTGGTGCCGCGGTCCCGGTTCAGCTCCGTGAGCAGGTCCAGCAGGTCGAGCTGGTGGCGGACGTCGAGGAACGTCGTCGGCTCGTCGAGCAGCACGATGTCGGTCTGCTGCGCCAGGACCATCGCGATCCACACGCGCTGGCGCTGGCCGCCCGACAGCTCCGCGACCGGCCGGTCCACGAGCTCCGCTACGCCGGTGGACTCCAGCGCGGTGGTGACCACGGCGTCGTCGTCGGACGAGTGCCGGCCGAACCAGCCCTGGTGCGGGTACCGGCCTCGGCTGACGAGCTCGGCGACCCGCACGCCGTCGGGCGCGATGGACGACTGCGGCAGCATGCCGACCTTGCGGGCGAGCTCCTTGCGGGGCATCGCCGTGATGTCGACGCCGCCGAGCGTGATCCGGCCGCCGTCGAGCGGGTGCAGGCGGGCCAGGCCGCGCAGCAGTGTGGACTTGCCGCAGGCGTTCGGCCCGACGACGGCGGTGATCTTGCCGTCGGGCAGCGTCAGGTCGAGACCCTCGATGACCCGCAGGCCGTCGTAGCCCAGGCTGACGTCCTCGGCGCGCAGGTTGGTCATCGGCTCCTCTTCTCGTTCGTGGCGAGCAGCCACAGCAGGTAGGGGGCGCCCACGAGCCCCGTGACGATGCCCACGGGGGCGGCGACGCCGAACAGCCCGTGCTGCCCGACGACGTCCGCCACCAGGACCAGGGCCGCGCCCGTGGCGGTGGACGCAGCAAGGGCGGCGCCGCCGTCGTTCACCAGACGGCGGGCGATGGCGGGAGCGACGAGGGCGACGAAGGCGATCGGCCCGGCAGCGCTGGTCGCGAGCGCGACGAGTGCCACCGCGAGCAGCAGCGTGCCGACCCGGGCGGCGTCCACGTGCACGCCCAGGGCGCGCGCGTTGTCGTCCCCGAGCGAGAGCGGCCCCTGCGTCCGCGCGATGAGCGCGACCGCCACGGACAGCACGAGCGTCCCGGCGGCGACGAGCCCGAGCTGTTCGCCGCGGATGTCGGACACGGAGCCGACGGTCCAGATGAGCACGCCCGCCGCCTCGTTCTCGTCCGCGCGGGCCATGGTCCAGGCGACCAGCGAGGAGCACAGGTAGGCGAACCCGACACCCACCAGCACGAACCGGATCGAGTGCAGGCCCTTGCGCCAGGCGAGCAGCCAGATCGCGAGGGCGACGAGGCCGGCGCCCGTGAAGGCCAGGCCGGACAGCGCCACACCGCTCATCCCCAGCGCGAGCACGCCGGTCACGGCACCGAGGCTCGCGCCGCTGGAGATGCCGAGGATGTCGGGGGAAGCCAGCGGGTTGCGCAGCGTCGACTGGAACAGCGCGCCCGCCAGGCCGAACGCGGCGCCGACCACGACCGCCGCCTCGACGCGAGGCAGGCGCAGCTTCTGGATGATGAAGACGTCGCCCTTGTCGCCCAGGCCCACGGCGCCGGCGATCGCCTGGCCCGGGGTCAGGCCGGCTGCGCCGACCAGGAGGGCGCCCGTCCCGGCGACGAGCACGAGGAGAACCATGCCGGCCACGACCAGGATCTGACGGCGGCGCCGGACGGTGCGCAGGTCCGCGACGGCGGTGATGGTGCCCATGTCGGCGGCGGTCATCAGGCGCCCACCACGTTCCGGCCGCGCGCGACGGCGATCAGCACCGGCGCGCCCAGGATGGCGGCGACGACACCCGCCTCGAGCTCCGACCGGGGCAGGATCAGCCGGCCCAGGACGTCGGCGGACAGCAGCATCACCGGGCCGAGGAGGGCACCGATCGCCATGATCCAGCGGTAGTCCGTGCCCACCAAGCGCCGCGCCGCGTGCGGCACGACGAGCCCGACCAGCGCGATCGGCCCGGCGAGCGACGTCGCGGTCCCGGCCAGCAGCACGATGGCGATCGCCGCGAGGGCGCGCGTCGTGCCGACCCGCTGGCCGAGCGCGGTCGCCACGTCGTCGCCGAGGGCCAGCATGTTGAGCCGGTGCGACAGGACGGCGGCCAGGAGGACGCCGACGACGATGAACGGCCACAGCGCCGTCACCGTCTCCAGGCCCCGACCCGTGAGGGAGCCGACCGACCAGAACCGGTACAGGTTGAACGCCTGCTGGTCCTGCAGCAGGACCAGGGTGATGAGCGGCGTGATCAGCGCCGTCACGGCGGCGCCGACCAACGCGAGGCGCACGGGCTGGCCGCGCCCCACTGAGAACACGATGGCGGCCGCGGCGGCAGCGCCGAGGAAGGCGAACCAGACGTAGCCGATCGGCGAGGTGACGCCGAACAGCCAGACCGCGCAGACCACCGCGAGCGACGCGCCCGAGTTGAGGCCCAGCAGGCCGGGGTCGGCGATCGGGTTGCGCGTGACACCCTGGATCAGAGTGCCCGCCGTGCCGAGCGCGACCCCGGCCGCCAGTCCTACGACGGTGCGCGGCAGCCGCTGGTCCAGGACCACGTCGTGGTCCACGAAGCCGGCGACCGGGGCGGTCAGGGCCCGCCAGACCTCAGCCGGGTTGATGTCGCGGACGCCGAGCGCGAGGCTCGCGAGGACGACCAGCAGCAGAGCGGCGAGCGCCGTGGCCAACGCGAGCGTCCGTCGTCGGGCGCGGTGAGCTACGGCTTCCGCACCCTCACGGTGTCCCGCAGGCGCGGCCGCAGGTGAGGTAAGCATTGCCTAAGTGTTCCACAATGCCTGGGATGGTTGGTACTCGCGCGGCGCGTCGACCGGTCCCGGGCGTCGATCTCGCAGCTCGAGGCGGGGGTGCGGACGCCGAGCCTCGGATCGCTGGAGGCCATCCTCGCGGCGCTCGGCAAGCAGCTCCAGGTGGAGCTGGAGCCGGGTCTACTTCGCCGTCGAGCAGATCGAGGACCTGCCGGAGCTGGACTTCCGGATCGAGGGGCTTGCGGCGGCAGCGCTCCTCGGTGCACCGGTGAAGGCGGGCGACCCGCAGATCGCCGTCGCCAACACCGAGCGTTCGACGGACTGGCTCGCCGAGAAGCTGCGCCGCGACCGGATCCGCTTTCGCCCCGCGTCCTGCGCCTGCTCCGGGAGCAGGAGCAGGACGCGGCCGGCTGACGGCTCAGGCCCCGACGAGGTGACCGGCCAGGTAACCGACCACCTTGTCCAGCGCCACGCGCTCCTGCTGCATGGTGTCGCGGTGCCGGATGGTGACCGCCTGGTCGTCGAGCGTGTCGAAGTCGACGGTGATGCAGAACGGCGTGCCGATCTCGTCCTGGCGGCGGTAGCGCTTGCCGATCGCCTGCGTCACGTCGTAGTCGACGTTCCAGTACTTGCGCAGCTCGGCGGCCAGCTTCTCGGACGCCGGGAGGAGGTCCGCCGTCTTGGACAGCGGGAGCACCGCGGCCTTGACCGGGGCCAGGCGCGGGTCGAGCCGCAGGACGGTGCGCTTGTCGACGCCGCCCTTGGTGTTCGGCGCCTCGTCCTCGGCGTACGCCTCGACGAGGAAGGCCATGAGCGACCGGGTCAGGCCCGCGGCGGGCTCGATGACGTACGGGTAGTACTTCTCGTTCGTCACCGGGTCGCGGTACGCGAGGTCCTTGCCCGAGCTCTCCGTGTGGGTCTTCAGGTCGAAGTCCGTACGGTTCGCGATGCCCTCGAGCTCGCCCCACTCGCTGCCCTGGAAGCCGAAGCGGTACTCGATGTCCACGGTGCGGGTCGAGTAGTGCGACAGCTTGTCCTTGGGGTGCTCGTACTGGCGCAGGTTGTCGGCAGAGATGCCGAGGTCCGTGTACCAGTCGGTGCGGTTGTCGATCCAGTACTGGTGCCACTCCTCGTCCTCGCCGGGCTTGACGAAGAACTCCATCTCCATCTGCTCGAACTCGCGCGTGCGGAAGATGAAGTTGCCCGGCGTGATCTCGTTGCGGAACGACTTGCCGATCTGGCCGATGCCGAACGGCGGCTTCTTCCGCGCCGCCGCGGCGACGTTGGCGAAGTTCACGAAGATGCCCTGCGCGGTCTCGGGGCGCAGGTAGTGCAAGCCGGACTCGTCCTCCACCGGGCCGAGGTACGTCTTCAGCATCATGTTGAAGTCGCGGGGCTCGGTCCACTGGCCGCGGGTGCCGCAGTTGGAGCAGGCGATCTCGGCGAGGCCGCCCTCGGGCGGGCGGCCCTTCTTCTCCTCGAACTCCTCGAGCATCTGGTCCTCGCGGAACCGCTTGTGGCACGAGAGGCACTCGGTGAGCGGGTCGGTGAACACGCCGACGTGGCCGGACGCCACCCACACCTGGCGGGGCAGGATGACCGACGAGTCGAGGCCGACGATGTCGTCGCGGCTCGTGACCATCGCACGCCACCACTGGCGCTTGATGTTCTCCTTGAGCTCCACACCGAGCGGGCCGTAGTCCCACGCAGAACGCGTTCCGCCGTAGATCTCACCCGACGGGAAGACGAAACCTCGTCGCTTGGCGAGCGAGACGACGGCGTCGAGCTTGGCGGTCTGCGCAGAGCGCACTGACTTGTCGGACACGAGGGTCTCTCCAGGGGAACAGGTGGGAAACAATGTCCGCCCAGCCTACCGTCCGGGCAGGTTGAGGCCCGCGCGAATAAGCCCGTGACCGACCTCTCGCAGCAGATCTTTGACATCGGTTCTCAACAAGCGTGAGAATCGTTCTCATGACATCGACTCGCGCCGTCGGCGCTGCCCTGACCAGCCTCGTTCTCGCCGGCACGGCGACCCTCGCCGGCTGCTCTGCTCAGGGAACGACCGGCACGGCCGGGGAGTCCGACGGCGTCACGGTGCTCGCGTCGTTCTACCCGCTCCAGTACGTCGCCCAGCAGATCGGTGGCGACCTGGTCACGGTGGACAATCTCACGCCGCCGGCCGCCGAGCCGCACGACCTCGAGCTCTCCCCGGCGCAGGTCCGGGAGGTCGGCACGGCCGACCTGGTCGTCTACCTGTCGGGCTTCCAGAACGCCGTCGACGAGGCCGTCGAGGCCCGCGCCCCCGAGCACGTGGTCGACGCCGCCGACGCGGCCGAGCTCGTGGAGCACGCGGAAGAGGAAGGGCACGAGGGGGAGACCGAGGAGGAGCACGCCGAGCATGCCGACGAGCACGGCGCCACCGACCCCCACTTCTGGCTGGACCCGAGCCGGCTCGCCGCCGTCGGGCAGGCAGTCGCCGACGAGCTGGCCGCGACCGACCCCGAGCACGCCGACGAGTACGCCGCCGGGGCCCTGCGCCTCGGCCAGCGGCTCGACGAGCTGGACCAGGAGATGGCGGACGGCCTCGCGGCCTGCCAGGGCGCCACGCTGGTGACCAGCCATACGGCCTTCGGCTACCTCGCGGACCGCTACGCGCTGGAGCAGGTGGGCATCACGGAGCTCGACCCCGAGGTGGAGCCGTCCCCGGCGCGTCTGCGCGAGATCGGCGACCTGGTGGAGGAGCGCGGCGTCAAGACCCTGTACTCCGAGACGCTCGTGAGCCCCAAGGTCACCGAGACCCTCGCCTCTGACCTGGGCGTCGACACCGCCGTGCTCGACCCGCTGGAGGGTCTGTCCGAGGAGGCCACGGCCGCGGGCGACGACTACGTCTCCGTGATGCAGGCCAACCTCGCGGCGCTGGAGGAGGGCCTGGTCTGCGAATGACGGACACTAAGCAGGTGACCGAGACGCGCGAACCCGTCATCGAGGCCCGCGGCCTGCACTTTCGTGCGGGCGCGAGCCACATCCTGCGCGGCATCGACCTGACGGTCCTTCCCGGCGAGGTCGTCGCCCTGCTCGGCGCGAACGGCTCCGGCAAGTCCACCCTGGTGCGGGCGCTCGTCGGCATCAACGCGCCGTCGGAGGGCGCCGTCCGGCTGCTCGGCGAGCCCCTCGGGGCCGGCCGGCGCGCGGCGGTCGACTGGAGCCGCATCGGTTACGTGCCGCAGCGCGCCGGCGCGGGCGGCGGCATCCCGTCGACCGTGCAGGAGGTCGTCGCCTCCGGCCTGCTGCACGGCCGCCGGCTCCGCCTGCCGCGCGGCTGGCGCGACCGGGTCCACGCAGCCCTCGAACAGGTGGGACTCGCCGACCGCGTACGCGACCCGGTGCACCACCTGTCGGGCGGGCAGCAGCAGCGCATCCTCATCGCGCGCGCCCTGGTCCGCGAGCCGGACCTCCTCGTCCTCGACGAGCCCGTCGCCGGCGTCGACATGGCCAGCCAGGAGGCGTTCGCGGCCACCATGCGGCGGCTGGTCGACGGCGGCCTCACCGTGCTCGTCGTGCTGCACGAGCTCGGCGAGCTCGAACCCCTCGTCTCCCGTGCCGTCGTGCTGCGGCACGGCAAGGTCGTGCACGACGGCGTCCCGCCGCGCGCCCGGCAGGACCACGACCGGGCGGGGCACCGGCACCAGCACCCGCATGCCGACGACAACGCCCTCGACACCGCCGATAACCGGGCCCTCGACCTGGAGGTGCGCCCATGATCATGCTCATGCTGACCGACCCGTTCATGCAGCGGGCGCTCATCGCCGCGCTGCTGGTGGGCGTGACCGCGCCCGTCGTCGGTACCTACCTGGTGCAGCGAAAGCTCTCCCTGCTCGGCGACGGGATCGGGCACGTCGCCCTGACCGGCGTCGCCCTCGGCTGGCTCGTCGGCGCGGGCATGGGGCTGACCACCGACGACGCCCTCGCCGTCCCCGGTGCGGTGATCGCCGCGGTGATCGGCTCGGTCCTCATCGAGGTCGTCCGACGCCGGGGCCGCACCTCCGGCGATCTGGCCCTCGCGATCATGTTCTACGGCGGCATCGCCGGCGGCGTCCTGCTCATCGGGATCGCCGGCGGATCCTCCGGGAACCTCATGCAGTACCTGTTCGGCTCGATCTCCACCGTGTCCGACGCCGACCTCTGGCTCACCGTCGTGCTCTCGCTCGTGGTCCTGGCGATCGGCGTCGGCCTGCGACACGCGCTGTTCTCGGCGAGCCACGACGAAGAGTTCGCCATCGCGTCCGGGCTGCCCGTCTGGGCGCTGAACATCGTCGTCGCCGTCGTGTCGGCGCTCACGGTCACGGTCGCCATGCGCGTCGTCGGCCTGCTCCTGGTCAGCGCGCTGATGATCGTGCCCGTGGCCGTGGCCCAGCAGGTCACGCACGCCTTCGGGCGCACCATGCTGACGGCGTGCGTCGTCGGCGTCGTCGTCTGCGTGTCCGGGCTCACCATCACCTACTGGTACAACGTGTCGCCCGGCGCGACTATCGTTGTGCTCGCCATCGCGGTCTACGCGGTGGTGTCCCTGGTGGCACCGCTCCTGACCCGACGGCGCCCCACCCACGACCCGCATCCCGACCTGCCCGACGACGTCGACCTGCCTGCCGCCGCAACAGAACGTGCGGCGGCCGCCGCAAAGGAGTGCCGCTGATGGCCGCAGCACGAATGACCCGCCAGCGGACAGCCGTCGTCGAGGCCCTCGACGAGCTCGCCGACTTCCGCTCGGCCCAGCAGCTGCACGAGACCCTCCGCGCCCGCGGCGAGTCCGTCGGCCTCGCCACCGTCTACCGGGCGCTGCAGGCGCTCGCGGACGCGAGCGAGGTCGACGTGCTGCGCGCCGAGGACGGCGAGAGCCTCTACCGCCGGTGTGCGCGGCGCGAGCACCACCACCACCTGGTGTGCCGGCAGTGCGGCCGGACCGTCGAGATCGATGGCCCCACCGTCGAGGCGTGGGCCTCGAAGGTGGCCGCGGCCCAGGGCTTCGACGACATCGAGCACACGATCGAGCTGTGGGGCACCTGCGCGGACTGCCGCGCCGCCGCCGCGAGGTAGAACAGTCCTACCTCGCCAGGGTTCTACTTCGGCGGGATGGGCCGGGGGAGCGGGGGTTTCGCCTTGGGTTCAGTCGTTGCGCAGGAAGAGTTCCGGCGAGTGCCCACATCCGCCGGAGCGCGTGGCAGGATGCGTGCATGACCTCAGCACGGCACCCCGCGGACCGGCGGGGACCGCTCCCCGCGCTGGCTGAGGTGGTGGTGGTCGGCGGCGGCGCGCTCGGCGCGTCCGTCGCGTTCCACCTCGCCGAGGACGGCGTCGACGTGCTGCTCCTGGAGGCCGACGAGCTCGCCTCGGGCAGCTCGGGCAAGCCCATCGGGGGAGTGCGCGCGCAGTTCTCCGACCCGGCGAACGTCGACCTCGGCAACCGCAGCCTGGAGCTGTACGAGGACTTCGCCAACCGCCCGGGCGCGGACATCGGGCTGCAGCAGCCGGGCTACCTGTTCCTCCTGCCCCACGCCGCCGACGTCGCCCTGTTCGAGGAGTCGGTGGCCATGCAGAACGAGCGCGGCGTGGCGAGCCGCATGCTCGGCCGGGACGCCGTCCGCCGCCTCAACCCGTATGTCGACGCCGACCGCTACGCCGGTGCCGCCTACGCCGCGCGCGACGGGTTCGCCCACCCGCTCGCCGTCGTCGAGGGGTATGCGGACGGCGTCGAGCGGTACGGCGGACGCGTCCGCACGCACGTCACGGTGTCCGACGTCGAGACCCGGGGCGACCAGGTCGTCGCCGTCTGGACCAGCCAGGGGCGGGTGCGCACGGGCGCCGTCGTGCTGTGCACCGGGGCGTGGACCCGGGACCTGGCCACCAAGGCGGGGCTGGACCTGCCCGTCGACCCGTACCGGCGGCAGATCGGCTTCACCCCGCCGCTGGACCCCGCGCCGCCGCGCATCCCGTTCACCATCGACTACGGCACCACCTTCTACTTCCACAACGCCGAGCCCGGCGGCCTGCTGCTCGGCATCGCCGACCCCGCGACCCCGATCGCGTTCGAGCGCACCTACGACCCGGGGTGGCTGCCGCTGCTGCGCGATGCGATCGGCGCCTGCGCCCCTGGCCTGGTCGACGTGCCGGTCGCGCGCGGCTGGGCAGGGCTCTACGAGATGACGCCCGACCACAACGCCCTCATCGGCGAGGCGACGGACGTACCCGGCCGCGTGCTGTACGCCGCCGGCTTCTCCGGGCACGGGTTCCTGCAGGCGCCCGCCGTCGGCGAGGTCGTGCGCGACCTGTACGCGGGCCGCACACCCCGGATCGACGTGTCCGGGTTCAGTGCCGACCGGTTCGCCGGGCCCGGCGCGAAGACGACCACCACGAGCTCGGGGCGACGAGGCCCCGAGTCGAACATCATCTGAGACAGGAGAGACCGATGCCGGCACCGACGTTCCTCGAGCCCTGGCAGCTGAGGGCCGCGTTCGCACGCAGCCTCTCGGACATGTACGGCAAGGAGGTGCCCGCCTACACGACGCTGCTGGACGTGTCGCACGAGGTCAACGCCGACTTCGTGGCGCAGCACGGGGCGGACGCCGAACGGCTCGGCTCCATCGCGCGCGTCACCGCGGAGCGGCACGGCGCGATCCGGGTCGGCACACCGACCGAGATGTCGCAGGTCGCGCGGATCTTCGGCGCGATGGGCATGCACCCCGTCGGGTTCTACGACCTGCGTGACGCCTCGTCCAGCTCGGTCCCCGTCATCTCGACGGCGTTCCGTCCCATCGAGCGCGCGGAGCTGGCGCGCAACCCGTTCCGGGTCTTCACGTCGATGCTCGTTCCGGCCGACCGCCGGTTCTTCACCGCGGACCTCGAACGGCGCCTGGAGAGCTTCCTCGCCGCCCGCACGCTGTTCGGCCCCGAGCTGCTCGCCCTCGCCGACCGGGCCGAGGCCGAGGGCGGCCTCCCCGAGGACCAGGCGGCGGAGTTCCTGCGCCTGGCGACCGAGGCGTTCGAGCTGTCCCGCGAACCCGTGGACCAGGCCTGGTACCGAGAGCTGGAGGGCGTCAGCGCCGTCGCGGCCGACATCGGCGGCATCGCGTCCACGCACATCAACCACCTCACGCCCCGCGTGCTCGACATCGACGACCTGTACGCCCGCATGGAGGCTCGCGGCATCACGATGATCGACGCGATCCAGGGCCCGCCGCGCTGGGAAGGCCCCGACGTGCTGCTCCGCCAGACGTCGTTCCGCGCGCTCGCCGAACCGCGCACCTTCCGCACCGCCGACGGCGAGATCGTCAGCGACTCCCTGCGCGTGCGGTTCGGCGAGGTCGAGGCCCGCGGCATCGCGCTGACCCGCGAGGGTCGCGCCGCCTACGACTCCGCGGTGATCGAGATCGACGAGGCCGCCGCCGCTGCCCGCGCCGACGACTCTGGCTTCAACGAGGCCCAGCGCCAGGAGCTCGCCCGGGGCGTCTGGCAGAAGACGTTCCCGACCACCGAGGCGGCGCTCGCCGACCAGGGTCTGGGCTGGTTCACCTACGAGGTGGACCCGGGCGGAACCGGCGGAGTGCGCCGCGAGCCCGTCGTCTACGAGGACTTCCTGCCCCGGTCCGCGGCCGGCATCTTCCAGTCCAACCTGACCTCGGACGGCGCGAAGGACGCCAGCCAGGAGGGCACCGACCGGGACGCCGACTGGATGGCGGGCGCCCTCGGCCGCGCTCTGTTCGACCCCTTCGACCTGTACGCCGACCAGGTGGCCAGGTCGCTCACCGGCGCCGCCGAGACCCTCGGCGTCGATCCGGCCACCCTCACCACCACCACAGGAGCACTGCGATGAGCACCACGACCATCACCCCGCTGACGACCGAGCTGCGGGACGCCGCCCTCGCCGCCCTGGAGCGGCTGGGCGCCACCGTGCCCTCCGGAACTGGTCTGCCCGTCGTGTCGCCGCTGTCCGGGCAGACGCTGCTGGAGCTCCGCCGCGACGGCGCCGCGGAGGCGGCCACCGTCGTCGGGCGGGCCGCCGACGCCTTCACGACGTGGCGCTCCGTGCCCGCCCCCGTGCGCGGCCAGGTCATCAAGCGCCTGGGCGAGCTGCTCACCGAGCACAAGGCCGACCTGGCCGAGCTCGTCACGATCGAGGCGGGCAAGATCACCAGCGAGGCCCTGGGCGAGGTCCAGGAGATGATCGACATCTGCGACTTCGCCGTCGGGCTGTCGCGGCAGGTCGGCGGGCGCACCATGCCGTCGGAGCGCCCGGGCCACCGCCTCATGGAGACGTGGCACCCGATGGGCGTCGTCGGCGTGATCAGCGCGTTCAACTTCCCGGTGGCCGTGTGGTCCTGGAACACGGCGGTCGCGCTCGTCTGCGGCGACACCGTGGTGTGGAAGCCGAGCGAGAAGACGCTGCTGTCCGCCGTCGGCGCCGCCGCGCTGCTCGACCGGGCGCTGGCCGAGGCCGGGTTCCCGGCGGGCGTCTCGCAGCTTCTCCTCGGGGACCGCGAGGCCGGCGAGGCGCTCGTCGCGGACCCGCGGGTGGCGCTCGTCTCGGCGACCGGGTCCGAGCGGATGGGACAGCAGGTCGCGCCCGTCGTCGCCGCGCGCGGTGGCCGGTACCTGCTGGAGCTGGGCGGCAACAACGCGGCGATCGTGGCGCCGTCCGCGGACCTCGACCTCGCGGTGCGCGGCGCGGTGTTCTCCGCCGCGGGCACGGCGGGGCAGCGCTGCACGTCGCTGCGCCGCCTGATCGTGCACGAGTCCATCGTGGACGACGTCGTCGCGCGGCTCGCGAAGGTCTACACCGGCCTGCCGGTCGGGGACCCGCGTACCGACGGCACGCTGGTCGGCCCGCTGGTCGACGTCGTCGCGCGCGAGCACATGCTCGTCGCGATCGACGAGGCCGTGGCCGCGGGCGGCGAGCTTGTCGTGGGCGGTGCCTCGGTCACCGTGCCGGGCGCCGAGGACGCCGCCTACGTCCAGCCGGCGATCGTGCGCATGCCGGGGCAGGCCGACGTCGTCAAGCGCGAGACGTTCGCGCCGATCCTGTACGTGCTGTCCTACTCGGAGCTGCCCGAGGCGATCGCGATCCACAACGACGTGCCGCAGGGCCTGTCGTCGTCGATCTTCACGCTGGACGTGCGTGAGGCCGAGACGTTCCTGTCCGAGGTGGGCTCGGACTGCGGCATCGTGAACGTCAACATCGGCACCTCCGGCGCGGAGATCGGTGGCGCATTCGGCGGCGAGAAGTCGACGGGCGGCGGGCGCGAGTCCGGCTCGGACGCCTGGAAGCAGTACATGCGCCGCGCGACGAACACGGTGAACTACTCGACCGAGCTGCCGCTGGCCCAGGGCGTCAACTTCGGCTGACCGGCGACCTCCGGCGAAGGGTTCCGCTCTACTTCGCGGAACCCTTCGCGGGACGTCAGGAAAGGCCGGCCGGGACCACCGCCATGGAACCGGTCGCGGTGGTCGGGACGTCGCTGCTCGGGGCGTACCTGCTCACCGAGCTGACGGAGACCCCGAGCCGCGCCGCGACCTCCTCCACGCTGAGGTTCTGCTCCCACCGGAGCACGCGGATCTCGCTGATCTGCTGCGTGGTGAGCGGCCGCGCCGGGTCGGCGACCGCCGGCGTCGGCGCCTTCTCGGAGAGCGCGCCCCAGTCCGTGACCGTGGCCGAGGCCGGCGGGTTCAGGTCCGCCGCCGGCCTCGCGGGCGCGTACTTGTCCTCGAGGTGCACTCGCTCGACGCTGCCGGTGTGAATGAGCTCGACCATGTCGTTGTCGGCTTGTGCAGCCCGGGACAGGCGGTCGTCGGGCCGGTCGACGGTGTCGGCAGCGCGGGCCGGGTCGCTCGTCCGCTCGGTGTGGGCCCGCTCGTTGTCGGACTGAGCGGTGTCGGACGGCTGGGCGACACCCGGCAGGTCGACACCGGGCAGCTCGACACCCGGCAGGGCAGCATCCGGCAGGACGATGCCGGGCAGGAGGGCGTTCAGCTTTGCGGGATTGGGCCTGTTCTCGTCCGGCATCCACTCGCCGGCCAACGTGGCTGCCGCCTGGACTACGTCACGGATGGTTCTTTCGGACTCCAGATGTGGGCGGGTCACCTCCGCGGTGACGGCGGCGGGGACGTGGCGGTGGACCCGCGTCACCGCGGCGTTCACGTCGGCGATACGTGCCGCGCGCTCGCCCTCGGGAGCGATCTGCGCCAGCCGCACCGCGTCGAGCATGTCCAGCACGGCCGTCTCGCGGTCCGTGTGGATCTTTGCCTGCCGGTCGAGCTCGCGCGCACTGGAGGCCGACTGGAAGAACAGGTGCACCGCTACCGCCGCCAGGACCGGGGCGACGGCGCGCGAGGCCGCGAAGATGCCCTCACCGAGCAGCCAGCCGTGCCACGCGGCGAGAGCGCCGGACAGGACACCGACCACTATCGCACCGCCGAGCCAGCGCCCGTGCCCGGCGGGCTGCCGGCCGGTCTCGAGCGCCCGGTCGGCTCGGCGTCGTCCCTCCCAGGCGAGACCGATCACCAGCGCCTCGTAGGCGACACCGAGCGCGTAGCCGAGCTCAGGCCCCTCATAGGCGGCGATGGTGTGGGACATGCCGATGTAGGCCCAGGCCGAGAGCCCGAAGGCACCCAGGGCGAACCCCGGGTTTCGGCGCGTATCGGCGATGACCGCAGGAACGCGTCGGGGGCGCTTCTCCGATGCCATGGTGGGTAGATCCCTTTCCGTCGGAACAGGTGCGTGGGGCCGGGGCGGCCGGGGAAAGTGATCGGAGCTTGGCCGCCGTTGTCGTGCAAGGCTGATCTTCGCCTACGTTGGGCCGTTTGTGCTCTTTACGGAGAAGATCTACTTCAACCTTTGCTGAAGATCGCCCTGGCCGCCGGTCCAGCTCGGGCATCGGTTATCCACAGATCCAGCGGACCAGGGGTTGTCAATGGCTGTTGATCGCGAACCATGGACCCATGACTTGGACACGTCACGCGATCTCTCCGGCCGCGGCCGACCCCGTCGCCGACCCCCTCGGCCGGCTGACCCTCGGCGAGCGCCTCGCCCTCGCCACGCGGCTGGAGAGCCGCCTGGTCGAGCACGCGCTGCGGCCTGCCAACGCCGACGCCGTCCGGCGCCAGGTCGAGTACATCGGCTCGCAGGTGCTCGATCTCGACGCCGACACCGTCGATCCGGGCGTGCGCGACTCGATGACGCTGGACGGCGCCGTCGACATGCTCGTGCACTCGGGCCCCCACGGCACGGGCGGCTCCTTGGTGCACCGGATCCTCGGCACCTCGTCCGCCGCACCACCCGGACCAGTACCCCGGGTGGCCGGCGGGCACGCACACCCGCCCCCGGGCGCCGACGACGGTACCTCCCCGGCCGGTCTGGTCGTGGACGGCGCCGAGCGCGCGCTGCTCGAGCAGTGGGCCGACGGCGGCGTGCTGGGCTACTTCATCGTGACCGACCTGGTGGACGAGCACGCCGTGCTGCACAACCTCGAGGACGATCTCGAGTACCGGGTCTTCACGGGGCGCTCCGGGATCCGGTCGGTCGCGCTGGCCCCGGGCCTGCCGCTCTCGGGGCGGATCCTGCCGGTCGGCGCCGCGTGGATCTTCGCGGACACCCCGATGGTCTTCTCACCGGACTCCATCGTCGAGGTCGTGCGCGGTGTGGTCGGTCTGCTGGCGTCGGCGCCGTGTCCGGCCTACCGCAACCCGCGCACGCTGGCCCGCGCCCGCGAGCTCGTCGCGGACCACCACCGGGCTTTCCGCGACCTTTTCGGGGACGTGCTGGTGGAGGGCACCGCAATGCACGTCATGGACTGCTACCTGCGGTTCAAGGACCGGATCGGGGCCCCGGCGGAGGAGTTCGCGCTGCTGCCGTCGCTCCGCGACGAGCGCTGGCTGCCCGACGACGCCGCGGACCCCGACGACGCGGCGTTCGCCCTGGTGCACCATCCGGTCAAGGGGCTGCGCCTGCTCGACTGGTACGGGCAGCTCCGGGAGGTGCACACCGCTCCGCTGACGCCGTGGAAGCCGCAGCGGCTGGCGCAGGTCCTGGCCGATCCGGATGTCCCGTCGTGGGTGCTGGCCCTGCTCGCCGAGCGCCACCCCGACCACCTGGACGAGCTGTACCGGGCGGCGTCGGGCCGGCCGGGGTTCGACTGGGCGCGGGACGGCGCGGCGCTCCTGCGCGACCGCGAGCCGGCGGCGGGCAGGGACGAGCCGGGACTCGTGATGGCATCGACGATCATGGGCCGGGTCCTGCCGCCCGACTGAGCCCCGCCAGGCGGCTACTCGGCCGGGACCCACTCGGCAGGCAGGGTGAACGTGGTGTTCAGCTCGGCGGTCCGGTAACCCTCCCGCTCCGCCGTCACTGTCACTCGCACGTCGTGACCGGCCCGGCCGCCGCCGATCCAGAAGCGCGGACCGGGCTTGTAGTCCGACCAGGTGATGGTCTCGTTGTTGTCGATGTCGAACCAGGCCCACGTGTAGGTGACGTTCGGGTCCTCCTCGACCCCGCAATGGGCGAACCAGCCGGCGTTCACCTTGCCCGGGCTCAGGTAGATCTTGCAGCTCGGCTGCGGCACCGACGGCTGCGGCACCGTGTCGGTGGCGTTGGAGAGCGCCTCCGCCTCGGCGTACCCGGACCGGGCGGCGGTGAGCCTGACCTGTACGGCCTTGCCCACGTCGTCGAGGGCGACGGTGTAGGCGCACGACCCGAGGTTGTCCCGCTCCTCGCCGCCGATGCTCCACAGGCACGTGGTGGCCGCCGGCTCGGGTGACCAGCCGGTTGCCTCCGCGACGATCTCCTGGCCTACCTGGACCTGCGCCGGGATCACCACGGTGCCCGGCTGGAACTGAGCCGGGGCCGCCTTCTCCTGCTCGGGTGTGGTGTCGGCGGGCGGGGCGACCGGAGAGGTCTCGGGTGTCGCCGACGGCTTCGGCTTCGGCTTCTTCGAGCTAGGGCTGGGGCTGGGTTCGCGGGACGGCTCGGCCGATGGCGATGCCTCGGCCTGAGGCGTCTCCACGACGGCAGGCGTGTCGTCCGGAGACAGGAAGTGCACGACCGCAGCCGCGCCTCCGCCGCCGGCCAGCACCAGACCCGCGGCGACCAGGCCGGTCAGGACCCTGCGCCGCGTCCGGCCCGGCGGCGGCGCCCCCGGCTGGTCGGGCACGGTCGGCGCGGCGGACGACGACGTCCCGGTGCGCAGCACCGTGTCCTCGTCGGGTATGCCGGGGCCCACGAGGCCCGTGCCGACGGGCTCGACGTGCGGCGGGCCGACGAGCGACGCGAGCACCGCCGACGTCGTCGGACGCGCGGCCGGGTCCTTGGCCAGGCAGGCGCCGACCAGCTGACGCAGGCCGGGCGGCACGGCGTCGATGTCGGGCTGCTCGTGCACGATCCGGTAGGTGAGCGTCGCGAGGCTGCCCGTGCCGAACGGCGGTGTCCCACCCGCCGCGAGGTGGGCGACGGCGCCGAGCGACCAGACGTCGGAAGCGGTGGTGACGGGCTCGCCGCGGGCCTGCTCGGGAGACATGAACTGCGGCGTCCCCGGCTGCATGCCCGTGGTGGTCAACGACGTGGCCTCCGAGTCGGAGACGATGCCCATGTCGATCAGCACCGGCCCGTCGGGGCCGAGCAGCACGTTGGCGGGCTTGACGTCGCGGTGGACGAGGCCTTCGCGGTGGATCACGTCGAGGGCCTCTGCGAGGCCGGTGACGAGCTCGCGGACCGCCGCCTCGGGCAGGCTCCCCAGCTCGGCGATGGCCTGCGCCAGCGTGGGCCCGGGCACGTACTCGGTGGCCAGCCAGGGCATCGGAGCGTCGACGTCGAAGTCTACGACGGCCGCCGTATGGCGGTTGCGTACCCTCGTCGCGGCCGAGACCTCGCGGCGGAAGCGGGCCCGGAACTCGCGCTCGTCGGTGCGTTGCGGGTGGATGACCTTGATCGCGAGCGGGCGGCCGCTCCGGGTGGCTCCGAGGTACACCATGCCCATGCCGCCCTGGCCCAGCCGGCCGCGGATCTCGTAACCGCCGAGCTCGGGCGGGTCACCGGCGCGGGGTGGGGCGATCTCAGGTGCGCGGACATGTCGCGCCACATCGGACAGCACGGGAAGCTCCCTCGGGTCGGGTGTGCTCACCCGGGCAAGGCTGATCGGCGCGCTCCCCCGGACGGCGAAAGGCAGCGTATCGGAACTGGTCCGAACGCGATCGCACCGTCCCTCATTCGGCCCGGTGGTCCTGCCGCCGGGGCGAGATGACGAATGTCATGCCGACCTCGTGACGCCTGGCAGCGGTCCCGCGCGCGCCTGCACAGCAGGGTGGAGGCATGACATCAACAAGCAGCCCCGCTCTCGAAGCGAGGGGCCTCGTCAAGGAGTTCCGCGGCCCCGGCGGCGCCGTCCGCGCGGTCGACGGGCTCGACCTGGTGATCCGGACCGGCGAGGTCGTCGCCTTCCTCGGCCCGAACGGCGCGGGCAAGACCACCACCATCGACATGATGCTCGGCCTGGCCGAGCCCACTTCGGGCATCGTCCGGGTGTTCGGGAAGGAGCCGGCCGGGGCCGTCGCCGACGGCCAGGTCGCCGCGGTCCTGCAGACCGGCGGGCTCCTGCGCGACCTCACCGTGCGCGAGACCGTCGAGCTCACCGCCGCCCTGTTCGGGCGCACTCGCCCCGCCCGCCCGTTCCTGGAGCGCGCCGGGATCGCCGAGCTCGCGGGTCGCCGGGTCGGCAAGCTCTCCGGCGGCCAGCAGCAGCGCCTGCGCTTCGCGATGGCCCTGGTCGCCGAGCCCGACCTCCTCCTGCTCGACGAGCCCACCACCGGCATGGACGTGGCGGGCCGCCGCGAGTTCTGGGGCGCGATCCGCAACGACGCCGCGGCGGGGCGCACCGTCGTCTTCGCCACGCACTACCTGGACGAGGCCAGCACCTACGCGGACCGGCTCGTCCTGGTCAGCCACGGCCGGATCGTCGCCGACGGCGCCGCCGCCGAGGTCATGGCCCTCGCCTCGACCGACAACCTGGAGGACGCGTTCGTCGCCCTCACCACCGACGAGAGGGCCGCACGATGACCAGCACCACCAGCACCACCCCCACGACCGGCCAGGCGGGCGCCATCCGCACCTACCTCGGGCTGGAGCTGAACCGCCTGCTGCGGGATCGCCGCTCCATGCTCCTGACGTTCCTGCTGCCGCCCCTGTTCTTCCTGATCTTCCGGAGCTCGGCCGCCTACCAGGACATCACCGCCGGCACGGGAACGAATGCCCTCGCCTACGTCATGGTGTCCATGGCGCTGTACGGGGCGCTGACCGTCGTGACCTCCGGTGCGGCGGGCGTGGCCGCTGAACGCGCCCAGGGCTGGACGCGGCAGCTGCGCGTGACGCCGCTGAGCCCCTGGTCCTACGTGCTGGTCAAGGTCCTCGCCTCGATGACGCTCGGTGCGGTCGCCGTGGTGCTCACCTTCGTCGTGGGGCGGTACGGCGGTGCCGAGATGCCGCTGGCCACGTGGATCGCCTGCGGGCTGATCGCTGTCTGCGGCTCGTTCGTCTTCGCGGCGTTCGGCCTGTTCATGGGCTACCTGCTGCCCGCGGGGAACCTGGTCCAGGTGCTCTCCCCGATCGTGCTGCTCCTGTCCTTCGCGGGCGGCCTGATCGTCCCGGTCAGCGCCGACAGCTGGTTCGCCGGCATCGCGCCGCTGGTGCCCACCTACGGCGTCGCCGAGCTCGTCCGTGCTCCGCTGGCCGGGGGTGGCGTCCCCCAGGTGGCCGTGGTCAACGCCGTCGCCTGGGCGGCGATCTTCGTCGCGGGAGCGGTCTGGCGCTTCCGCAGGGACACGGCACGGATGTGAAGATGGGCCGCGTGACGATGCGACAGGGACCCTCGGGCGGGCAAGCCGGGAAGCGGGCATCAAGGCGAGCTTGGGTCGGTCCGGTGCTCGCCGCGATCTGGATGGTCTTTCTCGCTGATCCGCTGGGGGACGTCCTCGCCGCCCCGACCGTCACGTCGCGGGTGATCGGGGTCGGCGGCGTGGCGGCGCTCGCCACCCTGTTCGCCTGGTCGCTGGTCCGCTACTGGGCGGGCAGGACGCCGACGCCGCGCACGGCCGTGCTCCTGGTCGCCGGCGAGCTCGTCTGTGTCGCGCTGATCGTCCTCGCCGCCGGGCAGTCCGGACTGGCCGGCCTGGTGTTCGCCTGTGTCACAGCGATGATCGTCGCGTCCGTGCGGGCCGGTCTCGTCACGGTCGCGGCGCTCGTGCTCGTGCTGCTGGTGCTGCCCCGCGTCGTGCCCGGCTGGCAGCCCACGGACAGCCTGGTGCTGACCGCCGCGCTCGCGAGCCTGGCCATGTTCGGCTTCCGCCAGGCGACCGAGCGCAACCGCGCGCTGCACAGGACCCAGGAGGAGGTCGCCGCGCTCGCCGCCGCCCAGGAGCGCGACCGGATCGCCCGCGACATGCACGACATCCTGGGGCACTCCCTGACCGTCGTCTCCGTGAAGGCCGAGCTCGCGGGCCGCCTGCTGCACAGCGACCCGGAGCACGACGGCGCAGCCGAACCCACGCCCGAGGCCGGGCGGGCGAGGAACGAGGTCGCCGAGATCCAGACGCTCGTCCGCTCGACGCTCGCGGACATGCGCGGCATGGTGGCGGGCGAGCGTCAGGTCACCCTGGCGGGCGAGCTCGCGGCGGCCCGGTCGGCGTTCGACGTCGCCGGGATCGCCGCGGACCTGCCCGGCGCGGTGGACGAGGTGGCCGAGGAGCACCGTGCGGTCTTCGCCTGGGCGCTGCGCGAGGGCACCACCAACGTGCTCCGGCACGCCGCCGCGCGCCGCGCGGCGGTGACACTGACGTCGGACGCCCTGGTGATCGACGACGACGGGCGCGGCATCCACCAGGGCGAGCCGGCGTCGTCGGGCGGCGGCGGGAACGGCCTGCGCGGACTGGCCGAGCGCGCCCGGGCCGTCGGCCTGGTCGTGCAGACCGGGCCGAGCCCGCTGGGCGGCCTCCGCCTCGCGGTCCGCGTGCCCGACGACGAGGCCGCCCAGCGGGGCGGGGAGGAACGCGCATGATCCGGCTGCTGCTGGCCGACGACCAGGCACTGGTCCGCGGCGCGCTCGCCGCGCTGCTCGACCTGGAGCGCGATCTCGAGGTCGTCGCGCAGGTGGGGCGCGGCGACGAGGTGGTGTCCGCCGCGCTGGCGGCGCAGGCCGACGTCGCCCTGCTCGATGTCGAGATGCCGGGCCTGGACGGGATCGCCGCCGCGGCCGCCCTGCGGGCGGGAGCGCCGTCGTGCCGGTCCCTGATCGTGACCACGTTCGGGCGGCCGGGCTACCTCCGGCGCGCGCTGGACGTGGGCGCGAGCGGGTTCGTCGTCAAGGACACACCCGCCGAACAGCTCGCCGACGCCGTGCGGCGCGTGCACTCCGGCCTGCGGGTCGTGGACCCGGACCTGGCGGTCGCGTCCCTGACCGTGGGGGACAGCCCGCTCACCGAGCAGGAGACGCGGGTGCTGACCCTGGCGGCGGACGGCGGGACCGTGGCGCAGGTCGCCGGAGAGGCCCACCTCTCGGAGGGCACAGTGCGGAACTACCTGTCCGCCGCCATGGGCAAGACCGGGGGCCGGACGCGGGCCGAGGCGGTGCGCATCGCACGGGACAACGGCTGGCTGTGAAGCAGACCCCTTTGTTGTGAGCGCGATCGTTGCGACTTCCTGCCCGTTTCAGGCGCAAAGCTCGCGCCCACGACAAGGAAGGTCAGCCGCCGCTGACGCTCAGCTCGGCCTCGCGGAGCTTGGCCTCGAACTCCTCCGACAGGTCCCGCGAGTCGAGCCAGCCGTACGGCAGGTGCGGGGTCTTGGGGGAACCGGCGCGGCCGCGCGGGCCCTCGGCGTCGTCCCCGGGGTAGGGAGCGTCCAGGTCCAGGGCGTCGAGCCGCTCGCGCAGCTCCGCCAGGGTGCTGACCAGCGCGAGCGCCTGTCGCTTCTCACCGCCCACCGCGTAGCCCTTCAGGTACCAGGCCATGTGCTTGCGCAGGTCGCGCATGCCCTTGCCCTCGTCGCCGTCGAAGTATTCGATCATCAGCTTGCCGTGCCGGTAGATCGTGTCGGTGACCTCGCGCAGGCCCGGCCGGACCCGCAGGTCGGAGCCGTTGAACGCGGCGGCGAGGTCGGCGAACAGCCAGGGGCGGCCCTGGCAGCCCCGGCCGACGACGACACCGTCGGCCCCCGTCTGCTCGACCATGCGCACGGCGTCCTCCGCGGACCAGATGTCGCCGTTGCCGAGCACGGGGACCGTGCGCACGGCCTCCTTGAGGCGCGCGATGGCCTCCCACTCGGCCTGCCCGGAGTAGTGCTGCGCGGCCGTGCGGGCGTGCAGCGCGACGGCGGCCGCGCCGAGCGACTCCGCGATCCGGCCGGCCTCCAGGTAGGTCAGGTGGTCGTCGTCGATGCCCTTGCGCATCTTGACGGTGACGGGCACACCGTGCGGCGCCGCGGCGTCGACCGCCGCGCGCACGATGTCGGTGAACAGCTGCTTCTTCCACGGGAGCGCGGCGCCGCCGCCCTTCCGCGTCACCTTGGGTACGGGGCAGCCGAAATTGAGGTCGACGTGGTCGGCGCGGTCCTCGCCCGCGATGATCTTGACGGCGGCGCCCACGGTGGCCGGGTCCACGCCGTACACCTGCGCGGAGCGCGGCGTCTCGTCCTCGCCGAACGTCACGATGCGCAGCGCCTCGACGTTGCGCTCCACGAGCGCGCGGCTCGTGACCATCTCGGCGACGTACAGGCCCGGGTCGAACCCCGTCGACCGCCCCGCCTCGCGGCACAGCGTGCGGAACGCGCGGTTGGTCACCCCCGCCATCGGCGCGAGCACCACCGGCGTACGCACGGCGATGGGCCCGATCTGCAGGGGTGCGAGCAGGGGAGCGGGTGCTTGCGGGTCCAGGCGGGGAGCGGTGTCGAGGGCGGAGGTCACGGGCCCCATTCTCCCATCTGTGCCGCGGCTGGTGATGACATGTGGTGACGTTCACGTCCGCGTTGCTCGCCGATGCCGCACTGTGATCTAATGAGTCAACGCATTGATCCAATAACGGAGGCATCGTGCACGCGCTGGTCATCGTGATCGCCCTGGGACTGCCGGTCCTGATAGTTGCCCTCGTCGTGCTGCTGGTCGCCCGGCGCGGTGGTCCGCCGCACGACCTCGACGCGACGGTGGTGGCCGCTCGCCGGCACGAGACGCGGATCTCGGCCGTAGCGGCCACGACGAGCATCGTGATGGTGCTCGCCCTCTGGGTCGCGGCGGCGACCTGGGGCGAGCCCGGCGTGCTGCTCGGCGTTGCGCCGTTCACCGCCGCCCTGACGTTCAGCCTGGCGCGGGCGCTGGGCGAGGCGCGCTGGCCGCGCCCCACGGGCGAGGTCCGCAGCGCGCCGCTGGTCCGGCGGAGCCTGCGGGACCAGGGCGGATGGCGGCTGACGCTTTTCGCGAGCACCGTCGCGGGATTCTTCGTCGTGCTCGTGGTGTTCGGGCTCACCGCCGCCGACGACGGTCGCAGCGTCGAGCGGGTGCTCGATGCGGGTCGCGAGACCCACAGCGCCGGGCCGTACCCCGGCTGGGCGGTCGGCGTGCCCGTGCTCCTCGTCCTCGCGCTCGCGGTCGGCGCGACGCTCGTGGCGCTGCGCGCCGTGACCCGGCGTCCGCCGATCGGGCTGCTCCCCCCGGAGCAGGACGACGCGATCCGGCGCACGTCCGCGGCCCGGGAGCTCGCCGGCGCGCAGTTGTGGGTCGGGCTGGGGGCCGCGGCGTACCTGGCCTTCGCGGCCGGTGCGTTGCTCAGGGTCGGCTGGCTGGGCGGCGGCGTCCTCTGCCTGCTCCTGGCCGTGGTGGCCTTCGTCGGGTCCGTGATGATCGCGGCCACGGCGCTGCCGTCCCGGCGTGCCGGTGCCGCGGACGCCGTGCCGCGAACCGCCACGCCGGGACCCGTGGCGTGACCGCGCTGCGGGTCGACCTGACCTCCCCGGTCCCGGTCTACGAACAGATCCGCGCCCAGGTCTCGGCTCTTGTCGCGGTGGGCGGCCTGCGTCCCGGGGATCGGCTGCCCGCGTCGCGAGACCTCGCCCGCGACCTCGGGATCGCCGTCGGCACGGTGCAGCGGGCGTACCGGGAGCTGGAGGCGGGGGGCGTCGTCACGAGCCGGCGGCGCGTGGGCACGGTGGTAGCGGAGCCGCCGGCGTCGCCGCCGGGTGGTACCGAGCCTGGCGATTCCCCGGCGGGTGGCGAGCCGGGAGACCCGGCCCGCACGGCGACGTCGGACACGCGCGGCCTGGTCGACGAAGCCCGCGCACTCGTGGCCAGGGCCCGCTCCCAGGGCCTGAGCGACGAGGCGGTCCTGGCCCTGATCCGCGGAGCGCTGCTGCCGGAACGGCGCTAGAGGCGGACGGCCGGCACCTCCCCGGTGACCGACCGCGCGTCCTGCCAGCACTGGACGCCGCCGACGTCGGGCAGCAGGTCCCGCGTGAAGACCGGGTCGTGGCCGGCGCGCCGCTGGCGCGAGTAGTCGCGCAGCAGCCGGAACGCGATGCCGGACAGCAGCGCGATCGCCACGAGGTTCACCAGGGCCATCAGGCCCATGATGCCGTCGGCGGTGTGCCAGATCAGGGCCGAGTCCAGCACGGAGCCCGCGAAGACGGCCGCGACGACCAGCGCGCGGTAGCCGGTCAGGACGAGGGGCGAGCTGGTGATGAACTCGACGTTGGACTCGCCGTAGAAGTAGTTCCCGAGGATCGAGCTGAAGGCGAGCAGGAAGATGATCACCGCGAGCAGCCAGTTCGACCAGGCGCCGAGGTTGGTAGCGAGCGCCGTCTGCGTGAGGCCGATCCCGGCTTCCGCTCCGGTGAGGTCCGGGGTGGAGACCAGGATGATGAAGGCGGTGATCGAGCACACGAGGAAGGTGTCGAAGTAGACGCCGAGGGTCTGCACCAGGCCCTGCTTCACGGGGTGCGTCACCGCCGCGCTCGCTCCGGCGTTGGGCGCTGAGCCCAGTCCGGCCTCGTTGGAGAACATGCCGCGCTTGACGCCCTGCAGGATGATCGTGCCGATCGCACCCCCGAAGATTTCCCGCGCGCCGAAGGCCTCGGTGAGGATCATGGCGGTCACCTCGGGTACTCGCTCGATGTTCAGGGCCACGATCACCACGCCGATCGCGAGGTAGAGCAGCGCCATCGTCGGCACCACTGCCTGGGTCACGTGCGCGATGCGCCGCATCCCGCCGAAGACGACGAGGCCGGCCAGCACCGCCAGCACCACCGCGACGATCCAGGGCACGAGGCCGCCGTCGTCGCCGGAGCCCTGGCCGACGGCGGCGTCGAGCGTCGCGGCGATCGTGTTGGCCTGCAGCGACGAGAACGCGAACGGGAAGCAGACGATGAGGATCACGGCGAACACGATGCCCATCCACCGTGCCCTGAGTCCGTGCTGCATGTAGTAGGCGGGGCCGCCGCGGAACCCGTCGGCGTCGCGCACCTTGAAGAGCTGCCCCAGCGTGGACTCGACGAACGACGACGCGCCGCCGACCAACCCCATGAGCCACATCCAGAACACGGCCCCGGGCCCGCCGAGGGCGATCGCCGTGCCGACGCCGGCGATGTTGCCGACGCCCACGCGCGACGCCGCGGAGACGGTGAACGCCTGGAACGCCGACAGCGACTGCGGCTCGCCGTCGGCGTCCTTGGGCGTCTTGTCGGCCAGGGTGCGGAACATGTCCGGGATCAGCCGGACCTGGACCGCTCTGCTCCGGATGGTGAACCACAGGCCCAGCACCGCAACCACGGGGAGGACGGCCCTGGTCCAGAGAACGTCACCGGCGTCGAGGATCCAGGCGTCGAGCATCTCCATCAGTCCAGCATCGCGGCGGAGCCGCCCGGCGCATCTTTTGCCGATCCTCTTTTCGCATGTTTGTAATTGTCTGCCGGAGCATCGAGGGGGGCGCGAGGCCACCGGACACGTCAGCCGGGTCACCGGAGCGTTCGACCGCTATGGGGGTCTCGCGATGCAGGCTGAGAGCAGCACGACGCACACCACGGCCAAGATCAGCGTCGTCACGCTCACCGCGATGGTGGTGGGCTCGATGGTCGGTGCGGGGGTTTTCTCGCTCCCGAGCCGGTTTGCCGGCGAGACCGGAGTGCTGGGCGCGCTCATCTCCTGGCTGGTGGCGGGCACCGGCATGCTCATGCTCGCCTTCGTGTTCCAGCGGCTCGCGATGCGCAAGCCGGACCTCGACTCCGGCGTCTACGCCTACGCGAAGGCGGGGTTCGGCGAGTACCTGGGGTTCTTCTCGGCGTTCGGGTACTGGGCGAGCGCCTGCGTCGGCAACGTCACCTACTGGATCCTCATCATGTCGACGGTGGGTGCGATCCTGCCCGTGCTCGGGGAGGGCGACACTCTCGTCGCGTTCGTCGCGTCCTCCGCCTGCGTGTGGGGGTTCTACCTGCTGGTGCGCCGGGGCGTGAAGGAGGCGGCGGCGATCAACCGCGTGGTCACTGTCGCGAAGGTGCTGCCGATCATCGCGTTCGTGCTCATCACGGTCTTCCTGCTGGACCCGCAGGTGCTCATCGACAACTTCCAGGGCTATGGGATCACCGGCCCGCTGTTCGACCAGGTGCGCGGCACCATGCTCGCCACGGTCTTCGTGTTCCTCGGGGTCGAGGGCGCCAGCGTCTACTCGCGGCACGCGCGTCGCCGGGAGGACGTCGGCCGGGCCACCGTGCTCGGCTTCCTGATGGTGCTGGCGATCTTCGCCTCGGTCACGATCGTGTCCTACGGGATCCTCCCGATGGAGGAGCTTGCCGAGCTGCGCCAGCCGTCGATGGCGGGCGTGCTCGAGGCGGCGGTGGGCGGCTGGGGCGCCGCGTTCGTGAGCGTCGGGCTGATCGTCTCCGTGCTGGGTGCCTACCTGGCCTGGACCCTCATGGCGTCCGAGGTGCTGTTCGTCGCGGCCAGGGACCGGGACATGCCGAGGTTCCTCGCGGCCTCGGACGCGAACGACGTGCCACGGGCCGCGCTCCTGCTGACGACGGTCCTGATCCAGGTGGTCCTGTTCGTCACCCTGCTGTCCGAGGACGCGTTCACTTTCGCGCTGGACCTGACCAGCGCGCTCTCGCTCATCCCGTTCCTGCTGGCCGCGGGCTATGCGCTCAAGCTTGCGCTGGGGCGCGGCGGCCCGGCCGAGGGCAACCGCACCACGGGCGAGCTGGTGATCGCGAGCCTTGCCGTGCTCTACACGGCATTCCTGCTGTTCGCGGCCGGTCTGACGTTCGTGCTGCTGTCGTTCGTCATCTACGCCCCGGCGACGATCCTCTTCGCGATGACCCGCCGGGAGCAGGGCCGGCAGGTGTTCAGCAGGGGCGAGCTGGTGATCTTCGGCGTGTCGGTGATCGGCGCGGTGATCGGCGTCGTCGCCCTGGCCACGGGCGTGATCTCCATCTGACGAAAGGGCACACCATGACGATCCAGAGCGGCGACACGCCACGACCCTCGGCGGCCTACGGGGTGCACTCCGAGGTGGGGCGCCTGCGCAAGGTGCTCGTCTGCCGGCCGGGGCTCGCGCACCGCAGGCTCACGCCCACCACCTCGGACGACCTGCTCTTCGACGACGTGCTCTGGGTGGACCGGGCGATCGAGCATCACGCGGGGTTCGTCAACGACCTGCGGTCGCGCGACGTCGACGTCGTCGAGCTGCACGACGTGCTCGCCGAGACGGTGGCGGTGCCCGGGGCGCGGGACTGGCTGCTGGACCGCAAGATCGTCCCCGGCGTCGTCGGGACTGGGCTGATCGACGCGACCCGCGAGTTCCTCGAGAGCCTGGTCCCCGAGCAGCTCGCCGAGTACCTGATCGGCGGGCTGGCCACCCAGGACGTGCCCGACCTTCCGGCGGCGTACCGGTCGCTGGCCGAGTACACCGCCGACTCCCGCGAGTACCTCATGGCCCCGGTGCCCAACACCCTCTTCACCCGCGACACCACGTGCTGGCTCTACGGCGGGGTCACCCTCAACCCCCTGTACTGGCCGGCGCGGCACGACGAGACCCTGCTGATGAAGGCCGTCTACGAGTTCCACCCCGACTTCATCGGGTCGACGGTCTGGTGGGGCGACCCGGAGACCGACCACCAGCGGGCCACACTCGAAGGTGGCGACGTCATGCCGGTGGGCAACGGCACGGTGCTGGTGGGCATGAGCGAACGCACGTCGCGGCAGGCGATCACTCAGCTCGCGGCGGCGCTGTTCGACGGCGGCGCGGCCGAGCGGGTCGTCGTCGCCGGCATGCCCAAGCTGCGCGCGGCCATGCACCTGGACACCGTCATGACCTTCGCCGACGTCGACACGGTGACCGTCTACCCGCGCATCGTGGGCGCCATCCACCCCTTCGTGCTGCGGCCGGGCGATCACGGCGAGGTTGCGGTCACCGACGAGGGCAGCACGACGTTCCTGGACGTCGTCGCGCGCGAGACCGGGCTCGGCGCGCTGCAGGTCATCGAGACGGGCGGCGACGTGTACGAGTCGGAGCGCCAGCAGTGGGACAGCGGCAACAACGCGGTTGCGGTCGAGCCGGGGGTGGTGTTCACGTACGACCGGAACACCACCACCAACGACCTGCTTCGCAAGGCCGGGATCGAGGTCATCGAGATCGAGGGCGCCGAGCTGGGCCGCGGCCGGGGCGGCGGCCACTGCATGACCTGCCCGATAACCCGCGACCCGGCCGCCTGACCTTGGTTGTGGGCGTGATCGTTGCGCTCGAAACGGACTGTTAGGCGCAACGGTCCCGCTCACAACCAAGGGTTGGAGTCAGGCGCGGAGCCAGACCGTGGTGTCCGCGGGCACGGCGCCGTCCACGAGGTCGCCCGAGGCAAGGAGGACGTCCGTCTCGGCGGGCAGCACGACGGGCGTGGCGCCCAGGTTGGAGAGCACGACGACGCCGGCCACGTGGAAGGCGACGACGTCGGGGGAGCCGGCAAGCGCGTCGACCCAGGCCAGCCCAGCCGTGCCGATCTTCTCGGCCCGGCGCAGCTCGAGCGCCGTCCGGTACATCTCGTAGGTCGAGCCCGCGACGCCGTACTGCCGGTCGGCGGCGAGGTCGGCGTAGACGCCGGGCTGCGGCAGCCAGGTCTTGTCCGAGGGGCCGAACCCGTTGCCCGGCGCGCCGCCGACCCAGGGCAGCGGCACGCGACAGCCGTCCCGGCCGGGCTCGGCGCCGTCGGTCCGGAAGAAGGACGGGTCCTGGCGCACCTCGGCGGGCAGGGCGGTGTGGTCGGGCAGGCCGAGCTCCTCGCCCTGGTACATGTACGCGGAACCCGGCAGGCCGAGCATCAGCAGCGTCGCCGCGCGGGCCCGGCGCAGGCCGAGCTCGGCGTCGGGCTGCGGGTCGGTCGCGGCGATGCCGTTGAGCTGCTTGCCCCCGATCTCGGCGAGGCCGAACCGCGAGGCGTGCCGCACGACGTCGTGGTTGGACAGCACCCAGGTGGTCGGCGCGCCGACGGCGTCCATCGTGTTGAGCGACACGTCGACGACGGTGCGCAGCTGCGCGGCGTCCCACGGCGCGGTGAGGAACGAGAAGTTGAACGCCTGGTGCATCTCGTCGGGGCGCACGTAACGGGCCAGTCGGCTCAGCGGCTCCACCCAGGCCTCGGCCACGAGGCAGCGCTCACCGGGGTTCTCCTCCAGGACCCGGTGCCACGAGCGGTAGATCTCGTGCACGCCCTCCTGGTCGAACATGGGGCCGCGGTTGCCGGCGCCGGTGGAGCCGTCCTCCGGCGCGCCCGGGTCCGACGGCGCCTCCTCGACGGTGCCCTCGACCATGGCCACGTGGCCGTCCCAGTCGGGCAGCCCCGCGGCCTTGACCATGCCGTGCGCGACGTCGACGCGGAAACCGTCCACGCCCTTGTCCAGCCAGAACCGCAGCACGTCCTCGAACTCCGCGTGGACCTCGGGGTTCTCCCAGTTCAGGTCCGGCTGCGAGGAGTCGAACAGGTGCAGGTACCACTGCGGGCCCGCGGGGCCGTCGTCGTGCCGCGGCGCCAGCCGGGTCCAGGCCGGGCCGCCGAAGATGGACTGCCAGTTGTTCGGCGGCTCGTCGCCCGCCGGACCGCGCCCGTCGCGGAACAGGTACCGGTCGCGGGCCGCCGAGCCGCGGGCCGCGGCCAGCGCCTCCTGGAACCAGACGTGCTGGTCGGAGGAGTGGTTGGGCACGAGGTCCACGATGATCTTGAGGCCGCGCTCGTGGGCGCCGGCCAGCATCTCGTCGAAGTCCGCGAGGGTGCCGAACAGCGGGTCGATGTCGCGGTAGTCGGCGACGTCGTACCCGGCGTCCTTCTGGGGGGAGCGGTAGAACGGGCTGAGCCAGACGGCGTCGACCCCGAGCTGCGCGAGGTGGTCGAGCTTGGCGGTCACGCCCGGCAGGTCGCCGATCCCGTCGCCGTCACCGTCCGCGAACGAGCGCGGGTAGACCTGGTAGATCACCGCGTCGCGCCACCACTCACCGCTGGCGGCGGGGACGTGGACGGGTGCTCCGGCGGTGAGGTCGTCGGTGGTGAGGGCAGTACGTGTCACGTGTCGGATCCTCGGAATTCGGGGGTATCTGCTGAAACTTGCAGAAAGCGTACGGGAGGATCCGACCCCGAAATGTCATGCGCCCCGACAAAGTGGTTGGCTGTGGGCGTGATCTTTGCGACTACCTGTTTGTTTTAGGCGCAACGATCGCGCCCACAACAAGGGACGGTGGGGTCAGGGGTGGCGGGTCGGGGCGGCGCCCGTCGAGCCTCGGACCACCAGTTCCGGGGTGAAGAGGAGCTCCGAGCGAGGTGCCCGCTCGCCGTGGATCTCGGTGAGCAGCGCGCTGACCGCCGCGTGCGCCATGTCGGCGACGGGCTGGCGCACGGTCGTCAGCGGCGGGTCGGTGAACGCGACCAGGGGGGAGTCGTCGTACCCCACGACGCTCACGTCGTCCGGCACGGACAGGCCGCGGGAGTGTGCGGCGCGGATCGCGCCGAGCGCCATCAGGTCGGATCCGCAGACGACGGCGGTGTGCCCGGAGTCGAACAGCTCGCCGGCCGACGCCTGGCCGCCCTCCAGCGTGTAGAGGGTGAGGGCCACGTGCTCGCGGGCCTCCGTCTCGTCGGCCGCGAGGCCGTGCCGCACGAGCTGGGCCGCGAACGCCTCGATCTTGCGCTTCGCCGGCACGAACCGGTCGGGGCCGATCGCCATGCCGATGCGGCGGTGGCCCAGCGCCACCAGGTGCCGGACGGAGAGCTCGACGCTGGCGGCGTCGTCGGGCGAGACGAACGGGGCGTCGATGCCTGCGGCGTACCCGTTGATCAGCACGATCGGCAGCCCCCGGCCGCGCAGCCGCTGGTAACGCTCGGTGGACGCCCGCGTGTCGGCGTGCTTGCCGGACACGAAGACGATTCCGTCCACCGCGTGGTCGATCAGGGTCTCGACGTACTCGTCCTCGGTGGTGCCGCCCGGCGACTGCGTGCACAGCAGCGGGGTGTAGCCGCGCGAGGCGAGCTGTGACTCGATGGCTTGCGCAAACGCGGGAAACACCGGGTTGGACAGCTCGGGGACCACCAGGCCGATGAGCCCCGCGGGGCGGGCGCGCAGCGCGGACGGGCGCTCGTAGCCCAGCACGTCCAGGGCGGCCAGCACCGCCTGGCGGGTCTCGCCGGCCACGCCGGGCTTGCCGTTGAGCACGCGCGACACGGTCGCGGTGGAGACCCCAGCCTGCTCGGCGAGGTCGGTCAGTCGGGTGCGCACGCCTGGCAGCCTAGGTGACATCTCACGTCCTCGTCCCCAGTGATTGGCGGGTGTCGGCACCCGCGGTCGCCGCCGTCGTCCATGACCGGCTGCAAGCGATGCTGAAACTTTATCGCAAGAACTTGCAAGATCGCTCAGCCAGGCCCTACGGTTCGGGTCATCAACCAGGCCCGACGTCGGGCCGCGAACCACCGGGAGTGACGATGCGACGGAGCATCCTGACCGCCGCTGCGCTGACCTCGACGCTGGCGCTGGCCGCCTGCTCGGGCGGCGCGGAGGAACCAGCGGGCGCGGAGTCGTCCGCGGCGCCCAACGGCGCGGGGGCGACCCTCACCGTCTGGGTCGACGAGACCCGCCAGGCCGCTGTCGAGGACGCCGCGGCCGGCTTCGAGGAGTCGACCGGCGCGGAGGTGGAGGTGGTTCTGAAGAACTTCGAGGACATCCGCCCCGACTTCCTGGCCCAGGTGCCCACGGGCAAGGGCCCGGACATCACGGTCGGCGCGCACGACTGGCTCGGCGAGCTCACGTCCAACGGCGTCGTCGCCCCGATCGAGCTCGGCGACACGGCCGCAGCGTTCGAGCCGGTCTCCGTCTCGGCCTTCACGCAGGACGGCCAGGTCTACGGCCTGCCCTACGCCGTCGAGAACATCGCGCTGATCCGCAACACCGAGATCGCCCCCGAGGCGCCCGCCACCTGGGACGACGCCATAGCGGCCGGCAAGGACGCCGGGACCAAGTACCCGCTGCTGATCCAGACCTCCACCGAAGGTGACCCCTACACCTACTACCCCCTGCAGATGTCGTTCGGCGCCCCGGTGTTCGAGCAGAACGCTGACGGCTCCTACGCGCCCGAGCTCGCGCTCGGCGGCGACGGCGGCACGAAGTTCGCGCAGTGGCTGGCGGACCAGGGCGAGGCCGGGACGCTGAGCACCGACGTCACCTACGACATCGCGGTGGCGGCCTTCGCCAAGGGCGAGTCGCCGTACATCGTGGGCGGGCCGTGGATGCTGGAGCAGTTCGGCGACCTCGACCTGGCGATCGACCCCATCCCGAGCGCCGGCGGCGAGCCCGCCCAGCCGTTCGTGGGCGTGGCCGGCTTCTACGTGAGCGCGCAGAGCGAGAACGCGCTGCTCGCCAACGACTTCCTGGTCAACCACATGGCCACCCCTGAGGCGCAGCTCGCGCTCTACGAGGCGGGTGACCGCCCGCCGGCCCTCATCGCGGCCGCCGACACCGCCTCCGAGGACCCGATCACCGCGGGCTTCCGTGCGGTCGGCGCCGACGCCGTCCCGATGCCGTCGCTGCCCGAGATGGGCGCCGTGTGGGCGTACTGGGGCGTCACGGAGGCCGCGATCGTCTCCGGCAAGTCCGACCCGGCCAAGGCCTGGGACAAGATGGTCTCCGACATCCAGGGCGAGATCGGCTGATGTCGCTGCCCGCGACCCTGGGCTCCGGCCGGACCGGCTGGAGCCCCGGGTTTCTCGTGAAGCTCGCCCTGATCGCGCTGGTCGACGCCCTCGGCGTTTACGCCGTCCTGGCCGCGTGGGGCGCCGGGTCGTGGGGCATCCTGGCGGCGATGGTGGCACTGCTGCTCGTGGCGAACTGGGCCTACTTCTCCAAGCGCGCGCTGCCGCTGAAGTACATCCTGCCGGGGCTCGCCTTCCTCCTCGTCTACCAGGTGTACGTCGTGGCCTACACCGGCTACGTCGCGTTCACCAACTACGGCGACGGGCACAACTCCACCAAGGAGCAGGCGATCGAGGCCCTCCTGGTGCAGAACGAGCGCCGGGTGGAGGGCTCGCCGTCGTCGCCCCTCACCGTGGTGGCGGACGGCGACGAGCTCGGCTTCGCGCTCGGATCACCGGACGGCGCGATGCAGGTGGGCACGGCCGATCAGCCGCTGGAGCCCGCACCGGACGCCACCGTGGAGGACGGCCGGGTTACCGCCCTGCCCGGGTACACGGTGCTGACCTACGCCGAGGTCCTGGAGAGTCAGCAGGAGGTCACCGACCTGCGCGTGCCCGTCTCCGACGACCCGACCGACGGCTCGATCCGCACCCAGGACGCCCGGACCGGGTACGTCTTCACGTCCACGCTGACCTACGACGCGCCGTCGGACACGATGACGGACACCGCGACCGGCGTGACCTACACGCCCAATGACGACGGCCAGTTCGAGGCCGCCGACGGCTCGACCCTGCCGGTGGGCTGGCGGGTGCTGGTCGGGCTGGACAACTTCGTCACGGCGTTCGGTGACGACCGGTACGCGGGCCCGTTCGGCAAGATCCTGCTCTGGACGTTCGCCTTCGCGGTGGTCTCCGTGGCGTCCACGTTCCTGCTCGGCCTGTTCCTGGCCATCGCGTTCAACGACGCGCGGCTGCGCGGCCGCCGGATCTACCGGACGCTGGTGATCCTGCCGTACGCGATCCCGGGGTTCCTCGCGGCCCTGCTGTGGTCGGGCCTGCTGAACCGGTCCTACGGTTTCGTCAACGAGGTGCTGCTCGGCGGGGCGCAGATCCCGTGGCTCACCGACCCGGTGCTCGCCAAGCTGGCGGTGCTCGGCGTCAACCTGTGGCTCGGCTTCCCGTACATGTTCCTGATCTGCACGGGCGCGCTGCAGTCCCTGCCGGGGGACGTGCTGGAGGCCGCGAGGATCGACGGCGCGGGACGGTGGCGCACCTGGCGGTCCATCACCCTGCCGCTGCTCCTGGTCGCCACGGCGCCGCTGCTCATCTCGTCGTTCGCCTTCAACTTCAACAACTTCACGCTGATCTACATGCTCACGGGTGGCGGGCCACGGTTCGACGACGCCTCGGTGCCGCTGGGGCACACCGACATCCTGATCTCGATGGTCTACTCGGTCTCCGGGCTCGACGGGACCGCCGCCAAGGACTACGGCCTGGCCAGTGCGCTGTCGATAGTCATCTTCGTGGTGGTCGCGACCATCTCCGCCCTCGCGTTCCGGCGCACCCGCTCGCTCGAGGAGATCGCCTGATGAGCACGACGTCCGCCCCGATGTCCCGCCCGCCATCCCTCGCCCGCCCGGCGGACCCGCCGCGCCGCCCCGCGCCGTCCCGCCGTCCGACGGCGGCCCGCTGGTTCTCCGACCTGGGCTGGCGCCACCTGGTCGGCGTGCTCGCCGTGGCCTACGCGGGCTTCCCGCTGGTCTACGTCGTCTCGGCCTCCCTGGCCGACGGCGGCACGCTGACCGGCTCCAACGACCTGTTCGCGTCGGTGTCCGGGGCGAACTACGTGGCCCTCGGCGGCACGCGGTTCTGGACCTGGATGGCCAACACGCTCGTGGTGGCGGTCGCCACCGGCGTCGGGACGGTGCTCATGGGCGCCGCCGCGGCGTACGCCTTCTCCCGGTTCCGGTTCAGCGGACGCCGGGTGGGGCTCACGGCCCTGCTCATCATCCAGATGTTCCCGCAGATGCTCGCGTTCGTGGCGATCTTCCTGCTGCTCATCTCGCTCGGGAACGTGGTGCCCGTGCTCGGCCTGGACTCCAAGCTGGCGCTGATCTGCGTGTACCTGGGCGGGGCGCTCGGGGTGAACACGTTTCTCATGTACGGGTTCTTCAACACGGTGCCGCGCGAGATCGACGAGGCCGCGAAGATCGACGGCGCCTCGCACGCGCAGATCTACTGGACGATCGTGCTGCGCCTGACCGCGCCGATCCTCGCGGTGGTGGGACTGCTCAGCTTCATCAGTACGTTCGGCGAGTTCATCATCGCGCGCGTGCTGCTGCAGTCGGAGGAGAACTGGACGCTCGCCGTCGGCCTCTACGGCTGGGTCTCGTCGCTGCAGGAGGCCAACTGGGGCCTGTTCGCGGCGGGCGCCGTCGTCTCGGCGGTGCCGGTGCTCGCGCTGTTCCTGTTCTTGCAGAAGTACATAGTGGGCGGCCTGACGGCGGGGTCGGTCAAGGGCTGACCAGCCGGTGGTGCAGCGCCAGGGCCGACAGGTCCGTCATCGACGCCACCTGGTCGACCACGATGCGGAGGCGGGCCGAGTCGTCCGGCGCGGCCCGCCAGTCCGCCGCGAACGGCGTCTCCAGGTTGTCGGGCGCGCGGTCGGCCAGCACGCGCACGAGGTCGGTCAGGATCTCCCGTTCCCGCAGGTACCGGGGCTCCTGGCCGCGCGGGGCCATGACGTAGGCGACGGCGATTCCCTTGAGCGCGAGGATCTCGTGCTCCGTGTCCGACGGCACGACCAGCCGCGCGGCGTAGCGCGTCAGGGGGCCCTGCCCGTACACCGCGCGCGTGCCCTCGATCGCGGCTCCGATGAACCGGCCGATGAGCTGGCTCGTCATGTCCTTGAGCGAGGCCAGCGCCCGGCGGGACCCGTCGAAGGCCCGTACCAGGTGCCCCTCGCCGCGCAGGTAGTCCTGCAGCCGCCCGAGCGCGGCGTCGATGGCGTCGACGGTGTACCACTCGCCGTACCAGTCCCGCACGTACTCGGCCACGCGCTGCCGTTCGTCGGCATCGGCCATGAGGTCGAGGTCGATCCGGCCGGCCACGACGCCGTCCTCGACGTCGTGCACCGAATAGCTGATGTCGTCGGCGAGGTCCATGACCTGGGCCTCGAGGCACTTGACGCCGTCCGGCGCGTCCTTACGGAGCCAGGTGAAGACGGGCAGGTCGTCCTCGTAGACGCCGAACTTGCGGCTCGCCGTGCCGTCGGGGCGAGCCGGGCCGGCGCCGTAGGCCCACGGATACTTGACGCTCGCGTCGAGGCTCGCGCGGGTCAGGTTGAGGCCGGCGGGCGTGCCGTCGTCGGCGAGCACCTTGGGCTCGAGCCGGGTCAGCAGGCGCAGGGTCTGGGCGTTCCCCTCGAAGCCGCCGATCGGTTCCGCGATCTCGGCGAGTGCGGTCTCGCCGTTGTGCCCGAAGGGCGGGTGCCCGAGGTCGTGCGTCAGGCAGGCGGTGTCGACGACGTCGGGGTCGCAGCCCAGCGAGCGGCCCATGCCACGGCCGACCTGGGCGACCTCGAGGGAGTGGGTCAGGCGTGTACGCACGAAGTCGTCGTGGCCCGCGCCGAGCACCTGCGTCTTGGCGCCGAGCCGGCGCAGCGCGGAGGAGTGCACCACGCGGCCGCGGTCACGTTCGAAGGGGGTCCGGGCCTGCGACTTGGGCGGTTCGGCCACCCAGCGTTCGACGTCGTGCGCGCTGTACGACGGCGGGATGCTCTTCCCAGGGGGTTGCTCCACGTGGCCACTCTAGTCACCGTGGCTGACATCCCCGGAATCCCGAGGGTGTGGCCATCAGCGGAGGCGGGCGCTGGGCACCGCCTCCGCCGCAGGTGCTACTTGTTGTTGCTGTACCAGCTCAGGCCACCGGGGAGGTTCAAGGAGTGCTTCTTGGTCTTCGAGTTCCAGGTCCAGGGACCGATCTTGAAGCTCATGGACGACAAGCCACGCTGCGTGATGTTGAACTTGAGCGGGCCGAGCGACAGCCGCTTGCGATACCGGATTCCCATGATCCTGACTTTCCTCCTCGGGTCGGGGCAAAGCGTACCGAACTGCGCTAGCCCGGCAAACCGAACACCGCCCGGGAATCGAGGCGGGCCGGGGTCAGTCGCGGGCGGCCACCCAGGCGTCGCTCGCCCGCTGCACGTCGTCGGCCGTGACCGACTCGGCCACCGTGACGAAGTACCAGCGGTGTCCGAACGGGCAGCGCACGGCCGCCTGCCGGAAACCCTCGAACCAGTCGGCCGGCTCGGCCAGGCTCGTCGCCCCGGCGCCGACCGCCCGGGCGTAGGCGGCATCGGCGTCCTCGACCGGGATCGTGAAGCTCGCGTGCGTGGGCGCGCCCGGTTCGGGCGCCACGGAGTCCGGCGGGAACGCGGCGGCGACGGTGAACGTGGACTCCCCGGCCGCGGACCGGAGGATCAGGTCGGAGTGGATCACGGCGTCGCCGGCCGTGATCACGTCGAGGGTCTCGGCGCCGAGCGCGGCCTCGTAGAAGTCGATGGCCGCGCGGGCGTCGCTCACGGAGATGTTGGGGTGCAGGGCTGAGTTCTTCATGTGACCGATGCTTCCGCCGCCCGGTTGTGCCAGTCTTGGAAGAATGCGACAGGTGTTCGACGGCGGCCCCGCCGTCACGCAGGCGCTCGAGACCGGCCCCACTCTTGGCATCGTGAACCCCGCGCGGGCGCGCGACCGGTTCGCGCTGGCGCGCGTCGAGCCGGCCGAGGACCTGAGTGACCTCGTGGACTGGCACTGGGTGATCACCTGGGACCTGCCGCCCGGCGTCACGTTCACGCAGACAGTGATGCCGCACCCCGTGGGCCACGTCGTCGCGGAGGAGACAGGCTTCCTCACCTACGCCATGCCCGCCGGGCTCTTCGAGCGCACGCTCGCCGGGACCGGCGGCGTCGTCGGCACCAAGCTGCGCCCCGGCGGCTACCGGGCCCTGCTCGGGCTCACGCACCCGGGCGAGCGCGGCGCCGTCGGCCCGGCCATGATCTTGGGCCCGACGGCGGCGCCCGCCGCCGCCGAGGCCATCGCCCAGGCGCGGGACGGCCGCCCGGACGCCGCCGTCCGGACCATCACCCCGCTGCTCCGGGCCGCCGCCGAGCGCGCCCTGACGTCCCGGTCGACCGCGGCGCTCGCCGCCCTGGCCGAGGCCTTCGCGATGATCGCCGACGCCGTCCCCGGCACGACCGTCGCGGCGCTCGCGGCCGGGCTCGGCACCACGCCGCGCTCGCTGCAGCGCCTGTTCGCCGACTGGGTGGGGGTGAGCCCGAAGTGGGTGCTGCAGCGGCACCGGGTGCACCTCGCCGCCGAGCTGCTGGGCCGCGACCCGGCCCTGGACCTGGCGGGGCTCGCGGCCGCCGTCGGCTACTACGACCAGGCGCACTTCACCGGGGACTTCGTGCGCGCGGTCGGCGTGGCCCCGGGGGAGTACGCCCGGAGCTGCGCCGCCGCTCGGGGCGCCTGAGCCCGCGACGCCGTCGGGGGTGTGGACGGCGGCACCGCCGCCCCGGCGCGCGAGCATAGACTTCAGGGCGTGGCCGGGCTGATCAGACGTGAGGATGTGGACCTCGTCCGCGAGCGCGCGCGGATCGACGAGATCGTCTCGGCGCACGTGACCCTCAAGCCCGCCGGGGTGGGCGCGTTGGTGGGCCTGTGCCCCTTCCACGACGAGCGCAGCCCCAGCTTCAACGTGCGGCCCAGCGTCGGGCGGTACCACTGCTTCGGGTGCGGCGAGGGCGGCGACGTCATCGAGTTCGTCATGAAGATGGACGGGCTGAGCTTCACCGAGGCCATCGAGTACCTGGCGGGCAAGACCGGCGTGCAGCTGCGCTACGAGGAGGGCGGTTCGGCCCGTCCGCGCGAGGAGCCGGGCAAGCGCCAGCGCCTGCTGGAGGCCAACCGGGTCGCCGCGGAGTTCTACGCCGAGCAGCTCATGGGCCCCGACGCCGCCGCGGCGCGCGCGTTCCTCGCCGAGCGCAGCTTCGACCGGGCCGACGCCGAGCGGTTCGGCGTGGGGTTCGCCCCCAAGGGCTGGGACGCGCTGCAGCGCCACCTGCAGGGCCGCGGCTTCACGCAGGCGGAGCTGGTCGCGAGCGGGCTGATGTCGCAGGGCCAGCGCGGTATCTACGACCGGTTCCGCGGCCGGGTCATGTGGCCCATCCGTGACGTGACGGGTGCCGTGATCGGCTTCGGCGCGCGCCGCCTGTTCGAGGACGACCAGGGGCCCAAGTACCTCAACACCCCCGAGACCAGCCTCTACAAGAAGTCGCACGTGCTGTACGGCATCGACCTCGCCAAACGGGAGATCGCCAAGGGCAAGCGTGTGGTGGTGGTCGAGGGGTACACGGACGTCATGGCCGCGCACCTGTCCGGCGTGACGACGGCGGTGGCCACGTGCGGTACGGCCTTCGGTGCCGACCACGCCAAGGTGGTGCGGCGCCTGCTCGGCGACACGACGGCGGGCGGCGGCCTCCAGCTCAAGTCCGGTGCGTCGCTCGGCGGCGAGATCATCTTCACGTTCGACGGCGACGCGGCCGGTCAGCAGGCGGCGGTGCGCGCGTACGGCGAGGACCAGCGGTTCTTCGCCCAGACGTTCGTCGCGGTCGAGCCCAGCGGGATGGACCCGTGCGACCTGCGCATGGCGAACGGCCCGGAGGCCGTGCGGGCACTGGTGGACGGCCGGGTCCCGCTGTTCCAGTTCGTGGTGCGCAGCAAGCTCGACGAGTTCGACCTGAACACGGCGGAGGGCCGGGTCGGCGCCCTGCGCGCCGCCGCACCGATCATCGCGGGTATCCGGGACACTGCGCTGCGTCCCGAGTACGCGCGTCTGCTGGCGGGCTGGATCGGCACTGACGAGCGCGCCGTCGCGCGGGAGGTGTCGCGTGCGGCGAGCACGCCGTCGCTCCGCGAGGCACCCCCGACGCAGGGCGCGCGCGGTGGGCAGGACGGGGACGGTCGGCCGTCGGGCTCGAGCGAGCGACCGACGACGGGCGGCGTTCCCCAGCTGCCCGCCCCCGATCCGCGCGACCCGGTGGCCCGCGACGAGCGGCTCGCGCTCGTGGCCGTGCTGCAGTACCCGCAGCACGTGCCCGCGTCGTTCGACACGCTGGGCGAGGACGCGTTCTCCGTACCCGCCTGGCGGGCCGTGCACACGGCGATCCGGGCGGCCGGGGGAGCGGCGGCCGGGCGTGACGTGTCCGCGGCGCAATGGGTCGGCGCAGTGCTGGAGCAGGCCTCGGAGACGGTGGCGGGCATCGTCACGCAGCTGTCGGTGGCATCGCTCCCCGAGGACCGGGAGGCGGCCGTCCCCGCGTTCGTCGAGGGGGTCGTGCACCGTGTGCTCGACATGGGGCTGATGCGGCGGGTCGCCGACGCGCGCAGCCGCCTGCAGCGCCTCGACCCGGCGGACACCGAGACCTACCAGGCGGCGTTCGAGGAGCTCCTGAGGATCGAGGCCGAACGCCGCACCCTCCGCGAGAGCGCCAGCGCCTGACCGTCAGGAGGGGTGGTCGGCGGCCAGCAGGTGGCCGTCCAGCGAGGCTGCGGCGACCAGGCCTGACGCCGCCGCCGTGAGCACCGACGCGAGCGGCATCGGCGTCGCCGACGTGTGCGCCATGTCGCCCGCGGCGAACACCCCCGGCACGCTCGTACGCCCCGTCGCGTCGACCTCGACGGCGCCCGACGGCAGGAGGCCCAGCCCGAGCTGCTCCGCGAACGGGGCGCGCTGGCCGAGCTCGGCGGCGACGAACACGCCGCCCACCTCCTCGTCGGGACCATCGGCGAACGACACGGTGGCCCCTGCGGCGCTCGGCATCAGCTCCTTGACGGCTTGGAGTCGGACCGCGACCCCGGCGTCGTCGAGCTGGGCACGGATGGCCGGGTCGAGCTCGCCGCCGTCGGCCCGCGCATCGGGGCCGAGCTCGACCCGGAACTCGTCGCCGTCCCGCCCGACGGCGGACGCCGCCGTCCCCCGGACGGTCACCGTCGTGTAGGCGGCGAGCTCGGCGCGGGCCGCCGCGCGGAACTCGGCCGGCGGGGTGCCGTCGTGCGTCACGAAGTTGTGCATGTGCTCGGCGGGCGCGTTGCGGTACTCGCCCGAGTCGAGCAGCAGCGTGCGGCGGTGCATGCGGCCGAGCGTGAGCGCGGCCTGCAGCCCGGCCGGGCCGCCGCCGATCACGACGTCGCCGGCTGAGCGTCCTTCGGGTTGTCGCGCGGGAGCAGGAGCACGGTGCCGATCATCAGCACCGCGGTGCCGACCACGCACCAGAACACGAGGTGCATGGCGGTGGCCAGGCCCGGGCCTTCGGGCGTCCCGTCCGCCCCGACCGTGGTCACGGCGTTGACGACGGCGCCGAGCGCGGCGACGCCCACCGCCTGCCCGATCGACCGGGAGAACATGTTGGTGGCCGTCACCGCGCCGCGCTCGTTCCAGCCCACGCTGTGCTGTGCGGCCAGCAGCGTCGGCACGGCCACGAGGCCCATACCCAGCCCGATCACGAAGACAGCGGCGGAGATGTGCCAGACCTGGGAGCCGGTGCCGAGGCCGAGCGTGAGCAGGGCGCCGAGCAGGACGATCACCGCGCCGATGACGGCGGTCCAGCGGAACCCGATCGCCAGGTAGACCCGGCCGGACAGCGTGGCCGCCAGCGGCCAGCCGACCAGGAGCGCGGCCAGCGCGAAGCCCGCCACGAGCGGCCCGACGCCGAGCACGCCCTGCGCGTAGATGGGCACGTACGTGGACAGGCCGAGCGTGATGACGCCGACCGCCAGCCCGGCCGCCGTCGACGCCCCGACCACCCGGCGCCGCAGCAGGCCCAGGTCGAAGATCGGGTGCGCGCTCCTGCGGGCGGACACGACGAACCCCGCGAGCAGCACCGCCGCGGCGACGAAGATCCCCACCGACTCCACCGACGCCCAGCCCCACGCGTGCCCGCCCTCGAGCAGGCCCAGCACCAGGGCCGTGCTCCCGCCCGTCAGCAGGACGGCGCCGAGGTAGTCGATCGGCTCGCGCTCACCCTCGCGCGCCTTCTCCTGGAACCGGCGCCAGAGGACGACGGCCGCGACGGCGGCGATCGGCACGTTGACCCAGAAGATCCAGCGCCAGCTGACGAACTGGCTGAACACGCCGCCGAGGGTGGGGCCGAGAACCGACGACGCGGCCCACACGCTCGCGAGGTAGCCCTGGATCTTGGCGCGCTCGGCGAGGCTGTAGATGTCGCTGGCGATGGTCATGGACATCGGCAGGATCGCGCCGGCGCCCAGGCCCTGCAGCACGCGGAACCAGATGAGCGCGGGCATGCTCCAGGCGACGGCGCACAGCACCGAGCCGAGCAGGAACAACCCGATCCCGAGCATCATCACGCGCTTGCGCCCGAACACGTCCGCCAGGCGGCCGTACAGGGGGACGGTCACGGCCTGCGCCAGCGTGTACGCCGAGAACAGCCACGGGACCTGCTCGAACGCCCCGAGCTCGCGCGCGACGGTGGTCGAGGCGGTCGCGAGGATCGTGACGTCCAGCGCGACGAGCGAGGTGGAGAGCATCAATGCGCCGAGGATCGGGCCCCGGTCGCCGCGCAGCCCGAGCCGCGTGTCCGTGGTGCTGGTGGATGGTGCGGTCATGTCTGGGGCTCCCGGGTGTGCTGCACGACACATACAAAGTTGCCTGGGGCACCACATATTCCCGGTGCCCCGCTCCGCTGCCTACTTCTGGCGGTTGCCCGGCCAGCCCTCCGGGAGCGGTCCGTGCCCGCGGTCGGGCACGGACTCGGCGACGCGGCCGATCGTGTCCAGAAAGGCACCGACGTCCGCCTCCTCTGTGCCGATCGCGTTCCGCAGCGTCCGGTCGAACCCGATCGCCGCGGACTTGAGCTCTTGATAGAGCCTCTCACCCGCCTCGGTGACCTCGATGCGCTGCACCCTGCGGTTCGACTCCTCGCGGGTGCGGACCACGAGCCCGCGGTCCTCCATGCCGCGCAGGTGGTGCGTCAGGGTGGCCTCGCGGATGCCGACGGCGTACGCGAGCTCACGCTGGGTGGCCGGCGTGCCCTGGTGCAGCGCGAGCAGGATGTGCCAGACCTGCCAGCTGCCGCCGTGCTCGGAGAGCAGCGCGTCGAACGCGCGCATGACGCGCTGCACGGACTGCCACATCGTGGGCACGACCGGGAGCAGCCCGGGCCGGCTCGGCCGTGCCGGGTGATTCGTGCCGCCTGGTTCGCCGTCGGGCTGCCCGCTTGATTGCATGGACCGAGGGTAGTTCGGCCGACGCCGAAATGCATTGACGGCTAATGCTTAGATCTCTAACGTTAGCCACGGCAAGCTCGGTATCTACTCGGAGGCGCAACGATGGCCACGCAAGGAACCAACACCAGCACACAGCTCTCGCCCGAGGCGCTCGACGGCGCCCTGGCCCCGCTCGCGGCCGCGCTCGGCGACCGCCTGCTCACGCCGGGCGACGCCGGATTCGCCGAGGCGGCGACCGTGTTCGTCGGCGGCCCCGAGCGGACGCCGGCCGCGGTCGCGCGCGTCCGGAACACTGACGAGGTGGTCGCGGCGCTCGCCGTCGCGCGCGAGACGGGCCTCCCGCTCGCAGTGCGCAGCGGCGGCCACCACCAGGCCCGGCACGGGATCGTCGACGGCGGCCTCGTGCTCGACCTGCGCCTCATGGACCGCGTCGAGATCGACGAGGCGGCGGGCGTCGGGCACGCGCAGGGCGGCGTCCTCGCCGGTGCGTACACCGCCGCGGCCGGCGCCCACGGCCTGGCCACCGGGTTCGGCGACACGGGAACGGTCGGCGTCGGCGGCATCACGCTCGGCGGGGGGATCGGCTTCCTCAGCCGGCACGACGGCCTCACCGTCGACAACCTGCTGGGCGCCGAGGTGGCGCTCGCGGACGGCCGGGTGGTGCAGGCGAACGCCGACGAGAACCCCGACCTCTACTGGGCGCTGCGTGGCGGGGGCGGCAACTTCGGCGTCGTGACCCGCCTGGACCTGCGCCTGCGCGAGCTGGGCACGATCACCGGCGGGATGATGATCTGGGAGCCGACGCCAACGGCGCTCACCACTGTGCTGCGGGCGTTCGCCGAGGGGCCCGACGAGTTCGGGGGCATGGTGAACGTGATGCTCGCCCCGCCCGCGCCGATGATCCCGGCCGAGCTGCACGGCAAGCCGATCGTCATGGCGCTGCTGGTCCACTCGGGCACCGCCGCGGAGGCGGACGACGTGCTCGCCCCGCTGCGTGCGCTCGGGCCGGTGCTCGACGGTGTCCAGGCGATGCCTTACCCCGCGATGTTCGAGGGTGCGGGCGGTCCGCCGCCCGGCGCGATGGGGGACACGCGGACCGGATTCATCGGCGAGGGCACGTGGTCGCCCGACGAGACCTGGGCCGCGGCGGCCATCGATGCCGTGTCCGGGGCGGGCGGCCCCGCCGCACTGAACATCCGGGCCATGGGCGGTGCGATCGGGCGGGTCGACCCGGCGGCGACGGCCTTCGCACACCGGGACCCGGCCTTCATGATCGTCGTCTTCAGGGGCGCGCTCGCCGTCGAGGAGCTGCCCGCGGCGAGCGAGTGGGTGGCGTCGACCGCGGAGGCGCTCGGCGTCAGCGAGCGTGGCTACGTCAACTTCATGGGGGCCGCCACGGAGCAGGACGTCCGCAACGCCTACCCCGAGGCGACCCTGGCCCGGCTGCGCGAGGTGAAGCGGACGTACGACCCGGCCAACCTGTTCGCGTCGAACCACAACGTGGCGCCCTGATCGCTTAATCGATACGGAGGATTGTCCCCGCCTTCGTCGGGCTCCGAGGATCGAGCACACCGATCTCACGGAGTACCCGACGAAGGAGTTGGACGTGACTCTCTACCAGACACTCGGCCGGGTCCGGGCGACGGCGCTGGTCGCCGCCCTGGGTCTGCTGGCCGCGGCGGCGATCGTCGTCGTGCAGCCGAACCCGCCCGCCGCGTTCGCCCACGGCGGCCTCACCTACCCCGCCACCCGCACCTACGCGTGCTACGTGGACGGGATCGAGAACGGGCAGGGCGGGGACCTGAACCCGCAGAACCCGATGTGCCAGAACGCGCTGGCGGTGAACGGCAACTACCCGTTCTACAACTGGTTCGGCAATCTGCTCAGCAACGCGAACGGGCAGCACCAGGAAGTCGTCCCGGACGGGCACCTGTGCGGCCCGCAGGAGTCGTTCTCCGCCTTCCGTGAGCCCGGCACCCAGTGGCCGACGACGGCGCTCACGGCCGGCCAGACGATCACCTTCCAGTACAACGCCTGGGCCAGGCACCCGGGCACCTGGTCGCAGTACATCACCAAGGACGGCTGGGACCCGGACCAGCCGCTCGCCTGGGACGACCTCGAGCCCGTGCCGTTCAACGAGGTGACCGACCCGCCCCTGCGCCCGGGCGGCCCGCAGGGTGACGAGTACTACTGGGACGCGACGCTGCCGAACAAGTCCGGCCGCCACATCATCTACTCGATCTGGACCCGGTCGGACAGCCCGGAGGCGTTCTACAACTGCGCGGACGTGGTCTTCGGCTGAGGTGAGCTGCGCCGGGCTGGGCTGGGCTGGCCCGCAGGAAAATGCCTACGCCCGGGGAGGGGTAACGGACAGGTAGCAATGCTCCTTCTCCGTTACCTCTCCCCGGGCGCATACGTTCCCCCGAGGGCAGGCAGGTGCTGCCGCCGCGTCGAACCGGGCTACGGCACCGTGTAGCCCGCCGTGCGGAACATCTCGTACCACTCCGCGCGGGTCAGCGGCACGTCCGAGCCGAGGGCGGCGCCCGCCACTCGATCCGGGTTGGTCGTACCGAGCACTACCTGCATCTGCGCCGGGTGGCGCGTGATCCAGGCGGTCGCGACGGCGATCGCCGGCACGTCGTACTTCGCGGCGAGCCGGTCGATCACGGCGTTCAGCTCGGGGTAGTCCGGCGAGCCGAGGAACACCCCGTTGAAGAACCCGGCCTGGAACGGCGACCAGGCCTGCACCGTGATGTCGTTCAGGCGGCAGTAGTCGAGCGTGCCGGAGTCGCGGCTGATCGACTGGTCCAGCGCCTGCATGTTCGCGGCCACACCCTGCGCCACGAGCGGGGCGTGCGTCACCGACAGCTGGAGCTGGTTGGCGACGACCGGCTGCGACACGGACTTGCGGAGCAGCTCGATCTGGCCCGGCGTGTGGTTGGAGACGCCGAACGAGCGCACCTTGCCCGACGCCGACAGCTCGTCGAACGCGCGCGCCACCTCGTCGGGCTCGACGAGCGCGTCCGGGCGGTGCAGCAGCAGGATGTCGATGTAGTCGGTGCCGAGCGCGGCCAGCGAGCCGTTCACGGACTCGATGATGTGCTCGTACGAGAAGTCGAAGTACGGCCCCTCGCGCACGATGCCGGCCTTCGTCTGGAGCACGATCTGCTCGCGCTCGGACGACGTCAGCTGCATCGCCTCCGCGAACCGCTTCTCGCAGCCGTGCGGGCCGGAGCCGTACACGTCGGCGTGGTCGAAGAACGAGATCCCGGCGTCCCTGGCTGTCTTGACCAGGGTGCGCACCTCCTCGTCCGTCTTCTCCTGGATCCGCATGAGCCCCAGGACGACGTTCGGGACGGTGAGCTCCGTCCCGGGCAGGGTGAAGGTCTTCAAGGCAGTTTTCTCCTGTGGTGGTGAGGTGAGCCGGACCGGCTCAGGCTGCGTCCGCGGACAGCCGCGCGACCTCGTCGTCGGTGAGCTGGAGCTCCGCCGCCGCGGCGGAGTCGGTGATGCTGGCAGGCCGCGACGACCCGGGGATCGGCACGACGACGGGCGCCAGCGCCAGCTCCCAGGCCAGCGTCACCTGGAACGGGGAGACGCCGTGCGCCTCGGCCACCTCGAGGAACGCCGAGTACTCGGCGCCCAGCTCGCCCGAACGGGCCAGCGAGATACCACCGAGCGGGCTCCAGGGCAGGAACGCGATGCCCAGCTCCGCGCACAGCTCGAGCTCGGGCTGCGAGGAGCGGAACCGCGGCGAGAACTGGTTCTGCACCGAGACGAGGCGGCCGCCCAGGATGTCCTGCGCCTGCCGGATCTGGTCCGGGTTCGCGTTGGAGATGCCCGCCATCTCGATGACGCCGTCGTCGAGCAGGTCGCGGATGGCGCCCACGGAGTCGCCGTAGGGCACGTTCGGGTCGGGCCGGTGGAACTGGTAGAGGCCGATGGCCTCGACCCCGAGCCGCTTGGCCGACGCCTTCACGGCCTCCTTGAGGTACTCGGGCCGTCCGTCCTTGGTCCAGGACCCGTCCCCGGGACGCAGGTGCCCGCCCTTGGTCGCCACGAGGACGCCGGAGGTGTCGCCGCCGTAGGAGCGCAGAGCCTCGGCGATGAGCTCCTCGTTGTGGCCCACCTCGTCGGCGTGCAGGTGGTAGGCGTCAGCGGTGTCGATGAGGGTGACGCCGGCGTCGACGGCGGCATGGATCGTGGCGATCGAGCGGTCGCGGTCGGGCCGGCCCTCGATGGACATCGGCATGCCGCCGAGGCCGATCGCGGAGACGGCACGGCCGCCGATGGTGCGCTGCTGCATGAGTTGCCTCTCGTGTCACAACGGGGTTCGGAACCGAGACTAGAAAGCGATAACCTAGAAGTCCAACAACTCCCCATCATTATTCTTAGAACTGGTATTGATAAATGGAACTGCGTCAGATGGAATACCTGGTCGCGCTCGCGGACGAGCGCCAGTTCACCCGTGCCGCCGAGGTCACCGGCGTCTCCCAGTCCGGACTGTCCGCCGCGATCCGCAACCTCGAGGTCGAGCTGGGCACCAAGCTGTTCACCCGGACCACACGCAAGGTCGAGCCCACCGAGGCCGGCCTGGCGCTGCTGCCCTTCGCCCGGTCCATGCTCTCCTCCGCGACGGAGGCGCGCGACGCGGTGGTCCAGGTCTCGCGCGAGCTCGCCGGGACGCTGCGGGTCGGGGCGGAGCAGTGCCTCGGCGTCGTCGACGTCTCCTCGCTGCTCGAACGCTTCCACCGCCGCTACCCGCGGGTAGAGATCGCGTTCACCCAGGCGGGCTCGCACGAGCTGCTGGCCGACGTGCGCGACGGCGACCTCGACGCCGCGTTCGTCGCGACGCCCGACCACGTGGGCGTGCTGCCGCGGACCGTGCTAGGCCAGGAGCCCGTGGTCCTGCTGTGCCCGCCGGAGCACCCGCTGGCGTCCCGCCCAGGCGTGGACCGGGACGAGCTGGGCGGTGAGAGCTTCATCGACTTCCACGCGTCCTGGGCGGTGCGCCAGCTCAACGACGACGCGTTCGCCGCGCAGGGCGTGCACCGCCGGGTGCGGTTCACCGTCAACGACGTGCACACCTTGCTCGACCTGGTCGACCGCGGCCTCGGCGTCGCGCTCGTGCCGCGGCACGTCGCGGCCAAGCCGCAGGCCGCCCGGCTGGTGGCGGTGCCGGTCGCGCCCGACGGCGCAGCGGACTGGGTGGTCTCGGTCGTCACCAATTCGGGGGAACGCTCGGACTCGCCGGCGCCGCACCTAGTGGAGCTGCTCGACGACGCCCCGGCCTGTATCGGGGTGCCGGCCAGCTAGCGCCCCGGAAAGTGCCGGGGCGTTTTCGGTCGTCGCCGAAGGATCTTGTCGTCAGGCGGACACGCTGGTCTCGTTGTGGCCGGAACGGCGGTGAGTTCACCGTCGGTGGATCGTCGAACCGTGCAGGAGGCGCGCATCGGGCGTGCCGCTCACCGAGGAGCGACTCAATGAAGCATGTACGTTCGGTGGCCGTGGCATCGGCCCTCGCCCTGACCATGACGGCATCGGCCCTGCCCGCCGCTGTCGCGGAGCCGGTGTCCGGCGAGGTCGTCGAGTACACCGGAACGATCGACGGCGCGGACTTCCGAGCTCTCGTACCGGACGACTGGAATGGCACCCTCGTGCTGTTCGCCCACGGCTACTTCCCCACGCAGTTCGCGCAGCTGGGTTTCGAGGTCCCTGACCAGCTCGCCAACAACCCCCGTACCGAGGAGTGGCTGACGAGCCAGGGCTACGCGCTCGCCGGCTCGATGTTCGGCGACGACGGATTCGGCTACACGCTGCCCGACGCCGTCGACCACCAGGAGAACGTCCTGGACTGGTTCGCAGACGAGATCGGCGAGCCGGACACGACGCTCGCGAACGGGCAGTCCTTCGGTGGCGGGATCGCGGCCCTGCACGCGGAGCAGGACCCGCGGGTGGACGGCCTGCTCGGGACGTCCGCCGGATTCGACCCGGTCGGCGGCTGGGACGCCGCCCTCGACGTGCAGTACGCGGCGATGACCCTCCTGTTCGACGACCTGGTGGACGAGAACGGCAACCCGGTCGAGATCGTGAACCCGACCGACCCGGAGGCTTCGCAGGCCGCCCTGACCGGCGCCGCGTACGAGGCGCTGGGCGAGCCCGAGGCGTTCGACCCCGAGGCGAACGCCCGCATGGCCCTGGCAGGATCGCTGGTCCAGGTCCCCGCCTGGTTCGACTTCGCGAGCCCTCGCCCGGAGGACCCGCTGGAAGCCGCCCACGCGCTGAGCGAATGGGTCGTGAACGCCTACCTCAACGGGCACGGGCCCGCGGACCGCGCGCACATCGCCGAGACGTTCGGCGGGAACCCGTCGACGAACGCCGGCGTCGACTACCACGCGCTGTTCCACCGCTCCGCGGAACGCCGGACCGTGGAAGCGGCGTACGAGGCGGCGGGCCTGGGCAAGGACCGGCTCCGGGCGGACCTCGACGCCCTGGACGCCGGGACGCGGCACGACGCCGATCCCGTCGCGCGGGCGCGGATGGCCGCGCACACCGCCTCCGGTGATCTCGACGTCCCGATCCTCACGGTGCACGCCACCGGCGACGGTGGCGCCCCGGCGGCGGACATCCGCTCCTACACCGACCACGTCCGCGCCGAGGGCGGGGACATCCGCAACCTGTGGGTCGCGCGCGGCGGGCACCCGACCGTGACCGCGGCGGAGGAGATCGTCGCGGTCCAGGCTCTCGAACGGCGTGTGCGGACGGGCACCTGGCCGCCGCTCAACCCACGCGCCACGGGCAGGTCTGCCGCCGCTCTGCCACCGGAGACCCAGGTCGTGGCGACGTGGGACGAGAGCTTCGAGACGATCTTCGTGGACACCGACGCGGAGTTCACCCGGTACGTCCCGCCGCGCGCACCCCGCGCGACGTACTGACGAGGCGTTCCGCACGGCGGGTGCACGGCCCCGTAGTTCAGGGTCGCGGGCGCAGGCGCTTCGGGAGCTTCGCCACGACGGCGGTGTACGAGATGTCGACCAGCTCGTCGACCTCGTCGTCGGGCACGACGCCGTCGTCGTGGCGCACGGTGATCCAGCCGTTCCGGCCGATGTACGCCATCGTCGAGACGTGATCCGGGTAGCGGACGTACCACTCGCGGGCCTCGTCGGTGGATCGGGCCACCTTCACGCCGAGCGTCTCGGCGCCCACGAACGCGAAGATCTTGCCACCCACCTTCATGACGCCGCCGCCCTCGTCCCAGGGGTCGGTGTCCTCGGCCCCGGGCAGCGCGAGGCACAGGTCCAGTAGCTCGGCGGATTTCATGGCGACCACGGTATCCAGTTCGGCGGGCGTGGGCCCATCCTGAGGGGTCAGCAGGTGGCCGTCAGGGACAGCCAGTCGGCGCGGTCGTTGTAGCCGCCGTCGCCCGCGTCGCCCACACGCAAGGTCAGGTCGCGGACGGCGGTCACGTCGACGTCGAAGGGGACCTCCGTGCCGCGCGTCACGACGCCGCTCGACCAGAGCGTCTCGCCGTCGCCGACCACCTCGAAGGTCGCGGTGCCGCCCTCCGGTCCGACGTTGTTCACGACGTCGTCGATGCCGACGCCGCCCGTGAGCCGGGTGCATCCACCACCCAGGTAGTACCGGATCCGGGACGGGCTGGCGACGCCGACCCCCGTCGGGTGCACCGTGCCGGCCACCGTGAGCGGCGAGCCGCCGCCCACGCTCTCGTCCACGGTCGGCTCCATCCAGCCGCTGCTCGCGCTCACCCACGCGTGTCGCGACAGCACGACGCCGGTGCCGGAAGGCGCCGCGGGGGCGACCGTCACGCGAGACGGAGGCGTCGTGCCGGCCGGGCTGCTCGCGTACGTGACCGTCGCGGCGACGTCGTAGCCGCCCGTGCCGGTGCCCGGCGGGACGTCCACGGTGAACGCGACCGTGGCCGAGTCGCCGGGGCGCACCACGCGCGGTGCCGGGCCGGCCGGGCTGACGACCCAGCTCTCGGGTGCCGTGAGCTCGACCGAAGGACGGCGGACCGGCGTGCTGCCGTCGTTGTGCAGCGTCACCTCGGTCGTGAGCCGGTCGCCGGCGGCGGCCAGGAGGTCGGTGGTCGGCGCGACGTCGTCCGTCCCGACGGCGGTGAACGTCGGCGGGGCGGCGACCAGGCGCGGGACGCCGTCGGCCCGGCTCGGCGTGATCCGCAGCAGGGCGGCCCCGTGCGCCGGAACCGCGGCGCGGACCGTGCCCGCCGACTGCGTGCGGGCATCCGTCCATGTGTCCAGCACGGCGAACGACCGGCCGCGCAGCCCCAGGTCGCGCGCGGTGGTCGAGACCTCGGCGGGCCGGTCGCCGCGGTTCAGCAGCGCGACGGCGACCGAGCCGTCCGCCAGCGGCTTGGCCCAGGTCTCCGTGGTGCCGGCCGCGCCCACGCGCGTGCCCTGGATCCCGAGCGGGTCCTGGTCGATGGCCAGCACGTCGTCGTCGAGCAGGATGTCCAACGACTCCTGGCTGAGCGTGCGCGGGTCGCTGGAGATGATCAGCGGCGCCGCCGCGATGGTCCAGAGCGACATCTGGGTGCGGAACTCCTCGGTGGTCATGCCGAGCTCCGGGCCCAGGTAGTCCGGGTCGCTGAAGTGCCCGGGACCTGCGACCTCTGGGTGCCGCGCGTTGGCGTCGAAGTTGCGCAGCACGTCCTTGAACTGGATCTGCCCCACGAATCCGACGTCCGTGTAGGTGCGCCAGGACTCCGCGATGTCCGGCGCGTACGTCCAGGACCAGGTGGACTGCTGCTCCTCGGGGTAGTCGCCCCAGTCCGGGGAGGTGACCGGGTTGCAGAGGTTGAAGATCATCGGCCGGCCCGAGCTGTTGTTCCGCAGCGCCTCGGCGAACGCGGTGAACGCGGTCTCCGGGTCGAGGTCCGCGGTGATGCCGCACAGGAAGTCGACCTTGACGGCGTCGTACCCCCACTCGGCGAAGGTGTCGGCGTCGGTCTGGTAGTGGCCGCCGCTGCCGAGGCCGCACGTCCCGGGGATGTACGGGCCGGCGTCGGTATAGATGCCGGCGCGCAGGCCGCGGTCGTGGATGGCGTCGGCCAGCGCAGCCATGCCGTCGGGGAACCGCTCAGGGTCGCCCTGCAGGCGGCCGTCGTCGCCGCGGGGCACGTCGGCCTGCCAGCCGCCGTCGAGCCACACGATGTCGTAGCCCGCCTCGGCCAGGCCGGACGAGACCAGGAAGTCGGCCACGTCCAGCACCTCGTCGGCGCCGAAGTCGCCGCCGAGGCCGTAGTAGGTGTTCCAGCCCTGGTAGGGCGTGGGGCTCGGGCTCGACGGCGGCTGCCCGACGGCGGGGGCGGGGCCAGGCGCGGACGCCGCGGCGCCGGCCGCCAGGCCCGTCGCGGCCAGGGCTGTGGTGAGCAGGGCGGCACACGTCCTCGCCGCCCAGGTACGTACGGTGAACATCCAGGTCTCCTGACGTCGTCGTCGGTTCGGCGGATGCCGAAGGAGGAACCTGCTCAGCAAAGCGTGCACCGACGGCGCCGCGGAATGCAGAACCCGACGCCCTTACCTGGATGATCCGACGAGCGGCGCGAAGAGTCAGCGCCCGCGGCGGAAGTCTGTGGGGCTGCACGAGTGGACGCTGCGGAACTGGCGCGAGAAGTAGAACGGGTCCGGGTAGCCGACCGACCGCGCGATGTCGGCGACCGGCAGCTCGGTGGTGATGAGCAGCTCGCACGCGCGCGCCATCCGCAGCCGCTTGACGTACTCGACGACGCCGCCGCCCGTCGCCGCCCGGAAGCGGGCGGAGAAGTGCGAGGTGCTCAGGCCGAACCGGCGGGCCAGTTGCGCCACCTCGACGACGGTGTCCAGGTGCGTACGCAGGTACTCCTGCGCGGCCCGGATGGGCTCGCCGCGGACCGGGCTCCCGGCGGCGGCGTCGGCCCCGATCTGGGCGAGCACCGACCAGGCGGCGCCCGCGCAGCGCAGCAGGCTGGGGTAGGTCTCGTCCGTCTCGAGCGCGTCGACCACGCGTTCGAGGTCGGCCACCACGCGGACCAGGTCGTGCACCTCGACGACGGCGACGTCGTCCGGTCCGGCGCGTCCGGCCAGGTGGCGCTCGAACTCGTCCGCGTCGGGCCCACGGGCGTGCATCCACCAGATCGTCCATGGATCGTCGTCGTCCGCCCAGTACTCGTGGGGCACGCCGGAGGGGATGACGAGGGCCTCGGCGGCCGCGATCCGGTGCAGGCCGCCCGGCGTGCGGCACCACCCGCGCCCGGCGGCGGACACGATGACGATGGTGCCGATGGCGCCGTTCCTGCGCACCCGCCCGTGGTTCGTGGCATGTGGAAAATAGCCCGCGTCCGTGACCAGCAGCCGGGAGGTCGGCCCCGTCGCCGACGCCGCGCGCGACACCGCGGACGGCAGCACCCGCAGGCGCTGTCCCGGGAAGCCGTCGCGGATTCGCACCCTTGGAGCGTAGCCCCACGGTCGGGCACGCGGAAGCGGGCGAGTCACCGAGCGGCGGATCGTCGGATCGTCCAGGCAAGTGAGTCGATACGTGCTTCCCGGGGCCCGCCCCGGGTTCGTAGCGTCGGTCACATGCTCGATGTGGAGTCCGTGCTCGACCTTCCTGACCGGCCCGACGACCTGGGCGGCCGGGCCGCGGCCGCCTGGGTGGCGCCGCTCACCCTGACCACGTACGAGCCCCTTCCCCCCGACCGGTTCCCGGCGTACCTCGACCGCAGGGTGTACCAGGGGTCGTCCGGCCGGGTGTACCCGCTGCCGTTCCACCACCAGATCGCGGACGAGTCTCACCAGCGGGAATGGCGCGCGGTGCACCTGGAGAACGAGTGGCTGCGCATCGTGGTGCTGCCGGAGCTCGGCGGCCGCATCCACGTGGCCCGCGAGCGCGCCGGCGGCCAGGACTTCTTCTGGACCAACCCGGTGATCAAGCCGGCGCTGGTGGGCCTGGCAGGCCCTTGGGTGGCCGGCGGCGTGGAGCTGAACTGGCCGCAGCACCACCGCCCGGCGACCTACCTGCCGGTGGACGTCGAGATCGAGGAGGAGCCGGACGGCGCCGTCGTCGTCTGGTGCTCCGACCACGACCCGTTCACCCGGATGAAGGGCATGCACGGGGTGCGGCTGCGTCCCGACAGCGCGGTGCTGGAGCTGACGGTGCGGCTGTACAACCGCAGCGAGCTGCCGCAGTCGTTCCTGTGGTGGGCCAACGTCGCGGCCAAGGTCGATGACGACTACCAGTCGTTCTTCCCGCACGACGTGACGTACGTGGCCGACCACGCGCGGCGCGCGGTGACCGCGTTCCCGCAGGCGGACCGCCCCTACTACGGCGTCGACTACCCGGCGCTGGCCGATGAGGTCCGCACGGCGGCCGGCGGCGTGGAGCTCACCGGCGACCGGCTCGACTGGTACCGCAACATCCCGGTACCGACGTCGTACATGGTCCTGCACAGCTCCGATGAATTCTTCGGCGGGTACGACCACGCGGCGGGGCTCGGGTTCGTGCACGTCGCGGACCGCGCGCTCTCCCCGGGCAAGAAGCAGTGGACCTGGGGCAACGCCCCGTTCGGGCACGCCTGGGACGAGAACCTGGCCGACGACGACTCCCACTACGTCGAGCTGATGGCCGGCGTGTTCACGGACAACCAGCCGGACTTCGCCTACCTCGCCCCGGGCGAGACCAAGGTGTTCTCCCAGTTCTGGTACCCGTTCCGCGAGGTCGGGCCGGTGGACCGGGCCACCCTGGACGCCGCCGTCCGCCTGGAGCGGCTGCGTACCCGCTCGGGTACGACGGCGCGGACCGGCGTCGTCGTGTCGCGTCCCCTGGCGGGGGTCGAGGTGACGCTGTCGGCGGGCGGTCGGGTGATCGCGGCCGACGTCGTGGACGCCGACCCGGCGCGCCCGGCTCAGCTGGCGCACGACCTGCCCGCGGAAGTCGGGCCGCTCACGGTGACGGTGAGCCACGAGGGGCGCGAGCTCGTGACGTG